>CAVUOS010000035.1:0-220066 GCA_963743105.1 Terriglobia bacterium
CGGCAAGATAACTATCGTAATCAGCGATAGCGCGCATTGACCCAGTCGTGAGTGTTGAAACCGACTTATGAGAGATCAAAAGCCCGGCTTGATCGGAGCCGGGCTTGCTTCTTGGGTTGCCCAACAAGTGCTAGGCAGCCGCGGATCTCTTGGAACGACCCTCCGTCGCGATCGGTTGAGCTACTTTGCGCACGAGGAAGGGTTGTAGGTTCGGCTCAGAACCGGCCCACTCCAAACTAACGATGGAATGCCCGGGCTGGCACGTAACGAAATAGCGCTCTCCGTTGGGGCTGGTTACTTCAAACTTGCCGGTCTCGCCCTGCAAAGCCTCGGCAACATCATACGTCGATATGCTGTCATTCAGTTTCATGGGGACTTCCTCCATTTTCGTATTGCGGGTTGAAGATTGGGTTGTCCCCTTCCTAGGGAGGAGCGTCCGTTCATGATAGAACGCGAGACGGAGGAGTCAAGGCCGAGAATCAGTTTTCTTCGTCAAAATTCGTATTAGGTAATCTACCTGAGGGCTGCACGTAGGCTAAGAATTACAGACTGGTTTTTCGGATTTCGGAATATAAATCCACGGCTGGTGTTCCCTTTCTCTGCGCTCAAAAACCTGGGCCACCCGTCCTCCGGCGAATACCGGTGAGAGTAGTGACCAACTAAAGCGCAGGCTTGCGGCTAAGGACGAAGGCCATAAAATTACCTGATTCAGAGACTACCGACCAATTCGAGTTTCGGAGCTCCCGGAGAAAGAAGCGCTCGAACGTCTCGCATAGGAGGCTGGCCGAAGAAGCGGCTGTATTCGCGATTGAATTGCGTCGCGCTTTCGTAGCCGACCTCAAAAGCCGCACTGGCGGCATCGAGACCATTGTTCAGCATCAGGCTCCGCGCTGACTGAAGCCGGAGCTGTTTTTGATACTGCAGCGGACTCATCGAGGTCAGCATCCGGAAATGATGGTGCAGCGTGGATACGCCCATGCTCGCAAGCTGTGCGAGTTCTTCCACGCGCAAAGGCTTGGCATAGTTCGCGGTGATCCACGCAATCGCTTTTGCTGTCCGGTGGCTTTGATCTCCGAGTGTTGCTACTGCGCGCAAGCGCGCTCCCACGCGTCCTCGCAGGACGCGATAGATGATCTCGCGCTGAATCAGGCCGCTCAGAAAAGGAATGTCCTGCGGATTGTCCAACAGATCCAGCAGGCGGCAGCATGCGTTCAGGAATTCCGGCGTGGTCTCGCCGATTGATATAGCGGGACTGTCAGATGGAGCTTCTGCGACATGAATTTCCTCACGGCTGAGCAACTCCCGCACCATGGACATGTCCAACTTGATTGACAGTGCGAGACAGGGAACCTCCTCGGTCGCCTCGGCCACCCAGCTCACGATCGGCAAATCCACCGCAGTCACGACGAAGCGCGACTCGTCGTAGATAAAGCTGGTCCGGCCAAGGTTCACCTGCTTGCTGCCCTGTGCGACCACGATGACTCCCGGATGGTAGGTCATCCGGCACGGCGGGGTAGGCGCAGTCCGCCGGTGGAGGCTGACGCCGGGAATCTCTGTTGTCCGATTCTCTTCCTTGCCCATGAAGGAGGCAATCTTCTGCGCGAGTTCTGCCTGCGACCCTCGGGCTTGGTTCGCTTTCAGAGTGGCCTTTTCTTTTGTGTTTTTCATGTTAACGATCTCCACCGTCCTTCTCTGAAGATAGCCGCGTGGCTCCAGCAATGCCATTGATTTTTCGCCTGACAAGAGGAATAGGCAATAAGTAGGCAGGATCGGGCTACCAGTTGACGGCCCTTTACCCATAAATTCGAGGATGCAAGGGAAACAAAATGAAGACGCGCACCCCTGGAGAGAGCCATGAAAACCTTAACCCTAATTATGGGTCTATTTCTATTAACAATGATTGCGCAATCGTCCTACGCACAGCAATCGCCAGCGCCACCAACCGAAACGATTAAAACTGCCGCAAGTCAAACACCCGAGCAACAAGAAGTCATCAATCTCTCAAAGATGAAATGGGATTGGATGGCAGACAAGAAGGTCGATTCCTTAGAGACACTATTTGATGACAAAGCCATGTTCACTCACATGGGAGGAACCTGGGGAAAAACCCAAGAGCTAGCCACCATTAAGAGCGGCGGCATCTGGTACAAAAAAGCTGTAGTTTACGCAGTTGACGCTCGCATATTTGGTAACACAGCCATCCTGCTAGAGGACATTGATTTGCAGGCAGCAGTCGGTGAGCACGAAGTCACCAATCCTTTTATGGTGACTGAGGTTTATATCAAGGAAAACGGCAAGTGGAAGCTCGCCCAACTCACGTTCTCGCATCTCCTTAGGCCAGTCAAAATGAATAACAAGAATAATTAACCACACAGGTAGAGAGAGCCGGGAGTTCCACAAAATTCGGCGCTCTTGTAAAGCAGTGGTTCTGGCTCCGAGGAATGTTTCGTCAATAGCTTTGCAAGGAGAATCAAATGAAGAGCCGCTCACTCGGGAAAAGCGGACTCGAAGTCTCGGCACTGGGATTCGGCTGCATGGGATTATCGTCGGCCTATGGCCCGCCGACGCCGCGTCCAGACGGCGTGAAGATCATTCGTACAGCCTTCGAGCAAGGTGTGACCCTCTTCGATACGGCAGAGGCATATGGCCCGTTCGCAAACGAAGAACTTGTGGGTGAAGCAGTCGCACCATTTCGTGATCGGGTGGTGATCGCGACAAAATTCGGCTTCGACATTGATTCGAAAACAGGACAGCGACGCAGCGGCCTGAGTAGCCGTCCGGAGCACATTCGAGAAGTTGTTGGAGCGATGCTGAAACGCCTGAAGACCGACACCATCGACCTGCTGTACCAGCATCGTGTTGACCCTGCGGTTGCCATTGAGGACGTTGCGGGCACTGTGAAGGACCTCATCGCAGCAGGGAAGGTCAAGCACTTCGGACTTTCCGAGGCAGGAGCGCAAACCATACGCCGTGCACATTCTGTGCAGCGCGTGACTGCCGTTCAGAGCGAATATTCGCTGTGGACTAGAGATGTCGAGCAGAACGACGTGCTGCGGACATGCGAGGAACTGGGCATTGGTTTTGTTCCGTTCAGTCCGCTCGGCGCGGGCTTTCTCACGGGCAAGATCGACACAAACACTACCTTCGATGCGACCGACTTCCGCAACATCTCGCCGCGCTTCACCCCTGAAGCGCGCGCGGCGAACCAAGCCGTCGTTGACCTGCTGAGGAAGATCGCGGACCAGAAAGCCGGGACTCCGGCGCAGGTCGCCCTTGCATGGCTGCTTGCACAGAAGCCGTGGATCGTTCCGATTCCGGGCACGACGAAAATTCACCGCCTGGAAGAGAACCTCGGCGCTGTGAACATACAACTCACGGCAGACGACCTCCAGGAGATCAACTCCGCGGCAGCGAAGATCGAAGTGCAGGGGGCGCGGCTGCCTGAGGCTGTGCTGAAGATGTCAGAGCTGTGATGCGATCCGGAACCAACCGGGTCGCTCAGGCGGTGTGGGATTCTGCCATCAATACAGATTGATGATCACGCGGAAGAACTCCTAAAGGGATCGAGATGAATAACTCCGATAAGGCTCATTCATATGCCGGGCGTGCTGGTGCGACAGGACGCCGCGACTTCTTGACGAGAGCGGCTCTTGCGGGTGCAACCGTGGCACTCAGTTCCGTGCCGCTCGTAGGTTCGCAACCTCAAGCAACACCCGCAACACCAGGCAGCGGGTCGCCGAAGCTCAGCGGACGACGTAAGCTCGGCTCGCTTGAGGTCTCCAGCATTGGACTCGGCGTGCAGAACATGAGCCGAAAGTATGAGACGACCGTGCCGTACCGCCCGGAGATGATCAACATCATCCGCGCTGCCTATGACCGCGGCGTAACGTTCTTTGACACGGCTGAGGCTTACGGTCCTTTCGAATGCGAGCGGATCCTCGGTGAGAGCATCGCATCCTTCCGCAACAAGGTCGTGATCACGTCGAAGTTCGGCTGGAACATTGATCCTGAGACTGGTCAATTCCAAATGGGGCTCAACAGCAAGCCTGATCACATCAAGCGCGCAGTCGAGGGGTCGCTCAAGCGGCTCCGCACCGATCGCATTGATCTCCTCTATCAACATCGCGTCGACCCGCAGGTTCCGATCGAGGACGTTGCTGGCGCGGTCAAAGACTTGATGACACAGGGCAAGGTTCTGCACTGGGGTTTGTCCGAGATGGGGCTGAACACACTGCGACGCGCTCATGCCGCTCTGCCTTTAACCGCTGTGCAGAACGAGTATTCGATGCTGTGGCGTGGCCCTGAGAAGGAAGTCATTCCACTGTGCGAAGAGCTGGGCATTGGATTCGTGCCGTGGAGTCCACTCGGGGTGCAGTTCCTCACCGGCTGGATTGACGCGAATACCCGCTTCGCTCCCGGCGATATTCGAAGCATGGAGTCGCGATTCTCCCCAGAAAACCTGCCGCACAATTTGGCGCTCGTGGAATTGGTCAAGCGCTGGGCCGAGCGGAAGAGTGCCACTCCGGGCCAGATCGCTCTTGCGTGGCTGCTGGTCCAGAAGCCTTGGATCGTACCCATCCCCGGCACGACACAGATGGCGCACATGCTTGAGAACGCCGGAGCGGCCGAGGTTCGATTCACATCGACCGAACTTGCCGAACTGAATACAGCTGTTTCGGCGATCGAGATCCACGGGGCCCGGCTTCCGGAAATGGTGCTTGCTCTCTCAGGAATCGAAGCAGCGCCGAAGAAATAGGTAGCGCAGTTATGCAACTACGGTTACTGGGAAGAAGCAGCAAGATCGAGGTTCTCAGGATGATGAAACGCAGAACCGTTCTGTCGTTGACTGTCCTGACGACCATTTGTCTTCTAGCTAGTTGTTCCACGGCGCAGCAATTGCCCACAAATGGTCGGCCGCTGCCTGCGGAAAACACAATACTGATTGTGTATTTGTCCCGGACCAACAACACCAAGGCGATCGCAGAAATCATCCATCAAAAGGTCGGCGGCAAGCTTGTCGCGCTCGAACTGGAAACACCTTATCCAGCTGACTACAGGGCAACTGTGGAACAGGTCGTTCGAGAAAATGAAACCGGCTATTTGCCGCCTTTGAAGACCAAGATCGACCGTATTGAACAGTACGATTTCGTGTTTCTGGGTTTTCCGACCTGGGGAATGCGCCTGCCGCCGCCCGTTAAGAGTTTCCTGCACCAATACAGCCTGAGGGGAAAGACAGTTATCCCATTCAACACGAATGGCGGATACGGCGTAGGCAGCAGCTTTCAGACCGTCAGGGAACTATGTCCGCAAAGCACGGTACTGCAAGGCTTCACCACGAGGGGCGGATCGGAAAGAGATGGGCAATATCTGGCTATCAAAGAAGCAAGGGCAGAAGAAGCACAGAAAGAAGTTGAGAGCTGGCTGAGGAAGATAGAGATGCTGAAGTGAGGCCTGCTAGATCCGTAATGACACCGCCTTTCGTTTGATTTTTCTCTGGCTGGCGATAGGTCAGGCGAAGGCCGGACTCTGATCATCTTTTCTTTTCAGCCGTTCGCGGACCGCCAACCGCAAGTGAAGCCGAAAGGCAAAGGACTACGACATGAAATTGAAGCTGACCGTTTTGGGACTGTGTTTCTTGACGACCAATGTGCAATGGTCCGTTGCCCAAGCGCCACCGGCAGGCGTTGCCGCGACAACTGCAGTGCGAGTGGTCAGCGGCGAGTTACAAGGGTTGGTCGACGACGGCGTCATTTCCTACAAAGGCATCCCCTTTGCGGCACCCCCCGTAGGCGACCTGCGGTGGCGTCCTCCTCAGCCCGCGGCGCGGTGGACCGGCGTGCGCCAGGCGACGGAGTTTGGAGCGGATTGCATGCAGGGACGGTTCGGCCCGCCCCCGGCGCCTGGTGCCCCTCCGGCGCGGGCGCCGTCGGAAGATTGTCTGCACCTGAATGTCTGGCGGCCAGCGAGCGCCGCCCCAGGAGCAAAGCTACCGGTTATGGTCTGGATCTACGGGGGCGGGTTCGTTTTCGGCTCAAGCGCGATGCCCAGCACATCGGGTACACAGTTCGCTAAACAGGGCGTCGTGCTGGTCGCCGGCAATTACCGCGTGGGCCGCTTCGGATTCTTCGCCTTCCCTGCGTTGAGTCGCGAGCGCCCTGACGAGCTCAAGGGAAACTATGCGTACATGGACCAGATCGCAGCCCTGCAGTGGGTGCAGCGGAACATCGCCGCATTTGGAGGCGATCCGAACAATGTCACCATCTTTGGATTCTCCGCGGGCGGGGTCTCGGTGCACAGCCTCCTGGCTTCGCCAATGGCGCGCGGCTTGTTCCACAAAGCCATCGCCGAGTCTGGCGGTTCGCGCGACAGCGTACTCACCGCGCGGCCGATGAGCAAGGACGGCATCGATCCGAACTATCCGGTGTCGGCTGAGACGATCGGGATCAACTTCGCCCGCTCGATGGGAATTGAGGGCACGAATCAGGCCGCGCTGGCCCGTCTGCGCGCTCTCAGTGCAGAGCAGGTCCTTCGGGGAGCGCCAGGCCAACCGGAGGGTAGCGTTCCGTCCTACGAGACGACGCCGATCCTTGACGGCAAGCTGGTGACGGAGACGGCGGAGACCGCCTACAAGGCCCGCCGCCAGCCGCGTGTTCCGATCATGCTCGGAAGCAACAGCGCCGACACTGCCGGTAACCGGATAAGAGCGACTAGCAAGGAGCAGCTGTTCGCGCGGTTCGGCCAGTGGAGCGCCCAGGCGAAGGCGGCCTATGATCCCGACGGATCGACGGATTTGGCCACCCTGGTATCGAGGGCAAACGACGACTTTGGCCAGGCCGAGCCGGCCCGCTTCGCAGCGAGTGCCTTCGCGACGAACGGTTCGCCCGCCTACCTGTACCGGTTCTCCTACGTTCAGACTGCGATGCGGGATATGTTTCGGGACGGAACACCGCACGGCGGCGAAATCCCCTTCGTCTTCGGCACATTGGGTACCGCTTTCCTCGGGCCGCCACCACCACCGCCGACACCCCAGGATCAGGCGGTCTCTCGGATGGCGCAGAGCTATTGGGTTAACTTCGCCAAGACCGGCGATCCGAATGGTGCGGGCTTGCCGATTTGGCCGCGTTACGATCCCAGCAAGGATTTGATCTTCGATTTCCATCCGGATGGCTCGGCCAGCGCGGTTCCTGATCCCTGGAAAGCACGGCTTGACGTGATGCAGTTGGCGACCGACTCGGGGAAGCGCGCCGATTTCTGAGACCGCTCCCGCTTGTGATATCGAATTGGCAGGACCTTCGAATAAAAAGCACCCAGGAGATATAAGGCATGAGAACAAAACTTCTAGTCATCGCTTTCGCGGTGAGCTCTCTATTCATCTTCCAATCTCATGCACAAACAGCGGATTCCGGTTTCCCGAAAGGCGAACTGTCCACCGCCAAAAATCACACGGGGAATATCTGGCTCAGTGAGCTAAATGTAGGAGACAGTACGTTCGATCCCAGTATTGCTCTGGCAACCTATGATACCGGTGCAAAGCTGGATTGGCATATTCATCCCGGTGGTCAAGTTCTACTCATTACAGAAGGCAGTGGCTATTATCAGGAAAGAGGAAAGCCAGTACAGGTGGTCCACAAGGGAGATGTAATCAAATGTCTTCCGGGCGTAGAGCATTGGCACGGTGCATCACTGAAAAGTGGATTCGCCTATATAGCCGTTACGCCGACTCAAAAAGGAAAAACAATTTGGCTGGAGCCTGTTAGCGATAAAGACTATAACAGCGTGAAGTAGCGCCCGTTGCAGTAAGGAGATTTGCATCAAGAAGCGCAAAGCTCACTTTGCCGGTTCTTTCACCTCAACTACCCGGTCGGCCGCGACATCTTTCATCTGCTGCACGATGCCAGACGGCCAGTGAATCTCGACCAGGTCCGCTGATGCATTGGCCCCGAGGCCGAAATGGACCGGGCCGGCGCTTGATGACGCGTACCCACAACTGGTCGTCATGTGGTTGTACTGCGCGCCGGATTTTGTGACAACTTTGATTCTTGCGCCGATCCCGTCGCGGTTGCTCTTTGTCCCTTGCAGCTTAAATTCGATCCAATGACTCGTGCCGGGGCTCTGGTTCATCCAGATCTCCGCGGGAGCATTCAGCGCGTTGACGACTACATCCAGTTTGCCGTCGCCGTTGAGATCTCCGACCGCTGAGCCCCGATGGCGCGACGGAGGTTGTGCCGTGAGACCAGCCTCTGCGGTCAGCGCGGCGAACTTCATCCCGCCGAGATTGCGGAAGACTGTGTTCGGTTGTTCGATCACCATATTGGTCGAGGCCAGCGACTGCACGTGCCCGCGCGAAACGAAAATATCTTTCCAGCCATCGTTGTCGAAATCGGCGATGGTTGGCGAATATCCCGACATGGGCAGGCTCAGCTTTGTCATGCCGCTTTCGCGGGTGACTTCGGTAAAGCTTCCTTTGCCGGTGTTCTGGTAGATGGGGAACGTTTCGCCGTCGAGCGCGACAATCACAATGTCGGGATAGCCGTCATTATTGAGATCGCGAAAATCGACGCCCATACCTGAGATGTAGACGCCGTCTTCCCGTAACGCCACATTCTCTTCGAAGCCAACTTCTTCGAATTTCCCTCCACCCTTGTTGCGGAAGAACGAATTCATCAGCTTGTCATTCGGGATGATCAGGTCCATGCGGCCGGTCAGTTCCGAATCGGCTGCAGCCACGCCCATGCCCTTGCCCGGATGTGCGCGGAATCCGGCTTCCGCTGACGCATCGCGAAAAGTTCCGTCGCCGTTGTTGATGAACAACTGATTGGGCGTCGGCTTGTACATCTTCGGATGGCAGTAGTCATCATGGCCCGAATCCGGAACAAACGGGCTCGTGATTGAAATCCCATTTCAAGTAGTTGATGACGACGAGATCGAGCAGGCCGTCGTTGTTGACATCGATCCAGGCCGCGGCGACAGACCACAGCGGCCCATACTCTGGGTCGGGCTTGTTGAGGCCGGCTTTGGTGGTGACATCGGTAAACGTTCCGTCGCCGTTGTTGTGATACAGGGTATTGCGATATACGCCGCTTAAGAAGATGTCTTCGTAGCCGTCATTGTCGTAGTCGCCGATGGCGACGCCCGTGTCGTACCCCGTTCCCGCCAAGCCCGCTTTCTCGGTGACGTCGGTGAAGTGTCCTTTGCCGTCGTTTTCGAAGAGGCGGTTGTAGTACTTCGGAGAGTCTTTCTTCAGCGTCTTGAGGTCAGCGCCGTTGGTGAAGAAGATGTCGAGCTTGCCGTCGTTGTTGTAGTCGAAGACGGCAACTCCGCCGGCCATGGTCTCGGGCGCGTGGTGCTGGGGCTTTCGTTGCTGTCGAGTTTGAAATCGATGGCTTGGAAGGAAAAGTGAATCGGGCTGTCCGACGCCGCGGCTTTGTGAGCGTCACTCGTCTGAGCCTCGAAGCGCGTCACGACGGAAGCGCTTGCGAAGATCAGGACAAGAGCAGCCAGAAAACTGCGAATGATCATATTGGGCCGACATCTTATTGAACCATAAAGGACACAAAGGACACGAAGGTGGCGATTCGAATTTCCTTCGTGCACCTTCGTGTCCTCCGTGGTTAAAGCAGTTGCTTCCGATCTACTCGGGCAGGTTCTGTTCGCCTTGAATGATGAGGTGAGAATCCGCATGGGGCGCCGCGGTCCCGGGCTGTCCTCCGCCCACCGTGATGATGTAGTCTCCCGCTCCGACCAGACGGTCCCCAGCCTCGTTCACGTAGCTGAGGTCGCGCGGGCCGAGCGTTAGCTTCACATGCTGCTGCTCGCCAGCTTTCAGGTGCACGCGCTTGAACCCGCGCAGAGCCTTCAGCGGAGCCCCGGGCGACTTCGGGAAAGTGATGTAAAGCTCAGCCACCTCGTCGCCATCCCGCTTGCCCGTGTTCTTGATATCGACTTCAACGTCCAGCGGATTGCCCGCCTGCAGCTGCGGATTCGACAGCCTCATCCCGCTGTACTCGAACGTCGTGTAACTCAGCCCGTGTCCGAATCCATAGAGCGGCTCGCCGGTGAAGTAGCGATAGGTGCGATTCTTCATGGTGTAGTCTTCGAAGTCGGGCAGTTGCTCGGTGCCTTTATAGAAGGTGACCGGCAGGCGTCCAGCAGGATTATTGGCTCCGGCCAGCGTCTCCGCGATGGCAGTTCCGCCTTCTTCGCCCGAGTACCAGGCGTCGAGAATAGCGTTGGCGTGATCATTGGCCCAGTTCACGGCGAGGGCGCTGCCGTTCATCAGCACGACGACGAGCGGCTTGCCAGTGCCCTTCAATGCACCCAGCAGGGCCTCTTCTTCGGCGGGGAGATTGAGGCTGGTACGGTCGCCACCGCGGAACCCGGGGACGTCGACCTTCATCTCTTCGCCCTCGAGCCTCGACGTGATGCCAACCACCGCAATGACCACATCAGCCTTCTGGGCTGCCGACGTCACTTCGATGAGCGGATCCTTCCCCGCCGGCTGCCACACCATCTTGATGAAGAACGCGCCTTTAAGGAATTCGATCTTCACCGGGTAGCGATGCCCCTTCGTCAAAGAAACGCTGGACGTCTGCACGTTGGGATCATGCAGAACAGGGTCATCCACGATTGCCTTGCCGTCGAGCCACATGCGCTCGTTAGAGCCCGCCAGGCCGATCTGATATGTGCCCGACTCGCTCGGAGTGAGGAATCCAGTCCACCGCACGGAGAAATCCTTCATCCCCTCAGGAGCATGAATCGCTTGTGGATCCGGGATGAAAGCGAAGGTGTGCAGGTTGACGATCGGATCAATGCGTGTGACCTGCGGCGTTCCCGTCAGATCGCCGGCGAAGTATTCCGCCCTTCAATCCGGGCTTGCCCTCCTCGGTCGTCAGCGCCGAGGTCGGAACCGGCGGCATCTCGCGTAGAAAATTCGTCCCCGGCTCGTAGCTGACTACAGCGTCTTTAAACTGCTTGCGAATGCCTTCCAAAGCCGTCACCGCGTGTGAGGCTGTGCCGCTGTAGTTGCCGTGGAGCACCTGCACGGATTCCGCCAGCGGGCCGACTACAAGAATTTTCTTTGCACTGGTCCCGAGCGGAAGCACGCCGTCGTTTTTCAGCAACGTCATCGACTCGCGCGCAATTTTCAGAGCCAGCTGGCGATGCTCCGCGCTGTCGATTTCCGACTCTGGAGTTTTGGCATACGGAACCATCTCCGGCGGGTCGAAAAGTCCCAGCCGCATGCGAGCGGTGAACAGACGCCGCAGGGAGACGTCGAGATCTGCCTCAGTGAGCAGGCCCTCCTTCACGGCATCGACGAAAGGCTTGTAGTCATGATCGTCTTTCGTGATGCTGAAGAAGTCGGCGCATTCATTGTCCATGCCCGTTTTGATGGCTGCTGCCGCAGCTTCGGCCTGACTCTTCACGAAGTGGTGTCCCTGGAAGATGTCGACGACGGCATCGCAATCGGAAACCACATAGCCGTTGAACTTCCACGCGCCTCGCAGCGTGTCTTTCAGCAGGAATGTGTTGGCGCACGCGGGTTGTCCGTTGACGCGGTTGTACGCGCACATGATGGACTCGGCCTTGGCCTCAGTCACAGTGGCGCGGAAGGCGGGCAGATATGTGTCTTCCATGTCGTGCTTTGAGACCTGGACATCGATGGTGTGTCGCGTCGGTTCCGGCCCGCTGTGCACCGCGTAATGCTTCGGCGTAGAAATCACGCGGAAGTATTTGGGATCGTCGCCCTGCAGTCCAGTCACGAAGGCTACGCCCATGCGCCCGGTCAGAAAGGGATCTTCGCCGTAAGTTTCCTGGCCGCGGCCCCAGCGCGGATCGCGAAAGATGTTGATGTTGGGAGACCAGAAATCCAGGCCTTCCATGATGTCGCGCCGGCCGGCCCGCACAGCTTGATTATGCTTGGCGCGGGCTTCGGTGCCGATCACGACCGCCATCTCATGGATCAGAGGATCGTCAAAGGTGGCCGCCAGTCCGACGGGCTCAGGAAAAACAGTGGCGGTACCAGCATTGGCAACACCGTGTAGGGCCTCGCTCCACCAGTCGTAAGCGGGTACCTGAAGCTCGGGAACGGCCCGCGCCTGGTTCACTAATTGTTGGGCTTTCTGCTCCAGAGTCATGCGTTTGATGAGGTCGTCGACCCGGGCATCAATTGGTTGGGAGGGGTCTAGATACAGTGCTTTAGCGTTAGTTTGAGCTGTACAAGGAATGACGGAAAGAAGCGCGAAAACTGCTAAAACTGTGGTCCGAAAACGACTTGCCATAGTTGATCCTCCTGCGTACCCGGAGCCTGGCTAAGGCGCGCGGGTGCGCACCTCGGGTAAGTAAAAAGGCGGTCCGTTAACGATTACGGTGAACGGTCGCTTGTAGCACAGACACGTCGCAGGGTCAAGGAAGCAATTGCAGACGATTGCGTAACGCATTCCACTGCGGGGCGCTAAGAAAGGCCTCTACGATATCGATTTTCTTCTTGACAAAGGTTTACGAAACCAAGTAAACCGTAAACGTTCACGAAAGCAAGGGTCGTTCTGTCCCAGAGGACTGTCCCCGACCGAATGCAATTCTGGAGGCTGGCAAATGAAATCCCTCTCGCCCACGAATGCCGGGAGTTTCGGCCTATTCCTGAAAAAACTAGACCTACGTCTGGTCCTACTGCTGGGGGCACTGGTGTTGCTCTTTGCAGCGCAGGGCCTGTCCCAAGAAGCAACTATCGTTGGAACCGTGACCGATCCGAGCGGCGCGGCAGTCGCGAACGCCAAGGTGACGATGACGAACACGGAAACTGGCGTTGCGAAAGTGTTCACCACGAACGATGCAGGCCAGTACACCGCGGTGGACATTCACATTGGCCACTACGACATTAAGACAGAAGCAAGCGGGTTCAAGACGTGAAGAGCGAAAAGGCATGGTCCTGCAGGTCGGCGACCGCGCTCGCGCGGACTTCCAACTGCAGGTTGGCGGTCAGCAGGAAATGGTTACGGTGGAAGCCAACACCATTGCCGTGCAGGCGGACACTGGCGAAGTCAGTAACGTCATCACCGGCCAGCAAATTCAAGGGCTCTCAGTCAATGGCCGCGGCATTTACCAGTTGGCCGCTCTCGCGCCTGGAGCTTCCAGCCAGATTGATGTTACCGCTCCCAACACTCCGGTTGGCGGCAGCGCTGGCGTCGAATTCAGTGGCATGCGTCAGAACCACAACCTTTACTTGCTGGATGGTGGCGAAAACTCCGACCGCGGCGGCGCTGGTGGCATGAGCATCGCGCCCTCTCTGGATTCGATCGCCGAATTCCGTCAGCTCACGTCCAACTACAGCGCCGACTACGGTCTCTCCTCGGGCGGAACCATGACGATGGTTCTGAAGTCCGGAACCAGGCAGTTCCACGCTGCCGCTTGGGAATTCAACCGCAACGACGCGTTCGATGCCCGTACGTACAACAATCGGGCCCCGAACCCGGTCGCCGAACTCCGCCAGAACACCTTCGGATTTAACGTTGGGGGTCCCGTAACGTTTGGGAAGCTCTATAACCCCGACAAGAACAAGACGTTTTTCTTCTTCAACATGGAATGGCGGAAATATATCAACGGCGGTACCCTGCAAACCATCGTACCCGGCCATAATGGCATTGGCAGTGACTGGTACACGGGGGACCTCAGCTCCAGTTCCACAACGGTCCTTGTGCCCGACGCGAGTGTGGTGGCCTCATCCGTTCTCTTCGCCAACTGCCCGGGTGGAACCGCCCCTGCGGGAATCACACAAGGAAGCCCATTCCCCGGCAATCAGATTCCGTCGTGCATGATCAGCCCCAATGCGACGGCTCTGCTGAACGCAGGTGGCAAGTACGGCGGCATCTTCCCGTCTCCGACCGCTCTCGACCACGGGAATCCGACGTTCTTTGGCGGCAACAATTCTCCAACCAACCTGCGCGAAGAGATTGTCCGCATCGATCACAACTTCAGCAGCAAGTTCTCGGTGTTCGGACATTTCGTCGACGAATCGGTGGATCAGACGTTCGGTACCAGCTTGTGGAACACTTCCAACACTCCGGTGCAGGGCACGAACTTTGGCAACCCGTCCTACAGCGGCGTCATTCACACGACCTATGCCATCAGCCCCACGCTGCTGAACGAGGCCTCCTTTAACTACAACGGCAACCGGATTAACATTATTCCGACCGGTTTGATTTCTGCGCCGTCGGGTTTCACCTTCAACCGCCTCTTCACGGGCCCGAACAATGACGATCGAATCCCGAACATCAATCTCCAGAAATCGACGACCACGGTGTTCGGAAACAACAGCTGGCCGTGGGTGAACAAGGCCGACGATTACCAGATCCGCGACGACGTCTCCTGGACCAAGGGTGCACACCAGATGAAGATGGGTGGCAGCTGGGCCATCTACAAGAAGGTTCAGGATCTGTTTGGCCAGACCCAGGGAGGGTTTAATTTTGACGCTAGGTTCACGGGCCTGGACTTCGCCGATTTCCTTCTTGGAGAGTCCAGCGGCTACACCGAACTCGCCGTGCAGGATAAAGGCTTCTGGAACAACCAATCCTGGGCGCTGTATTTCCAGGACAACTGGCGCGTCAACAAGCGGCTGACTCTGAACCTGGGTCTGCGCTGGGACGGCGTGCCCCACACCTACGAAGCCAACAATCGGATGGGCAACTTCTATCCGAACCTGTACGATCCGTCGAAGCCAGCCATTCTGGACGCGAATGGCAACATTTCTCCCACCAGCCCAGGTCTGGGTGGTAGCCCGAACCCTATCCTTCAGGCGGCTGGCACTCAGTTCTATCTGAACGGTATCGGCATCCCGGGTACCACTCCCGGCGTCCCGAAAGGGTTGGTCAATACAAATTGGGCGGCGTTTGGCCCGCGCATCGGCTTTGCCTATGACCTTACCGGCAGCGGCAAGACCGTCTTCCGCGGCGGTTTTGGTGCCATGTACGAACGCATCCAGGGCAACGACATGTATAACGCCGGCCCGAACGTTCCGTTCAGTTCCAACGTTACCTTCAGCAACGTATCGCTGGATAACCCCAGCACGTTCTTGATCAACGGTCAAACGGCCGTCGCTCCGATTACGGTCGCCAACATCACCGGTCTGGCCGTTAACCAGTACAAGCTGCCGGTGGTTTACCAGTACAGCGCCGGCATTCAGCGCTCCCTTGCTTCACGTACAGTGCTCGCTGTCATGTACGTTGGCAACCAGAGCCGCCAGCAGAACTACTACGCGGACGTCAACCTCCCGAACCCATCGAATATTCCGGGGTTGATCGATGGCACAATTCAACGCAACAACGTGAACCCGTTCCAGGGGTTCGGATCCATCAATACGTCGGCCGATGGCGCCAATGCTTACTACAACGGTCTGCAGGTGGACCTGAATTCGCAAATCAAGCGGGACCTGAGTCTGCGTGTGTTCTACACGCTCTCTCGTGGCTATGACCCCACCACAGCGGGTAGCGGCGGCGGGGACTTGGGAACCGTGTCTAACTCATACGAAGGTTGGAAGTACGATTGGGGACGGGGTGGTTATGACCGCCTGCATAACCTGTCGTTCAACTTCATCTACGACCTGCCGTTCATGCGGAACAGCTCCAACGCCGTGCTAAAAACGCTTGTCGGTGGCTGGGAGGTTTCGGGCATCGTGACCATTGAATCCGGGGTGCCGTTCAACATTACGATGACTGGCGGCCAGGGTGGTAACGGTGTGGGCGGAACCAACCGGCCTGACAGGGCTGGCAGCATCGTAGCACCGCACACGAAACAGCAGTGGGTTACCGACTCGGGATTCGCTGCCCCGGCAGTCGGCGCCTGGGGTAACTTCCCCCACAACGGTCTCGATGGCCCGGGGCGTGATAACTGGAACCTGTCGCTGTTCAAGAACTTCGTGTTCAGCGAAGCTCGTGGCAGCCAATTCGAACTGCGGCTGGAAACCTTTAACACCTTTAACCATCCACAGATTCAGGGTATGGGCACGGGCTTTGGCGCTTCCGACTTCGGGGTGCCAAACAATTTCTTCCCCGGGCGCATTATCCAGCTCGGTGGAAAGATTTCGTTCTAACGCTCACTAGCAACGGAGAACTTCATCATGCCCCGCTCGAAAGAGCGGGGCGTTTTTTGTTTTGGTGCTGGTTGATGTCTCATAACCTTGTAACTCTGTGCGAGTTGGTTTCGCCGTTCTTGACGCTCGTACTGCGCAGGAATAGGCTTCGGAATGGACTCTGGCGGAGATTCTATGGATTTCGCCAAGCTTCACAGATATTGTCAGACCGCACTGCTCCTCAGCCTGGTCGCTGCTCTCTCCCTGTGTGCCGCACCTGCGCAAGATAGCGCGAACGAGGGCGGCGTCCCCCGCACCGACCGGCCAGAGATCTCGGTTAGCGTTCACGATCACGCGGGGGGAGCGATTACGACCGCAGGGACCGTGAAGCTCTATCGCGACGGGATTCTCAATGGTTCGGCAGGTCTGGTTCGCGGACGCGCCTTCTTCGGTTCAATTCCCTTTGGCAGCTACACGGTAGAGGTCGATGCTACCGGTTATAAACCCGCACAAAGGGACGTGAACGTTTCGGTCTCGATGAGGTATGAGGTCGACGCGACCCTGCAGCGCGAATCGGCCCCGGAAGGGGATGCCGGAGTATCGGCAAGGCCGTTGCTCGCTCCCAAGGCAAAGGAAGCGCTCGACAAGGCTCAGAAGGCCTTGAGCAAGAACAAGCTTTCCGAAGCCGAAAAATACCTGGCGGAAGCGGTTCAACTAGCTCCCTCCCACCCTGACGTTCTTTATGTCCAGGGAGTGTTGTTCCTGAAGAGGGAAAACTGGGCGCAGGCGCAAAGCGTTCTGGAGAAAGCCACGCAGATGGATCCTGCCAATGGGCGGCGCCTTTTCAGCACTGGGAATGGCGCTTGTGGACCAAGGAAACTATGAGGCAGCAGTTGCGACCGCTGGAGAAGTCACTTCAGCTGGATTCCGGTAGCTGGGAGACACGCTGGGTGCTGGGGGAGGCGTATTACCATCGCCAGCAGTACGATCAAGCGTGACAACGTCACAGCGTGCATTGACCGAGTCCAAGGGCAAAGAGCCGAAGATCGAGCTGCTCGTCGCAAGGGCACTCACGGCCGTCGGCAAGTATGAGGATGCAGCACAAAGTCTGCGCGACTTCCTGAAGCGCTACGGCGACCGCCCCGAGGCGCCGACGGCTCGACGCTGGCTCGACGGCCTTGCCAGGAATGGCAAGATCCATTCAAACTGAAATCCCGAAGTCCGACCTTTGGGGTGGGGTCTGTCGCCTGAAGTGTGTGCGTGAGAACTAGATTTTGCGTGACGTGGTGGGACAAGGAGTAGAATACGTAGCAATCCTCGCCCCGCAGGGGCGGCTGACAATAGCCCGGCGTTTCAGCGCCCAGGAAGAGTGGAGTGGAAGATTCAAGTCCCGGAGGGACGACCGATAATAGCCCGCCAGTTCACTGGCGGGTAACGAGCCACGAAGCTGAGACCGTGCCGGAGGCACGGCTGAACCAGCGAAGCCCTCAACTATGACGCAGACTCCGGAAGGACGACTGAGCTGTCACGCACACACTGAAGCCCGAACCCCGCTTTCCACAGACATCCAGAGCCCCGACGTGTGACATCTGCCCTTGCGCGCAAACAAAAAAAAGCAGAACATAGCCAAAGCGAAAGCAGCATACACAGAAGTCAGCCACTAGGACTTAACTCCTTGTGGCTCAAGATTTTACCCCTAAGCTCTTGAGCCCCAAGATTTTATTTCCGATTTTCCGCGAATTCGATGATTCCAATAGACCAGGGGGGAGGGGGGTATACCCCACGATCCCATCGGTTTCCCAAAACGAAACTCCCAGTCCATTCCCTCCGCGAGTATTCCTCTAAATTTTTCCCCCCGATTTCTGTCCTCCGCAGCCTCTTCGGCAGCCGCCTGCTCTGTTGGCTCCCAAGCCTCGTCGTCGCCCTTTCTCTCCCGCCCGCGAACGTTCTCGCGCAAGCACCTACGCCTTCTGATGCCATCGCCTTCGAACAGCAACAGAAATGGCTCGAAGCCGCCCAGGCGTGGAAGGCGGTTACAGCGCGCAATCCGAGTGACGCGGCCGCATTTGCCGCAATGGGAGTCGATCTCGCGCGTTTGCAGAGGTATGACGAAGCCGCCACAGCATATCGAAAGGCGTTGAGTCTAAATCCCAAGCTTCCTGGAATCCAACTCAACCTTGGGCTGGCGGAGTACAAACGGCAGCGTTGGGCAGACGCGGCAACGGCATTTCGCGCCGCGTTGGCCGCTGATCCCAAGAACACACAAGCGCAAACTCTGCTCGGCATGAGCTATTACGCCGCAAGAAAGTTCGATCTGGCGGCTCAGTACCTTGAGCCCGTCAGCAAAGCCGATCCCGCCAATGCCGAGCTCCACCAGAAACTGGCCGAGAGCTGCCTGTGGGCCAAGAAGGCTGAGTGCGCGATGGAAGAATTCCGGATACTTCTCCAGCAGAGTCCGGATTCGGCCCCGACGCATTTTCTGATGGGTCAAGCACTCGATGCGCTCGGAAAGCCGGACGAGGCGATCGCTGAATTTGAGGCGGCTGTGCGCATCAATCCCAAGGAGCCGAACGTTCATTACGCGTTGGGTAACATGCACTGGAAAGCCCAGGAATACGATGAGGCCAAGAAAGAATTCGAGTTGGAACTGGCTCTGAACCCAAACCACGAGCAGGCGCTGACGTTATTGGCGGATATTGAATGGAAGAGTAATCATCCCGATGCGGCCCTGCCCCTGCTGCAAAAGGCCGTCCAAGCCAACAAGGACTTTCGCCTCGCCTATGTGGAAATGGGAGCGATCTATCTCGCTCAGAAAGACTACAAGGCGGCCGAGCCGGCGCTTCTGCAGGCCATCAAACTCGAGCCGGGTGAGCCCGATGCGCACTACCAACTGGGAAGGCTATACAAGGCTACGGGAAGAAAAGTTGAGGCGGAGAAGGAACTCGCAAAGGTTCGAGAACTGCGGAAGAAGGCCGACGAAAGCGACGCTGCGAAGCCGCCTGCTCAAGGCACGATTCCGAAGACAGCTGACAGGAATTAAGGTTTCAAAGCTGAGCTTGAAGGTTTCAAAGACAACCGGAATCGCGGAGCTTGGCAGCGGCCGTCAACGGAAACTCTGAAACTTTTCCCCTTATGCCCGCCCCTTTTTTGCCGCCACGGCCGCTTGCTTGCCCGCGACTTCCCAGGGGCGCTTGGGCCGCTCCACGGTCGGCTTGTCACGATTCTCGATGCGGTCGTAGTGATAGGACTCGCTCACCGTCCCCAGCGATTCGTTGTACAGGCTGGGCAGACCGAGAGCCTGCTTCAATTCTTCCGAGAAGCTCTGCAGCGACGTCAACTGCTCGGCGCTTGCCGGAACCTCGTTCTTCGAGGTCTTCAGAAACTGCTGGTATCCTCGGTTCACCAGCTTCGAGATTTCGCTGCCGATCAGGTATCCGGGATAAGCAAAGATCTTCACTCCCTCAACCGGAGTCCGCTCGATGGCGGCGGATACGTTATACTTCCGGAGGAAGACGCGGTTGTTGGTGCCGGGCGCGTCGGTAATGTCGAACCCGTGATCGCGCAGCCAGGCCAGCGCCTCTTCGTAGGTTCGTGCTTCCGTTGTTTTTGCCATGCTCTTGATTCGACCTTTCCTTGGCGGCGTTGGCCCGTCTAATTGGATGCGGAATTATAAGAACGGAGCGTAACTTTACAGGGCCTGCATCGCCGGATGATTCTGATTCATCTAAACAAAATACTACATACCGCGTTTCTAGCCCCATAGCACATTACGTTGGTCACGGCCTTTCAGGTCAAGCATGACGTACGGTTTAAGCAAAACGGCGGCAGTCTCGTCCTCAGCGAATTCTGCTGAAACGCCGGAAGGCGCGTCCGGACTGGGCGAAACGCTCGGCCACAGCCTGATGGAGCGGATTGGGAACACGCCGCTTCTGCGACTCGATGCTGTCACTCGCGAACTTCCGGGAGTGACACTTTTGGGTAAGGCCGAATGGTACAACCCCGGCGGTTCGGTCAAGGATCGCGCAGCCGCCAACATCGTCGCTGAAGCCCGCCGGCGCGGGCAGCTTCGTCCCGGCAGGATCCTTCTCGATGCAACCAGCGGCAACACCGGAATCGCGTATGCCATGCTGGGGGCTGCGGAAGGTTTCCCGGTGACGCTCTGCATGCCGGAAAACGTTTCACGCGAGCGCAAGCAAATCCTGCAGGGCTACGGCGCCAACATCATTTATACGGATCCATCTGACGGATCTGACGGCGCAATCCGCATGGCGCGCCAATTGGCGGCGGAACATTCCGAAACGTATTTTTACGCTGACCAGTATTCCAATGACGCGAACTGGAAAGCGCACTACTTCATGACCGCTAATGAAATCTGGCATCAGACCCAGGGACGCGTTACGCATTTCGTTTCTATGCTGGGCACCAGCGGCACATTCGTCGGAACCACGCGGCGGCTGAAGGAATTGAATCCCGCCGTGAAATGCATTTCACTGCAGCCGGACTCATCGTTCCACGGGATTGAGGGAGCCAAGCACATGGCGAGCGCGATCGTGCCGAAGATTTACGATCCCACGCTTGCGGATCAGAATCTGGAAATCGCCACCGAAGATGCGTACGCCATGGCGCGGCAGCTCTCGCGGGGAGCAGGGCTGTTGGTCGGCATCTCGGCAGCCGCGGCGGTTGTCGGATGTCTCAAGGTTGCGCGGGACCTTCCTTTGCTGCGCGAACAGGAAGCGGTGATCGTGACGATCTTGTGCGATTCCGGCGACAAGTATCTGAGCGAGCGGTTCTGGAGCGAAGGATAAGCGATTTCAGATTTGCAATCTCAGATTGCAGGTTTGAAGTTCTACCCAAATCCAGTACTGGGTTGCTTTTTGAAATCTGAGATCTAAAATCTGCAATCTTAAATCTTCATGTTGAAATTCTCCCGTTCTGATTACGATTCGATTCGCCAACACGGCGAAGAAACATATCCACATGAGTGTTGTGGGGTGCTCTTAGGCCGGTTTGAAGAGGACGGCATCCGCGTGGTGTCCAGCACGGCTCGCTGCGGAAACACCCGTACCGATTCCGCTCATAACCGCTACAACATCGATCCCAAGGAACTAGTGCGCATCCAGCGCGAAGGGCGCGAACGCGGAGAAGATATCGTGGGTTTTTATCATTCCCATCCCGACCACCCAGCCCAGTGGTCAAAAACAGATCACGCCGAAGCACACTGGTTCGGCTGCTCGTACGTGATCACCAGCGTGGATAAGGGCAAAGCCGCGATTACCAACGCATTTGAGCTTTCAGGAACCGACGAATCGGACAAGCGTTTACAAGACGAGACAGTCGAAGTCGAATAGCAGGTTCAGCCCCTGCAAGCCTTTGTCATTCCTCTTAAGAACTTTGCCTGAAGCGGAATTCGCGGGATTTTCACAGCTATTGCGGAAGGGCGGTGGCGCAATGGCTGATGTGAAACCGGGCCCAATTCCACGAAAACCCAAGTCCCATGCGGCTTTCGCGCAGAACAATTCAGCCGGTTGCACCATTTCCGGTCATCGGGCTGTGAACGGCGTGCACTCGATTGAAAATGCATGTAGTTACAAAGGCGTAATTTTCGTTGACTGAAAAAATAGAAGGAGTACAACAAGATCGTTCTTTGACAGCTTCTTAAGTTTTTCCGGTTGGTGCGGCGTCCGGGGCTCGAGCCTAGTCACTGTCTTGACTGAAAAGTTGGGATGGAGGGCGGGTAAGGGTCTATAGCAAAGCGCTGGTTGAGGAGAACCGAGAAGAAATGTTGAAGGCAGGATAGAGTTCCGAGGCGTAGGGTAGATTTATCCGGTTGGCGGTGAGCCCGGAGCCCGAGCGAGATCGCACGCAGCAGCCCCGCAAGGGAAGCAGCGAAAGCAGGTCAGCAAGGGTCAAACGCGAGCTACTGGCCGAGACGAATGGATCCTACACCACCTCGGAACTCTCTTACTTTTTGCCTCTCTTCGCGCCGTGCAGAGTCTCCCTGCTTCCCAGACCATTGCACCAATCCGCTATGGACCGCCAGCGATTTCTGTATTTTGCAGCAGGACGGGCTGTGGGACATGTGTTGGAACTTTCATCCTCACCGCGGAAATAATCGCTGCCGCCGAGAGATAGCAGATTCCAATAAATGCAAAGGCACTCGAAAGGCTTCCGGATTTCTCATTGAGATATCCCACCACGTAGGACCCACGAATCAGCCGGCTTGACCGATGGAGTTGATAAGGCCGAAACAGGCGGCCGCTGCAGACTCTGTCAACAACATCGTAGGCATCGACCAGAAAACCGGATAATACGCAAACATCAAGCCTCCGCCCAATACAAACAACAGGAGCGTCAGAGAAAAATTGTGGGTTGAGATGAGCAAGAGCATGTATGCGACGCCAGCGCAGAGCAAAGGTGTGGCAGTATGCCAGCGCCGTTCACCACTTCGGTCGGAATGCCAGCCATTCAGGAGCATTGCTGCAATTCCCAGAAGTCCCGGCAGTGAAGCCAGCAAAGCAACGCGCGTGCTCGGCAGGCCTGAAAGGCGTTTGAGGAGAGTCGGTTGCCAATATGTATTTGCCAGCGCCGCCGTGAGGGCGAGAAAATATGCGAGTATCAGCAACAAGACTCGCGGCTCTCGAAATGCCTGGAAGATTGTGTACTCCCGCACTCGCTTTTTGGCGAGTACTTCACTTTCCAGTTCTCGGACGATCCAGTCTCTCTCTTCTTCCGCGAGCCAACGAGCCTGTTGTGGCCGATCGGTCAAATAGAAGATCGTGACGATTCCGACCAGAATGGGCGGAATTCCCTCCAAGATAAAGATCCACTGCCACCCGCTCAGTCCCCGCCAGTGAACACCAAGCAACCAAGTCGCGATAAAGGAGCCGACAACTGAAGCAGCAGGGACCGCGGCGTAAAATGATGCGATCGCCTTGGCTCGATCCTGCTGCCTGTACCAGTGGGTGAGATAAACGATGATGCCGGGGAAAAAGCTGGCCTCCGCGACACCGACGAGGAATCGAGCGCTGTAAAACTGCGCCGGAGTATGGACGAACCCCGTGAAAATCGTGGCCATTCCCCAGGTGATCATGATGCGGGCCAGCCACTTTCGCGCACTCCATCTTTCGACAACGATCGCGCCGGGCACTTCAAAGAGCACATAGCCGATGAAGAACATCCCTACGCCAAGCCCGTAAACCCGATCACTGAATCCCAACTCAACGCTCATTCGCAAATTAGCGAACGAGACATTAGCACGGTCGACGTAGCAGACCACATACATCAGGAACACGAAAGGCAAGAGTCGCAACGCGATCCGCGTTCTTGCACGCTGCCCGACGTCACTTATGTTATTCGGCACAAAACTCACATTTCGTGAAGCTGTTACCTCATAGGAGGCCTCTCTGCCACGTAGAGAAATCGCGACAGGCGGCGCTCGCTGGCAATGCGGGCAGCCACTTCAAGAAAGGTCTGCTGCTGTTCGTAGGTCGAATCGCCCTCTATCTTGCGCAACTCGCCCTGCCTCGATGCGCGCGCCACACCCCGCTTTTGCGCCACCTGCGACATGTTCTCAGTCACGTCTTCCTGAACCAACAAGCGCAAGACGCACTCCTGGAGAACTCTCCGGTCATAGTCGAGAGGAACAAACAAGAAGAATCCTATCGAACTCCGAATTGCAAGCTCATCGTTGCTGAGCGGCCCCGTCATCGTAATGGGATCAGTGAACAACAGACGACCGAGAGGCTTCAGCACACGGGCCCACTCCGCAATCACCGAGGGTCTATCCGGCAAATGATTGATCGCGTCGATACAGGTAATCGCATCGAACTCACAATCTGCAAACGGCAGACGCTGGGACGCATTCACCACCAGAAACTGAGAGCGGCTCGCCACTCGTTGCTTCACCGCGAGCGTTCTCGCAGCTGAGATCGCCTGCTCGTGAACATCGATTCCAACGAGCGAACATCCTGTCTTCTCCACAATTCTGAGTCCGGGTCCGCCGGCTCCGCAGGCGACGTCGAGCAACTTTTTTCCCGAAGAAAGAGCGAGCGCGTGGATGAACCGGTCTTGCTCATCCGCCGTGAGCCAACTGTTTTGTCCTATGTCTTGTCCGTAGGCTTCGCGGCGGATCTCGGCATAGAGCTCCGATTCGAAGTTTCCGTAGTTGGCATCGTAATGCCCGGCGCTTGATTTCGGCTTTGCGGCTTCCGCCATGCCGATCGATTTTAATCGCTATCGGTTGTCATATTCACTACTTTGTGGCGTTTCCAGGACCGCCAACGGCATAGATTCTTGGGATTCTCTGTTCCAACGTCGGCAGCGCTGGGAACGCCGTGTGCGGTTCCGTCTGATACCAATACGCGACAGAGAAGTAGTTGTCAGAACGGTGGTTCGCGTGTCCGTGCTCGATCGTCGCTCGGAGCGATTTGGTGAACGTTATGGGTGAATCCAGATGGAACCGGTATACTGACGACCGTCCTCCGGCTACTTCCTGCCCGACCACCGGCGCACCAAACAATCCATAAGAGAACGGATGGCCGCCGAAGTCCCATGCACCCAGGAAATAGTCCTCCGAACCGGTTCCATTGATCGAAGGCAACTTCTCGCCGTCGACAAAGAACATGTCGTCGCCCTCTCCCCACCACTTATCCTGATTCTGCAGCACGGACATGGTTACGCCGACGAAGTGGCCGCGTCCGGTCGCCTCCATCCACACGTAGTTGCCCTCGCCATCAAGGTTCTTTTTGCCGTCCATGTCCCCATTCGACTTCCACTGACTCGTCGTCCCCTGTGCCGGCGCGGCCTGACGATATTGCGCATGGAAATAGAGTTGATCTGCGGCGAGGGGCTTGCCGTAAGCGCGGTAATCAATATTGAAGTAGAAGGCGTCGGTCTTGATCGTGCCCTCGTTAGTCACAGTGATGCGAGCGTGCTTCTGAAATGGCATGGGGAAGAAGCAATTCAGAGCCTTGTCCGATCCAACTTGCAAAGGAATCGACTGATAGAGGTGATAGTCACTCAACCCTAGCCCGAAGAAGTCGCCAATCGGCGCTTCTACGCTCGGTGTTGATTCGCCGTCCCAATACATGCGCAGAACCAGAGCTTTCAGGTGATTGGGATCGTCGCTGGCAATCGTGACCCACACGTGGCTGATGAGACCAGGCCCAGCCTCGTCGACCAAGGTGAGTGTTTCGCCGGGAGCGATGGGGCGAGCGTCGGCATTGCCACCGCTACGGTCATAGCTCGAAGAACGGTGCTGGACGTAGTCTTTGGACTGAGGAAGTGTGGACAGCCAGGCTGAGGCGTCTTGCGCAACAAGCGGAAGTGTCAACATGCAAACTAGAGTCAGAATGACGGGTTTATTCATATCGCTAGTTTCTCCTGGAAAGTTGTAGAGACGTAGCTCGGTACGTCTCTCTGCTGGTATGGGTGAACCAAACCTTGGCGGCGCTGCAGGCGGGAGACGTTGCAGGCAACGTCTCTACGGCTACAGCGGTATGTTCCCATGCTTCTTCGGCGGATTCTTGTCTCGCTTGGTTTCCAGCATGGCCAGGGCCTGGATCAACTTCTTTCGCGTATCTCGCGGTTGGATGACTGCGTCGACGAATCCCCGGTCTGCGACGACATACGGGTTGGCAAAGCGGTCTCGGAAATCTTCAATCTTCTCTTGCCGGACCTGTTCGCGATTGGCCGCTGCATCGAGTTCCCGCTTGTACACGATGTCCACCGCGCCCTCCGGCCCCATCACGGCGATCTCCGCAGTCGGCCACGCATAGTTCACGTCCGTGCGAATGTGCTTCGAGGCCATCACGCAATATGCGCCGCCATAGGCCTTGCGCGTAATGACTGTAACCTTCGGAACCGTCGCTTCTGCAAATGCGTAAAGCAGCTTCGCGCCATGTTTGATGATGCCGCCATACTCCTGCGCGGTTCCGGGCAGAAATCCTGGGACGTCTTCAAAAGTCACCAGCGGAATGTTAAAGCAATCGCAGAAGCGAACGAACCGCGCCCCCTTCACCGAAGCGTTGATATCCAAAGTCCCGGCCAGCACCGACGGTTGATTCGCCACAATGCCTACCGACCGCCCGTCCAGCCGTGCGAATCCCACCACGATGTTTCTCGCGTAGTGCTCCTGTACTTCGAAGAAATATCCGTCGTCGACGACCGAATGAATCACGTCTTTGATGTCGTAGGGCTTATTCGACTCCGCCGGAACGATCGTGTCGAGAGCCGCATCCGCGCGGTCGGCAGGATCGGTGCAGGCTTTGCGGGGAGGCTCGTCCAGATTATTGGAAGGGATAAAACTCAACAGCTCCCGCACCATCGACAAACATTCTGCATCGTCGTGCGCCAGGAAATGCGCCACGCCGGAAGTTTCGTTGTGCGTCATCGCCCCGCCCAACTGCTCCTTCGTGACTTCTTCCAGCGTGACGGTCTTGATCACGTCGGGGCCGGTGATGAACATGTACGACGTCTTGTCGACCATGAGCACGAAATCGGTAATTGCGGGCGAGTAGACGGCACCTCCGGCGCACGGGCCCATGATGGCCGAGATCTGCGGAACGACACCGCTATACAGGGTGTTGCGCAGAAAGATATCCGCGTATCCCGCCAGCGACATCACACCTTCCTGAATGCGCGCGCCACCGGAATCGTTCAGCCCGATGACCGGCGCTCCCATCTTCGCGGCCAGATCCATGATCTTAACGATCTTTCCGGCATTGGCCTCCGAGAGCGATCCGCCGAAAACCGTGAAGTCCTGGGCAAAGACGTAGACGAGGCGTCCCTCAATCCGCCCATAGCCGGTCACGAATCCGTCACCGTAAATCTTTTGCTCCGCCATGCCGAAATCATTGCAGCGGTGGGTGACGAGTTTGTCAGTCTCTTCGAACGTGCCCTCGTCGAGAAGGAACTCGATGCGCTCGCGCGCCGACATCTTTCCTTCTTTGTGCTGGCGCTCGCGCCGCTTAGCCCCGCCGCCGTCTTCGGCCAGTTGGTTGCGCCGCTTCAACTCTTCGACTTTTTGTTCCAGAGTCATGGGCAAGGATTATATCCCCCTGGTGATCGGTGCCGGTGTGAGGTGGGTCACCGACAGGCGGGTGATTCAGAAATAGACGAAGTAAGATAATTCCGGGAGCCTGTATTCTCGATGCTTCGCATACGTCCCGCTAACATCCACGACGCCGCACTGCTACGGGCGATGATTCGCGAACTCGCTGAGTACGAGCGCGAACTTGAGTGGGTGACCATACGGGAAGAAGACCTCGCGCGCGATGGCTTCGGAGAGAACCCGCGCTTTCGCGCTCTGATTGCCGAGTGGGACGGACAACCGGCGGGGTACGCCTTGTTCTTCGACTACTTTTCGACTTGGGTTGGCCGGGGATTGTTCCTGGAAGATCTGTTTGTTCGCGAGCCGTTTCGCAAGCAGGGCATCGGGAAAGCCCTTTTGGCCGCGGTAGCGCGCCTCGCAGTCGAGGAGCAGTGTTACGGAATACACTGGGAAGTGCTCGACTGGAATACAAAGGCGATCGAGCTGTACAAGGCGCTGGGAGCCGAGTTTCGCGATCAATGGAGGCCCGTGCTCCTCACTGGCGAATCTCTGCACCGGCTAGCCCGGCTAGCTGGAACATCGAAATGAAGTTGCGTATGCCAAGGATCAAGATCATCGGGGCGGGGCTTGCTGGATCGGAGGCCGCATGGCAGTGTGCGCGCCGAGGGGTTGACGTCGAGTTGTTCGAGATGCGTCCGGTGCGTTCTACGCCGGCGCATCAGACGGCGGATTTCGCGGAATTGGTCTGTTCCAACTCGCTCAAGTCCGATAGCGAGAACACGGCCCCGTGGTTGCTGAAGGAAGAGATGAGGCGCGCCGGTTCGCTGCTGATGCAGATCGCGCGGGAGTGCGCGGTTCCAGCGGGCCACGCGTTGGCGGTGGATCGTATCACCTTTGCGGCGCGTGTAACCGAGGCCATTTCCCGGGAGCCTCGCATTACTGTTTGCCGCGAAGAAGTGACGAGCATTGATGAAAATGGGGACGTTGCCATTATCGCGACGGGGCCCCTCACTTCGGATGCTCTGGCAAACGAAATCGCCCGTCTGAGTTTGCCAAATGGCGAGAGCGCGGAAACTCAGCCGAACAGTCCTCACTTATATTTTTACGATTCGATCAGTCCGATCGTCGAAATGGATTCGATCGATATGTCACGCGTGTATATGGCGGCGCGTTACGACAAGGGTTCGGCAGACTACATCAATTGTCCGATGACACCGGAGGAGTACAACGGCTTTTACGACGCGCTCGTAGCGGCCCAATCGGTCGAAGCGAAGGATTGGGAGAAACTCAATTATTTTGAGAGTTGCCTGCCCATCGAAGAGATAGCGCGACGCGGGCGGGATACTCTACGGTTTGGGCCGATGAAGCCGGTTGGGTTGAAAGATCCTCGCACCGGGAAGATGCCGTATGCGGTCGTACAGTTAAGGCAGGAGAATCTGCGCGCGGATTCTTATAACCTCGTCGGATTCCAAAACCACCTGAAGTTCGGCGAGCAAGCCCGGGTGCTTCGCCTGATTCCGGGACTTGAGAACGCGCGTTTTCTGCGATACGGACAGATTCACCGGAATACGTACATTAACGCTCCCACGCTGCTTTGCGAGACGCTGCAGATGAAACATCATCCGCGAGTCCTCTTCGCCGGACAAATCTGCGGAGTTGAGGGCTACGTGGAATCGATTGCCACAGGATTGATCGCAGGAATGCATGCCTCGGCTCTGACCTCGGGTTCTGAGATCAGTCCGGCCCCACGTTCGTCCGCCTTCGGGTCACTCGTACACTACGTAACCCATGCCAGCGCCAAGAACTTCCAGCCAGCGAATATCACGTTCGATTTGCTTCCCCCGCTGGAGAAGAAGATTCGAGACCGCAAGGAGCGTCATCGTACTCAATGCGAGTTGGCATTGAAGGAATTCGAAGAATGGTTGGCCCACACGGCTACGGTGCCTGCCGTAGATTGATTTTCTGCATGAATCTGCGTAGTTCCACTCTTTCTGCCTGCATTTTCCTGCAACAAAAACCGCAGTGGCTGCGTATCTAAGAGCAGGCGCCCGACGCGATTACTTTCCTCGCCTCGGCGCGTCCAACGCACTGGTTATGACGCTGCGTGACCTCTTTCTCGATGTGCTGCGCACCTTGTGGTCCCACAAACTCCGCGCCTTCCTGACCATGTTCGGGATTGCGTGGGGCATTGTCTCGATTGTGCTCATGGTGGCCGCCGGAGAAGGCCTGCGTGAAGGCCAAGCCGAGCAGGCCAGGAACCTGGGCAAGGACATCATGATCGTATTCCACGGGCGGACTAGCTTGCAGGCCGGAGGTTTGCACGCAGGCCGAGTTGTGCATTGGGAGGATGAGGATGTTGCGGTCGTGCAGAATGAGTCCCCGGATTGTGAATATGCGATCCCGGAGTTGGAGCAGAACACCGTCCTCACCCACTCCAACTACAACAACGGCGCTCTGACCGTGACCGGATCGTATCCGCCGTTCGGCTACATCCGCACGCTCAACGTTGGCCTGGGACGTTTCTACAACTGGGACGACATGCGTGAGGCGAGGCGTGTTGCATTCCTAGGCTCCGACGCCGCCAAGCAGCTATTCCCGGGCCGCAATCCCGTGGGGGAAAACATTTACCTGAACGATTTCCCGTACACCGTGATCGGTGTCATGGCAAAGAAGAAGCAGGACTCGAGTTACGACGGCTGGGACGTCAACAAGGTTTTCGTTCCTTTTTCCGCCATGCGGCGCGACTTTCCCGATAAGCCGCCGGGCACCAATACCAGTTTCGATCAGTTGCTGGTTACTCCGAAATCGGTGGGGCAGCACGAAGCTTGCAAGCGCGAAGTGCGTGCCGCGCTGGCGCGGATGCATCACTATGATCCGAACGACAAAGAAGCATGCCCGATCTGGGATACGGTGAAAGAAGCGCAGGCCTTCAAGACCATGACCGATGGGATGAAATTCTTTCTCGGAGCTGTGGGAATTGTGACGTTGCTCCTGGGTGGCATTGGCGTGATGAACGTCATGCTGGTGGCCGTGCGAGAGCGGACGCGTGAGATCGGAGTGCGTAAGGCAATTGGCGCGCCCGCCGGAACGATTCTGCGGCAGTTTTTTATGGAAGCTCTCATTATTGCGTTACTGAGCGGTGGGATTGGGCTGGGAGTCGCATTTGGATTCTGCGCCTTGGTCAATCTGCTGCCTATGCCGGACTTCTTCGCAGGGCTCGTTCCAAGCTGGACTTCCGGGCTGACGGCGGCTGGGCTGCTCGGTGCGATTGCAATAGGGGCGGCTCTGTATCCCGCACGCCGCGCGGCTTCCATTGATCCGATCGAAGCTTTGCGTTATGAGGCCGGGGGATGAAGGTCATTAACCACGAAGGACACCCTTCGACTGCGCTCAGGGCAGGCTGCGTTACACGAAGCAAACCTTCGTGAACCTTCGTGCCCCTTGTGGTTTCAGGTTTTGCACATGCTGATTGAGATTATTGCGGAAGCCTGGGTTGCGCTGAAGCGCAACATCACGCGCAGTCTGCTTACTATGCTCGGGATTGTGTGGGGCATCGCCACGGTCACGCTCCTGATCGCGTATGGCAACAGCTTTCGGAGCATTCTGGTGCATGGTTTTGATGCCTTCGGCAAGAGCGTCGTGATCTGCTGGCCGCAGCAGACAAGCGAGCAACCGGGCGGGCAGCGCGCCGGAAAGAAAGTCGTTCTCGAGCAGGCGGATCTCGACATGGTTAAGGCGACGGCTCCGCTGGTGAAACACGTGTGTCTCGAAACGGTGCGGCGGCCTGGGATTGCGTACGGAGACCGTATGGTCGGAACTGCGCCGGTCCGCGGTGTTTGTCCAGAGTATGGCGAGATGCGGAACGAAGTCCCCGAGGAAGGACGCTGGATCAATGCGGAGGACGAACTGGAGCGGCGGCGCGTGATCTTCCTCGGGGGCCGGTTGAAGGAACAACTCTTCAGCGGACGTCCTGCTGTCGGCGAAACCGTGCAAGTTTCTGGCGTGCGCTTCACGGTAATCGGTGTGATGGCGCGGAAGTTGCAGCTCAGCAATTACTTCTCGAGCGATGACGATTCATCCTGGATTCCGTATTCGGCGGCAGGGGATTTGTGGAACACGCGATACGCAGCCGTCATGGTCTTTGCGCCGATCGCTCCTCAATTCGAGAAAAAGGCGATGGCACAGGTACTCGCCGCTGTGGCTACCCGTCAAAACTTTTCGCCCACTGATCCAAAAGCTTTTCAAATGTTTGGCCGCGACGAATTCCGTCCCATCATCGACGCGCTGACTATCGGACTTCAGGTCCTGCTTACTTTTATCGGCACTCTGACTCTCGGCATCGGCGGCGTCGGGGTGATGAACATAATGCTCGTCTCGGTGGATGAGCGCATTCGTGAAATCGGCCTCCGGCGCGCCCTGGGTGCCCGCAAGCGTCACATCAGGCTGCAGTTCCTGGCTGAGACCCTCCTGATCATGCTTTTGGGGGGAACAATTGGTGTATTGCTCTCGTATCTCATAGCATGGGCAGTCGGTACGTTGCCCATGATGGGTCCGCTCTTTGAAGACGATTCCGGTCAGGGCGATATCCACTTGCGGATATCCGTCATGACCGTGTTGCTGTCGACGGCGGCGCTGCTTGTCGTGGGCGTAATCAGCGGCCTGGTTCCGGCGGTCAGGGCTTCGAAACTCGACCCGGTGGAAGCACTGCGATACGAGTAACTTCTCTGCGCCGGTTGGTGACCCAGATCACTGATCATTCCGCGAAATCTCATTTGATTGGCGCCGCGGTTCGCAGTAGATTGCTGCTGACGTACTCTACGCGAGGTGCACTGTGCCGATCTCTGCCATGGATTCGATTTCGCTCGCCTTTGAGCATACGAAGCGGCAACTCTTCAAGCCGTTCCGCTTCGGCCAGTGGGTGCGTCTCGCATTTGTCGGTTTGCTTGCCGGCGAACTAGGCTCGGGAGGCAATCTCAATCTCAACTCGCACTCGGGTCAGCCAGCGCCTGTACCGTCTCTTCCCGATATTTTTCATAAGATTGACCCCGCAATTCTCGCGAGTCTGATCACGGTGTTAGTGATTGCGGGCCTTGTCTTGTTTTTCGTGATGGCCTTTATCAGCAGTGTCATGCGTTTCATCCTGTTCGACAGCGTCTTGACCAGACAATGCCATATCCGGGCGGGCTGGAGCCGCCGGCAAGACAACGGATGGAGGTATTTCCTTTGGCAGATCGGTCTCGCGCTAGCCACATTTGCGGCGGCGCTCATACTCATTGGTGGTCCTGCAGCGTTCGCCTACGGTATGGGGTGGCTACAGCCCTGGCGCGCGCACCTGGTGCAGTTGGTACTGACGGGCGTCGTGGTTGTGGTGCTGTTCGTGGCTTTCATGATCGCCATGGCTCTGGTCCATGTACTGACTAAGGATTTTGTTGTGCCCCAAATGGCCTTTGAGGGAATCGGTGCTATGGAGGGATGGCGCCGGCTTTGGCCGATGGTGGAGGTTGACGTCAAAGGATTCGCTCTTTATGTCGGCATGAAGATCATTTTGACGATTGTCGCCGGAATCGCCGTTGGAATCGTAGCGGTGATCCTAGGCCTGATCCTGGCTATTCCGGTGATAGGAGTCGTGGCTGCTGCCGTGATCGCAGCCAAGGGCGCAGGGCTGACGTGGAGCGTTCTCACCATCACCGCCGCCGTGATTGCGGGATGCATTGTGTTCGCGATCTTCTTCTTCCTGGTGTCGCTGATTTCGGTTCCAGCGATTGTGTTCTTCCCGGCGTATTCGATCTACTTCTTTGCCGCGCGATATCGTCCGCTGAGTTTGGCACTCTACTCGCCGGTACCGCAATCGGCGGTTCTGCAAGGCGCTCCGCCCCCGTTCACGCCTCCCCCTTTCCCTGCGACCTAGCGGGCCAGGGTTATTGCGGCTTTAGCTTGGCGGTTTGAGGTCGGTGCGGCCAGGAGAACCGGCGACCGATGATGCACTTCACGATGAGGTGATCGGTGGAGCTCGTCGCTCCTATACCGACTCCGAAGTTGAACTCCCACTGCGGACCGAAGTCGACATCGATGGTGGGGAAGAATTGCTGCTGCTGGTCGCGCAGTGCATCGAATCCACCCAATGAGCCGTACGCGGCGTAGTACTCGAGACCTCCCGCGATCTTTTTTGTGAAATCGTAACTGACCTTCACGTTGGGGGAGAATCCCACTCCTTCGTTCACGCCCGGGCCATGAAACGACCGGTCCAGTGTTGGATTGAAGCTCAGATACCAGCGACCAATTTTCTTGTCGATAATGGGGCGAATCTCCCACGTCCACGTGTCGGGCGAGAATGCGGCGCGCTGGTAGCCGATCTCCTGCGAAAGGCTCACGCCTACAGGCCAGTGCCAGCTTTCCGGGACGCGTACCCGTGGACGAATGTGATCGCCCACCCACTGCCATCCGCCGTCGGGTTGGATGCTGGAGAAAACGTAGAACCCGACCTCCGCCCAATCGGTGATTCCCTGCGTGATTTCGAGGGTCTCGTGCATGGCGTGGTTGGTAGGCAGCACTCCATCCTGCACGGTTGTACTGCCATCGACAGTGAAGTTTGAATGAATCTCAACCATGGTGGAGCGCGGACGCACTGTCTCGGACCCATAGACTTGAATCTCGTAGTTGTCTTGCGCGCGAGCGAAATCGGCTGAAACCGCGAGTAAGGAAAAGAGCACTAGCAAGGTGGAGCGGATCATTGAGTTCGGTTCGGAGGGCCGTCTACGTTGCACTGCAGTCCATGATGCATGCTTGGGCTGAAAAGAAGCAAACGCCGCATGTGGCCGGGAACTCCGCCGGTCGATCAGGTGTCTGTTCCTGCAGACACGCGTGCCCGAGAGGAACGATTCCCTATGGCTTTCTCAATGGCAGGCGGAGGTTCGTCCAGACCACAGATCAACGTCACGCCCCTGATTGACGTGCTGCTGACGCTGATCATCATGTTCATGCTGGTGGTCTCGATGGATCCGGAATATGGGGAAAAGGCGCAAATCCCGCAACCGACTCCGGATCATGCCTCAGCCGCTCCGCAGCCGCGTACGGTGGTGATCCAGATTGTGTGGACGGCGAAAGATCAGCCGCCTTCCGTAAAGATTAATCAGGAAGATGTGCCCTGGCCGGATCTGGAATCACGGCTGACGCGAATCTATCTCAGCCGCGTCGAGAAAGTTGCATTTGTGCGTGGCGACGAGGACGTTGACTTTCAATATGTGGCCGATGTGATCGACCTGGCGCACCACGCGGGTGTGCAGCGAGTCGGGTTGATGACGAAGGATCAAAGGATTGGTGAAGACTAGGTTTTCGTGGATCGCGGGTAGCGTGCGGAGAGTACGACCGTAACCTGTTCTTCGGTCTTCAGGGTGATCCAATGGAAGCAGCAGAGTTGGCTAGGTTGCAGAGCTGGCGCAAACCGGCAAAGCTGTTCAGCGACTTCAACACGACGCAGTTCGCGTGTGTGATGAGTCTAGTGGTGTTCATTGTCCTACTGGTGTATTTGACTTGGCCCACACCGTATCATCACGGATCCGTTGATCTGGCTAGGGTGGATCATCCGGTTTCGATGCCTTGGGCCGACCGTGATGACGCGATGCTAGTCAGTGTCACGCGAGACGGCAAAGTCTATTTCGGCGTTGAGCAGGTCAATCCCGAGAACTTGTCACAGAAGATCGAGGATCGCCTGAAAGACCATAGCGTGGAGAGGAAGGTCTACGTACAGGCCGATATGCGCGCGAGGTGGGGAACCGTCAAGCAGGTTCTCGACAGCATACGTGCCGCGGGTCTCATGCGCGTGGCGTTTATGGTAGATCAGCGGCGCTCTGCCGCCTTGCACATGTAATCGGCCGAGTCGGGTTCTATAGCGAAGCTGCGATGTCTATCCCGAGCGGGTCGCGGAGCTTCGCTCCGCCGGGCAGCCGAGGGCGGCTGTCCCCACATGGCCTGGTATACGGCAACTCTATTCTTGCTCTATTCCCTCGCACGGTTCTTGATCCAGATCGGCGTGCCCATGAATCCGAAGGCTGCGCGAATTTGGTTTTCCAGGAATCGCTGATAAGCGAAGTGGAGTTTGACGGCGCGATTGGTGAAAAGCACAAACGTAGGCGGTGCGACGGACGCTTGCGTCATGTAGAGAATTTTGACGCGCTGCCGCATCGGAACCGAGGCGCGTTCAAAATCGACATGTTCGAGAAAGCGGTTCATCTCTGACGTCGTCACTCGCTTGCGGCGTTCGCTAGCAACCTCTTGGAGCAGAGGGAAGATCTTCTCCGTGCCTTTTCCTGTTTGCGCCGAGATAAAAACGACCGGCGCATAGCTTAAGAACTTTAGCTCGTAGCGCAGACGCTCCTCATAAGCATCCCGGTCGCCGGGACGCTTCGATTCGCGCATGCGCTCGGATTTTGTGGTCCGACCTAACTTTTTCTCGCCGCTGATCACCACGTCCCATTTATTGACCACGATGATGATCGATCGTCCGCTCTCGTGCGCGTAGCCGGCAATGGCGGCATCGAGCTGGTTGACGCCTTCGGTCGCATCGATCACCAGCAGAGCAATGTCAGCCGCCTCCAAATGCTTGCGCGCCATTACAACCGAGAGTTTTTCCGCCATCAGGTGCGTCTTGCCCTTACGCCGGATGCCCGCGGTGTCGATGAAGCGAAACCGACGGCCTTCGTGCTCGACGACTTCGTCGACCGCATCCCGCGTGGTTCCGGGAATCGGCGACACGATGGCTCGGTCCGACGAGGTGAGGCAGTTCAGCAGCGTCGATTTGCCCACGTTGGGGTGGCCGATGATGGCGACCTTAACTTCACGCGGCGGTCGTTGGCCGTTGGCCGTTGGCTCTTCTGCCTCGCTTGCAGGTTCTTCCGCTGTGAGTTCTGTGTCCTCTGTAGTGACCGTTTTTGGAAGTACTGCGAGTACAGCATCCAGCAGGTCGTCGATGCCGCGCCCGTGCTCGGCAGAAATCGGAAACATCTGTTTCACGCCGAGACGGTGGAAATCGTCGATGAGCGACGACTGCTTCTCGCTGTCGACCTTGTTGACAGCAAGGAAGAGAGGTCGATTCGCCTTACGAAGCAGCCGGACAAGTTCGAGGTCCGGGCCAGCTAGTTCCGTTCGCCCGTCGATGACCATGATGATGGCCGCAGCTTCATCCAGCGCCACGCGGGCCTGGCGATAGATTTCTGACGGGATCAGATCCTTTTCTTCCGGCAGGATGCCGCCGGTATCGACGATCCGCAGTTGTCGCCCATTCCATTCCGCGTCCCCATAGAGACGGTCGCGAGTGATTCCGGGTTCATCTCCAACAATGGCGCGGCGTGAGCCCACGATGCGATTGAACAGCGTTGACTTCCCGACGTTGGGGCGGCCGACAATGGCGACGATTGGAGTCCCTGTCGCGACTGCGTCGGTCGAGTTGTAAATGGGTTGGCTCAAATCGCACTCATGCCGGGAAGCCGCCTCGGCTGTCCGGTCGGGCGGTAGCCCGGCGGAGATCCACGGTGCGGAAAGTCCGGAATCGCTATTATAGAGACTCCGGTGCCTGTTCCCTCCCATCCCGCTACCACCGCACCTCCGAACCGCCCATCGCCAAGGGGTAAAGACGCCTCCCTGCACCAGTTCTTCGCGCCGGGTGGCATTCTGTCGCGCACGCATCCCGCCTACGAATTCCGCCGCGGGCAACTGCAGATGGCGCAGGCGGTGGAGCAGGCGCTTGAAGAGAAGCGTCATCTGATCGTGGAAGCTGGCACCGGCACCGGCAAGACGCTGGCCTATCTCCTGCCCGTGATCCGTTCCGGCAAGCGCGTCATTATCTCGACCGGCACGAAAAATCTGCAGGAGCAGCTTTTTTACAAAGATGTGCCCTTCCTCGAGCAAGCGCTCTACGTAGATCACGTGGGGACAGCCGCCTCGGCTGTCCAGCCAGATCAGAGCGCCCGCCGTCTCTCGGTTTGTTATATGAAGGGGCGCAACAACTATCTATGCAAGAAGAAGCTTTACGACCTCACCGATCAGCCTGTACTCAGCGGGCTGGAAGAAATTGAACAGTATCGGGCGATCGCGGCCTGGGAAAAGACGACCTCCACCGGCGACCGGGCCGAACTGGCAACGCTTCCCGAAGCCAGTATGCTCTGGCACAAGCTCGACGCACGCGCGGATGCCTGCACCGGGCAGAAGTGCAGCCAGTTCGAGCGATGCTTTATCACGGAAATGCGGCGGCGGGCGATGGAGAGCGACATCATCATCGTCAACCATCACCTTTTCTTTGCCGATCTCGCCATCAAGTTGCAGGCGGACGGAGCGCCCGATGCGGGAATCCTCCCCGAGGCTGCGGCCGTCATCTTCGACGAGGCTCACGAGCTGGAAGATGTGGCGGGGAACTACTTCGGAATTTCCGTCAGCAATCTTCGTCTCGAGGAACTCGCCCGCGACGTGGAGCATTCGATGCAGCACAACCGGATGCTATCGGCATCTCTGTCGGGCGCTCTGGGGAGCCTGCGCGATCGGTCACAATTGTTCTTTTCCCTGCTGCCTTCCGGAGACGGGCGCTTTGCCTTCGACACCCGCCGCGAATTTCTGGAAGAAAACGGCGATGAGTTTATTGCTCTGAATCAAGCGCTGACTCGGCTGGCGGGAGAACTCGAAGCTTTGCCGCAAAAGCCGGAAGAGATCTTCAACTTCGTCCGGCGCGCGCAGGAAATTCAAATGCAACTCGGGTTCGCGCTCGAGGCGGAAGATCAAAATACTGTCTTCTGGATCGAGCGGCGGGGCCGGTCGTTCTCATCCCGGAGACACCCTTCGGAGAAATCGAAGGAGGGGATCCAGGGGCGCCAGCATGTCTTCCTGCAGGCCACGCCCATTGATGTAGGGCCCATCCTGCGGGAGTGCCTGTGGTCGAAACTGGAGTGCGCCGTGCTGACGTCGGCAACGCTCGCGGTCGGCGGCGGATTCGAATACATCCGGCGGCGTCTTGGTTTCGAACACGCCCGTGACCTGGTGTTGCCATCGCATTTCGATTACCAGAGCCAGGCCGTGCTGTATGTTCCTCCGGATCTTCCCGATCCGCGGACGCCGCAATTTGGCGTCCAAGCAGCCGAGCGTATCCGCAAATTGCTGGAGATCACCCGTGGGCGCGCGTTCGTCCTATTCACCAGCTATGCCCAGATGAACGACATCTACCAGCGACTGCTGGGCGAAGTGGCGTTTCCGATACTGCGGCAAGGTGATGCGCCGAAAAGCGCACTGCTGGAGGAGTTTCGCTTGACGCCAAACGCAGTCCTGTTTGCGACGTCTTCTTTCTGGCAGGGTGTGGACGTGCAAGGCGAACAGCTGAGTTGCGTGATTATCGATCGGCTTCCATTTGCCGTGCCGAGTGATCCGGTCGTTGCCGCACGGGTCAAGTCGATCGACGCAAGTGGTGGAAATGCTTTCTTTCAATATCAGGTCCCGGCCGCGGTGATCACTTTGAAACAGGGATTTGGAAGGCTTATCCGCTCGCTGCATGACCGCGGTCTGCTGGTGCTGCTCGACAACCGCATCTTGAAAAAGCAGTATGGCCGCGTTTTTGTTGAGAGTCTGCCGAATTACAGGAAGACGACGGAAATGCGGGTGGTGGAGGAATTCTTCGGAGTTAGCCCTTGATATGCAGGGTCCTGGCGCGTCGGACAATTGCAGCGTTCATCTCTTCGAGGGACACAGGCTTCCTCGCTTTCTTTTCGAAACAAGCCTTCCAATTCTCTGACAGAGTGGTTCTTAGCGACAATCATGAATCGACCCTTTTCTAGCTCCACAAACTCAACCCTATCTCCGGTTGAGTCCCAGAGCAGTCCGGATTCCAAGTGGAATCGTTACTTGGCCCCTTGGGTTAATCACGGCACCGGCCATTTGAGTCCTCAGTTTCACGTTATTCATCGTCACCCAAGAGGCTTGACTTAAACCGTACCACCCTCACACGTACTCTCGCTCCGCCTGACGTATAGCTTTGTATCGCTGAAATGCCTGGCGCTCGTCCTCGAGTCCCAGCACCGAGCGGATCGAGCTTCCGCGAAACGTGTGCGCGATCATTTTGGGAGTCTGCGTTAGGACGAACCACGGGTCGTGGCGGAGCACGGCCGGAATGTGCCGAGTCTTCATCCAGCGCTCCGCTTTCCAGCGCATGAACTCGATCTCTTCCGCCGCCAGGTGCTCGGTGCGAACCACGGCCGTCGTGCCGTCATACTCTTCCATCCGTTCGATTTCGATCAATCCCTGCTTGCGGAAGTCCTTCGTCATGGGCGTGCCCGGATAGGGAGTGGGATGCTGAATGTAGGGCCAATCTACGTATCGGCGCGCGAACTCGAGGTTGGCCTCGATCGACTCGCGGGTGTCGCCCGGGTTCCCCACGATGAGCCCTCCGACCACGTACATCTGATTGCGATGCAGATAGTCGATCGCCTTCAGAGTCGCGTTTCCCGTCGTATGGCCGTTATCGCGAGCCATGTTCTTCGCCGACGCACGCAGAAATTCGAGATCGCCCTCAAGAATGTTCTCGATGCCAAGAAAGACGTAGCGAAACCCGGCTCGCTTCATCAGCGGAGCCAGCGTTTCGCCATGATTGGCAATTGACGAAGTCATGGCCTGCACGAAGTAATCGATTCCATTGAGGCCGGCTGCAATAATGGCTTCGCATAACGCCTCGAAGCGCCGCACATTGAGCATGATGTTATCGTCGACAAGGAAGAGGGTGCGCGCGCCGTGGTCGCGGGCATCGCGAATGTCGTCCAGCACGCGGTCGAATGAGTAAGTGAAGAAGTTGCGCCCGCGCATCTCGATGATGGAGCAGAAACTGCAATCGTACGTGCAGCCTCGGGAAGTTTCGATTACGTCGACCTGGCGCCCCAACAGCGTGTAGCCCTTTAGCACTCGGGCGTCGCGGTTGGGCAGGCGAATTTCTCCGTCCTCCAGGCGGTGCGGCGCGCGTGCATCGTTGTGTACCCAGCCATTTCCTCTCCGAAAAGACAAGCCGCGAATCGCCTCGCATTCTCCTCCTCGCTCGAGCAACCGCAACAGTTCTCGGAAGGTGACTTCGCCCTCGCCACGAACCAAGTAATCGACGCTCATGGGTTCGTAGGCCTCCGGCGCGAGGCTCGGATCGTAGCCACCCACAACAATCTTGATGTCAGGTTTCAGAGCGCGAATGAGTCCGATGATCCGTCCCGCAGTGCGCCGCTGGAAAGTCATAATGGACAGACCGACGACGGCTGGATTCAGTTCCCGAACTAGCCGTGTCACAGTTTCGCGCACGTGGCCTTGCACCAAGATCAGGTCGGCGACAGCCACGCGGTGATGTGGGTCAACGTTGCCGGCGATGGAAGTCAATCCGCCGTTTGGCATCCGAATCGCATGCGAAGGCATGTGTTCGAAAGAATCTGGCATGGATAGCAGCAGGACGTTCACAGAAGTCCTTTTTCTCTGAAATTCAGCAGGGAAAAAACCCGGGGCCTAGTCAAAGATTACGCACATTGTAGCCCGATAGGACTGTCTGAAGCGAGCGGTTCGACTGCGCGGACTCAAGCCTTTTCGGCTGTAGAATAGAATCTTGGGCGGGAACGCGTTTTCAGAGGTGCCGAGGGATCCATGTTCGAAGTTACCGTCGAGGACTCGTTTGCCGCAGGCCACTACCTGCGCAACTACAAAGGCAAGTGCGAGAATCCGCACGGCCACAACTACAAGATTCGCGTTACGTTGGCCGGCGCAGATCTGGACAAGGCCGGGTTGTTGCTGGATTTCAAGGATCTGCGCGAGGTCATGAGGCATGTCATCGAACGGCTCGACCATCAGATGATCAACGATATCGAGCCCTTCACGGTGATCAATCCGTCTGCCGAGAACCTGGCCAAGTATTTCTATGATGAGTCGAATAGCCGCCTGCTGTCCGTCACGGGGGGCCGGGTTCGTGTGAAAGATGTGACCGTGTTTGAGACGGATACGACCACGGCGAAGTACAGCGAGTAGCAGCCGCCAGCCTCCTGGCCGGCAGCTGTTTTATGCAGATCACCGAAATTTACAAGTCGCTGCAAGGCGAGTCTACCTACGCAGGGTTGCCGTGCGTATTCGTGCGCCTTACGGGATGCAACCTCCGCTGCAGCTGGTGCGACAGTGAGTACACGTTCTACGGCGGCCGCAAAATGTCGATGGAAGAAGTACTGGATGAAGCGCTGCGGCTCAGTCCCGGCGGAGGACTGGTGGAGATCACTGGCGGCGAGCCGATGTTGCAGGAGCGCGAACTCGTTCCATTGATGCAGCGACTGCTCGATCATGACTGCACCGTCCTGCTTGAGACCAGCGGAGAGCGGCCCCTGGAGCGGGTTCCGGCCGCTGTTGTTAAAATCGTAGACGTGAAATGCCCGGATTCGGGCGAGGGGAACACCTTCCGGCCTGAGAACCTCGAAGTCTTGACCCATCGCGATGAGATTAAGTTCGTTCTGAGCAGCCGCGCTGATTACGAGTTCGCCCGCGATTTTGTCGCCCGGCACAGGCTGGCCGCGAAGGTAAATGCAGTTTTGTTTTCCCCCGCATTCAGAAAGGAAGCGAGTGGCGCTCGCAACAGCTCCCATTGCCTGCTCGATCCGCAGGAACTCGCGGAGTGGATAATCGCCGACAATGTCCCGGCCCGGCTGGGATTGCAACTGCATAAATTCATCTGGGATCCGGCCACCAAGGGGGTCTGAATCATCTCCACAGGCAACAACTCCCGCGCGGTCGTTCTGCTGAGTGGCGGCATGGACTCGTGCGTGTGCGCTGCGTTGGCGGCGCGCGATCACGATGCAGCCGCTCTGCATGTCAGCTACGGGCAACGTACCGAGGAGCGTGAGCAACAAAGCTTTCACGCCATCTGCGATCGTTTGAAGATTCATGATCGCCTGATGATTAAGAACGAGGCGCTGAGGATGATCGGCGGATCTGCTCTTACGGACGAATCGATTGCGGTGCCCCGCGCGGAGGCGGTCGGTGACACTATCCCAGTCACGTACGTGCCCTTCCGGAACGCTCATTTCCTGGCGGTGGCCGTGAGTTGGGCGGAGGTTCTTGGAGCCCAAAAGGTCTACATCGGCGCCGTCGAGCCCGACAGCTCCGGCTATCCGGACTGTCGTCCTGCCTATTACAAGGCATTCAATGAGGTGGTCAAGGCGGGCACGAAGGAAGGCAGCATCGAGGTCGTAACCCCTCTCATCGCCATGCGCAAGGCCGAGATTGTGCGCCTCGGCCTTGAATTGGGTGCGCCGTTCGATTTAACTTGGTCGTGTTACAGTCGCGCGGATCAGGCCTGCGGAGTGTGTGACAGCTGTGTGCTGCGCCTGCGCGCGTTCCAGGCCGCGGGAATCGAGGACCCGATTCCCTATGTGGCCCGATAGATATTTTTGTTGCCGGGAGGCAATATGAAGAAGCATTTCGCAATTGTTTTGATCACTGTGTTTTCAGCCATTCTGTGTGCACCGGTTGTTTTCGCTCAGGCTTCAGGAACGGTGAAGGGCGAATGCAAGGATGCCCAGGGCAATCCCGTTGCCGATGCGATCGTGGTTTACATCAATCAGGATAACGGCCAGAAATACACCCTGAAAACCAATAAGAAAGGTGAGTACTTCTCACTCGGACTCACCGCTGGCAAGTACAACGTCTCGCTCTACAAGAACGCCGATGACGTGAAGGCCAATAAACCCGTGGACTTCGTCAAAGGTTTTCCTGTTTCGCTCGACGAGAACACCCTGAATTTCGATCAAAAGGAACAGCAGGAGAAGCAGGCAAGAGGAGAGGGCCTGAGCCCCGAGCAGTTGAAGGCCATGCAGGAGGCGCAGGCGAAGCAGCAAAAAGAAACCAATACCGTTAAGAACCTGCAGGGCAAGCTGGACGCCGCCAACCAGGCCATCACTGCGAAGGACTACGACACCGCGATTGCAGCGCTGACCGAAGCCAACCAGATCGATGCGACCCGCGATGTTTTGTGGTATCGCCTGGGCGATGCGTACCGCTTGTCGGCCGCGAGCCAGACCGATAAGGCTGAAAAGCAAAAGCGGTACGAGTCGGCCGTGGAAGCATATAACAAGGCAATCCAGCTCAAGCAGGATGCGGTGCAAAACGGCAAAGAGAAAGACACGGCCAAGGCGAACCAGCAGCTTGCCGGGTTTTATATCAACATGGCCGACGCCTACGCCAAGGACCAAAAGGTCGATGACGCGGTTAAGAGCTACGAGGCGGCGGTGAAGGCCGATCCTGCCCAGGCCGGCGCTGCCTACTTCAACATTGGTGCTGTTTACACCAATGCGGGCCGCGTCGACGATGCCAATGCAGCGTTTGACAAGGCCATCGCTGCCGATCCTAACCGCGCCGAAGCCTATTACCAGAAAGGCGTCAATCTGCTGGGAAAGGCGACCCTGAAGGGGGATAAGACCATCGCGCCTCCGGGGACCGCGGAAGCCTTCCAGAAATACCTGGAACTCGCTCCCGATGGCCCAAATGCTCAGAGCGCGAAGGACTTGCTGACGAGCATCGGCTCGACTGTCGAGACCAGCTTTGGCAAGAAGAAGCCGGCGGCGAAGAAGTAATATCCTTTCGATGCAATAACTTGCGGATATCTTTGGGGCGGCGTCGAGCCGCCCCTTCTCTTTTCTTTTGTGCGTGGTTACGAAGGACTATGCACTTACTGGCCTTCGCAGGGGGCCCTGCGCGCGGTACAGTTAACTCATCAGCTTTCTTCCATTCTGTGGTGCGTGCGATTCCCGTGTGTGAGGACGAATGGCAGCACCAACAATTGCTCCGATCTCCGTTGCTCTTGAAGATTTCTCTGGAAGCGGCCGGGTAGCCACTCCGGCGCTGCTGGGCGGCATGCTGCGCGCCGCCGAAAAGATCAGCGATCTGATCTTCTCTCCGGGCCGCCCGCCGCAGGTGCAAGTCTATGGGCAGATGATCCCCGTGCAGGTGGCGGGGCTGACCGTGCTTAGCGCTGACGATACACGTCACATTGCCGCTGATCTGATCGGCGACAACAAGCAGGCTATCAATACACTGCGCGAGCATGGGTCCTGCGATATTTCTTACGGATTGCCGGGAGTGGCCCGGTTCCGGGTCAATGTCTTCATTCAGCGCGGCAGCTGCGCGGTGGTTATGCGGGTGATCCCGACGAATATTCCGGATTTCTCGGCATTGCGCCTGCCACAACAGTTGTCGGAGATTACCAAGCTCAGGGATGGCATCTTCCTCGTGACCGGATCACCGGGTTCCGGAAAGTCTTCCACGCTGGCTGTGCTGCTGGACGCCATCAACCGCGAGAAGTATTACCACATCATCACCATCGAAGATCCGATCGAATTTCTGCACAACCACAAATGCTCGACGATTCACCAGCGCGAACTGCACAGCGATACGCCCAGCTTCGCGCATGCGCTGCGTTCCGCCATGCGCCAGGCCCCCAAGGTGATCCTGGTCGGAGAGATGCGCGACCGCGAGACCATGGAAATCGTGCTTGAGGCGGCGGAAACCGGGCATCTGGTCCTCTCCAGCCTGAATACGATGGACGCCTCGAAAACAGTGGAGCGGATCGTGAGCTCGTTTTCCCCAGCGGAACAGAAGTCGATTCGCGAGCGCCTTGCCAAGTCATTCCGCTACATCGTTTGCCAACGGCTCATTCAGAAAACTGATCGCAGCGGACGGGTCGCCGCATTCGAGATCATGAAAGCCAACTCGCGCACGCGCGAATGCATTGAGAAAGGCGAGCGCGAGAACAACACTCTTCTTGATGCCATCAAGGCCGGCGAGTCGGAAGGGATGCAGCATTTCGATTCCGAAATCGCGCAGCTGGTGCAGGACCGCGTGATCGATCTGGAGACCGGGCTGTCATTCGCCAGTAACGCGGCGACGTTGGGACAGGAATTGGCCCGGTAGGCCGGGGAACGAATCACTCCGCCGGAGTTCCGTAGCCTGGAATCGGATTCATACGCTCGCCTTCGATGTCCCAATCGAGCGCGGCCCTCGGGCAAAATCCACTATCATCACTTCATGTCAGAGGCTCGCTCTATCGTCCTCAGCTTTGAAGAAGCCCGTCGCGCAGTTGAGCAACATTCGGCGAGAGTGTACGCCCCTGGGGTCGCCACCGTCGACTTGCTCTCGGCTGCCGGGCGGGTGCTGGCCGAACCGATTCTGGCGGATCGCAACCTTCCGCCGTTTCCTCGATCGACTCGCGATGGGTACGCGGTTCGAGCCGCAGATGTGGCCCGCGTCCCCGCCACTCTGGATGTAATCGGAGAAATCAAAGCGGGCGAGAGCCTCGAAAACATTCCGAAACACATTGGAAGCGGGCAAGCCACGTCGATCATGACGGGAGCACCAGTTCCTTCCGGTGCCGACGCGGTAGTGATGGTCGAATACACCGCCCAGCAAGGCACACGTGTCGAGATTCAAAGGAGCGTCGCCCCCGGGGAGAACATTGTCCCTTCTGGCGCAGAAGCACAGAGGGGCAGCGTGTTGGTGGAACGAGGTACGCGCCTGAACGATGCGTCGATCGCCTTGGCCGCGACGGCAGGACAATCTCGGGTGCAGGTTTACAAGCGTCCAGAAGTCGCAGTACTCACGACCGGCGACGAAATTGTCGGCATCGACGCGACCCCGGGCCCCACGCAGATTCGCAACTCGAACAGCTATTCACTGGCGGTACAGATTCGCCATGCTGGAGGCGAACCCGTTTTGCTCCTGATCGCTCCTGATGAACCGCGGAAGCTCCGGGCCTTAATCGAAGAAGGCCTAAAATCGGACTTGCTGTTGATGACCGGCGGAGTCTCCATGGGCCGCTACGACCTGGTCGAACATGTCCTCGAAGAATTGAAAGCCGAATTTTTCTTCACCGGAGCGAAAATCCAACCCGGACGTCCGGTCGTTTTCGGAAAGTGTGGCGCGGGCGCCCCCGCCCGAGAAAGCACGGGGACCTACTTCTTCGGCCTTCCCGGAAATCCAGTCTCGACCATGGTGACATTCGAACTTTTTGCCCGCCCAATGCTGGAAGCGCTGGGAGGCATGTGCCCGCAGAAGCTGCGATTCGTCTACGCCAAGCTGAAATCCGAAATCCGCGTGAAACCTGGCCTCAAGCGTTTCCTCCCGGCTATCCTTTCGGGCGAGTTCGAAGCATCGCAGGTGGAATTAGTCCTCTGGCAAGGCTCAGGAGACGTTGCCGCCACCGCACGCGCGAACTGCTACATCGTCATCCCTCCAGACCGCGACCGCATTCCGCCAGGCGAATTCGTCGCGATCTTATCGCGCTAGCCAGCGTTTCTCTGGGCCCCTCTGTGTTGTGCGGTCTTCGAACTTTTTAACCACAGAGGACACGGAGGCAGAGACTGACCACTGGCCACTGCTCTCCTCCTGTAAGATATCTCTGGCCTCGCGATGCCAAAACTCTCCCACTACGACCGTGCTGGACGCGCCCGTATGGTCGATGTTTCCGGCAAATCCGCCACCAGGCGTGAAGCCGAGGCCAGCGGCTTCGTGGCAATCAGCCCCGCCGTTCTCGCTGCTCTGCCGTCGAATCCGAAGGGCGATCCTCTCGAAGTGGCGCGCGTGGCAGGCATCATGGCGGCCAAGCGCACCTCGGAGTTGATTCCGATGTGCCATCCCTTGCCGCTGTCGCTCGTTGATGTCGAGGTGCGCGTGTGCGAGAATGGCCTCGCGATCACCTCGAAAGTTGCGACAACTGCTGAAACTGGCGTCGAGATGGAAGCTTTGACGGCTGTCAGCGTTGCAGCGCTGACCATCTATGACATGCTAAAGGCCGCCGATAAGGGCATCGAGATTCGCGAAATTGTGTTGGAGCGCAAAAGCGGAGGCAAGAGCGGAGACTACCGCCGACGGAAATAGCGGCGCCACACGGATTCATGGCCGATAACCTCAAGCTGCTGCTGGTGGACGACAACCCGATGGTACTGGCGATGCTGCAGCAGGCCCTATCGTCTCTGGCGACGGTCACGACCGCCACCGACGCCGCAGACGCGCTGCTGAAGGCCGTGGACGACGTTCCAGACCTGCTCGTTTGCGACTACCGCATGCCCGGGATGGATGGCCGTCAGCTCCTCGAAAAGCTCAAGAGCCGTCCCGCAACCGCGAATTTTGCCTCGGTGCTCATGGCCAGCAAGGCCGATATCGCCGAGCGCCTTTCTCCGCAGGACGCTGCCGACGACTATCTCGAAAAGCCGTTTTTCCTGAAGGACGCTACCCGCCGCATCAAGCGCCTGATCGATCGCATCGCGCTCGAAAAGATGGCCAAGACCGCTCCATCCGACGGCGTCGTGCGCGGCAATCTTTCGCAGATGAACGTCATCGATCTCATGCAGTCGCTTGAAATGGGCCGCAAGAGCTGCCAGCTTTCGCTCAGCAACGAGGGCGACAAGTGCGAAGTATTTTTCGTCGAGGGCCAGGTCAAGCACGCGACTTACGGGTCGCTGGTCGGCGATGCGGCAGTGTTCAAAGTCCTGCGCTGGACCGGTGGAAACTTCCAGCTGAATTTCGAGGGCAAGACGGACCAGGAGACCACGAAGCTCAATACCCAAGGCCTTCTGATGGAAGGGCTACGGCTGCTCGATGAGTCGTCCCGGGACGGCGGCGGAGAAGCAGAACCTGCGCCTGCGGAGACAGCATCGGCCCCGGTCGCTGCTGCGGCGCCTTCGGCCCCTGTACGCCGCAGAAAAGACGAAGAGGAAGACGTTCTTCTCGATGGCTGATCCCAAGACGGTTCTGACTGCGGCGGTCGTGACCGTTAGCGACTCTTGCGCGCGCGGCGAGCGGAAAGACGCTTCGGGGCCGGCCGTCGCGCAACTGCTCGAAAAACTCCAGTTCTCCATAGGTTCTCGGGAAGTCGTTCCCGACGACGAAATCCAAATCCAAAACCTGCTGATCCGCTTGGCGCGCGAGGTGCGACTGATTGTGACCACCGGCGGAACCGGAATTGCTCCGCGCGATGTCACCCCCGAGGCCACCGCAAAAGTCTGTGATCGCCTGCTCGATGGCGTCGCGGAAAAAATGCGTAGCGAGGGAATGAAGAAGACTCCGTTTGCCGCCCTGAGCCGCGGAATATGCGGCGTGCGGGGAAAGGCACTGATCCTCAACCTACCGGGAAGCCCAGCGGGTGCCGTGGAGTCGCTGGAAGCGGTAGCAACGCTGTTGCCTCACGCGATCGATCTTCTAACTGGCAAGACAGAGCATAGTTGAGCAGCACCCTGTGGGGGAACCACCACAGCCGGTGTGGGGACGGGCGCCTCGGCCGTCCGGCCGCGACGGTTTTTGTCGTGGCGCCGCCTATCTCAATGACTCTTTTCTGAACTAGCCTTCCCCGGCCCCACTATCGCCCGCCCCGGATACACATCCGGTACCAACTTCCCCTCTTCGATCACCAGCGTCCCCGCAACCAGCAACTCACGAACGCCAACGCTGGCTTCCATCGGCTTCTCGAATGTCGCCCGATCGCTGATCGTTTGGCGGATCAAAGACAACAATGTCGGCGTCAGCCCCTTCCTGCATACGTCCCTTATGGCGAGCGGCAGGAGTCGATCGTTCCAGCATCTGCGCCGGCATCAGCGTCATCTTGCGGAGCGCGTCCATCAGGCGGAGCGTCTTCTTCTCGCGAACATATTGCGCCAGCACCCGCGAGTAAGTTCCTGCATTGCGCGGATGCCCGTCCGCTCCATCACTCGCGATCATGATCAGCGGGTTAGGAATGGTAGCGTCGACCATTTCCTGCGTGTTAGCGAAGATGATCACATCCTGACCTTCGCTGGACTTGTGTAGCTCCTCGAACCTTTCCTTGGTGAGATGCTCGCCGGTGTTTGGCAAGACGAGATTGCTATATTCGATCCCCAGCTTTTCGCGCCAGCCAGGATTGAATAGAGCAGAGTTGACCTGAGTCATTCCCGCGATGTACGGATACGCTTCGGTAGTTACATCCAGCCCGCGGGCGCGGGCTCCCTCAATCAGCGACAGGCACTCGAGCGTGTCACGCAGGCAGGTGCTGTTGATGTGAACAATGTGCAGCGGTGCTCCGGAGATCGCGGCTGCGCTAATGACTTCCTCGACGGCCTCAATCGCGGAACCAGGCTCTTTTCGCCCGAAGCTGCGCATATGCGTGTAAACGGGCAGTTCGTGCTGGGCGGCGAAGCGGAAGATATCGATGATCTCAAGTCGCGTCGCACCTGGCGTGTATTGAATTCCCATGCCGATACCGAGAGCGCCTGCGTCCAATTCGTTCTGCAAGCGCTGTTTGATCTTGGCAATCTGCTCGGGTGTGGCGTTCTGGTCGGTCGCCGGGCCACTCTTTGGCAGGATACCGGCAATGCCCGCGCGCGGACCGGCAACGCCTGGATCAAGCGGCGCACCGAACACCAGCGCTCGTGCGGCCACATGGCTTGCGGTCGTTCCGTAATGAATCAGCGACTGCCCTTCTTTGAACTTAAGAAACTTAGCCACATCCGGGACGCCAATCTCCATTTCGAGAGCGGTCGTCACCCCATCGAAAGCTTTCACTCGCTGGCTGGCGAGTTCCTGGCCATGCTGATGCAGATCGATGAATCCCGGAGCGACGACGAGTCCTGCCGCATGAATGACACGGCGCCCTGATAACGGTTCACTGGAGATTCGAGCGATCATGCCATTGCGAATGCCGAGGTTGCGGACCGCGTCAAGGCCGGTCTCGGGATCCATCACGCGGCCGCCTTCAAGCACAAGATCAAACTGCTGGGCGGCAGCGAACGTGCTGATCAGCAAGAGGCAAAGCAAACGAACCATGCGCATAGGGGCTCCGAAACTAGCGATGATAGCAGGACGCAAGCTATCAACTGGATGAAAGATCCACGCGTGGCTCACGGACCGACGCATTCCTTCCCCGTCACGTACACTGAGTATCGCCTTGAAAAAGATCGGACACATTCTGGCTCGCTACACGGCTTGGGTCCTGGGCCTGATGAAGGTACTGGGAATCTGGGGCCCTTTCGTGATTGCTTTTGCGGACAGCGCTCTGCTCGGCATGCCGGTCGATTTCATCGTGGCAACTTTCGTTTATCAGGATCGCAAGCGGATGCTTCTGTACGTTGTCATGGCTTCCCTCGGATCTGCTCTCGGGAGCATTCCTCTGTACGTCATCGGGTATTTGGGTGGCGAAAAGGTCCTGCGCAAGCGCATCCCCGAAGAGCGCTTCACGAAGATTCATCAGTCGTTTGAGCGCAACGAGTTCTGGGCGCTGATGTTGCCGGGCATGCTGCCGCCGCCCACGCCTTTCAAAGTATTCGTGCTCGCGGCTGCTGTATTCGAGATGAAGTTCCGCGATTTCCTGATCGCGGTCTTCGCCGGGCGGTTTGTGCGCTTCTTCGTTCTGTCGCTTCTGGTGCTCTTTTTCGGGCCGCAGATCATCAGCCACTTCGGCGGCATTTTCAAACAGCATTGGATGCTGCTTTCCGGCGCAATTCTTGAGTTAGGGCTGATTCTCTGGTTGTTGGCCCGAACCATGAAGTCCAAGAAGAACGCCGCTCCCCCATCGAAGAACGGCGTCAAAACTGAGCGCTCCGTCAACTAATACGCCCGGTTAAACCGTGGCGGTGTGGTCACCAGCACTCCGCAAGCGGCCGGCGAACGCTTGCTGAAGAGCGGGAACACCAAACATCGCCAGAGAGAAGAACAGGTCACTGACCGCGGTGCCCCGGAAGAACGGGATGGCCGCGTCGTAGCACTCGATTAATCCGGCAAGTGTCCTGGGATACATCTGTGGCCACGCTGCCCAAACGGCAAAGTTGCTGACAATGAAGAACGATACGGAACTGGCGGCCGCTGCTCCAACCACACGCCAGAAACCGGCCTTTTCGCGCAGATTCGTTCCCAGCCACAGGATTCCTGCATACCATGCCCAGGTGACCAGCGTGTCCCAGGTGAACGGGTACTTATAGACAAAAACTGTCAACGCGACATCCGCGGCCGCCAGCAGCGCGACAGGCACCCACATCTGTCGGCGTGAGCCCCGCGCCCCGAAAAACAGCAGCGATGCCGCCAATGGCGTGAAATGCCACGCATGCGGCAAGTTCAGCCCGAGGAAGGGAAAGAACCGGACAGCGATCGCGAACAGCACGAAGAGATAAGGCAGCATGTTCACCTCGAAGATGAATTCTTATTCTGGGCGCTGACGAGACTGCCGTCAAGGGGAAGGAAGGCTCACGTAGGGACAGCCGCCTCGCCTGCCCTGAGCGGGGTCGAAGCGGTTGTGCACCGAAGCGAAGCGAGGCTGGGCGACTTCGAATCCAGAATCACCTTTGATCTGGGTCGGGCACGATCAGTCGTTTCCCGCCCGCATCGTACACATCCCCAACCACGCGCAGATCCTTATCCAGTTTCACTCCAACCCCCAACACGCGTCGGCCATTACTCCTGCTGAAAGCGTTGGGAACCTGGACATAGCGCAAATCCTGAAAGTGCACGATGTAGCCCTCTTCCGGCGGCTCGAGAACTTCTGTCTCCGTGATCGGATACTGCGCCCAATCCAGGAACGCTCTCCCAGCATAGGATTTCTTCGCCGCCAGGGTGATCGGGGTCTCCTCCGGTTTGTAACGAATATCCATCCGTTCCTCTGGATCAACCTCAGGTCCAAGAGAGTCGACGGGTGACAGCGCAAAGAAAGCAGGTGCCTCGACGACGCCATACCAGTGAAACGGATTTGCCAATGTTGGATAGGCCGACACTCGCAACGGATCCATTCCGTTGTACGTTCGCGCTTCCAGCGCGTTCACGGCGCGGCGGTGCGCGTAATCCCGTAGTCCCCACATCAGAACTACACCAACCAGCGCCAGCGTGGCTGCCGCACGTCCCCGAGGACCGCCGCCGCGTGCCCCAAGCTCTTTGTCAATGAGAGAAAAAACTGATGGAACGATTAAACCAAGGATCAGCAGCCCCAGCATTATCGGCTCAACGATGAAGACGATGTCCCACGAGTACCACTTCTCCGAAAACGGCCAGAATGGCCGAACCCCGTAGTTGTTGGTGAAATCGAGCAGAATGTGGCTGAGCCCGGCAAGGCAGGCATAGAAAAACAGCATGCCCCAGCGCGGCGGCAATTTGGGGTCTTTCGTTTTTCGGCCTCGGAGTCTCCACACCAGATACACAAAAGCAACCACCACGGCTGCAACAAGCGGGACTCCCAGAAAAGAATGTGTGAACCCTCGATGATGCTGGAACCCAACGGCGCGGCCCCCAGAAACGGCCAATAATGTCAAGATCGGGCGCTTCGGCCGCCATAGTCAGCGTGAGCGTGGCAAGCGCCGTTTTGCGATTGAGCCCGGCGCGCCCCATGCATGCGCCGGTCAGAAAGTGAGTGAGCGGGTTCCAAGCGTTGGTCTGAATTCTCTTTCCTGACACCTGTTTTTCACCAGCAGTTTCTCTGAGCGCCGCGCAAGTAAATTACTCTGACGCGCGGCCTGCTCGTGAGACGCAAAACTTCATTTTTCCCGCCGAGGTGCGAGCAATGTTAAGGCATCTGGCACGATCGAGATTTCAGCCGGCAGGCTTCCGATCAGTTCCCCATCGGCTTCGACGTAAATCTTGACGGCAGGCCTGTCGCGCTCGGCGTAATCGCACAATGCATTCGTACTGTATGCAAGCTCGATTCCGGGAATCGTCCACCTCCGCCGAAGAAGGGCCCGCGTCACGTATGCCAGATAAGCGAGCCGCTGACCCGTGTGGCATAGGATCAGCCGCATGTCATTGCGATCCAGGGACGCACCGGGAGCGAGTTCGCGCACGACCCCGCCAAACTCCTGAATGCGCACCGCAAGCAGTTCGGTGACGGCCGCACTCTTCGGCTGCCCGCCTTCGGCCGTAGTGTACTCGACGCGAAAGCGTGTCATGGGATACGTAAACCACATGTGCCAGGCTTTGGCATAGTACGCGCCCATGCCCAGGCGCTGCTTCGTGCCTGTATGGAGTTTGTAAAACAGGTGAGCATCCGCGCCAATGCCCGCGGCCACAACGAAGTAACGCGTTTTCCGGACACCGCTAAGATCAGGGCAAGTGATCTGTCCCAGCGCTACACGCCGCCGCTCGGCATGCAGAGCAGTCTTCGCGGCCGCCGAGATTTTCAACGGAAGCCCGAGATCATGAGCGAGAGCGTTGGCCGTCCCAATCGGCAGGATGCCCAGCGTGACGGGCGTTTTCGCCAGGACCTGGGCGATGTTGTTGATGGTTCCGTCGCCGCCACAGGCGAAAATGGTATCGCAGCCAGAGTTCATCGCCTGGCGAGTCAATTCGCCCGCCTGTTCGGGGGAGTGCGTGGCAGACATTTCGGCGTCAACGCCCGCGCCCCTCAGGATCTCAAGCACGGATTGCAATTCCTTTTGGCGTTGCTTGCTGCCGCCCGAGTCCGGATTGTAAAGCAACGCCGCCTTTCGCATAGCGAGGTGGAAGCGTGATTGTACCTGAGAAGATAGGACTGTAGCGCCGGCGCCTGCCCTGAGCGCAGTCGAAGGGCCCCGCCGGCTGTTGCGGAGCATCTCGCTCCGGTGCGCGCCGGGCGAGATCAGTATGTTTCTTTACCGCGAGCCCTACTCCCACATCCCAAACATAGCCTTCTGCGGCAGCGGGCGTCCGAGTTGCCGCGCCAGCATCGCAATCTGTCCCCGATGATGCGCATCGTGCGCGATAAGGTAGCCGACAAATCCGGCGACATCAGGACGGAAGCCCTTGATCCGTCCATCCGTCTCTAGCGCGCGGCTGCAGATTTTGTGCAACGCTTCCCGGCTGCTTGCCAACGCACGCGCTGCCTGCCGGTGTAACGGTCGCACGAGTAAGTTGGTCCGGAATACTATCCGCTTTGGCTGCTTTTAGCCACATCACGTGCACGTTATCCATGTGGGCCACGATGGCTGCAATTGTCCGGCCCTTGCCGTCCGGGAGTTTCGCGCTCCATGCTTCAGGCGGCAGGTTATCGATCAGGTACTGGCTGATTCGAGTATTGGTGTCGAGGGCGTTCAACAGCGGAATCGGAAGTTGAGCGGAGTAGGGCTCGCCAGAAGATTTGCTGCTTTGTGTTTTGGCCATGGAATCCTCTTCACCCTTGGCAAAGCGCTTCAATTTGGCATAAGCTGGGCCACGCTTGCAAGAGTGCTTTCCGCGCAGTTTCTCTAGTTGTGGGGCTTGTCACTTAACAATTCAAGGAGGACCGTCCAGATGAAGATTCTGGCGCAGTCATTGTGTGGTCTTTTGCTCTGCATGCCCGCTGCAGCACAAGATCATGCCCATCATACTCAGAGTCATCCCGTATCGCTCGTCACCGGTCTTGGCGACCTGCACCACCCGGTATCCACCCATAGTCCGGAAGCGCAGGAGTTCTTTGATCAGGGACTCCGCTTCATTTACGCCTTCAACCACGACGAGGCCGCTCGTTCGTTCCGGCACGCCGCGGAACTCGATCCAAAACTTGCGATGGCTTATTGGGGAGTCGCCGAGGCGGTCGGACCGAACTATAACGATCCCGCCGATCCCGAGCGCTACAAGCAGGCCCATGATGCCGTACAAAAGGCGGTCGATCTTTCGTCCGCGGCCTCGCCCAGCGAACAGGCCTACATTCAGGCCATGGCGCAGCGTTTCCCCGCCGACCCGAATTCCGATCTGAAGAAAGCGGCCGAAAACTATCGCGATGCCATGCGCGAAGTTGCTCACAAGTTTCCCGACGACCTCGATGCCGCCACGCTCTTCGCGGAATCTGGCATGAACCTTCATCCCTGGGGACTTTGGCATCAGGACGGAACGCCCGAAGCCGGCACGGAAGAGATTGTCGCCACGCTCGAGTCAGTGATCAAACGTGATCCCAACCACCTGGGCGCGATCCACTACTACATCCATGCCGTCGAGGCCTCGAACAATCCCGAGCGCGCTTTGGCCGGCGCGAATAAGCTTGCCGCCCTTGCGCCGAATGCCGGACACATCGTGCACATGCCCGCGCACATCTACATCCGGACCGGTGACTATGAAGCCGCCGTCCAGACCAACCAGAAAGCCGCGGAAGTCGATCGCACGTACATCAAGGAGACCGGCGCGCAAGGCATCTATCCCATGATGTACTACAGCCACAACCTGCACTTCGTGGCCATGTGCGGCGCCATGAACGGCCGTTACACGGATGCCCGCAAGAACGCCGATCTGCTGGTGGCGAACGTTGGCCCGCACGTGAAAGACATGCCGCCGCTCGAAGGATTCATGACCATCCCGATGGCGGTCGAGATTCGTTTCCACCGCTGGAACGAAATTCTGAAAATGCCTGCCCCTGATTCGTCCATGAAAACCGCAACGGTCTTTTGGCATTTCGGCCGCGGCCTCGCCCTGGCCGGGACTGGGAAGATCGCCGATGCCGAGGCTGAGTACAAGATTGTCTCCGAGGCCGAAGCCGCCACACCGCCCGATGTGATCTTCCAGATGCCCATCAACAACAAGGCAAAAGACATCATGAAGATCGCCGAAAACGTCCTAGGGGCGAAGATAGCTTTGGCGAAGAAGGACACAGCTGGTGCGATCTCCTTGCTCCGCGATGCGGTCGCGATCCAGGACAAACTTAACTATGGCGAACCGCCCGATTGGTTCTATCCCGTACGCGAAAACCTGGGCGGGGCACTGCTGATGAGCGGAGATGCCGCCGCTGCCGAGAAAGTTTTTCGCGAGGATCTTGATCGCAATCCCCGCAATCCGCGTTCCCTGTTCGGCTTGCAGCAATCGTTGCTGCAGCAGAAACGCGACTACGATGCCGGATTCGTCCGCAAACAGCTGGACGCATCCTGGAAAGGCGCCCCCCAATCGCTGAAACTGGATGACCTCGTCTGAAGCACGACTTGTGTAGGGACGGGCGCCTTCGTCCGTCCCGCGGGCGAAGCCCGCATCCGACCACGTATACTATCGGCTCACTTCGCTTCTCCGGACAGCGGAGGCGACTGTCTCTACGCGGTTCGCTCCTCATATAATCTTCTGCATATAATCTTCTGCGATGCCCCCCGCAAAAGACGTCGAAAAGAAGATTGAAGTCCTCCGTGACAAAATCCGCCACCACGAATACCTTTACTACGTTCTCGACAGCCCTGAAATCAGTGATCAGGAATTTGACCGCCTGATGCAGCAGTTGAAGGACCTGGAAGCCGAGCATCCCTCGCTGATCACCCCCGATTCCCCGACGCAGCGCGTCGGCGGCAAGCCGCGCGCAGGATTTGTTAAAGTCCGCCACTCCTCACCCATGCTGTCGCTCGACAACACTTATAGTGAGGAAGAGTTGCGTGCATGGGAGCGCCGTGTCCACGAGCTTAGCGGCCGCAAGGACGTCGATTACGTGTGCGAACTCAAGCTCGACGGCATGTCGCTGTCCCTCGGCTACGACGACGGTCACCTGCTGCACGGCGTCACGCGCGGAGACGGCACCGTTGGCGAAGACGTCACCCTCAATGTTCGTACTGTCCGCTCCGTCCCACTCTCGATCCCGAAAGAAAAGCTGAAGAAATCAGGCATCCCGCCGACTTTCGAAGTGCGCGGCGAACTCCTGATGCCAACGGCCGCTTTTAAGAAGCTCAATCAGGAACGCGAGCGTGCCGGTCTTGCAACTTTCGCCAATCCACGCAACTTCACCGCGGGCACGGTCCGCCAGTTGGATGCCACCGTCACTGCGCAGCGTCCGCTCGACTTCTTCGCGTATCAACTGCTCGAGAATGGCCGCACGTATTTCGACCGTCATTCGAAAACCCTCGATGCCATCGACGCTGCTGGATTCAAAGTTAACCAGCACCGTAAGCTGGTTCACTCGATGGAAGAAGTCTGGGCCTTCATCCAGCAGTGGGAGGGCAAGCGCGACTCGCTTCCCTATGAAATCGACGGCATCGTTGTCAAAGTCGATCGCATCGCTCTGCAGGATGAACTCGGCTTCACCGGTAAGGCGCCCCGCTGGGCAATCGCCTACAAATACGCGGCCCGAGCCGGCATAACCAAGCTCGAAAACGTGCGCTGGCAGGTTGGGCGTACCGGCAAGCTCACCCCAGTAGCTGAACTAGCTCCCGTCCCAATCGGCGGCACCACCGTGCGCAATGCGACGTTGCATAACATGGACGAGATCGGCCGTCTCAGCGTCAAGATCGGTGACTATGTGCAGGTTGAGCGCGGCGGCGACGTCATTCCCAAAGTCGCGAAGGTCATCGACGATAAGGACCATCCGCGAGGGACCCAGGAAATCGAAGCTCCGGAGAAGTGCCCCGTCTGTGGCACCAAAGTCGTCCGCACCGAGGGCGAAGTCGATTACCGATGCGTCAATGCCAACTGCCCCGCAAAACTCCTCGGCACGATCCTGCACTTCGCCTCGCGCGGCGTGATGAACATCGACGGCATGGGCGAAGCTCTGGTCACGCAGCTCACCGAGCGCGGCCTGGTCAAGAATGTCGCCGATATTTACGAGCTCACCAAGTCTGACCTGCTCAGCCTGGAGCGCTTCGCCGACAAGTCCGCGCAAAACATCCTCGAAGAAATCGAGAACTCCAAGAAGCTTCCTCTTGAGCGCGTGATCTACGGTCTGGGCATCCGCATGGTCGGCGAACGCACAGCCCAATTTCTGGCCGAACACTTCGGATCCATGGAAGCCCTTGCCAATGCCGGCGTGGAAGAATTGCAGAACGTAAACGAGGTAGGCCCAAAAATCGCCGAAAGCATCGCCGAGTTTTTCAGCAACCCCGCAAATCGAAAGTTAGTTGAGCGGCTCGGTGAAGCCGGCCTCGCGTTCAAAGGGCATAAGAAAGAACGCGGCACCAAGCTGGCGGGGAAGACATTCGTCCTCACGGGCACTCTCGCCGGGTACACGCGCGACGAAGCCAAAAAGATGATCGAAGACGCCGGCGGGAAAGTAACTGGCTCAGTCAGCAAGAAGACAGACTATGTTGTGGCTGGCGCCGATGCCGGCTCGAAACTTGACAAGGCGAAAGAACTTGGCGTCTCCGTAATCAATGAGAAAGAGATGGAAGAGTTGACCGGCTGAACGCTCCTTCCTGCCGACTCTCCATACAATGTCCCAGCGCCTGCGAGTACCATGCTGCCACCCACTCTTCAGTGCAGGCGAGAATGCGCCAGCCCGAAAGGATGTTCTAAGCTGAGATAGAAGATGACCCCCTTTTCTCCCGCACACGGGCCGATGCCTATGGGAACTCCGATTCCCGGGACTACTTGCAACCCGTGATTCAGGTTGTGGGCCCAGCGCAGGCCGGGGCTCACATAAAGATCTTGTGACCGCACCGTTTTGTTAGGGCCGATCACTTCTTCGCTGGACGTCCACAGAGTCTCGACCAGGAAATTCACTCGCGGGTTCGCTAACCAGACCGTAGATTGTCCCAAGTTCACCCCCACGGTGCGAGCCGAATCCCGATGCTCGTCAAGCGCGCGCGGAATCCAGGTGGCCCCCGCGTTCCAGTGCGTCACCCAGTGCGCCGAATGCTGGATGCTGATAGGCAAGTTGGTCTGGAGGCCGCTTCCGCCGGATCCCCTGCCGAACTTGTGGTCGCCAGTAGGAAACAACAAGGTGATTCGTGGAGCGATTGCGAGTCTCGTTTCTCCATTTCCAACCAGTTGGTAGCGGTAATTGAACGCCGTATCGCCCCACCCCGCGCCAGATCCGGCGAAGTTGCCCGCGTGCGTCGCCGCCAAAGTCACGCTCAGCTGGTGCTTCAAAGTCCGCAGAGGCCATTCGTCGGTTTGGGTGTAAACCCAGTCGCGGCTGTTGGTGAGCTTCTCGAAGCTGCTGATGTGCTGGATCACGCCATCTTCCTGGTTGTAGGCCTCTTCAATGAGAAAGCTGTTGTCCTGAATCGGAGCGGATGATTCATGGCTCAGGGAAGGCGCCGCACCGTCTTGCGCCGCACAGGTTCTGGGGAGAATCGGGAACAAGAAAAGCAGGATGAATAGAATATTAAGAGAACGCATCCGTCATCTCCTAAATGAAAATGAAATTCATTTTCATTTATGAAAGATACGGTTACTGCGGCCGGCGATGTGTGATCGGCATCACATCTCGACGTGACTGCGATCTGCCAGGTTGGAAGCGCGATTCAGCGGCGGTCAAACTGAGAGGAATTATGCGCTCATCTCCGCTCTGATTCTCGACCAGGTTTCCTCGAGGGTCTCCGGCAGCACCCGCGTCTCCCCCACCACCGACATAAAATTCGCGTCCGCCACCCATCGTGGCAGCATATGCATGTGGATGTGGCCCGCGATCCCGGCTCCCGCAGCCTTCCCGATATTCATCCCCAAATTGATCCCGTCCGGCCGATACAGGGTCCGCAGCACCATCTCCATTTTCTGCGAAAGCGCCATCATCTCTCCCGCGGCCTCGGCGGGTAGCTTCTGCAACTCATCCAGGTGCTGGTACGGCACAATCATCACGTGTCCCGGTGTATACGGATAGGTATTCAGAATGACGAAGCAGTGCTTCCCCCGATAGACGATCCGGGCCTTGGCGTCATCCTTCTCTTTTGGCGCCTCGCAGAACACGCACCCGGTGGCCTTCTCCGTGCCCGAAACGTAGGCATACCGCCAGGGTGTCCACAGATAATCCATAGCAGGGCAGGGTAGCAGATGCGCGGTTTGTTCGGAAACTGTAACAATGAAACATTGCTGTAACCTGCGCGGGATTTGGAGTTTGACACTGTTCGCGCACGGTTGTTATAGTCGAAGAGTTCCCATTGGACGCGGGTTCTTTGTAAAACGTCCGACAGCTGGGATTGTCCAAGCTCACCCGCCAGGGTGGGCCCACCACAACCAAACGACTCGTCCAGCAGTCCGCAACGCAAGTCCCGCATCCGTTACCAGAGAGGCATAATCTTGTTCGACGACACCACCGCCCACAACTCAGACTCCACCTCCGCTGTTGCCACCGAAGCAGAGCCGACGATGGAGCAAAACCAGCCAGAACAGAATCAGCCTACCCAGACCGGCGAACCGACCAGCGAACCGTCCAGTGAAGCAGCCGCGACACAACCAGCCCCAGCGGCTGAGGACAAGGCCGCTCCCGCCGAGGACTTCGCCTCCGCGCTCGAGACTTTCACCACCGAGGCCGAAGAAGCGGTCAGCGAAGATCGCGTCATCAGGGGCACGGTTCTAAAGCTCACCGCCACTCACGTGGTCGTCGATATCGGCGCCAAGTCGGAAGGCATGCTGCCGCTGGCGGAAGTGCTCGATCACGAGGGCAAGCCCAAGTTCAAGCCCGGCGACGAGATCGAGGTCATGCGCTCCAAGGGCGAAGCCGAGGAAGGCTACATTAACCTCTCGTTCCAGAAGGCGCAGCGCATCCATGCCTGGGAAGTAATCGAAAAGGCCTACAACGAGAAGAAGCCGATCAAAGGCGTCGTCGTCGACCGCATCAAGGGCGGACTCACGGTCGACATTCACGGCGCACACGCGTTCCTACCCGGATCGCAGGTTGACCTGCGCCCCATCCGCAACCTCGACGGCATGAAGGGCCAGACCATCGAAGTTGCCGTGATCAAGCTGAATAAAAAGCGCGGAAACATCGTCGTCTCCCGCAAGGACCTCCTCGAAGGCGAGCAGCAGGAAAAGCGCTCGAAGACCCTGGAGCACCTTGAAGAAGGTTCTGTGTTGACCGGAGTCGTCAAGAACCTGACTGAGTATGGCGCTTTCGTCGATCTGGGCGGGCTCGATGGCTTGCTCCACATCACTGACATGTCATGGGGTCGTCTCACTCACCCCAAAGACTTGGTGAACGTCGGCGATCAGATTCAGGTTAAGGTTCTCAAGTACGACAAAGACAAGCAACGCGTTTCCCTCGGATTCAAGCAACTCACGCCTGATCCGTGGCTCGACGCCGAGCACCGCTATCCCACCGGCGCGCACGTGCAGGGACGCGTCATCAGCGTCACCGACTACGGAGCTTTCGTCGAACTGGAGCAGGGCATCGAAGGCCTCGTCCATGTCAGCGAAATGACCTGGTCCAAGCGCATGAAGCATCCCTCGAAGCTGGTCAACGTTGGCGATCACGTCGAGTGCGTGGTGCTAAACGTGAATCCGACCGAGCGTCGCATTTCGCTCGGTATGCGGCAACTGGCCGCCAATCCGTGGGATTCTCTCCACGAGAAGTTCCCGGTTGGCATGACGGTGGAAGGACGCGTCCGAAACCTGACAGACTTCGGCGCCTTCATCGAAATCGAAGACGGCATCGATGGCCTGGTCCACGTTAGCAACCTGAGCTGGACCAAGCGCGTGAAGCATCCTTCGGAAGTGTTGAAGAAGGGCGACCGCGTGAAGGCCGTAGTGCTCGCAATCGAGCCCGACAAGCGCCGCTTGTCACTCGGCGTCAAGCAACTGCAGCCCGACGTTTGGGAGTCGTTCTTTCAGGCGCATCACATCGGTGACGTCGTGCACGGCAAAGTTCTGCGCGTAGCCGCGTTCGGTGCCTTCGTCGAAATCGCGGAGGGAGTGGAAGGTCTCTGTCATAAGTCCGAGGCGACTGACGAGCACGGCGAGCCGTTGCATCTGGAGCCGGGCCTCGAGCACGATTTCAAGATCATCAAGATGAATCCCGAGGAGAAGAAAGTCGGCCTCAGCATCCGCGCCGTAGGCGAAGAAGCCTCGCGCTCGGAAGTAGAAGCCTACAAGCAGCCGGTTTCGAGCACCAGTTCCACCATCGGCGAGCTCATCTCCTGGAAGCGCGCCAGCAACGAAGGCAACTGATCGTACTCCCGGAAACTGTCATCCTGGGCTGCTACGGAGTCGAAGGATCCCTACCCCACCACAAACCATGTAGGGACCGCCGACTCGGCTGTCCCGTCGGGCGAAGCTCGACTCGCCTCGCGACCATGAAGACCTTGCCCGCGGCACCGTGAACCTCTGCTTGCGGCACCGTGGAAAGAGCGGCGCTTTAGCGCCGCGTCAAATGTCGCAGAATGACGGGCTTTAGCCCCCGTGGTGTTCCAACCCACCCTGTTCTAGAATCTTAAGTTTGCCTTTCAACATCTCTTCCTATAGGGGACGATCTTGCCCGACACAATTTACGACGTAGCCATCATTGGCAGCGGCCCTGCCGGATACACCGCCGCCATCCGCGCCGGCCAGTACGGCCTGAAAACCGCGTTGATCGAAAAAGACGGATTTCTCGGTGGCACCTGCCTCCACGTCGGATGCATTCCGACGAAAGCCCTGCTGTTCAACGCCGAACTCTGGGATCACCTGAAAGAAGCCAAGGAATTCGGCATCGAAGGCGTCGATGCCCGCAAGCTGAACTGGGCCGCCATCCAAGATCGCAAAAATAAAATCGTCACCAAGCACACCAAGGGTCTCGAATTCCTGATGAAGAAAAACAAAGTCGAGACCATCAAAGGCTACGGCAAGCTGACCGGCCCCGCGCAGAATGGCACTCACACCGTCGAGGTAAGCAGCGACGGCAAGGCCACAAATCTCAAAGCGAAGAGTGTCATCCTCGCGACCGGCTCCGAGGCCCGCATGATTCCGGGCATGGAAGTCAGCGACCGCATTCTGACGAATATAGAAATCTTGAGCTTGAAGGAAATCCCGAAATCGCTCGTAGTCGTCGGAGCCGGCGCAGTAGGAGTCGAATTCGCCTCCATCTACCGCTCCTTCGATTGCGAAGTCACGATTGTGGAAATGCTCCCGCGACTCGTTCCGGTCGAAGATGAAGAGGTGAGTAAGGAACTCGCCCGCGCCTACCGCAAACGCGGCATCAACTTCCACACCAGCGCGAAGGTGGATAAGGTCGAGAAGACGAAGACGGGTGTCGCAGTCACCATCACAGTCGATGGCAAGCATCAAAAGATCGAAGCCGAAAAGATCCTGATCGCGATTGGCCGTAAGCCGCGCACACAAAATGTTGGTCTCGAGCGCACTAAGATCAAGCCTGAACGCGAGTTCATCAAAACCGATTCCTGGATGCAAACGGCCGAACCCGGAGTCTACGCCATCGGCGACATTGTCATCGGCACGCCTCAACTGGCGCATGTCGGCGCTATGGAAGGCCTCGTAGCTGTCGCCAAAATCGCCGGCAAGACCGCCAAGCCGATCAACCGCGAGCGCATTCCCGGCGCAACCTATTGCCATCCCGAGATCGGCAGCGTCGGTCTAACCGAAACCCAAGCACGTGAAGCCGGATACAACGTGAAAATCGGGAAGTTCCCTTTCACCGCCAACTCGCGCGCCAGCATCGTCGGCCAGCACGAAGGCTTCATCAAAATCGTGAGCGATGCCGATTACGGCGAGATCCTCGGAGTGCACATCATCGGCCCGCAAGCGACCGAATTGATCGCCGAGGCAGTAGCAGCGATGGAGTTGGAAGCCACGGTAGAAGACCTGATGTGGACCATCCACGCGCACCCAACGTTAGCCGAAGCGATGCTCGACGCATCGAACAGTGTGTATGGATTGGCAATCAACGCCTGAACTTCAAAGCCACGGATGAACACGGATGAACACAGACAGATTCGGAGACAAAAAGCGCTGTTGTCGTCCTGAGCGCGCTTTTTGCGCGAAGGGCCTATGCAATTCCTCTGTGTTCCTCCGTGTCCTCTGTGGTGAAAGCTCTTGACTTTGATCTCTCTAATCCAACTCGGCACAGTCGACTACGCCACAGCCCTGGCTCTGCAGCAGCAGTTAGTTGCGCTACGTAAAGAAGGAAAAATCGGCGAAGTCCTCCTCCTGCTCGAGCATAAGCCAGTTATCACCCTAGGCCGCAACGCGAAGGCGGCCAACGTAGTCGCCTCACCCGAATTCCTGAAGCAGCGTGGTGTCGAACTCTTCGATTGCGACCGCGGCGGCGATGTGACTTTCCACGGCCCCGGCCAAATCGTCGGTTATCCAATCTTCGATCTTCGCAGCTTCGTCAGTCCCGATGGCAAACGTAAAACGTTAGGCGCAATCGAATTTGTCCGCCGCCTGGAAGATATCCTGATGCGTACCTGCGCCGGCTTCGCTATCGCCACGAAGCAGGTCCCAGGCCTGACTGGCGTTTGGACAGATGCCACGGACAGCGATCCTCGTGTGGGGACGGGCGCCTTCGCCCGTCCGGAGCTAAGCTCGACAGAAGAACTGACGAGCAACCATCCCGAAGCCAAACTAGCGGCCATCGGAGTCCATATCTCCCGCTTCGTCACTTCCCACGGCTTCGCCCTAAACGTGAACACCGACCTCAGCTACTTCAACCTGATCATCCCCTGCGGAATCACGTCGAAGCCGGTAACCTCGATGGAGAAGGAACTCGGCAAGAAGCTCGACCTCAACACCGTGGCCGAATCCATCTCCCGCAACTTCGGTGTAGTCTTTCAATCGCAAGTTCTTTGGGTTGACACCTTAGACGCGCTGCTCGGCCGCACTGTAGGCGTCCCGACGGCACTTCCTTCAGAACTCCGCCGGCTTCGCAACGAAGACGACACAACTTGGGCTTGACCAGAGCCACATAGGAACAGCCGCTTCGGCTATCTGCCAAAGCGAGGCGAGGCATTATCTGAGCTGCATGTGCCCTAGCCCTTCCCCCCTGACTCGCGATACCATCAATAAAAGCGCCGCTCGCGCCGCCTCACATGGGGAACAAGAAGAAGTCCAGAGCAAACTCAAACGGCAATCGTCCGCGCAATGGATCGCGCCCCACCCCCGCTCATGTGGCGACGGCCGCTCTCGGCCGTCGGGTCGAGCGCAGCTCGAAGGCCGGATCTAACCACAACCTCCGCACCTACGAGATTCCCGACTTTCGCCTGGAGCACCCGCAATTCTCCGTCCGCCAACTGACAGAAAAAGACAAAGCCGGCCAAGAGCACGTCCACTACGAAGTTACCGGAGACCTCGACGCTCCGGTCCCCCCATTTGCGACTCCAAGTACCTCGACAAGCAGCAGGCCATCGAGATCTACCGGTACATGCTGCTCAACCGGAAAATGGAGATCGCCCTCGAGAATCTCTACAAGCAAGGCAAGGTCGTCGGCGGAGTCTACTTCGGCCTGGGTCAGGAAGCCTGCTCCTGCGCCTCTGCCTACGCCCTCGACAAAGACGACTGGTTCGCCCCAATGATCCGCAACCAGGGATCGCTGTTAGTCCGTGGATTCCGTGCCAGCGACACGATGATGCAGTACATGGCCAAAGCCGACTCGCCCACCAAGGGTCGGGATGGCACCAGCCACTTCGGCGACATCGAAAAGCGCAACATGGTCTCGCCCATCTCGATGCTCGGCGATCTCATCCCCGTAATGAGTGGCGTAGCCCTGGGTGCCCGTCTGCAGGGACGCAACATCGCCGTCATGACCTGGATCGGCGACGGAGGCCAATCCACCGGCGTCACCTACGAGGGTGTCAATTTCGCGGCCGTGCAAAATCTAGGCCTCGTGCTAATCGTCGAAAGCAATCTGTGGGCGTACTCTACGCCGTCGAACATGCAGTACCGCTGCCAGGATCTCGCCGAACGGGCCATCGGATACGGTATCCCCGGCATAATCGTCGACGGAACGGATGCGTGCCAGGTCTACGACGCCGCCCACGAAGCCGTGGAACGCGCCCACCGAGGCGAAGGCCCCACGCTCATAGAGGCTAAGATGATGCGCATGAAAGGCCACGCCATCCACGATGCCGCCAGCTATGTTCCGAGGGAGATGTTCGAGTTCTGGAAGAAGCGCGACCCGCTTGCGAGATTCGAAAACTACTTGGTGAAAGACAAAAAATGGCTGACCCAGAAAGAGAATGAAGCTTTGATCGCAGAAGTCGAAGAAGTAATTGAAGCGGAAAGGGAAATCGCCGTGAATTCCCCGATGCCCACTCCAGAATCCGCCGAAGGCGGCGTCTTCTGCGAAGGCGGCTGCCATGACATTAAGCCGAAGTACGGCATCCCGAAGGTAAAGAAGGGAACAGCAAGCTACAAAGAAACCGAAGCCGCCGTCCATTTGAAATAGAAGTATCCGTGTTGATCCGCGTAATCCGTGGCAAAGAATTTGACTATGCAACTTACCTACCTCGAAGCCATCCGCCAGGGAATCTGGGAAGAAATGGACCGCGACCCCTCCGTCTTCTGCCTCGGCGAAGACATCGGCATCTACGGCGGTGCCTTCAAAGTCACCGACGGATTCATCGACCGCTTCGGCCCCGAGCGCGTCATCGACACGCCCATCGCCGAGTCCGCCATTGTCGGCGCAGCTTTCGGCGCGTCGCTCACCGGCATGCGCCCCGTCGCCGAATTTCAGTTCATGGATTTCATCGGCTGCGCCTTCAACCAGATCTCCAACATGGTCGCCAAGACGCACTACCTCTGGGGCGCACCCGCTCCGCTAGTCCTGCGCGGTCCTAGCGGCGGATACGTCCACGGTGGCCCCTTCCACTCGCAGAATCCCGAGATGTGGTTCGTCCACAATCCCGGCTTGAAAGTCATCTGCCCTGCGACTCCCCATGACGCGAAGGGCCTAATCAAAGCCGCCATCCGCGACAACAATCCCTGCGTCTTCTTCGAACACAAATATCTCTACCGCCGCATCAAAGAAGAAGTCCCCGCAGAAGACTACGTAGTCCCAATCGGGAAAGCGCGAGTGGCACGAGAAGGGAAGGATCTCAGCATCGTTACCTACGCCGCGATGGTCCACACGGCGTTAGAAGCTGCAGAAATTCTGCACAAAGAAGGGATCGATCTCGAGATTCTCGACCTTCGCACCGTCTCCCCGCTAGACCGCGAAGCTATCGCGCAAACGGTGAAGAAGACGAACAAGGTCATCATCCTCCACGAGCATTCTCGCACCGGAGGCCTCGCTGGAGAAATCGCCGCCATCATCAACGAAGAAGCTTTCGACGATCTCGACGGCCCCATAGTCCGCATCGCTGGCCTCGACTCCGCGATCCCGTTCTCTCCCCCGCAGGAACATCACTATCTTCCAAAGGTGGAAGACGTGGTCCGCGAGTCCCGCCGCCTGAAAGCGTACTGAGAGAAACATTGGGGCAGCCGCCTTCGACTGAGCAATAGGGGTTTGATGGAAGGAATCGGGAAGGGTGTGCCCGAAAATCGGGAAGCGCACGACTTCAGTCGTGCCATAGGGAGAGGAAGACTTGGCTTTAGCCGCTGAGGTTAGTTCGCGCACTGCACTCGTGAGCCAACTGGGATCGCGCACCCTTCGCGGCTTTCTTGCCGCGGCTCTGATGGCCTTCGCCGCGAACTGTTTCCTCAAATACCTTTGGTGGACCGCCTGTTACAGCGCCTGGTATGGCATACCCAAACTCGCCGAGCAGTGGAAAGCAGCCGGCGCTCGCGCCTCCTTCAATGGCTGGAGTTTCCTGGTGCTGGATGCTGCCAGCGGCGTAGTGCTCTTCAGCCTCATCTGCTTGCGCTCTATCGAAACGTCGGCGTTCCTCAAGAACGCTGCGCGGCTCGCCCTGTCGCTCACACTCACAATCGCCGTAACCGCAGCCTTCGCCCTGGCCCTCAGCTGGCTCAAGCAGGGGACTCGCTAGCACTCCCGCTAGCCTCCTGCCCCGCCCTTCTGCCACAATACCTCCGGAGGCTTCATGGGCAAATTTCTTCTCGGTGTCATTGTCACTCTTCTTGTTCTAATCCTCGGCGGACTCGGCTTCGCCCTGCTCGGCTTCTTTCCGACATCAGCCAACATCGAACCTCCTCATTGGGAACAGCACCTCGCCATGAGTGCCGCCGACGCTTCCATGGAGCGCCATGCTCCACGCGTCACCAATCCGCTCATGCCCAACGACGATAACCTGATCCAGGGCATCAAGCTCTACACCATGAACTGCGCTGGCTGTCACGGCGGCCTCGACCGCAAACCTGTGACCTTCGGAGCTTCCTTCTATCCGCCCGCTCCAAATCTCATCTCCGATCCGCCCGACGACCCAGAGTGGCACATCTTCTACACGATTCGCACTGGCGTCCGTTACACCGGCATGCCCTCATGGGAAAAGAATCTGACGAGCGACGACATGTGGAAAGTCACCATGTTTCTCTCCCACATGGACAAACTCCCGCCCGCCGTGCAGGAGTATTGGAAGACAAGTTTCGGCACTGGCCCCGAGCCAGAAAACAAAGAACCAGTGAAAGGTGCGGACCACGATCACCACTAGGCCCGTGTAAAGGCCCGCCTCGGCTGTCCCGCGAAGGTGAAGCTAAGCGGAAAATCAGCGGCCCTGGCGGGTCTTCTTAGCGTCCTTCGCGGTGTTTCCTCAGCGAACTTTGCGTTTGAGCTTTTGATGCTCCTGCGCCACCGGCGAGACCTGTGCCCGGAACGCTATAATGTTCGTTTGCGCCCAACCCGTTCTCGAGCACCGTGGGCCTCAAGGAAAGAATCATGCCAACTGACATCATCATGCCCCAGATGGGCGAATCCATCGTAGAAGGCACTATCACCAAGTGGCTCAAGAAGCCAGGAGACAAGGTCCAGCGCGACGAACCTCTCTTCGAAATCTCCACCGACAAGGTCGACGCCGAAATCCCCGCTCCCGCCTCCGGAGTCCTCCAGGAAATCAAAGTCGCCGAAGGCACGACAGTGGGCGTGAACACTGTAGTAGGCACCATCGCCGTCGACGGCGAAGCCACGAAGCCCGCCCCCTCAAAACCCGCGTCAACTGAGAGTAGGGCCGCCATCCCGCCGGCAGCCGCGGCGACGTCTCGCCCCCGCACCCAGACAGCGGAAACTCAGCCGCAAACGCCCACGGCTTATGAAGAAGCAGATGAAACCCGCTCCTCCCCGCTAGTCCGCAAGATCGCCCGCGAACACGGCGTCAGCCTCTCGCAAGTTACCGGCACCGGACTCGGCGGCCGCATCACCAAGCAAGACATCATGCAGTTCATCGAGAGCCACGGATCTCAACCTGCCCCTGTAGGGACGGACCGTGTGGGACGCACTCCGTCCGTCCTGCCGAGCGAAGCGAGGCGGCCCCTCCACCAGCCGCCACTCCCGCTCCCCGCCCGGCAGCTCCCGCGCCTTATCCGGGCGATCTCGTGCCCATGTCGAACATGCGCAAGCTCATCGCCAAGCACATGATCGAGTCCCGCCGCACCAGCGCGCACGTTCACTGCATGTATGAAGTGGATTTCACCCGCATCGTGAACCTGCGCAACAAACTCAAAGCCGGATTCGAACAGCGCCACGGTGCTCGCCTTACCTTCATGCCGTTCTTCGTCCGCGCCGCAGTCATGGCGTTGCAGCAATGGCCAATCATCAACGCCAACATCGAAGGCGACAACATCCGCTACCACCGCCAGATCAACGTAGGAATCGCCGTCGCCCTCGACTGGGGACTCATCGTCCCCGTCCTCAAGAACGCCGGCGATCTCAATTTCCTCGGTCTGCAGCGCGGTATCACCGATCTCGGCGAGCGCGCGAGAAACAAGAAACTGAAACCTGAAGACGTCGAAGGCTCCACCTTCACCATCACGAATCCCGGTCAGTTCGGCGCCGTTTTCGGTCTGCCCATCATCAACCAGCCCAACTCGGCGATCATGGGCGTAGGCGGAATCACCAAGCAACCGATGGTGATCACCGACAAAGACGGCGCCGACTCCATCGCCATCCGCTCGGTAGTCCACCTTACGCTAGGCTACGACCACCGCCTGATCGACGGCGCAGTAGCCGACCAGTTCATGGCGCAAGTAAAAAAGAATCTGGAGACATGGACCGAAGAAGTCGGATGAAAACGGAAAAAAGTCTAGAGGGTCCCCCACCCTTCTCGTCGCGGTTTTTGCGAAGACAGAGTGGGGATTTTGATTTTTGTACTCAATTCGAAGCTGCACCGCCGGACGACATCTGCGTCCCGCCCTTCGCCCAAGAAGAGGCGTTGAGGCACTGCACCACGCCATCAATGATGAGACCTATACCACTTCTGAATTTTTCCGGGTCAATAATCTCCCGGGTGGCAACCGCATCCACGGTAGCCAGCGCATTCTCCAAGAACGACATCGCCGCATCTTTCTTCTCAGAACCCGATTTGCTGCCGCTGATCGTCTCCGACCCATTCAAGTGCACCACCGAGCCTTCGTCCGCCTTAGTCGCCAGCACTGAATTTACGTACTGCATCGACACCGGCTGCGCAGCCAACCCCGACCCCGGGGTAGTCCGCACCGTCGCCAGGTTCGCCGGAGAGTTTGTCGGCACCATCCAGTACTCCGTTTTCACCTGCCCCGGTCCCACCTGATACACCACGGTGTAGTACACCCCCGCCGGCGTCGCCCCCGCGTTCGGCGCCAGCGCGATGCTAAGCGCCCCGTTCGCTCCCAGCTTCACGCTAGTCGATCCCGCCGCGACCGCCGTCCCGCTCGAAGTCACGAATGCCGGCCATGTCAAGATCAATGTCCCCGAAGCCGGAGTTCCGTCCGCCAGATACACGGTGTCCGAAACCGTAGTTGTAGCCATGCCACCCTGCGGCGGCACAGGCACCCCAAACGCCGAAAGCCCGGAACCCGCCACTAGAATCAGCGCCCAATAAAGAAGCCGCCCCATAGGGCGGCGGCCTGCATCACGCATCGTAATCCTCCAACTGAAATCTTGTGTAGGGACGGACGCCTTCGTCCGTCCCCCGAAGCGCAGCGAGGGTGACCTCACCCGTGATTCAAAAACCTCTCCACACTCTCCACATACACATCCGCAAAATCCGCCACCGGACGCCGCACTTCAATCATCTGCACCGCGTCCTCCAAACCCCACCCCATCGATCCCAGCACCGCCAGCGCCATCATCGGCGCCCGATGCACCCCCGCCGCACAATGAATAAACAACTTCGCCTCCGGCTTCTCCAGCGCCGACGCAGCGAAGTCCACTCCGCGCCGAAACAGCTCCGGAGGCTTCTCAGTGAAGTCATCATCCGTCGGATTCCACAACACCTCGACCCCATGCTCCAGCCCCAGCGGCGTGTCATCGAACTCGATCTGCATATCGATGACGTGCGTGATCCCCTCGCGCGCCACCTTCTCCATGTTCTCCGAGTTCCAGATCCCTCCCCCCACCGCAATCCGATCCGTCAGCCAGGTAATATCCATTCCGTTCCTATCGAACTCCCTCCTCGAACTGGGGTGCCTGTGATCTATCAAGACGTTGTTCCCACCGGAGACGCGCGGCTGATGGGCGGAGCGTAACCGAGACTACCATGCGGCCGGTGGAGGTTGTAGTGCTCTTGCCAAGACGAGAGCTGCTGATCGCGTTCCTCGGAGTTGAGGTAGTGGCGAACGTAGGCCCACTCGCGCAGGGCGGTTTGAATGAAACGTTCGGCCTTGCCGTTGGTGCGCGGGGTGTAGGGGCGTGTGAAGCGGTGCTGGATGCCGAGTTGGAGGCAGGCGGCACGGAAGTGGCGGGAGCGATAGCAGGAACCGTTGTCGGTAAGCAGGCGGCGAATGATGATGCCGTGTTGGGCGTAGAAGGCGACGGCGGCATGCAGGAAGGCGATAGCGGTTGGGCTTTGCTGGTTGGGCAGCATACGGGAGAAAGCGAGACGGGAGTGATCGTCGATGGCGACGTGCAGAGCCTGCCAGCCGGCGAACTGAGGGCGTCCACGCCGCCGACCGTCGCCACGAATGGAGACCTGTTGATAGCGGGTCATGCCCTTGATGTCGAGATGGAGCAGATCGCCGGGAGCGGGATGCTCATAGCGGATGACGGGCGGAGCGGGATGCAGGTGGCGCCAGCGGTTGAGATGAGCTCGCTGAAGGATGCGGCTGATGGTGGCGGGGCTGAGGCCGATGGCGTGAGCGATCTGATAGGCGGGACGCAACTGGCGACGGAGCGCGATGACCTGAGCGATCAACTCCGATGAGGTTCGGCGCGGACTGTGGAGCGGTTGCGAGGAGCGATCCCGCAAGCCGGGCAAGCCCAGGGTGCGATAGCGGCCGAGCCACTTCGCGGCGGTTTTTCGGCTGACGGTGAACGCGGCTGCAGCCGCGTTCAGCGTCCCGATCTCCTCTGTGCCCTCTGGTGAGTGCTTCGCGCACTGACCCTCCCAAGCTGCGTCTTGCTCACCCGCTCAACTCGATCTCGCGCAGAACCCCACCCGTCCTATGCTCGCTAACATCCGTCTTTACAAACCTTTTACAGGGTTTACCCCCTACGGACTGCCCTTAACCCGGTGCTATACTCCGCCTAATGAAGTTCAAGGCCCTGCAAGATAATCTCCGTAAGATCCTCTGGGACCGCATCCAAGCAGGTGAACTCACCGGGCTCCGCCTCGCTCAGCAAACCGGATTCAAACAGGCCCACGTCTCCAATTTCCTCAACCGCAAACGCGGCTTCAGCATCGAGGGCATGGACAAGGTCCTCCATGTCCAGCACCTTTCCGTCCTCGACCTGCTCGATCCCGCCGAGGTCAACAAGCGCGCCACTATCCTCCCGCCCAGCGCCGACGACTTCGAAGATGTCATCCTCACCGATTCCTCCACCGCCGCCACCCAGTCGCTCATCGCGAACATGCACGTGAAGGAGATCCTCAAGTTCAAGAAGTCATTCCTCCACAAGCTGAAAGCCGAAACCGAAGGCGACCGCTCTTCCTGGCAACGCTTCGTCCTGATCAAGTTCGATGCCCGCGACGCCCAGGCCATGTCTCCCCGCCTGATCCCCGGAGCCACGCTCCTGATTGACCGCCATTACAACTCACTTAAGCCGTATCGCAAGGGCGAATTTAATATGTACGCTGTTCTGAAAAACGATAATTGTTGCGTCCGTTACGTCGACGTCGCCGAAAGGCATTTAATTCTTCGCCCCCACAACCTCTCCTCTCCCCTCGACCTCCTCCTCATGGCAGAAGGCAAGTCCCCCGCGGACTACTTGGTAGGCCGCATCTGCCAGATGGGTTTCGAAGCTTAAATCTTGTGTAGGGACGGACGCCTTCGTCCGTTCGCGAGCGGAGCGAGGGTCTGACAGCTTGGAGTTTCACGCGCTGCACATTGTCATCCTAAGGCCTGCGCTTTTGCAGACCGAAAAGCCTGTGCACTGCGGAAGCCATCAATGCGGTAAAAAGGAATTGGACTTCAAGGATTGCAGCGAAGGATTTCGCGCGGAGCGTATACAGATCGTGACTGCACCCATGCAAAAAGAACCCCACTTCTCGCGAGTCCTCTTCGCGGAGAAGTGGGGCATTTGATAAGCCAACGACTAACGACCAGCGACAGTCTTAGAAGTTGAACTTGAACGCCAGTTGCACCTGCCGTGGCCCAACCGACGTGTAAAAAATCTTCCCGAAGTTATCATTGTCCACCGTTGTGTTCGGCGTTCCGAACACAGGATGATTCAAGGCATTCTGGGCCTCGAGGCGAACCTCAAAATTCATCTCCTCGCGTATGTAGAACTGTTTTCCCACAGACAAATTGGTGGTGAAGGACCACGGGCTCCGGACGCTGCCCAGCGCACGCGGAGCATTCCCCAGCGTGAAATCGTCCGGACGCACGAAATTGGGGTGATCGTCGGACGTGTTGCCGACAAAGTACTGATCCACGAAATCCGACCCATGATTGCGCTGGAGCGTCCCCACGATATTGGGTCGCTGCGTGCCATAGGTGGGAATTGGGTTTCCGTCTTCAACGTCAAAGGCCAGTGGCCTTCCATCCGCGATACGCCAGATGCCGTTCGTCTTCCATCCGCCGATGATCAATTCTGCCCATCGCGGCATATTCCCCAGGAATGCCCGCCCGCGCCCGAACGGCAGATCGTAGCTGTAGCTCAACTGAATCACATGTGGAATATCGAACGTCGAGAGGCTACGCTCCACCCACGGCTTATTGGGATCCTGCAACCCTGAGAAACTGCCAAGCCAGGTCACGTTGTCGTCAGCTTGGGAAGAGTTATCGATCGACTTCGACCACGTATAGGTCGCAAGGAACTGCAAGCCGTTGGAGAACCTCTTCTCGGCCAGCAGCTGCAATCCGTGATAAATGGAACTGCCAATCATCTGCGGTTCCGTAGTAACGCCCGTGAACTGTGGATAAGGAATGAGCAACTGTTGATACGAAATCTGGTCGAAGTTGCTGCCTAACGTGCTGTTGGGATCGCTGATGGATCCAGCAAAAGGATTGTCCACCAAGTTATTCAGGCAGGCTATCGTCAGGGCTTGACATGGGTCGGTTGCGTTGGGATCGCCGACCGGCAAACCTTCCACCCATGGCCCTAAGTGGTTCCTGTAGTTGGACCCGCTGAATGGCAGGTGGGTTCCTTTCTTGCCGATATACTCCGCGTTGATCAGGATATTGCTGGGCAGTTGCCGCTCGAACCCAAGGCTCCAGCTCTGCTCATACGGCGTCTGGTTCGCACCCGGAGTGCGCAGTGGACCGTTCGCGTCGAAGCCAACATCATTCATCAGCCCGAGCGTATTGCCCGCCGGCTGTATCAATCCGTTGGGGAACGGATTACTCAGATGCGCATAAGGAGTCGCGTGGTCGACGGGATTGGCCGTGATTACGTTTGTATATTGGTTGAAACCCTGGCTGCCGTAAGGCGCGACACCCGTAACCCCCGAGCGGGACTGTCCGTAATAAATCCCGTAACCGCCGCGTACCACCATTTTCGGAACAAACTGGAAAGCAAAACCGATGCGCGGCTGAATGTCGTTCCAATCAGTCACATAGTTCGTGCGCTGGCCAGAAGACGCAAACACTTCGCCGCCCTTCAGGGGAAGGTTTACCGAATTACCAGTCACTGGATCGGTATAGCTGACGCTTCCACCGTTCAACGGACTCGTCACATTCTGATCAAACCAGTTCTGCCGGTTATAGCGATCCGTACGGGGCAACGTCACGTCATAACGCAAACCCAGATTCAGAGTGAGTTTGGGAGTGGCCTTCCAGTTGTCCTGCACGAAAAAGCCGTACTGATAGTTTGTGGTGGCAGGACGGAACTGGATTTCGTAATTTGAACCACCCTCGTTACCGGCATCGCCCTGCGTGAACATGCCCATCATGAAGCTGGCCATCGGGTCGCCGCCGCACACGTCCTGACCGCTGGGGCACGCGTCGGAACCGTCCTGGTTAAAGCTGAACTTACCGACAGGGGAGTTGGTCTGGATGTAGTTGATCTGGTGAATTCTTCCGTCGAAGCCAAACTTCAACTCGTGCGAGCCATGGACCTTGTCGAGCGTGATTGTGAGTTGTCCGGTATCTTGTCCCAGCCGGTAATTACCATACGGATCGGTGCCGATGTTGGCGTAGCCGGCGCTGGCGTATTGGTCGATGAAGATCGCCGGAACTCCTTTGAACCCGTTGGTCTGCAAATACGAGGGGAAGCCCAGAGTGCCCAGCGGATCGTTCTGCCCGTGAGGGTTGTAGGAATCGATGTGCCAGACTCCACGCGTGAATCCCAAGGTCGCATTCAGCAACAAAGTGGGACTGAACGTATGCGTATCGGTAAGAGCGAACAGGTGCGCATTGGTCCAACCCGGGCCGCCTTGGCAGGGATCAGCGAAGTTCTTGAAACAATCCAGGTTCTTGTAAGAAGGACTGTATTGATACGCAAACTTTCCGCTCATGAGGTTGTTCTGGGTCCAGCGATGGTCAATTTTTATATCGAACTGATCGTTGGAACTTTGGCTTGCACCAGAACCGAACCAGTTGTTGTAGATATCACCCCCCGAGGCATTGGCTGCTGGAAACAGAGCCATCATCTTCTGCGCCACCGGATCGATCAGATTACCAGGCACCTGTGAAGCCGGTCCCGGGCTCGTATAGATTGCGAGATTATTGAAAGGAATAGAGGTGCTACGCAGGATGCCTCCGGAACTGGAGTCGTAAACCCCGGAGTACGGATCCCAGATCTGGCCAGCAGCTGCGCTGCACAGGCCATTAGCATCGAACGTCCCACCCTGTGCCCCGCACACCTCACCGAAATCGCCCCCTCGCATCAGATCCGTGGGAACCGCGCCCTGCGCTGTGCTCAATCCCGAAGAGCGCAGCCCGTCATAGTCCACGAAGAAGAAGGTCTTGTTCTTGATGATGGGACCACCGAAGGTAAAGCCAAAGTTGTTCCGGCGCAGAGGCGGAATGGGATCGCCATTGCGATTGGCGAACCAGTCGTTTGCATCGAGGCTGTCGTCGCGGAAAAACTCGTATCCGCTTCCATGAAACTTGTTCGTCCCCGAGCGCGTGATCATGTTCACGACTGAACCTCCCGAGAACCCATACTCCGCGCTGAAGTTCGTCTGCTGTACCTTGAATTCCTGGACCGCTTCAGGCGATGGAAGGTATGTCGCCGACGTAATTCCGCCGTTCGGTTCCGAATTCGTGGCTGAAGCGCCATCCGTCAAAATGTCGGCCGTCGATCCGCGACTGCCGTTGGAAACGAAATTCGTTCCCGTGCACGTGGGGCCGCACTGATCATCCATCTCCGTAACGCCTGGAGCCAGAGATGTCAGGGCGACGATGTTGCGGTCAATGAGCGGCAGATTGTTGATGAACCTTCGATTCACCACCTGCCCCGTCTCCGCGTCCTCCGTCTGGATGGTCTGCGCTTGTGCTCCCACCTCGACCGTCTGGCTCTGCGCGCCCACCCTCAAGGTCAGGTTCGTCGTCGCGTTCTGGTTGACGTCGACCTTGAATGGGGCGCTGGACGCCTTCGCGAAGCCCTTCGCATCGACCGTGATAGCGTACAAGCCGGGCGCCACGGATCGGAAGAGATAACGCCCGCTGCTGTCCGAGGTCGTAATAAAGTTGAATCCCTTCTCCTGATCGGAGAGCATCACGCTGGCGCCTTGCACCACGGCTCCGCTAGCGTCAGTAAGTTCTCCGCTGACTGTGCCAAAGTACGCCTGCGCGCAAAGCAACGAAGGCGCCATGAGCGCAAGAGCGATGAGACAGCTCGAGAGGATGAAGGACGAAGATTTGTGAGAAGTCGAGACGGATGCTGGCATGGGAACCTCCTCAGATGCGGCCAAAACGGACACAGCCGCGGGTCTTGCGGTGGTATTCGGCGCCATCCTACACAAACTCCATGGGCTCCGTCACGTAAAAACGCGCGTAAGAAACGATTTAATACAATTATTTTCTTGAATGTCGCCGCCCGAGGGTGCTAATGCGGGTTGCGTGTTTTGTTATCTAGTGCGGCGTGGAATATTGATTTTCACACCGTGAGAAATCGGAACGAGCGTCTCGGATATCACGCGGGGAACCTCCCAAGTCGCAGGTTCAATGTAGCGCCGGTGTCTCAACGGCTGTCGCGAGGGCGTCCCCCCCTCGCGCCCACCCACGAAGAGAAAGTATTAGGAAGATGAAGATCACATCGCAGCCTGCACCGGCTCGACCTTTTCCGATGCAGCAAGCAGAGCCAGCGGAATGTCCACCAACACTCTGGTCCCGGACTCGCTCGAACGAATCTGCAACTCTCCGCCAAACGGCCGCAGCCGTTCCCGCATCGCGCGAATCCCGAATCCCGAGGCTCCGGCCTGCACTGCCGCGAGTTGCTCCGGCGCGATTCCTTTCCCGGAATCCTCGATCTCCATGGTGATCGCCTCCGACGCACGCGCGATCCGTATCGAAGCCCGCTTGCTTCCCGAATGGCGATGGATATTGGTCAATGATTCCTGCACGACGCGGAACACAACCAGTTCCAGGTCGCGTGGCAACCGCCCGAACTGTTCTGAAATGTCAAAGTCAATCACGATTCCGCTGCGCTCCGACGCTCCCTGCACATACCAACCGATCGCCGATGACAATCCCGCCTCGTCCAGCAGAGGAGGATGCAGCAAGTACGAAGTGGTGCGCAGTTCCTTATGAAGCATCTGCACCAGGTTCTGACTTTCTTCGACCTGCCGCGTCAGATCGGGTGCGATCTCACGAATCTTCTCGCTCTGCGCCTGTTCTGCCAGGTTCGCCAGATCGAGTCCGATCGCGGTCAGGATTTGCCCCGAACTGTCGTGCAGTTCGCGCGCGATCCGGCGGCGTTCGGCGTCCTGCAATTGCATCAGGTGCCCGGAAAGCAGTCTCACTTGTTCTGCCGTGCGGGCCATTTCCTGGTTGCGTTTTTCGAGCTCCAGCGTTCTTGCCCGCACCTCGCGGTCCAGATTCTCCGCCAGTTGGCGGTATCGCGCTTCGCTGGCCCGCAGCGCTAGATCGGTCGCCTTGCGCTCGGTGACATCCCTTACGGTTCCTGAGCAGCCTGCAAAGTTTCTCGTCGGACCGTCGAATTCGAATTCCGCCGCCGCGTACATCTCCACCCAACGCACTGACCCATCGGGCAACACAATCCGGTACTCCCCGAAATGCGTTGTCGGCTCTGCGGCATTGAAATCTGCTTCAAACTCCGCCGACATGCGCGCCACATCTTCCGGGTGGATATGCTTCAGGATTTCCCGCGTAGGAAGGGAATCCGCCGTGATGCCGAAAATGGTCTTGAAGGTGTCATCCCATGTGCCGGTATTCGCGGTTGCGTCATAGCGCCACCACGCCATCTTCGCAGCGTCCAGCGCCAGTTGCCGCTGTTGCCATAAACTCTCGCGCTCCGCCTGCACATGCTTGATTTCTGTCAGATCGAATGTCGCGCCGGTCACGCCGATAATGCGCCCGTAGGCATCGCGTTGCGGATCGATCCTGACGTGATAGTGGCACAGCCTTCCTTTCATCGAGACTGTCATCTCGCCCTGGTAGCTCACGCCCGTGCGCAGTACCTCCGACTTAATTCCTTCCGTCATCTTCCAGTCTTCCGGGCGTTCCAGCAGATCGCTGTCGCGCTTGCCGAGGATGTCCAGCATGTCGTGTATCCCTCGCGGATTGTGCACCCAGCGGTAGCGCAGATCGCGTCCCTGGTTGAAGACCGTGATGGGCGTGCCCCGCAGCGCGACCCTGAAGCGTTCGCTCGTAGTCCGCAGCCGCTCTTCGATGACCTTGCGATCCGTGATGTCAAGGAAAGCGCCGACCGCTCCGCGAACATTTCCCTCTTCGTCAAACAACGGAACCGCGTGGCCGAACTCGTAGGTGGAGCTGCCGTCTTCAAAACGAATTTCCAGTTCTTTGTTCCGGACTGGACCCCCGGTCATCGCCGCCTTTTGCAGAGGCAGTTCTTCCGCCGCGAGCTCGCGCCCGTTTTCGAAGACGCGGAAGGTCGGACGCTCTTCCGGCGGCGCGGACTTCGATGTATTCGATCCGTACGGCATCCGCAGCAGGTCGTAGGCAGCGCGGTTGCTGGTCATCTTTGCGCACTTGCGGTCGTGCGAGAAGAACGCAGCAGCGGGTACGGCATCAAAGATGGCCATCATGTTATCGGCGTGCGTTTTGACTTCGGCCCGCGCTTGTTTCAGCTCTTCCTCTGTCTGCTTGATCCGCGTAATGTCCAGGGTCGCACCGCTCATCCGGACCGGTTTTCCGGCGGGGTCAAAATACGCCCGCCCGCTCGAGGCTAGCCAGTGAACGCTGCCGTCGGGCCACAAGGTGCGCATTTCTACGCTGTAATTCTGATTCTGCGACAGGGTTCTTTGGACGGCCTGATCCACTCGTTCCCGATCTTCGGGATGAAGCGCCTGCAGAAAACGCTCATACGTCATCTCGCCGCCGGCGGGGATGCCGAACATCTCGAGACAACGTTCCGACCACACCAGACGCCCGCTGCGCAGATCCCAGTCCCACGTACCCATTCCCGCGGATTCCAGGATGAATAACAGGTGCTCTTCGCTGGCGCGAAGTTCCTCGCCCGCGAGCTGCGCCGCGTCCTTCGCTACGGACTTTTGAAGCCCTGACACTCTGCCGTTGGAAGGAGCGGCTTTCGTCCTCCGCCGCTTGCGACTACGGAGCTTGGAATCGGATTTGCGCACTTCTCGGCTGGAACTACTAACCGAGTCTATGTGCGCCCTATTGCCACAACACTACAGTGTTCCCTGTATCCCTGCAGTTCGCAAAGCGCGCGTCATCCTGAGGACTGCGCTTTTTGCAGGCCGAAGGACTTGTGCATCCGCCGGCAGTACCGATGCTGCAAGCGAGTCCACAGGTCCTTCGCGGCAAAGTGCGCCGCTCAGGATGATAAATCCTATTCGGCAGATACATATTTGATCCCGGCTGCCGATGGCAAGGAACGTATGGCTCATAAGGGACGCTGCAGTATCGTTACGGGCGATGATTCGACTGGGTGCGAATTCGGGAATGCCATTCTCCAGAACCTGCAGATTCTCTCGCCGGGGCCGCCAATTGAGCGCACACTATTGCCCAAGGAGGCTCATTCATGCCCGAACTCCGCCAGAATTTCATGACCAAGGAATGGGTCGTCATTGCCACGGACCGTGCCAAGCGTCCTGACCAGATGGTCGTGAAGCGCGAGCACAAGCCGCCAGTGTCGTTTTCGCCGAACTGTCCGTTTTGTCCGGGCAACGAGAACATGACTCCGCCCGAGATCCTGCGCCTGCATGAGGGTAACTCGTGGAAGGCGCGCGTCGTGCCCAACAAATTTGCTGCCCTGTCTCCCGACGCCAAGCCCGAGCGCATCATTCACCGATCGCGGCGCCGGATGGGCGGTTTCGGCGAGCATGACGTTATCGTGGAAACGCCGGACCACTCGCTGGCCATGGCCATGATGCCCGACTCGCAGGTTTCTGACATCCTCCGCATTTATAAGACCCGCTACGACCAGCTCAGCCTCGATCCGCGCATCGCGCAAGTCACCATCTTCAAGAATCATGGAACCGATGCCGGCACCAGCCTGGAGCATCCGCACTCGCAAATGATCGCCACTCCAGTCATCTCTTACCAGGTGCGGCAGCGCTTTCAGGAGGCGATGCAACACTTCGACGATTTCGGCTGCTGCATGTTCTGCCAGGTCATCGAAGAGGAACTCGAAGAACAGAAGCGCGTTGTGCTGACCAGCGAACACTTCGTGGCCATCGAACTGTTTGCCTCACCCGCGCCGTTCTGCACGCACATCTATCCTCGGCGCCACATGGCGAGCTTTGGGGATATCAGTTCGAAAGAGATCGTCGACCTGGGCCGCGTGTTGCGCACCGTGCTGGGCAAGCTATACGTCGGCTTGGAGAATCCCGATTTCAACTTCACCATCCGCACCGCGCCCGCCGAGTGCGTGGGCGTCCGCTACTTCCACTGGTATATGAGCGTGATCCCGCGTCTGACGCGCACCGCCGGATTCGAACTCGGATCCGGAATGTTCATCAACACGGTGATCCCCGAAGAAGCGGCCGAGTTCCTGCGGAATGTGAAGGTCGAAACGGCTGTGGGCGTGAGCTAATGACCATTCACCACAGAGGCACAGAGGGGAATTGCCAAAATTTGATTGTTGATTGTTTAAATAAAAACAGAGCGTACAGGTCACTCAGGATTCAACGTAGAGGGTTCAACAATCGCCTATCGCCAATCGGCAATTAACAATCAACAATCAGGGTTTCTTTCTCTTTGCCTCCGTGTCCCCGTGGGTGAGAAGCTTTCTGCGCCGTAGCACCCACCGAATGGTAACTGCAAGGTTGAAATTAGCCCCAGTTTTGCAGCAACCCGCCCAGGATTTCCACTGCATCGCCCAATTGGGAAAGCTCGTTGGGAGTGAGTCGCTCGAGCTGCGTTGCGAGGTAGGCGATGCGCATCTCGCGTCCTTTTTGCAGCAGGCGCGTGCCCTTTTGCGTAGCGGTAATGCGCATGCGGCGGGCGTCCTCGCGGTCTGCAGTGATGGTGACAAGATGGCTGCGCTCCAGTCCGGCAACCATGCGGCTCATAGTCGGCGGCTTGACCTGCTCGGCGGCGGCGAGTTCTTTCAGCGTCTTCGGTCCACCGAACACCAGCACGGATAGAGCGGAGAGACGTGCCGGGCCCTCGCCGGTGGCGATGTCCTGCTTGCGCACGCGGCGCAGCAGATGAATGGCGGCCGAGTGCAGGCGATCGGCGACGGCGAGAACGTCATTGTCGATTGCTGGCTGTTGACTGTTGATTGGTGAGGAGCGCGGCATGGAGTGTACTTTGAAGGAATATACCGCCCTCTCCGCGAACTCAGCGGATTTTCTCAGCGATCTCGGCGGTTAAAGTCTTTCTACAGGCTTAAGAAATTTTCAGACTGAAACCCTTGACATTCACTTCTAAATATAGTTAGCTATGCTAACTAATTTTGGAGTGGAGGTCAAGACCATGAGTGAAGGCCCGGGAATCACCAGGTTGGGGCAGATCCAGATTCGGACGCACGATGTGGAGCGGGCGGTGGAGTTCTACGAAAAGGTGCTGGGATTGAAGCTGCTGTTCAAGGCGCCGCCGGGACTGGCGTTCTTCGATTGCGGCGGAGTGCGGCTAATGCTAGACCGCCCGGAGAAGCCGGAATTCGATCATGCCAGCTCGATCCTGTACTTCGCGGTGCCCGACATCAAGACGGCGCATGCGGGGATGAAGGCCAAGGGCGTGCGCTTCGAAGACGAGCCGCACATGATCGCGCGCATGCCGGATCACGATCTGTGGATGACGTTCTTCCACGACACCGAAGACAACATGCTGGCGCTGATGAGCGAAGTGAAACGGTAGTGTCGCAAGTCTCCCTTCCGTTGACCTTACGACCTTCGCACCACCGATGCTGCCCGAAAAGTACTGCACAGATCCTTCGCGACAACAAACGCCGCTCAGGATGACAAAGCTCTAGGGGACCGAGTCAATGGTGGCGCATAATGATCGCCAGAGGTGGGCGTCATGATGCAAGTAACGCCGGAGACGTCGGGATTTGGGCGAGCATGGTTTGCACTAACCATTGCATTCGCGTTGCATGTGCTGGACGAAGCTACAACCGGATTCCTTAACGTGTACAACCCTACGGTGACGGCAATGCGGGCGCGTTTTACCTGGTTCCCGATGCCGACCTTCGAATTTCGCGAGTGGATAGTGGGGCTGATCGCCGGAGTGGTGCTCTGTTTTGCGCTGACTCCGCTTGCGGAGCGTAATGCCCGCTGGCTGCGTCCGCTGGCGTGGTTCTACGCGCTGGTCATGTTCTTCAACGGCATGGGGCACACCGCGTTTACGATCCTCGGGGCGCACGGTGTCCTCGGTGACCTTCCCGCGACCGGCGCCGGGATTCTATTCGTCGCCGTTTCTTCTCGCCGGATCGGTGTGGCTCATGGTGCGTCTGCGGAAGACGGCCTCGGGTGCTCGGACTCCGGCTCCTGCGCACTAATCCTCGTCATCCTGGGCGGCGGCGAAGCCGCCGTGAGGGACCGAACGTCTGGTCGGGAAGCTTTGATGCTCCGGATGGGAATGCCCGAGGGTGCAAGCTGCGTTTTAAGATCTCGGTTGCCGCGCTGGCTCCTCACGCGTTTCGTACGGTCCTTCGGAGGGTTGTCGCCCCCCTCAGGATGACATCGCGAGAGAATGACATCTCTAGACGAAGGCGTGAAGCGCGCCGTCCGAGGTCTGCGGCCTCTGCTATCATCGCTAAGAGAGTCATCCGACCGTCGTCATGAATCGCGCCATCATTTGCAGCTGCAGGATTTCGAAGACGACGAAGAGATCCCCGTCATTTCCGGTAGAGGAGAAGGAATCATGGAAGAAGCCCCCGCCACAGGTTCGGGCGCTGCCCGCCGCAACGAAGATATCGCACTCGATCTGATGAAGTTTGTCGCCATGACCACAGGCTACGGACGCACGACCTCGACCGGCGTGGGATTCTCCGGCTCGGGATCAGCGGCTAAGCCCGAGGATTACGCTGACAAGTTGCTGGAGCTATACGGCAGATGTTTGGGCGCGGTCAGCGGCAAGAAGTAGCCAGTACTCAGAAAGTATCCATAGTGAACTGAACGAGCGCACCGCGCGTTTTCTCTGGAGCGAGTCACGCCAGTTACGCGATTTTCAGAGTCGATTCGAGGAGATAGTTCCTAAACCGCTCTTGACACTGAGGGATGAGCGTCCTAAGCTGAAGGCAATCCCGCGATTAACCTCGGCTTTTACGACACGACGGAGTAACCCCCCTGGCTCCTTCTGAAGTGATAGCAGCCGAATAATTGACCGACTCGCGATGCGCGCCAGCAATCGTCGACAGTGAAAATCTGGAGGTCTTTTTGTCCATGATCGATGTTCAGGAAGTGCTACGGGTTAAAGAGGACGAACTTGCCCGCGTCCAAAGAGAAATCGAAGCACTGCGCACCGTCGCGGTCCTGCTCGGTGAGCCAGATGACGCTGAGGCTATCCCATCCGATGCTGATCCCGGTGCGGCTAGCGTTCAGTTCGAAGGGTCCATAGCCGAGGAAGATGCCTCACAAGACGAACTTTCGCCCAAGCCGGCGAAGCGGAGCCGAGTCCGGGATTGGCTTGGTCGTGCCGTAGGCGAATAGCGGCAGGATTAGCAGTACACCGGATTGCCGCCGGGAATTGAACTAGCTAGAACAGAACGCTGCAAAGTCTCTGGAGCCATTCCAAAGATTGAAGGATTCTCTGCGTTATTGCGGCGCGGGTGATGCCTGCTCCGGCGTCTCCGTCGATAGTCGCGCAGGTGCTGTTGGCGACAGCGTCGACTTGTGGGAAAAATAGCGCACAGTGACATCTTGGCCGATGTTCACTTCTTTAAAATTGGTTCGAGGTTGGTGCTTTGCGGCCGTGTTCGTGAAATTCCTGATCGTTACATCTTCTGCGAGATAGTCCACTTCATTTGGCCCGATCCGTACCCGCCTGAATGCTGGACTGGGAGCGATCGCGCTTTTCATTCCATTGGCCGACCCTTCCGATTTTGGGCTTAGCGATGAACGCTCGGGGAGTATGCCAACCCGGGTGTCATCCGGCGACGGTCGCGCCGACCCGCTCAATGTGGGTGCGGGATGATGACCATGGCCAACCAAAATTGCGAAGGCGAGCATGGCCGCGGTTACCACCGTTGCCCCGATTGGCCACAACTTGAGTATCGAGCGCCGATATAGACTCCACTGCCTTGGTGTCGATGCGCCGTTGTTGAAGGTAGCCGGTTCTGTAGTTACGTGTTCTCCGAAAGGCTGACCCGGTTCGGGTTCCGCTGCCGCAAAACTGTCGTCGTTGGCACCGAGCACTTGCTCGTGAAAGATCTTCTGGCAGATGGCATGCGCGACCGTCACGGATTCTTTTGCGACGTCATTCGGGCCACGCTGAACATCCCGCAACATGGCCTCCTCGACCAGTCCCCCCATCAATCGATACGTGCGCACCTCTTCATCGAGGAACGCATGTGCTTCGGTGAAATGGACCTGCAACACTCCCGCCACCGCCTGGGCGCGGTAGATCGGGAGAATCAGAAGAGAGGTGGCTCCAAACTGTCGGCAAATCTCGGCCTCAATGCGCGAATCTGCCTGGGCATTCTCGACTCGCAAAATCTCCACTCCCGCCTTGCCAGGAGTGCACACACTCAGCACTGCCGGCACATGGCGTCCCACATCCGCGGCAGCGGTCCCGCTTCCGGCGCGGTAAACAAGTTGATTTCCTTCAAGAAGAGCAATGGCAATTCCGCTGGCATTGGACACTTTGAGTGCACGGTCGGCGATTAGATCTAAGGCTTGATCCACAGTAAATGCATCTTTGGTGATGAAGTGTTGCACTTCGATAAGGGCGGAGAGCAATTGTCGATTCAAGGCGCTATTCTGCACTGCAGACGCGTTGGCTAAGAAGCGCTGAAAGGACTCCCGATCGAGAGCGGCTTTGGATTTCATTACCTGGTCCTTGTCAAAAGTACTAATCCGGACGTTGAAAAACAATTGGACGCATTGCTGTCTCCGTGAGATGCGAAATCTTACCTAACTGGTTGTCGAAAACAGCGTTAGCGCTCATCGAACAATGTGCGGTTGTAAGACCCGGGGTTAGGGAAAGGACTCGGAGCCAGTAAATAAGCAGCTACCAGGTTAGCGGCGCTTCTTGGCGGGTTTAAGCCGTCCGGCGTGTTTGAGTCGGAATTCTCAGGGTCAACAAAACAAAACCGCGCCCTTGCGGGCGCGGTTGATTTTTCTCGCGGGCGGAGGCGCTCGCGGCCAGGGTAACTCTTAACGGCGCTTCTTGCCCTTTTTCTTCGCGGGCTTTTTGGCTGCCTTCTTGGCTTTTTTCTTCGGAGCCTTTTTGGCTGCTTTCTTCTTGGCCGGTTTCTTCTTGGCTGCGGGTTTCTTCTTCGCTGCCTTCTTTTTCTTCGCAGGCGCTTTCTTGGCACCGCCTCCGCCGCCAGAGGGCGGTGCTGGCTTGGGAGCAGGAGGCGCAGGGGCCGGCACAGGCTCGGGTTCGATCGACTCGGATGCCGGCATGCCGGGCTCTTCTTCCTCCTCCTCTTCTTCTTCGAAATCTTCCTCTAGCGACTCGCTATACGCGCCGCTATCGCCAAATTCCTCTTCTTCATCACGTCCATAGAGCGTGGGGTCGTAAAACGTCATTGCTCCTCCTGATTCAGTGGCGGCCGGGTGCGGATACGCCTGGCTGCGGGCACGAGAGAATTAAATGACAACAAAAACTTTTGCTGTAACGGCGCCGGATTATAGCACGACATTCGGTGAGGACTGCAAGGACTCTGGACACCGGTCCGATTCAGATGCAGAAGTGCTGCGAATGCGGCGACTCATACTGCCTAAGAGGGGTCGGGCGACGTATCGTGATCCCGTATCTTGATCCCACGGTGACGTTAACGATCCGAAACTCGGGCATATCCTTAAGGGGATGTAGGGTATCCAACACTTGGCCACCTCCTGGCATCTTAGGGGCTTTTAAGCGGTTTGGATCACTCCCCTGATGCCTGCCCGCCGATTGGAAGACCGAATTCGCGAACTCTGCGCCCGGGCGCTGTATGAGCGGGATCCCCAATGGAGCGCCACCATCCGACAACTGCAACTCGCTATCCAGGAACACGCGCTGCGGGTGAATAACACCAACACAGGGGCAGTGGTGACAGGCAAGCCGGTGATCGTCGAACGGCGTCAGACATAACAGGTCCGCAGAAGCTCTATATCGAAGAAACAAGGGGACTTAAAAAAGAAAGGGCGAAAGCGGATGGCCTTCGCCCCTTGCTCCTGCCGGTTGACTCGAATTCCTACTTCAAGGTCTTGACGTAATCGGCAGCAGCCTTGGCATCCTCGGCCGAGACGCCTGCGACCGCCTTCTTGTGCGGGGCCTTCTTGGCGTCGTTCCCCTTGGCGAGCAGATCGGTGATCTGGTCGGCGGTCAGGGATGTGCCCTTCACGGCCGGACCTACCTTGCCCTGACCCTCGGGGCCATGGCAGGCGGCGCACTTCGCCTTGTAAACGGCGGCTCCGTCGGCAGCGAAGGCCGGCAGCGCGATCGAGATCGCCAAGGTGCAGATAACGAACAAAACAATGAATTTCGTAAGTCTCATGAGATTGCTCCTCCTGTGATGAATACAGAGATAATCAACAACAGCTCCAACGAACTGAGAATTGTACCCCCTGCGGTCAAATGCCTAATGTGATTTCGGTCACGTGAGTTTGAAGGCATGCGCGACCCCATCCTGATGCGAAAGTCTACACGTGCTGGCTCAGAGACACGCGCATCGAGGGGCACTGCTGCATTTCACAACTCAAATGTACGTGAGTTCAGGCAGGTCGAAATACTCTGCTCAGGGCGGGCTATGTTATACGAGGGAAGATCTGCATCTCGCCAGGATCAGCGTGATGTCGTCGTGCTGGTCGCCGGGGGTGAGGCTGCGCACCTCGTTGGTGATGGCCTCCACTGCCGCCTGGCATGGTTGATCACGATAGTGGCGCAGTCTTTGAATCAGGTTCTCCTCGCCGAATTCCTCACCGCGGTCGGTTAGCGCTTCGGTAACGCCGTCGGTGTAGAGAGTGAGCAGGTCTCCGGGAGCGAGTTCGAATTCGGCGAAATTGCACTCCCAATCCTGAAATAGACCGAGCAAGGTTCCTGTCGAACTGAGACGGCAGCAAGCGTTGTCGCCGCGCATGATAATGCCGGAAAGGTGTCCACAGTTGGCATAACGCAGTCGCCGCGACTCGTCGTCGTACTCGGCGAAAAATAGAGATGCGTAGGCGCTGTCAACCGTGTTCTCGTAAAAGAGGCGGTTGACCGATCGCAAAAAGAGTTCGGGATGCGTCAGCGCGAGTGCGCACTGGCTGCGCAGGTTGGCCTGCAGGTTGGCCATGAGCAGGGCTGCCGCGATGCCTTTGCCGGAGACGTCGCCGATTACGAGTCCCAGGCGCTGCTGCCCGAGATCGAGGAAGTCGAAGTAATCTCCTCCAACCTGGCGCGCCTGCAGGCACAGTCCGGCGTATTCAAGCGTCTTGGCTTGGGGACGGATCTGTGGGAATAGGCGGGCCTGCACCTGCTTGGCGATTTCGATTTCCTGTGCGGCCCGACGTTCTGCCTCAAGCCTTTGCTCTTGAACCCGGCGTTGCTTCTCCACCGTGAGGGTGAGCTCATCGAATCCGGCGACGCCGAAAGAGTTACCGTCGGGATCTTCGAAGCGGGTGAAGAACCCGCCCCACTCCGGGACTTTCGGCGGAAAGAGAAAGCGCACGCCCCGGCTGTTCCATTCGTCGTACTTTGCGATCACGTCTTCGCTGAGGAAATAGATGTTGGAGTCGCGGCCGAGGAGTTTTTCGCTCTCGGGATCGGGCGAGACTTGGGCCAGCGCCAGATTGGCACTGCCGTCGGGTGGGGCCACCTCGATCCAGCGGATTCCATTTTCGAATCGATGGTCGACAACCACGAGGAACCCAAGCTGGTCGCGGTAGAACTGCAGGCTGCGTTCCTGGTCGCGAACAAAAATGATAATGAAGTGCAGCGAGAGATACGGATCCTGGCGGTCGAGCCGCAGCCGGAAACGATCCATGCCGAAGGGAACGGGGGTGTCGGACATCGGGCGAGATTATACGAGTTATCCGGACCGGAGGAGATGGGATGATACAGCAGATTCTTCCTTCGCTTCGCGAAGTTCGGAATGACAAAAGGTGAAAGCGGTACTATGCCTGAAACTCGGAGGCTTCGGGGAAGCGGAGGTTGCACTTGGCTAGCGTGACCGTCAGGAGCTCTTCCACCTTCGACTCCTCACAGTTGCGAGCCATGGCCAGTTCGCTGACCAGCAAATAGCGGGCGCGCTCCAGCATCTTCTTCTCCCGGAAGGAGAGCGGCTTGGCCTGGTGAAGGGCGATCAGGTTCTTCAGCACCCCGGCCACTTCCAGTAGCGATCCCGTACGCATGCGCTCGGAATTCTCTTTGAACCGGTCCTTCCAGTCGCCGTTGCTGCCGTTTCCGCTGATCGAGAGCAGGTCCAGCACCTTCTGCACCTCGCCATTCTTTACTACCCGCCGGAGTCCGACGCTGCCTGCATTCTGGCAGGGCACCATCACCTTCAGGCTGCTGGCTTTAATGTTCAGAAGATAGAATCTCTCGATCGTCGCCCCCACCGCACGGCTGCTTATCTGTTCGATGACGCCGACGCCGTGGTTGGGGTAGACGACTTTATCACCAATATGGAAGTTCGAATCCGTAAGGCTCATAAACAAGGCACCCAGTGGGCGGAGGGTTCGCGGGAAGAAGCGCTGTGAACTAGTACTACTACTAACATGCTACTCCTAGGTCTAAGGGAAGGCAAGAGAAGGACTGTCTCCTCCGACTCATAGCAACCTGGTAATTCCGAAACGGCGATAGCCGTTGAGGAGTCTGCTTGTTGCATACGGCGGGTATGCAGCCGGCAAAGAGCAGATTCTCGCTTCGCTTCGGAATGACAAAGGTTGGGGCTTCGCGTCGGAATGACAAAGGGTCGGGTGCGGGGTATCGCGTTTATGTCTGCGGGATACGCCGTTTACGTAGAGAGCGCAGAGGGCTGCGTTTTGCGGTTCTCCATCCAGCCCTGCAGGATCAGGATGGCGGCCATGCGGTCGACGGCCTGGCCTCGTTTTTCAATCGAAAGATCGGTCTCGCGCAGGAGGCGGTTGGCTTCGGCGGAAGTGAGGCGCTCGTCCCAGAGGTGTACCGGCAGCTTGAAGTGCTTACGAAGATCGTCGGCAAACGCTTGAATTTTTTCGGCCTGGATGCCTTCGGCGCCAGACATACGTAGGGGGAGCCCCACCACGATCTCTTTTACGTCATAGTCACGGATTACGCGATGGAGATAGGAGAAGTCGTATTTCTTATTCTTCCGGTGCAGTGTATCAAGACCCTGAGCGGTGATACCGAGGGGGTCAGAGATGGCGATCCCAATGCGGCGCGCTCCGACGTCAAGGCCGAGGACGCGGTGCGGGGAGCCGGTAGAGTTCGCGGGCACAGCGGAATTATATGCGGAGGCACGTCGCCCGGCCGTCATCGGCTCCTGACGCCAGTCCCGCCAGCCTCGGTGGCCTTTCCAGATCGCAAAATCCGTGATATATCAATGGCTCCAATAGGCCCCACAATCCCATTCTTGATCGTGCACTACCGGCCAGCATTCCCGACGCTCAGGAGTTCGGGCTTTGTTGAAACGAGGTTGGTATGCGAATTCACCGATTGTTGGCGCTTGTGGTTGTCATTTTCGGGAGCCGCTCTATCAGTTCTACAGCTTCCACGGGACCCGATGACCGTCCACTCACTGACCCCAAGTCGGTCGTCTCGTCGTCAAACTCCGCAGCGCGGCCGGCACCCATCGACGATCTTTACTACACCAAAAGTGTATTTGGTGCCGCCTGGTCGCCTGACGGGAAACAGATCGTATTCACCAGCGACATTGCCGGCCGCTTCAATCTGTGGAAGGTGAACGCCTCCGGAGGATGGCCGATTCAACTCACCCAGTCTGACGAGCGGCAGTACAGCGCTACCTGGTCCCCCGACGGCAAATGGATCGTCTACCAGCAGGATCACGCAGGAGATGAACTGTGGGACCTCTATGCTGTCCCGAGCGACGGCGGCCAGATCGTTAACCTGACTAACACACCTGCGATTCGTGAGGAGAGTCCGCGCTGGTCCCACGATGGCAAAACCATCGCTCTCGGCTACAAGCCGAAGGATGGTGCTCAATATGACATTGCTCTGCTCGACTGGAGCACCCGCAAGGTCCGGCTACTGACCCATGAGCAGCAACCCGGTTACGCCTGGAACGCTGTGGCATGGAGTAGCGACGATAAGACGATCTATGCCGGCCGCGTGGATCCTCCCTTCACTGACGCGGATGTGTACCGCATTGATGTGGCCACCGGAAAGATGGAGAATCTTACCGCCCATAAGGGCACGATTCGTTATCTCGGCTCATCGTTGTCGCCCGACGACAAGACTCTGTTGCTGACTTCGGATGCCAAGGGCGGTTACATGAACGTCGCTCTGCTCGACGTCGCGACCAAAAAAGTCACATGGGTTACCGACTTGAAATGGGAAGTTTCCGCCGGGAATTTTTCGCCCGACGGCAAGCGTTTCAGTTACGTCGTCAATGAGGACGGTGTGATCGACTCATACGTTGTCGATCGATCAACCAACCGCGCGGATAAGATCGATCTGCCGCATGGCCTGAACGCTTTCTCGGGCAATCCCAACGAGTTCGCTCCGCAGAGCGACCGCGTGATCGTCTCCCACGAGGCCTCCAATCAGCCCGCCGACCTCTGGGTCTACAATCTCAGTACCCGCCACGCTGACCAACTGACTTTTACCGCGATTGCCAGCTTGCGTGCGACGCCGCTCCCGCCCTCCCAGATTGTCCACTACAAAAGTTTCGACGGAAAAATCATCACCGCGCTGCTCTGGGTGCCGTTCAATCTGAAACGCGACGGGAGCAGTCCGGCGATCGTACTTCCACATGGCGGACCCACCGGCCAGATGGTCGACTACTGGAACACAGATGTGGCGGCGTTGGTCTCGCGTGGATACATCTGCATTGCTCCGAACCCGCGCGGGTCCACGGGTTATGGCCTGGATTTCCAGAAGGCTAACTTTCAGGACTTGGGCGGCGGCGATCTCAAGGACGAGATTGCCGGCGTGGACTTCCTCAAAGCCACGGGTTTCGTCGATCCAAAAAAAATCGGCATCTACGGCGGCTCGTACGGCGGCTTCATGACGCTGATGGCCATCGGCAGGACGCCCGATATCTGGGCGGCGGCGGTGGACGAGTACGGGATCATCAACTGGTCGACCATGTTGAAGAGCTCCGACCCCTCGTTGAACGAGTACCTGAAGGCGCTTTTGGGCAATCCTGAAGAGAACCGCAAGGTCTACGAGGAGGACTCGCCGATCACTTACATTCGCAGCGCGAAGGCACCTCTACTCGTCATGCAGGGCGACAATGATCCGCGCGTTCCGAAAGAGGAGGCGCAACAGGTTGTCGATATCCTCAAGAAAGAGGGCCATGTCGTGGATGTGCACTATTACCCGGATGAAGGCCATGGCTTCGTGAAACGCGAGAACCAGATTGACTCCATCCGTCGCACCATCGCCTGGTTCGATCAATATCTCATGGGAACGAGCCCCGCACCCACGAACTAAAGAGGGCTTAACTCGAAGAGGACGCCGACGCTCCCCCTTCTGCTAAACTGCACCTTCTTCATGCAGGGAGGCGCCCGGTGTCCGAGAAAACTCCGCAGACCTATGCCAATCACACGCGTTTCGATCCTCTGTTTCATTTCTTTCTGCTGCCGGTCTTCGCTCTCGGAGTGATCCTGTCGCTGATTCACTTCTTCTATCACCTGCGCGAGAGCGACATGCGCGATAACATCCACTCGTTCCTGCTGATCGTGCTCGCGGTCGCACTGCTCACGCTGGTGCTCAAAGTGCGTTTCTATTCGCTCAAGCTGCAGGACCGCATCATTCGTCTCGAGGAACGCCTGCGCCTGTCGCAACTGCTCAGTGAGCCTCTACGCTCGCGCATCCCGGAGCTCACCGAAGGTCAACTCTGTGCCCTGCGTTTCGCTTCGGACGCGGAAGTCCCCAAACTGGTCGAGCGCGCGCTCATCGAAAAGCTCAAACGCAAAGACATCAAGACAGCGATTCAGAACTGGCGGCCCGATTACTTTCGCGTGTAAGTACCCGCGCGCCTGACTGCCGCGAGAACAGCTGCGGGGGCGAGACACATCCGCAACCGACTACAGGACACACAACAATTGAACCCGCCGACTAAGGTTTTGAGCTCCCAAGGCCTTCGGTCCACCCATAGTGAACCGCCATCTGGTACGCAATCTTTTCAGTTGGCGCGATGGCCCATTCACTTCTCTTCCCCGGCGACCGCAAACCGAACTGAAGTATCGCGCGCCCGGGATTAGTGGAATGGCCCGGGCGCGCCGTTACGTGCAGATCAAGGGTGATGTAGGCATCCAAGATAACTGCAGTTGATGGTGAAGTTGTACAGAGTGGACAGATTGCCGGTGGTTTCCTGGACCACAACTGGTCCGGATTTCGCTCCGGGCGGGACGACGACGGTCATATAGCGATCGCTCCAGACAGTAACGGTAAATTTCCCCCACGCGACCGCGACTCCGCCGAAGGTAACTCCTGTTGCAGCCCCTACTGGATTCGAGAATCCCTGTCCAATGATCCCGACCCGGTCGCCAATGCGGGCGGAGCGCTGGCCAACGATTGAAATAAAGGGACTGAGTCCGGCGTTGTAGCTGAAAAATTCGCCGGCATCGTCAAAGGCACCCGGTCCCGAAGTCGCTCCATTTTCCCCGCCTCTGTGAGTCAATCCATAGATAATCCCGTTGGTGTGCAAAGTGGGTGTCGATTCCGGGTCGATTCCCGGTCCGTAGTAATTCCAAACGGGGATTCCGAAGAACGGAATAAGCACTGCATAGTTTGTCCCGGCGGTGGAGACTTTGAACATCGTACCCAGTGTCACAGCTGGAGGTAAGTACTTTCGGATCTGTGGTGGGAGGGGAGGACCGTTATCGGTGGTGAGTCCATAAAGATAACCGTCGCTGCCCTGCAGTAACCCTCCATGAGGAGCCGTCCCGTCGGTGGAATGGAAGTTGTAGGCGACACCGTATCCTGTGCCGTTGATCGCGATCTTGAAGACCACGCCCCCCGCAGTCGCATTCGTGCCACCGCCGCTGGCTGTGCCGTAGAGATAGCCATCGGCAGCCTGCATTACACCCCCCTGGGGGCCGCTGCCATCGCCGTTCCCGTTGTTGTGCGTTGTTGAGAATGGATCAAGGTTGTAGTACCAGCCGATTACACCCGCGGGCGTGATCTGGAAGATGCCGCCATTTCCGTTCGGGCTTGGGACTACCACGCCTGAGCTATTTGTTGAGAAGCTGCCGTTGGAATACGTGCCGTAAAAGTTGCCGTCACTGCCCAGGAGAAGAGGCGCGCTGGACTGCGAAGGCAATCGAAGAGCCCATCCCGCTGTGCCTTGGCCTGTGCTGCTGTTCAGCAGAACCTGGTAGACATACCCGGAGTATGCGTCATCGTTGGTTACTCCATAGAGATTAAAGTCGGTACCCTGGATGGGAGGAGCAACGGGAAATGTGGGATTGGGATAACCGTCAGGGTTGGTGCCGCCAGGGAACTGGTACACGATGCTCGGTGGTCCTGAGGACGACTGCCCGGGCGACGACGGCGACAGCCTGATAATGGCGCCAAAGTCGAGCCCATTTACATGCGATACGCCGGCATAGAGGTTTCCGTCGATCCCCAGCGTAAAGCCGCTGTTCGAGCCTGAGAGCGAGTCTGGTAGCTGTGCGCTTGTATAGTCGCCAAAATTTGTAAGCTTCGGATGGCCACTCATGTTGTACTCGAGCCACGAGCCAGCGTCGGTGCTGCCGCCGCCCGAAGGTAGAGTTCCATAGAGATTGCCGTCTGTACCTTGGGCGAGCATGGCTGGCTGGTTCGCACAGCAGCCTTCGAAGTAACTGTTAAATGTGTAGATATCGGTGTACTGCGCCGCCGCCAGCGATGGCAACAGGCTCAGCAACAGGGCTGGGTTCAGCAAGCGATATGGTTTACGGCGGTTCATAGCTTTTCTCCTTACTTCACTTCCATTGAGAATTTCCGTGGAGAAGAGCCCGACCGCCGGGGAGGAATCGGCATCTGGTCGAGCACTTACCCGTCAACAAGAAACCGAAGCCCCGTTTTCCATGGCAGCCCGGTTACCCCTCTGCCTACTACCTGTGAAAACCAGGGGAGATTTGGCTCATGAAGAAGAGGAATATTTTTGACTGCCGAGTGAGCCCGCCCCGTAGCCTCGTGAATTTCCCTGACTGAGCGACTCAGATTCCTAGAACACTTGCGGACACCGGATTCCAAGATTCGTAGTGTCGCTGCTAACATTTCGTTCGGGAGACACCCAAGGATGAAGCTCACGGCGGCCCTGCTGCTCTTGTGGCTGACGACAGTTGATTGTCGTGCGCAGCAGCCGTTAGCTGACCTGACCGCGACGCCCAACCGTCCTACGGTCACCAACACAGCGGAGACCACGCAGTTTGGAGTGCTCGAGCTCGAATTCGGCATCAGCGCCGCCGCCCGGCAGCAGGCGCTCCAGGGGCTGCTCAAGTTTGGGCTACTACGCGACGTGGAATTGGACTGGGCAGGTAATCCCTGGCAACACGACGCTTCCCTGCATTACGTCGGTGTGAGCGATAACAACGCCGGATTGCGTTGGCGCTTCCTGCACCAGGCGAGGCGCCAGCCGACACTGACCGTGGAATACTCGGTCAAGTTCCCCACAGCGGGGCCGGTCGAAGGCACTGGTGAGGTGGACCACATTGTCACTCTGCTGGCCAGCAAGGACCTTCCAAAGCGCTTCCATGTCGATGCCAACCTGGGCTACGCATGGCTCGGACGCCCGGGCGGCGGCTTCGGCCACGACTGGCTGCCCACCGGCACACTCAGCTATTCCCTGACCCCAAAGTGGCAGCTCTCGATGGAGTTCTCGGACACGACGCGTGCGAACGCCACCACGCCAGGGGTCACGCAGAACCTGTGGGCGGTGAGTTACACCGTTAGGCCACGGCTGGTTCTGGACAGCGCAGTACAGTTTCGAGTGACCGGCAACGTCCCCCGGGTGGCTTACCTGGGCGGCTTCACCTACTGCATCGCTGACCTCTACCACCACAGGCGTTAACTTTGGGCAACGACTGTCTGAAGGGGCCGTCAAACATTGTTGTTGTGTGTCTTTGCCATCGGCAGAGTACTTCGAGTCCACCTGTTGAGAAGAAGGTCCGCGATCAAGATTTTGGGCTTGGGTTCGCACGACCACTCTGCTGGGAGCTTCGACATTATTTTATTTAGCGATAGGCAGGGCGTGGATTTCGGTCCATACTTAAAGCGCAGTTGCCACGACTTTTTCCCCCGGATCGCGGCCTTCGGCAGCAAGTCCACTTCGTTTTCACAACGGCCTTGGCATTCCCCGGGCCTGAGCCTTGTGTAGCAAGCAAAGTCAAAAGGCAAATCTTAAAGGAGCAAAAATGAAAACTGAGTGTGTTCGTCGCCTGCTGGCGATCATGGTCGTACTCTGTGCGCTGCACCCGGCGTGGGCGGCGTGGACAGGCGTTGTTTCGATGGGAACCACCGTCGTGCTCTCCGATCCCTCCTGCGCATCTCCGTCAACCGGGTTGGCCGTCTGCGCGGCGCGCGGAGTGGGCCAAACCCTGATCGTGAATCAATGGAACGGAACCAAGTGGGCTGTCTGGAAAACCATCGCTGGCACCGTCACCTCGAATCCCAGCTGTGCCGCAGATGGCGCAGGCAACGTCATCTGCGGCGTGCGGAACGCTACAGGTGGTCTGTCCGCAGCAGTCTATGACGGTACAGCCTGGGGCGCGCTCACTAGCGTCGGCAGTACCCTCACCTCGGAACCTAGCTGCGCTCGCCTGACGGTGGGGAATGTGCTATGCGTGGGCCGCAGTACAGCCGGTGGCTATACTTCGAGCGTTTTCAACGGCACTGTCTGGAGCGCCTTCAAAACCCTCGCCGGAACAACCGTCTCCGCGCCCGGTTGCGGCAGCGACGATACGGGCGGTGTGGTCTGCATTTCCACATCGACGACCAATGCGTGGAATGTCGTGGCTGCGCGCTTTGCGGGTACTGCCTGGAGCAAGTTCATCAATATCGGCGGCAGTTCTGGCGCCAGTCGTTACTCCTGCACGCCACTGGGAGGAACCCTTGGCCTTCTGACCTGTTTTTCCCGCGGCAGCTCTGGCGGGCTGTTCGCGAACAACTTTAAAGGCGGCGCTTGGGCTACCACGAGTTGGAGTGGGTGGGGCGGACTTGGTGGAAGCGTCAATCCCGGTGCGTCGTGCGCGCAGCCTGCGACAGGGCAACTCGCTTGCGGTTCGGTGGCCAGCGATGCCGGGTTTTGGGTGAACTCCTTCAGCGGCACCAGTTGGTCTGGATGGTCGAAAATCGGCACTGCTACCTACAACGGCAATCCCGGCTGCGCCAGCATTGGGGGAGGGCGGGTTCTGTGCGCCGCTGTGGGGGTGAACGGCAAAGCCGCCAGCACCATCGGGCCATAACTTGATCCGGTAGGCTGCTGGTCTTGCATTCCTGATTCTCGTGAACCAACATTCCTTTCCAGACGTTGCGCGCCCGGCCTCGGGATTTCAACAGCCGGGCGGGCAACTCGCCACAGACGGCGCAAAGTTGTAAGGCGTGTTAGCAATAATCATGATGCAGAGGCCACCCAGCATCGAGACCGAACGCTTGCTGCTCGTCGCACTCGTGCCGGAGGACATCGAGGCGCTCATCGCCGGTGACCTGGAGCGCATTTCGCTCCGGACTGGTTTCACATTTTTACCAGAGGATCCCAAACTCGGCGCTGACCTGTCATGGCATCTCAGGGCGTTGCGGGCCGACAGCAACCAGCGCGCGTGGCGCATCCGTGTCATCGTCGAACGGTGTTCCAAAGTTGTCGTGGGATCGATCAACTTGAAGGGGCCACCGAGCGCCGATGGAGACGTGGAGATTGGATGGGGTTTGATCGAGAACGCCCGGAAGAAAGGATACGCCACTGAGGCATCGGCTGCAGTCCTCAAGTGGATCGTTCAACAACCCGGCGTCAGTTCCATCAGCGCCACAATACCTGATGACAACTATCCTTCGCAGCGCCTCGCCGCAAGGCTGGGATTGATTCGCACGGGCGAGAGTCGTCGAGACATGCCTCTTTGGAAGTGCGACCGGGGAAGTGCGACCGAAACTTTATTGTGAACAAGGCGTGATGATCACAGATCACCGCCAATTCGAGTGGCTGCGATAAATCGCGGTTACGCTCATCGCCCGGTTGGAGGTGTGTGCGACGTAGCCGTAAGCGAAGTCGAGGGGATGACTTTCCATCATTCCCGCCACGTGCGGGAAGAGCCGCAACAGAGGCGAGAAAAAGGGGATGTTTCCGCTCAGGCAAAACATCCCCGGGTGCCCAGCTTGTGTTTGTCGCTGAACCTGTAGCGACTGCCGAAGCTTCATTGCTTACTGAGTGAAGCTAAACCAGCGCCAGCCACTGGCCGCCGAATCACGATAGACCCCACCGCCAAGTGTGGTGACGCGCCACTTGCCGGGCTGCGCGCCAACGAAGCTAAAAGTGTAATCGGACTGTAATGGATTCGATATTGTGACGGGCGGGTAACTCGTGCACGTAGTCCTCGTGGAATCGCAGTACGCGATCTCCAGTTTGTAGCCTGCCGCCGCAGGTACCATCTTCCATGACAGAGTTAGGGCTCGCGGATAGTGGCCGAAGACTTCGTTGTTAACAGGATTGGTCAGAGTGGGTGTCGCCATTTGAGCCGTGGTGTTGTACGAGAACGTCCACCACGCGCTGGGGGATGAGTAGATCGTTCCGTTGAATGCGGTCACCCGCCAGCGGCCTTTCTGGTCGCCAACAAAGGCGAATGTGTAAAAAGAGTTGCTGTTGCCCGTGACTGTGACCGGTGGATACGCATTCCAGGTACTGCCAGACAGGTATGCTGCCTCCACTACATATGAGGTCGCAGTGAGCACCGGTTGCCATATCAGTGTTGTGGTTCTGGGGTAGTGGAAGAGTCCGGTCCCATTTCTTGGCGACACCAGAACCGGAGTGCCCCAGGGCGTGGCTGGGAGCGGCGTAGGTGGGACGATCTGATCGGCCTGCGTCGTTTCTTCTTGGCCTCCAGCTTGCCAAACGTTGGCTGTAGCGCTGGCAGGTAATGTTTCGGGTGTTTGACCCAAAGCGGATGGAACCCGAGTGCAAAGTGCGCCGGCCAGGACCGCAAACATTCCTAACCGAACAAGATACTGTTTTGAATCCCTCATGCGTTTCATGTTGCCTCCATTAACGCGCGCTCAAGGAGTGAGCTGTTGAGGGGAAGACCTGGATTGTCTCATGTCGGGGTCTGTGTCAGCGGCGGGGAACTGTGCCCCGGGGAGGAGAGACAGGCCAATTCAATACCAATAACCAGGGAATGTCAATGACATAGATCACATATGAATCGGCAGAGTAAGGCTCTCGAAGCCACTAACTCTTTCCGCACTGGTCTTTCTGGCAGGTTACAAACCTAGGAACCGGACCTTATATTCGCATCGTCGACAAAGTGAGCGATCTGATTCAAATCGTGGCGCGTCCTTAGAAGATACAAAATTTCCAGACTAACCAATTCCGACAAGGGGGAAGAGACATGAAGAAACTCCTGATTGTTGTGGCTTTGTTGTTCGCCATGCCGGCGTTTGCAGATGACCTGGACGAGTACATTAAGCTCCTCAAGGCAGACCTCAAGTCCCAGGCAAGGGATATCATCAGCAATGGGATGCAGACGTTTACCGATGAGGAAGCCAAGCGGTTCTGGCCAATCTACGAGTCTTATATGGCAGAGCGCGACAAGTTCCTCGAAGCCAGGGTTGCGGTGATCAAGGCTTATGCTGACGATTACGACACGATGACGGATGCGAAAGCACAAGAGCTGTTGAACCGAAGGTTCGAGCAACTGAAGCTCAGGAACAAGCTTGATGAAAAATATCGCCCGCAATTCGCGACAGCGCTCTCACCTCGGCGGCTCGTTCGTTTCTATCAGATTCAGCATGAGCTAGAGGTACTGATGGAACTCAGGGCAGTTTCGCAAATCCCGAAGATGAAGTGGTGGCAAGGAGAGTGAGGGAACACGCGTTTTTGCCTGTCCTTGTCAGCTCACTTGGTTTAGGATGGAGTCACCTGTGCGTTACAGAGTGTTGTCCTCTTCCCGTAGGCTCGTTCTGTTGAGTTTTTGGCTGGTCGTCCTCTCGCTCGTGCCCGGGTGCAACACGCTGAATCCCCTCTGCGGGAGCGCCCGACCTAAACCGAGCCTCAGTTCGATTTCTCCAGCGACCATGGCGTTTTCACAACTGCCGCCCAGCTTCGTGCTCACCGCCACCGGCAGCCATTTCGTTTCCTCCTCCGTAATGGTCTTCAATGGCGCCACCCTCGCCACCACGGTGGTCAGCAGTTCCCAACTCACAGCCGACATTACATCGTCGATGATCCCTGCTGCTGGAAGCTTCAACGTCGTTGTGAAGACGCCCTCCGGCAATAGCGGCGACCTCGGTTGTACCAGCGGTGGCACCAGTAGCGCCCAAACCCTGACCGTCAATTGACCGCTCTGGCCTTTCTCATGCTCGCTTGTGAGGAGCATCGTTTCGTATACCGTGAGGGCATAAATGCTCTGGAGCAACGAAACTAACCTGCCAAGAGCTTAATCTTCTATGTGGCGTGGGCGGTTACTGCCGCCTGCTGACGGGCGCGTGCTAGACGGCACGCTGCGGTCCCAGTCGGGCTTGAGCCGAGCCTTTTCCCAGATTCTCTCTCTTCTAATAATAGGCAGGTAGGATAAATGTCCCTCGAGCAAGGTGTTCTCGAATCCCGAAGAAGCACACGGGTTCCCTTGAAGGTTCGGATAGAGGCCGAAGGTGTTACTGAATCTCTGACCTGTGAAGGCGAGACCATTGTTGTCAACCTTCATGGAGCACGGATGTCCACTACCGTGCCTTTACGGGTTGGGATGAAAATCCAGATTCACGTCATTCTGACGGATAAACGTGCGTTGGCCCAAGTGGTCTATGTCGATCCGGACTGGCCCCGGCATTGTGGAATCGGACTAGAGAAACCGGAGAATATTTGGGGAGTGTCTCTTGCACCTGATGATTGGAATGAAGGCGATTCCAGGTGACTCACGAGGAAACTCATCGGCTGCCCGAAATTATCCGCCCCGAGGGAATTGGCGACACATCGCCATGGCGCTCAGGGACCGCTCAAGCGCAGTCTCAAAGTCGTACCCTTCCTAGTTCCCAAGATCGTCGCTCCCAACAGTTTGTTTCCACTGGGAATATTTGTGGTCTTGAGTTTTAGCCTCAGGAACCTCGTCGCCGCGGAAGAATTTGGCTTCTTCTTTGCCGTTGGCGGTCTTCATTTCAGGCATGGCCACGAAGGGTTTCGAGTAGTCGTTGGCGGCGTTCCATAACAAGAAACCGATTCCCCCTTTCGTCTTGGCGGTTTCTACCTGAACCTTGATGTACTCGGGCGAGTAGGTTTTGGTGTGCCAGTGGAAGGCTTGCAGCCAGGGGCGGATGACGACGCCACTGCCTTTTGTGACCCGTTCGAAGCGCTCCATGGATTCACCGATGAAGTGGGCGGGTTCGTCGCCGGGGTGGGCGATGTTGTCCATGCCGAAGAAGTGCGAGGGATAGATCATTGGGCTGAGGACGTCGCAGTTGTCGGGCCATCTGGACGATGTCCTGGCCGGTGCGGGAGAGGTCAACCTGGCGATGCCATGCCATGACGCCGAAGACGTCGAGGGAAAGCAGGACGCCGGTGGGATGGAGTTCAGCGTAGGCCTTCTTGACGAAGGCGGCGATGATATCAGAGCGCTGGGGGCCGCGGGGTTTCAGAGTGCAAGCGGCATTTGTACCGTCCCTGCGGGACTTGGGTCCGCTCTTTGCGACGGTTTCGCGGGTTGCGCTTTGGGCGGGAGTCTTTTGCTCCTTGGAGGCTGGTGCAGCCGGCTTGGCGTCGACGTACGTGGATGTTCCGACTTGCTTCGCATCGGCGAGGCGGCTGTCGCCGCATGAATCTTGCTGGTCCGCGGCAGCTTCCGGCTGGTCTTCCTGGAAAACGAATGCTGCGTCTTTTTGGTCGCCTTCGGCGGGGAAGCGGACATAGTCGAACTGGATTTCATCTACGCCGAGCCGGGCTACGTGCTTGGCGAGGGCGATGTTGTAGTCCTGAACTTGGGGATTGGAGGGATCGGTCCAGACCAGCTTGCCGTTTTCGCGCCACGCTTGATGGGTGCGGCGCGATTGGACAGCAAATTCGGGATGCTCCACCACCAGGCGCTCGTCGCGGAAGATGGCCATGCGCGCGATGGCATGCATGTTTTGCTGGTGCAGGAAGTGGACGAACTTGGGGACGTCGTGGATATAGACCTTATGGCTGCCGAGCAGCGGATGCTCGAAGGGGACGTTGACACTGCCGTCGAAGTCTTTGATGTCGAACACTACGGCGTTGCCGCCGACTTCACGCCACTGGCGGATGATACGGAGTCCGTGGTCGCTCCCCGCCATCATGCCAGTGAGGGCGATGGCGCGGACCTCGAAGTCTTTAGCGACGGGCATCATCTTCTCTGTGATGGGCGCGGAGAGTATCCCCGGGATGACGATGTTTTCGTTGGTTTTCAGGAAGTTGGCGGTGCGGTCGCCATTGACGTGGCGGATGGCAGCGGCTAGCTCGGTTGCGGTAAGGTAGGAAGTCTTGCCCAGATAGTGACGGGCGATCGTGGGGATGGCTTCGCCGGGCCTGACGGTATAGATTTCGGTGCCAGAGGCTGCGGTGGGCTGCGGCGATGGGACGCCGGCGGAACTGGACGGATCCGAAACAGTCGCCTTGAACGTTTGCAGCAGTGGGGCCTGAGGCGTACTCGTTAACGCGGCCCGGGAGGTTTGCGCTCGAGCGGAGAAGTCAGACGACGACTGGGTGCCGAGCCGCCAGGCTGCGGCTCCAAAAAGAAGAAAGGAAACTCCTGCAATGACGCGAATGGATGAAAGGCGCAAGCGGTCCCCCAGTGAAACTTCTACTGTTTGCGATGACTGAAACAATTTTTCTTTCTGTTGTGGTAGCGCTTTTTGTAGAACAAGATCGGCGGGTCATCATCAGTGCACAGGATGAGCTTCAGCGAGACGGGATGAAAGAGGATCAAATTGGCCTCCTGCTGACATCAGGCCCATCCGACTCGGAGGTATCCTTCGGCTGGCGCTGGTCCGAAACCAGACGCCTTGCCCAGGGCCTAAAACTCGAATCAAGTCTGTAGCTCAACATCGGGGCAAAAGAATTGGAACTGTCACAATTCGCAGTCGGGAAGTGATTAGTCGCGAAGTCGGCGACAAATTGCCCTTGACCTCATTGACAAGGTTTTGAATGGGCGAGCACAGGACTGATGCATCATTGCGATGCGGAGGACGGATGCGTTGTCGTTTGCGTCGATGCTGACGCAGAGGGTGTCTGCGATAGCGTCGACTTGTGCGCAAAATAGCGCACAGTGACATCTTGGCCGATGTTTACTTCTTTATCATCATTGATTCGAGTTCGCGGCTTGGCGGGTCTGGCCTTGAAATACCGGACTGTTACATCGTCTGCGACGTAGTCCACTTCATTCGGCCCGACCAATAACCGTCTGAAGGCCGGACTGGGGGCCATCGTATCGTTCACTCCATTAGTGGACTTTTTTGATTTCTGGTTAGGTGATAAAGGCTTCGGGGTAGTGTGGTCCCCGGTGTCGTTCGGTGTCGAGAGAGCCGAACTGCTCACTGCGGGTGCAGCAGGATGATGATAACCGTGGGCGAACCCAATAACTAAGGCGAGCGAAATGGTTGCGGTTATTGCAGCCTCAATAAGCCACAACTTGGCGATCGGATGCCGATTTATTTTCTGTCCGATTAGCCGATTTATTTTCTGCCCAACTAGTGCCGCTGCCCTTGTGTTGAAGGCAGTCGATTCTGTGGCTAGTTGTTCTCCGATAGACTGACCCGGGTTGAGTGTCGCCTGCGCAGAGCTGTTGTCATTGCCACTGAACGCTTGCTCGTGCAATGTGTTCTGGCTGATGGCATGCACAACGGTCACGGATTCTTTTGCGACGCCTTTCGGGCCACGCTGCACCTTCCGTAACAGAGCATCCTCGGCCAGCCCCGCCATCAATCGATAGGTGCGCACTTCCCGGTCGAGGAAGGTATGCGCCTCGATAAAATGAACCTGCAGCACCCCCGCCACCGCCTCGGCCTGGTAGATCGGCAGAATCAGAAGAGAGGTGGCTCCGAACTGTCTGCAAATCTCAGCCTCAATCCGCGAGTCCGTGTTGGCATTCTCGACTCGTAAAATCTCCAGACCCGCCTTGCTGCGTGCGCAGACGGTCAGGACTGCCGACACATGGCGCCCCACATCCGTGGCAGCGGTCCCGCTTCCGGCGCGGTAAACAAGTTGATCTCCTTCGAGTAGAGCAATGGCGATTCCGCTGGCATTGGACACTTTGAGTGCGCGGTCGGCGACCAGATGCAGAGCTTGATCAATAGTGAACTCATCTGTCGTGATGGAGTGTTGCACTTCGATGAGGGCCGAGAGCGATCGTGGGTCCAAACCACTTTGCTGCACCGCAAAGGCATTGGCCAGCATCGTCTGAAAGGATTCCCGATCAAGATTGGCATGGGAACTCATAGCTGGACCCCTGCGGCTGAACTTCGCCTTCTGCACGTTGGTTTGAGTATCCACTGCTGCAGCACCCTTTTGCAGGACCGGATCGCTGCGTTGTCATCAATGCAGAGGATGAGTTTTTGCGAGATGGGATAAACCAGGGTCAAACTTTGGCCTCCCGCCAATATCAGGCCCCATTGCACTCATAAGTACTCTTCTCCAGCCATTGTTCGAAAACCAGACGCGTTTTGGCCCAAAGCCGAGAAAACCCTACTACAGATGGAAATGTGGCGCATTGAACCCGTGAGAGATGGAAACAATGCGCCATGTTAGCAAAGTGAAGTCTATACCTCAACATCGGGGTGACCTAATTGGAACTGTCAGAACTGATAGTCAGGGGCTCACTTTGATCTCGTGGCGACCGTCTTCCGCCTGAAATTTGGCGAGACCTCGAACCTTAAGCTCGATTGAGTGTGTCATGGTGGGATTGTCCGCGTAGCAGGCCGGAATCCTTCAAGGCCATCCAGACGCGCTGCGAAATGCTGTAGCGGACCGCTAAAACCCCGTATGAGGACAGGGAGATCCCTCTGCTGATGCGGCTGCGAAATTTCGACTAGGGAATTCTTCTCTGCCTTCTCAGGGACCGAACATCGCCAGTACGCTATACACCTTATCAACCAGCGGCCGCACAGACGTCATCTGACGACGACGATGAGACCAGATGATCGAGAACGCATGTATGAGTTGTGCGCACGGATTGAAAAGGAACAAGACCACCACCGCTTTTTGCTGCTGATCGAAGAGCTCAACGACCTGCTGGAACGCCAGGAACAGCGCCTGGGAGAGAAGCCGAAAAGTGAATGCACATGAACTGCAGCACCGCTCCCTGCATCTATAGTTATCCGCGGCAGTCCTTCAGGGAGGGGAACGGCTTTGTGGTCGGTCTTGGTGGTCGATGACAATCCGGCGGTGCGGAAGTTGATTTGCGAGCTCTTCGCCCGCGAAGCAGATTTCCAGGTGTGTGCCGAGGCCGACAACGGGCGCGACGCCCTATTGAGGGCGCAGGAGCTCGAGCCCGATCTCATCGTCACCGATCTCTCCATGCCTCACATGAATGGGCTGGAAGAGACTCGCGCGTTGAGGAAACTGATGCCCGCCCTGCCGGTGATCCTCTACTCCGCGCACATCGATTCGTACGTGGCGAAGGAAGCTCTGGCGGCCGGAGCCTCTGCAGTTGTCCCGAAAACCGACGTAGTCGCGATGTTGATCGCGACCGCTCGCACCCTGATGGACAGTCTAGCGGCCTGACCTCACGCATTCCGATTTCCAGCGCCACCAACCATCCACGTGTGGCCGGCATCCCATCTTGGTGGTGGAGAGTAATTAGCCGGTTTGGGTAACCTGCCCCCACCGGTCCCGAAAGTAACCACTCCGGTTCCGTTTCGGCGATTGACCCGGGCGCGCCCGGAAGGTACGATTTTTGGTAGAATTCACCGGAATTGAACACTCGGAGAGGGCCACCGTATCTCATTCCGCAATATGCGATTCGTCAACCTCTACCTCCGGGCCGCAGCGTTTGCTTCGCTGATCCTGGCACTTTCTGCCTGCCAGTCAGCTCATAAGCCCGTCACCCTGGTGCCTCCTAAACCGGCTCCTGCGGTGAAGCCAGCGCCGGTAAGTGCTTCACAAGCCGCGTCCGAGCCTCAAGCTCCCGCGGAGAAGAAGCCGGAAGATTCATCCACGGAGAAAGTGACTCCCGCAGAGACCCCTCAGGCCGAAGCCCAGCCGAAATCCGATTCGGTCGGTGATCTCGTTGGCAAAGCGGAGAGCGAGTACCAGACGGGCTTAGCGAACTATCACGCGGGCAAGACCGATGACGCCAAGCACAATTTCGATAACGCGCTCAATTCCCTGCTGAGCAGCAATTTCGACGTTCGTTCCGACGAGCGCCTGCAAAAGGAGTTCGACCGAATCGTCCAGGGGGTCAACGAACTGTACCCCGGCGGCACCACGCAGGAAGCCGAAGCTGCGCAGGAGCCGCAACAGAAATCCGAACCGGCGCCCATCGACACGACTAACGAAATTGCCCCTGCTGCCGACGCCGGCACCAAGGCTAAGGCTGAAGCTGACCTGAAGAAGACTCGCTCCGACCTGCCGCTGATGATGACCGACCAGGTCGCCGGCTACATCGCTTATTTTTCCAACTCCAATCGCGGACGCGGCGTCTTCGAGCGCGCCTATGCCCGCTCCGGCCGCTATCACGACATGATCGTGTCGACGCTGAAGCAGGAAGGCGTGCCGCAGGATCTCATATACCTCGCGCAGGCCGAATCCGGATTTCATCCGCACGCTGTTTCACGCGTCGGTGCACGCGGCATCTGGCAGTTCATGGCAGGCCGGGGCCTCGGTTATGGCCTTCATCACAATATGTATGTGGACGACCGCCAGGATCCCGAGAAATCCACGCGCGCCGCCGCCCGCCACCTGAAAGATCTCTATAACCAGTTCGGCGACTGGTATCTCGCCATGGCCGCTTACAACTCCGGGCCCGGCACCGTGCAGGCAGCGGTGAAGCGCACCGGATACGCCGACTTTTGGGAACTCTACAATCGCAACGTCCTGCCTAGAGAGACCAAGAATTACGTGCCGATTATTCTGGCCGTGACCATCATGACCAAGAATCCATCGCAGTACGGACTCGATAGTGTGATGATGGAAAAGCCGGACGACTACGATACGGTCACGCTCGACAACCCTGTTGACCTTCGCCTGGTGTCGGATTGCATTGGCGCGACGACCGATGTTTTGCAGGACATGAACCCCAGCCTATTGCGCCTGAGCACTCCGCGCACGGGATCATTCCAGCTTCATATTCCGGCAGGGACCAAGGATCAGTTCGAAGCCGCCATCGCCGCCATTCCGCCCGACAACCGCCTGTGGTGGCGTTATCACACGGTTCATTCTAGTGACACGATTATGGCCCTGGCCCGTACCTATCACACCACGGCCAAGCAGATTGAAGAAGCCAACCATCTTGACGGCCCCGAACTCGAAAGCGAAGCCAAACTCATCATCCCGGTCGCGCCTGGCAAGCATCCGAGCGATTCCGCCACGTATGCCAGGCACATCACGCGATACAAAGTTCACAAGGGGGACACGGTCGAGAGCGTGGCCGAAAACTTCGGCGTCTCAGCACAGCAACTTCGCCGCTGGAACGGCATTCGCGGCAACAGCCTTGCTGGACGCCGCGTGATCGCCCTGCATCTGCCAATCTCGCCCAGCGCCCAAGGCACCGAAGCGGCCTCCTCGCGCACAAAGACGAAGAACACTACGCCCAAGACTGAAACCGCGACGACCAAGGCTCCAGCCACGAAGTCCGCCGAAATCGAGCGTCTGAGAGCAACTACGGCCGAGGCCGCCGTTGTCCACCACAAAGTAAAATCCGGCGAAACCCTCTACTCGATCGCCAACCTCTACAAGACGACAGTAGCCGCCCTGAAGCGTGATAACCGCAACGTAGCGGTCATCAGGCCGGGAATGATCCTGACCATCCAGATCGCAAGATAATCTGAAATTCCTCGACTTCGCTCTCTCGAAACTCCCACTTCTCGCAAAGGCGGCGAGAAATGGGGCACCCCAGCTAGAGGAGCCAACGAGGATCTAGCGAATCACTCTGTACGCAGCGCGGTCATGGGATCGACCATGGCCGCCCGCCGTGCCGGCAGATAGGAAGCGAGCAACGCCGTGGCCAGCAGGATCACGGCGACGGCCACAATGACTGAGAAGTCAACGGCGGCAACGCCGTACAGAGTTGTGCGCATCGTGTGTCCCACCCAGACCGAGCCGCCGAGGCCGATCCCCAAGCCAACCAGTGCCAGCATTGCCGCCTCTTTCAGAATGATGGCAATCACGTGTAACCGGCTGGCGCCAAGTGCAAGGCGCAATCCGATTTCGCTAATGCGTTGCGATACAGCGAAAGCCATCAATCCGTAAATGCCAACTGCGGCGAGGAGTAGAGCGACGACGGCGAAGCCGGCGAACAGCACAGTCGTATATCGGTCCTCACCAAGGGACTCAAATTTCACGTCGTCGAGAGTTTGGAGACGGGCCAAGGCAATCTGCGGATCCACACTGTGTACGGCTGCCGCAATTGTCTTGCTCATAGCGGCCGGGTCTTCCGCAGTTCGCACGCCGATGCTGACACTCGGTGAGAGTGATTGCGCGAAGGGTACGTCCACTTCGGGAAATGGATCACGGAAATCTCCAGCGCGCACGTCATGAAAGACCCCGACGATCTCCCATTCCACCGCCGGTCCCAGCTTGGGTAGGCCGGGAATGATCTGCTCAATCGAGAGACGTTGCCGCACAGGGTCCAGGCCCTTAAGGTAACGTCTGGCAAATTCCTCGTTCACCATGGCGACCCGCGGGCTCGATGCCGTGTCCTGCTCGTCGAATGTCCGGCCGCGAACCGCTTGTATGCCGAAAGTCTTGAAGTAGTCGGGGGAAACAGACTGAAAGCCGGTGCCCGGCCTTTGCGAAGGATCCGCAAAAGTTGGCCCTCCCACCAGGGTGAACGGCATGCCATCGCTTGGTCCACGCAGAGGGAAACCAGTCAGCGTGGCGGCTGCGGACACGCCCGACACCGAGCGCAAAGCGCTCAACAATTGTTGGTTATAGGCATTCATCTGTTCAGGACTCTGGAAGCGGCCGTCCGGCTGATTCAGGCCAAAGACCAGCACATGGTCAGTGCGTACTCCCAGATCGACGCGTGTCAGATTCCAAAAACTGTGCAAGGCCAGGCCCGCGCCGGCCAGTAACGAGAGGGCCAAGGCGAACTCCCCAGCGATCAGCCCTCGCCTTAGTTTGTGGCTGCCAGCGCCCGTGCTCGTGCGTCCGCCTTCTTTCAGAGATTCTCCCGGATCCACCCGCGACGCGTACCAGGCTGGCGCGCAGCCAAACAGCAGTCCGGCAAGTGTGGTCGCCGCCAGCGCAGAGATCAGAACGTGGAAGTCAAGTTGCAGATTCGCTTCTGTCGGCAGAATTCCTTCCGGGACAATGCTCAGGATGGCGCGCAGCAATCCCGCGCCCAGTGCGATGCCGAGTATGCCGCCGATGAGGGCAAGAACCAGACTTTCGATCAGAAACTGAACGAAGATTTGTCCGCGACTGGCGCCCACCGAAGACCGAATCGCGATTTCTCTCAGGCGCACCGCACCCTTAGCCAAGAGCAGGTTCGCGATGTTGACGCAGGCAATCAGTAGCACGAAGCCCACGGCTCCCAGCAGAAGCCACAGGTTCCGAATGCGCTCCTTCGGCAGGAAATCATTCTGCAGAGGCTCCACGGAGGCGCCCCATCCCTTGTTGGAAGTGGGATACATCTCGGCAATGTGAGCGGTGACGGCGTCCATGTCAGCTTGAGCCTGTTGCAGCGTGACGCCAGGTTTCATGCGGCCCATGGCGAGAATCCAGTGATAATCGTGATTGATCTGTTCCGGACGGAACGCCAGAGGAACGGCCAGCTCTTCGTCGAATCGATCCGGCATGCCCGGCGACAACACACCAACCACCGTGTAAGGTTCGCCATTGAGGCGTAACGCTTGTCCCAGAATGCTTCGACTGGCGCCGAGGCGTTTCCACAACTTGTAGGTCAGGATGATTTCATGGTCCCGGCCGGGCACGCCCTCTGCTGGCAGGAAATCGCGGCCCATCATGAAAGGGATACCCTGCATGTCGTACCAGCCGGGCGTTAATCGCTTCACAGCAATGTGTTCGGGCTGGTCTTGGGTTGCGAGATTGTAGCTCCCATCTGTCCAGGCGGCCAGTTGTTGGAACGACTTGTTCTGCTCTTTCCAATCGAGGAAATCACCAGCCGATATTCCGTTGTTGTGTCCACCGATCTTCGACCAAACCATGACCAGTTGATTCGCATCCGGATAGGGCAAGGGCGCTAACAGGACGGCATAAACAACCGTGTAGATGGCAGTTGTCGCGCCGATGCCGAGCATCAGAGTGGCCACCACGGCCGCTGTCAAGCCCGGATTCTTTCTTAACATGCGCGTGCTGTAGCGAAGATTGACTAAGAATGTCCCCACATTCACCTCGCAAGCGCTGACATGGTCACAGGATCGTGCCATGCACTGCGCAGGCTTTTCCCCAGTTGCGGATTGGGCTTACACGACGGATGCCATTCTTGCGCAACAGTCAGAGGCTCAAAACAATGGCTTTAGAACCTTCCTCAGATTGCGCCGCGCATGGCGATTGTCCGAAACCGGGAGTTTGCTGTCCGCTCTCGAACAGCTGTCCCATCCAAACCTGACGTGGAATAGGATAGGTCACCGATCCAAAACACGGATTTGACACCCCTGCCTGCTGGGAGCAAGCTATTCGACAGTTCTAACTTTCGATAGTTCTAACTAAGGAGAACTGTTTGTGGATCGCAGACAACTCCTGTTTGGAATGTCGGTTCTGGCAGTCGGAGGATCGACTCTGAACGACCTACTGAACGCCCAGACTAGCCACGTAGCTCAGGGTTTGCGCCCCACTGGAAACACTGTCATATCCGATCGCGAACGGGCGGGGTTTCGAGGCCCTGTGAGAACCGTATCGGTGGGCTCGAATAAGAGCGAATATGATCCGGCCGGAAGATTAATTACCAATCGCTGGTTGTCCAATCCAGATTCAGAGGCCTCAGAGACAATTCGGACTCTTACCTACGACGGGTCTGGCCGGTTACTTACGGAAACTGTGCGTACTCGTAGTGGCATTCTCTCCGACAAAGTTTATTCCTACGACGACAAGGGACGGCTCCTCGGGGTTGCGCAGGGAAGCGGCGATCATACGTCCTTCCAGTATGACGAACAGGGCCACAAGATCGAGATCTGCGACGTTGCCCCAAACCGGACGATCAAGATGCAGCAGTCGCTACTGGGGTCGACTTAGTGTTCGCGGATCCCGAAGGAATTGAATTTGGCTTGGACGGAGCTAAAAACGCCAGCAGGATCAAAACGATCTACGACGAGCACGATCAGCCGACGGAAACTCAGGCTTATGATGCCGATGGTCTCGTTTTAAGTCGAATCGTCCGCACCTACGATGAGAAGCAAAGAATTACCGACCTGCGGGTGGTCAATGAGGACCCCACCTCTCTGCTTTCTGCGAAACAGATGGCCGAAATGGCCGCACAATCCGGAGCTCCGCTGGATGAAATAAAAGCTCAGATGAAGAAGGCCTTGAGTGCGATGATAGGTGACTCGGGCAGGTCGTTCACCTATGACTCACAAGGTCGCCGCACGAAAATAGTTCTGCATCAGGGATTCGCCGACATCAGCAGAACTTATAACTACAACGATCACGGCGATGTTGTCGAGGAGCGGACGATTTTTACTCAAAACCCAAAAGTTCCAGTTGGAGTTGTCTTCCAATCGGACGAGAGTGGGAATCTGGTCCCCGAAAAACCATCCTCCGAATGGCCGCCACAGCCGGAGATGCCGGAGTCGGTAGTTCAGTACAAATATCAGTATGACAACTTTGGAAACTGGACCGAGCGAACGGTAACGTTTCCAAAGAAGCGGAGCACACCACGCGCCGGGAGCTTACTTATTACTGAGGCAATCGGCCGAAGCCATACCCCGACCCGAAGCTTCTACTAACCGCACGCGCGCGCCCGATCCAACAGCAAGTCTCGTTCACGGGTGTTCCGAGTCATGAACGCGGCCCGTGCGAATTCCTCTCTGGCTTCGTCCAATCGGCCGAGTTTCTTCAAAAGGTCTCCGCGCACGCTGGGGAGCAGGTGGTAGTTCTTCAAGGCGGGATCATCTGTCAGTGCGTCGACCAACTCAAGCCCCGCTGCAGGGCCCGAGGCCATGCTGACGGCCACCGCCCGATTCAACTCCACGACCGGCGAGGGTTCGATGCGGCCCAGTTCGGCATATAAAGCCGCGATCCGCGCCCAGTCGGTGTCTCCTGGCGTGACCGCTCGAGCATGACAAGCCGCGATCGCAGCCTGAATCGCGTAGGGCCCGCGAGATCCGCCCAGCCGTTCGGACCGCTCTAGCGCGGCCAGACCCCGCCCGATCAGCAAGCGATCCCAATGCCCGCGATCCTGCTCGAGCAGCAGCACGGGCTCGCCTGCCGCATTCACACGAGCCTTTGAACGCGATGCCTGAATCTCCATCAGCGCGACCAGGCCGTGCACCTCGGCCTCGTTCGGAACCAGTCCGGCCAGAATCCGTCCCTGCCGCAGCGCCTCTTCACAAAGCGCCGGCCGCATCCAGTCGTCTCCGGATGTCGCAGAATAACCTTCATTGAAGATGAGATAGAGGACTTGCAGAACAGAGGACAGCCGCGCGTTAAACTCCGGACCGCGCGGCACCTCAAAAGGAATCCGCCCTTCGCTCAGCGTCCGCTTGGCGCGAACAATGCGTTGCGCGATCGTTGGCTCGGAGCTCAGGTATGCACGCGCAATCTCATCGGTTGTAAGCCCACCCAGCAGCCGCAACGTGAGCGCCACTCTGGCTTCCGTCGACAGCACCGGATGGCACGCAATGAATACCAGCCGCAGCATATCGTCCCCGATGTTGTCATCCATGGCAGCGGCGAGATCGGGCACCTGCATCTCGCGTTCGGTCATCTCACGGCCGAGGTCTTCGTGCTTGCGGTCGATGAGCGTGCCGCGGCGAAGGAAGTCGATGGCTCGATGCTTCGCCGTGCCCATCAGCCAGGCTCCGGGATTTTCGGGAATCCCCGATTCCGGCCACTTTTCGAGAGCCGCGACCAGAGCGTCCTGCGCCAGTTCTTCGGCCACGCCGACGTCGCGGACGATGCGAGTCAGCCCGGCAATCACCCGAGCCGACTCGATCCTCCAGACGGCTTCAATCGCGCGATGTGTTTCGATAGCAGTCACTGCTACCGATCACATCATTTTCTAGGCTTTCAGCGCAACCTCGGACTGCTGGCCATGTGTCGTGCAATTTGTATCCATGCCTTGTTCGTAGATCTGGCGAAGCTCGCACTCGCCTTCGCCGACGAACTTTAGGAAGTCCTTCGCCATCTGAATCGCTTCGGTCTTGGAATTCGCCTTCAGAATGGCAAATCCCCCGACGACCTCTTTCGACTCGGTGAAAGGACCATCGGTCACGCTGATGTTACTGCCGGACCTGCGCACTCGTGCACCCAGCGCGCTCGGCATGCATCCTTCGGTGGCGAGCAGCCAGCCCTCCTTGAAACCCTGTTCCACCAGTTTGCCCATGGCCGCCATTTCTTCAGGCGAAGGAGGCGTGTTGCGTTCAACGTTCTTGTAGATGCTTAGGAATCTCATAGTTTTCTCCTTAAGTATGGTTTTCAAATTGTGAGCTGGGTCTCGACGGTTTTCGCCTCGGATTCCCGCGCTCTATGAATACGTCGAACGAGCTTTTGCGAGTTCGACAGCGAAATAAAAAATATCCTTGTCATTCCGAACCGGCGAAGCCGGTGAGGAATCTGCTGTCGCTGGCAGCGTACCGGGTGCCGGCAGAAAACAGATTCCTGCTCCGTCGCTGCGCGACTCGTCGGAATGACAAACGTGTGGCATAGGCTAACCTTTACTTCTTTCCCGCAATCTGTTCCCGCAACCGCGCTTCTTGTTCCTGTAATTCAGGGGTAAAGTTCTCGCCGAAATCCGCAGCTTCGTACACCGGCCGGATCTCGACCTCAGATTCACTCGGCATCGGATTTGGGCAGCGCTTCAACCATTCAACGGCTTCTTCCATGGACCGCACCTGCCAGATCCAATAACCGGCGATGAGTTCCTTGGTTTCGGCAAAGGGTCCGTCGATGACCGAACGCTTGCTTCCCGAGAACCGGACCCGCTTGCCTTTGGACGAGGGCTTCAGACCCTCACCTGCCAACATGATGCCGGCTTTCACCAGCTCTTCGTTGTAGTTCCCCATCGCCGTGATCAGCTCTTTGCTGGGCAGAATTCCGGCTTCGGAATCTTTCGTCGCTTTCACAATGACCATGACTCGCATAACTGTTCACTCCCGTTTTTGGATTGGAGCTGGATTTGCAACCCCTCAATCCTGCTCTATATCAACATCGAACGAGGCGGCGCAAAATCGACAGGATTACTTAGGGAGCTGGATTTCCCGGATTTTCCCTCCGATCCAGGCGCAGGGGATTCCGGTGACGACGAGCGCGATCGGGTACCAGTGGGGGCCGAGATCTTTGTTCCAAGTTGCCACTGCCCCCGCGGCACCGATGATCATGCCAATGATCGCCCCCAACATGGCGTGCCACATCGGTCGATTGGGCGCCAGGCGCGCCGTAATGTAGCTGCCGATGATCCCGTACATGGTGCGATAGATCGTCGCCCACACAAACAGCCGGTCTGCCATTCTTTGACCCAACGGCGGGAAAATCTTCATTTGGTGCAACACGATGTCAGTGCCGACCGAAAGAATGACAACCGCGAGAAACCCCGCCACGATCGCCCACACGCTTGGTCCCAGGCGCCGCGGAGGAGTATTACCACCCACAATTGGAGTTGCTGTCAGATTGGACATTTCCCTTTCTCCCCTTTATTTTGACCGCAAGTCCACCCCGAGTTTGGGTCTTGCGTTCCCGAGAGTTTACTCGCAAGCTGTAATCCTTGCCCCCAATCAGCCCTATGAAAGGGCGACGCCGGGGTTATAATGTCCGAAGCCTTGCTGTAGACCCGGCCACTTCGTAACCTGGCTCCAAATCAAGATGACAGACGCAATCAAACGCAAACTGCAGGAAGAGATCAACGCGCTTGAACACGAGTTGATCCACGAACTTCCCAAAGAAATCAAGAAGGCCGCTGCGCTCGGGGATCTCAGCGAAAACGCCGAGTACCACATGGCCAAGCAGCGGCAGGAGTTCGTGAAGGCGCGCGTCCGCCAGCTGGGCAAGCGTTTAGCCGACCTGTCGATGGTCAACATGAACAACATCCCCAAGGACAAGGTCGGCCTCGGATCGACGGTCAAGGTTTACGACAATACCAAAGGGGAAGAAGTCGAGTACAAGCTGGTGACCAGTGAAGAGTCTGACGTTGCGGCAGGAAAAATTTCCACCACCAGCCCCATCGGCCGGGCGCTCCTGAATAAGAAGGTGGGTGACGAAGCGGTGGTCGTAAGTCCCAACGGCAAGCGCGAGCTGGAAATCCTGAGCCTGAGTACCATCCACGACGAAGTCGACGGCGAATCTAAGGAAGCGCAAGCGTAGTTTGCGGCTCCCAAATTCATGAACCACGAAGTCTCACGAAGGAAGAGCCTTGTAGATTTTCCTTCGTGCACCTTCGTGCCCTTTGTGGTTAAATCAGCGGTTCCGGTGCTTCCCCAATGACGGCTTCCTGGACTTCTGCGTTTGGACGCGCCTGCGGAGTTCTACTCGATACCATCGTCCGCTGGCTGGCGCTATCGCGTATCAACCCCAACGTCCTTACCTTCATGGGCTTGCTGGTCAACACCTGGGCAGCTTTCCTGTTCGGCTCGGCTGACGCCTCCAACCAGAAGCGCATGTTCATCTACGCCGGGCTGGTGATCATCTTCTCCGGCTTCTTCGATCTGGTCGACGGACAAGTCGCCCGTGCCACTAACCGCGTCACCCGCTTTGGAGCATTCTTCGATTCGGTGGTGGACCGCTATTCGGATGCGTCTCAGTTCTTGGGATTACTAGTCTTCTACGCGCGCGGCGGACGCTACACCTACGTCGTGCTCAGCGCCTTCGTGATGATTAGCGCGATTATGGTGAGTTACACGAGAGCCAGAGCGGAGTCGCTGATCGGGTCGTGCAGAGTCGGATTCATGGAGCGTCCCGAACGCCTGGTGCTGGTCATTCTCGGTGCCTTGTTCAACCGCATGGCTCCTGTGCTGTGGCTGATCGCAGTTCTGAGCACCATCACGGTAATCCACCGCATGCGCTACACCTGGACCAGAACGCAGGACCCACCGGTGGCGTTAACCCCAGGTCAAGCCGCGTAGATCGAAGGGAACCACGTGGGACAGCCGCCTTCGGCTGTCCTGTCTTGCGCCGGGGGGCGCTCGCTTCGCTCGCTGGACAGCCGAAGGCGGCTGTCCCCACACGAGCACTCTCACATTGTGGCACAGCAATCTGCTTTTCGTTGTCATCCCGACTGCACGGACAGCGACCGGGCACGCTTTGCCGTAGTGACCTGCTATCCTATCCCGTCGCATGTGACGTCCGACGTCCTGGGGACAACTCTTGGCAACTGATCCCGTAATAGTAGTTCATGGCGGCGCGTGGGCCATGCCTAATGACATGGTCGACGCGCACATTCGCGGCGTGTCGAACGCGATGGCCGCGGGATGGCGTGTGCTTGAGCGTGGCGGTTCGGCGCTCGATGCCGTCGAGGAAGCGGTCGTCATCATGGAAGACGACGAGACCTTCGACGCCGGGCGCGGCAGCTTTCTTAACCGCGACGGCCGTGTGCAACTCGACGCCCTCATCATGGATGGAGCCACGCTTCGCGCCGGCGGCGTGGGATGTGTCGAGCACCTGCGCAATCCGGTGCGCGCCGCGCGCAAAATTCTGAGCGAGAGCCCGCACGTTTATTTCGTCGGAGAAGGCGCAGAGAAGTTTGCCGCCGGGCACGGCGTCCCCCTGTGCAAGAACGAAGAACTGATCATTCCGCGCGAAGTCGAGCGCCTCCGGGCATATCAGGTTGCGCAGGATGACTCGAAGGCCGACGGCAAAGATCTGTTCGCGCCTGCCGCGGATGATCCCACGATCTCGCACGACACCGTTGGCGCGGTGGCGCTTGACCGCAATGGTAACATCGCCGCCGCCACATCAACCGGGGGGACGCTGAACAAGGCCCCAGGACGGCTAGGCGACTCGTCGCTGATCGGGTGCGGCTGCTACGCCGACAATGAGAGCGCTGCCGCCTCAACAACCGGATGGGGCGAGCCGATCATGAAGCTGGTGTTGGCCAAATGGACGGCGGATCGCATCGCCGCCGGAAATCTTCCCGAATGGTCTGCGCAGGAGGCGATGAACTATCTGAAGCAGCGCGTGAATGGCCACGGCGGGATTATCGTTTTGAACCGCGAAGGGCACATCGGCATCGCCCACAATACTCCGCGCATGGCCTGGGGGTATAAGACGGTGAAGAAACAGGAAACTGGGATCGAACGGGCGGTTACCTCATAGGGCGGTATGGAATGAACGGGTGCCGTCTCGCTTTGCTTCGCCGGGACAGCCGAGGCGGCTGTCGCTACGTGAATCCTGACTATAACCAGCCTTTGGTTCTCGCAATCCTCGCCGCTTCCACCCTGTTGCTTGCGCCCAGTTTGCTGATCGCTTCCGACAGATAATTCCGGACGGTGCCATCGGACAGTCCCAGTTCGCCAGCAATGTCGCAACTGGCCATGCCTTCTCCGGCCAGGCGCAGGACCTGGCGCTCGCGGTCGGTCAGTGGATCCACTTCGCCCCAGGCTTCTGTCGCGAGTTCGGGATGAATCACGCGCAGGCCTTGATGCACGCGGCGCACGGCGTCGGCCAGTTCTTCGGCGCGCATGTCTTTCAGCAGATATCCTGATGCACCCGACTCTAGCGCCCGGCGCAAGTATCCTGTGCGCGCAAACGTGGTGACGATGACTACACGCGTTCCGGTTCGCTGGCGCTTCAACTCCGCGGCAACGTCGAGGCCGCTCATGTGCGGCATTTCGATATCGGTGATGAACACGTCCGGCTTGTGCGCAAGCACGGCCGTGAGCGCCTCTTTGCCATTGCGCGCCTGCGCCACCACCGAGATATCGCCTTCAATCTCGAGCAAGGCCGCGAGCGCGCCCAGAACCATGCCTTGATCCTCGGCCAGCACCACGCGAATCGTCTTGCGGCTCGTCTCTTTAACGGGAGGATTCAAATTCGTGCGCCTTCTCTTGCTCTGGGATGGATTCCTTCTGAGCGATGTCTTCGCTCACCACTTCTTTGAGAGGAAGCGTGATGGTCAGGGTGGTGCCCGATTTGTTGCGGCGGTCGAGCGTGCCGCCGAGCATCTCGACGCGTTCACGCATACCGCGGAGCCCATTGCCTTCCATGCTGGTGAAGCCCTGGCCATCGTCGGCAATCTCCAGGCGGCACATGCCGTTCTGCTGCTCGATGCGCAGCCGGCAATTGCGGGCATTCGCATGACGCACCACATTGGTCACGCCTTCGCGAACAGCCAGTGACAGCACGCTCTCCTGCATTGGCGGCAACTGCATGCTTGTGGCAGCGTCACACTGCACGGTGAGCCCTGCAGTCTCAAGCGTCGACTTCGCTTGTGCCAGCTCGGCAACCAGTCCCTTGGAGCGGTATCCGCGGATGGCATCGCGAACATCCGACAATGCCTGCCGCGAAATACTTTCTACCTCGCGAATCTCTTTCCCTGCGCGCTGCGGGATCGCGATCGATCAGCTTGCCTGCGAGCTCCGACTTCAGCGTGATGACCGACAATGTATGCCCCAGCACATCGTGCAGATCGCGCGCGATGCGCTCGCGTTCCGCTACCTTGGCCAGATGCTCGATTTCTTCGTTCGCCTTGCGCAGCTTGCAGTTCATGCGGTTGCGTTCCGCGAAAAATACGTTGCTGCCGCCTACCGTCAGCGGGAACACGCAAGCCCAGAACTTAGTCCACCAAATCGAGACGAAGTATCGAGGCCTCGATGAGCGTGATGGAGGAGATGGCGAGGATTCCCAGGATTGCAGTTTTTTTTGTGTTCGTTGAAAAGGGCACGAATGCCGCCGCGAAGATCAAGAAACCGGCGGCTCCGCCGTTGAACGGGAGGAACAACAGTCCCAACAGAATCAGGCCCCCGATGTGTACGAGGGGTTTAGGCCGTTCGAGCCAAAAAAAACCAAAGTAGAGAAGACAAAAGATGAGGTATCCGGCGATATCCAGCAGCCAGACTTTGAGGCTGACATGGGCCAACACCGGCTGGACAAAGAAGAATCCAGAATAGGCGAACCAAACGAAAGGGCTCCAACCGTGATCGCGATTCTTGAATACGCTTTTGAAGGGCTTCAGGGCTAAGTCCATGCGTGGGCTCCCGGCGATTGACTGCTTCTCAACGCCAGAGTGTCAGTCACCTCATTCACTATTGTCACCCTAGCCGTCAATTTCGGCCACTCCGCAGCTTGGGATTTGCTCTATACCACACGACTGCAGCTGCTGGAATCAGCAGCACTAGCAACTGTGGACCACCGTAGAGCGCTAGAATGCCCAAGGCAAGAAATGCGACCATCGATCCGTAATGTTTCTTGGCTTCCGCGCTCATGGTATCCACCTTTTCGCCCCTTCTAACGAGGGCGTCATTCGAACAACCTCATCCATACATTTTTTCCTGGTCGCGCTGAAACCCAATGCGCGCGATGCCCAGGCAGATCATGGTGAAAGCCGCCAGGGCCTCCCAGTGGCCAACGGCGGATTGGTGCGTTCCCGAGCCAACGACCCCTAGCGCCAGTTGCGAGAGGTGATACGGTGGCAGCACCAGCGCAATCTTCTGCACGACTTTCGGCAGAAACATGAACGGCACCCAGAGGCCGCTGCAGAACGACATCGGTAAATAAATAAGGTTGATGGTCGGAGGAGCGGAATTCGGGCCGGTGAAATATCCCAGGGCCAGGCCCATCGCGGAGAATGGCAGCGATCCCGCTACCAGAATCCCGAGCAACCGCGCAAACGACGCGACGGGCAACCGCACTCCGCCAAACGCGATCCCCAGGGTGAAGAGAGCCAGAACAATGATGGTGCTGAACACCATGCTGGTCGCAACCTTCGCCGCGAAGTATGCGAACGGAGGCATGGGACTGGCCCGTTTCACCTCCAGCCATCCCAGCCCGCGGTCGGAGGCCAAACCTGCAGCGGTACCAAACAGAGAAGCGGCGATCACTCCGAACGTGCCGTAGGTCGGAATCAGATAGGCCGACACCCGCGTTGCCCCGATGGTCTGGTTGGCGTTCAAGACCAGTCCGAACAGGACGTAGAACATAATTGGAAAGCTCAGCACCGAGACGGTGTACATTCGCAAGCGGAGATACTTCAGGAATTCGTACTTCGCTTCCTTCAGATAAATCGTGGCTGTGTGTGCGGGTGAGCGTTGAATCTGTGCGCTTTTGAGCGCAATAGTTGCTGTGCTCATCTCAACTCCTTCATTCATTACGGCTGCCCCCCAGGGGCTAAAGCCCATCACAAAAGAAAACTCTTCTCGCAACGCTGAAAGCGCTGCGCCACCCGAAAGGCGAGTTTTTCAACAAACTGTGTGAGCCTCTCACATCGGGCTCGCACCGGCGTTTCTAAGCTCCCTGCGAGTGGTTTCCATTTTTCGAGCTGTCCTGCGTCAGTGCCAGGAAGGCCTCTTCCAAACCTGCGGCCGTGACTTCTAGTCCCGCGAGATTTGCATCGCGTGCCAGTAACTCGCGTAGGACGGGTTCAGCTTCGGGAGCGTGAAGCTCAACGGCCTCGCGGTCTTCTTTCACTTCGGTGACACCCGGGATGTGCCGTAACGCGTCCATCGTCAGGCTGGTGATGCAACGAATGCGCTTGCCCGCAGTCTGCGCCTTGATCTGCGACGGACTCCCTTCCGCAATAATTTCGCCCTTGTTGATTACGGCGACGCGATCCGCCAGTGCGTCGGCTTCTTGCAGATAGTGGGTGGTGAGCAGAACTGTCTTCCCGCGATCGACCAGTTGGCGGATCTCTTCCCACAACACGCGCCGCGCTTCCACGTCGAGTCCGACTGTCGGCTCGTCAAGAAAAAGAAGGTCGGGATTGCCGCAGATGGCCAACGCAAACAAGACACGCTGCCGCTGACCTCCGGAGAGTTCGCCGAACTTGCGGTTGCTCAATTTTTCCAGGCCAGCGGCTGCCAGAACGGCCGCGGCGGGCATCGGATTCTGATAGTAGGAGGAGAACAGATCAATGTGCTCACGTACCTGCAACGTCTCTGGCACTCGTCCCACCTGTAACATCGCCCCTGTGCGCATCCGGTTTTCAGGATTCGTGGGGTCTCCGCCCAAAACGCGCACCTTGCCGGCATTCGGTTGCAGTAGCCCCAAAAGAAGTTTCACCGCAGTGGTCTTGCCGGCTCCATTGGGACCCAGCAGTGCCACGACCTCGCCGGCTCGCACCCGAAAATTCACGCCTCTGAGCGCCCGAACGTCTCCATAGCTCTTGTTGACGCCTTCAAGGCTGGCTACCACTCGACTTGCGCCAACCGACTCCGCGCTGTTGGTTTTCTCCAGGGTTGCGATCATCGTTTTCACCTCTTGCGGCATGGGATGCCGTTTTCAAGACCCTATCAATCCCGTAATGGCATCGTCGCCCAGGAGCGACCGTCACGCCAGTGCCAACCATCACGCAGGCAGCGTGACAAATGTCATCTGGAAGAGCACAAAGATTTCGGGGACGCTTCGCGGGGGCCTTCACAGCCACTGGAAGATGGGAGATAGTCGGTAAGCGGAGGGTCCTCGAGCAAGAACCGTCAAGAAATGGCGTGATGGAAACGAGGGCGGTTTGTTACGAAATCCGAACAGTTGCAGATTCTACACAATCGTCGGCTTTACGCTTGATCTCTGACGACGGCACACGGTTACGCGCGAAGCACCTTACAGGAAGCCGTTCTTCGCTTGTTCGGAATTCGTAACAAGCCTCACGGTGAAAAAATTTACGGAGGTGAGATACAATTCCCCAACCCTTTGATATCATTTGCGTCACTCGTTCGAGGCCTTTGAATGGTACCTGCGGGCAAAAGCCTTCGCACTCTTCGTGAAAAACTCGGCCTCACCATGCGTGACGTCGAGCACTCCAGTGCGCGCATTGCCGAAAAATATCGCAACGAAGAGTTCTCGATTCCACCCAGTCGCTTGTCCGACATCGAGACCAAGGGCATACTGCCCAGCATCTATCGCCTGTACACTCTGTCGATCATTTACCGGCGCGACGTTCGCGAACTCATGGCGTGGTACGGCGTTGACCTCAACAACATCCCCGCGGACTTGGGATTGGTCTCTCCGCCAAAATCGCATGTTTCCGACGCATTAGCCGGCCTCGCCTCCGTGCAGGTTCCGGTGCGTATGGACCCCGCTTTCGACGAGCGCCGCACCACCAATCTTGGCCGCATGGTAGAAAAATGGGGACTGGTTCCGGTTGCGTACCTGGCTCAGTTCGCCAATAGTGAATTCACTTACGGCTACGTCGGCACGCAGGACTTCACGATGTATCCCATCCTGCCGCCGGGAAGTTTCATCCAAGTTGATGAATCGCGCAATCGCGTGCTCGAAGGTTCATGGCGTTCGGAATATGAGCGGCCCATTTATTTTGTGGAAACACGCGACGGCCACACCTGTTCCTGGTGCAGCATGCGCCGCGAAGAAATCATTCTGCAGCCTCACCCGCTCTCTCCAGTTCCCGTACGCATTCTCCGCCACCCCCAGGAAGCCGAGGTACTCGGCCAGGTGGTAGGAGTCGCTATGAAGTTGACCGAGTGGCACGCCCTCGATTCTTCTCCAGGCTCGAGAGTGCCACCAGTATTGAATTAAGGTGGGTTGACACCGGAGTATTCTGACGGCCCTCCGGCAACAGATCCTGTAAACGCCCACGCATTTTCTCCACGTACTCAGACCCCACCACCCCACTGCTTTCGCTCGATTCCTTCAGGTCTTCGAGAAGGGAAGGCAGCGGCGTCCGCAGAACTCTTGTAACGACCTCCATGTGGGCTTGGCGTAAAGCCCGCTCGGACGATTCTGCCCCGTGGATGCTTTCCATTCCCCAATGCTCGTACCGCCCCTGCCCGCCGCGGAGGGAAGCCAGATAGGCCAGTTTCCCCAGCAATCCGGAGACGGCGGAAAGGGTAGTTTCCTTGATGTCCTGTAGGGCGGATTTAAGGCTCATCTTGTTACAAATTCCGAACAATTCAATGTTCTTCCGTGCCGTTGCGCGGGGCGTACGGCCATGAAACCATCACGGTCCAACTCGCAGTTTAAAAGGAGATAACCGTGAAACGTGTGCTACTCACTCTTGGAGCAGCCGTACTATTTCTTAGCACTTTGGTAACCCCTACTCTAGTCAAAGCCGATGGCGGCGGCGGAACCACTACAGGTTGCGGTGGCAAAATGTGCAAGCCGTAAGTCGGCACCGAAAGATTTTGCACCACGTTTAATATCGTGGCGCAACGGAATCGCCACTCTTACGAAAACCGAACAAGAATCGTGCCACCGTTGCCGCCTGCAGCGTTTCGCGGTATAGTGCCTGACCATCGCCATGCTGCAGGCGCACTCAATTCTTTGGGACTATCTCTGGGTTGCGCCCAATCTGCTTTTTCTGACCGTAGGATTTCTAATCTGGAAGCGCGGCCTATCACGCCAAGTCCCGGCTTTTCTCGCGTTTGCAATCCTGGGCGCCCTGGGAGATCTTCTAGTCTTCGGCGCCGACATCGCGCCTTTCGTCTCCGCGCCAAATTTCTGGCGGATCGATTGGGCCAACCTCCTGCTCGAAAGCCTGCTGAAGTTCCTCGTCATCGGTGAAGTTTTCTCCAGAGTTTTCATGCAGTATCCCTCGATCAGCCGGGTTAGCAGAGTTGCGGTCAGCGTGTTTGGAGCTGCACTGGTCCTACTGGCGGGTCTCATCGCTGGCTTTGCTCACGGCGACAACCCCATGCTCTTGATTTCCGGAGTCCATCTTCTCGAACAAACTGTTTTCGTCATTGAGTTGGGCCTCATTCTCTTCTTATTTCTTTTCGCAACCTACTTTCGCCTGTCGTGGGACCGGTTGTCGTTCGGCATCTTGTTAGGCCTTGGCATCTCCGCTTGCGTGCATCTGGCGACGTGGGCCATCATCGCCAATGCAAGCCCGTCTGAGTACGCGCGGACCTTGTTCGCTTTTCTGAACATGGGCACATATCATCTCTGCGTGCTGATCTGGTTGTATTACGTTCTTGTTCCTCAGAAAGTGGCTCGGAAGTCTGTGGTTCCGTTGCCGGAAAACAATCTGGCGGTATGGAACCGCGAATTGGAGCGTCTGTTACAACAATGACTTTGGCATTGATTCTCGTCATCGCTGCTGCGTTTGCTCTGGTCGTAATCCTGGGCATTACCGTCTCGACACGTCTGCAGCTTTCCCCTCGCTCCGGTTTGGTTCAAAAGATTGAACCGATCGATATTGAAGCGTTTCGCAATCTGGTCAATCCCACCGAAAATGAGTACCTGCGCCGCCGTTTGCCCGCCGCGGAGTTTCGCCGGGTGCAGCGGGAACGTTTACGGGCGGCCGCCGCGTATATTCGCGTGGCCGGACGAAACGCCGCTGTGCTCGTTGCCATTGGACAAGCTGCTCTCAGCGCCACTGACAGTGCTACTGTCGACGCAGCGCGCCAGCTCGTCGACAACGCGCTTCTGCTGCGCCGCAATGCCAGTGTCGCCCTGTTTCGAATTTACGTCGCATTCGCCTGGCCTAACTCGGCTCTCGTCGCTGCGCCCGTCCTGTATCGATACGAACAGTTGAGTGGTCGCGCCATGCTGCTGGGGCGGCTGCAGAATCCCGCAGTCCCGGTGCGCATCTCGAACCAGTAATCAGGAGCCAGGGATCAGGGCCAGGGAATAGCCGTCAGCGATTCATCGTCACATTTTTCCGAGCACTGGCACCATCAACAGAGAACGTAAGTCTCCTATCAGTTGTGCGGAACTGACCATTGGCCCTGACCTCTGATTCCCGTTTACTCGCGAGCGACTCTGCCGATTCCTGACTTGTTTTCGAGCATGGTTCTGTTATAAAAACCAGCGGGGAAGCAAGTCGTTCAACCGTCGAGTGAGTACGCCGGCCATCTGCCCGAGACAGTTGTCCTGCCGTCCCCTCGCCTTCGCGAGTTCAAGGGAGAACTTTATGTTCCGCACGATCAGAGTCGCTTCCGTGTCGATGTTCGTCTTGTTGCTTTCCGTGATCGCCAATGCGCAGGGCGGCGTCGCCACCGGCGATCTGCACGTTACCGTAAAAGATCCCAAGGGGAACGTCGTTACCAACGCAACGGTCAACGCTGAGGATGTAGCCAAAGGGTTGGAACGAACGGCCACCAGCGACGGACAAGGTGGATACAGCGCGCGGCAGTTGCCTCCGGGCACTTACTCGGTGACGGTCGACGTGCCTGGGTTCACCAAGGTGCAGAGTAGCGGTGTCTCGATCACGGTCGGCGGGCTCGTGGAACTCCCGGTCACGCTGTCGGTGGCAGGCGGCACCGAAGTGGTGGAAGTTACTTCGCACGCGGAGTTGATCGAAACTTCGCGCAGCTCTACGACGAACACGATCGGCGAGCGCCGCATCGACAATCTCCCCATCAATGGACGCAACTACATCAACTTCACCCTTACCGATTCGCAGGTCGTCCGCGACAACGCCCCCAACACGGGTGCGGCTCCAACATCTGGCCTCAACATGAGCGGCCAGCGTGGGCGCGCGAACCTGGTGAACGTCGACGGCGCCGACGCCACCGACAACTCCGTGAATGGCGTGCGCTCTACGGTTTCGCAGGAAGCCGTGCAGGAATTTCAGATCATCACCAACAACTACGCGGCCGAGTACGGACGCGCCGCCGGCGGAGTGGTTAACATCATCACGCGTTCGGGCTCCAACGAATTTCACGGCGATGTCTTCGGTTATCTGCGCAACCGCGCCTTCCAGGCGGTAAATCCCTTCAGCACGGTTCCGGATCCGGCATACACGCGCGTGCAGGCGGGGGCTGCATTCGGCGGGCCAATCAAGAAGGACAAGACCTACTTCTACTTTGCGTACGAAATCACCCGGCGACATGAAACGGGATTCTCCAGCATCGGGCAGGACAATTTCGGTCTAGTGCCCTTCGACGCGTCGCCTTTCTTTGGCGCACCCAACGGCACCTTCAACATTCAGGTCACACCCGAGCAGGCAGGGTTTTTATCGACGCCCGGACTCCCGCTGTCCTTGTTGCAGCAGTACTCCATCATTACCGGAGGATCTTCAGGAGTGGCCGTCAATGGGAGCTATCCAGCGGCTTTTGCCTTCTTGGTCGGAGCTCCCGGTGGTTTGCCGGTTCCCGCCAATGGCGGCGATCCAATGGCGCAGTTCATTTCTTCCTGCAACAGCTCCGCTCCGCTGTGCAATGGGTTGCCCGGGTCTTACACGAGTCTGACATCGCAGCGGGGAAATTTCCCCGTCTTCGAGGGCACCAGCCTCTATTCACTGCGGCTCGATCACAACCTCGGAGCCAATCACCGCCTGACATTGCGAGCCAACGTTAGTCCCAGCACCGTCACAGGCATTGAGGTTAGTGGTCAGGACCAGCCCTTCGGGCAGAATGCGTATTCACGCACCTCCGAGCAGACCTATCGCGACGTCGCGGGAGTATTCCAGGACACCTGGGCCATCGGCAATAACAGGGTCAATGAATTGCGCTTTCAGTACGCGCGCCGCGGACTCTCTTACTTCTACAACACCGAAGTTCCCGCAGGGTCAAACCCGGCGGTGAATATCACTGGCTTTGCCTACATTGGCCGCGAGCCTTATTCCTACATTCAGCGCACTGAGCAGCGGTATCAATTTACGGATAACTTCTCCTGGACGATTGGCCGCCATAACACGAAATTCGGGGGTGATTTCAATTACTTGCCCATCGACGCGACTTTCACTGTCAACTACGGTGGTGTGTACGATTTCGGCGGCTTTAGCCTGACGCCATTCGGCTTTCCAGCGTCCGCTCCCGGCCTGAATGCGGTACAGGCGTATGGTGCGGGTCTTCCCGGCTCTTTGGTGCAGGGTCTTGGCAGCCCCAGCGATTCCTTCCATAACATTCCTATGGGATTCTTCTGGCAGGACTCTTGGCGCGTCAGCCCCACCGTCACCCTGAATTACGGCGTGCGTTATGACGTCGAGATTCCTCCGAAGTTCAAACCACCGCAAGGGCTCGCGCTTCCTGCATACAATGTGCTGGGGCTGCAAAAAGGCATTCAGACTGACAAGAACAATATTCAGCCTCGCATTGGTGTGGCCTGGGATCCCCGGGGAGACGGGAAGACAGTCGTTCGAGGTTCCTACGGAATGTTCTACGACCATCCGCTGCTCGGCCTATATTTCCTGGGCGATGCCTCCGACGGTTCTTCGAGCGGCCAATTGGCCTTCGGCGGCACGTCTCTTTGTTCCGGAGCCGGCAACCCAGCCAACCTGAACGCGATCACAATTTTTCAGGGCCTGCCCATCAATGTTGCCAGTCCCGCTAATCCTTGTGCTGCAACACTAAACCCGGCCGCTGCCGCGGCTCTTGGATTTCTTCCGGACGAGCAGCGCTTTCAGGCCATCAACTTTCCGCAATCAGTTTTCCTGAATCAGAACTACCTGAATCCAGCCACGTTCCAGCCGCTGGGATTTCAGCCCTTTGGCTATCCACAGGGGAAGAATTTTGTGTACGCGTATGCGCAACAGGCTAATGTCAGTGTTGAGCGCGATCTGGGCCACGGCTTCGCACTCAGCCTCGCTTATAACTTCAACGGCGGACGTCATCTGAATCGTCCTATCAACGCAAATACGATTCGCGGCGATCTGATGGTGGGGAACTTCGAGGGAGCGTACTACGATGCTTTGCTCGCCGGAGGAACCCCTCCTGCCAGCCCGTTCACGGTGAGCGGATGCAATCCTGCCGGCGGCCCGGCAGGACCATTCCCATTCGTCGACGCCTCGCTGATGAACTTCTTCCGCCCCGGCGGCCTGAACCCCTCGATCATCGGCGCCTATGGCTCCATCGGAGATCCGCTCGGCTGCATACCGCAGGCCGCGACCCTGGCTCACACTCTCGGTTTCAACAACTGCGATCCCTCCACCTTCGCCGGATGCGTTCCCTTCGGCGACATGGACGCCAACTTCTCTAACGGCAGCTCCGTCTATCACGGCTTCAGCACCAACCTGCGCAGGCGCTTCGCCGGCCACTACGAATTTCTGGCTTCCTACACCTGGTCGCACGCGATTGATGATTCGACCGACCTGCAATCTACACTCACTCCGCAGGACAGCTACTACCCCGCGGTGGACCGCTCGACATCGCTTTTTGATCAGCGCCATCGTTTCGTCTTCAGCGGCGTCTATCAAACGGGAAAGCTGGGCGGCAGCGGAATCGTCCGCAAAGTGTTCAGTGATTGGACTTTCGCGCCGCTGCTCGAGATAGGCTCTGGGCGCCCGTTCAACATCATCACCGGGAGCGGAGATAATCTTCAGCTGTCCTCTTTGACAGGCCGCCCTAATGTCACAGTCAACCTAGCTTGCGGCACGGCGTACAAATCGACTTTCTCGCCTACCGGCCAGTTCCAGCAGCCTTGCATCAATGGATTTGTAGCCGCCGGAGTTGTTCCCACGCTTCTGCAACTCGACGGCAATCTCGGCCGCAATGCCGGAGTCACGCCGTGGACCGCGTTCGGTGACCTGCGCGTCTCCAAGCGCGTCTACTTTACGGAACGATTCAGCGCCGACTTCATCGTCGATATGTTTAACATCGCCAACAGGTACAACGTTGCCGCGGTCAGCCCGCTCTTCACCAACGCCGGCCAGGCTACCGCCGCCTATGACCCGCGACAGTTCCAGTTCGCGATGAAGGTGAACTGGTAGGCAGGGCGTCAGGCGTCGGGCGCCAGGTTGCGGGCGAACAAGATCCACAGGGTGCAATCGAAAAACTATCTTGCAACCGCAATTGAGCAGGGCGAGTCTGTATAGCAGGGAGAGTTCTATGCATCGCCGCCGATTTCTCCAGACTGCCGCCGCAACGACTGTGATGACCTCACTCAGCCAGAAGTTTTCCCGCGCGGCCGAAACTGCAACCGTTCCCATGCGCGTCCTGGGCCGCTCGGGCGAGAAAGTATCCATGGTCGGACTCGGCGGATATCACCTTGGAATGCAAGCCGACGAGCAGGAGAGCATCCACATTATCCGCAGTGCGCTCGACAGCGGCATCAACTTCCTGGACAACTGTTGGGACTACAACGGCGGCCAGAGCGAAGTCCGGATGGGAAAAGCCCTGCGCGACGGCTACCGGCAGAAGGCTTTCCTGATGACCAAGATCGACGGCCAGACCCGGCAAGCAGCCTCGCAACAACTGGAAGAATCACTGCGGCGACTCCAGACGGATCACATCGATCTGCTGCAGTTTCACGAAGTGATTCGGGATACCGATCCCGATCGCATCTTCGCTAAGGGCGGGGGCATGGAGGCTGTGCTCGACGCGAAGAAGCAGGGGAAGATCCGCTACATCGGATTCACCGGGCATAAGAGTCCCGACATCCATCTCAAGATGCTCAAGACCGGTTTTGCCCACCAGTTCACGTTTGACGCCGTTCAAATGCCGCTCAATGTCATGGATGCGCACTTCGACAGCTTCGAGAAAAAGGTTCTGCCGGTGTTGGTCGAACATAAGATCGGCGTTTTGGGCATGAAGCCCATGGGCGACAAAATCATTCTGAAGAGCAAAACGGCGACGCCCGTTGAATGTCTCCACTACGCTATGAACTTGCCGACCAGCGTTGTCATCACGGGGTGCGATTCCATGGATATCCTGCACCAGGCGCTTGAGGCTGCACGCACTTTCAAGCCAATGAGTTCCACGGAGATCGCGTCACTTCTGGGCAAGACGGCACCTGCGGCGAAGGAAGGCGAGTTTGAGCGCTACAAGATCAGCCACGATTTTGATGGGACGTTTCATAATCCGCAATGGCTCGGCTGACCAGCCCTCAGCGGCTTAGCTGTGCCCTTCCAAATCGTGCCTTCAAGATAGCGGGTGTAGCCCCGGAGCTCAAAACTGCGCCACTAATCCCACCGTCGGCGTAATCGGCAGCCCTTGCAAAGTCTTGACCAATACTCTGCCCGTATTCGGATCGATGCCGGACTCATATGCGAACCGACCGTTGTAATGATTGGTCAGATTCAGCACTTCGCCGTACAACGTCAGTTTCCATCGCTGAAATGCCCAGTCTTTGTCCGCGCGAACATCGAGCCTCTGGTAAAGGCCGAGCCTGGTCGTGTTAATCCCGATTGGTACAAACTGCCCATTCCCGATTGGCACGAACGTCCCGCTCGGTACCGGAAATCCCGACCCATATAAAAACTTCCCGCTGAGATTGAGCGTCGGCCGAAGACGATAGGTAGCAAACAAATTCAACGAGTTCCGCTGGTCTTCCAGAGTTGAGTAGTAGAAGCCGGAATCGAAGAACAGCGAATAGGGAGGATACGGCACCGCGATCTGATATTGCCGTTCCCGGGCGGCTAGCAGCGTGTATCCGATCCACCCTGACAATCGGTTGGCGCTTCGTCGTTGCAGAATCAATTGCGCGCCACGCGAGTAGTCCCGTTTAAACGTACCGCCTGCAATCGGCTGCATCACTGGACAGGATGCGGAGTTCAGTTGGCCGGGAGGAGTGGCGCCCAGGGTATAGAAGCCCTTTCTTTGGAAAACCTGCAGCCGGACTCGCGTGTTCTCCCCGAACCGTTGGTCGATGGCGGCGCTGTAATGCTCCGATGTTATTGGAAGTGCGCCTTCGGCTACGCACTGTCCGGGCGACGGACCGAAGGAGGAATCGGAGAATTGCGAATATCTTCCTGCGGCGAATTGAAGCTCCGTGTTGCTGGCCGCGCGCAGCGCCAGCGAAATCTGTGGCGAAAAGCGCTGCGGCAAATACTCCTGAAACCGGTCCCAGCGCAAGCTTCCCAGCACATGGATCCGCCCGCGAAACCATCCTGAAGCCTGCTCCACATACGCGCTCTGGCGTAGTCCCGACCCAGCATACGAGAACGGTTGCAATTGCCCGCTGATGGTCACGCCAACCTGATACTCGCTGTCCCGCATTCGCCGTTCCGACAATCCCGCTTGCAAGACCTGGTCCTGAGCCCATGCCCATGACACTCCGACGCCGCCCACCCACTCGCGATGATCGGTCTTGGTGAGCAGCACATTCACGTTGTTGAGCAGTTCGTCGGGCTCCCGAATGTAGGCGGCGCGCGCGTCCAGCAGCAACTGTGGACTCAGTGCCCAACGCCATCCCGCGCGCGCCATGGTGAAATCGCTATTCCCGCTGGCGTATTGGACATTATCGAGCGCCGCCTGATCGGTCATCGACATGTTCGTGCGGCCATCAGTGACAAACAGGTTCACGTTCTGCCGCGGTGTGAGGTCGTAACTCAGCTTTACATCCGCATCTTCGAATCCCACGTCGGCCACGTCCTGGATTCGGCCATGTATTAGGTAATTGATGTAGCTTTTGCGAGCGGAAGCCAGCCACGATCCTTTCCGCGAACTGCTGAACCAGCCCTCGCCAAGAATTTCGCTTGCCGCTATTCCCGCGGAAATCCGGAACATTGGCGAGCTGCGGCTGCCGTCGCGTGTATGGATATCCAGCGCCGCCCCGTCCGCATCTCCATATCGTTCCGGAAATGCCGCGGGCAACAGCTTCATCTCGTCGACTACTTCGCTGGTCAGCACGCCCAGCGATGCCCCCTCGCTAAAATTCCCGATCTCGTGAAACGGATTCAACACCACCACGTCGTCTATGTAGACACCGACATTCGCAAACGGCGCGCCCATCACGGAGAATTCGGCGAAGAACTCGTTATTGCCTTCCGCTGAGACTCCCGGCAAGGTCTGCACCGCGCGAAACGGGTCGTCGGCGAATACCGTTGAGGTTGCGCGAATCTCGGAACTGGTCAGGTTCATTTCTGTGGTCGCCGGCGAATCGGAAACCTGGAAAAGATCTCCGCGCACTTCTACTTTGTCGGCGTGATGAAAGCTGTCGGGGGCCATGGTGATGGAAAATTCTTTAATGTCGGCATTCGTCGCAAGGGTAAAGGGAATGGTCAGCAGCCGATAGCTGACTGCATTCAGCCGCAAACGGTAGTCGCCGGGTGGAAGATTCGAGATCCTGAACTCACCGGCAGGTGAGGTGATGACGGTGTATTTCGTCCCCAGCACCGAGACTTCGACCTGCCCCAGCGCTTCGCCGCCGACCGCGTCCGTAACTTTGCCCTTGATCTCAGCCGCGCGAGCGACGAGGGAGGTGAGAAAGAGGAGGGCACAGCACAGGAAGCGCATAAGCATTTCAAGAAGCCGGAAAGCAGGGGTACGAACAGGATACATCCGATCTCCGGGTCTCGGGATTGAAGTCCGACGCGCGGCCGGCGACCATCGGCGATCGACCAATGTTACACTCCTTGCTTCACCTATCCTTGGTGCTAGCCTGGGGCCCGTTACTCCATGTCTGACTCTCAGATGCCTACTGCGCGGACGCGTGTAGTCCGCGAACCCGAGCGCGGTATCTATGATCGCGAAGCCGCGTACCGCATCCTCGATGAAGGATTCATATGCCACGTCGGATTCGCCGTCGATGGCCAGCCGTTCGTGATCCCGACATCTTACGGCCGCAATGACGCGAACCTTTACATCCACGGTTCCGCGGCAAGCCGAATGTTGCGGCAGATGAACGAAGGCGTCGCGGTTTGTGTGACCGTGACATTGCTCGACGGATTGGTGCTTGCCCGCTCCGTGTTCAATCACTCGATGAATTACCGCTCGGTGGTGATCCTGGGGAAAGCCACGCTGGTGGACCATCCGGAAGAGAAACTGACTGCCCTGCGCGTTCTCTCCGAACACATTCTCCCCGGTCGCTGGGACGATGCGCGACAGCCGAACGAGCGCGAATTGAAAGCCACGTCGGTGTTGCGCGTGCCGATCGAAGAGTACTCGGCAAAGGTTCGCACCGGTCCGCCGATTGACGATGCGGAGGACTATGCGTTCCCCACGTGGGCAGGCGTTGTGCCACTGGAGATGAAAGTGGGAGGCGCGATCAGTGACCCGAAACTAGATCGCTCGCGAGAGGTTCCGCCGTATGTAAGGACCTATTCGCGCCGCTAGCTCGAGATTAACAACTCACCTTTTGTCATCCTGAGGCGCGCCCTTTGCGCCGAAGGATCTCTGCACCGCCGGCAGCACCGATGCTGCCAGCCAGTGCACAGGTCCTTTGCCGCGAAAGCTGTGGCTCAGGATGACAAATCAAAACAAAGCACGTTACGGAACCAGTAGCAGCTTCCCAGCCAGCTTCCTTGCTTCCATGTCGCGATGGGCTTGCGCCGCCTCGGCCAACGGATACTTTTTTCCAATCCGCATGTGAAGCTTGCCATCGGCAATCATGCCGTACAAAGCTGAAGTCCGCGCCAGTAACTCCTCGCGGGTCGCCGTGAAGTGCGCCAGCGTTGTGCGCGCCATGTAGAGGGATCCCTTCTCCGACAGCTTCGCGGGATCGACGGGAGGCACAGCTCCGCTTGACATGCCGTAGACCACGAGCATCCCCCGCAGTCGCATCACGTTGAGGTTCTTTTCGAACGTCGCTTTGCCGACTCCGTCGTACACGACTTCTACGCCCTTGCCCTCGGTGATCCGCTTCACTTCCGACTCAAAATCCTGACGAGTGAACACGATCACCTCATCCGCGCCGGCTTCGCGCGCCAGTTTCGCCTTCTCATCACTCGATGCGGTTCCGATCACGCGTGCCCCGATGGCATGCGCCATCTGCACCACCAGCAAACCAACGCCTCCGGCCGCCGCGTGCACCAACGCAGTTTCGCCCGCTTTGAGCTTATGTGCATCGTTGACCAGATAATGCGCCGTGAGGCCGTGCATCATCGCAGCGGTTGCGTCTTCATCACTGATCGCCGCCGGCACCGGTACCAGATGCTCCTCCGGCGCGGAGACATATTCGGCATACGATCCCAGGGTTCCGCTCCACGCTACGCGGTCGCCGGCTCTCAGCGCCTTGACCTGCGGACCGACCGCCGTCACCATGCCCGCGCCTTCCTGGCCCGGAATAAATGGCAGCGGAGTACGCAATCGACCATCGCGGAATTGCCCGTCGATGGAATTCACTCCAGCGACGTTGACCTTGACGACAGCCTCCGACGCCTTAGCCTGTGGAACGGGCACATCTACCAGTTCCAGTACCTCAGGCCCGCCAATGTGTTTCACCCGAATCGCTTTCATGATGGTTCGAGCACTCCAAGCTCTGTCATCCTGAGGCACAGCGTCGATGCTCCCAACAAATGCACAGGTCCTTCGCCGTCAAAAGCCGGATGAAAAAATGAAATTACGGGATCAAGAGCAACTTTCCTGTTGTCTTCCGTCCTTCCAACTCGCGGTGTGCACGCTGCGCCTCCGCGAGCGGGTACGTATGCTCAATCCGCAGCTTCAGTTTCCCCGCGGCAATCATGCCAAGCACCGCGCCCGACCGCGATAGCAACTCTTCACGCGTGGCAATATAGTTTCCGAGGGATGGCCGCGTCAGAAACAGAGAACCTTTCTGCGTCAGGACGATCGGGTCAAACGGTGGCACTGCGCCGCTGGACCCGCCGAACAGCACCATCATCCCGCGCGGACGCAGGATGTTCAGTCCCTTCTCGAATGTCGTCTTTCCCGACCGAGTCATACACCACATCGATGCCCTTGCTGCTCATCAGTCGCTTGGTCTCGGCTTCAAAATCCGCCTGCGTGTAGAGAATGACTTCGTCGGCTCCCGCCTCGCGGGCGAGCTTGGCTTTCTCCTCGGTCGAGACCGTCGCAATTACACGCGCACCGATGTGGTGTGCCATCTGCACGAGCAGCAGTCCCACGCCGCCGGCGGCCGCGTGGACCAGCGCGGTCTCGCCTCGCTTCAGCGGATAGGTGTCATACGCTAGATAATGCGCCGTCATGCCCTGCAGCATTGCCGCCGCAGCCTGCTGATCGCTCACGCCCGGCGGAATCGGCACCAGTCGGTCCGCCGCAACGGCTTCATACTCTGCATACGCTCCCAACAAGTGGCTCCAGGCGACGCGATCTCCGCTCTTCACGGACCTCACGTCTGATCCGACGGAGACCACGACGCCCGCGCCTTCTTGCCCGGGCGTAAACGGCAGCGCGACTTTGTATCGTCCTTCGCGGTGGTACACATCGATGAAGTTCACACCCGAAGCGGCCAGTTTCACTACCGCTTCATTCGCCTTTGGCTCGGGAACCGGTAGCTCCACCAGTTCCATCACCTCGGGTCCGCCGGTTTGCTTGACTTGAATGGCTTTCATGGGACTTTGGATTCTACACGCAAAGGAAGGATTCCGACGACGGTTGTAGTTCCGTCACCAAGCCTTTGTCATTCCGAAGCCGAAGGCGAGGAGTCTGCTGTCGGTTGCAGTGTCGCAACCGCCGGCAAGAAGCAGATTCCTCAACGGCTGACGCCGTTTCGGAATGACAAAACTACACCGTGACAAAGCTACGGAATGACAAAGCTACGGGCAGAGTTGCAGGGCAACGACGGCACTTCACTTCCTCCTCAACTCCGCCGCCCAGTTTTGAATTAGGGTCAGCGGCGCGGAGCCCCTTTCTCCCGTAGTGATGGCCAGCAACCGCTGCCCATCGCTGGTCAGCGACCACTGCGATCCCGCGTTATTCGGAGGAAGATTGTTGCCCTCGAACAGAACCCGGACGTCGCCCGGCTCGAAGTTCGATTCGTGACTGTTTACTTGCGCCGTCATGACCTTACCGCTGCCTGGAACTTCAAACAGGATTTCTTTTCCGTCGCGCCGCCACCGCGGGCGCGTGCCGCCGCTCGCGGAGATTTGCCACTTCGCCCCAGTCCACGGAAACGGCACCACGTACACTTCCATCGGACCAGTTTCGCTCGAGGCATACGCAACCCACTTCCCGTCAGGGGAGAATTGCGCAAATCCCTGGTCGCCCGGCGCGGACACAAACGGAAATGGCTTAGAGTCGCCGGACATCGGTAGCGCCCAGATATCGACGCCATTATCGCGTCCGATCGTTCCTGCGTCATACAGCAGATAGCGTCCGTCCGGGGACCAGTCGTCCAGTTCCTGTTGTAGCGTCTGGATCGAGCCGAGATTCAGGATTTCCCTCGCCTGCCCTGATCCATCTGCCGCTTTAACGATCAGCTTGCGGACATACGCGTTCGTGGAATTACCCTCGAGGTAGGCGATCTGTTTTCCGTCTCGTGACCAGATTGCACTCGAGCTGGAACCCTCTCCGAATGTAAACCGCGTTCGGCTCTTGCGCACCACGTCATAAATCCAGATCACGCCCACCGGATCGCCGACCGTAACCGCGACCTTCTTATCGTCGGGCGAGAGCTCTATCAGCGCGTAGGAATCCGGCCCCGAAACGCTACCAAGTTGTTTGCCGGTACGATCGAACCACGTCAGGCGCGTACCCGTTCCCGCACTGCCCGGCTGATAGATCAGCGTTCCGCTCTCGGATGCCGAAAACGTTCCCCGCCACACGGTTCCGTCGATCTGCACGTCGCCGATGAGCGCGACTGCTTCCCCCTGCAGTTGCCCCGACGAACCGTCGAACGGTTGGGCCATCAGCGTGTTTTCTCGAACGTAGAGCAGGCGTCCGGACGCATAGATGGCGTTCGAAGGGCTCGCAAACAGCACCTTGTTGTCTTTGCCATCGAGCGATGCCCAGACAACGGCAGTGTTGGCGTTCCCCGTTGCCGCGTGGTTCGCCGCTAGGTACAGGAAGTGCTGGCCATCGGGAAGGAACCACGGCCAGCGGTGAGTTGTGAATTTATCCGACAACTTGGTAGCTGCAGTCGGACTACCGCCGGTGGCGGGAACCTGAAACAACGCATCCGTGAATTGCGGCGAGAACACGATCGTGCCGTTCACACTCCAGCTGCCACCGCGTCCGGCGGGCGCATCACAAATCGAGACCGCCGCGCCACCGGAGATATCGATCTTCTTTAACTTGCCATCGGCGAAGAATGCGATCGAGCGGCTGTCGGGCGACCAGAAGGGAAACGTCCCGTCGTCAGTGCCCGCGATGGATTGCGGGGTAAGCTTGTCCAGCGGACGCACAAAGAGCTGATTCTTCCCATCCAACCTGCCCGCGAACACGATGTCCTTGCCGTCCGGAGAGATGACGGGAGGCCCGCCGTTGTCGCCCACGAAATTGAACTGCAGCTTCTCCGATGGCGCGATCTGCGTGCGCACCACCGGCTTGTTGCCTCCCGAGAACCCGAGAACCAGACTCAGAACAAGTACCGCAATCACCGCAAGCGCCAGGAACATCCATGCCAGCCACTCGCTAACCCGGATGCCTCGGGCGCGAACGACTTGCGGACCAGTGTCTGCCCCCGATGCAGATCCTTCCGCAATCCATTTCAGCTCGCTGGCCAGATCGCCGGCGCTTTGCCAGCGTTCGTCGGGATCCTTTGCCAGGCATTTCCTGATCGCGCGCTCGAGTGATGGGGGCGTCAACGGCTGCAGGGCGCGGATGGGTTCGGGCTCTTTCTCCAGAATCGACGCTGCCACCGAGACCAGCGTCTTTCCCTCGAATGCGCGCTTGCCACAAACCATCTCGTAAAGCACAGTGCCCAGACTGAAGATGTCGCTGCGTGCGTCGGCCTCTTTGCCCTCTACCTGCTCGGGCGCCATGTATTGAAAGGTTCCGACGATGGTCCCCTGCTGCGTCAGTGGAGTGGGATGCGAACTGGTGAGTGTCGCCGTGAGTTCGGCAGAGAGCGGCTTTGGCGGCGTCATTCCTTTCGCCAGGCCGAAGTCCATCAGCTTCGCGCCTGACTTGGTCAGCATGATGTTGCCGGGCTTCAGGTCGCGATGGACGACGCCGCAGCGGTGCGCGGCCTGCAACCCGGTGGCGATCTCTGCGCCGTAGCGCAACACCTGTTCCATCGCCAGCGGCCCTCGCCGCAGGCGCTCGGCGAGGGTCTCGCCCTCCAGCAACTCCATGACGAGGTAGCGCACGCCGTCCTGCTTACCTACATCGTGAAGCTGGCAGATGTTGGGATGATTCAGGGAAGAGATGGTGCGGGCCTCGCGTTCGAAGCGCTCGCTGGCATCGGCCTTGTCGGCCAGATGGGCCGGCAGGATTTTGATGGCAACGCTGCGGTCCAGGCGCGTATCGCGGGCGCGATACACCTCGCCCATCCCGCCGGAGCCCAGCGGCGCGCCGATTTCATACGGTCCGAGCTTTGTGCCGGAGGAAAGGCCCATGGTTGCGCTCGGATTATACAGCCGATCCAAGGGCCGCTTCGGGCCGCATCCGCGGAACCGTTGGATACGCGAAATAGGGCATTTTCAGCCGCATAGAAAAATCGCGGCCCCGAAAAGTCTAATGGCCGCGCATGGCTTTGCGGTACGCGAGTACGTTCTTATTGTGTTCTTCTATGGTGCGGGCAAAGCGGTGATGGCCCTGGGCATCGGCTACGAAATAGTAGTAGTCGGTCTGGGCCGGGTGCATGGCGGCTTCCAGAGAACTGCGTCCGGGATTGCAGATGGGGCCGGGCGGGAGTCCGGCATTGCGGTAGGTGTTGTAGGGGGAGGAGAAACTCATGTCGGCGTGGTGGAGCGCGCCTTGGTAGGTTCCGGCCAGCAACTCTGCGTAGATGATGCTGGGGTCGGCGTCGAGGGCGATGCGTTTGTTCAGACGGTTGTAGTAGACGCTGGCGACCTCGGGGCGTTCCTCGGGGACCGAGGTTTCTTTCTCGACGATGGAGGCCATGGTTACGAGTTCATGCAGCGGAAGGGAGGGCGCAACTGCCTCCTGCATTCCTAAGACTGGGCGGGGAAGCATCCCGACTTGCGAGGCGACCTGACGGAACTGCTTGACCATGCCAGCTGCCATATCGTGCATGGTCATCAAGCGTGAGAATTCGTAAGTTTCTGGAAAGAGATAGCCTTCCAAGGTTTTGGCCTGAGGATCCAAGTCGGCAATCAGGGCAGTATCGGACTGAGCGACTTTCAGGAAATCTTCGGCAGAACCGAGGCCGGCGTCCGCGACCGCGCGGGCGATGTCGAACATGGTATAGCCCTCGGGCACGACAACAGTGTGGAAGTGGACGTCGCCGCGGCGGAGGCGCTTCTGAATGTCGATGATGTTAGAGGGTTTGTCGAAGAGGTATTCCCCGGCCTTCAGCGAGCGGCGGCGGCGAAAATAGTGCCATAGGATGAAGGCTTCTTTGCTGCGGATGATCCCGGCGCCCTGCAGTTCGGTGGCAATGCGGCGGCTGGAGTATCCGGGGCGGAGCATGACAAATGTCTGGCCGGATGGCTCGACTGGGGTCAGAACGGCCCAGGCAAACCAACTCCCCGCGCCGAAGATTCCAATCAGGATGAGCCAGAGCAGCTTTCGCACGATAAGGACAGTTTAGACGAGGTGTCAGGAAATCCGGGCTGACGATGGTGATGCGGCTTTCGGTTCAGGGGTTTACGAGGGACCGCGGGTCGCGCGGGCAAGGTACCGCGCGACAGCCGGCTGGTAGCCTGGCGCTACTGGGACAGTACTGAAAGTGAGTCACAAGGGTTTTGAACCCTTTGAATTCCGGTATACTCAAATGGTTTAGAGGCATGTTCGTATATTCATGAGACTTAAGTCGCCCTTCTTATCCTTAGCCTTGTTTCCGGCGCTGTTGCCAACCACGGGGTGCCTGTTTCGGACTCGTCCGGTCGAAGACCAGTATTCGAAGACCCCTCTGAGAGAATCTACGCAGCAGGGGCTCATCGAGGCGATTAACCAACAGGCCGAGGAGATCCGCACACTCAAGGCCACGGTCGACATCGACAGCTCAGCCGGCGGCATTAAGAAGGGGCACGTCACTGACTACAAAGAGATTCGCGGATACGTGCTGGCCAAGAAACCGGACGCGCTCCACATGATCGGACTGATGCCGTACGTGCGAACCACGGCGTTCGACATGGTGAGCGATGGTAAGGAATTCAAACTTTGGATCCCTCCGAAGAACAAGTTTGTAGTTGGTGAGAACCAGGCGATGACTCCGAGTATCAGTCAGCCGATGGAGAATATTCGTCCGCAGAATATTTATGAGGCGCTGCTGATTCGGCACATCGATCCGAGTACGGAAATCGCTGTCTTGGAAAACGGATACGAAACCCTGCACGACGGGAAGGGGCACCGCGTCTTGCAGGAGGACTACGAACTGACGGTAATCAAGAAATCGGGCGATGGATGGATTCTGGAGCGCAAGATCATTTTTGGACGCACTGATCTGAAGCCGCACCGGCAGTTCATCTATAGCGAGGACGGCAAGGTGGCAACCGACGCCAAATATGCGGATTACAAGGATTTCAACGGCATCAGTTTTCCTTCCCGCATCGAGATCTTCCGGCCGGAGGAGGAGTACGACATCACCTTGAACATGCTCAAGGTGGAGATCAACACTCCGTTGAAGGATGAGCAGTTTGTGCTGGACCAGCCGGCAGGCGCACAGGTGGTACATCTGGATCGTCCACAGTCGAGCTTGGTGGTGCTGGACAAGCAACATTCGGGCAGTCGGTAGCTTCCAAAGTTGAAAGTCAAAATCCCCCCTTGTCGATACAAAGCGCGACCAGGGTGGGGTACCCGCGCGGATTCCTATGATGAACAAGATGGTAGTGGCGAATCTGGTGCACCGGCCGATTCGGTCGCTGATCAGCATTGTCGCGATTGCGCTGGAAGTCACGCTGATTCTACTGATCGTTGGGCTGTGCTACGGAATCATGAACGATTCCAAGAACCGTACCGCGGGCATTGGGGCCGATGTGATTGTGCAGCCTCCGGGATCATCGTTTTTCGCCGGCATCAGCGGCGCGCCCGTGCCGGTTAAAGTGGCCGATGTGATTCGCAAGATGCCACACGTGAAGGTAGTGAGTCCCGTCATCTGGCAAATCGCCACCGGAGGCGGGCTCGAGGTCATCGACGGAATCGACATCGCAAGTTTCGAAGCTTTGGGCGGACCATTTCGTTATGTCGAGGGCGGCCCTTTCCAGGCACCGGATGACGTGCTGGTCGACGACTTTATCGCGCGGCAGCGCCACGTGAAGGTCGGCGACCCGATGACCATTCTCAATCACCAGTTCCGCATCTCCGGCGTTGTTGAAAACGGCCGGGGAGCGCGGAAGTTCGTTCCCATGTCCACGCTGCAAGACCTGCTGGGGGCCGCGAATAAGGCTTCGGTTTTCTACCTCAAGCTGGATGATGTCGCAAATGCCGATCAGGTCGTCAAGGCGGTGAAGGGCCAGCCGGGCATGGGGTCATATTCCGTTCTATCGACGCAGGATTATCTGAGCATGATGACGCCGAGTAACTTGCCCGGATTCCGACCGTTTATCGGAATAGTAATTGGAGTCAGCGTCACCATCGGGTTTCTTGTGATCTTCCAGGCGATTTATACCGCCGTGATGGAGCGGACCAGGGAGATTGGAATTTTGAAGTCGATGGGAGCGTCAAAGCTGTACATCGTCAATGTCGTGTTGCGGGAGACTCTCTTGCTGGCGGTGGCGGGGATTGTGCTTGGGGTCGCCGTGAGTCTGCTGGCGCGGGTCGGTATCCAGCAGCGCTGGCCGTTGGTGCATATCGATAGAAGCAATGAGTGGATCGTGCGGTCGACTATCATCGCCATCGTGGGAGCGACTGCGGGCGCGATCTATCCGGCATACAAAGCGGCGCAGAAGGATCCCATTGACGCGCTGGCCTACGAATAGTAATTCTGAATTTCTGATTGTGAGAAAATCTGATTTCTGATACTATCTAGCCATAGGTAGGAGGCTGCTTATGGCGCGTGAATATGCTCGCCTCAGGGAACGAAACCAGGTGACATTGCCGGCGTCGGTGGTGGAGCAGATGGGGCTCAACCTGGGCGATATTATGGAGTTCTCGAGCAATGGCAAGGGCGGGGTGCAGCTACACCCGGCGAAGATCGTGAAGCTGGGCTCTGCGGAAGCGCGGCAGGAAGAGAACGCCGCGAAACAGGACATTCAAGAGGGCCGCTACACGCTGATTCGCAGCGTAGGAGATTTTCGCAAGCACGTGGAAAAGCTGCGGAAGGGCGAGGCTCCGAGTGTGGCCGAGCCAGAGACGGAGCACCTGACCGAGTCGCAGCGGCACGACGTCGAGGCGCTCGTGCAGACGATGCTGATGAAGCTATTATCCAGCCTGGTGGAGGCACCTGGGAGTTCCCGCAAGCATCATCATGAAGAGAGAGTTGCGCAGCGCCGGCAAGTTCGATCGCAAGCTGGCGGGTCTTTTTGAGGCGCTGGAGGGCCGGGAGAAGGAACTGCAAGCCCGGCTCGACGAAGTTGTAAAAGGGCTGCTCGATGGCAGCATCACCCGGGCTCCTGAGCATCATCCCACGGACGATACCTGCTGCCTTTCGCTCATCGACGATCTCGTGGTCGTGTTCCGTCCCAATAAGTCAGTAGCTGATGGCCAGGACGATGCGGGTCGAAACATTACCAACTTTGCAGCCGCGACGCTCTTCGATCTGCTCAACATCGAGGAAGAGCCGGAGTAGGGGCTACCACTTCGCAATCAGATCCATCAGGAATCCCAGTGTTATCAGCCCGAAACCGATGCGGCCGGCGGCGGCGACTCTGCGGGCGAATAGCAGATGCAAGGCATAGGCTGAGGTCAGGACCTTGTCGTGGTCATCGACATAGACGCCCTGTGCCTTTTGGACGGCCTCCCGCACCGATTCCTTTCCTCGTTCCGAGCGCGCCCGCTGCACGGCGAAGAGCGCGTCCAGAGATAAAATTGCGCCGCCGAGAAATTCAAAAATAGACGCGGCCAACTCATACGTGTGGGTGGTCATGGGACCTCCGGAAATGGAACGCGGTTGCTACGGGCGCAGGCCGAATCCAATGTGCCGGCGCATGTAATTTATGACCCCTAGTCGCTTTAGGCATTCTTCATAAATCATTCCAGCTGCTCGAGTTGCTGGAATTCCCAAAAATGTACGTACAATTCTGTAAGAAAAATGTTCCTTCGGGAACACTGTGGAAAACTACCGCACCCGTCCCTCAACCCATTTATTAACAGTGGCTTCCACGAGGCCTTGTCAATCTCGAATTCGCACCTAACTTCACCAACCCTCGAGACGAACGATGTTGGTCAGCGCACCACTACAGGCATTCATGTGACCGCGATGTTCGGCGTTGAAGATGCCGTCACATATCGCGTATTCGCCATCGACGGCGGCACGCTGTTGGTGATCCATGTCGTCAGGAACATTGATCCAAAGCGCGTTCTTGTAGATACCGAGCTCGAAATCTTCCTGATGGAAGTAGAGGATATTGCCCTCAAACCGAAGGCGACGGAAGCCAAATAGGCGAACCGCTCTTCCGTGAAAAGCCTGGGGATTCGCGATGAGTTGGATCATACTCACGTCTTCAGGGGCTGACTTCCTGAAGATCCAAGTCTCGGCAACGTTATAGCCTGATGTATCCGCACTCACGTCCGCCTCCGTAAACCCGAGGTAACATAGCGTTGACAATCGTTTGCAGCATACGCTATCGTAAAGTCTTTAGCAGTTGTGTGGTTGCCCGCCTGATGGTCCTGGCGTCCTCGTCAGGGGAATCAACGAGCGGTTTTCTTTCGCAGCCTTTTTCAATCTGGGAGAGTTCCGATGTCAACGTATTTCCCCAAAGAGGGGGAAATTGTGCGCAAGTGGTACGTCGTGGATGCGAGCGGGCAGACGCTCGGGCGCCTAGCTTCACAGGTGGCGCGCATCCTCATGGGCAAAGAAAATCCGCGGTATACGCCGTTTATCGATACCGGCGATCACGTGATCGTGATCAACGCCGAGAAGATCCGGACGACCGGCGTGAAAGCTGAGCAGAAGGTTTATCAGCACTACACGGGATATCCGGGTGGACTGCGGACGGAAGAATACAAGAAGGTGATGGTGCGTAAGCCGGAGGCTGTGATCGAAGCAGCCGTGAAGCGCATGCTGCCGAAGAACAAGCTGGCTGCGCATATGCTGTCAAAGCTGAATGTGTACAAGGGCGACAAGCATCCGCACCAGGCGCAGAAGCCGCAGGATTACAAATTGGAAGTGCGCGAGTACCGGCCGCGGAAGGTTGCGGTTTCGTAACAACAGCGCGAGATCCTTCGCGGCAAGACCTGCCGCTCAGGATGACAAACTTTAAGGACTCCGCTTCTGGTTCAGCTAGAAGCTAGGAGCTAGGAGCTGAGAGCTACATGGCAGAGTTGGTTCAATACTACGGAACGGGGCGGCGCAAGACAGCGATCGCTCGTGTGTATCTGCGTCCGGGCAGCGGCGATTTCAAGGTCAACGGGCGCGCGTTTGAAGAATACTTCGTGACTCCGGCACAGCGCTCGGCGGCAAAGTCTCCGCTGGCATCGTCGGACGCGGCGGCTTCGTTCAATGTTATCGCCAGCGTGCTGGGTGGCGGCGTTCGCGGTCAGGCGGATGCAGTGAAGCTGGGCATTGCCCGCGCGTTGATGCAATTCAATGCGGAACTGCGCAAAAAGCTGAAGTCCGAAGGCATGATCAGCCGCGACTCGCGCGGGAAAGAGCGCAAGAAGTACGGACAGAAGGGCGCGAGAAAGCGGTTCCAGTTCTCGAAGCGTTAGTACCAAGTGTCGAGGAACAGCAGATTCCTCGCTACGCTTCGGAATGACAACAAGTTTGGCTTTTTGCTGAAGGCCGACGGCTGAAAGCTGCTTTTTAGGTGTTCAATTCTTCCCGTGCTCCGGTGCGGGGACGGGAATGGCAATCGGGAAAGCACATTGAGTTCCCGATGCAGACTAAATAGGAGGTTAATTGGCTACTATCACCATGAAGGAGTTGCTCGAAGCGGGCGTTCACTTCGGGCATCAGACGAAGCGCTGGAATCCCAAGATGAAGGAATACATCTTCGGAGAGCGCAACGGGATTTACATCATCGATTTGCAGAAGACGCTGAAGATGTTCAAAGAGGCGTCAAAGTTTGTGCAGGATCTGGCGACCGATGGCAGGATTGTGCTCTTCGTGGGCACCAAGCGCCAGGCCCAGGACGCGATTGCCGAAGAGGCGCAGAAATGCGGCGCGTTCTACATTAACCAGCGCTGGCTCGGCGGACTGCTGACCAACTGGGTCACCGTGCAGAAATCGGTGAAGCGGCTGAAAGAGCTCGACGAGATGGCCACGGATGGCCGCTACGAGCTGCTGCCGAAAAAGGAAGTTATTAAGCTCGAGCGCGAGCGGAAACATCTGCAGGCCAACCTGGCTGGCATCAAGAACATGAACCGTTTGCCCGACGCGATCTTTGTGATTGATTCCAACAAGGAACAGATCGCGGTGCGTGAGGCGCGCAAGCTGGGAATTCCGGTGGTCGCGGTGGTCGACACGAATTGCGATCCGACGGAAGTGGACTATGTGATCCCGGGCAACGATGATGCGCTGCGGGCGATCCGCCTGTTTACGTCGAAGATTTCGGAATCGATTGCCGAAGGCGCGCAGTTGATGACCGACAAGCAGGTTGCAGATATGCAGGCTGCTTCGGATGCGGCGGCGGCTGCGGCGGACAAGGTCGGCGAGTACCACAGCGAGGAAGCTGGCCCGGTGGATCCTTCGGAAGATATCAGCATGGAAGAAGTGCTGGGCCCGGGGACGCACAAAAAGCCGGTGGCGAACGAAGACGCGGATTTGCCGAAGGTCGAGAGTCAGACGGTTTAGAGGCAGGGGCCAAGGGATCAGAGGTCAGTTGCCAGTGAAAACCCGGGCTGTGGAATTCTGACCCGCGCGGGTCGTCCGGCGCGGGTCGTTGTTTCTGTAGAGACGTTGCTTGCAACGTCTCCTGCCGATAGCGGCAGATCATCATGTGGATAGAAGAGACGTAGCAAGCGGCGTCTCTACGAAGATAGGAATCATATGGGTGCTACGACAGTGAATATTTCAGCGACACAAGTGAAGGATCTCCGGGAGAAGACCGGGGCTCCGATGATGGATTGCAAGCAGGCTTTGACCGAAGCCAAGGGTGACATGGAGCAGGCGGTCGTGATCCTGCGGAAGAAGGGTGTATCGGTTGCGGCCAAGAAGGCAACGCGCGTGACCAGTGAGGGGTCGGTGGGGAGCTATATCCACGCCGGCGGCAAGATTGGTGTGCTCGTCGAGGTCAACTGCGAGAGCGACTTCGTGGCGCGGACCGACGACTTCAAGGAACTGCTGCACGACATCGCCATGCACATTGCAGCCAGCGATCCGAAGTACGTGCGCAAGGAAGACGTGACGGCGGCGGACTTCGCGCGCGAGAAGGAAATCTATCTCGCGCAGGCGATTGCCAGCGGCAAGCCGGCGAACATCGCGGAGAAGATGGTCACCGGCAAGATGGAGAAGTTCTACGAGGAAGTCTGCCTGCTCGAGCAGCCTTTCATCAAGGACCAGACTATCTCGATCGGGCAGCTAATCGCATCGAAGATCGGCAAACTCGGCGAGAATATTGCCGTGCGCCGGTTTGCGCGGTTCAAGGTGGGTGACGCGGGCGAGACCATCGCGATCACCAAGCCTACAGAGCCAAAGGCTGAGTAATTTTCAAGGCGCCCTACGGGGCGCCTTTTTTAGTTTATGCTGTCGGGTGCGCGGGTGAGACCCGGCGCTACAGTTACGGAAATTGACTGCATGACAAATCCAACCCCTGTCTTCAAGCGCATTCTTCTCAAACTGTCGGGCGAGGCATTGGCGGCGGATCAGGGCTTTGGTGTCGCCACGGAGCGCATTCACGGAATCGCGGCTGAGATTGCCGATGTGCGCGAGCTTGGCGTGCAGATCGCAATCGTGGTGGGCGGCGGGAATTTCTTCCGCGGCGTTGCCCAGCAGGCCAAGGACATGGATCGCGTTTCCGCCGATCACATGGGGATGCTGGCGACGGTGATTAATGCGCTAGCTTTGCAGGACGCGCTGGAGAAGCAGAGCGTCTACACGCGGGTGCAATCGGCTATCGAGATGAATCAGGTGGCCGAGCCGTTCATCCGGAGGCGGGCGATCCGGCATCTGGAGAAGAATCGCGTCGTGATTTTCGCGGGCGGCACCGGCAATCCTTATTTCTCGACCGATACCGCGGCTTCGCTGCGCGCCATGGAAATCAAGGCCGACGTCATTCTGAAGGCAACGAAGGTCGACGGCATTTATGACGCAGATCCGATGAAGGTAGACGGCGCGCGGAAGTTCAATCACATTTCTTACATGGATGTTCTCAAGCTGGGGCTGAAGGTGATGGACTCGACGGCGATTTCGCTGTGCAAGGACAACAATCTGCCGATCGTTGTGTTCAGCCTGAATCATCATGGGAACATTCGGCGCGTAGTACTGGGCGAGAAGATTGGGTCGATGGTTAGCGCTTAACTTCTTCTCCGCGGATTCACGCGGATACACGCGGATCAAGCAAACCTGAAAATTCACTCATTCCGCATAGGGACCATCTTAGGGATCCGATGTTTAGGGATTCTTCAATCCGCGTTGATCTGCGTACCTCCGCGGAGGAGAAGTTAGGTTTATAATGCGACGTTTTGGAATGGAGCTGACTTTATGGCGATCATGGCTTCAATTGCTGGACTGAAAGAGACGTACGCGCAGCTGAAGACGCGCATGGATAAGGCAGTCGAAGACTTCCGCAAGGCGATGGCGGCAACGCGGACGGGCCGGGCGTCGGTGCATATGCTGGATGGCGTGACCGTGGATGCCTACGGCGCGCAGATGCCTTTGAGCCAGGTGGCGCAGGTGCACGCGCCGGAGGCGCAGTTGATTACCGTGCAGCCGTTCGATCCGTCTCAGCTGGGCGCGATCGAAAAGGCCATCCGCAGTGGGGATTTGGGGTTGAATCCGATGAATGACGGAAAGATGATCCGCGTGCCTGTGCCTCCGCTCACGCAGGAACGGCGGCAGGATATGGTGAAACATCTGCATCGCGTGCTGGAGGAGCACCGCACGGCGGTGCGGAATATTCGCCGCGACGGGAATGATGCCATCAAGAAAGCGGCGAAGGACAAGAAGATCACTGAAGATGACGAGAAGCGGTCGCTCGATGAGATTCAGAAGCTGACCGATGGCGAGATCAAGAAGATGGAAGAGATGAGCAAGGCGAAAGAGAAGGAAGTGCTGGAGTTGAAGTAGGCTTCTCGCAAATCACGAGTCACAAACCTTCGGGCCGTTTGCTTTATTGGTTTGGACGACAGCCGCCATCGGCTGCCCGGTCGAACGAAGCTCGACTGTTTTTCTAAGCAAACTGAACATCTCAGGGCCGCTCGCTCTGCTTCGCCGGACAGCCGAAGGCGGCTGTCCCCACATGAGCAGTTCTCAGTGAGCAGTTCTCACATGAGCAGTTCACGCACGAGCAGTACTCACACGAGCAGCTCTGCTCCCCTATAATTGAAGGACTATGAAGAAAGTGGTTCGTGCCGCATGCCCGCACGATTGCCCGGACGCTTGCGGGGTGCTGATCACCGTCGAGGACGGGCGAGCCACGAAGATTCAGGGGGATCCGGAGCATCCGGTGACGCGCGGGTTTCTGTGCGCGAAGGTGGCGAAATATCTGGATCGGGTGTATTCCCCGGATCGGGTGATGTATCCGATGCGGAGAGTCGGCCCTAAAGGGCCCGCCGCTGGCGGGGGCGCCCGCGCCACACAAGAGCGAAGCTTCGCTCCTGGACAGCCGAAGGCGGCTGTCCCCACAGAAATCCCCAAACAAGTCTGGCAACGCATCTCGTGGGATGAGGCTTTGGACGAGATCGCTTCGCGCTTTCGCGTCATCTCTCGCGAGTTTGGGAGCGAGGCGATTCTGCCTTATTCCTACGGCGGAACTCTGGGAGCGTTGAATGGCGGGTCGATGGACCGGCGCTTCTTCCATCGGCTGGGAGCCTCGCAGCTCGATCGCACGATTTGCTCGGCGGCGGGTGAGGCTGGGCTGAAGTCGGTGCTGGGCGTGAAGCTTGGAACCGAGCCGGAGCAATTTCGGCATTCGAAGTACATTATCGCGTGGGCTTCGAACATTCACGGGAATAATGTGCATCTGTGGCCCTTCATCGCAGAAGCGCGACGGAATGGGGCGATGCTGGTGGTGATCGATCCGTACCGCACGCGCACCGCGGAATGCGCGGATTGGTATCTGCCGATCAATCCGGGGACGGACGCGGCTCTCGCTCTGGGCATGATGCACGTGATCATTGGCGAGAATCGGCATGATGCCGATTACGTCGCGAAGTATACGTTGGGCTTCGAGCAGCTGCGGGAGAGGGTGAAACAGTATCCGCCGGAGCGCGTGGCACAGTGGACGGGAATTGCGGCCGAAGACATTCGGAAGCTGGCACGGGAGTATGCGACGGTGCGCCCGTCGGTGATCCGGCTGAATTATGGAGTGCAGCGCTCGGAAGGTGGCGGGATGGCGACGCGGGCCATCGTCATGTTGCCCTGTGTAATTGGATCATGGAAGGAAGTTGGGGGCGGGCTGCAGATGTCGTTGAGTGGAGCCGCTGATTTCAATTCAACGGAACTGAAGCGTCCGGACCTGATGCACAGCGCGCTCGGCCGTGAAGCACGAACGCTCAATATGGTCGAGCTGGGCCGCGTGCTGAACAAAGTGAACGATCCGCCGGTGAAGGCTTTGTTCGTGTACAACTCAAATCCGGCGGCGGTGTGTCCGAATCATCAAGCGGTGATTCGTGGATTGATGCGGCCGGATTTGTTTACGGTAGTGCACGAGCAGTTCTTCACCGACACCACCGACTACGCAGACATCGTTCTGCCGGCGACGACTTTCTTCGAGCACAAGGATTTGCAGAAGGGATATGGGCACTACTATCTGCAGGTTTCGAATCAGGCGATTGAACCGCAGGGAGAGTGCCGATCGAATGTGGAGTTGTTCCGCGGGTTGGGGCAGCGGATGGGATTCGAAGACGAGTGCTTCCGGGAGAGTGTCGATGAGATGATCGATCTGGCGCTGGAATCGGGCGATCCGTGGATGGAGGGGATGAGCCGCGAGCGACTGGAGCGGGAGCAAGTGCGGATGAACTTCAGGGATCAGGGGGCCGGGGCTAGGAGGCAGGCCGCGGAGCTTTGCTCCACCGGACAGCCGATGGCGGCTGTCCCCACATTCGAACCTTTTCTTCCCTTTGCTCACGGAGGATTTCGCACTTTGTCTGGCAAGGCGGAGCTTTACAGTGAGGCGTTGAAGGCGCAGGGACTTGATCCGGTGGTGGAGTTCCGGGCACCTTCGGAATCGCGACATGCGAAGCGGAATGGGCTGCCGCTCGAGTTGCTGGCGCGGAAGGCGGACAACTTCCTCAACACGACCTTCACGAACGTGCCTTCGATTCAGAAACTGGAAGAACTGGGATTGCTTGAGATTTCCGCGGCCGATGCACAGGCGCGGGGCATCGCCGACGGCGACCGGGTGCGGGTCTTCAATCAACGTGGAGATATTGAACTCGTCGCGCGAGTGGATGGAAAAGTGCAGGCGGGAGTCGTTTCCGCGACTCTTAGTTGGGCGAAGATGGCGCCCGGATTTCAGAGCATCAACAGCTTAACGTCAGAAAAACTTACCGACATGGGCAACTCGGCCACGTTTTATTCCGTCTTGGTTGAAGTAGAGTTGTCCAAGCCCCACAGCGGCCATTAGTAGTTCAGCCAGTCGAGAGCCCAATGCTCGGGGATTGCGACTGCTGAAGGATGCACTAGCGTCTGCCGACGACCGAAGGATGCCAAATTGAGAGTCGCAACTTGGACGCTTTCCCTTGCACTACCGTATAATGGCAGTTTTCTTACATCCCAGAGGCTGAGGTCGTAGCGATTCCTTTTCGCTTTCATCCGGAGAACCTTGTCGCGCCCCAGGCTCCCTGCGTTACGAGGGCAGCATTGGTGCCATCTCGTTCATTCCAGCGGATTTGGAGAGGGCGGGCGTGGCGCGCGTGCGGTTTCATGATGACGCTGGCCGTGGTCCTGATGGCAGCAGCCAGCATGGCCAGTGCCCAGAACGAGGTGATCTCGGAGGTCAACGTGACTGGGAACCGGCGCATTCCCGCTGAAACCATTAAGGCGCGCATTTTCAGCAAGGCGGGGGACATTTATGACTCGGCGGCACTGGAGCGGGATTTTAACTCGCTGTGGAATACAGGCTACTTCGAAGACATCAAGTTTCTGCGCGAACAGACGCCGAAAGGATGGCGGATCATCGTGCAGGTGAAGGAAAAGCCAACGATCCGCGAGATCAATTATACCGGCCTGAGTTCGGTTTCCAACAGCGACGTGCTCGACCGCTTCAAACAGGACAAGGTCGGCCTCACGGTGGAAAGCCAATACGATCCGACGCGCATCAAGAAGGCAGAGAACTCAGTCAAGAACCTGCTATCGGAACATGGCAGGCAGTTCGCGACGATCCGAACCGAACTGCGACAGATTCCTCCTGCCGCCGTGGGCATCACGTTTGTGGTGAAGGAAGGGCCGAAGGTCAAGGTCGGAAAAATCATTTTCCAGGGCAACAAGAACATCAAAAGTCGCGTGCTGCGCGCCGCGATGAAAAACCTGAAGCCGATCGGCATTCCGCACTCCATCTTCCTGGAAGCACTCTTTGCCAAGACCTACGACGCCACCAAACTCGAGGAAGATACCGAGCGGGTGCGCGCCGAGTATCAGAATCGCGGCTATTTCAAGGCGGCGGTGAGCGATCCGAAGACGGTGATCCACGACACCGGGCACCAGGGCTTCCATATCCCTCTGCTGCAGTCGGGACCGGGAAAGGCTGTCGATATCACGATGCCGATCGAGGAAGGCGATCAGTACCGGCTGGGCAAGGTCACCTTCAAGAACAACAAAGCGATTTCGAACACGGAAGCGTTGCGGTCGATGATTCCACTGAAGGACGGCGACATCTTCAGCCGCGAGAAGATCGCGAAAGGCCTGGAGAACCTGCGAAAGGCGTATGGCCAGTACGGCTATATCAACTACACGGGCGTTCCGCAGACGACGTTTGATGACGACAAGAAGCTCGCGTACCTTGAGATCGATGTCGACGAAGGCAAGCAGTTCTATGTGCGGCGTATAGAGTTTGCGGGAAATACGACGACCCGCGACAAGGTCATCCGCCGCGAATTGGCTCTGGAGGAAGGCGGGATCTACAACTCGCATTTGTGGGAGTTGAGCCTGCTGCGTTTGAATCAGCTTTCTTATTTCGACCAGCTCAAGCCCGATGATCCAAACGTCACAGAAAAGCGGCTGGACGAGAAGAACGGATTCGTGGACTTGACACTTCACGTCCACGAGAAGGGCAAGAACAGCATCGGGTTGAACGGAGGCGTGAGCGGGCTGGAGGGCGCGTTCATCGGGCTAAACTACTCGACCAACAACTTCCTGGGCCGCGGCGAGACGCTGCAGGTGCAGATCAGCCTGGGGAACCTGGCGCGCAGCGTGCTGTTCGGCTACACGCAGCCTTACCTGTTTGACCGGCCACTGCAGTTCGGATTCACCGTGTTCGGCAACAAGATCAGCTACAATCAGGCGCGGCAGCTCTCGATCTTCAGCGGGCAGAACCTGAACTTGCCTAACGCCGTGTTGCAGAACCTGCAGAACTATTCGCAGTCGAGCGCGGGCTTCACGACTTCTTTGAGCTATCCGCTGCGGCGATCGTTCAAGCGCGTCGGCATGACGTATTCGCTGGACCGAACGACGCTGCTGCCGTTGAGCACGGCATCCAAGACGCTGTTCGACTTCATCGCGTTCCGCGGTATTTCCGGGCCAAATGCAGTGAACGGAATCATCACCAGCAAAATCTTTCCCAATTTCTCGTTCAATACGCTCGACAGCGGCATTTCTCCTCATCACGGGCACCAGTTGACGCTGGGCGCGGAGCTTGCGGGCCTCGGCGGCACCGTGCGGTCGATTCGTCCGATTGTTCAGTACAAGCGATTCACGCCGGTCCAGAAAGGGCGAAACGCGATAGGGTTCGCGGTGAACGGATCGTTCATCAGCGGATTCGGAGGGCTGGTGGCGCCGCCATTCCAGCGCTTCTATATGGGTGGCGAAAATGATATCCGGGGATTCGACATCCGGTCGGTCTCGCCCGTAGCGTTCCTGCCGAGCTCGAACGTGATCACCTTGACCAACCGGGACGGGACGCCGGTTCTGAAGGATCCGTCAAATCCACGATTGGGAAATTGGACCATTCCGATTCCAGTCGATCAGATCGTGTTCCCTGGCGGAGACTTAAGCACCTGGGGGAATCTGGAATACCGCATCACCATTGCGGGCCCTGTAACATTGGCGCCCTTTGTCGACGCAGGGATTGATCCGATCATCCGGCGTTCGCAGCTGCAGATCGCGCAGGCGCAATACGATCAGGTTGTCTCCACACCCTTCGGCTGCCCGCAGCTGGATACCGGTTTCAATTGCGCCGGCGGCAAAGTATTGAGCCCGAAGCCGTCGCAATATCTGACAGTGCTGGACGCCACCAACTGGCAGGTGCGCATGTCGACTGGACTGGAACTGCAGATGTTTCTGCCGGTGATCAATGCGCCCTTCCGCATTTACTGGGCGTATAACCCGATGCGGCTGGATACGCCGGCGAATCCTCCGATTCCGATCATTCCGGAGATGTTCCCGGGCAGCGTCAATCCGATCACGGGAAAGTGGGAGATGACCGAAGCGGGAGCCTACACCTACAAGTTGGCGAAGCAGACGTACGCGCCGAGTTTCCTGCTGCGCGAACCGCGGAAGACGTTCCGGTTTACGGTGGCGACCACGTTTTAACAGGTTTGACGCTACCAGAGCGAGGTCACTATAATGTTAAAGATTCACACCTTCCAGTGAAGATACTAGAGTGTGGACGGGCACGCCTGAATGCCCGGCGTGCGAGGCTGGCTGGCAATCTAGTGCGCCTTATCCGATGGCGGCCGCAACCGCAGCGGAGACCTCATTCAGTGCGGCCCAGCGTTAACTGAAGAAGCGATCAGAGAGCGAGATTTAGAAGTCGTTCGTGGAACTATGTTCCAAGGAGTTCAATCAACCCAATGAAAAGCAAGTTTCTGAGCGTTGTACTGGCGATTGCAGTGACCTTCACATTTTCCGCATTCGCCCAAACCGGCAGTGCTGCTACTCCGTCTAATGGGGCTGCAACGACGCCCGCGCCGGCGCCTTCAGCACCGGCAACCACTCCCGTGCCCACCGGCCCGGGAAAGGTGGGAACCATCAACATCCAGGATGCGATTTTCGCCTCCAACGAAGGCCGTCGCGACATGGAAGCCCTGCAAAAGAAGTATGAACCCAAGCAGGCTGAACTGAAGAATCAGAACGATGAACTTGAGTCGCTCAAGAAGCAGCTCAGCACGCAGCAGGACAAACTGAACGACGAAGCCCTGGCCAATCTTAAGAAGCAGATCGATGGCAAGCAGAAGACCTTCGACCGCGCCGTTCAGGATGCGCAGGAAGAGGTCGGCGGTCAGCAGCAGGAGGTCGCCAGCCGGATTCTTTCGAAGATGGCACCACTCATCGTGAAATTCTCGCAAGAGAACGGCTACACGCTGATTATCGACACCTCGAAGCCGTGGCCGCAAAGTCCGGTGCTGTGGTGGAATCCCGATGCCGTGGACATCACCAAAAACGTGGTCGATGCCTACAACGTGCAATCGGGCGTGGCCGCTCCGGCTACCCCGGCTGGCGGAACAAAGCCCGCGGCGAAGGTCCCGGGAACGACCGCACCAAAGCCGGCGACCCCGAAGCCCACTGAACCGCCGAAATAGTCTGGAAGCGGACACCTCGCGTGTCCGAAAAGTTCCACAAGGCCGCGTAACTACGCGGCCTTTATTTTTTCGGCGCACTGCGCCTGCGTTTCGCTTTGTGGTGTCCATAGCAGCAGACAAGAGTTCAACGCGGGAGGACGCCATGTTTGCCGACAGCTTTCTAGAGACTTCCTGGGCCGAGCGGGGACGCCGCAGTTGCACGACGCTGACATCATTCGGACTGCAGGCGGTGATCATCGGATTGCTGCTGCTGATTCCGCTGCTGACGACGGTGGGCCTGCCTTCGGGCCACGCTCTAAAGCCGCCGATCTCGTTGGGGGGATCTCCGCCCCCTCTGCGCCCGGTCGAGCGCCAGCACAGCACCACCATAGTGCAGAGCAATATTGCCGACAATGTATTGATGGCTCCTCGCTCTATTCCGAGGACAGTAAGGAACATCAACGAGACGGAGCCACCTCCGCAGGTTAGCTACAACACCGATCCTGGAGTAGAAGGAGGGGCCGGCGGTGCGAAGGATGGCATCTGGAAAGCGCTCAATGACTCGTTGAACCGCCCTGTGCCCACGCCGACAGCGCCGCCTCCGACGATCAAGCGTGAGTTTCGCACATCGAGCATCTTGCAGGGCAGTCTGATTCGGAAAGTGGAACCGAAGTATCCGCCGCTGGCGATCAGCGCGCGCATTCAGGGACCAGTAGTGCTGGCGGCAGTGATCAGCAAGGCGGGAACCATCGACAATCTGCGGCTAGTCTCGGGGCATCCGATGCTAGTCGGTGCGGCGATTGACGCTGTGAGCCAGTGGCGCTACCGGCCTTACATTTTGAACGGCGACGTCATCGAAGTGGAGACGCAGATCACGGTGAACTTTCTGCTGGGTGGACGGTAGCGATTGCGTTGCCATCTTGAGACGCGCTTCTTGCGTCGCAGGACCTGTACACCAAGCCAACCAGCAACGATGCTGGCGGGGAAGTGATGGGTCCATCGCGGCAAAGAACGCCGCTCAGGATGATAAACGGGTTTTGGGAGGCGATGGCGGGAGTAGCCCCAGCGTAACCTCGGCGCGCGTGGTGCTCCCGCTATAATCGCGAGAGTGGCAACCACTGCAGAAATCCTGAGCCGCGTGGCGACGCGTCCGACATGGGCTGACGTTTCGCGGGCAACCCTGCGGCAAAACTTCCAAACAGTACAGAAGCACGTGGGCACAGCGGTGACCGTGTGTGCGGTCGTCAAGGCCGATGCCTACGGGCATGGCGCGGTCGAGTGCTCGAAGGCGCTCGAGGCGGAAGGCGCGAAATGGCTGGGCGTGACCTCGCTGGATGAAGCGATTCCGCTGCGGGATGCTGGAGTGCGGGCGAACATTCTCCTGATGACCGGATTCTGGCGAGGGGAAGAGGCCGAGATTGTGCGGCTGCACCTCACGCCGACGGTTTGGGAGCCGTGGCAGATCGAGTCGCTGGACAAGGCGGCGGCCGGACTTGGAGTGGCGCAGCATCCCGTGCATCTGAAGGTCGATACCGGGATGGGTCGTTTGGGTGTTGGGGTCGATCAGCTTCCTGCCGTGCTCAATATGTTGCGTTCGGCGAATCATCTCACGTTAGAGGGTTTTTCAACCCACCTGGCGTCGTCGGAAATCATGGATGCGCCATCGGTGAGCGAGCAGGAGCGCAGTTTCGAAGCGGCGCGACGCATGGTGCGAGAAGCTGGTTTCGAACCCAAGTTTGTGCACGTCGCCAATACCGGCGCGGTAATCTCGCGGCGCGAAACTTGGAATACCATGGTGCGTCCGGGAGTTGCCCTGTACGGGTACTATTTGCCGTTTCAGCGGGCGGGACGCGAGGTGAGCGGCGGCACGCTGCGGCTGCCAGTGAAGCCGATTCTCACGTGGAAGACGCGGATTCTGTCACTGCGGAATTTCGGAGCGAGCCAGGCTCTGGGATATAACGGAACTTATGTTACCAAGGCGCCGGCGCACGTGGCGGTGCTTCCGGTAGGATACGCCGACGGATTCAACCGGCAGCTCTCGAATCGAGGGCGCGTGATCTTGCGTGAGCACTATGCGCCGATTCTGGGCAGCATTTCGATGGATTTGACTCTGGTCGATGTGACCGGGATTCCCGGCGTGTCCGTCGGAGATGAAGTCATTTTGTTGGGGAACTGTGATGGGCTGAGCGTCGATGCGCTGGAGCACGCCCGGCTGGCAAATAGTTCGCCGTACGAAATCCTCTGCAACATTTCGAAGCGTGTGCCGCGACGGTATGTGAGCTAGCGGCTACGTTCTCCGCTCTTGGGCTTCCATATATTTTCGCAGGACGGCGTTGATCGTTGTCTGGTATCCGCGTCCCTGTTTCCGGAAGAATTTCAGCACATCAGGGTCCAGGCGGAGTGTGATCTGCTGCTTGGGTCCCGGCCAAAGGATCGCGTTGGCGAAGAAATCGGGACCTTGTTCTGGAATATCAGAGAAGTCGATGTCCTCGTCACGCATCGCATCAATTCGCTTCCAGTCCGATCTCGAATGCTTTTTCGTACTCTTCTTGTTCTTCATGGGGTGGGTTTCCCGCTCGGGTGTCACTACACCTCATCGGATACCATTGTAACTCCAGATGTAGTTACATTGCCACAGCTGCGTCTCGGATTACGATGTCTGTCATAGTCATTTCGTGCGAGGCCCGGTTTCGGTGACGGATTTCACAAAAAGAGCAAGAATCCGGTGATTTTGCGGATCAGGTAAGCATTCTCCGCGACGCACGTGGTTTCTGCTCCCCACTCAGCGGCTAAATGCCAAGTGCTAAATGCCAATTGCTGCCGTTGGCTGCATCCACCCGGAAGAAGCGTGTCACGCTTGTTAGACTAGACGGTTCCTTATGCCCTCGCGCTACGCACAGTGGATGTATGACTGGGAGCACCGGCTTACCTCGGTGGACAACAATCGAGTGGTGCGTCCGCTGGAGTGGGGGACCGAGTGGGCGCAAGCCTGGCCTTGCCGCAACGGGCGTTCTCCCGGACAGGCAGCCGAGAATCCCGAAAAGTTCTTTCTGGAATACAACCGCCGCATCGTCGCTGCGAGCGATGACTTTTATTCCTACGCGAAGCCAAGCGACTTCCGGCTTGAGCAGCGCGAGGTGCAAGTTTTCTCAACGCGCGAAGTGCCTGATCCGAAACTTGAAGCCAAGGTGAAGGGAACATTTGGGGAATTTCTGCGATTCACCTCTCCGGCGAGCACGCCGTATCCCGAAAACAATCTGGCGAACGCACGTTGGTTTCCGGCGCGCGGACGGCGAGCGGTGGTGCTGCTGCCACACTGGAACTCGGATGCGATTGCGTACGTCGGCCTCTGCCGCGTACTCAACTTGCTGGGCATTGCTGTTCTGCGGCTGAGCATGCCGTATCACGACATCCGCATGCCTGCTGAAATCAGGCGCGCGGATTATGCGGTTTCGGCCAATATCGGGCGCACGCTCGACGCTATCCGGCAAGGCGTGATCGACATTCGTTGCTGCCTCGACTGGCTCGAACAGCAAGGCTACTCGAATCTCGGCATTGTAGGCACCAGCCTGGGATCGTGCTATGCATTTATCGCGGCGGCGCATGATCCGCGGATTCAGGTGGCGGCTTTTAACCATGCGTCCACGTATTTCGCGGACGTTGTCTGGCACGGGCAGTCGACGCGGCACATTCGGCAAGGGATTGAAGAGCAGATTGACCTGGAGGAACTGCGCACGGTCTGGTTGGCGATCAGTCCGATGTCGTACTTCGAGCAGTTCTCGCGCTGGCCGAAGAAGTCTCTGATCGTATATGCGGCGTACGATTTGACCTTCCTGCCGGAATTTTCACGGCAAGTGGTGGAGGAGTTTGCGCGGCATGACCTGGATCACAAGGTGGCGGTGCTGCCATGCGGGCACTACACGACCGGCGAGACGCCTTACAAGTACATGGATGGGTGGCAGTTGGTCTCGTTCTTGCGGACGGCATTTTGAAAGCGTTCACAAAAGACATTCACCACAGAGGACACAGAGGAACACGGGGAAACCCACTGGGTTTTTCTTCGCCTAAGTTAGTGCGCTTCGCGGCGCATCGCAGTTTAGAATAGCTGGTTGCCGCTCCACCCACATCGACATACGAAGTCAGGGAAAACGATATGAAAAACGTGAGCATGTACCGTCCGCTGTATGAAAGCGATCCACAGATTGCCGCGGCCATCGACAACGAAACGCGGCGCCAGCACGAAGGGCTTGAGCTGATCGCTTCGGAGAACTTTGTCAGCGAAGCCGTCCTCGAGGCCGCCGGATCGGTGTTCACGAACAAGTATGCCGAAGGATATCCCGGAAAGCGCTATTACGGCGGCTGCGAGTTCACTGACGTGGTCGAGAACCTTGCGCGTGATCGGGCGAAGCAGTTGTTCGGGGCTGAGCATGCCAACGTGCAGCCGCATGCGGGATCACAGGCCAATATGGAGGCCTATGCCGCCGTACTGCAACCCGGCGACACGATTCTCGGGCTGAATTTGGCGCATGGCGGACATCTCACGCACGGGCATCATCTGAATTTTTCCGGCAAGACCTACAAGATCGTTCCTTATGGCGTGACCAAAGAGAGCGAGACGATCGACTACGATGAATTGGAGAAGCTCGCCGAGAAGGAACGCCCGAAACTGATCATCGGCGGCGGCAGCGCGTATCCGCGAATCATCGATTTTGTCCGCATGCGGCAGATCGCGGACAAAGTCGGCGCGCTCTACCTGGTCGACATGGCGCACTTCGCCGGGCTGGTCGCGGGAGGCGCGCATCCTTCGCCCGTGCCGCATGCGCACATCGTCACTTCGACGACCCACAAGACATTGCGCGGGCCGCGGTCGGGGATGATTTTGTCAAAAGCTGAATTCGCGCAGGCTATCGACAAGGTTGTGTTCCCTGGCATGCAAGGCGGGCCATTGGTGCACATCATCGCCGCGAAGGCGGTGTGCTTCCAGGAAGCGATGCAGCCCGAGTTCCGCGATTACGCGCGGCAGATCGTGGCCAACGCCAAGGTGCTGGCGCGAACGTTGGCGGACGAAGGTTTCCGCATTATTTCGGGCGGAACCGATACCCACCTCATGCTGGTCGATGTGTTCTCAAAGGGGATGCTGGGCAGCGAGGCCGAGAAGGCACTGGGCGAGGCGGGAATCACGGTGAACAAGAATGCGATTCCGTTTGACACGAACCCGCCGTTGAAGCCGAGCGGAATCCGCATTGGCACCCCGGCCTTGACCACGCGCGGCATGAAGGAACCGGAGATGCAGCAGATTGGGCGCTGGATCGCCGAGGCGCTGCTGCACCGCACCGAAGCCGCCGTGCTGAGCAAAGTCCGCAAGCAGGTGCTGGAACTGTGTGAGGCGTTTCCGCTGTACGCCGAGCGGAGGGCAAGGGTGCAAGCGGAAGTACGAGCGTAATCGTCGCGTTCCGAGGAAACACGTCTACATGAAAGCCGCAGCAAGAGTGTCGACCTACATCGCCGATGTTCCTGCGGCACATCGAGCAGCCATCAAGAAATTGCGAGCCCTCTGTAAACAAAGCCTCAAAGGGTACGAGGAATGTATCGAATACGGCGCCCCAGGCTACAAGCGGAAAGGCGTTCTCGAAGTCTCATTTGCAAGCCGAAAACAATATGTCGCCCTGTATGTGCTGAAGAAAGACGTTGTGCATGAGTTTCGAGGTAAGCTTTCCGCTTCAAGCATCGGGAAGGGGTGCATTCGTTTCGGCAATCCCGACAACATCGATTTCGAGGTAGTCGGTCAACTGCTTCGCAGGAACGCAGACTCCAAGTCGGGTCGATGCGAGGATTGAGCTGCAGCCAACAGATCCTTCTCCAAGCTGGCCGAACCACTTCCTGTGTGTTTAAATTCCATCGGTGAAGATCGCCATCGATATTCGACGGATGACGGAGTTCGGCGTTGGCACGTACATCCGCAATATTGTTCGGACGCTTTGCCGGCTCGATCAGGAGAACGAGTATTTTCTGATTGGGCCTCCCGCAAAGGTTCAGGAAATCGGCGCGTTGCCGTCCAACTTCCACAACGTTTCGGCCGTGGCGCCGGAGCGTACGTTTCAGGGATACCGCGAATTCCGCATGGCCTTGAAGGGGCTGAATTGCGACTTGGTCCACATCCCCAACCTATTTTCGGTTCCACGCCTTATGCCGTGCCCATACGTGATAACGGTGCACGACATGCTTGAGCATATGTCGAGGGCACAGCAGCAGACGGGCTTCTGGGGGACGTGGCATCTGCAGATGACCAGGCACGTGCTGCGCGGGGCGGCACGGATTTTCGCGGTGTCGAAGTTCACGCGTACCGAGATCGAGAAGTTGTTCGAGATTCCGTCGAGCCGAATCGAGGTTGTGTACAACGCCATCGACGAGCGTTTTCTGCATGGGCATGCCAGTGCGGCCGATCGCGAATTGATCGAGCAGCGGTATCAGGTAAACTATCCGTTCCTGTTGTATGCCGGGCGCGTGAGCCCGCATAAGAACGTGGTGCGCATGATCGAGGCGTTCTCGGCTCTAAAGACAGAACTGGAGAGGGATAAGGCCTATCCCGACCTGAAGCTCATCATCATTGGAGACGATCTATCGGGCAATCCTGATTTGCGGCGCACCGTCGTGAGGAGCGGCGTGCAGAACGACGTACGGTTCCTGGGTTTCATCCCGATTGAAGTGTTGCGGATCTTTTATGACTCGGCGAAGATCTTTGTATTTCCGTCACTCTATGAAGGATTCGGTCTGCCGCCCCTGGAGGCCATGGCCCACGGAACGCCAGTGGTGACTTCGAACGCGACTTCGCTGCCGGAAGTGGTGGGGAATGCGGCCGTGCTGGTGAACCCAGAGAATGTGTTCGAGATCATGCGGGCGCTGCATCGCGTCCTGATGGATCAGGCGCTGCGGGAGCGCATGAAGGAGCGCGGGTATAAGCAGGTCACGCGGTTCTCGTGGGAGAGTTCGGTGCGGCGCGTGATGGATGGGTACCGGCAAGTCGCGTCCGACGTTAACCCTCAAACTAGCTCGCATGCGGCGGACTAAAAGCGGGATTCACGAGGCGCGAACTGGGCTAGGTCCCCCTATCCGGTCCGCGAGGAGCCTTCGACTGCGGGAACTTCTACTTCTCGGGAAATGCCACTTCTCGCAAAGGCGGCGAGAAGTGGGGCACCCCATTTCATTTTGCGTAGGAGGCAGCGCTGTCGGCGCTACTTTATCAACGGCTGGCCGGGTGACATGACCGAGAGTTTGTGCAGCTTGGCGGTGATGCGGCTGCGGTCGGCATCGGTTTTGGCGGAGGCCAGACGCTTGCGCAATTGAACAATTTTTTCTTTGCGGGTACGACGCCGGCGAATCTCGGGCCGGCGGCTGGGTGCGGACATGCGGTGCTCCTGAATTGAATTTTGAAGCAGGTAACTGAATCTATGCGGCTCGTCGAGACACATCTTTCATTCAATCTGATGGCGACCTAACTGTCAATCTCACCTCCCGCCTTTTTCGACAACTCCCATACAACCAGCGGCATCACACCTCCGCATTTTTGCGAGCGGTTTTGTCTGAACCATTGGTGCCTGCTTTCGTGGGGAGAGCAAATTGCCGCTCAAATTGTTATCGGTGCTCCCCTATGCGCATGTCCGCTTTCGGCCCCTTCTGCTCGATGATCTTTCTGATCACTACGGGGGCCTTTGCACAGCTTGCGCTCCAAGCGCCGTCAGTGTCGTATGAGGGGCAGAAGGTCAGTGCTGTTTCATTGATCGCGAATCCGCATCGCGAATTGCAGTCGCTGATCCCGCTGGTCCAGCAAAAGGCTGGCGAACCTTATTCCCAGCAGAAGATTGACGCCTCCCGAGAAGCTCTGCAGGATACGGGTGATTTCCAGAAAGTGCAGGTTAGCATTGTTCCGGAAGTGGCCGGGCTGCGGGTCGATTTTCTTTTAGAGCCTGCCTACTACCTGGGTGTGGTCACATTTCCCGGCGCGGAGAAAGTATTTTCGTACACCCGGCTGCTGCAGGCGGCGAACTTGTCGGATGAGGACCCGTATGACCCTTCGCGGGTTCCAGTGGCCGAAGGTGCGCTGACAGACTTTCTGCATCGCAACGGATATTTTCAGTCATCCGTTCACGCCGAGCCGGCGATCGATGACGACCATCAATTGGTGAGCGTGAGCTTCGTGATCGTGCCGGGGAAACAAGCGCGGATTTCATCCGTGGCGATCGATGGGCCGAATGCCCCGGAGAGCGCGCGTTTGCTGCATACCGTGTATTCCCTGCGAGCGCGGCTCTCAGGCGGGCTATTGAAAGCGGGAAAACCGTACACACCGGGGCGCCTCAAGTCGGCGACCACCCTGATGAAGAGAACGCTGACTAAGGAGCACCGGTTGGCCAGCAGCGTTAAAGAGAATCCGCCGAAGTACAACGCCAGTACAAATCGCGTGGATGTTTCTTTCAACGTGCAGGTGGGACCGGTGGTCACGATACGAACGGAGGGAGCGCGTCTCAGCCTGGTTCCGTGGCTTTCAGGGCGACAGATGAAGAAGTTGATTCCGGTCTATTCCGAGGGAACCATAGACCGCGAGCTCGTGCAAGAGGGCCAGCGGAATCTTACGGAGTTCTTCCAGAAGAAAGGCTTCTCTGACGTCACGGTGACGACGGACTTCCAGAAGAAGCCGGATGAGATCCTGCTGGTGTACAAAATCAATCGCGGAGCGAAGCACAAAGTCGCGCGAATTATGCTTCACGGAAACTTTGCGATCCCAGAAAAAGAATTGCTGGCGCAGGTCACAGTCAAAAAGTCACACATCTGGACGCACGGGAGTTTGAACCAAAAACTGCTGAAGCAGAGTGCGTCGAACATTGAGGCTCTGTACCGCGACCGGGGGTACGAGGAAATCAAAGTCAAGCCGCGCACGATCGACCGGGAGCCGAAGATCGACGTGGACTTCGACGTCGAGGAAGGCGCGCAGACGCTGGTCGAGGACGTGCAGGTCTCGGGAAACCAGAACGTAGCCTATGCGCAGCTTACCGCACCTGCGGGATTCGAACTGCGATCCGGCGTGCCCTTCTCGCCGAGAAAGCTGGCGGACGACCGGAACCGAATTTCCGCAACCTACTTGAATCGCGGGTACCTGAATGTAGAGGTCAAAACCACGGTGACCAAGACCGTGGACCCGCAACGCGTGAACGTGGCCTATGCGATCAACGAGAACCAGATGGTACGTATTGACCAGGCGATCTTCCTGGGGCAGGAACACACACGGTTGTCGCTGATCAGCAAGACGGCGCAGGTCGCGGCCGAGTCGCCGATGCGGCGAGGGCAATTACTCGAGGCCGAAAGCCGTCTGTATGACTTGGGCATTTTTGACTCGTCGAGCGTTGGGCCACGCAAGCCGATTACTGATCAGGCGGGTGAGGCGATCTTGGTGAAGGTGCACGAAGCCAAGCGGAACGAAATCACATACGGATTCGGCTTCGAACTCTCGCGTCGTGGCGGCAGTATTCCGACCGGAGCGGTGGCGCTGCCAGGGGGTGGGGGGACCATCGGGCTGAACGGATATCAGATCGCTCCCAGCGAGTCGACGTTCGCCAGCCCGCGAGGGACACTGCAATTCACGCGCCACAACATGCGCGGTCTGGGGGAAACGGCGAGTGCGTCGATACTGGCGTCGCGCCTGGATTATCGACTGCTATCCACGTACACCCAGCCGCATTTTGTCGGTTCGCAATGGAGTTCGTTAGGCAGCTTCTCGCTGGAGCGGAACAGTGAGAATCCGCTGTTTACGGCGGCTCTCGGGGATCTGTCGTTCCAGGTTGAGAGACTGATTAGCCACAAGCACAACACACGGGTGCAGTTTCGCTACGACCTCAACAAGACTGCTTTATCGCACATCCTGGTGCCGGATCTTGTACTGCCGCAGGATCAAAACGTGCGACTTTCGACTTTCTCGGGCACGCTCATTCATGACACACGCGATAAACCGCTCGACGCACATAAAGGAATCTATGCCACCATCGATCTGGGAATTACGCCGACGGCGCTCGGTTCCAGCGCTGATTTTGCAAAACTGTTTGGCCAAATCGCACACTATCAGCAGTTCCACGCGGTTGTTTTTGCGAACAGCATTCGCCTGGGGCTGGCATCGCAGTTTGCGGGCAGTTTTGTGCCGACCAGCCAGTTGTATTTTTCCGGCGGGGGGACTTCTTTGCGCGGCTTCCCGATTGACCAAGCCGGTCCCCAGCGGCTGGTTCCCTTCTGCAATGTGTTGCAAGGAGAGTCTGGGTGCGTCAACATCACAGTGCCGGTGGGGGGAAAGCAGCTGTTTATTTTTAATTCTGAGGTGCGGTTCCCGCTGGGAATCGTGAAAGCGCTGGGCGGAGCTGTTTTCTACGATGGCGGCAATGTATACCGCGCCATCAATCTCCATGACTTCGTCGATAACTACACGAACACGGTGGGCGTTGGATTACGGTATTCGACACCGATTGGGCCGGTGCGGTTTGACATTGGCCGTAACTTGAATCCGGTGCCTGGTATTAATCCCTGGCAGTACTACATCACGATTGGGCAGGCATTCTAGGGCGCATATGAGTTGGAAGCGGAGAATCGGTTGGGCTGTACTTGGAGTGGGAATTCTTGTGCTAGTAGCTGTGATCGGAGGGTACTTCTACCTGAAGAGCACGTCCTTTGAGAAATACGCGCTGAGCAAGATCGCGGAGCAGGCAGACGCAGCTACAGGCGGCCGTACAATGGTTGGAAGGTTGGACTTTAGTCTCGGAACTCTCACTGCCAATCTCTACGACATTACGCTTCGCGGCACGGAAAGAGCGGACCAGCCTCCGCTGCTGCATGCAGACAAACTCACCGTCCGGATCAAGATCGTCTCGGCGCTGCAACATCAGGTATCGCTGCGCGAACTCCTGATCGAGCATCCGGTCGTGCATGTTCAGGTGAATCGGCAGGGGGCGAGTAATCTGCCCACCGCACCGCCGAGCAATAGCAGCAGCCATACAAGCGTGTTCGATCTCGCTGTGGGCCACGCGCAACTGACCAATGGCGAAGTCAACTACAACGACCGAAAGACACCGCTGTATGCGGACTTGTACGATCTTTCAACCGATATTCGCTTCACCAATCTGCCAAAGCAATATGACGGCTCGCTGTTCTACAGGAACGGGCATATACGTTATGGCGATCGCCCCTCGTTTTCCCATGATCTTGATTTTCGGTTCAGTGCGACGCCAGAGAAGTTGAATGTTCATTCGGCGGTCTTGAGGGTCGGAGCGTCAGACGTCTCGCTGCAAGCGCAGGTGACGGACTATTCCAATCCGGTGGCCGATGGAAATTATCAGATTCGAATTCACACACAAGATTTCGCACATCTGTCGCCGAGTGCCCGCCCAGAAGGAGACGTCGCGCTCAATGGCAGGCTGCACTATCAAACAGTCGCGGGCCAACCGTTACTGCGCAACATTTCTGTCGATGGTCGCATTGCGAGTCAGGCACTCGTAGCCGCAGCCTCGGGCCGCCATGTGGAGTTACGGAAGCTGGAAGGAGAGTACCAGCTTGCCGGCGGTAATTTGAAGATCAGCAACCTGAGCCTGGAATCGCTGGGCGGACGCGTTGTAGCGAATGCCGACATGAACCACCTGGACGCCACCCCGGAATCCAGAGTGCATGCTTCTTTGCAGAATATTTCGCTTCGAGCGTTGCAGCAGTTGTCAGGGACACAGACCTCTGGTGCCGCTCTATCCGGAATTCTCGGTGGGACGGCGGACGCTTCGTGGAAGGGCGGAATGGACGAACTGAAAGCGCGCTCAGACCTGACAGTACGGGCTCGCGCGGAGAGCAAGGCGAATCCATCGGCTGCAGAAGTCCCGGTGAATGGCGCAATCCATCTAGCTTACGACGGTTCCCGCCAAACGATTGAATTACACGACACTGCTTTTAGGATGCCATCAGCCAATCTGACGGCGCAGGGCACGATTAGCGACCATTCGAGTTTGCAGGTGCAGGTGGTTGCGGATGACCTGCATCAACTCGCAATGCTGGCGTCCTCGTTCCGACCAGGGCAGAATGCACTTCCAGCAGTATCAGGCAAGGCGACCGTGAATGCAGTCGTACAAGGATCGTTGAAGAAGCCTAGCATCGCCGCTCAACTGAACGCGCAGAACCTGCAGGTGGAAGGCAGCGAGTGGAGCAGTGCGAAGATGACGCTGAACGCGAATCCGTCACAGTTGACAGTGGAAAACGGTTCACTGGTCAACGCGCACAAAGGGCAGGCGACATTCAGCGCGAGCGTCAAATTGCACAACTGGTCTTATCAGCCGAATGATCCGGTTCAGGCGCGACTCGACGCGCGGCAGCTCAGGATCGCGGAATTATTGCAGATAGCGAAGCAAAACTATCCGGTGTCGGGCGAACTCACGGCCAAGTTGTCAGTGGATGGTTCGCAACTCAATCCGGCCGGCTCCGGTCAGGTGGAGATCGCGAATGCGAATGTATACGGCGAGCCTCTCGATATGCTTGTGACGACGATCGAAGCCGAGAACGGCTCCATCGCAACGACTGCCACGGCATCGGCGAAAGCGGGCACGATCAAAGCCAACCTTTTGTACACGCCGAAAACCAAGGCTTACAAAGTTCGGGTCGATGCGCCGAAGGTTGTGCTGCAAAAGCTGCGGATACTGCAGGCAAAAAATGTTCCAGTCACCGGAACGTTGAACGCTTCTGTAAACGGGGAGGGTACGTTGGATGATCCGCAACTGGTGGTGACGGTGCAGTTGCCGGAGCTGCAGGCACGCGGCCAGACCATTTATGAGATGAAAGCAGAAGCGCACATGGCGCAACACAAACTCGCTTGGAATCTCGAGTCGCAAGTATCAAAGGTTTCAGTTCACGGGCAAGGACAAGTCGCGCTAACCGGAGACTATGACGCTGAAGCAAGCATTGATACCGGCACCATTCCGCTGGATGAAGCCCTGGCTGCTTACGTAAGTGTTCCCACTGGATTCCAGGGCCAGACCGAGTTACACGCCTCTCTCAAGGGACCCTTAAAGGATAAGTCCCGCCTTGAGGCGCACATTTCGATCCCGGTGTTGAAGGCGAGTTATCAGTCGCTGCAAATTGGGATTCCGAGACCCATTCGCGCGGACTATGTGAACTCCGTGGTGACGCTGCAGCCAGCGGATATCGAAGGTACCGGAACATCGCTTCACTTTCAGGGACAAATACCGGTTAACGGCCAAGCTGCTCCGACACTCACCGCCCAGGGATCGGTGGATCTCCGCATCATCCGGATTGTCGCGCCCGACGTGTCGAGTGGCGGGACTGTCGCCCTCGACGTGCGTTCGTCATTCTCGGGGGGAGAGCCCGGCGTTGAGGGTCAACTCCAGCTCAAGAATGTGGCAATGACGACCGCGGACGCGCCCATCGGACTGGAGAAGGTGAATGGGACGATGAACATCTCAAATGACCGCGTGCAGCTGTCAGAAATGACGGGAAGGATAGGAGGAGGGGAGGTCACGCTTGGAGGATCGATTACCTACCGCCCGAGCCTTGCATTCAATGTAGCGATCCAATCCAAGTCGGTGCGCCTGCTCTATCCGGATGGATTGCGGACGCTGCTGGACGCAAACCTGGCGTTTACCGGAACCGCGGAAGCCTCGACTTTGAATGGGCGCGTTCTCATCGACAGTTTGTCGTTCACGCCGGATTTAGATCTCGCCCACTTCAGCGATCAATTCAGTACAGGGGGCACTGTGTCGCAGCCAGGCTTCGCGGACAATGTGCATCTGGCCATTGCAGTGCAGTCCCGTGAAAACTTGAACGCGACCAGCTCGCAGATCAGTATTGAGGGGCAGGCTGCGCTGCAAGTGAGCGGAACCGCGGCGAATCCTGTGATCACGGGCCGGACCACATTGAACTCTGGCGAACTGTTTTACCGGAATGTTCGTTATCAGTTGCAGCGAGGCGTGATTACGTTCGATGATCCCAACGAGACGCATCCCGTGCTCAATCTCTCCGTCGATACGACGATTGAGCAATACAGTCTCACGCTGACGTTGCGGGGACCGCTCGATAAGCTGACGACGTCGTACGTATCGGATCCACCTTTGGCTACAGCTGACATCATCAATCTGGTGGCGCGCGGAAAGACCACACAGGAATCCGCTGCCAGCAGCCAGAGCACCGATTCGATGATCGCGTCGCAGGCGGCGAGCCAGCTCAGTAGCAGCGTGCAGAAGCTGGCGGGGATCTCGAGCCTGCAGATCGACCCGACGCTGGGAGGGAATAATCGGAATCCCTCGGCACGGGTCGCGATCCAGCAGCGAGTGACCAAGAACCTGCTTTTCACGTTTTCGACTGACGTCTCTCAACCGGGCAGCGAAACGGTGCAGGGCGAGTATCAGCTCAACAAGCGTTGGTCGGTGAGCGCGCAGCGCGATCAATCGGGTGGAGTCTCGGTAGACGGGAAATATCACACCAGATTCTGAGGATTGAATTCAGCGGAGCTCTCTAGGCGGCATGGCGAAACGCGCGGTCCGCCAGCCGCGTGTTTTCCAGTGGCTCACCTCTTTGCTTCACATGTCCCTTTCTACTCTGCTTGGCAAGTTCGGCGTTGAGTTCCCCTCCCACCAGCAGCGCGAAAGATGTCCAGTAAAGCCATGTCATCAAGGCAACAAATCCAGCGAGTGTGCCGTAGGTCCGGTTGAAGTTTGCAAAGTGCGCGAAGTAGATTCCGAGAAGACTGGAGAGCCCGTTCCAAACGACAACGGAGAAGATGGCCCCGGGAAGGCTCGCGCCAAACCGTTGTTTCACATTGGGAGCGAGGAAGTAGATGAGTTCGACGGAGAGTACGGTGAAGCTGATGGCGATTGTCCAGCGAAGTGCGGGCCAGATGGCCGCGAAGACGGTCGAGAGCCCGAGTTGCGCCGACAGCCAGTCGCCAAACTCTGGACCAACAATCATCACCGCCAGTGCGGCCAGCAGCAATCCTCCGCAGATTGCGCCTAAGGCCACCGCGAGCAGGCGGACTTTCCAGTAGGGCCGGTCATCCTGCGCGTCGTAGGCGATATCGAGCGCCTCAATGATGGCAACGAAAGCAGAAGACGCCGACCAGATAATGCCGAGCATTCCAAACGAGAGCCAAGTCGCACGATGGGAGGCGAGCACATCGTGCAGGACAGAACCTACGATCCTCATTGTGTCGGGGGGCAGAAGCCGACTCATGAATGCCAGCACCTGATTGAACATGTCAGTGCGCGGGAGCAACCCCAATACCGCGGAGAGGAAGATCAGGCCGGGAAAGACTGACAAGACGAAATAGTAAGAAAGTGCGGCCGCCACCTGCAGTGTATGGTGCCGAACTACATCCTGGTAGGTAAGAACAAGGGCCCTCTTGACGTCACTGAACTGCACCAAGTAACCATAGTTCGCGCCCTCTGCCGAGGAAAATACGGGAATGACGGTAGCGATGGCCGGGGAGACGAGTTAGATGAGTCCTTCTTTTATCAGTGGAGCTTCAGCACAGTGGCTGGAAGATCGAGTGGTGTGTCGACAGAGAGTGTCATCTTCTTCGGGGATTTTCCTGGGGAAGCGTGTGGAAGATGAGCGGCAATGTGCTGAAAGTACGCTATAAGGTCATTTCCAGGCAGATGGACTGCATGAATCATATGAATCTCCTGGCTGCAGCCCGGCATCTCTTCGCTCAAATAGCACTGGTCAAATTTCATTAGAAGGCCAGCTTGAGCGCGAGTTGGATGGAGCGCGGTCCGCCAAATTGGTATCGAGGATCGAGCCCACCTCCGGCAAGGTTGTCGCCGGAAAGAGATCGCGCCAGCATGTTCGTGGTCTGGCCGAACTGCGGAAAGCCGATTACGGGAGTAAAGGTCAGAATCGAGGACGGTGGCCCGAAATTCGGGTGATTCAGCACGTTGAATATCTCTGCCCGAACCTGAAGCGCCAGCGACTCATGGAGTGGAAATACACGGTGGATGCCAAAATCCCATTGCGTCGCGCCAAATCCACGCAGAGCATTCCTCCCCAAACTACCTTGTCGCAGCGGCAGGCCTTTTTCATCGGTCGGCGAAGGACAAAATGGTCCAACGCTTACCGAGCCGTCGGGACAGCCCGAGGGAACAGCCCCCGCGATGCTGTTGAGCGCTTTTCCACCCGGATAGCTGCTTCCACTCAGATAGAGAGGAATTCCAGACACAACGTCAGGCCGAACCTGGCTGATCGCTGAATCCAGCATCTGAGATAAAGCTGGGATGTACACGTTGACGGGAAGGGCAGAGTGCGACTGGAGGACCGTTTGTAACGACCATCCCGTGAGGATGGCGTTGGCAACAGAATTCTGCGTGGCCACGGGGATGTCGTAGGTAACACCGACGGAAAAAGAATGCCTGATATCGAAATCGGAAGGTCCGCGATTTGCCGCCGCACCCAGCGCCGGCACCAAAGCATTCGCTGAGTTTCCGAACGCGGAACCGGCCGACGCTGTGTCCGCCGATTGGGCCCAGGAATACGACGCGAGCGTACGGAGGCCACGCTTGAGACGGCGGTTCAGTTGCAGTTGCATGCCTTGATAGTCGGCGCTCGCGGAGTTTAGGACCAGACTCGCACTGTCAATATTTTGGTTGGGGAAAAATACAATCGCGGTCTGGATCAGTCGCCTTCCTGCTGATCCCACGTAGGTCGCGGATACGGTTTGGTCCGCTCCCAGCGCTTGCTGAATCGAGATATTCCACTCCGTCGAGCGAGGGAGACGGAGATGCGGGTCAAAAGCAATCAGTCTCTCGTTTGCCAAATCTGACGCACTGATTTGCGGAGGGGACGCCGCCGAACTATTTAGCGGAAAGGGGATTCCGTAAATGTACTTCGACCCGCCAAAAGGGTAAGAACCGGGCGGGATGTTGTTGCCGACTTCCTGTGTCGCAAGATCGTAGAAAATGCCAACCCCTGCTCGTAAAACTGTTTCCCATGTGCGACGGTCGCGCAGTTCATAGGCAACGCCGAGACGGGGAGCAAAGTTCGCATAGGTAGTGTGAAACGCTGGTACGCCTGATGGGGCAAGAGCAAGGCGCGACAGGTCTCTGATGTTGAATCCAGTCACAGAAGGGAAAGCGGGACCCTCTAGCGTTTCCGGAGCAGCATCAACATCCCAGCGGACGCCATAGGTAAGAGTCAATCGAGAAGCGACACGCCATTTGTCCTGAGCGAAAGCACCGAGAGTTCTGAACAGCATCCTCTCCCTCAGATGCGTCTCTACCGTGCCGAACAACAGATCACCCGCCGCAAAGGACGTCATGTCTGTGAATGAAGCGTATTGCAAGTAACGAGGGGGATCCACGAGCGGGGCAAGTCGCCGGAAGTCAAATCCGAATTTCCAGTCATGCTGTCCACGCTGGAAAGAAGTATTCTCCACGAAATTGAACTGCCCTTGCAGATTCCTTTGATTCTTTCCCTGCACCAAGTACATGTTAATCGGAATAAATGTTTGAATTGTGAGTTGACTGTTTCTGACCGCAAGTGGATCACCTGGTGAGGATGCTGGCAGGGGAGCGGCGCCGCCGAAATCATCAATGCGGGAAGAACTCGATGCCTTGATGAAGCTCCAATTCATCCTGACGTCGTGCGAAAGCGACTGCGTAGCATTCCAAATGAGGCCGACCGTGGCGGTCTTGGCGCTAATCTGAGATAGAAAAACAGTACTGGTGGCAATCGGTTCGCGCCGGAGCAGAGTCGATGGGGAATGATTGTATCGCCCAAACAGATTCAGATCTCGAGTCACTGCGTGGTCGATCCGAAGACTGTAGTCATCGAGCACAGAACGATTTGAAAACACCGCGGTGAAGTTTGCCGCTCCACTCGGCTTCTCGCCCGAGAGTGGACAATCACTTTCAGTTGCGGGGTCACAGGCATCCATGATCTCTCTGCCTGTCGGAACCGGAAATGCGGCTAGATAGGGCCTCATCGCTGGGAGAGCCTGTTCGCGGATACCAAGGCCCCCGGGAACACTCGCATTATCAGGCACGGCCCCGATTGCGGTCTGTGGAACGCGAAGACGGAGCCCTTCATACGAGAAGAAAAAGAATGTTCGATCTTTGACGATCGGGCCGTTGAGCGTGCCTCCGAAATCATTCTGCCGCTCTTCGGGCCTTGGCAGCGCGGCATGGTTCGCAAACCAATCGTTGGCGTCGAATGAGTTGTTGCGCAAGTAGTCAAAGAGCGATCCGTGCCACCGGTTCGTGCCGGGGCGAGTCACAATCGAAATTTGGGCGCCTGAGACTCTCCCGATTTCGGGAGCTGAGGACGAGGTCTCGATGCGGAACTCTCGCATCGCGTCGACGGAAACCAGACTGGTGGTACCACCTTGCACGCTGAATAGAGGAAGGCCACCAGCGAGCCCATCGCCGACCACGGCCCGCGTCGTTGCTCCCACGTTCGCTCCCACGCCGTCTACAGTCCAATAGTTCGCGTTAGCACGCTGTCCGTTGACGCTGAACTGGCCCGCATCCGATCGACTGCTGGTGGTGAGCACGACGCCAGGCGTGAGATCGATCAACGTTTGAAAACTTCGACCATTCATCGGCAGGTTGTCAGCGAACTGCTCGTCCACAACCGTGCTGACCGATGCCGACTCCAGATTGATAAGCGAAGTGCCATCCTCGACTGTGATGCTCTCGAACACTGATCCGACATGCAGGCTGAAATTGATTGAGACCTCGTCTTGGACGTGGAGCTCCACATTTCCCTTGACGATGCTGCTGAAGCCATCTTTCATGACGTTGACGCGATAGGTCCCGGGCTGCAATCCGTAGAATCGATAAATTCCCTGACGGTTCGTATCAGTCCTATACGTGAGACGAGTGTTTATGTTCGTAAAGGAAACATGGACGCCGGCAATCGTTTGTCCGGAAGAGTCGGTTACCAGGCCGGTCACTGTGGCGTTCGGGTCAGCGTGGAGCTGAATACTGCAGGCGCACAACAACACGATAAATACCAAGACAATGCGGCCGGTGCTCTTATTAGGAGTGCGAATGTGATTCGAGTCCTGGTCGAGTGAACCCTGACGATGACCTATCCCGAAGTGGAATGTGGCGGACATTTCCGGCATCTCAGGAAGCGCTAAGGATGGTTCGGCGGCCCGCCCAGGTTTGCATAGAGCAATTTTCGTCCGCTGGGAGAAGGGCTGCCGTTTGGAGGCTCCAGGGTGACGAATACTGCGTCAATGCGCTCGAGCACACGCGTATCGTTCACCTTAAGAACCCATCGGCTGATGGTTGGGTCATCCATCAGAAAAAGGCCAAGGTTGCGAGGCTTGTCTTCATCTCCCTGGCGGTATCCCCACGCCTGAAATCCGGCAGTGAGACGAGCGCTCTGCTTTGCCTGGAGATCGAATGCATAAAAAAGGAGCAGTTTCTTTTCCGCATAGTAAACGCGCCCAAAGGCCCGTTTTGTCTTCCCGCTGCCGTCAACGTCGTAAACATCAACGATGTGAAGGTCGCGGGCCCCAAACAGATTCTTGGCATCGGTATCTTGAATTCCCGACGCAGCCGCGAGAACGGACTCCTGTTCTGCCTTCCGCAACTTGTTCCGAAGTTCGTTGAGAGCAAGAGACTCATTCTCACTGGTGGAGATCGCGTCCCGCAATTCAGCCTGCAGCTCACGAATCTGTGTGTCAGACTGCTCGACTTGCGACCGGGAGCTCTGCAGTTCTTCGCCTTCTCGCTGGAGGCGCTCTTTCGCGAGCGCAATTTCCGTCTGTAGGACCTTCTGCTGGTTCAGGACTGTGTCATACCGCTCGCGGGTTTCCGCCAACGATGACTGCAATGCATCCCGCTGCGCTTGGAGTTTCTTCCGCTGCTGGTCACTATCAGGCCCTTGCTTGAGAGGGGCTGGTGTTTGTCCCGCAGGGTTCGCTCCGTTGGAGATGATTGGCGCTGGACCGGGCGTCTGTTGAAGATAACCGAACTCATAAGCGCTGGCGGCAACCGCTGCGAGACACGCCACCGCGCCAGCAGAGCGAAGCAAAAAACGGGACAATGGCGAGCAAAGCTGGATTTTCAGAAACCGGGACTTCCTGCTCTCCGGGCACAAAGACGTGTCGCTTGTCACCACACTCTCGCGCTGCGCCCGCGCGAGGACGTCCTTTAGCAGAGCCGCTTCGTCGATGGCGCCAATGCTTTCGTCACCGTATCGGCGGCCCGCTGCTACGGCCCCGATGTCGTGCGAAGAAAGGCGCCGAAAATCGGCGTAGAGCTTGCGGCAATGCTCACACCCCGACAGGTGTTCATTCAATTCCGCGAATTCCGAGGCAGACAGTTCCCCGATCGCAGCGAGGGCACAGAGTTCTTCGAAACGCTCGTCTTTGAGTTGCTCAGGGTTCAAATCGCAATGTCCCATTTTCAGGAGGAGCTACGGTTTCTGCCGCGCGCTTCTGCGTCGATCGAGAATTCAGGTACGCCCGCAGCGCCTTTAGCCCTCTGTAGTAGTAATTTCTCGTATTGGCAAAAGTTTCTCTGATCGCTTCCGCTGTTTCCTGCAACGTGAAGCCCTCAAAATGCACCAGTTCCATCACCTGCCGCTGCTTCGGGTTCAGGCTCGCGATGCCGCTCTCAACAAAGTGCACCCATTCGGCCGAACTCAAGCCAACTGCCTCTGAGGGAGGCCTATGTCGAAACTCAAATGATTCGGAGTACTCCTCCTGGATATAAAACTTGCGAATGCGCAGATAACGGCGCCGCAATAGTGATTTGAAGTATGCGAACTGCAGGATCCATGTTTTTACCGATCCCCGCGACTCATCGAATCGCTCTCGCTGTAGAAAGATCGCCAGGAACACTTCCTGCGCAATATCCTCGGCTTCTTGCCGATCCCGAAGAATTCGAAACGCAATCGAAATCACATGGCGGCAATAACGCTCGAACAAAACAGCAAAACATTCACAACATCCGTTTGTGATGTTGTGAAGCAGCGTTTCCGTCGCTCAACGAGTTCGCATGCAAGTGCGACATTGGTCCGCTATTCTGGCACTCCTGACTCACACAAACAATACATATGGACAACATTTTTTCTCACAATGTCCTGACACAAATCAACAACCTGGAGAAATACAGTTTTAGTGATTGTGTTGAATGTGTTGAATGCCGGGGGAATGAGGATGACTGGACTCGGCCCTTCCGAGGTGTCGCAAACACTTCTTCACGATCAAAGCGAGATGCTGCCTTCGACGCGTTTGCTGAGTTGCGTGCTCATGGAGCCCGACGAACGAGGCCGGGAGCTGTTACGGCGAGTCATTGCCGAGGATTGTGAGCTCACACTGGTGGGCGAAGCCTGCGGCGCATCCGAGGGCTGTGCGCTGGTGAAGACATATAAGCCAGACCTGCTGCTTCTGGGACTAGAACTGCCCGGCTCGAATGGCTTCGACATTCTGGGAACTTTGCGTCAGGCCGGCGACCCAAACCCCGAAGTGATTTTCATTTCCGAATGCGCCCAACATGCTTTGCAGGCGTTGGACGCAGCTGCCGCAGGATACCTGCTCAAGCCGCTCGACGAGAACCGGGTACGCAGAGTGTTGACGGTCGCTAAAGAACGGGCGAAGAGAAAGCTTCAGGCTGCAAGAGGCGCCAACGAAGTCGCAGCGATCCGCACCTCACGGATTGCCGTTAAGTCAGAAGGAAGGATAATCTTCCTGCGCGTGGATGCGATCGACTGGGTTGAGTCCATGCGAAACTATCTTCTTCTTCACGTAGGAACCGATAAGTACCGTATCAGGGAGCGCTTGCACTCGCTCGATGGAAAATTGCGACCTCATCCTTTTGTCCGGATTCATCGCTCTACGATCGTAAATATTAATCGAATCCGAGAAGTGGAGCGCTGGTACACCGGCGAATACATCGTTCGCCTGGATACCGGCAAAGAGTTGACTCTGTCGAAGACTTTCCGCGATCAATTTTTTGCAGTCACTTCTGCCCGCCCTGCGTAGTCGAATCGTTGCGATCCGTCCTCGCAAAATTGCCTCCCATGTAGTCGCCTGCTGTTTCTAGCTATGCCTTTGCAGTGCTCCAGTTTTCTGGATCGCAACGCAACGCAATTCCATTTTCCGGAGTCTTGGAATGATTTGTTACTGCACTAAGCGAAGAATGCGGTATTCCCCGCAGTACAGTGGCAATCTCCGGCCGTCCTTTCGCACCATTTCTGCAGACGTTCGTCCCCCGGTGACGATTCTTCTCTGCGTTCGGCGATTCGAGTGCCAGTCCCCAATGCGGTGGGTTCCATCGATGGAAGAAAAGGAGACGTCACATGCGTTCAAGTGGGTACAACGATAGTGCCTCCGTCACCAATCGCGTTGGTGGTCGTGTGCCTTATCTGTGGGTAGCAGTTGTGTGCCTGTCACTTTTCGTATTGCCGGCCAAAATATTCGGTCAGGGCACGACTGGCACACTGCGCGGGCAGATTCTTGATCCCGGTGGCGCGGTAGTCGCGAGTGCTCAAGTCGCTGCAACCAACGAGGCGACTCAGGTGGCACAAACATCCCTCACCACCTCATCCGGAACCTATAACTTCCCCAACGTCCTTCCCGGTACTTACACCGTGACTATTGAAGCTAAGGGCTTCAAGAAGTCCGTCACGAAAGGAGTTGTCGTCAGTGCCAACCAGGACAACGTGTCTGACGCTCACCTGGAGGTGGGCACTGCCTCCGAGGTGGTGGAGGTGTCGGCGGGGGTGTCTCAGGTGGAGACCACGTCCTCAGTTCTCAACAACCAGTTCGATTCCAAAGATGTGCTTAACGTGCCGGTTGTCGGCGGCGCTGCCTACAGCGCCTTGAATCTGGCCATTCTTGCACCCAATACGATTGCCCAACCTGGGGGAACCGCTGGAACTGGCGGAGCCATCGGTGGAACACGTCCGCGTGACAACAACTTCACCATCGACGGTGTCGATGATAACAACCTGGGAGTGACCGGGCCGAACTCAACCGTGATTTTCGATGCGGTGGGTGAGTTTCATCTCATTACCAATCAGTTCAGCGCCGAATATGGACACTCCGCCGGCGGTCAGTTCGCCATTGTCACCAAAACCGGCTCCAACAGTTTTCATGGCTCGGGAGAATGGTATTCGCAAAACCGAAACTTCAATTCGCTCGACAACTTGACCAAAGATGCCATCGTGAATCACACGCCGGGACTCTCGAGCATGCCGGCTTATGACAACAACCGGTTCGGGGGAACCATTGGCGGACCCATCATCAAGAGCAAGCTCTTCTTCTTCGGTGCGTATGAACGCACGTTTCTTCATGGCACCGGAGCACCGACCAACATCACAGTACCGACCGCGCCGGGGTTGAGCACACTGCAGGGAATGGCCGTCAACCCGTCCGTGACCGGCATCTTGAACAACTTTCCAGTGGCGCCGGTGCAGACAGGAAGTAACGCAGTTACGGTCAATGGCCAGGCGATCCCGATTGGAGATCTGACCATTGTGAGTCCCGTTCTGCAGAAACAGCACGACATTCAATTCAACACAGACTATACGTGGGGGCTTCATCAGATCGGCACGCGCTTTCTATTGAATCAAGGAACGGGGCTGTACCCCGTCAATGATACGCAGGCCATATTCAATCAGGATGTGCTGTTGAGGAATCGAAAGATCGCACTCACCGATGCCTGGTCCGTGAAAAATGATCTGATCAACGATCTTCGACTGCAGTATTCGTACTACGCACAGTTCTTTGCCAATCCATGCGGCTCAACCTGCCCTCCTGATGTCACTTTCGGCGATCTCGGAAATTCGACCATTGGCCCCGCCGATCCGCAGTTCCAGAAACAGAACACGTACCAGGTCGCCGATAACGTCAGTTGGGTTAGCGGAAAGCACACTTTCAAGTTTGGCGGACAATACACCCATTTCATCTACCCGCAGTTCTTCCTGCCGCGCAGCCTGGGAGACTATGTCTATACCAGCCTTGAGGAATTTATCAACGATCAGCTTCCCAGTCAGCCGGGACGGACTTTGCGAGGTGCTGGCTCCGGAACCTTCCTGGGAACTCAGAGCCTGGTAGCCGCTTTTGTTCAAGACGATATAAAGGTCACTCCCCGCCTCACTTTGAATCTGGGCGTGCGTTACGAATATTGGACCAACCCCGCCGGAACGAATCTTCAGGCGCTAAATGCCATCTCAAATGTCCGCGGAGTGATCACATTTGGCGTGCCCAAGACTGACAAGAACAACATCGGCCCGCGAATTGGCTTTGCTTATGATCCCACGGGCAGCGGAAAGACATCGATTCGCGGTGGATTCGGAATTTCCTACGATGTGAAATTCCAGAACTTTGCTTCCATCACCCTTCCTCCCCAGGTTGCCAGCGAGATGAATCCGGCAACGGCTTGCACAATCTCGAATCCTCCGGCCTGGTGTTCGGCGAATCCCCTTGGATCAGGATTCCTGGCCACAGGGGGCTTGCCCGGAGTGCTCACGCCTCCAACCACACAGGCTGCGGCACGTGGACTGACTACCAGTTACATTGACGACACAGTTATGCCCAAGATCCTTACCTGGAGCTTGGGAGTGCAGCGTGAGTTCTCCGCAATACAACTCTGGAGGTCCGCTATCTTGGCACGCGCGGTTTGGAACTGCCGGTCCAGTTCCGTCGCAACCACATCAGTTACTTCGATGCCGGAGGACAACCTCTTCCGATGTACTTTAGCGCTTCTGCGATTCCTTCCACCTGGGATGCGAGCACGCCCACGGATACAAACTACTATCTGTTCAACTCGAATACCTATGCCCAGTACGGATTTCTTGGAAACGTGACGGGCGATCCTTCGATCGGTAGCAGCATCTATCATGCGGGTTCGATCAACTTCACACACCGCGCGGGACGCGGATTCACGCTCAACACCAACTATACCTATTCACACACCATCGCCGATGCTGACAACGAATTCAATACCAGCGCCTTGAATCCCCGGCGCGCGCAAGACACGAACCGGTTGAGCGAAGACCGCGGGAACTCCGATCTCGATGTGACGCACAAATTCGCTCTGTCTCTCGTGTACGATCTGCCGAAAACGCGCTCCGACAGCCGAGCTCTCAAATATCTGGTGAACGGCTTCAGTTTGGGTTCATCCCTTCTTGCCCAGACCGGACAACCTGTCAATCTGCAGACCGGTTTCGTGGACTCCAATGGAAACGGCGACACTGCCGGCGATCGAGCCAGCTTCAAACCCTCGGGAACCGGCAACGTCCTGGGTGAGCCACTCCAAGGCGACCTATTCACGGTATGTGAGGGCGGAGGGGGTGCCACCTATATCGGCAGCACCTCCTTCTTAAGTGCAGCAACCAACGGATGTAACGTGAACAACAGTGCTCCTCTGGGATTCGATCCCGCCATCGGATACACACCGGCGAATCCGAACGATCGCTACGTCGTCACCGGCAATGCGTCGGTGGCGAATCTGGGACGTAACACCCTCCGTTCGCCCGGCTTCTGGACTTGGAACCTCGCCGTCTACAAGAGTCTGAACTTCACCGAGACCATGCACCTGCAGGTTGGAGCGCAGGCATTCAACGTTCTGAACCATCCCAACTACGCGCTGAGCAATGGCAATGTATTCGGCGTTGCGGGGATCACAACCGCGCTCGCGACGCAAGGGTACGTGTTGCCCACAGACCCCTCCTTCCTGCAGCCGAAGCAATTCGGAGGAGGAATTCGCAGCATGATCCTGACTCTCAAATTCGTGTTTTAAGTGGAAGGATCACATTCAAAAAGAGAAAAGTAAAACCCACGCCCAACAGTAATGGATCACGACGTGCGACAAAAACCGACCTATTCCGGCGCTCGACGCGTCGAAGAGGAGATCTCCAGTGGCAGAAGCCATTCAGCGTGAAGTTATTGCAGATGACGTGCATGCCAGCTACGGTTTCACCAAGACCATGGATCACACCCGCCAAGATCATGTGCAACAGGTGGTGAGGCAAGCCAATGAGGAACTCCGCTCCCTGCTGCGGCAGCGCGCGGAGTTGGTCAAGCGGATCGGAACCGTGAAGCAAACAATTGCCGGGTTGGCCAATCTTTTTGGCCCGGACGTATTGAGCGCCGAGCTTCAGGAACTGGTCACAGGTCGAAAGCCAGGAGGTGCTCGCTCAGGCTTCACGAGGACATGCCGCCTGGTTCTGATGGAAAACCAGCGCCCGATGAGTGCCCGCGACGTATGCGACCAAATTCGTGAAAGAGATCCTGTAATGCTTTCGCGTCACAGGGACCCGGCTGCATCCGTCACGACAGTCCTCAACCGCCTCGCAGAATACGGTGAGGCTCGGGCCGTCACTCTGCCGAATGGTCGGAGGGCATGGCAATGGGTTAGGGAAGAAGGCTAGTACCTTTCTGGCGAGGAATGACTTCCTACCACGTCATGGTGATGGGACTTGAAGGTTGACGTTTGCACGCCGAGAGAAGGTTTTTGCTCCTGTACTCACGTTGCCCTCTTTCGATCTGGTAAACCCAAAACCGCAATTGCGCCCAGCAACGCAACCACTACCAGGACAAAGCAACTCGCGAAGTAATTTCCAGTCGCATCGCGCAAGTGGCCTATTACCCAGGGCGCTGCAGCTTCCGCAATACCGCCCGCGGTCAGGATTACGCCCAGCAATCTTCCCAGAATTTCAATCCCGAAGATTTCTGCTGTCATCAACGGAACGATCATGTAATCGCCGCCAAGACCGATACCAAAAATCGCAGCGGAAGCGTAGAGGACGAGCCGGGTAGTCCCGAGGAACATCAGAGGAATGCCTGCAGCGACCAGCAGGTAGGTCAGCAGCATGACGTACTTTTTGGAGAAACGATCCGCGAGCCAACCCATGAGCAGCCGGCCCACAATACTGCAGGCCAGCACCATCGATAGGACGCTGGCGGCATCTCGCTGCGTGAAGTGGCGGTCGAGGCTCAAGAAAAGCTTCATATTCTGCTGCGTACCACTGATTGCAGCAACCGAGCACATACTTCCGAGGGTGAGCAGATAGAACGACGCGTGCTTGAATGCTGCCTTCGGACTCGGGTAGGTCACCGATCCAGAGGTTGCTCTCGCACTGGGGAGTTCCTTCACCAGGAGTGCCAGGGGAAATGACACGACCACAATCAAAAGGCCCAGGATCCGCAAAGCGGTCTGCCATCCGAAATGCTGGACGAGTAGGTGCGAGATCCACGGGACGGTTGCCCCACCGACGCCGATTCCGATGTAGGCGAACCCCATCGCCTTGCCGCGTGATCGATCGAACCACTGCGTCAAAAGGACCTGGTTGGGAAGTGGGCCTCCGCAAACATAGCCAACGGCGTTAAGGAAGTAGAAGAAGTAAAACATGCCGATGCCTGAGATTGAGCCCAGTCCCACCAACGCGGCCCCCGCCATCAATATGCCGATCATCATTACGCGGCGGGGCCCGAAGCGGTCCACAACCCATCCTGCTAGGAATCCGAAGATAGGTCCGACCACAAGTTTGCTCAACGCGTTGCCTGACGTCACTTGAGCGCGCGTCCACCCGAATTGTTGGACCATGAAGTCGTAATAGAAAGGCAGCCCCCAGAGCGCAACGCCAACAATGCAGAAGAGCACCACAAAAGCAGTTGCCGCTGCTTGATATGCATGCCGGTTCGCCGGCGACGGAATGGCACTACACGCGGGGCTCTTTGACACCGCGCCGAGCGATGCCACGGTCACTTCACGGTCTTCGTTCTCCACTCCCGCCATGGGGTGTCAGTTTAGCGTAGTGTGGGATTGATTCGGCGGACATTTCGCTGTCGGATGGTTGATTCATCGTTCTGAGCGAGAACCTACGTTTACTCTGCTAGCCTGGTTGCTTTGCCAAGTGCATCATCCACTCCCTCGTTCCGCGGAATCGGCAGGATTCTGCCGCGATCCTGGCCGCTTCTCCCAAAGCCTCCGCAAACCCGAGCCCGATCGACGAGTAATAGCAAAAGGCTCCATGAAAAATGTCTCCCGCTCCCATTGTGTCTGCCACCTGGACCTTAGGGACTTGCACAAGGCCAGAGACGTCGCCTGACACAAAACGTACGGATTCAGGCCCTTTGGTAATCGCGATCTTCTTGACGCCGCACTTTGTCAGGTAGTTCAGTACGTCGACCTCATTCGCACATGTGGGCGGCAAAAAGTCGGCCGAGCAGATCGCCGTATCAACGCTCTTGAGGAGTTCTTCGGTTCCGTCCTTCCAGCTTCCGGCATCGAACACGACCGGTATTCCCCTAGCGTGGGCCGCCCAGGCCCAGAGTTGGCACGCCTGCATGAAATGACCATCAACTAAGACGACTGAGGTCTGCATGAAGACAGATTCATCGAGTTGCGCGGCGGTGATGTTCACACGGGTTGCGTTGGCAGAGATGATATTGCGTTCGCCCAATTTGTTGACGGAGATTGACGATATGACCGGCACGTCGTCGAAGGCGGGATTAAGATCGATGAGCCGGATCGAGTAGTGCTGAAGTTCCTGCCGCACCAGACTGGCTAACGAGTGTCTCCCGACAACCGTTACGAGAGTTGCCGTCCCGCCAAGATGACCGAATGTGATGGAGGCATTGGCAGCTGGTCCGCCGACGTAGACGTCCTGAGAGAATGCCACTACCTTCTTGTTTGCTGAAGGGAATTGATCCACACTGTAGACGAGATCGATTGTTGAGAGTCCTACGAAAATGCCCTTTGTCACGCTATGTCTTTCCGTTCAAAACGTCGCTGGCAGATATCATAACGCCAGGACACCGCCCGTTCGGTGACAGGAGCTGCCAAGGTGAAAGTCAGAGTTTTCCCGGATAAGTATCTTCTGGCCGCAGCGGCGGCTACAGATGCCGCCACCGCGATTCGCCAAGCCATCGATGAGCACGGAAGTGCACGCATCATCGCCGCCACTGGGGCTTCACAGTTTGAATTTCTTGAGGCACTCACAAAATCGTCAGCCGTAAACTGGAAGGCGGTGGAGATGTTCCACCTCGACGAATACGTGGCGCTTCCTGCGACGCATCCCGCGAGTTTTCGGAAATATCTGCTCGAACGGCTGATCAATAAAGTGGGAATTGTTCGCTATCACCTGCTGGATGGGGAAGCCGATCCCAAGGGAGCCATTGCCCAGGTGACTGCCGAGATTCGGAAAGCGCCGATCGACGTGGCTTTTGTCGGGATTGGCGAGAATGGTCACCTGGCATTCAATGATCCTCCGGCCGACTTTGAAACGGAGGAGGCCTACATCGTGGTTGAGCTCGACGAAGCATGCCGCAGGCAGCAGCTGGGCGAAGGCTGGTTCAAGAGTCTGGCGGACGTCCCGAGACGCGCCCTGTCAATGACGGTGCGGCAGATACTCAAGGCCAAAGAGATCATCTGCGTGGTCCCCGACGCCCGTAAAGCACAGGCTGTAGCAAAATGTCTTGGGAGCGAAATCAGCCCGATGGTTCCTGCTTCCGTCCTTCGCAGGCATGACCGGGCGGTAATCTATCTCGATAAAGATTCCGCTGCTTTGCTGCCGTCAGGGAGTCAATGAACGTACGCGCCGCCGGGCAACAGATATTGCACAGGCCACAGTTCCACTTCTTCGTTCACCAGTTCTGACCACTGCAAGACTCGCGCGTTGGGTTGTGGAAGCAGCTTAAAGTCCGGGAGCGTTTCGGCAACGGCACTGGCAAGGGTGTACGCGTCACCGGCGCCGGTAATTGCGAACTCAGCACGATCGCCGAGTTTTTCCCGAACGAAACGCGCCGCAATCTCAATGTCCTCAATCATCTGCAGAAAATACGGCCTGCCAGTTAGCACTGAGTTGTAGACATAGTCGGCCAGCACTCCGGAAATCGGGCTGACATATGCAAGGTCGGCGTCCATCAGGGCCAAGTTCGGATCGTCCTGAGAGGTGGCCTTATATGACATCCGAGTTTCTCCCTGCCCGCGTGGATCTATGGATATAACGTCGTACCCTTGATCGAGGCGGTGTGTTATCTCAGGCCAATCGTATGGCGTGACCTTCCCCTTGGAGCCGAGCAGAAGCAAAATTGGCCTGCGACCTTCGCCTTTGTGGATGTACAGAAGAGGCATTTCAAGATACTGACTGTGGCGAAGCAGATACCGGTCAACGGTCACATCGGCGAGGTGCGATTGGCCCGCGAGTTCCCAACGAATTTCCTGCGCGCTCCACACCGGGCTTTGATACGGCAAGACGCTCCACGACTGAATTTCGGGCCGAAGATTCGAGTAGTAGAGTTGCTTCAGACTCGATCCGGCTTCTCTTTTGTGTTCTATGTAATGTTGGCGGATGACGTCCATGAGTGATCGCGCGGTTGGATATTCCATCAGAACCTGGCCGCTGTGCGTGCATTGCAGCGTCTTCTCATCCAACTCTTCGACCGGAGGAAGATCCCGGCGATCGGGAAGGCCATTGAAGTGATCCAGAAACTGGAACGCCGCCTTCTGATTTTCTTTTGAGTACTCGTGGCCGTGGTATCCCTCATGCATCGCGATCTGGTCTGGATGCCCGAACCGTGAGTAAAGTTCCTCGACTTCGCGGAATGTCCTGAGAGTTCCTTCAATCGGGAAGAAATCCAATACGGCCGCGGCTACGAAGACGGGACGGGGATACATCATCAGCAGGAGCCCGGGGTGATCGATTCCCTTCGAGATCATTCCATAAAGATCTTGTTCGGGATCGCTATCGGGGTCTTTGAAAATGCGGTTGTACATGCGCATGGGCAACGCGGTGATGAAACAGGATGGAGCCACGACCTTGATTCGCGGATCGAGGGCGGCGATGTATGCCGCTTGAGTTCCTCCGCCACTTGTTCCCGTGATGCTGATGCGTTCCGCATCTACGTCAGGCCGCGTGAGCAAGTAGTCGAGCGCGCGAATACCATCCCAGATTTCCCAGCGCGCCAGGTTCGTTCCCGCGAGGTAGGCCAGGTTTCCCAGAACGGCGTGCTCCGCGCAAATCAGGTTATAACGACTCTTTGCCTTCTTCCTGTCCCAAAACTGGCTGCGCTCCCCCTGGCCGACCGGGTCCCAACTGATGACAACATACCCAAGCTGCACCAGGCGCTGACAAAGAGACTGATAATGCACCTTGCCATTCTCAGAGTGTCCGCTTGGAACCAGGATGGCGGGGTGGCGTTTGTTTCCGCCATCGGGCGCGTACACGAGCGCCGTTACGTATACGCCGGGCAGGCTCTCAAAAATCAATTTCTCGATGTGAAAGCCCCGCATCTGAATTCGTCCGGTGATCTGAGGGTTCAGCGGAGTCTTCTCTGTGGGAAGTCCGCCGATCATGTCGAAAAAGCGGTCCCTCATCTCTTGCTGCAACTGCAACAAGTCTTTTTCGGTCTTGAAGGAGGCCCATCTCTCTCGACGCCGATCGTCCTGACGCCAGGCAAGTTCCGTTTGATATGTCAGGTATGGAGTAATGGCAGGCCCCGGGGCGGGGCTCTGTGGAAGGACACGGAAAGCGTCGGCAGGAGGAGCGTCACTGCCCGAGGGGCTGGCGGCCCAAAGCGGGCAAACGAACGCGCTGCCGAAAAGACAGACCGCTAAGCCGACAAAAATCGTGATGAATCGCTGTACCAGAAGGCGCACCCGGCCCTCTATCAAAATTTATTTCGTAATTAATCGAAGATCGGTTGTTACTCGCGGAACAACCCGAAATCGCGTGTCCGGGAAGAACAGCGCCACGGTACTATAGAAAAGTAATCGAAAGCAATCGAAAAGCGCCATTCACGAGCATGGGAAAAGTGCCACCGCAATCATGAGTCCTGATTCAATCTTGCGCCTGGGAGCACTCAAGGAAGTCTCTCAATTCCAGGAACACGTGAATTCCTGCAAACTGACGATTCCTTGTGATCGCGAGATTCTGATGGGCAGCCAATCGCCGCTGCGGACTCCAATTCAGCGCGGCACACTGAGAATCGGCAACCGCATCGCGGTGCAACCGATGGAAGGCTGGGATGGCACGACCGGTGGTAATCCCACCGAGGGCACATTGCGACGCTGGCGTCATTTCGGCCGCAGCGGCGGAAAGCTCATCTGGGGCGGTGAGGCCGTTGCGGTTACAGAAGAGGGACGCGCCAATCCCAATCAGTTGCTGATGGCTGCTCACACTGAAAAAGGCTTGGCAGGTCTAAGAACCGCGCTGATCGAAGCGCATCGGCTCACGACGGGCTCCGATGACGGACTCCTGATTGGTCTCCAACTGACGCACTCGGGCCGTTTCTGCCGACCGCATCGGTATGATCACGCTGAGCCACGCATCGCCTACCACCATCCGATCCTGGATGGACGGGTGGGATTGTCCGGCGAATCGCCTCTTCTTTCAGATTCGGATATTGATTCGATCATCGACAAGTTTTGCGCGGCAGCGGCGGCAGCTCAGAAACTTGGATTCGACTTTGTAGACATCAAGCATTGCCATGGCTATCTCGGCCACGAATTGCTGGGGGCGCAGACGCGAGAGGGACGTTACGGCGGAAGCTTTGAGAATCGAACCCGGTTTTTACGAAATCTAGTTGCTGGAGTTCGCGCCAGCTCTCCCGGTCTCGAAATCGGAGTGAGGGTCTCAGCCTTTGACACGATCCCCTTCCGGCACGACCCGGCGCGATCTTCGAAGGGCAAGCTGGGGCCGGGAGTTCCGGCGCCCTTCCAAGATATGTTGCCATACCATTATGGGTTCGGCGTGGATTCTTCGAATCCGGTCAAGATCGATCTGACCGAAACGTATGAGTTCCTTTCGCTCCTCGAGCAACTGGGAATTTGTCTGGTGAACATCACTGGCGGAAGTCCTTACTACAATCCTCACATTCAGAGGCCCGCGCTCTATCCTCCATCGGACGGTTACGCGCCACCAGAAGATCCGCTGATCGGCGTTGAGCGGCAAATGGAAGTAGCTCGCTGCCTGAAGCAAAGGTTTCCGAACCTGATTATTGTGGGATCTGCGTACAGCTACCTGCAGGAATTCCTGCCCAACGTGGCACAAGCGGCCGTGCGGTTGGGATGGGTTGACTCGGTCGGGCTCGGCCGCATGGTGCTGACTTATCCCGAACTTCTTTGGGATGCGACCGAAGCCCGCCCCATCGATCGCAAGCGAATCTGTAGAACTTTTAGTGACTGCACTACTGCTCCGAGAAATGGGCTGCCTTCCGGTTGCTATCCCCTGGATAGCTATTACAAAGAGTCGGAAGCGGCGGTGCAGCTAAAGCAACTGAAGAAGGATAAGCAGAATGGCTGATTCCGACTCCCATGAAAGCACAATCGCGTCTCTCGCGACTCGTTTGCGTCATCGCCGCAAAGTGCAGGGTATTGCAGCAGCCTTGCTTCCGTACGAAGCGGACGGAAGGGTAGCTGTGGAGGCATTTCAGAATCACCTGAAGGCAACCCATCGGGCTGGCCTCATGAACGCAGTCAACATGGACACAGGCTACGTTAACTTTTTAAACGAAAGTGAAAAGCGAGATGTTCTAGGTTGGACTCGTGAGGCGTTGGGCAAAAATGTGCCGTTCGTTGCGGGAGCTTATGTTGAGGGACAAGACGGGGATCTCATTCATCTGTACCGCGGTGAGATCGACGTTGTCACTTCGTTCGGTGCGATTCCAATTATTTTTCCGACAGCAAGGCTGCACGGAAAGAAAGCAAAGGAAATGGTGGAGGCCTATCGATTGATATCTCAGGGGTATCCGCAAGTGCTCGGTTTCGAGTTGAGCCCCAAGTTTGCTCCCAATGGAGAGATCTTTGATGACAGTACAGTGCGCGGATTGATGGAGATCCCCGAAATGATCGGGATGAAGCACTCGTCCCTCGATCGGATGCTGGAGCTTGATCGCCTTGCGATGCGAGAGAAGATCCGGCCTGAGTTCCGCATTTTTACCGGAAACGACCTCGGCATCAACATGATTGAGTACGGTTCCGACTACCTTCTGGGCCTCGCGACGTTTGCTCCGGAAAAGTTTGCGGAGCGCGATCGCCTGTGGGAAACGGGAAATCCCGCCTATTACGAACTTTCCAACGCACTCCAGTATCTGGGTAACGTAGCGTTCCGCGATCCGATTCCCGCATACAAACACTCCGCGGCTGTATTCCTGCATTTGAGCGGAAAGATTCCGTCTGATCTCGCACACCCGAAAAACACGACGCGCCCGACGTGGGAAGCAGAGATTCTGGAGGATTGCCGGAGGCGGCTGTGCTCTTTGACTGGTGAGTGATGACGGCGTTAGCGCTTAAGGTTCAGGCTACTTCTTCACGAGTTCTAACCGGCCGAATCGTTCTGGAACGTGGAAGCTGTTACTCATCGGGGGCTGCCACGCGATCTCGTGCCGAGCGGAAGCCGGGCCCTGGCTGCGAAACAGGTTCATGCGCAAAATGTTTCCGGCTGCCGCGGGACGCGAATCAATCGCCGAATACGGAATCCGCATGGCTCCGTACCAGACATGAGCTGTCTGATCGATTCGCGCGGAGACTTCCATGCCCGAATTCCATGTCCAACCGTCCTCGTGATGAGGATTGTTCAGATTAATGTCGAGATCGACCCATTCGGCTTGCGGGGAAATCTCAAATTCTCTGTAGCGCTTGATGTCTTTGAAGTCGCTGCCGATGAAAGCCTCCGCCACATCCCAGTTCCAGAGTTCATTCGTCTCGCTGGACGCCTGCGGGTGCGGCTTCAGATTCAGCTGTTCGTATGGGCAGATGTAGAGAATGTATAGATTCTGATTCGTCCACCGTAATCGAATCTCTGTTCGATATTTGGGATCCAGCTCGCCATGGGAATTGGCATCCATGTGTACGGGGATAGCACCGCGCCAAAATGGTGTGGCTGGATTCGGATCCAGGGGAACATCTTGCTCTGCCCACACAGCCTTGATCGTTGGTCCGGCCGCAAGAGCACTGCTGGCGCACGCTACTACGAGGATCAGGAATCTAAGTAAGCCAATCATCGAGATGTTCCTTCACGAAAGCATCATCCTGCAGTTGTGGGTACGCCCTGCAGACACGGTTGATCTCTTCCATCTGTCCGGGCGAAAGATCCTCGTTGGGATCGAGGCACCAGCCGCCTTCGAGCAGCCCTTGCCTGCGCAGGATCTCGTGAATCCCTGGGATGCAGCCACGAAAATCATGCGCTGGATCAAAGATGGCGGAGTTTGCGTCCGTCAGTTGCTCTGCGAGTGTCAACAAATCAGCAGGAACAGGGCCAGGCTTACTCTTAACAAGGTTGAGGTAATCGACCGCTTTTTTCGTCCACACGGCCCATTGGCCGAGCAGTCCCCCAGAAAAGTGAGCTCTCTCACCGCCAAAATCGAATTCAGTCAGAAGATCGAGAAGAATGTGATCGTCATTCCCTGTGTATAGTGCGATTTCGCGGGCACGTCCTGATTGAGCCACTGCTCGCACGACATCCAGCGTGTGATATCGATTGAAAGGAGCAACCTTGATTGCTACGAGATTCTCAATTTCAGCGAGCCCTCGCCAGAACTCAAAGGGCAGAACACATCCGCCAACACTACCCTGCAAATAAAATCCCATGATCGGGATAATCGACGCGACCGAGCGAGCGTGCTCCAGAAGTTGCGGAATTGATTCGCCTCGCAGGTCAGCGAGGCTCAGTAGAGCGACATCGTAGCCTAACCCAGCAGCCAGTTCGGCCTCTTGCGCCGCCTGTCGGAGTTTTCCGCAGACTCCCGCGATCTTCACGACTTCCTTATCGGCAACCTCTTCCATGGCAAGTTCCAGCACAGGGCGGAGCAACGCGAACTTCGGATTTCGTATCGCGAATTGCGTGGTGTGCACACCCACGGCGATGCCGCCGGCTCCGGCTGCCAGGTAGTAGCGCGTGAGAGCTCGTTGCCGTCGCTCGTCCAATTTGCGCTCGGCAGTGAGCGCAAGTGGATGTGCGGGAATCACGAGGCCGGAAAGTAGCTTTTCGCGCACGTTCATTTAGAACTTCCCATCCCGCGCGGAGAAATGCGTGGGCTTGCTCAACAACGGACCGGCGTGGCTGATCCAATCCGTAACCCAGTCGATGGCTTGTTCAGCACTCACTGTGGGACGATCAAAAAGGTCGTGCGCTTTTCCTGCATTGCTGAGAAGGGCGGTATCGCTCTCTTCGCCGGAAAGGATAGGTTTCAGACCGAAGCGCCGGCCGAACTCTTCGGCAAGGAGTCGTACAGATAGAATCTCGGGACCCGTAATGTTTAGAACAAACGGTGGCGACTGGCAGTGGGGAAACGAGCGAAGGCAGTAGGAGTTAGCGTCCCGCTGCCAGAGAACATTCACATGTCCCATGCGCAGATCGACAGGGCGCCGCTCGAAGACCGCTAACGCAATGTCGACGAGCACTCCGTAGCGCAATTCGACGGCATAGTTCAAACGCAGGATTGCGACTGGCGTGCCCCAGCGATGGGACCCGTACTCAAACATGCGCTCACGGCCGAGCGCTGATTGCGCGTATTCGCCCTGAGCATCGACTGGATCAGATTCGATTGATCCGCCGTCGCTCACGCGCTTCAGCGGGTAAACATTTCCGGTGGAGAACGTTACTATGCGGGAGTCCGCGTAACGTTCCGCAACGAGGCCGGGCAAAAAAGTGTTCATCGCCCAGGTCAGGTACTCCGCACCGGTAGTGCCAAATTTGCGTGCAGCCATGAAGATCACGTTCCTGGCATCAGGAAGTTTGGCCAAAGCGCCAGGCTCCAGCAAATCGCAAGCGATGGTCTCGATGTTATGGGCAGAGAAGTGCCGGCGCGAAGCCTCGTCTGCAAATCGAGAAACAGCGATGATGCGTTTGTGCACCCGAGCGTCGTCTGCAGCCCGGCGTGCCAACAGACAAAGGCTAGGACCCATCTTCCCACCCGCTCCAAGAATCAGCAGGTCGCCATCCATCTTGGCCAACGCCGCGACGTCAGCCTCGGTTGGGCGTGAGAGATGCTCCTCGAGCTCCTGAACTGTTGCGATGTTCGTCATTACCCCAACTCAAAACCTGCAATCGCGTATACCATCTCATCGCGTCCTCGCAACGTCTCACCTCGGCTCATGCGGGTCAAGACACGCCGACGGGTAAAGCCCAGTTCTGAGGCGAGCACAACGGCATCACGATTGTGGGGAAACAAGTCCCATGACCAGGCGACGGATGAATGCGCTTTCAAGGTGCTCGTGATAAGAGCCTGGGTCGAAACAGGGTCACTTCCTACGCACGGCCCAAGATAAGCCGTCGTGCGCCCGGTGCGGACAAACAGATAAGCGTTGTTGCCGATGTGCACCTGGCTACGTGTTCCCAGCGTCTCCAGCATGATCGAACGGTCGGTGCCAAAAGCAGCGAGATCCGAACCCACCTGTTGATCGATGCGGAAAGTTCCTCCGGGAACGCAAGAATTTGAAATTCCCGCCCGCGACCATCGCTCGACCGATCCCTCTGCGTGAAAGCCCAGGTTTTCGTAAAGCCGCTGTCCCTGCTCAGTTGCATCCAGTTTTAGGGTTTTGATGCCCCTGAAATCGGCGGACCCTATCGCGTGCCTGACCAGTGTGCGCGCGAAACCGCGGCCTCGACATTCAGGTTTCGTGAGCACCATTCCGATCCATGCTAATTGCCGTCCATAGGAAAGCAGTGTTGTGGTCGCGACCAATACGCCGCTCGCCTCAATTCCAAAACACCCGTCCGGAGCGAGATCCATCAGCATGCGCCAATCGTCTTCCGTCTGGTTCCATCCTGCGATGGTAGAGAGTTCGACCGCAGCGGCCAGATCGGCTGTTTGCAGCATGCGTACTGCGGTTGTAGAACTTCGAATGTTCGTCATCGATTCTGTGCGATCTGCCGAAACCACCGAGCGAAGTGTGGGATCGAGATTTCAGGCTCCGCCAAATGAGGATGCCATCTCTTTTCCCATTCGAAGGAGACGAAGCGATCGTACTTCCGGCGCTCCAATTCCTCCACAATCTCTCGTAGGGGGAACTGTCCTTCTCCGCTGAGCACCGGCTCCCAGGTGCCCCTCCCTGCATTCCAGATCTTTCAAATGCACATGCTGTAGTTTATTGCCTAGGGTCTGAGTGCCATCCAGCGGTTGGTCCTTACCATCGGTGAAGGCGTTGGCAGCATCCCATACCACCCCAATGTCGTCGCGGCCCGATTTTTCGAGAATCGACATCGTCTCCTCCGAGGACGCGAAATCTCCGTGAGTTTCCAGCCACACCTTCACTCCGAGAGGTACTGTCTTCTTAGCTAGCTCTCGAAGACCCTCAGCGATCCAGCTCCGGGTGGAAGCCCGGTCGGCGCCGGGCTGGATTTTGTCGCCGAAGACACGAATGCCGGGCGAGCCTAATGACGAGGCGAGCTCGGCCATACGCACACCTTCTTCGACCCAACTTGCTCTTTCCTGCGGATCAGGCGAATGGAAGCGGCAACTTGTGTCCACGCACGCAACTGAAAGCCCACGATCAGAAATCTTTTGTATCGAAGATTGGAATGATGCGCCTTGAAAATCCGGCAGCTTCCAGATGGAGTCTTCACCTTCCAGAAATCTCAACTCGATTCCGTCGTAGCCTGAACTGGCCGCGATGTTGACCACCTGGTCCAGCGTCCAGGCAGGACACGCGAGGCTTGAAAAACAGATCTTCACAGCTACGTCATCCTGTCGAGCATCGCTTGGGTGACACGGTTTTGCACGTGCTTCCCGGCAAAGAAATTCTCCAGATCGTTCATAACAGTTTCGGCGATCTCGCGCCGCACGTTGTGGCCGCCACCACCAATGTGCGGGGTCAGGATTGCTCCCGGCAATTTGCGCAAGGGGTGATTCACTTTCAGCGGCTCATCGGGATCGGTAACATCCAACGCGCAACGAATGCGCTTCCGTCGAACTTCAGCGGTCAGCGCCCCGAGATCAATCAACCCGCCGCGCGCGATGTTGATAACCGCCGCTCCATCCGGAAGCAACTGTAATCTTTTGCGGTTCAGCAGACGTCGCGTTTGATCCGTCAGGGCTGCCGTCAGAACGAGCAGATGAGCCTTCCGAAGAAGCGGCTCGAGTTCACAAAAAGCGATCGGATAATTATCGGCCAGCGAACGTGGCGCGAAGGGATCATAAACCATCCACCGCAGTTCGAAGCCGCGCAGCAGGTCCACGAGAGCGCGCCCAATGCGCCCGAAGCCGATCATAGCGACTTCCCGGCCATAGAGGAATTCCTCCGTGCCGTGTTCATGAACGTCAGAGTAAATCCGATTCGATCGGCGGACCGCTGCGCGATAGAGGTCGATATCACGAGCGCAGTACACGAGAAAGGCTGCGCCAAGTTCTGCCGTGGCGCGAGCCATTGGATCTGCCGCGTTGATGATCGTTAGTCTTTCGAAGAGCGACCTTGCAAACCGCGACTTCACCTCCCCGCCGCAGTGCCCGATGAATCGGAGTTTCGGAGCCATATCGGATAGGTCATCCCCGAAACGGGGGCTGTCCCAAGTCGTGATGAGAGCGTCGGCAAAGATGAGCTTACGACGGAAGCCTGTGGTCGGTGTACGAGCGGAATCTCTCTGCCATTTGCCAATGCGGGTCAAGCGCGACTGGTGATCCGAAGAAAAGAAGGATTCGAATAGCGATCGTCCCGCAGAAACCAGCACGTTGGGGGCCATGGCGCCTCAGTGTAGCATCCTTTCCGCTACGAATCCTTACGTTTGTTTATTTATTGCTTCCAATTGACGTGAAAAGACAGTATAAGAAAGCGTCCGCATGACCAGCGCGAATGCAGTCGACTACTCGGTGATTGGAATCTATGGCCTGCTGATGGTCGTGGTGGGTCTGTATGTCATGCGTTTCAATCGCGGGGCGGCCGAATACTTCCGCGGAGGCAGCCGCGTACCCTGGTTGGTGGCGGGGTTGAGTTGCTTCATGTCCGGATTCAGTGCCTGGACGTTTACGGGCGCGGCAGGCGTAGCGTATCGAGCGGGAATCGCGGCGACCGGACTCTATGTCGGCAATGCGGCCAGCTTTCTGCTCGGATATTTCGTTTTTGCAAAACGATGGCGGCGCAGCCGCGTCACCACTGTCATGGAGTATCTATCTGATCGCTTCAATCCGGTTACGCACCAGACATTTTCCTGGGTCACGATACTCTTCCAGCTGTTTACCAGCGCCAGCACTCTATACGGCCTGAGCCTCTTCATCTCCTCGGCCTGCGGATTCCCGGTACATTGGACCATCATCGGTGCGGGAGCGCTCATCATCTTCTACTGTGTTGTCGGAGGATTGTGGGCGGTTGTGATGACAGACTTCCTGCAGGCATCGATTCTGATGCCGTTTTGTCTGGTGCTCGTGATCACATCGCTAGCGAGAGTCGGCGGGCCCACCGGATTGATCCACGCTCTGCCTGTCGAGATGAAGACTTTGCACGTGACCGGGGAATTCGGTTGGATCTACCTGCTGAGCTGGACCATCATGGTGTCGTTCGGCTACAACACAAGCGCGATGGCCCAGCGCTACTTCAGTGTCGACGATGAGCGCTCTGCCCGCAAAGTCGCGCTCCTGTGCTGCGGTCTGTTCTTCGTGGGAGCTTTTCTTTGGTTCATTCCGCCCATGGCCATGCGGGTGCTGTATCCGGATTTACGAACAGTCTGGCCAGCGCTCGCCAATCCGAGCGAGGCCGCTTATGCCGTCGCGAGCCTGACACTGCTGCCCCACGGCCTCATCGGAGTGATGCTGGCCGCGATGTTCAGCGCCACCATGGCAAATCTCTCCGCACAGTTCAATCTCAAATCGGCGATTCTGTCGAAAGACGTCTATCAGAGGCTCATCCGCAAGAGCGCCAGCGACCGGGAGCTTTTGCTGGTTGGTTGGATCACAACCTTGCTAATCGGCGCGACGACGACAGCGATTGCGGCAATCATGGCGGCAAGCGGCAAGAGCGTGTTTCAGATCATGCTGACTTTCAATACGCTGATCTCGTTGGCTTACGGACCACCCGCATTACTGGGACTGGTGGTGCGGCGCACGCCTGCCTGGTCGGGATTAGCCTCTTTTCTGACCGGATTGGTCTTGGGCATTCTCGGCGCCTTCGTCTTCCATTGGTCACTCATTCAGCAAGTCGCAATCATCATTCCCTCATCCTTTGGAGTGTTCTTCCTCAGCGGATTTTTCGATCGCGGCGACAATCCCGGGCGCGAGCATCTGTTCCGAAATCTGAATACTCCGGTCAACGTTGCCGTGGAATTAAAGGAATCTCCGGATTTCACCCGTGAGGTGTTTCAATTCCTCAGCCGAACCATCACCGGTATCGGTTTGCTCAGCTTGCTGCTGTTGGGAACTGCGCCCACAAACCAACGCGGCACAGTCGTATGGTTTGCGGGGCTCACACTGTTAATTGGCGTCTCGCTGGGACTGTTGAAGACGGCGGGAAAGCCGAAGCAGTTGCCTGAATACAGCCCGATATCTCGATAGTCGCCCAGGTTTACGGAGTGTCCTCTGAAAGGGCAAGCCGGGTAAGGTGATACGTAAGCATCTGGTCCGGATAAAGAAAAGCGTTGCGGAATTCGGATTCTGCCTTCTGCGTATTTCCCGTGGCACGGTCTAACATTGCGGCATTGTACAGCCACCATCCGGTTCTCGAACTGATTTCACTGGTGCTGCGCGCGCGCTGCAGAATGCTCTCCAACTTCTGCTTTGCCGTGTCCGACTGAAAACCAGGCAATTGTTGCGAGGCTTTCCACCCCCAGATTCCGTCTTCCAGACCCGATTGTGACTGCGCATCTTTGAACCTGGCTTGCGCTTTCTCGGGCAACTTGCAGGTCTGGTACAAACTTCCGACAAAATAGTTAAACCTGGCAGTGTGCAATAGCGGCTCCAGACCATCGTGTGTGAACGCCAGATCGGGCACTGATTCTCCCAGGTGGTCGGCCAAGGAAACTGCCTCCGAGCACTGTCCGCGTTGGGCAAGCGATAGCGCGTGCTGCAGTTGCACCTCAAGCCACACCGCGCGGACATTTGTGCCGCCTTCCTCACGCTGGAAAAAGCGATTGCGAAATAGCGCCACCGCCTTCTCGTACTCACCCGACTCTGACAGATTTAAAATCAACTCGTAAACGAGGTGCGAAGGCATGTGGCGGCGGTCAGGGTACCGATCAAGTGCCGCCACTCTTTCCTGAGCAGGACGGCGCAAGATACTTAATGCCTGATCCATGCCGGTATAAAGCTCGACATTCGCGGGATCTGCGCGAAGGCCTTCCTGAAATACTGTCACTGCACGCTCAGGATCATTTTTTGCATGCAGGAGGGCTCGTCCCATGCTGGCGTGTAAAACCGGGATTTGCGGATTGAATTTGCGGGCCAGTTCCCATTCCTTCAGGCCGTCCTCAGTCAGGCCGCGCGAGAAATAGAGTGTTCCAAGCAGGTAGTGGGCGGTTGCGTCCTCTGGATTGGAGCGCAGAGCGCTGTCCAAAACCGCGATGTCCTCTGCGCGGTTTGGGAAAACATAGGCGGTCGAGAGCCTTGAGGCCAAAGCGAAATCGGCCGACCCTGTGCCGCCCAGCTTTTCCCGGCAGTATCCGCGGTAGTAACTGATTAAGGGATGCCTCTCTGGGGGGAGGGCTCCGGGTTCAGTTTCGTCCGCAACAGCAGGTGGATACTGCCGAGAGAGCACATCAAGAGCTTGTGAGTATAGGCCGAGACGAATTTCCTCAGAGGCCACGTTTAAGACGCGCTCGGCATCATTGCCGAGATGGTGCAGATCAGGTTTCGCGGTTTGCTCGAGCAGGAAGTAACGCTGAGGAAATCGATCTAGCCATGTTTCAGCCAACTTTTGGGACTCCTCAACTCTTCCTTCGGCTCGCAGGACGGCACCCAACTCTTCCGCTGTTCGGAGATCATCGGGCGCCGCACGAAGCACTTCTTTGAGGAACAACTCGGCCTGATTCAGATCTCCTTCTCGCGCCAGAAGCTCGGCCAAGCGTAATCCTCCAGCGGCGCGAAAAGCAGGCTGCCGATAAGCCGCTTCATAGGACTCACGCGCCTCGCGGTTCCGTCCGAGACCTTCATAGGAAAGGCCCAGATAGTACGAGATTGCAGGATCGGAAGTGTCGCGAGCGTGCACCGGTTCGAGGTAGGCTTTCGCTTCCTGGTATCGCAGCAAGCTGGCGCACAGACGTCCAGCAGCCTTCCGCGCTTCGAAGCTTTCCGGAAATTTCGCAATGGCATCCTGATACGTTTGCAGTGCCTGCAGCAGCCGCCCATTCAACTCATGCTCGGACCCAAGTTGGATCCAGTCATCTTCGGTGCGATTGTCTGGATCCGGGATCCGATAGGAAGACTGGGTCCCCGTGTGAATATCCTCGATCGGAGCCCAGTCGTAGACACCTTCGGTCTGACGCAACAGAACCGTTCCCGTATTGTCGCGGAGTTCGAATGTGTATTTCTGTTGCTGCTCAGCACTTGCGATCTCGTGCGACCATGTCCGCTCGGGCTTGAGATCTGTCTTGTCCTCAAATACTGTCTGATTTCCGCCGCTAATGCGTATCGCTGCGCCAGGATATGCCTGGTTTACATTAAGGCTGGCGGTAAGCACGCTTCCGCGGCGACTCAGATTGACTACTCCCGCTAGATTGGCCCTGCAGATTCCACCGATCTCGCGCACCGGCATCCAGAATTCAGAGAAGCTTATCGTTTGCCGAGGCTCGAGGAAGGCATACGTCTCTTGATTGCGAAACAGGCCCGCCTGCACTTCCACGTAAATGCTGTTGTTATCCGAGAGAGCCTTTCGCCAGTCGAGTCCGTCGGCGTCGGAACCCCACGACCAGATTTTCTTTCCGGGGAGTTGCGCGTAATCCGCGTAGTGCACGGTTCCGGTGTTGGTATGCGGATTCCACACACCCATAAACGGTTCCCGGCTTCCATGCACGAACAGCGATACGGGACCTTTGGTGTGATTCTTGATGATGCTGAGGTCCGTGCCGTCAGCCTCCATCGGCCACGGTTCTACTTCCCGAAAGCCGTGGCTGGCAGTGAAGCGCATCGGATATTGGATTCGTGAATCGTCCCAGACCTGGACACCGGCATTGTTCCACCAATAAAAGCGGTGCCTGACATCGCTCCGATTGTTGAGAGTTACTTTCTCTTCGAGGACGGTAGAGTGGGGCCGCAGACAGAGTTCCACTGTCCACTGCATGTCGTACACGCGATCGATGTTGCCCACTTGCACGTAAGCGCTGCCATCCTCCCGTTGTGCAAATGCGAAATCGACGGGCGAGGCCGTCACCCAATTGTGCGAAACCGGAAAGTTGAACTCGATGCCAAAGGCCGCCCAGGCTCCGCGGTACGCAACATCAGCTTTTTTGATGGACGGATTCTCATAAAACATTGGTTTCCCACTGATCTTGTCGGTGCAGCTGTACAGATGCCCGCCAATGTCCGGCAATACGGAACACTTCAGATACTCATTTTCCAGAAACAAGGCTCGCCAGGCGTGATCCGCGCGGTGATCTGTCAGATTGCGGCGCAGCGTGTACGGATAGTTGAACCGCGGGTTCGCGTATTGATCGAACGGAGGGTTAGGATCCGGCGCACCTTCTTCATACGTCGGCAGGGTCAACGTTCCCTGCCAAACATGCACTTGGGCCGATGCCCAATCGACGGCAAACAGCAGGAAGAAAACGACGAATTTCGGTCGCATCATGAAGTGATCCCTAACAGGCGGGCGGCGTTCTGATGATAGATCTTCTGCAGCACCGAGTCAGGCAGTTCGATGCCGTAGATCCGCCACCGGCCCTGCGGCGGCACGTTGGCCGGCGCATAATCAAAATACTCGTCAGCCGTTTCAAGAAAGCGGTAGTAGATCTCGTATAGCCTCTCATTGAATAACTGCTGCGGAGTCTCGTCTCCGTGCGGCGTCGCATCAGTACCGAAAAGAATGCGGTCCTGATAGCGATCGAAGAACCGCCGTGCTCTGCGTGGCTGGCGGCCCAATTCTCCGATTCGAGCGGCAAGATCGACCGTCATATTCGGGAAACGGTCGAGATTCTCGGATACGTTATCCAGGTGTTCCGCGAAGTTTCCCACGTGCAGCACGAGGAATTGAGTCTTGGGATGCCGTGCGAAAACCCGATTGCGTGCTTCAAGCAGTTCGGCGTTGCTGGGATAGTCGCGTCCGTAAAACGACCAATCGGGATGATTGTTGAGTTCCTCATAGCGTTCGTTGAAGCGATCCGTCGGCGTGAAAGAAGGCGATGGGATCAGACACATGAATCGCGACTGGCATGTTGAGCTGGCCGCAGGCATCCCACATCGGATCAAACCTGGGATCATCCACTCGTACCAATTTGCCTGAGGTGAGGTTCTCACGCAGATACAGCCCGAGTGTCTTCAGGATCTTGAGTCCTCTTGCTCCAGTTCGATGCGCACGCTCGATGGCGTCCGCCTGGATCTGCGGATATTTCGGCTCCAGAAACCGGGGATACGAGGGTTCGGCGAAGGTGTAGAAGCGGCCGGGATACGATTTGTCGTATTTGCTAATCGTGTCGACAAGTCCGTCATCGAATCCACCGGTCAGATTGACCATCGCCCGAATATTCTTGGCATCCATAACACGGAGAAGTTCGTCTGGCTTGGCGAGATAGGTCCGCTCCGCTCCGAGATCGATCCCCTTCTCCGACTTAGCCGATACAGTGATGTGAGTATGAACATCGATGACCGGAAACTTCGCCCGGTCAATGTGCGTCTCCTGGGCGTGGAGCATACTCTTGGGTTCGAAAGCGACGAGCGCCAAGGGCTGACCTGAAGCGGTTTGTTGCGCGGTCGCTTCCGCGGCTGTGTACGCCAAAGCGTGCGAACTTCGTCGATGGGCAGCGGCTCCGATAGCAACGCCCAGGCCTTGCAGCAACTTTCTTCGGTTGATCACTCGTCTTCTCCTAACGTTTCCGCAGGAAAGTGCAAAGCGAAACTCTGCACGACGCGATTAATGACGCCGCTCTCGGAAGGCGAATCCGGCCGCAGCCGTTCCCGCATGCAACGGAAGAATCCCAGTAACTGAGCAATGACGACCTCGATGACTGGGACACTGCATTCCCCAAGTTGGGCGAGACCGGGACAGTCGATGACAACGTCCCGACCTCGTGCTAGGTCGGTCGGAACGGCGTCTCCCACGATTAACTTCATCATGCCGAGGTCCTTCTGATTAAGTTCGCGAATGAGGTCGCACTCGTAAGGCCTCACGGTTGGATCGGAGGAGAGGAAACAGACTACGAGGGTATCTGCGTGGACGTAACTCATCGGTCCGTGGCGGAGACCGAGGTACGTTTCAGAAATGGCGCTGACCTGGCCGGCCGTCATTTCCAGCATTTTCAAAGCCGCCTCGAGTATGGCTCCCAGTCGGGGCGCGCTTCCCAAAAATACGGCCCGCGAGAAGCCCAGGGCGCCGACTTGCCCCAATGTGTCAAATTGTGTTTCCAGCAATTGCCTTGCGATATTGCTCAGTTGACGACAGTGCGATGCGTATAGCTCAGGCTCGTCGAGGAATCCAAGGGCATAGGCGGCTAAGGCCAGATTCGTGAAACTGCTTGTCATCACCAGACTGCGATCGTTGGTTGCATCATGCAGTGTAACGACCCGAACGCGCGGATCTTGTCGAAAGTTGGTTGCCAGCTTCCCATCGGCATTGCAGGTCAAAACCAGATGATGAATCGCCGGATCGGTTTTGAGCAGCAGGGAGAGCGCGCCTACGCTTTCCGGGCTATCGCCCGATCGTGCGAGCGAAATCAGCAGCGCGGGACGTCCCGGAGGTAATGCGTGCTGCGAATGCGTCAGCAAAGCACCGGCGCCAATGGCAAGGGTGTTCAGCCCGAGCCGAGTCCGCAGAGCGAGACGCGCACAGTGACCCGCATACTCGGAACTCCCGGACCCCGTCAGGACTATGTTTCGGAGTTCCGACAGGCAGGGCCGCAAGTCAGAGGCGAGTCTCGCCATCTGATCTGCGGTATGGATCCAACTGAAAGGCTGCTGCACGATTTCCCGAAGAGTGTGATAGTAGCCGCGACTGCGCTGTTCGTCTTCTGTGGCGCGAAACAATCGGGCAGCTTGCGATTGTCTTTCGCAGACATCATCGAGCCACTCGGAGAATGCGATTGTTGAGCTGAACATGCCCACACATCCTTGTTTAGCTGGCAACGTCGAGTGCGGCTACAACCCGGGACCCGATGCAACGGCGTGGATCATTCCCGCCCAGGCTGTAATTCTGGCGTTGCGATATCCAATGGTTCATCCCGGCCCGACAGAGAACCATGCCAGACGCTGCCTCCGAAGGTCGGGATGTACACCTTGCCCCGATCGGTTGGATCGGGAATGACCCGATACGCCCATTTGAAGTTGAATCCGGGAATCCGGGACCAATGTTCCCCACGGTCGTTCGAACGCCAGGCGGAAGACTCGAATCCGGACGCGTACAGAACGTTCGAGTCATTCGGATCAATAGTGACGTCGTAAATGTGCCGGTCCCGATCAAAGATAATCCGCCAACTGCGACCGGCGTCTTCGGAGAGAAAGATGCCGCCGCCATCGCCGTGCGTGCCCGAGGCGCGTGCCCAGGCCGCGAGATACAAGCGCTGCGGAGATTTTGGATCTACGGTCAAACCATTGGGTCCGTTCACCCCTTGAGGCAATTGAATCGGATTCCAATGTTCCGCTCCGTCCCTGGAGGAGTAAAGGGCACCGTCATTCGGAGTGCCGATGCTGCCGTCCTCCGAACGGCGCGCAATCACCGCATAGAGAGTGCCGTCAGACGCCAGAGACAAGCGCCAGGCGAATGGCTGTTTCTGCGTGATCCCCTCATTCTTCAGCGACCAGGTTTTCCCACCATCGATGCTCTTATAAACGCCACGACCGAATCCAGCGACGTACAGAACGCGGGCATCGGGCGGGCTATTGGGATCGATAAGAATGTGGGTTGCTGCCGTCTCAGCCATCCCGGCACTCGATTCCCGCCATGTCTTACCGCCATCTTCGCTAAGGCAGACGCCGCCTTCAAAGGTGGCTGGGTCACGGTGCCGCCACATCTTCGGGCGCGGCAAGTCGTGTACCGAACTGTTGACGCTCCACATGCGTCCGCGGACTTTTGGATCAAGGGCTATCCAGTACGTGGTGTTAATCCACTTTTTCGGGACACCGATGGTGGCGCTCTGCCAGCTTGCACCATCGTCTTCACTACGAAACAAGCCGATGTCGGTGTAGGTGATGAATTGGCGATTGGCATCGAAGGGATCGAAGTGAATGCCGTAAGCGTTCGTAACATCGAGACCCGTGCTGACCCACTCGCCTTTCGGTACTTTGCGCGAGTACACGCCCCACCACGTGCCGCCTCCGTCGGTGGTTTTCACGGCCCGGCCAAGATCGGTGGCGTAAGCGACATTCGCGTCCTGATCAGCGACGCCAATCTCCAGCGGATTTTCTCCCCACCCCACGCCGTAGCGGTAAGTGATCCACCCGTCATGCACGTTCGGCGCCGCCGAGTCAGACTCCTTCCAAACTAGTTGCCAGGAATCTCCGGCATTCTCCGTTTTCGCCACGCCGATCCACTTCTTGCCATCGAGCAACAAATCGCTGTACGAGACATACGCCACGTTGCCGTTGCGGAGACTGGTTCCAACAGCACGCACTTTTGCTCCGGACCCTGGCAGCGTCGGCGGTTGCCAGGTACGGCCCCCGTCTTTCGAGACAAACACACCCTTTTCTGAAACTCCGTAAACCACCGGTTGTGAGCCCACAGCGAAACCGCCCGAAACGTCGGTCAACGTAACGGACTCGGGTGCCGCAAAATTATGGAGCCCCGAAGTGTCCTTCACCGAGACGAAGTGCTTCCCGGCCATAAACAATGTCCGCGACTCGCGTGGCGACTTCGGATCTATCCAGACTCGGCGAAAGGTCTCAGGCAAGTCATCCTGCCGGGCCCATGTCTTGCCCGAATCACGCGAAATGAAGAGCGCCATATGGTCCTTGTCGCCGACCGCGTAGAGCGTTTTCGAGTCCGCGGGATCGATTGCCATCGCTGTGAGCGGGCCAGTGGGGTTCCCGTCCGTAACCAAATCCTCGTCCGCGTGATCGGAGCGCATGATGATTGTCTTGATCTTGTCTGGGCTCGGATAGACAAGGTTCCAACTCTCACCTCCGTCGGTACTGCGCCACAGTCCGGTCGCCTGTGCGTACATCACTTTCGGGTCGAGAGGATCAAACGTAAAGAAGCGGACGACCCCGCGCAGGTTGAACATCCGCCACGACTGGCCCCCGTCATGGGTTATGTAGGAACCGGACATATCGCAGGAGATCAGGACGGTGTTTGGGTCGTGCGGACTGATCGTCGGGTTGAACATCGCGCCACCACCGCCCGGGCCAATGACCCCGAAATCCCCGGGACGAACTGCAAAAGCAACGGCTGTAAGAAGGATTAGGGCGGACAATAGCCTAACGTTTACCATTTGATTCTTTCTTTTACTTTCGTTATCTTTGCGTCACCACTCTGCTGCAAAGCTTAAGAAATGTCAATCGCAAAGTGGCGAGGCGCTTCCTATGCGAAGAAGAAGCTTGTTGAAGGGCGCGGCTGCGGTCGCAGCACTGGCGCCCGCCGCGGCACTGGCACAAGCATTCGGAAATCAGAAGTTCAGTTCCCCCATACCCTCGCATGATCGCCTGGAACAGGGACCTTTCGACATCGACCAGGACGAGGGATGGCTAACGGCGCTCTATACCACTCCATCCGAAAAACCTTTGCGCAATCCCGGACTCGGACTAGTCGGATATGCATGGGAGGAAAGCGGCCCATCGCTGGCTGCTCGCGCCGGGCGTGAAACCCTCGAACAACACGTGGAGAATATTTCCAGCCTCCCCTTTGTAGACGTTCTTTACATCCGCTGCGACTGGCGCAACGTGCAGTCCCGGCCAGGAAGGCTCGACCTCGATCCCGTCTGGAAACTCACCCTCGACGCTGCCAGGCGACATGGCGTACGAGTTGCTTTTCGGGTTCAGCTTTCGAATACTTCGTTCCAACCCGAACAGATCGCGTTACCAGAATTCCTGCGCTCGCGCGTTCCGACAGCCAGGATCGGCCGTATTCCCGAACACGGCAACGCGGAATGGGTTGAGCCTCGCTATGACCATCCCGAATTCCAGAAAGGTTTTGCCGAACTCAACGATCTGCTGGCCGCCGAGTTTGACGGAAACCCGCTCATTGAGTGGATGGACGTCATGCAGTACGGATTCTGGGGCGAGGGCCATACCAGCAACTATCCGAATCCGTTTCCTGACTACCCGACCGCAGAGCGCACCTTCGTTGAAATGACGGAACTCCAACTGGAAACGTGGAAGAAGACTCCGCTCGCGTTTAACACTCAGCCCGACATCAGCAATGTCGGCAACCGCAAGACCCTGGCCATGGCGATGAGCGCCGGAGCCTGGCTTCGTTCCGACAGCATCATCGTCGAGGAGCCAATTCAGATTGACCAGATTGCCAACCGCCCGCCGTGGCTGGCTGCCATCCTCGAAGACGGGTACTTCCGACAGTACGATATTTCCAAACTGTCCAAAGACGAGAGCGGTGTGAACATTCTCGAGAATTACATGCTGCACACGCTCGACGTACGCGCGAACTACTGGGGGCTGTGGACTGAGTCTGCAAACCTTGCGCATTACAACGAGATGTATCCTCGCGGTTTCGATCGACTGCGCACGAGTCTGGGCTCCCGGTTACGACCTTCGTGGGTGTGGCAACGCAAGCGCCATGGAACGGCCGAGTTAATTGTCGCCGTATCCAATCGCGGGGTTGCGGGAGTTCCCGGTGTGCTTTGGCTGCAATTGGCGAGCCCCGATGGAAAACTGAGACTCCGTGGCACCCTTGATGCCGGACTTCCGTCCGGCGGAGGAACTCGCCTCGCCTCATTCTTCCTGCCGGCAGGATTTACAGGCAAGGTTCACCTCTCGGCGGAGTTGGAAATTCGACCCGCAGTCCTGAAGCCAATTGCTTGGGCATGCGAACAGTCGCTGAATCCTGATGGATCGATCGCCATCGAAGTGAGGAAAAACGATGATCCGGGCTGGAGAAAAGGCGTGTGAGATGAGGCCTGAGTCGTCACTCGTAGCTATCGAATAAAGCGAATCCGCAGCCGTCCGTCTTTGTGACCGGCAAATGGAATTCGCAGCACTCCGGCGCGATCGGTATCCGCTGTCCCGCTCCAAAGATGAACTCCTTGAAATAGTCCACCGCCCCATGTTTTTGTCTTGCCGCCGGTGAGTTCCAGTTCGTACTTCGATTCTGGTTTCAGCCCAGTCGCGATAAGAGTTTGATTCTCGACATCTGGCACCGTGATTTCGCCGTCCATCACCGGTACCTGGTCTGTTGCAAACACTGCAAGCGTCTGGCCTCCGATTACAGCACCGGTGAGATTGCTGCCATCTGCGAGTTCAACTTGAAGTTTTCTGGCGTCACCTTTATTTCCGATTTCCAGCACATGCAAGAAGACATCATCTCTGCTCGGTTTGGCAGGGGAGATTTCAATTCGCCAAGATCCCGGCACCACGTGAAGCATATTGGACGGAGAGATGCGATCGAGATCGTTCCCCCAAAACGTGAGCCACATTTTCTTCAGATAGGGGTCGGAGGGCAGCGGGCCACCCTTCGCATCTTCAATCGGCCAGTTCTTTCCCGTGCTCCAGGCGCCACCGAACTCATCACCCGGCGTCCAGAACTCCCAGCCCGGCCCACCGCGCTTCACCGTTTCGTGTTCACGCGGTAGTAGGGTATGGACGAGCAGACGCCCGCTTCCATCCTCGAAAGCGAAGCCATCGGCATTCCTGTATAACGTGCCACCGTGACTCTCGTCCTGCCCTTGATCCCTCGAGTCAACTGCTGGCTCACTCACGCCGTGCAACAGCCATACTTTTCTGTACGAGGGATCCTTGGAGCGCACGTGATCAAACACCACCAGAATATTTGTGTGTGGAAGGTAGAGGAGTTCTCGGCTGAACAACTCAAGTTTGGATGAGGCATAGGCATGGGTTGCGTCGCCCCGTGCATACTGGAATTCACCGGGCACATAGTCCGTAATCTCCATGTGCGCCAAGTCCCACAGGTCACGTGTTTGCTCCCAATCTTCCACGCTGCGGATCGTATTCCAGTAACGAGACGAGTCCATGCGTTGCCCGCCATCGTTCGCCGCAGGCCAGAGATTTTCGGCCCAAAAAAATGGCTCGCCCTGCTTGTAGACAAGCATAGTGTTATGCGCGATGGTTCGGCGGTAGTAGTTGAGATAGTTGGGACTTTCCGTCTCGGTGTAGTCCGCCGCGCTGTCAATCGCCAGGTATCCGCGGTGGTAAATCGTGAACTGGTTCTGATCTAGGTGCTGATGCTTCGAGGTGTAAGGCCCTGCCGTGAACTCGATCCAGGTCGAATCGGGCCCCCAGCCATCGCACATCACTAAATCGCCAACGCCACTGAATAAATGTTGACGCGGCAACTCCATTTCAGTCGCCAGTCCAGGATCGCGCGGCATAACCAAAGGGTCATCCCACAGAAACTGCAGGATTGGAATGTACCATTTTGAAGTGGAAGGCCATCCGCTCTTGCGCAGCATCCAGGCCGCGTAGGGATCCTTGAACCGGTTCACGGTGTAGCCGAGCACGTCATTATCTTGCGCGAGAAAGTACGGCCACTCATTGTCACCGCGGCGAGAAGTCGTCCCATCGGGGAGCGTTTTGTAGAGGTACGTGTCGCCATAGTGCGAGTAAACAGTGAAGCGACGCGCCGGATCGTCGCCGCTGGTGGTTCTTCGGACTTCAGCCAACAGTGCCATCGGCAGGAACGTGATTCGCTGGTAGTCCATCGATTCGTGATATCCACCCTGGGGCGTCACGAATTGGCTGATCTCGAGCACGTTGTCGAGCGAACGGCGAGCCCTATCGCGCAGCGGCGCTGCGCGGGCTTCGGTGGAGGGATATCCTTCGATCGCCGTCAGCGCGAGTGTCGCTAGAGTCAGAAAGCGGGCGACGTAATTGTGATACGAAACCAGCGAGGGATCGGCGAGCGCGTTGTCCTGAAACATGCGCTCAGCTCCATTCAGCAATTCGCCGGCAATGCGATCTTTTAGAGCGTTATCGAACTGCTTGCAGTCGTAAAGCCAGTCAAAGGCGAGCGACCAGCGGACGTAATCCATGTATGCTCGCGATCCTACCTTCTCCGGCAGGTGCGTTCGCCGCATCTCATCCAACGCGAGTTTCGCGAAGGCCTCATCTCCTGTCAGCAGGTAGGTCAGCGCCCGCCCGGCGATGTCGTCACTTGGGCGCATGCCTGCCGCGTATCTGGCTCGCAAGATCGTGAGCCCAGTGAAAGGATCTTCCTTCCCGATCAAGAGCCGCGGCCTGGGCAAACTGACGGATGACTGTGCGAACGCGCTGAAGGAAGGCAGCATCAGCAATACCGGCAAGAGAGCGAGACAGAGACACAAAGGACGCAGAGACTCAATCCAACAATTCCAGTGATTTCGACTCAGCCTCATAACGAGGAGAATTATAGGAGCCGCGTCAATGATACGAGTTACGAATTGATGACATGCTCCGCTCGCTTCGACTACACTACGCCCCATGAACGTTCGAATTGGCTTGCTCGGTTGCGGAGAGCACTCCGAAATCGGCCATGCGGTTCCGCTGGCACGCTATTCCGCAGAGCATCCTGGTGCCGTTGTCCTCGCCGCGGCCTGCGACCTCCGCCGCGAGCGTGCTGAATTGTTTTGTCAAAAGTACGGCTTCAAACGCGCCTATTCCGATATGGGCGACATGCTCCAGAACGAGAAACTCGATGTCTGCATTGCTGTGGTTCCGGTCGAGTCTATTCCATCCATTGGCGTCAGGCTCCTTCAGGCGCGAGTCCCTTGCGTTGTGGAGAAGCCACTGGGGCCATCTCTCGCTGAGATCGAAAAGTTGCGTGATGCAGCTCGGGCCACAAACACCATCAACATGGTGTCGGTGAATCGGCGTTTTATGCCGTTACTCAAGCAGGGTGTGGAGTGGACAAAAGGTGCCGGACCTCTCCGCTATGTCCGCGCGACCATGTGGCGACACGAGCGAACCGAGCCAGATTTTCTCGGTTTCACCGCAATACACGCCCTCGATACTGTTCGATTCATCGCCGGAGACTTTACCTCCACTGACATCCGGGCAATCACGCCGGCAGCGCCACACTCCTACGTCATCGATATTCGATTCAAAGCGGGCATAGCTGGCCGTATTGATGTGCTGCCCATATCTGGCATGGTTGAAGAAACGTATGAATTGATGGGCGACGGTTTTCGGTGTGTCGTTACAAGCCCGTTCGGACCGCACCGGTTCGTGCGCTGCTATCAGCAGAACCGTCTTATGCACGAAGAAATCGCAGACAACCAACCGGAAGACGTGATCTTTGGATTTTACGGAGAGGCTGTCGAACTAGTCGAAGCATTCATACAAGGGCGACGTCCAAAACCCACGATCGAAGACATCTTCCCCTCGGTGCAGGCTTGTTTTGAACTCGTCCAGCGCGTCGAGAGCAGTCGGGCAACGGTGGTCGCTTAAGTAGGACCTTTGCCAGGCGCGAACGCGCTCCAGCGATCAGACCAGGACCACTTCAACGCCCTTTTGGCGGAGCGCGTCAGTAAAACTCTCGGGCGCGTGTACGTCGGTGATCAGGCGATGAACACCCTCAAGCGGACCAATCCGGAAGAGACTGCGCCGGCCCAGCTTCGTGGAATCGGCCACGACTGTCACTTCCCGCGATATCTTCATCATCAGCCCGTTGAGTTGCGCTTCCAGTACGTCAGGCGTGAAGGGTCCTGCTTCGAGGTCCAGGCCGTCGACGGCGAGAAACAGCCGGTCGGCGTGTAACTCGCGAAGCATCGCCTCCGCCTGCGGCCCCACAAACGAGTACGAAACCGTTCTCAACAGGCCACCCAGCATAAACAGCGCAATCTCCGGAGCATCCGCGAGTTCGTTTGCGATGTTGAGTGCACTGGTAATTACCGATACCTTCAGCTTCGCGCGTTTCAGGCTTTTTGCAATTTCAGCCGTTGTCGTCCCCGAATCCAGAATAACGGTCTCATTGGGTTGCACCAGCTGCGCAGCGGCCTGGCCGATCCGCTGTTTTTCCGGGCGGTGTAACGTCGCCTTGACCTTTAAGGGATAGTCCTGAGTAGGCGCGTAGCGAACCGCGCCTCCGTGCGAGCGCAGGACCGCGCCCTGACCCGAGAGTGCATCGAGGTCGCTTCGAGCCGTGACTGCCGAAACCGCGAACCTTTGGACCAGGTCATGAATCGTGACCTGCCCAGACTGCTCAACCAATTCAAGGATCTTGCGGCGGCGGCCCTCGGCGAGCAGCCGTGAATTGTCGGATTTCGACATGAACGCCAGACCGAGTCTATTCGCAAAAAGCGGCTTCGGTCAAATCATTTGCTTACTCTTGCTCTCTTCTGGCTTGTAATTGCCTCCTTATTACCTTGCGATGTGTTTTTCTTTTACTTGCCTTTTCTTTCGTTTCATGGTACAAGTCCGGCGTCCGCTAATTACGTGTTCACGGAGCTGATTATGAAACGGTGCTGTCCTCTCCTAGCGTGCATGCTGATCGCTTTCGTCCTCATCAGCAGTGTTTTTGTCCTCGGCCAAGGTACCGATCTTGGCACCATTCGAGGGACCGTCACGGATGCGAGCGGCGCACTGGTGCCCGATGCCCGGGTGACGATCACGGACCAGGCCACGGGCACTCCCCGAACTACGACCACCAACTCTCACGGCGAGTACCAGATATTCGGGCTGCCGTCGGGTGTTTACAAGATCACGATTTCAATGCAGGGTATGGCTACCCAAGACATTCCCGGAGTGACGCTGAATGGCAGTGACGTCGTCAGCGCGAACGCCGTGCTTAAGGTTTCCACCGCCAAGGAGGAAGTGGTCGTAACCGCCGAGGCGCCCATCATCAACACGGCGGACCAGACCATTAGCGACACGATCTCCAGCCGCGAAGTCATTGATCTTCCGCGCGACAGTCGGGATGTTTTCTCGTTTTTGTATCTCAATCCGAATATCACGCAGAGTAACGATACGGGCACGTATAAGTTTCTGGGCTTCCAGAGTTATGGGGCGAACTTCACAATCGATGGCCAGCGCTCCACTAGCACGCTCGATGGCTCGCCCACGGATAGCCAGCCGTCGCTCGAAGCCGTCGGCGAACTGAATGTTCTTTCCAATGATTTCAGCGCAGAGTATGCCGGCGTGGCCAGCATTCGGGTAACCACCAAGCGTGGAGGAAACCAGTACCACGGCTCGGCTTTCTATAACAACAACAACTCCGCTCTTGGCGCTCTAACTCTTCAAGATAAGCTGGGTATCTCTGATGCTCAGGGCTCTTTGTATCCCTATCCTTATCCCTACTTCAACCTCAACGACGTTGGTGGTTCGTTCGGCGGTCCAATACCGGGCTTGAAGAAAACCTGGTTCTTCATGGCATATGAACGTAACTACAACCGGAATTCAGTACCAGCGACAGACAACAAACTGCCACATCCATCGTTTTGGACAGGGGATTTTTCGCCGTTGATCACTAACCCTGACGACATGAATTCCGATCTTCTCCCCAACGTACCCTCGAATGTAAGCCTGACGTCTGGAGAGATCGCGACGGATACCTATTGTGATGGCTGGCCGAATTGCACTGGCACCGGCGGGCAGTTCGTGATCATCCCTTCGCGACTTCTGAATTCCAATGTCCAGCAGCTCATCAGCACGTACTACCCTAAAATCGACCCATCGATTTCGGTAAATACGTCGAACGGGCGGATTGGGCAATTATTCCAGACCCTGATGCCCAGTCTCACGACTCGGGATTTAGGAACGCTTCGCGTCGACCATGATTTTTCCGACAGAGATCGTGTTTATGGGGTCTACAACACCCAGGCATTCGTCGGTGGCAGCTCTGCCGTCAGAACGCCGTTTACGGGGCTGGGCCTTGTTCAGCAAGACCGCCGAACCCACACCATTGCTGGCTCTTATGTGCGTACCATTCGCAACAACATGATCAATGAAGCGCGGGGGGGATTCAATCGCGAGTACAGATTTCGTCACAGCAACACGACTCTGCAGGGATTTCTTTCCAGCATTGGGCTCGATCAGAGCGCCGTTGATGCATACGGAACGGTCGTCGGGTCGGGGGAGCTTCAAACTTACGGGCACACCGTGATCAGCTACGGTTCCAGATTCACATCTTTCGATAAGAGCGGGAACCGGAATCACTGACCGCCAAGAGAGCCAGTACCTGGCAACCTTTGGAGACACCCTCACCTGGGTGATTAATAATCACAACCTCAAGATGGGCGCGGATTTCGTACACAATGAGGGGCTGGATGGCTTTTCGACCGCTCGTGGGAATCCACGTGGAACCATGACTTACAGCGGCTAGCGGCTTGAACGGCTTTGCCAATCTCTTACTCGGCGAGCCGGCCTCCAAAGTTACGTACATTGCTGCAACTCGTCCCGACATGGATGTCACCAACTGGGAGCAAGGTTATTTCTTCCAGGATGATTGGAAGGTCAAGCCCAATTTGACGGTTAACCTCGGATTCCGCTACGAAGTGGTTTCCCCATGGGTCGACAAACATGATATCTTGCTGAACCTCGATCCCACATTCAACAACAACACCGGGCGCTTCATCGTCGCCTCCGACAAAACTCTTCCCTACCTGGATCCCCGGATTCCCGCAACCCTGCCCACCGTAACCGCCGCGCAGTCAGGGCTTGGAATTGGCCGAGGTCTGTTAAGAACCGACAAGAACAACTTCGCTCCCCGCGTCGGCATTGCCTGGGGCATTGGGACCAAATCCGTAGTCCGCGGAGGGTACGGATTGTACTTCCCAACCTCGGCTGCCCAGGGAATTCGCGATCCCATTTCGACCAATGGATTCAACCAGGCATTAACAAAGGCAAATGGGACCGTCAATCCGCCGCTGCAGCCGTGGCCGACCCCGATGACGGGTGGCGACGTTGTTCTCGACTCCAGCGCTTTCTCAGTCAATGCCGTACCCGTTGGGCTGCGCACACCACTGGTTCAGCAATACAACGCTACCTTCGAACGCCAATTCGGTTTTAAGACCGCGGTGCGGTTTTCCTACTTGGGCATTCACTCAAGTGGTCTGATTGGTGGCATCGACCTAAATGAAATCAGACCGAGCGACATTCCATGGGGAACTCACGATATGGTGACGGAGTCGACGCCTTGCACTCCTGACGATGGCGATTGCCTCCCAACCAGCGCAGACTATGCCGTCTGCCCTACCCGACGCTTGGGGGACTATCTTCTCACCTATGGAAACTATGGCCATAGTCAGTCGAATACCTTCCAGACTCAGGTTGAGACGGCACTTCAACAAGGGCCTGATGTTTAATGCCTCTTACAGCTACGCTGATCAGAAATCTACGGGCATCGATCAGGGCAATTCCAGTTTGGGAGGCGTTCCTTACAATCCATTTCAACCAGCTCTCGACTACACTCAAGACGCTTGGGTGTCGCACCATCGTTTCGTTTTTTACGGAGTATACGACTTGCCGGTCGGGCGCGACAGAAAGTTCGGTAGCGGAATCTCGAAGTGGGCCGATGCTGTGATCGGCGGATGGCAGACGACTTTCCAGATGTTTGCCAAGAGTGGTACGGCATTTACTCCATACTGGACCTGCGACAACTGCGGCAACAGCGTACGCATGGTCGGTCCAGGAAACATCGCTTCAACCTCGATAGACGCGCTCGGTGACTTCAACGACTACATTGGCTATCGGCCAATGGTCGTCGGGGACTACAAGAAGCATGTTGCGCGACCAAGTCTTCGATCCTAGTGCATTCGCACCTCCGCCCATGGGAGCTGATGTGTTTACAAACACTGCTGTTGCACGAAAGAACATGTTGTGGGGACCGGGCGGGTGGGGAGTCAATTTCGGTTTGCACAAAGACTTCAAATTCGGCGAACGAGTAACCGCCGCCCTGGGCGCTGACTTCGACAACATCTTCAATCATCCCATAAGGATGCCCAACCAGGATTTCGGAGACAGCAGCTTTGCCTATCTCGGCGGATTTAACATCAAAGTGGATCCGAGCACACTGCAGCCAACGCTTCAGAGTGGTGATGATTGCGGCAATCAAGTCGGTCAGCTATGCCTTAGTCCGAACTTGATTTGCCCGTCCATACTCCACATTTTCGCAGGAGGGCGTTTCCGGCCGCCGGACCATCCGGCTACGGCTGCGAGTCACCTTCTAGCGAATCGCAAGTTCTGATAACTTGTCAGCCAGAACAGGATTCGATCCTGTTCTGGCTTTTGAATTTGTGCATTTCGATGCGGAACAATCTTTCTTTCATTCCCCACGGAGCCTCCAAGTGAGAATCTACTTAGCACCCGTATTCTTTTGCTTCTTACTCGCCGGACAATTCGTCTCGGCGGCCGATTCCTACGAGGTCATCGTTGAGCGCAACGTTCAGGCGAAAATGCGCGATGGAGTGATTCTTCGCGCCGACATTTACCGCCCGAAGGCAGAAGGAAAATTCCCCGTTCTGCTGCAGCGCACTCCGTACAACAAGCAAGGCGACGGCTTCGGTCTGCGCGGGGCGGCGCATGGCTACGTGGTCATCATCCAGGACGTGCGTGGACGGTATTCCTCCGAAGGCGAATGGTATCCCTTCCGCAACGAGTCAAACGATGGATATGACACCGTGGAGTGGGCAGCGTCCTTGCCTTATTCGAACGAAAAAGTCGGAATGTTCGGAGGTTCGTACGTTGGTGCCACACAAATGCTGGCTGCTATCGCCCACCCACCTCATCTAGCTGGAATATGCCCCGACGTCACCGCCAGCAACTATCACGACGGATGGACCTACCAGAGTGGCGCGTTTGAGCAGTGGTTCAACGAGTCGTGGACTTCGGGATTGGCGCAAGACACATTGCAGCGCACCGTTCAGAAGAATACGAATGCGTTGAATGGAATCTGGAAGCTCCCACTATCCGCTTACCCTCTCTTCGTTCCGAGCCCCCCTGCGGCGGATTCCACGACCGCTTTGGCGCCATACTTTCTCGATTGGCTTGCTCATCCAAACTACGACGATTACTGGAAAAGGTGGTCGATCGAAGAACACTTCTCCGATATAACCGTTCCATCTCTGACGATCGCGGCCTGGTACGACATTTTCCTCGGAGGCTCCCTTCGAAATTACGTCGGCCTGAAAGAGCATGCCGCAACCGAGGCCGCCCGGCACGGCCAGAGACTGCTCGTCGTGATCGGAGGACACGCAGGCTCCGGCCGAAAGATCGGCGACGTCGATTTCGGTCCCGCGGCGAATCTGGAGGTCGACGACCTGATCCTGCCCTGGTATGACTATCTTTTTAAGAACGAGCAGAACGAGTTCGCCACAGCGAAGCCAGTCAAGATCTTCGTGATGGGCAAGAATGAATGGCGCTCAGAAGATGACTGGCCGCTCCGCCGCGCCGTCATCACGAAGTATTTCCTTCATTCTTCTGGAAAAGCCAACAGTCTGCGCGGCGATGGCGCGCTCTCGGCCAGCGCCCCGCATTCCGAGATTCCGGACCAGTTCGTCTACGATCCGGGGAATCCGGCCCCCACAATCGGCGGCCCCTTGTGCTGTGACTCCAGCCATTTGGCTCCCGGCCCTCGTGATCAACGGCCTGTCGAGGCTCGCAGTGATGTTCTGGTCTATTCGACTGCTCCCCTGGATCGAGACGTGGACGTTACCGGTCCCATCAGCGTTGAGTTCTATGCGAAGTCTTCCGCGGTCGATACCGACTTTACCGGCAAGCTGGTAGATGTCTGGCCAAACGGTTTTGCTCAGAACCTGACAGAGGGAATCATTCGCGCGCGCTACCGGGATTCTCAAGAGAAACCGGAATTGATGAACCCGGGTCAGATCTACAAATTCGACGTAGACCTCTGGGCGACAAGCAATGTTTTTCGCAAAGGGCACATCCTGCGACTCGAGATCAGCAGCAGTAACTTCCCGCGGTTTGACCGAAATTTGAATACCGGCTTGGACGTTGCTCACGCCCAAGATTTCGTATCAGCCACCAACGCGATCTACCACGACGATCAGCATCCGTCGGTCCTGATCTTGCCGATTGTGCCGGCGCAGTAAGATTCTCCGAGTCTATAGAGTTACCTGCCGGCTGGTGGCCTGCAAGTCCAGTATGTCGCGCAGGTGGCGATCGTAGCTTTCGGCCCACAAGTGGGTCTCCTGCACCGGATCAATGAGCTGAGCAGTGATGCGCAATCGATCGCCTCCGCGCAGCACGCTGCCCTCGACGATGGTGTCGACCTCGAGTTCCCGCGCAATTTCCCGCAACGGTTTGCGCATTCCCTTGTACAGCATGGATGAAGTACGCGACAGCACGCGCAGCTCACCGATCTTTGCCAGTGCGGTGATCAAGGCTTCGGTCAATCCATCCGCGAAATATTCCTGTTCGGGATCGCGAGACAAGTTCTCCAAGGGCAAAACTGCGAGGGAACGAAATCTTGGCGTTTCTCGCTCGATCTTTCCGATGAAGCGATAGCCGCGGCGTGGCAGTGTTTCGACAAAGCCTGGCGTGTCAGCGGTATCCCCCAACGCTTCGCGCAGGCGTTCGATGGCGTTGTTGATGCCGTGGTCGAAGTCGACGAAGGTGTCGGAGGGCCAGATCTTCTTCTGTAATTCTTCGCGACTGACGATCTCGCCCGGACGCTGAATCAGGATCTGAAGGATCTGAAGCGGCTGGTCCTGCAGTTTGAGCTTTGTCCCCTGGCGGCGCAGTTCTCCGGCGCAGTCGTCGAGTTCAAACTCGCCGAAGTGAATCAGGTGTCGTACTTTGGCAACCGCATCCATAGTGGGCTCATCTCGCCGGCCGCTTCGAGTTTCTGGATCTCCCTGATCGCCTCACCCTGTTTGCCAACTACACCTACAGCAAAGCCATCGACGATTCCACGGAATTCAATAGCGATTACGCCGCATTCAATGAAGTGGATCTAGCTGGAGACCGGTCGCTATCGGATTTCGATCAACGCCATAAGTTCGTGATTGCCGCCGTCATCGACAGTCCGTGGCAACATTTTAAGCTGTTGTCGGGCTTTGAGCTATCTCCAGTATTGACCTATAACAGCGGCCATCCCTTCAACTTATTAGCTGGGGCCGATGTCAACGGTGACAATCACTTCACGAACGACCGTCCGCCCGGGGCTTCTCGTAACAGCGGCTTGGGACCAAATTTCGTGTCCTTCGACATGCGCCTGGGCTACACCATCAAACTGGGTGAGCAACGCAGCCTGCGATTCACGGCGGAAGGATTCAACATTGCCAACCGGACCAACTTTGCAAGAGTCAACAATACTGTTGGCGCTGCCTTTGCGCCGCCATTCAATGTGCATGGGACTGCGGCTCTTTCCCCGAGTCAACCTCTCGGCTTCACCGCGGCGTTGCCGAAACGGGAGATCCAACTAGGACTTCACTTCGATTTTTGAGTGGCGACAAAGGATCGCGATGGACCGCGGGTGAACACGGCGAGCAGCTATCTTTCGTCCTGAGGCCTTGTCCGCATGGCCGCCCGCGGGATATTTCGTGAAACGGAATTCAGCATCGATTTCAGTTGATGGCCAGCTTGCGCCTGTCAGCATTTTCCGCTTCGCTCACAGAATCAGTACCCCCTGGTAGAGCCGCAACACCATTTCGATTCGCAAACTTCGCATCCTAACCAGGAAAAGGAATCATAGACCTAAATTTTGAAACGTTTTATATTTGCCCGCCGTAGGCTCTTCCCGAAGACGGAGCGCACGCACTTATGAAAACCGTGATCGTGCCTTTTATGGCTGTAGCTCTGCTAGCCGCGGCTTGCATGGTGGCAGCCCAGGACTCCCGCTTTCGTCCCGATGATCAACAGATTCCAACCCCCGGCTGCCTCAACATGAAAGGAGCATGGGAAGGCGGTTCCGCACCTTGCACTCGGAATGAGCACGATTCCTGGCTCGCTGACATCCGTCATTGGCGCGATGAACGCCGGATTCGCATCGGCTACGACGGGTGGCGCTACGACCTGCCGGCATTCAAGTGGACGCAGTCCAGCTTTTTCCAACCGCAAATGATGGTGGAGGACCGCTATTTCTACGACCCCGTAGCACACCGCTATACGGTCGACCGTTATCTCGATGATCTGGAGAAAAGATACGGTGGGATCGACGCCGTGCTCATCTGGCCCACATATCCCAACATGGGCATCGACAACCGCAACCAGCACGACATGATCCGCTCCATGCCGGGAGGTATACCCGGCGTACGCAAAATGATTGCGGACTTCCATCGTCGCGGCGTGCGCGTCTTGTTCCCGATGATGATGTGGGACCAAGGCACAAGAGATTCGGGAATGCCGTGGCCGGATGCGATTGCCAGCCTGATGGCGGAAATCGGCGCGGACGGTATTAACGGCGACACGCAGGACGGAGTCCCGCTTGCGTTTTCGACTGCCGCCGACAAGACTGGCCATCCTCTCGTGTTTGAACCGGAGGGCGGTCCGTCGGACGAGGCGTTGGCCTGGAACGTTATGACGTGGGGACAATACCAGTACCCGTTCGTGCCCATGGTGGACAAGTACAAATGGCTGGAAACGCTAGTGCTGTATCGGATGCGCCCCATAGTCAGCGGGCAGGTAGGCTCGGGGAGTTGTGTGGGGCGCGTCCGATACAGCTGTTTGAAGGAAGCCGCCCGTGGGGAGGCACTTATGCAAATTGAATGGTGTTGGAGTGATGAGAAAAGCTTCGGGAACAAGTAGAGGAGCAAGAAAAAAGCGAGCGTAGGATTGTTTTCTTTGTAGTAGGCATGGGAGAGGAGTGACAGTTGGAGCCGAGGTTGGAAAGGGAGAGGTGGTTTGGGGTGAGAAGGGCGCACCACACCGGTAGGTGGCGAGACGCACCGAGTGAGGAAGGTTGGAGCTGTAGTTTCATGCGGCTGCTCCGGCGAGAGAGGGTGGAGAGCGGAGTTGGAGTTGGGCCGCGGTAAGTCGCTCGATGATCACCATCTTTCCGCCACACTTGGGACAGAGCCAGAGTGAGCTCGGGCTCGGTTCCTGAGCAGGGAAAGTTTTTGGTTCGGTCTGCGATGGCTGTACTGCTCCGAGTAGTTGAGAGCAAAGCGGCAGGAAAGTGGCGCGGCGCCGGTTGGCGAGGAAGCCAAAGTGGCGAATGCGGACAAAGCCTTTGGGAAGGACATGCAAGAGGAAGCGGCGCAGGAACTCATCGAGGGATAGGGGCAGCAGTTTTTCTTGATTGTTATGAGCGCGGTCGCGCCCGCGAAAGGTAACTTGGTCATCGAGGAAAGAAACGAGTCGATGATTGGAGATGGCGACGCGATGGGTGTAGCGGCCTAAATAGCACAGTGCTTGTTCGGCTCCTCCGAAAGGGCGTTTGGAATAGACGTGCCAGTGGTGTCGGTATAGGGTTCGCAACCAGGCGGAAAAGGCTTTGGGGTGAGCCAGGGGTTTCAGGGTGCCATGAAAGCTAATCTTGCCGTGACGGAAGTTGCGTTGCAAAGCGCTGACAAACTTACGGCGAAAAACCTTTCGGAGCACCGGGATGGGAAGAAAGAAGCGAGCGTGCGATGGAACCCAATGAGAGTGATCGAGGGACAATCCGCCAGCGGGAGACAGACTGCGGGCGTGCGGGTGATGTTCGAGTTTCTGATTCCAGGTGTGGAGCACACTGAAGAAGCCGATTTCGGCGCCGAGATGTTGGGGATCACGAGCGACTTCGAGGAGGGTTTCGGCGCTGGTCTGCAGCAACAGATGGTACAGGATTTTCTTGTTCTGCAAGGCGAGCGGGGCCAACTCATGGGGCAGGGTGAAGACAACATGGACGTAGCGCGTAGAGAGAAGCTCCTGACGACGCGCTTGGAGCCAACGCTCGCGGGCGTTGGCTTGA
>CAVUOS010000036.1:0-210644 GCA_963743105.1 Terriglobia bacterium
ATCGAGTTCCACGCCGCTGAGCGCGACATCTCGGTCCAGCCATTCGGTTCAGGCACCGGCCCGGCCGCCATCAAGTTCCCGCGCCGCTGAGCGCGACATCTCGGTCCAGCCATTCGGTTCAGGCACCGGCCCGGCCGCCGCCGAGTCCCGCGCCGCTGAGCGCGACATCTCGGTCCAGCCATTCGGTTCAGGCACCGGCCCGGCCGCCGCCGAGTTCCGCGCCGCCGAGCGCGACATCTCGGTCCAGCCATTCGGTTCAGGCACCGGCCCGGCCGCCGCCGAGTTCCGCGCCGCCGAGCGCGACATCTCGGTCCAGCCATTCGGTTCAGGCACCGGCCCGGCCGCCGCCGAGTTCCGCGCCGCCGAGCGCGACATCTCGGTCCAGCCATTCGGTTCAGGCACCGGCCCGGCCGCCATCGAGTTCCGCGCCGCTGAGCGCGACATCTCGGTCCAGCCATTCGGTTCAGGCACCGGCCCGGCCGCCGCCGAGTTCCGCGCCGCCGAGCGCGACATCTCGGTCCAGCCATTCGGTTCAGGCACCGGCCCGGCCGCCGCCGAGTTCCGCGCCGCCGAGCGCGACATCTCGGTCCAGCCATTCGGTCCGTAACCCGTCGATGGGACCTGATCCCTGGCACCGCCCGAGGATGCGAGTCCTCGGGCGTTGTCATGCCCCGCCCGAGTCCTACACTGGACCCGAGCACGAGCAGGAGGGCGTCGATGGCAACCGGGACGATCGGACGAGGCGATCGCCCGGGTCGTCGCGTCGGCGACGCGGCTCGGCGTGGAGCTCAACGAGGACGAGGCCGCGGAGTGGGTGGCCGCGATGGAGACCGAGGCGAGCGGCGGCGACCTCGTCGTCGACGTCGACTCCGGCGTCTACGGCCATCGGGTCACGATGCTCGACTTCCAGCCCGAGCGACCTCGCGCGGTTCCGCGAGATGGCCAAGATCGTCGGCTTCGAGGATCGGCCGCCGCAGGTCATGACGGCGCTGTCGATCTCCGGGTCGGCCGCGCAGAGCAAGATCAACGCCTACCCGGCCGACTGCGACTTCTTCGAGCGCGTCCACATCAAGGCGGACACGCGCGAGGAGGCGTGCGCGATCCTCGCCGACCTCATGCGCGAGAAGGCGCTGCGACACGCGCGACCGGCCCGACCCATCGGCTGTGGGAGGTCAAGTTCGGGACGCACCCGGTCGCCGCGACGAAGGGCGGCAGACCGATCGGGGCCGGCTCGCCGATGTCGTGGACGCTCGAGGAGGTCAAGGCCGGGCAGATGGAGGTCACGCTGCCCGGACGGCGCCCTGCGCGTGTACACGTGGGAGGACGCGTCGCACGACCCGGGCTGGTGCAAGCTCGACTGGGTCATCGCCGACAAGACCCGCGGCCAGCTCGCGAACGCGAGCAACGTGCTCGATCCGACGTGGGAGGCGCCCGACGGCACGATCGTGCCGCTCGACGGCTTCCTCGACCCGTACTACCAGGAGGTCTACCTCGAGACGCGAGTCGATCCCGCTCTTCTCGAAGCTCGTGAAGGAGCTGTCGGCCGACTCGGTCGACGACTACGTCGACACGCTCGAGCACGAGGTCTGGAAGTACACGGTCAAGGAGCCGAACTACGGCAAGGCCGCGCGGCGCATGTACAACGTCTTCCGGATGAACGGGAAGTACCGCGAGGCGGCCTACATCCGCGAGCTGTTCGACGAGCCGGTGACCGCGCTCTACCAGGTCGCCGCGCTGATCCGGACGCTCGACGACGCGGCGTCATCGGGCGACACGTTCGCCACCGACACGATGGTCGCGCAGGTCGACGGCCTGATCATGTCGGCGATCCAGGCGCTCGACGGCCCGGAGGAGGCCAAGATGGTCGGCCATCTGCTGCAGCTCCGGAACTCGCTCCAGTCGCGCGAGTCGCACGCCGAGCGGTCGGACGAGATGGCCGGCATCCAGGACGCCGCGATCGGCGCGGTGAACGACGTACTTCGAGCGGGCGCTGCGCGCGGTCCCGGAGATCGACGCGTACCTCGAGGACATCGCCCGCCGCGCGCCGTGACGACCCCGTGCCCGGGTCCGAGCCACTGGACGAAGCGACCCGGATCCGCCAAAAGGCGGTCGTCGCGATCGAGGATCGGCGGGCACGTCTGCACGCCGCCGTCCTGGAGCGCGATCGCGATCGTGCTGCGTGGGACCGATGGATGGAAGCCGCCAGCGGCGTACCCGCTTCATGCGAACGACGCTTCTACGCAGCGGATTGGAACAACTAGCCCAGCAGCTGGGCATTACGGATCGCACCACGTTCATGGGAGAACGAAAGGATATCCCCGAAATTCTGACCGTCTTGACGTTCTCGCGTCTTCCCTCCTCTTCCGAAAATTCCCCGAACGTAATCGGAGAAGCGATGAGGGCCGGTGTGCCGGTAGTCGCGACCAGAGTGGGTGGGGTTCCTGAGCTTGATCGAGCACGGCAGAACCGGAATCTTGGTTCCGAGCGGCGATGAGGTGGCACTTGCTGACGGGTTGGAGTACTGCCTCCGTCATCCTGATATACGCGAGAGACTGGTACGGAATGCCCGAAGATTCGCCGTAGAGCACTTCAGTCTCAGCGCTGTCCGGGATCAATACCAGTGTGTCTATAGCGAATGCCTCTCTAAGAACGCTCTCAGCGGGGGGCGGCAACTCGCCTTCAGCTAGCGGCCATCCTGTTTGTAACGTGGTTTGACGGTTGTTTGTGGTAAGCAAATTGCCAACTTGGCCGCTGCGCCATTTGGCAGACGGACATCGCCATACTGCTTAAAGAAGTCGGTAACGACGTGATAAACGAATTTGTCCACGTGACCACCGATCCCTAACTGGCGGACGTTGTCGGCTACGTTCTTTAGGACGTCGTCGCAGATCCCTTGTGACAAGCCATACCAAGCCACAAAGTCCCTAAGGGGCTGCCTCAGAAAGTACGGGCGTGCCGGTAGTGTTCACGACGCATACCCTTCACGGGAGGCCTGATTTGGTCGACGTTTTAACTGCTGAGAGCGCCGATCAGAACTCACTGTGTGATCTTCAAACCGGCGGGCATTTGCCAAGGCTGTAATGAAATTGTAATGGTTGCACGATCAGAACGGATCGTTTCCAAGCTGAACGGATCAAATCACTGATTTGTAACCCATTGAAAAGAGGAGTAGAGTAGAAAACTTTGGAAACGGTGCAGAACCCACTTGTGTTCTCATAATCCGCCGGGCTTCGGGCCATTCCAGCGAAGATTCCCAGAAGCCCGTTTCTCTCTACGAATCTGGTGAGACTCCCCAAAAATCGCCCGAACCCGCTCACGAAGGCCGTCGATGCAGATAGGTTCGTCGCAGCTTGACGCAAAGAACAAGGAATAGAATCCATTCTCCTCAACGTCGCGCCCTGAGCTGTGCGATAGCGTCTCAGGAATCAGCTCCTTATGGATCCCGATTGCGATGCGCCAGCATTTTTGTCAGGCGACACGGCACCCCGCTCCAGTTGGGCGAGGATCGCATCCGCATCGTACACACAACCTCCCCACACACCCCCACTTGCTTGTACCAGGGCTGCCCAGAGCCGGGTATCATCGGGCAGCGCAGGATGAGCTGCGAGATCGTGCCGTGAGGCGCGCGCCGCGAGCCGACGCCCTCCCTCCTCAGCTGAGAAGCGCTCCTTCCCTTCACCGACAACGTCGATTGTTCCGTGGAGTGCGGTACGGTCAATCACAATCTCAATCATGTCTCCTTCCCGCACACGTCCGATTGGTCCGCCAGCCAAGGCCTCCGGAGAGATATGCCCGATGCAAGCTCCTGTCGAAACTCCGCTAAAGCGAGCATCGGTCAGCACGGCGACATGCTTGCAGAAAGGCAGGTTCTTCAAAGCTGAAGTGACCTGATAGATTTCCTGCATGCCGGCGCCTGCTGGACCGCAGCACACAAGCACAACCACATCTCCGCGAGACACCGCCCCGCATTTGATCGCATCGATGGCGGACCTCTCGGTAATGAAGACGCGAGCCGGCCCAGCGTGTCGATACGTATTGTTCTCATCAATGAGGGACGGATCGATGGACGTGCTCTTGATCACGCTGCCCTCCGGCGCCAGGTTGCCGGTAGGGAAACAGATCGTTGCCGTGAGACCTCGGGCCCGCGCCCGGTCGGGAGAAAGAATCACATCGTCGGCATTGATGCCATCCAACGCGCGCAACTTCTCATTCAACGCGCTGCGCCGCTCGCTCTGCTCCCACCAATCGAGATTCGCGTCTAGAGTGTCGCCCGTAACCGTCCGCACACTGCAGTCCAGCAGCCCCGCCCGCCGCAGGTGCAACATAACTTCCGGCACGCCTCCCGCAAGAAACACTTGAACGGTCGCGAAGTTGTTCGGCCCATTCGGAAGCGCGTCCACGAGCCGCGGAACCATACGATTGATTGACGCCCAATCGGCTGCCGTGGGCCGGCACAATCCAGCCGCGTGCGCAATGGCAGGAACGTGTAACAGCAGGTTCGTCGATCCACCAAAGGCCGCGTGCACCACCATCGCATTGCGAATCGCGGCATCGGACAGCACATCGGTAGTGCCGATGCCAATCTGAGCCATCCGCAACATGGCGCGAGCCGACCGCGTGGCCGCGTCGAGCCAGATCGATTGACCCGAAGGCGCGAGTGCCGCATGAGGCAGTGACAACCCCAGGGCCTCGGCAACCACCTGCGATGTCGCGGCAGTGCCCAGAAACTGGCATCCGCCGCCGGGTGTCGCACAAGCTCGACAACCCACTTCTGCGGCATACTCGATCGTGATTTGATTCTGCGCAAAGCGCGCGCCGATCGTCTGCACTTTGCCCGCGTCTTCGCCGTTTTCCGGAAGTAGCGTAACTCCGCCCGGCACCAGAATGCTGGGCAACCCACCGGAAGATGCGAGCGCCATCATCATCGCCGGCAGCCCCTTGTCGCAGGTCGCGATGCCCATCACTCCTCTGCGGGTCGGCAGCGAACGCATCAGCCTCCGCAGCACAATCGCGGCATCGTTCCGGTAAGCCAGCGAGTCGAGCATTCCCTCCGTGCCTTGCGTGCGCCCATCGCACGGATCGGTACACGCCCCTGCATACGGGATGGCATTCTTGCTCCGAAGTTCCCGCGCCGCCTCGGCCACTAACAAGCCAACCTCCCAATGGCCGGTGTGGAAGCCAAGGGCGATCGGAGTTCCATCCTCCCCTCGCATTCCTCCGTGCGTGCTCAGGATAAGAAACTCGGGATCGAGCAGACGCACCGCCTCCCACCCCATGCCCGCATTTTGCGTAAGACCGAAAAGGTTGCCGGAGGGCTGCGTCAACAACATCTCCGCCGTGATCGGCAGCACTCCCTCCGGACCGGGCGCATGTGTCTTTGTTTCTCCAAAAAGCGAAGGATCGCTCTCCAGTACCTGTGAAATGGCAATTGAGTTCGTTGGAAGGTGCATCAAGTCTCCGCTCCACAACTCCTAGACAACTTGTCGGCGCAATTAGACTACGACAGTCCAACGCGCACGTGCCCAACGGGGCTGGGGAAATTCGAACCCGTCGAAGTGGCAACTCTGAAGTTATTGGCTAGGTAAGACTCCCGACGACGCGATCCCCAAATCGGCTTGGGGGCCATCACCAACCCATCAGGTGTCTTCCAGCCCGAGCTTTGTCGTTCACTGCTTGGCTGAGTCTCTGCTTGCACCCGAGATAACGTTCAGTCGTCTGAACCGATGCGATGTCTTCCAATGCACCATACTGGCGGCCTCCTACGCCGCGCGGTCAGTATGGTCGTTCAACTCGAAACTTATGGTCTCGAAGCCCGTTTATGACCAACCTCCGAGCCCAAGCGGCAAATTCTCGTGGTCAATGAGCGTTATAGAGATTTTCGCAAACTACGACGTCAATGGGATCTTTATTCGTGCTGGAAGTGGAAGGGCAAGAAAAGCATCAAAACCATAAAAATGAGAGTCAGCGCCTCGATCAGCAAGGCATAGTTGGTCATCCGTGTGGGCTTGGGGAAGCGCGAAAACAGGCGACTCATCCCAAGACCCAGCAGCACAAGAGGCGAGGCCAACACACGGTAAAGGCAGACGTAACCCAGCACAGAATTACTCTGACCCACGGCTGAAATCGCCATTAAACCGACCGATGCCGGAGCAGTCAGGCTCAGCGTAACCAAAATCTTGGAATAGGTCGTATAGGCCGCTTCATATTTGAAGATCGCGATCACGAGGAAGAAGCTTACTACCAGCAGCATGCCGGCAATGAACACTTCCAGCACCAAGTCTCCGCCGGCCCACATACCGCTGTACGCTGCCGCATCGTCAGGGTGTCTCATGTATGCCACGTATCGTTCAAAGATCAACACTGCGGACAGTGCCACAACCGCCGCGTAAGCCGCGACAACGCAGAATAGTCGCGTTCGCGGAACGGTCTGATCCATGGGGCATATTATCGATTCGCGATTACAAAACGGCGAGTAACTTAGGTCACGACAGGACACGTAGCGAGAACTCCGGGTTCTCGATGCAAGACAGGAGATCCTCAGCGTGGGCACGCTTCTACCAGCGTAATCCCAAAGCTGAAGAGAGGAACCATTGTCCCCCTGCGGACACGAAACGTAGCATACATCTGGGGGAATTCATGTGGCGGGTGATGGGGGCGGCATCGCCCTCAAATCCTGTGAAGCATTTCGCGGGTTCAGCAAACATTTCTCAAGGGCGAACCAACTCAATAGGCAAGATCTTGTGATCACGCTCGCAGCGCTAGACCGTCCAAGATAGTGGGCCGACATGTTCGCTCTCACTATTTGGGACGAGACGTCTCATCTCGAGTGTGCGTGGGCCTTGCAGCGGAAAGAAGGAGTTACAGCATGGGAAATATTAGCCGTCGCGATTTTCTGGCTGTGGCCGCGGTGCTTGGTGCGGAAGCGGCTTGGGGTCGCTCATTCTCGACTCCCTCGAAGATTTCCTGGCGCGAGCGTCGCGACCTTTTCCCGGAAGGTGTAGCCTCCGGCGATCCCGACAGCAACAGCGTATTGCTGTGGACCCGGCGCGCCCCGCAGCCTAAACCGGCCCAGGAATTGATCGTCGAAGTGGCGCTCGACCAGACGTTCCAGCGTGTGATCGCAACTCAGAGAGTGTCGATTTCGGCGGAGGCGGATTGGACCTGTCGTGTGCTGGTCGGAGGACTGAAGCCGGCCCAGGTCTATTGGTATCGCTTTACCGATCCTGAGGGTTCCGGCAGCCGCCTCGGCCGCACCATCACCGCGCCTGCCGATGATGATTCCCGGCCGGTACACTTCGCGTTCGTCAGTTGTCAGAACGCAAACCTCGGAGCGCAGAACGCGTACCGAAGAATGATCTTCGAGGATGAGCACGCTTCTGAGCAGGACCGGCTCAGCTTTGTTCTGCACCTGGGCGACTTCATATACGAGCTGGTCTGGTATCCGGAGGACCGCGCCACTTATTACGACCGCAAGGTGACGGAAATCGTTCGTTATCCTCAAGGAGAGAAAATTCAGGACTTCCACATCCCAGTGACGGTGGATGACTACCGTGCTGTGTATCGCAGCTACCTGCATGATCCCGACCTGCAGGACGCTCGTGCCCGCTGGCCCTTTGTTCCCATGTGGGATAACCATGAGTACAGCTGGCAAGGATGGCAAGCCTTGCAAGTGTTCGACGGCAAAACGCGTCCCGCGCAGACGCGCAAGGTTGCTGCCATGCAGGCATTTTTTGAGTATCAGCCCGCGCGTATGGTGAAGAGCGGTGGTCCCTCGTCAGAAGAGTTCAACCCACCTAAGGTTAAGGATGCCCCGGTCACTGTTTTCGATGAGCATGGACTCGGGCAGGAGGCCAACAATCTTGCGGCGATCAATAGTCTGAAGGGATACCGGTCGCTCCGCTGGGGCCGGAACGTGGAGCTCATTATCACCGACGAGCGAAGCTACCGATCGGAGGACCCCGGAAGCAAGTTCGATGACGCAGCTTTCTTTAATAAGGACTATTCGGAGTTCGTGCCTGAGGAGGTGCTTGAGATAATCGATGGCGGTCGGGATTACAACGGAGGCAAACCGCCCAACACCATCCGTTTCGGGGACCAGCAAGTTCCGAACCTCCGTAAGGCGGATCCCGCGCAGACCCTGCTCGGAGCCGAGCAAAAAGCGTGGTTTCTGGAACGACTGCGGAATTCGAAAACTACCTGGAAGATCTGGGGAAGCACAACTTCGACGCTGGATATGCGCGCCGACCCGCAGAACCTTCCTCCAGGGATGGTTGCAAGCGCCTGGCCCGGTGCTGGGTATGCCAGCTTTGGCGGCGGGGACGTCAGCACTGCCTATCAGGAGCGCGGTGAAATTTACGATTTCATTCAAAAGCATGCGATTACGGGGTTTGCCACGGTGGCGGGCGACCGGCATAGCTTCTGGGCTGGTTTATCGGCGAAGTCTCTCCCGCCGAAGCCCTTTGACCCCGTAGGTGTGGCATTCGTGGTTGGATCAATCTCCGCGCCCGGAATGGTGGAGTCAATGGAACATCACCTGCCCAAAGACGCTCCGCTGCGGGCTCTGTTCCTCGGGCAAGGTCCTGGTGACAACCGTCCGCAACCCACTATTAATATGCTGGTGCGTCACGGTGTTCGGTCATGCCTGGAATATGCGAAGAGTGGTGACGTGCAAAAGGCACGCCAGCTTTCCAACCGAGATTTGTCACCGCACGTGTCGTTTGTTGACATGGGCGGCCATGGGTATTCGGTAGTGCACGCAGCAGCGGACCGGCTAGAGACGGAATTCATCTGCCTGCCGCGTCCCATCGTTCGCCAGGACCAGCCGGATGGCGGACCTATTCTCTATCGGGTTCGACACGCTGCAAGGCTCTGGCGCAAGCACGAACGTCCGAATCTCGAGCAGAAGGTGATAGAAGGCAATCCGGCGTTTTCGATTTAGGGATCGGCTAACAGGAAAATCGCTCCCACGTCGGGATATTAAATGCTCTAGACAATTATCGCTGCGTTAGATCCTATCTCGGTCGCGTGGAGCTCGGCTCCGTTTGATTATCCCCCGAGCTGATTTCACGCCCCTGCTTTCTGCTTGTTGTTAACAAGGCGATTACACTGGTTGAGAACTGGCCGATACCGGCAGCCCGAAAATTGTTCCGGGCCAGAAGTCGGCTTGTGGGAAGTTTGAGTTGGCGCAGCGCGATTCTAAGCGATCGGTCTGTACTCGTGCACGGAGCTGCTGTGATAGAAACGTGATAGTTCCACGTTCAGAACAGGTCAAGATTGATCAAAACCTATCAGAACTCCGTTCTGGTAAGCGGTGGAAGAATCAAGTAGAGTAGAGGATTTTCATAACCAGCCAGAACACCGCAGGTGATCTTCAAAACCGGGGGCAGACGTCATCATCTCGGCGTAAAATCTGGGTCCAATTAGGGTCCAATACCAGTTCCTGAGAGTTCCTTACAACGCCAAAGGTGGCTGCCAGTGCCGTTGAATGTCAATCAGTTACCGTTGAATAGGACCTTGACACGGTAGAGGTTGGGAATTTGAATCTGCACGCGCGGTCATTCCGAAGGTCGTAAAGAAGCCGTTGCTTCTCCCGTGCCGTTTCCGTGCCGTTCGCACTGCGTTACATCGAAAACAGGGTAAAACGGGTACCTAAAAGCAAACGGCCTCAGGCTTTCCCGCACCTGAGGACCGTCTTACTAGATTGCGACGTCCAAAGAACGCAATCTCAAAGCTGTAAGAAAATTATCGTTCCGCACCTTTGCAAACGTCAAGTCCCGATGACCGGAGAAGGACTCCGTGCCATTCCCGCATTAGAGGCGATTTGAGCGATGTTTAGGCCAAAGAGGTGGGTCAGCATAGGGACAAAACGCGAGGAAAATCCTGTCATGGGATTCCTATTGTGCGATGCCTGGGCGGGGTGCATAATCCGGGCCAACCGCAACTTGGTGCGCGGCCCCCGCTTACAATTACAGAGCTACGCGGTCTTGGAGGTGCATTATAGCCCCGGATGAACGCGAGTGCATGAGCGCCCTATGTAAACGCCTTGCCGAAGAGAAAGACCATCAAAAATTCATGGACCTACTAGATGCGCTGAATGACCTTTTGGAAGGCAAGGGGCAACGTTTAGAGAAGCCGACCAACCTAATGCCAGGCTGAAGTGCGCGAGACTGGTAAAGTGCACGTCCTCTTAGCGGCTCTTCTGGCCCTTCAATCGGCAACAGTGATTGACGTGCAATCCAATCACACGGTCACACTCGCGCTCCAGTTTGGGGACACGATTTACACCGCTGACCTTTCGCGGAACGTGCTCGACGGGGACAGTCTCAAAGAGGGTGACCGGCGTCCGGGCGGCGGATGCTGTGGGTAGTAGAGACGCGAAGGGCACGAAGTAAGAAGATTTCAGCGCCATTCACTTGCTCGTTCGCCCCGTCCACGTCTCCAGCCAATACATGCCCACCTCAGTGGGCTGGCCCCCTTCGGCGGGAACGAGTGCGATGTTTTCTCCGTTTAGATAGGAAATGGTCCAATCCTGAATCCAAGCCAAAGTGACCGATTTCGCTGCGCCGGGAAACTTCCATTTAGTGGTCTTATTGAAAACGTAATAGTCCTTGCCAGGAATGGGCGTGATACAAGCATCAGCCTTTCTGTTGCAGGCTAGAACGTAGTCACCGCCTGCATTTCCTACAGTGACCCACATGAGACCGCGATTGTCATTTTGCACCCGCTCGGAACGAACAATCTCGGGGATGGTCAGCTCGTTCCCCTGCTCATCTTTAGCAATGAAGGGTTTAACCGCGGCGGGACTTGCAGTCTGCGGATTCTGATTGGCACGTGTGCATGAAAGCATCCCAAGTACTAGCAGAAGGATGCTGACCCGCCATGCTTGCATGTTAGCGCGTGCCGGGCAAGACTTGAAAAAGGGCGAGCGTCTTGTTGCCAACCTTAAACTTCTTTATCAAAATACCCCTCCGCGCTTCTTGCTTTCCCGGAGCGACAAGCCTCCAGCCTTTGCCCGTGGGCAATCGCTTGGAGCGTTCCAACTTCGTTCCAGCCGCTACTCCAACTTTTATCGGGGCCATAAACAAATCAGCATAGCGCCGCGTGGTGGCACTTGCAACCGGTACGGTTAAGAACTTCCTGCGCGGCGGGGACCGCGTGCAAGCTGAAGTGAAGGGCGGTCCCGTGACCGTGCAACGCAAGGACAGGAGAAGAGTGTCGGGCCGGGTCATTCAGGTACAGCGGGTATTGGTGCATCCACACCTGTGACCACGCGCACAGCGGTCCTGTTGAAAATCCAATACCTTTCGACGGTGTGATTGTTCGGCCCGGCTCAAACGGCGGACTAACCCGCCCGCAATGAACACAATCATCAAGCTATCCCTCAGTCTGTTGTTGCTCGCACTGCCTTCATGCGAACAGGCCGGATACATTGAAAAGGCCAAGTACGACAAGGTAGTGCAGGAGAACGGGGATCTAAAGAAACCGCTAGCGGACCGCGAAGAGGAAATTAAGAAAACCCCGTGCCATCACTACTCACTGCACCGTGAAGGTTTTCGCACGTTTCGGTTTGACGCGGACACCGGGGAGACGTGCATAGAGTTGACTAGCCCCGAAGATTGGAAGAGCAAGGACACGAAGGCGCAGAGTTGTCAGTGCACCGACATCTTCGCAGACGGTAACGAGCCGGGCGAGCTTGTTCGCAAAATCTCATGTGGTTTTTGACACGGTAAAGAGGCCGGGTCATTCAGGTACAGCGCGTGTTGGTCCATCCGCGAGGCACGATCCGGCCGATGTTTAGGCGCGGGATGGGCCTGCCCGTACTACAATTCTCCGTATGGCAAAAATGGATATTTTCATTAGCTGGTCGGGTCCGCGCAGTCGTGCGGTGGCCGAGGCACTGAAGAAATATTTGCCGATGATCGTCAACGACCTGAATCCTTGGCTCTCATCCGCTGACATTGACAAAGGCTCTCGGTCGAGCGAAGAAATCGCAAGGGCACTCACAAACGCGAGGGCGGGCATTATTTGCTTGACGCCGAACAATCTCAAAGAGCCTTGGATTCTCTTCGAAGCGGGCGCGATAGCAAAAACGGTGCGGGACAAACCGCTCGCGTGTACCTTGCTCATCGATCTGCAAATAACCGATGTGAGCGGCCCCCTCACGCAGTTCCAGGCCACGAAGCCGACCGAAGCCGAACTTCTGCATCTGGTACAGACACTCAACAAAGCACTGGGAGAATCTGCAATTCCAGAGACTCAGCTCGCCGCTGCCTTCGAACTCTGCTGGCCAAAGCTCAAGCACACACTCGACAATCTACCTTCAGACGGAACGGGCAAAACGCCACCCGCGAGACCCGCGGATGACATGCTCAAAGAGCTGCTCGAACTCACGCGCCAGACGAGCCTTACAGTGCTGGAATCCCATAGCCGGATCGTGGAGGGAATTGTTCTACTCGAATCGAGGTATAGCAATTTGACGAACCTGATCGCGACACCCCTCCTTTATTCGACAAGTGGTGAGCACGGAAGGGTCACCGCCTTGTATGCGGGCCTAAGTGGGCAGCCGCGACAGCCCGGCACAGTGTTCGGCGAACCAAACGCGCGAGACATAACTAGCCGCAGCAATTCGCCGCGTGATCGCCTTGAAAAAATCACTCCCGAAAACAAGGAAAAGAAATAGCACCCGGTCGCGGCGCGAGAGCGGGTGAGGCGGGCGGGGGCTAAACGGTTCGGCCCGATAGGGCCGTTCTGTGTCGATCCGCCGGGGACTTTGTGCTTATTTGTACTTTCGGGCCTTTATTTGTTTGGATTCGTTGGATTCGTTGTATTGAAAAGACTGTAACTTACAGATTCTACAATTCTATTGAAGGCCCAGAGCGGGCCCTTCTTTCGAAACACGAATTGTTTATCGCTCGTCCAGAAGCTAGGAGCTAGAAGCTAGTAGCTTTCTAAGGCAGCCGATCGGCCAATCCTGGAATGGTCTTCATCAGATCGTTATAAATGACCATCACCGCAAACAACACCAGGAACACGAATGCAGCCTGATAGACCCTCTCCTTGATGTTCAGGCTGATGTCGCGCCGCATCAGTCCCTCGATCGCAAGGAACAGAATCACCCCTCCATCCAGAATCGGAATCGGCAGCAAGTTGAAAATGCCGAGGTTCAGGCTGATGCCAGCGGTCAGTTCCATCAACGGCGTCCAGCCCTTTTGCTGGGCCGCGTAGCCGGCTTCCTGGGCGATTCCAATCGGACCGGAAACGGCGCGCAGCGAGATCTTCCTCTGCACGAGTTTCTTGGCAAGCTCCAGGATCATCATGGAGTACTGCCGGTTGCGGTCCAGCGAAAGCGTGAGAGCCTTCGAGAAGGGAAGCGTGGTTACTTTAACCTCACCCTTGTTGGAGAATCCCAGCCGATAACGGTTTTGTTTGGGATCTTCTGTCTTTGACAGAACCGGCGACATGCCGAAGTGCAAAGTCTGACCACTCCGCTCTACGGTAAGATCGATCGGCTGATCTTTCGATTGTTGCAGGCTGTCGATCACACTCTCGAGCGAGTGGACCGGCTGGCCATTCAGAGCAACAATCCTGTCCTCTTCCTTGATACCGGCCTTTGCTGCCGGAAGGTTAGGTTCTACCCGCCCAACCACAACCGAATCTTCGGGAAACCATCCGGCTGAACCGACCTCTGACGACGTAACCGCTTTCGGGGTGATGGTCTTTTCGAAAACCTGATTTCCGCGTTGAACCTCAACCGTCAAGGGCTGATTCGGGCTCAACCAGACGCGCGGTTCCAACTGCTCCCACGTCGGATTCTCAATATTATCTACTTTGACAATGCGGTCGCCCGCCTGCAACCCAGCCTGCGCCGCGGCGGAGCCGGGTTTGACTCCGTCGAGGACCGCTGGCTTGTCCAGATACACCGGGTACTCGTAGTGCACCATGTACACCACGGTCAGCAGAAAAACAGCGAGGAGAATGTTCATTGCCGGACCGGCAATCGCGATCAGGAAACGGTGCCAGCGCGAGTGGTTCATGAATTCCCGTGGATCGTCCGTGCGCTGATCCATGGGATTCTCACCGCTCATCTTCACGTATCCGCCGAGAGGGATGGCATTGATCCGGTAATCGGTTTCGCCCCTGCGGAACCCAACCAGTCGCTTGCCGAATCCGATGGCAAACTGCTCCACCCGCACCCCGAGCAACTTGGCCACGGCGTAGTGGCCGAACTCGTGGATTAGAATCATGAACCCCAGTACGCCTACGACGGCAACGACGGAAGTCAGAAAGTCAGACATATTCGAAGTACGTTACTCCCCGCTTGTTAGATTCCGAAATTACACAAAAGATGTAGCCCGCGGCCGTTCAGTCTTCTGGGCGGCGGCCACCCGCTGCCGGGCAAGCCGACGGCCTCCGGCATCAGCCGCAAGTACCGCTTCAATAGACTCCAGAGCACCCGATTTTGTCTCAGCCAGCACGTCTTCGATAACCGTGGGAATCTGGTCAAACCTAATCTCGCCTTCGAGAAATGCCGCCACCGCCACTTCATCGGCCGCATTTAGCGCCACCGTCTTTGCCCCGCCCGCTTCGGCCGCTTCATACGCCAAACGCAGACAGGGGAATTTTTTCAGGTCCGGCGGGGCGAAGTCCAGATGACGCAAGTCACTGACGGAAAAGCGCATATCCGACTCAATCCGTTCCGGATATGTTAGCGCGTACAGAATCGGCAGGCGCATGTCCGTCACCGAGAACTGAGCAAGTATACTGCCATCCACAAATTCCACCATGGAATGGATCGTCGACTGCGGATGGACAATCACCTCCACTTTTGAGGGCGGCATGTGAAAAAGTCTGCATGCCTCTATCACTTCGAATCCTTTATTCATGAGAGTAGCCGAATCGATCGTGATCCGCTTTCCCATCTTCCATGTGGGATGATTCAGCGCCTGCTCCACTGTAATGGATGCAAACTCCGCTGCTGGGGTGTTTCGGAACGGTCCGCCGGAAGCCGTAAGCCAAACGCGCTCGACCTCCTCCATGCGCCCGCCGCGCATGCACTGATGCACGGCATTGTGCTCGCTGTCGATGGGGAGCAGCGCGACTCCCCGTTTGCGGGCTTCCGCCGTGATCAACTCGCCGGCGGCGACGAGGCACTCTTTGTTGGCGAGTCCCAAAGTCTTCCCGGCGCGGACGGCTTCATAGGTCGCCTCGAGGCCGGCGACACCAACAATCGCACTCACTACGAAATCGACTTCTGGGTGCGTCGCGACCCGGACGCTCCCGGCCGCGCCGTGGACCACTTCAATCGGGCTGAGTCCTTCCTTCTTCAGTCGATCCCGAAGCGCTTCCGCGTCCTTCTCTGCAGCCATGGAGATCACGCGTGGACGCCAACGCCGCGCCTGTTCGAATGCGGCATCCAGATTACTACCCGCAGCCAGAGTCACGATCTGAAACCGATCGGGATACGACTCGGCGACACTCAGTGTGCTGCGCCCGATCGATCCGGTCGACCCCAGAATGGCTATGCGTTTCATTGGTAAAAAGGACGTGCGCAGACGATGCCGGTACTTTTCTATTCTACGATGCTTTCTGCTGCCAATGTGAACTCGTGGATGTAGCGACGCCGACTCGCCCGCTCTCGCGCGGGCATCTTGTCCGCTACTTCGCCCGTGTCCGAAGGCCGAATGAATTTAACGGCTACTGCATTACCCGCCACGCTGCGTAATACCACAGCACCGGAGCCGCAAAGAGCAGTGCGTCGATACGATCCAGCATGCCTCCATGCCCCGGAAGCATCGCTCCTGAATCTTTCACCCCGGCCCCGCGCTTGATCAACGACTCCACCAGATCTCCTAATTGCGCCGCGATGTTGAGCACCACAGTCAGCACGATGATCGGCCCGATTGCCGGTCGCTCCAGCCCGAAGATTCCGTCCCGCCGCTCGATCAATCCGGCACGTAACAACGCCGAACTCAGTGGCAAAGCGTAATGGAATAACAGCCATCCGACCGCAACGCTCGCCAGCAGAGACGCCGTCGCTCCTTCCCATGTTTTCTTCGGGCTGATGCGCGGCGCCATCAGATGCCGCCCCATCGACTTGCCCACGAAGTAGGCAAAAATGTCTCCCGCCCAAACCACCAGCAGCAGGTACAGGACGTAAAAAGCCCCCTCCGACAGCTGCCTAAGTTGCACCAGCATCCCCATCGGGAGTGCGATATAGGTGAATGCAAATACCGATGCCGCTGCCGCCGGATATCCGGTGCGCAGATCCTCGCCGCGCATGGTGCGAGTTAGGAAAACAAACGGCGCGATCGCAGCGGCGAATCCCAGGATGATCAGAAATTTCCCGGTCGAAAGCAGTGGTGAATCGCTTAGGACTCCAAGCGCCACAAAGAACAATGCCGCTAGACAATAGGTTGGTAACGGCATCGGTTTAACGTCGTACGATTGGGTCAGCTCCAGGAATTCGCGAATGGTCAGCAGCGCGACAATACCAGCGACGACCGCCAGCACAGGCACCGGTGCCCGCAGAATGAGCACCAGCACAATAGGAATCAGTACAACCGCAGTAGCTATGCGTTTGAGCAAGAGAAGTGGTGTTCGCTCTGAAAGGTCCGGTGCAATTATACCGAGAGCGGGTGAAGGAATTGTTTTCCCTTCGTGTACCTTAGCGTGCCCTGAGCGAAGTCGAAGGGTGGCCTTCGTGGTTTATGCTTTTACTCGCTCAGCCGGCGCGTGCGACTCGTGGTGGTTCAGCCCACCGTATCGCCGGTCCCTCTTCTGATACTCAGCGATTCCCTCGAGCAAGTGCACGCCGCGAAAGTCAGGCCATAAAGTGGGAGTTACGTAGATCTCGGCGTAAGCGAGCTGCCACAACAGGAAGTTGCTCAACCGCATCTCGCCAGAGGTCCTCACCACGAGATCCGGGTCGGGCAGATGCCGGGTATAGAGATGTTGCGAAACCATGTCCTCATCGATCCGCAGATGATCGATCCCGCCGTTTTGCGAAGCCGCCTGCACCATTGACCGAAAGGCGTCCACCAGTTCGCTGCGTGCGCTGTAATTGAGTGCCAGTGTCAGGACCATGCCCGAATTGCGCGCGGTAGCCTCTCGGGCCCAGCCCATGCGTTCCTGCACGTCGGCCGGCAGTTCATGTTGCCGCCCGATGTACTCGAGTCGGATATTGTTCTCGTTAAGCGTGGGAACTTCGGCCTTCAAGTAGCGGCTCAGCAGCGACATGAGGAAGTTGACTTCACTGGCCGGCCGCTTCTTCCAATTCTCTTCAGAAAATGCATACAACGTAAGCGCTGTGATGTGAATTCGCGCAGCCGTCTCGACAGTGGACCGGACCGCGGCAACTCCGGCCCGGTGCCCGGCCACGCGCGGCAGGTGGCGCCGCCGGGCCCAGCGCCCGTTCCCGTCCATGATGATGGCGATGTGCTTGGGCAGCCTTTCCGGATCCAGATGCCGGTAAACTTCAGCTTCCTTGCGGTCGAGTCCCGAAGGCACTTTGTCGTGCAAAGTGGTCACAGATAGAGGCTACCACAGCAGGGAAGGGGATGCAATGACAGAGAAGGGCGGTTATTTATTAGAGGCAAGAACTGGACGGTTCGGTACCGGGCGAACGAAGGGGTCTCGACGGCAGGCTGCAAAAGGCTCTCAAATTCCCATACTGCAAGAGCGTTTGAATTTCCTTCCTTAGCTGCTCATAGGCGGTGTCACTGAACGGCCCATGCATTTGCTGCGCGATCTGCCCGGATGGGTCCAGCACGATCAGGTAAGCATCGTCGAGCTCTTTGTAGCTGACAAGCTTCTTCAATTCCGACTCACCCTGCAGGACGGGGATGAAATGGTCCCGCATGCTTTCCTTCACGCCTTTCTTCATTGAGGAGATCACCATGCCACGAATGAAGCGCGGCACGTCTTCGAGCACGGGTAACTGATACAGCGCAAATCCCTGCTGCGTGCCGAACTCCGAAAAGATCTTGTCACCCCAAGCGCTCGTTGGTCCTTTCGAGGCCTTGGTGAACCCGAACACGAGGACTGCGACTTTTTCCTTCGCGTCGTCAGGCAGCACCACTCTGCGCCCAGCAAAGCTATCGCCTTCTACTCGAGGCATGGGCTGCTGTCCGTATGCCCAAGCCGTGACAAGTGCGAGCAAGCAATGCAGCAGAACGACCCTGAATTGATTTCGCATAAAAGACTGTAGCACCGGCCTTCGGCCGGCTGCCGCGAGGGCATCTGCCCTCGCAATGCTGGTAACACTACTTGCTCTCGCTTGTTGCAAGGTAAGTTCCCAGCCCGATCATGATCGCACCAGTAACCGTTCGCTGCCGACGACGGAATTTACCCGAGGCTCGAATACGCTCGCCCAGCGGCCCGGCCAAAGCAATCACGATCAGGTCTGCCGTAGTATTCAACACAACTGAGAGCGTTCCTAGGGTCACAAACTGCAGAAAAATGTACCCGCCTTCGCGCACCACAAATTGCGGAATGAATGATAGAAAGAACAGCGCCGTCTTGGGATTGAGTACCTCGGTGGCGACGCCCTGCCAAAGAGGATTCCGTACCGGCTTCACCTTCGTCGCAATCAGTTCGGGCCCATCCGTCTCGCGCCGAGCGTCGAGAATCATCCTCACGCCAAGAAAACACAGGTAAGCTGCGCCCACATATTTCACCGTGGCAAAGGCGGCTGCGGACTTGGCAAGAATGATTGAGATTCCCAGCGCCGCGGCGAACACGTGCACCATGCCACCCAGGAAGGTTCCAATCGCCGACAGGACGCCCTCGCGCTTTCCGCCTGCAAGGCTGCGCGCTAGAACGTAGAGCATCCCCGGCCCAGGGGCGATGGCCAGCACCACAGCTGCCGTCAGGAAGAGAAAAACCCGCGTCTCATTGAAATGGAACATGGCGACCCCACTCTGTTGAGAATAACCCCATCTACTTTGCGAGCCAGCCTTCCAACTCCGCCAGGGATTCCACGCGCGGCAACTCACGGCCGCGATATGCGCCGGAAACGTCGAACAGCACCGCATCCATTCCCGCCTTGCGCGCCCCTATGTAATCAATCGAATACACATCGCCAACGTAGAGGCTCTCTGCGGGATCGGCCTGCATCTTGCGCAACGCCGCCGCAAAGATCTCCGGATGCGGTTTTTCATGCCCTACGTTGCCCGAGTCAGTGATGCTGGCGAAGCAGTCGCAGATGCCGCAGCCGCCCAGCACAGCGTCGATGCGACCGTCGGAGTTCGAGATCACGGCGATCGTGTAGCGCTCGCGAATCCACTCCAGCGCTTCGCGTGTGCCGGGCAGGATCTGGTCCCAATTGGCAGAGTTCTGCGTGTTCTCGACCAGCGTGGTGCGCACGCTTTCGTCAAATGCATTCAGTTGGTTCAGCAAGTGAGTGTGAAACGTCCACCAGAAACCATGATCGATCTTGCCACTGATCAGGCCTTGATCGAATTCGTGCTTGGTTCGGCGCTCCAGCGCCTGCCACGCCTGAAGGCTGGGATGCTTGTCCGCCGTGATCGGTGCCAGTATGCTCGCGCGGTTAGGGAAGAGCAGCGTGTTGCCCACGTCGAAGAAGATGAAACGGCGCTTCGCCATGAATCCATATTACCCAACGCCTGTCCTGTGCGCAGCCTGCTGAGAGATTGACGGTCCGTCCTGATGACGATGTAATATCGAATGCTCAACTATTCTGATTTCGGATGTCTGAAACTCGATCCATGGCAATCGCCGTTTCGGTATTAGTTTCAGGGTTTACTCGGACCACTCGGGCCATGCTGGCGGTGTATCCCATGGCGCGCGCGTCAGCTGCCATGTCGGTTGGTTTGGCCGTGGCTTTCTTCTCGCGCGAACCGCGGCAGGACATCTACAACATACTCTGGGCGGTGGTTTTCGGCTTTGCTACGCTGAATATTTTAAGCTTGGCGACCCGGCGCATGGAGCCGGGCCGGCGTCGTATGACATTCGGGGAGTTTATGGCTGTCATGGTCGTCGTGGTATCGGTCTTCCTGCTGGGCTGGGAGATGCTCAGCGTTTTTCATATTTTTCCCATCAAGCTCAAGCATTAGAAGGACTTAGCCCGCTCCGACGGGAGATTTCCACAGGGTTCCCGAAGGAACACTTTTCTTACGGATTAGTACATACAACTATGTAAATATGTATTAAATCCATGCGATTCATGGAATTACGGGTGAAATCCATTTTCAATTTGCAATGGAGAAGCCGACCGAATCGGGTTCACTCTGAGTCTTCGCTCCGGCAACGCCATTTGCGGTATCATTCGCGTAAATGGCAAAGAAACCGTCCAATTTCGAAGTGACTTGTCCTTGCTGCAGTGCGGTGCTGAAGATCGACACAGAGACCGCCGCTGTCATCGCTCATACACCTGCGGTGAAGCCGAAAACCTTCGCCGACATGGAAGCTGCGGCGAAGGCAATGCGCGAGCAGGACAGCCGGCGGGAGTCGATTTTTCAGCAGTCGGTGGAAGCGCAGAAACACGCTTCCGACCTGCTTGAGAAGAAGTTTCAGGAAGCGATCAAGAAGGCGAAAGAGACTCCCGACACGGGCAAGCCGATTCGCGACTTCGATCTCGACTGATTCATGTCCGCACCCATTCGTCCGCTGCTGCTGGGCCATCGCGGGGCCCGCGCCGTCCGATCGATTCCTGAGAATACGCCGGAGTCATTCGATCGCGCCCTGGCGGACGGGTGCGACGGATTTGAATTCGATGTGCGGCTCACGGCGGATGGCCAGGCCGTGATTTGCCACGATCCGCGGTTTGGCAGATTTGAGATTGCGTCGTCGTCCGCGGCCCAGGTCGATCAACTTCCCCATCTTGACGATGTCCTCTCCCGCTATCAGGAGCGGGCATTTCTCGACATCGAACTGAAAGATGGCGGCCTGGAAAAGGTCACGCTCGAATTACTGCGCAAATACCCGCCACGGCGTGGATTCGTGGTGTCGTCGTTTCTGCCAGAAGTTCTGCTGGCAATTCGGGCGGAGGACCGACACCTCCCGCTCGGGTTGATCTGTGAGACGCCCCGTGAGCTTCTTCGTTGGAAGGAACTTCCCGTCGAGTACGTGATTCCGCATTACAAGCTGGCTAAGCCGTCTCTGCTGCGCGAACTCAAGAACGCAGGCAAGAAAAGCCTCGTGTGGACAGTGAATGATCCGGCAACGATGGTGCAACTCCGGGACTTTGGCGTAGACGGGATCATTTCCGATAAAACAAGCCTTCTCTATCACGCGAACCGCAATCCCGACGAAGCCAATAACAATAACGACGGACGCTGATTCCAGGCCGAACCCTCGTTCGGTATTGAGTTAGCTGCGGCAGGTTCGCAATAGTCAATCCGCAGTTCCTTCTCCTGGGACATAACGCCGGAGTTTTTTCTTAGACTGTCACCTCTTACAGTCCCTTTTCTCCTTCGACCCTAATAACCTGCTCCTCGGGCAAGAATGTGGGCTCCTGATTTTCTCCAGATTCTATGGGTATAACGAGTGAAAAGCCTGCCTGGTTCGTGCTGACTCGACACTGGCTGAGTTTGGTGGGAGTAGCGCTGCTCGCGACTGCTCTGGTTTCGTGGCTTTGTGTGCTGCCGCAACAGGTTCGCGGCCACGTCGACAATCCTTACGTCGGCATCTTGGTCTTCCTCATCCTTCCAGCAATTTTTTTCACTGGGCTGGCGCTGGTTCCGATCGGTGTTTACCTGAGCAAACGCCAGATTCATAGCGGGCTATCCGAGGAAAGCTTCGATCGCAAAACGGCGCTGCGCCGCATCGCCTGGTTTTTCGCGGCCACAACGTTCGTGAACATCCTGATTGGTACGCAAGTCTCCTATCGAGCCGTTAAGTATATGGAGACGCCACAGTTCTGCGGAGCGACTTGTCACACGATGAAGCCCGAGCTTTCCGCCTATCAGAATTCGCCGCACTCCCGGCTGGAATGTGTCGAGTGTCATGTGGCGCCGGGTGCAGCCGGTTGGATCAACAGCAAAGCGAGTGGAGTTCGTCAGCTGGTTGAAACCGTGCTAAAGACCGCTCCAAAGCCGATTCCTTCCGCCCTCGAAAGCAACCGTCTCGTACCTGCGAGGGAGACATGCGAGAACTGTCATTGGCCGCAGAAATTCAGTGGTGCCCGTCTACGCTTATTCAGCAAGTTCGCTGACGACGAAGCAAGCACAAGATCGGAAACTGTTCTCCTGATGTTCGTGGGTGGAAACCGGATCTCGGGAATTCACGGTGCGCACTTTGGTCCGGGAGTTCAGATCCGTTTTGCGGCAGCCGACGCGAAGCGGCAGACAATTCCTTGGATCGAATACAGAAACACGGACAAAGGAGAGGTCCGGCACTTTATCACTCCGGACGCGCCGCCGGACTCGGCGACGGCGCTTGCGCAATTCGACATGGAATGCGTGGACTGTCATAACCGACCAACGCATACATTTGATTTGCCGGAACGAGCCATGGACAAAGCGCTCGCCCTTGGTGAAATCGCTGCAGGTCTGCCCTACATCAAGAAGAAAAGTGTGGAGTTGCTGAAGGCAAACTACGCCACAAGCGCCGAAGCGGCTGCGAAATTACCGCCGGCACTCGCTGCTTTCTATCAGCAGAGCTATCCAGACCTTTACGCCGCGCGTTTACAGGACATCCACCAGGCGGGTGAGGCGGTTCTCGCAATCTACAACCGGAATGTTTTTCCGGACCTGAAAGTGACTTGGGGCACTTACCCGAACAATCTCGGCCATACGGACTTTCCAGGGTGTTTTCGCTGTCACGACGGCTCGCATTCGACAGCAGATGGAAAAACAATCACTCAAGACTGCAACACTTGCCATGAGCCGCTGGCCATGGAAGAGGCATCGCCGGAAATCTTGAAGACTCTGGGAATCGCGGATCGGATCTCGAAAGTGCAGAAGCATTGAACTAGCTGTGTGCAACAAGCGTGAAAGGTTTACAAATCAACTGATTTAGGAGCTACGCATGAACCGTCCTTTTGTGGTTAGTTTGCTAGCGATGTTACTGGTTGCGTCTTTGCCTTCTTGGGCCGCAGATGATGGAGGGGCCCTTTACAAGACTAAGTGTGCGGGTTGCCACGGGGCTAACGGCGAAGGCAAGCCTGCGATAAAGGCCCCGGCGCTGAAGGGAACAAACCTCGAAGCAAATCGAATCGCGGAGCACATCACCAAAGGCGAGTCAGGAAGTAAGGCACCGCACAACAAGGGCATCGCCGGGCTGAATGATGAGCAAGCCAAGGCGATTGCTGAGTGGGTCAAGACTCTCAAGTAGCTAGAACTTGATCCAGATCGAACCGGCTTGCGGTGCCCATCTGTTGTTGGTAGCGCCGCGTGTGTTGCGAAACGAGGAGTGCGACCGTGAAAACGAGCAGAATATGTAGACAACTCCTGGGATCGGCAACGGTGGCAATCTTGCTGTTGGGGGTGTTTCGAAGTGCCCTTGCCGCTCCCCAGGAAAACAGCAGCGCCCCGTCCGAAAAGAAGACAGACCAATACGTCGGATATACCACTTGTAAGACCTGTCATGAAGAGCTGTACAAAAACAACTTCGAAAACACGGCTCATTTCAAGACCACGCAGAAGGGATACGGTTGTGAGTCGTGTCACGGTCCCGGATCGGCGCACGTAGAAGGCGGCGGGGATGTGACCAAGATCGTCAGTTTTAAATCGATGTCGAAAGAAGATGCCAACTCCCGTTGCTTGAGTTGCCACGGTGAAAAGCATAAGCAGCGGCACTTCTCTGCCTCAGCGCACGCGAACAACGATGTTGGATGCCTGGACTGCCACTCGCCGCACCACGCCAAAGAACCGGAGCATCTCCTGGTTAAGGCACAACCCAGCCTCTGTTACGGATGCCATACAAGCGCGAAGGCCGACTTTGCGCAGCCGTATCACCATCGCGTGGAAGAAGGCCTTATCCAATGTAGTGACTGCCACAACGTTCACGGCACTGCCACGCTCCGCCAAGTGAGGGCCATGCCTAGCGGGGACGCGATTTGTGTCAAGTGCCACACCGACAAACAGGGACCTTTTGTCTATGAACATGTACCAGTGAAGACTGAGGGCTGCAGCAGTTGTCATACGCCCCACGGCTCAACCAATCCGCGCTACTTGCGCGTGAGCCAGGTGAATCTGCTGTGCCTGCAGTGCCACACATTTCCTGCACAAGGGCCCGCGGGACCTAACCATAATCAGGCCACCAAATACCAGGCGTGCACGATGTGCCACGCAGCGATCCATGGGTCCAATGCAAGCAACGTATTTTTCAGATGAAGAGGTACGTCATGGCTTCAAACTGGCTCGGGGTGCAACAAGTCGCAGTAATCGTTTTTCTCCTCAAGATCGCGGCAACAGCTCAGACCACTGGGAGCACCGGCCAAAGTCAGCCACAGCCGGAAGTTGTGGAAAAGAGTGGCTATGTAATTCATCAGTCGGCAGAGATCGGTTATCGTGTGTCGGACATAACTGGCAGCGAGCAAATGTACAGCACACTCGTGAATCTGCGTACCGGGCCGCGCTTTTTGGAACAGAGCCTCTCCATGCAATCGCAAAACCATGACAGCCTGCTGTTCGACGACTTATTCATCAACAGCTATGGTTGGGGAGGCGATCCCAATAACGGGCTCCGCGCCCGGGTGGAGAAGAATGGTGTGTACGACTTTCGGGCAAACTTCCGGCGCGACCAGACGGATTTCAACTATAACCTTCTGACCAATCCGCTCAATCCGTCGACATCGAACCCAAACATTCCCGTTGGTTTTTCCCCGCACAACTTTGGAACCCGACGCCGGATGAGCGACTTTGACGTGACACTCTGGCCACAGTCGCCGCTGACTTTTCGGATCGGGTATTCGCACAACAACATGACAGGGCCGTCGTATTCCAGCGTCCATGAAGGTACGGACGCGTTGCTATTTCAAGACTGGAATACCACTGTCAACTCCTACCGCTTTGGTGCAGACCTGAAGGTCCTCACGCGCACGGTCATCAGCTATGACCAGTTTCTCGATTACTACAAAGGAGATACGAATTGGCAATTAGCTCCGTTCGCCCCCGCTCTCTTGCCGGGAACGCCGGGTACCGTGGAACTAGGACTTCCCATCGACACCGTGAACAAAACTCCATGCGCCATTAATGCACCCGCAACCAGTCTGATTGATTCCACAGGAACGCTGACCAACACCGCCTGCAATGCGTACTTCGATTACAATCGCACGAACCGCACCCGGACATCCCAGCCGACCGAGCGCCTGAGTCTGCACAGCACTTACTTCCAACGACTGGATCTGACCGCATCTTACGCCTACAGTTCGGCCGACATGAACGCTCCTCTGGATGAAGTCTTCAACGGACTCATCCAGCGTTCAAGCATCCGACAGGAAACAGTCACAGGCCCGGGTCAAGCCACGCGAATCTCAAATGTGGCCGATTTCAGCGCCACCTTCCACCTGTCAGAGCATTTCCGACTCGTCGATACTTTTCGCTTCTGGGCTTACCGAATTCCACAAAGCTTTAATTCCACCGAAACCGACTGGATATGCACTGATACTTCAACCTGCTCTTTGCTCACTCCGATCAGCGATACCACGCAGAGCACAACCAGTACGTTCAGCGCATTGTCATTCAACCAGAGTTGGAAGAGGAACCAGATCGATTTTGTATGGGATGCATCGAAGCACTTCGGAGGCCGCATCGGGTTCAGATACGGCGACAAGGTCTTTCATCACATCCTGGACTTCACGACTGGAGACGAGGACCGAGTGGTCATCCACGAATACACACCTCTGGCCGCATTCTGGGCAAAACCTACGAAGAGTTTGCGATTCAATTTCGACTGGGAGCACACCAGCAATGACGACGCCCTCGTGCGCATCGGAGCGCGAAACGAGTCCCGCTACCGCATCCAGGGCAACTACACTCCAAAACCCTGGGCAGTGTTCGGCGCTTCCATCAATCTCTGGGGAGCTTCGAACGGCGACGCTTTAACCGATTATCGTGCACACAATCGCAATTATGGCTTCACGGCAAACCTCACGCCCCGCGAGCGTTTCGGATTCGATTTCGCTTACAACTACAACGATACCAAGCAGAATGCTCTTGTTTGCTTTAATGATGCCGACACTTCACTCTCGGTGGTAGCCAACGCAGGCTCTTGCACTGCGAACGGCTACAATGACAGCAAGAACCCATTGCTCACCAATAGCTTGTACACAAGTAATACGCACTACGGCATGGGATCGGTGATGTTTAAGCCGCTCGCTCGCATTACAACGCAGGTGGGGTACAGCATCACTAGTGTTGGCGGCCAGACACCACTGTTCAATGCTCTGCAACCGTTCGGTTCGCTCCAATACAATTACCACCAGCCGCTCGCCAATCTGAGCGTCGACATTGGCCATAACCTGACCGCACGGATGGGCTGGAATTACTACCAGTACGGAGAGAAATCATTTGTAGGACCTACCGATCCCCGATACTTTCACGCCAACAATGCGGAATTTTCCCTGCGCTGGGCGTTCTGAGCGGTTTAGGTAGGACTCGGGTGATCCGAGAAGCTGCGGTCAATGTCTACCGCCTTACTGCGCGCCGGCGGTCATTGCGTTTGGCGATGCCAGCGCAGCCTTTGCTTCTTTGATTCCAGCCTGAATCAAGGTCTCCCAGTCCAGATGCGGGATGGGTGACGCGGCGGCTGCCTGATAGATCGCCAGAGCGTCTTTGGGACGGTTCAGCTTCTTCAGGCATAGCCTGGCGGCGCTGAGTTGTGCGGTGAGCGATTGCCGCTCGGCCGGATAGGCCTTGGCTAGTTCCTGATATTCGAGGAGGGCGCGCTCGAACTCCTGCATTTCTTCTGCGCCCTTGCACAGTTCCAGCCAGGTCATGGCCGGCATTTTGGTGCCGCCGTTATCGACGAACTCGGCATAGTCCTGAAACGCTGCTTCGATTTGATGGGCTCTTAAGTGCAGCGCGCAGGTCTTTACAGTGGCGTCAAGAGACAATTCCGTGTCGCTCTGGCGCTGGTAAATCTGGCGCAACAGAGCCCATGCGTCCAGCGAATTCGGGTTGGTAGCGACATAACTAGTCAGCAGAGTCTGGGCCTCGGCGAGCTGGCCGTGCTCCATCATCGAACCGGCCTTCTCGAGCTCGGCGTCATTGGTCCAGGCAAGTTCTTCCTCGATGGCCTTGTTGGCTTTCTGCTCGACGCCGGAATAGCGAATCGCAACCGCGGCCAGCGCTCCGAAGACAAAGCCGCCAACGTGCGCCCAATGCGCGACGCTACTTATCGAACCGAAGAGAGTGCCATAAAGTACTTCAACCCCAAGCCACAGCGGCAGCAGCCAGTAGGCGGCGGCTTTGAAGCGGAACATGCGGAAGGGATTGCCGGTGCGCAGCAGGCGGAAGATGCTGAACCACCAGATCCATGCCATCTCAATCTTCATCTTCGGGAAACGCACCAGGAACGCTCCCATCAGTGCTGCCACGGCTCCCGACGCGCCAAGAGTGGGAGTAATGCTTCCCGGATTCAGCCAGGCGTGAAATTGCAGCGCAGCCGCGCCGGCGAGCAGATAGAAGGCCGAGTACAGCCAGCGCCCCCAAACATCTTCCAGCACAAAGCCTGCGAGCCACAGGAACCACATGTTGCCGATCAGGTGCATCCAGCCGCCGTGCAGGAAGTTGGCTGTTAGATAACTGAGAGCGGTCGGGTGGGCGGGAACGAATGCATATTGCTCGGTGATAGAAGAGGACGAGAGCTTTACGTACTGTTCGTTCAGAGAATCCATCTCTTGCTGCAGCTTTTCCGGATCCTCCGTCATTTTGATCTTGGCGTCGTAGGCGTTGATGACGTCGCGGTAGGGGTTTTGCACCCGCTTCCACTGATCCGGATGACTCTTCTTGAATCCCTCGACCAGACGCTCCTCCTCCGGATGCATCTTCAGTTCCGGATGCATGGCCGCCAGGATCAGGATGTCAGCTTTCACCTCACCCAGCTGCGGCGCCTCGTCGCTCATCGACATCGTTGTTAGGAGAAAGACAACCGTATTGATGGCGATCAGGGCCAGCGTGACCACGGGCCAGCGCCGGGCCGCCATATTTTCGTGCTTGATGGGAATTAACATCGGACCGCCCCTGGCGCAGAAATTCGGCTGTGTCGGCGACAGTTTAAAAGCGGAACATGGGCATTCCCAGATGACTCAGGGTCGTGGCCAATCTTTAGTAACCGGGGCGGAACGGGCAGATCCCCGGAGGCTTGTGAGTGTTATGACGATTTTGCTCGCCAATGATCGCTTCTCCTGGATTTCTCGGTTGTAACCTTGGCTCGGAATCCGTGCCTTGATCTGCGGAAGCGAAACTTATCGCACACAAGGCGCCGCTTGGAGGAGTTCATGCTCACTCTCACGGTCACGCGCCAGAAATACGGATTCGGCAGGGTCGCGCCTTTCGGAGATGAGCGCGCGGCCGACACTGAGGATGTTTCGCCAACTGAAGGGAGCTGGAGCACGCAGGATTGACGGGCGTGATGTGAGATAGTCTTCCGCCCGGGTGAGAGTCGGACAGTTTCTCGCTCAAAGCGACAATTTGATTCGGTAAACGAGCAGGCGGTCGGCCAGGGTGGACTTGCAATGGTCGAGGTGCGCGGTGATCGTGAAATTCGGGATGTGGGAGCGTTCCACGCGGCTACTTCGATTAGAGCGTGAACCAGGGTGAACCTGGGTTCGCGGTCTATCGGATGCAGACCTGGGGGAGGAATCTCAGCCGTGGCGGCCCTTTGAGGAGAGGAATAAGGCGGCAATAATGACGACGAAGGTCAGCCCTTCAATCAACAGGGCATAGGAAATCAGTCGGCGGGCACGCGCAAAATGAGTCAACCACCGGCTGAAAATCAGGACGACCACCACCATTGGGATCGCAAACAATCGAAAGATACAGGCATCGCCCCAGTACCACTGATTGAGGACGGGGATGATCAGTACGCCGAGCGAAATCGGAGCAGTCAAGCTCAAGCCGAGCAGTACTTTCGCATAGGCCGTATAGGCTGATTCGGATTTCCTGATCACGAACACCAGAGCGACGGTAGGCACAAGAAAAAGGAAACAGATGAAGATCTCGAGCAGAAGATCGCCGCCCGCGTACATGCCGCTCGATGCCGCCACATCTTGTGGGTTACGGACATATCTCAGGTAGCGCTCAAAGATCAGTAGAGCGGAGACGGCGACAATCACCGCATAGCTTGCCGCGACGAGGCTAAACTGCAGGCGCGAAGGGGAGGGTTCCATGCAGGAATTGTAGCTCCCGGATCTAGCTTGACCCCCGGTTCAATGAAATGGAGATGTTTCGCCAGTTGAGAAATTCGCTTATCCGCAAGGCGCAAAGAGTGTGTCCGGAATCATGGCGAAGAATTCTACGCCATCCTGCCTCTTGCCACTACGTGGTTGTTGTAATCAGTGTTAGCGCTCATTGAGCTCTTCCAGCTAAGAGCTGACCGGAGCAGGTCTCACAATTTGACCTGCGCTGACCCTGAGTGCCGCTTTGGGAATTCGCAGAATCATCAAGCCTGCGATGAGCACCGCCGCCATCACAAACCTCAGTCCCAAAGAGAATGACCCTCCGGTGCTGGTGTACATGTAGCCGAAGATGTAAGGCCCGGCAAATCCCGCTATGCTGCCGACCGAGTTAATGAGTCCCACCGCTGTGGCTGCTTCTGCCTGGCTCAAGATCTCGGTGGGGATTGCCCAGAAGGTGGAGAGATACGCTGTCAGAACGCCCGCGACCGTGAACCAACCAATGGTGACCACAACCGAGTGGCCCGGAATGGAGAGGAAGAAATAGGCTATCCCGGCAACGAACAGCGGCATTGCAGCATGCCACCGTCGCTCCGCCTGTTTGTCGGAATGCCAGCCATTGAGCTGCATCGTGACGAAAGCGGCCAGGAACGGCAAAGCGCCCACCATCCCAACGCGCATATCGGTAAAGCCGGTCAGCCGCTTCAGCATGGTGGGAAACCAGAAGACGAATGTGTACTGGCCCAGATAGGCGAGGAAGGTGAGCGAGGCCATCCACACAATGGTCGGCGATCGCATGGCCTGCCACACCGTGATGGCGGCAGTGCAAGGCGGCGTCTCCTCTTTGAGCTTCTGCTCGAGCCATTTCCGCTGCTCGGCGGTGAGCCATGCGGCTTCCCTTGGCCAATCGGTCAGAAAGAAGAAGGCAGCGACTCCGAGCAGAATGGCCGGGGCTCCTTCGACGACAAACAGCCAGCGCCATCCCTGGAACCCGAGCCAGCCGCGGCCCAGAATCCAGCCCGCCAGCGGTGATCCCAGCACCGCCGAAAGCGGGATCGCGCCCATGAAGTTGCTGGTGGCCTTGGCGCGGTCTTCGAAAATGAACCAGTGACTCAGATACACGATGACGCCGGGGAAGAAGCCCGCCTCCGCTGCGCCCAGCACGAAACGCGCCACGTAGAGCTGCGCGGGAGTGTGCACCAACGCGGTCAGCACAGTCAGGGAGCCCCAGGCAATCATGGTGGCCGATATCATGCGGCGTGCGCTCCAGCGCTCTACCAGCAGCGCGCCCGGAATCTGTAATGCCAGGTAGCTGATGAAGAAGATTCCCGCGCCCAGGCCAAACACGTGGTCGCTGAACCCCAGGTCGCGCGACATGCCCACGGCCGCGTAGGCCAGGTTCGTGCGGTCTACATAGTTAATGATGTACAGAATGAAGAGGAAGGGCAGCAGGCGCAAGCCGACGATGCGGCGAGTGTATTCGCCGACTTGTGTCCCGTTGGGCGTCATCATAGTGGAGGCAGCGATTGTCTCTCAGCACTCCTCGGGCAGTCCTCAGGGGGGCGGGGAAGTATATATCGGATAGGTCTTAGGCGCCACTGAGTCGGTCGCCAGCAGAGGAAAATTAAGAGTGGAGAAAAAGTGAGAGGCAGAATTCGACGAAAACTGCGGGATTCTGGAAATAGGAGACCCCGGGGACAGTCGTAAGGGCCATAAGTGCCGTATGACACTAGCCCATTGAGTGTCCCCAGGATGAAACGCGATGCCAGACTAGCGCTTGGGGATGGCGTGATAAATAGGGTGAATTCTGTACGCTACCGTACACCCCCCCAGCCATGGATCTTCGTGTTCATCTCTTCGATTCGTGTGAACACTCTATTTGTCTTGAATGGCGGGCTGCACCTTCTGGTTCATCGTCTCCAGCGCTTCGCAGTTGATTTAAGGAAGCATCGACTCGTTGTTGGTAGCCCGAGTGTCCGTCGCGACCGTGGCCGGGAGTTGGAGTTGCTTTCGAGGATAAGGCGATGAGATTGCCTGCACGGGCGGCGTCTTCTCCCGAGCTCGAAGCCTCGCAAGGATAAAGGGAACAAAAGCGGCCAAAAGATGGCGACCAAGAGGCCGCCGAAACCGCCGTGCATGGCTCCGACCCAAATACAGAGTAAATTTCGTGCCAATCTACTCATCCGCCGTCTTTTCTGTGATAACAAGAAAACGCGAGAAGCATACCATTAGGCGAGGTCAATGAGCGAAGTTGCCGATTTAACACCAACAGGCTCGCCTTCAATCGACGTGCCTCCGGCGAGCATGGGTGGGTCGGCGCAGCGGTCAACCAACAGTACAATGCTGCTGCTTAGTTCATTTAAAGGACCTGGGGTCGTGCCACATTCCGCAAAATTATTTGTAGTGATTTGTCTTTGGTTGGCGGCCAGTGTCGATATCCAGGCGCAAGCTTCTTCGGCCCTGCCCGCAACCGTTGAGCACGCAGATATCACTCTTAAGCCAAACGGTCTTACCATCGAGATCTCCCTCAGCGCTCCTTTCCTCCCACAAGGCGTGCCCCTGACAAACCCTGATCGCCTCGTGTTCGATTTCCCTGGATTCACGCTGCCGGCAGGAAATCGGCAAATGCTAATTAACAACGGGCCAGTACGGAAGTTTCGAGCGGCGCTATTTCAGTCCGATCCGCCCATCACCCGGATCGTAATCGATTTGAAGGAACCGGTGAAGTTCGAGCTCAAGTCTGTTGGAAACAAAGTTTTGATTCATGTTCCATTGTTCCCGGCAAGTTCCGTTCCCGCTGATTCAGTACTTTCCTCCGTATTGGCAGGCAAGAAAAAGGACCAGGAGACGCGGGGTGGCAGGGCAGACACTCAGTCGGAACCTGTGATCGCCGCGCCCAGTCCAGTGCCAAGCGCGAGCGCCTACAGTCTGCAGGCCAAGGCGAGGGCCCTGAAACTCGAGGATCTCCAAAGTCTGGAGGACAAGGCCAGAGCTGGCGATCCTGAAGCAGAAACGACGCTTGCCCTTGCCCTTCACGCGGCCACTCTGCTGAAGAGAGACGACGCGGAAGCATTCCGCCTTCTGCATAAGGCCGCAGCTAAAGGGTTTATTGCAGCGCAGGAGTCTCTGGGCATCTTCTTGGAAACAGGAATTGGTATGGAGCAACCAGCTCCTACGGACGCATTGGAGTGGCACAAAAAGGCCGCCCAACAAGGGTCGTTGGATGCAGCTACCAATATCGCCTTGATGTATGCGGACGGAATCGGCATCCCCAAAGATCCGGCGCAGGCGATGATCTGGTTTCGTCAGGCCGCGGAGGGCGGCGATGCTACCGCCCAGTACAACCTGGCCTTGATCTATGGAAAGGGCAAGGGAGTTCCTCAAGACTATAAGGAGTCGCTACACTGGCTAACAGCAGCTGCGGACCAGAATGTACTTCCGGCTGCGTTGGATCTCGCGGCTTTTTGGCTGCATCCGCCGGACGGTACGGCCGCCGACGTTGGCCGAGCCATTCATTACTATGAGAAGGCGGCTGATCTCGGCAGTGTTCCGGCAGAGGCGATGTTGGGAAACATTTTTGCGAACGGTGCGCTAGGCAAGCCCGACTACGAGCGGGCGGTGACATGGTATCGGAAGGCAGCGGCGCAAGGACAACCGGATGCCCAGTTCGGATTGGCGCTGCGGTACGCACTTGGCCAAGGGGTGCCACTCGATCAGCAGGAAGCACTCCGCTTATTCGTCGCTGCAGCCGACCAGGGACATGCGGGAGCACAATATGATCTGGCAACCATGTACGAGGAGGGAAAAGGTGCACCCGCGGATCGGGCACTCGCCGTGCGCTACTATCAGTTATCCGCCGACCAGGGTATGCCCAATGCACAATTCCATCTGGGGCGGTTGCTATCGGACAACAAGGAATCCCGCAGCGACCAAGTCTCCGCTTACAAATGGCTGATGCTGGCAGAGAATTCGATCAAAGAAAGCTCGGCGATACTATCCGATCTGCGAAAATCCATGAACCAAGAGGAAATCAACCAAGCGGAGCGGGAAGTCGACAACTGGCGAATTGCACACCCGGAAAATCAACATCGCTAAACCCGGTCGGCGGTCCTCCTCTGTGGGAAGGAAGTCGACCATAACTGCTATTCAAGCGTTGATTTCACTGAAAGCCTGGCTGCAGGGTCAATCAGTAAAATGGCGGTGTTGCGCGCCGCCGACCACGTTGGTCGACCGAAGAACAAGACGTAGCCGTCAGGATCGCAAATCTCGAACCCGCGAAGACCATCGTGGGTATCCTTGACGGCCTATCCCGGGAGAACGATCGGCGGAAATGCCTTCCAGCGTGGCGGCTAAGATTTCTGGGGTGTTCGGCACTACTGCGCGTTGGGACGTCGCGTCCGCTTTGTCTAACAGTGTGCCGAGGAAGTTTATTCTCTCGGCACCCACACGAAGCAGGCGCTAGGGACTCCCCTGATCAGGTATTACTGCGTCCGCAAGTTCGCTCCGGTGATAGATGTTGTTCAACGGTATATTTCCGCCCTTTAATACCTTCACAGGCTCATAGTCCACAACAACGTATTCTCGTTCTTTTGCTCTCTCCAGTTCTGAGAAATATTAAACTATGTATATTATGTCTACTATAATAGTAGACAAAGAAGTTTATTTCTGCTTTAATGGAACGCAACCGCTCCCAGGAGTTGTGGATATGTCTTACACGAAGGAAATCGACCTGATCTACAGGATCGCTGGCCATCTCGCCGATGGCGACACGCTCGATGAAGAATTGGCCACCGTGATCGAGTTCGCGGTTACGCTTACCCAGGCCGGAGAGTGCTGCACTTTCGTCCGCGAAGGCCACGTGCTCGTGCCCTGGGTGTGGAAGCATGTGGAGCACGGTTCCGTCAATCGTACCCCCGTCACGATCGATGAAGGATTCGCCGCTGCCCTTCTGCAGCACTGCACTCCCGTTGCGAATGTACCGTTCTCCGGCTTCCGTGTCTTCCGCGACTGGCCGAAGGATCCAGGCGTATCTTTCGTGGCCGTGCCTCTTCTTTGGCGTTCTTGTGTGCTGGGCGCGATCGTTCTTCAGCATTGCCAGCCGCGTCCCTACAAGCAGAACGATGTGCGCCTGCTTTCCAGCGTGGGATATATTCTCGGCGCCGAGCTGCGGATGCTTCATTTACAGAAGCACAATTCGGAACTCGTGCTTGAACTCGAGACTCGCAAACTGGTGGAGCGCGGCAAGGGAATCCTGCAGCGCGATCTCGGGATCACCGCGCAGGGGGCCTACCAGGCGCTGCAGCGCCAAAGCGAGGAGAAAAAGCGTCCTCTGAAAGACATTGCGCAGGCCATCATTCTGAACAGCGAAGTGCGTCAGAGCGCCGCAGCTCAAGCGCACTGAGTCAGGGCGCCGTCGCCAAGTGGGAAGGCTAGGGTCTGCAAAACCCTTAATCGGCGGTTCGATTCCGCCCGGCGCCTCCAAACCATTTGTTCGCTGACCAACTCTTCTGGCGGCGGAGCGACAGGAGCTAGCTATGACAGTTGACCGCAAGGACTTTCTCAGCTTCCTCATTAAACCCAGTGGAGAAGTTGTTCCCGCTATGCCCCACCAGGAAGAATTTTCTGTGCAGCAAATTCGCGATCACGTCGCCGGATATCCCGAACTTATTTGCGAAACCTGCGACGGCTTCCTGCTGTTTCGGGATCGTGACGCAAGCACCAAGGGACTTCCCCTTAATCCCCTCGCCACCTCCGTCTATATCAAGTATGCTCGTCGGCCTTTCCCTGTGAAGGGCCCCGCTTTCCTGGCCCATCCTGACCACGTCGCGCCCTACTGGCGCAGAAGACTTCACACGGGCACGCGGGATTGGGGGGAGGCTGCATGACAGGGCCGTTCCTGGAAATAACTTGGTTCCTAGAGTGGTTGGTTGCGGCAGTGATCGTCGGATGGTAGTCGTGGCGATTGTCTGCCAACAACGGAATCCGACCTTATGAGCCATGGGTGAAGCGGTCGCGTCCGGCCCAATAAGGGCATTGTGGGCAGGATGCTCCCTCTGGATAGTCCACGCCTTCTTTGTGCGGGCAGCCGATAATCCCCGGGCCACGACAGCAGAGCGGGGTCCATACTGCTTGAGGATGGTCAGAAACCCCTCACCGATGGAACAACCGAAGGCGGTTATGCTCAATCCCGGCAGCTTTTCGCATGGATGATATTTAATCCGCTGCGGCTTCCAGGGCGGATCCGCTGCGGGCGGGGCGTTGCAGAAAGGCGGCGCGCTCGGTTTCAAACTGCTCGAGGTTGGCACCGAAGTCCTGCTCATTCCACCCCATGACCGCGCCAATGCGCAAGGCCGCTTCGCGGCTGCAGGATTCGGACCAACAAGCGCCCAGCGCGACGGGGACGCGCCTCAGCAGGACGTCGCTCAGAGTTACGGCGTATTCCTTTCGGTAAGCCTCGACGACTTCCGCCACGATGTGAGAGGTGTGTGGACAGATGGGTGCGCGCAGATCGGCGCCGATCAGAGCCATGCGGGCGATATCCATGGCATGCTGGCCGTGCCACTCCATCATGCCGCGGGCGGTTTCTTCGCTGACCGAGCCGGAGCGGGCGATTTCGATGACTTCCTGATCGAGGAGAGGATCGAGCGAGCTGCCCGGACCAATCGTTACTGCTTTCGGTTCTTCCACTTTGATGCCGATCTTGCGCGCACATTCCCGTGCGAGGGATGCGGCTGTCGTGAGCTTTCCGCCGATCACAGAGATCATGCGGGAAGCGCCCTCGTCACTGTGGTCGTGCAGGAAATGACGGCGCGATACGGCAGAGGGTTTGTCGTTCGGCGAATAGGGCAGAGGCCGGATCCCTGCGAAGGCGTATTTGATGTCATGGGCCGAGAGCTTCGCTTTGGGGAACAGTCCTGCCGCGGTTTGCAGCAGGTATTCGATTTCCTGTTGAGATGCGGAGGTTCTTCCCGGATCACCGGTATCAGGCACTTCAGTCGTGCCCACAAGAATCTGTTCGTTCCAGGGCACCACGAAGACCGGGCGTCCGTCGGCGGCTTCGGTGTAGAGGGCAGCGGTGGGAGCGCCGGAGAATCTTGGCAGAACGATGTGCGATCCGCGCACGCCGCCGAGCATTGGCTTTTTCATGCGCACCGTCGAGCGCTGGCAGATACGGTCGGCCCAGGGGCCGGTGCAATTGATAATCCAGCTGGCGTCGACCCGTTGATCCTTTCCGCTGGTGCGATCGCGAAGAAGCACGCCCCGGGCGCGGCCCTGACCGACATCGACGGCCAGCACTTCGCAGTGATTGCGGACTACCGCGCCGGCTGCTGCGGCTTCCAGCATCCACTCGGCTACCAGGCGCTCGGGAAATTCGCACTGCGCGTCTTCGAAGTTGAGCATCAGCCACTGGTGGCCGGCGTCGAGCGCGCGTTGCACGCGAGCCATTTCTATCTCGCTCAAGTCGGGGGACCTCTTTTTAGCCATGCGCTGGTAGAGCCAGAGGCCGGCCCGCACTTTCATGGCACTGCGCTGGCTGTTCTCGTTCAGCAAAAAGAGGAAATGCACGGGATGAACCAGGTGAGAGCGCTCGCGGAGCAGGCGTTCGCGCTCGCGGACCGATTCGCGCACAAGATCGAGTTCACCATGCTCGAGGTATCGCAGGCCGCCGTGAATGATGCGGGTGGACCGGCTGGTCACCCCCGAGGCGAAATCGTTCTGTTCGACGAGCAGCGTGCGTTTGCCGGCGCGGGCACACTCGCGCGCGATGGCCACTCCGTTGATGCCGCCGCCGATGACCACCACATGAAAGTGCTGGCCTTCCAGCGAGGATCGAGGTTTTACGGTTAAAGTCATGTATTTGCGTCAGATATAGACGTCAAATGACGCCGCTCGGAACTTAATGTGTCTGGAGAACACGTTCACCTGCAGTGATTTTGCACCCTCCCCATAAGCATTTGAAGGTGCCGATGGTCCATCCCACCATGGCGCAAAACCCACCCCTGAAATGATACCGAAAGTAACGTCGTCGCGCCGGATTCGTTGGATTCGCAGCATCATTCGCGTGCGTTGCTTCGTGCCTCCACTGTCATTTACATTGGTTGCCGAATGCCCACCACAGGAGAGCGTTTCGAACGAGCGGTCGCCATCATGGAACGTCTGCGGGCTCCCGGCGGCTGTCCCTGGGATCGGGAACAGACCTTCGATTCCATCAAGCCCTTCACCCTGGAAGAGACTTACGAAGTTCTGGAAGCGATCGAGAACCGGGACTGGCCTGAACTCGCGGGTGAACTCGGCGATCTGCTGTTGCAAGTGCTTTTCTATGCTGAGATGGCGCAGGAACAATCTTCGTTTTCGATTGATGATGTTCTCGATCGGCTTTCCACCAAACTGATCAACCGGCATCCACATGTGTTCGGCGATGTGAAGGCCGATACGTCCGATGAGGTTAAGCGCAATTGGGAAGCCCTGAAGCACGAAGAGAGGAAGAAGAAAGAGGGAAGTACTGATGCTGAAGCCAAATTGGAGAAGCGCTCGATCCTTGCCGGGGTGTCGTCGAAGATGCCTGCGCTGCTCGAGGCGCACAAGCTCAGTTCGCGAGCGGCACAGATTGGATTCGATTGGCCCGACGTTGAGGGACTGTTTGACAAGCTGCACGAAGAGAACGAGGAGTTGCGAGAGCACTTGAAGGAGTTCCCCGAGCCGGGACCTCGGCCGCAGGGAAGAGGTATTGCGGGGTCGGGCCGCACGGTTATCCCTGAACAGTTACAGGAGGGGCTGGAGGAAGAAGTCGGCGATTTATTCTTTGTGCTGGTGAACATTGCGCGTTATCTCTCTGTCGATCCCGAGTCCGCTCTGCGCAAAACCAATCGCAAGTTTCGACGCCGCTTTCAGTGGATGGAGGCCAGACTCCACGAATCGGGGCGCTCCACCGATGATGCGCCGCTGGAAGAACTCGAATCGCTGTGGCAACAGGCCAAGGCTCACGAACGAGATGTCGAGGAGAAGAGCGCGTGAGCGCCGCGAACATCGAACTCCGGCGATGTCACGGCATTGAAGAATTTCGCGCGTGCGTTGCCTTGCAGAAGGAAGTCTGGAATTTCACGGACGCGGAGCTCGTCCCCCTGCGCATGTTCGTGGTTGCCGACAAAGTGGGCGGCCAGGTCTTGGGAGCGTTCGAGGGCGACGTAATGGTCGGGTTCGCCTTGTCGGTTCCCGGCACACGCACCGGGCACATTTATTTGCACTCGCACATGCTGGCGGTGCGCAAAGAATATCGCAATGGCGGCCTGGGACGCCGCCTGAAACTGATGCAGCGGGAAGATGCCCTGGCGCGCGGAATTGAGCTGATCGAGTGGACGTTTGATCCTTTGGAAATCAAGAACGCGTATCTGAATATCGAAAAGCTGGGCGCGATTGCGCGCCGCTATAACATCAACCAGTACGGCATTACGTCGTCGCCGCTTCAAGGAGGCCTGCCCAGCGATCGTCTCATTGCCGAGTGGTGGCTGAAATCGAAGCGCGTGACGACGCTGCTGGAAACAGGGAAGAATCCGGGGATTCGGGCGGAATCTTCCATATCGGTCCCGGCTCAGATCTACGACTGGAAAGCGGCTGCGGAAACGCGTGCCAAGGCGCAGCAGGTGCAGGAGCGTAACCGCGAGCAGTTCTTGCGCGCCTTCGGCCACGGATTGAACGTTTTAGGTTACGAGCGAGACACAGAGGGCAATGGCAAGTTCTTGCTGGGCCGCTGGGACGAGAAGTGGTCGTATGCAGCTGAGAAATAGGTTTCAAGGTTTCAAAGTAAGAGCCCGTGCCACCAACCCCGAAGGCTGGAATGGAACGTTAAAACCTTGAAACTTGAAAGCTTGAAAGCTTGAAAACATGAAAATCGAAGCGATCACGCTGCGTGAGATCCATATGCCGCTCGTCCACTTTTTCGAGACGAGCTTCCATCGCCTCTACCATCGCCGCATTCTTCTCGTCACGGTGCACAGCGAGGGCGTCGACGGTTGGGGAGAGAGTGTGGTTGGGGAAGATCCGTTTTACAGCAGCGAATGGGTCGATAGCGCCTGGCCGACGTTGACGCAATATCTGATCCCGGCGCTGCTCGGGCAGAGCATCGATTCCGGACGTGAATGTCCTGCTCTCTTTGCCAGGGTTCGCTCGCATCGTATGGCCAAAGCGGCGCTCGAAAACGCAGTTTGGGACGCCGAGGCTAACCAGAAAAAACTGCCGCTCTGGAAGTTGCTCGGCGGGACGCGCCGTGAAATCCCTTGCGGCGTTTCCATCGGGATTCAGGATTCAGTCGAGCAATTGCTTGAGAAGATTCAGATCGAACTCGCCGCGGGCTATCGCCGCATCAAGGTCAAGGTCAAGCCCGGCTGGGATTTGAACGTGCTGGAGCGAATTCGCTCGCGTTGGGCCGACATTACCCTGAGCTGTGATGCGAACTCCGCATACACGCTCGATCAAATCGAGCATCTGCGCAAGTTCGACCAGTTCAACCTGCTGATGATCGAGCAGCCATTGTGGAACGACGATATTTACTATCACGCGCGGCTGCAGAAGGAACTGTGCACAGCCATCTGCCTCGATGAATCGATCGTCAGCGTGCGTGGGGCCGCGTTCGCGGTGGAAACCGGGGCGTGCCGCATCATCAACATCAAAGTGGGCCGCGTGGGCGGATTCTCCGAAGCGCTGAAGATTCACGACCTTTGCCACGCTCACAACATTCCGGTCTGGTGCGGAGGCATGCTCGAGACCGGCATCGGCCGGTCGCAGAATATCGCGCTCTCTACGCTCCAGGACTTCAGCCTCCCAGGGGACGTGTCTGCTTCAAAACGTTATTGGAAAGAGGACATCATTGAGCCTGAGGTGGAAGTCTCGCCGCAGGGAATGATTGCCATCAGCGACCGGCCGGGCACGGGCTATCACATCAAGCCAGACCTCATTGAGAGGTTGACAGTGAGGAAAGAGACGTTGCGGGCCTAAGCTTCTGCAGTATGTAGTTCCGGACGCCTTTGTCCGGGGTTGCGCGCGAAGCGCGCACTGGAGCACGCGCCAGCATTCAGTCATGTGGGGCGCCCAATCGGGGTGACCCAATCATGTTGAATCCTTACGCGTTCGCACGCTCCCCCTTCGCTTCGCTCAGGGTCGCGAGGCGGAACGAAGGCGTCCGCCTCTACACTATCTCGGAACCTTCTTCTCAGCAGCAGCCTCGAGTTCGTGATTGTGCGCCAGTTTCTCTTGTTCATTCCTCAGCAGGTCCACTCCCTTGGAGAAGGTCAAATCGTCGGGCACAGGATGAAAGTCGCTCAACGTCTCATCCGAGATCATGCTGAAGGATTTGAAGAGGAGAATCTTTCCTGTCATTTTCAGGTTCATGGCGGTGATATCCCAGCTTCCGTCGCCGACGTCGGCCTGCTGCACGCGGAAGTGACCGCCTTTGTCGAGCCGGCCGATGATTCCCCACCCGAAGGAGACATCCCGGAATAGTGTTCCGTCGATTCTAGCGATCCGGTGCGCGGTGGTATCGATCAACAGATATCCCTGCATACCCTCGAGCACCTGCTCAACCTTTGTCGGAGGCGTGTAGGCGGGGTTGGGTGAGAACTCTAGTTTCGCGAGTTCGTCTCCCGCCTTCCCTAGGTCCGGACCGCTGACCTCCGTGCCTGCGTATTTGTAGCGGAAGGCGTCGGGAAGTGCTTTTACGATGCGCAACGTACGGTCGGCATCTTCCTTCTCGCGCGCATGTTTCTTGTGCAGTTGTTCGGGATTGCCCGCCAGCCAGTTCAGGTGATCCGTTTCAGCCTGTTGCTGCTGCGGACTGAGCGGCTGGTCGTTAATCGCAATCAGCATCCCCGCCATCGCATCTTTGGTTTCGATGTACAGCCTGGTCTGTGATCCCCTAGGCGTCTGTTTTCGGGATCGGAACATATGCTTCTGCGAAGGCTGATTGGCGGCGGCAACCTCGCGGGCTACCGTTTGACGGACCAGATCGTTGGGAGAAATCTGCGGCAGCGCCTCCTGAGAGTGCGACAGGGCAGGGGCAATACAGCAGATCACCATGTAAACCCCGAGTTTGTTCCGCCGACGAAGCATGCACAGTTAGTGTAGCAATGGGCTGCAAGAGGTTGCAGCTGCACCTCCCAGCGAGATGCGCGGGCTCACTGGCTTGCCGCCTGCTCTGAGACTTGGGTATAGTCGATGACAGCGGCAGCCGTCCCGGTAACCTGCCTTCCCAGAATTCCGGTAAGCAATATCCGCTTCCTAAAAGGAGAAACATCCATGAGTGCTCCGTTGTCGGCAGACTTGGCGCAGATCGGCAAATCCGTGGTCATCAAAGGTGAGTTGTCGGGCAGTGAAGACCTTTACGTCGATGGCCAAGTAGAGGGCAGCATCTCACTGAAGAATCATAGCTTGACCGTGGGCCCGAATGGGCAGGTGAAGGCTTCGGTGGAAGCCAAGGGCCTCGTGGTGCAGGGAAAGCTCGAGGGCAACATACAGGCGAGTGACCGCGTCGAATTACGCAAATCGGCCGTGGTCACCGGGGACATCGCCACCCAGCGCATCTCCATTGAAGAGGGCGCTTACCTGAAGGGCAAAGTCGACATTTCGGGTAAAGCCGAGAAGGCCGCAGGAAAGTAACTACTTCCAGATAGCGGCGCAGGTTAAAGTTTTACTTGCGAAGATAATTTCAAGTCCCAGAGCGCTCGCTGCCTCGGACGTACCGGATTAGGTCTGATGGCATCAGTGACACATAACTTCATGAAGCTTTTTCGCGGCTCATCGAGCGGTTCGTCGGCGGAGACCCCGCAAGTACCACAAAAACTCACGCGCCGTTCCAGCGGCCTGGGCGAACTCGCGCGCTTGTGGGAGTCTGAGACACCGCTGTGTATTCTCGATCTCGGCTCGACCTCACCAACTAACATCACGTTCTTCACCGGGAGCGGGCACAAGATCTACAGCGAAGACCTTCTGGTCGCCTCGACGGAACCTCATCTGGTCATGAAGGACGAGCAGGGAACGGTGGTGCTCGACAGCCGTAAGTTCCTGGCCGATAACCTGCTCTATCCTGCGGCACACTTCGATGTAGTGCTCTGCTGGAACTTGGCCGACTATCTCGATGAAAGTCTGGTGCGTCCAGTGATGGGGCGTCTGTGGTCCGTGCTGAAGCCCGGCGGGATGCTGCTGGCCTTCTTCCATACCAAGGATGCGGGGCCGGATTCTCCCTGCTACCGCTTCCACATTATCGGTAAAGACACGCTAGAGATGCAGCGCATCGTAATGCGCCGTGAGGCTCGTCGCGGGCCCACTGGAGCCATTCACACGGCCGTCATTGACGGCTTTCGCCTGCAGCGCGTCTTCAACAACCGCCACATCGAAACCCTCTTCCGCGATTTCGCCTCTATCAAATTTTTCCTGGCTCGGGACAACGTGAGGGAAGTTCTGGTCGTGCGCTAGTTCTCACGCCCGAGATTTCGTTCTGCGGGGATTGACGCTTTCGCGACTGAGACGTTCAAATAAGGAATTCGATCCCTACCGGTCGGGCACCCAAGCCAGGAGTAGAGAGCCGAATGATGTTCTTTCGGATCGCCGATCCAACCTTTCTGCGAGGCTTTCCGCTCTGCTTCGTCGTGTTGCTTGCAGTCGTGACGCAAAGTTTCTGCCAGACCTCTGACAAGCCGCAAAGCGAAACCGTCCGAGGGACGGTGATTAACGCGGTTACTCAAGTTCCTATCTCTCGTGCGCTGGTCGTTACTTCCGACAATCGCGCCGGAGTCCTGACAGATGGAGAGGGGCGCTTCGAGATCACTCTGTCTTCTGCAGAATCCGGCTCCGCTAATGAGGTTACGATTTTCAGCGGTCCGCAAGGGCTACAGCCGCGGCCCTTCTCAAGGCATGGGAGTACACATTGGTTCATAGCGCGCAAACCAGGTTTCCTGGACAATCCCGATAGGCGGGTCGTGCTGTCGACCGGCGACGACTTCACGATCGCTCTCATTCCCGAAGGAATCGTCAAAGGCCGGATTACTGTCGCTTCCGGCGATGCGGCTCTTGGCATCACGGTTCAGCTTTTCTCGCGCCTGGTGCGCGACGGGCTTCCGCGATGGACGCCGTCATCGACTGCGCGCGCGAACTCCGCCGGGGAGTTTCGGTTCGCGGAACTTCAACCAGGCTCCTACAAACTCGTGACGCAAGAGTACATGGACAACGATCCCATCACCAATATTCCCGGCTCTCAACAGTATGCGTTTCCGCCGGTTTATTATCCGGGCGTTTCCGACTTCTCCGCCGCATCGACGATTGAACTCACCGCGGGGCAGGAGTTTCAGGCCGACATCTCGCTTGCGCGGCAGCCTTACTACCCCATCAAGATTCCGGTTGCAGGCGCCGAGATCGGAGGCCGGTTGAATGTTTCAGTCCAAGGACAGCGGGGGCCGGGCTACAGCTTGGGTTACAACGCCGCACAGCAGGCAATTGTGGGTCTGTTACCGAATGGTACTTACCTCGTGGAGGCCTCAACGTTCGGCAAAGACTCGGTGAGTGGCAGCACAAGTATTCGCGTCACGGGAGCAGCAGTCGACGGTCCTGCAATGACCATGGTTCCAAAGAGTTCCGTCAGGCTCGACGTGAGAGAAGAATTTACTGACACAAGCACAGGTTACGGCAGTTCTGGAACGTGGAATGACGGCAAACGCACATTCTCCTTGCGCGGGCCTCGAACCTACCTGCAAGTCACGGTGGAGAGTGCAGACGATTTCGCGCAACCGCAAGCCGGATCCATTCGTCCGCCAACCGGACCGAATGACGACAGCCTGGCCATCGATGATCTTTCGCCGGGGCGATATTGGTTGCGACTCCACACTGCGCGGGGCTACATCGCTTCAGCGACCCAGGGTTCGACAGATCTGTTGCGACAGCCGCTGACGATTGGATCGGGAGTGGCCGCGCCCATTGAAATCAGAGTGCGCGATGATGTAGCGGAACTTGACGGGACGATCGCAACTCTCGCCCAGCCATCAGCGGCGGGCGACGAGTCGGCCGAGCCGGAGCCTATCTGGGTTTATTTCGTTCCGCTGTCTGGGAGTCCGGGAGAATTCACGGAGTTCACGTCGAGCGGCGGAGGATTCACTCAATTGCGAATGACCCCAGGGGAGTACCGCATCCTGGCTTTTTCCACCGCGCAGCCGCGCCTTCCTTATCGCGATGCCGAGGCGATGAAAGCCTATGACTCGAAAGGGCCGGTCGTTCATCTTGCAGCGGGCCAGAAGACCACGGTTCAGGTGCAGACGATTTTGAGCGAGTGATCTAAAGATGGCGATTTCCCCAAACTCAATGAGCGGTTTCGTGATCGCTGCCTGCTGTGCCTTCCTGGCGCCTGGATTTGTGGCGGCGCAAACCACGAATTCTCAGGGAGCAGGGAACGCTCCGGGATTCTACAGAGTCGCAGGAACAGTGGTCAGCAAGACCGACGCGCATCCCCTCGAGCGGGCGCGGGTCACGCTGGCAGATGCGAAGAACTCGCAGAAGTCCGAATCCATCATCACAGCGGAAGACGGCAAGTTTGGGTTCGAGAACGTTCCTGCTGGAAAGTATTCGCTCACCGGGGCGAAACGCGGGTTCATCACCGCCTCTTACGATCAACACGATGCATTCTCGACGGCGATTGTGACGGGATCAGGACTTGATACCGAAGCGCTGGTTCTGAAACTAGCGCCCAATGCCCTGATCTGGGGGAAGATCCTGGACGAAGCCGGAGAACCGGTCCGACATGCCAGCGTTGAGCTTTACTATAACGATCACCAGGAAGGGGTGAACAAGATCCAAATGCGCGCCAGCGCCGAGACCGATGATCTTGGGGCTTATGAATTGCCGGGGTTGACACCTGGAGCATACTTTCTCTCGGTACGTGCAACGCCCTGGTATGCCGTTCACCCTCCCTCGACAGCGGGTGCGCAGGACAAGACTGCGGTTAATCGATCGCTGGATGTGGCTTATCCAGTCACTTACTACCCAGACGTGACCGATAGCGATAGCGCCACGCCGATTTCCTTGAAAGGCGGCGAGCGCGTGCAGATCGACATTCACTTGAACCCGGTTCCGGCTCTGCGCCTGCTCTTTCGTGTCCCGGGCGACGCGCAGCACGGGTTTGTCGTTCCTCGCCTGGAACAGCCAACTTTCGATGGGTCTACGTTTGTCGAGGACGGTGGTACATATCAGGTTTCGCCGGGCGTATTTGAAGTCACCGGAATTCCCGTGGGTCATTACGACGTTCGGCTGCAGGGGCGAGGCACAAACTTACAAATGAACGGAGTCGATTTCAGTAAAGATGGGGAACAGATCGACGCCACCGCCGGCGAACCACTAAGCAGCCTGAAGATCTCGGTGCAAATACCGGGAGAGAGTTCCATTCCCAAAGGGCTCGCGATTTCACTGCTCTCAAAGGGCAGAAACTTGACAGGCCTTCACATGCTCGATGCGAAGGGAGAAACAGAGATTGATGAAGTTCCGGCTGGGCGCTACGAGATGTTCGCATGGGGAACGCGCAAGGTGTATTCCATTGCACGGGCGACGGCCGAAGGCGCTGAGGTTTCAGGTCGCAGCATTATTCTGACGCCGGGCACGTCGGCTTCAGCCTCGATCACACTCGTTCATGGTAGCGTCGAAGTCGAGGGAATCGTGAAGAAGGCTGGCAAGGGATTTGCCGGCGCCATGGTGGTGCTTGTTCCCAAGAACCCCGAAGACCACCGCGATCGCTTTCGCCGCGATCAGAGCGACCTCGATGGCACATTCAGCCTTCACTCCGTTGTCCCGGGTACCTACTCTCTGATGGCAATCGAAAGCGGTTGGGACCTGGATTGGTCACAGTCCGCCGCGATCGCGGCGTATGCGAAACACGGGCAGACGATTGAAATTCGAGATTCTGGCAAACCTCTGAGCCTTACCGAACCGGTAGAAGTGCAATCCAGATAGGAACAAAACTATTTTCTATCCCGCGTTCTTCCAAACGATCACGCCCATGCGAAATAAGTAGTGAGTTGAAATCTCAATCCGTCTTGGAGGCTTGTGTCCGTTTGAGAGCATGTGTCGCATTTCTTCGGGGAGATAAGCCCTACGCACAGAGGCGACTCCATCCACGCGGGACACATAACTGCGCATCAGGGGAAATCCCGCATACACCAAGGCGAGATGTAAAGGATGGCGGATCAAGTCATTGATCAGGACTGCGCAGCGGCTGACGCGCGAGGCCTCGTTCACGAAGCAGGCCAAGTCCGCAGGATCAAGATGATGCGCGAACAAGCTGCAGCTTACTAGATCAAAGCTCTCGTCGCGAAAGGGAAGAGCAAGCGCATCGGCGACGACCGCGCGGTGTCCGCGAAGGTGTGAGGGCCGGCGGTCGAGATCGGTGATGTCGAGCGTAATTCCTCTGCGGGCCAGTTGTTTACCGGCTGCTTTGGGCACCTCGCCGAATCCTGCCGCTACTTCCAACAGGGAGAAATGTTTCTTTGCCGTGGCCGAAGCGGTGCGCTCGATCAGCTTGCGGGTGGTTCCAACTCCTCCGAACCATCGATTGATGCGGCACAAATCACGAAGTGATGTCTCCGCTTCCGGCGGTGGACACAGGTCGGAATCAAGGATTTCTTCGGAGTCGACGCGCTGCATGCAGGTTTTCGGTTGGGCCCAGGTGCCGAGAGTATAGACGAAGTCGCGAGGCTAAAATGTCAGCTACAGGTCAACCGCGCTGCAGCATCGTAGCCATGAAGCTTATCAGAGGCCAGGAAATCTATCGCGTTGGCCTGAGCGAAGGCGGCGCCGCTACACTTCCGCCAACTCTTCTTCCAGCAGTTGCTTGTTATACAGGTCGCTGTAGTAGCCGTTCAAGGCGAGAAGTTCGTCGTGGGTGCCGAGTTCAACGATGCGTCCGCCGTGCAGCACCGCGATGCGGTCGGCATTGCGCACCGTGGACACACGATGGGATATGAAGATGGTGGTTCGTCCCGTCATTACGTCGCGCAGGTGGTTGAGAATCTTGTCTTCCGTGTGGGTGTCGACACTGGAGAGCGCGTCATCGAGAATCAGGATTCTGGGGTTGCGGATCAGCGCACGTGCGATCGCGGTTCGTTGCTTCTGGCCGCCGGAGAGGGTGATGCCGCGTTCGCCGACCAGAGTTTCATAGCCCTCGGGAAAGCTTTCGATATCGACAGCGATATTGGCTGCGTCGGCGGCGTCGTGAATCTCAGAGTCGGTTGCCGAGTCGACTCCAAGCGCAATGTTCTCTCGTATGCGGTCGCTGAACAGGAACGTCTCCTGAGGAACGAATCCGATACTGCGACGCAGCGATTCCAGCGAATAATCCCGAATGGGGAGACCATCGACCAGAACCATACCTGGGTCGGCGTCGTAGATGCGCGGAATCAGATTGACCAGAGTTGTCTTCCCCGATCCGGTTGGGCCGACGATCGCAAGGCTGCTGCCTGCGGGTACGCGCAGGTTCACGTCGTCGAGTACCGGCTTGCCGTTGTAGCTGAAAGTCAGGTTGCGAAACTCGATCTCGCCTGCAATCTCGCGAGCCTGCGCATTCGGTGCATCTTTGATCTCGGGCTCCTCCTGCATGATTTCGTTAATGCGCATCAGCGACGCAGTTCCACGCTGGAAAATGTTGATGACCCAGCCCAGCGCAATGATCGGCCAGGTGAGTTGCATCATGTAGGTGCTGAAGGAAACGAATTGGCCGACGCTCATCGAGCCGTCGAGCTTCAGAGTGGTGGTGATTCCAGGATACGTCGCGGTGAGGTTTGTGACGCGGGTAAACGTGAGCTGTCCCGTCAGCACCTCACGTCCGCCGAGCCAGAGCACGAGCACCACAGCGCAGCCGAGCATGAGCTCAAGCGTGGGCCAGAGCATGCCCATCAGTCGCACCAGTTTCAGGCTGCGGCGGATGTACTCCTTGTTCTCGCGCTCGAACGCTTTGATCTCGGCTTCTTCCTGCACGTAGGCGCGGATCAGGCGCGCGCCCGAGAAATTCTCCTGGGCGCGGGCCGAGATATCGGAGAACATCGCCTGGATGCGTTCGAAGCGCTCGTGGATCCGGCGGCCGAAGGTTTGGATCACGATGCTCACAGCGGGCAACGGCAGAAAAGTGAGCAGTGTCAGCTTCGGGTTGATTGAGATCATGAACGCCAGCGCGCCGGCGGTGTAGACGATGGTGTTGGCCGAATACATGATCGCTGGGCCGAGCAGCATCCGGACTGCGTTCAGATCGTTGGTCGCGCGCGCCATAATGTCGCCCGTGCGATTGCGCTGGTAGTACGAATAGCTGAGTCCTGCGAGGCGGGCGAAAAGATCGTTGCGCAAGTCGAACTCAATGTCGCGCGAGACGCCGATCACAACCCAGCGCGTGAGGAACTGGAAAATTCCTTTGGTGACGGCGATTGCAAGCAGCAGTCCGGCGTAAACCAGAAGCTTGTGCCGGGTGGCGCTTGCAGTCAAATCGGCGGAGGATTTCAGGTCATCCGAGGCCTTGCCGATAACCAGCGGGAACAGCACCCAAATACCGTTATGGAGCAGGACACAGACCGTGCCCAAAATGTATCCCCAGCGATATCGCTTCACATAGGGCAGCAGCGGGTGCAGGCTCTTGAGAAACATGCAAGTTGAGTAGATGAAATTTTAACAGGCAGGGTCGCAAGACTTCGAGTTTGCACAGACGATCTCCCGAACCACTTGGACTATCCTGCGGTTTGTCTCGTTGTCTTTGACGGCGATGCGCATGGCGCGGGAGCCCAGGACAGAGGAAATTTCCCCTGCATCGCGGAGGTAAATACCGTGCTCCCGGCATCGGCGGGAGACCGTGGCCGCGTCTGGAGCGTTTTCCGGAAGGTGGCACAACAGGAAGTTCGCTACAGAAGGAATCACGTCAAGCCCCAGGGCGCGTAAGGCGGCGGCAAGGCTTTCCCGCAGCTGGTGAGTTTCACGATAGCGGGCTGCGTAATATTCGGGGTCCTCGAGCGCGCGGACTGCAGCCACCTGCGCCGGCAGACTCACCGCCCAGGGAGGGCTGATCTCTCGTAGACGATGAGCAATTGGCGTGGGAGCACAGGCGTAGGCCGCGCGCACTCCGGAGAGCGCATAAACCTTCGACATCGACTTGCAAACGATAATATTCCGGCTGGCTGCCACGAACGGCTCTAGTGTTTGGTCCCCGCCGGCATAGTCCACGTAGGTTTCATCAATCCACACGCGGGTACTGTCTGGGATGCGGCTGAGCACGGACTCGAGCGCGTGGCGCGGCACATGTTGTCCAGTGGGGCTATTAGGATTGACGATCACGACCAGATCGTACTTGCCATCTGCGATCCGCATTTCCAGCGCCGACGCATTTAATTGATAGTTGTGTTCCCGCTGCAGCTTCAATCGATCGATGCGACAGCCGACGACGCGCTCCGTGACGTGACCGTATTCGCCGTAGCTTGGGTCGAGTAGGAGAACTCGCGAGCCCGCGTTGAGCCATTCACGAAAGGCCAGAAAGATCAATTCGGAAGAGCCGGCCGCGGGCACGATGCATTCAATGGGGATGGCACGAGCACGAGCAATGGCGCGAACGAATCCGCTGCAGGCCGTCGGCGGCGAGGTGCGCATCAGAAATGGAAGATTCTCCTGCAAAGCTGCGATTGCCTGCGGCGACGGCGGGAACCAGGCGTCGAGCACGTCGGCGCTGATGATATGCGCGCTGCGGCTGAGATCATTGAAGTCCTCTCCGATGGCCTCAAAGGAATCGCCACCGTGAAGGCAGGCTTCAATTGGGAAGAATGGCATGTCCATGCGCCACTGCGCATGGGACTTCAACTTATGCAGGACCTTTGTGTTTTGATTGGTTTGTTGGCGCAAGTCCGAGACTGTCGCGGTCAGCAGTTCGTAGGTGACAGCTCCCGACTGCGCAGAGTGCCCCATCGATATCAGTCCGGCCTTGAGATAAAGGTTCAATATCTCGCGCCGGCCAATGGCTACGATGCGGGTTCCTCGCTGAGCTTCGATCCAGCGCAGAGCCGCGTACATGAGCAGGCTGGCAATCGCGCGCCTGCGGCACTCCGGAATGACCGTCAGCAATCGCACTTCGTACACACCGCTATCGAATGGAAACGTAAACACATCGCGGCTGAAGTATTTGTCGACCGAGTACCGCTGGCCCGGAGGCGTAATACTCACGAAACCGGCAATACGCCCATTGATCTCGGCCTTGACATAAACGTTGTAGGCATCCAGCAAGTCAGACAGTTGTTGTTTGGGATTGGGGTGATGCTGTCCAAGTTCCAGTGCATAGATCTGATGCCGAAGACGGTAAATTGCGGGACGATCATCGGCGCTGGCGAGAGAAACATCGATCGGTGAGGAAACCTGAGACTGAGCAACTCGTGCACTAAGAACAGAACTGGACATGGCAAGAAATTGTAGCGGATAACAGCGGAGGATCAGTGCCAAAAGCGGCGCGCCGCGGGGGCTAGAAACTGCGGTACATCATTTGGCCGACGCCACCCTGTTGCGTAAGGGTAATCATCAGCACGACCAGCAGCGCGAGGGCATAGACGGCGGGAAGCCAGAACCAGCGCGCACGGGCCATCCGCGGCATCATTCCCGAACGTTGGCCGGACGCACCCGAAGGAACTGTGACGCGGTCGAGAGCGTCACTGATCAGCAACACAACGGCATAACCTGCAGCCAGAACTCCGACCAGAAGATACAGGCTGGAACTTAAGGAGTGAGAGGCGTAACTTTCGGGCGTGACCAGCGCCGCCAGCATCTGGCGCGCCTGTGGCAGGGAATTGGCGCGGAAGAAAACCCATCCCGCGCTGATGAAGGCGGCCGTCGCGAGCCACGAAAGCGGAGTCCAGATTCTGGGTGGTTGCCAATTGAATCTGCGTTCGACCTGCTGCAACAGGCGGTGCGAGACGAGCAGCACTCCGTGATAGCAACCCCAGATCAGAAAAAGTAGCGTGGCTTTGTGCCATAGTCCGAAGATGACCATCGAGAAGGCAAGCGGCAGATGGCGCCACCACATCTCGCGGCGCAGAGGTGCGAGTGGAAAAAAGACGTAGTCGCGAATCCAGAACGAAAGCGACATGTGCCAGCGCGTCCAGAAGACTGAAGGATTGGTCGAGGCAAACGGGCGATCGAAGTTTTCGGGCACCGTGATCCCCAATGCCTTGGCCACGCCCACGGCAATGTGCGTGTATCCGGCGAAATCGAAGAAGATCTGCAATCCGTAGCCGTAGGCGAGACACCAGACATCGGTGCCGGACCACTGTGTGGCGCGGTCGAATCCGCTGGCGATTCCGTCTCCTGCCAGAATCCCCTGGCCCAGGAGTTTGCCCAGTTGCATCATGAACACTCCGATCGCAATCCCTCGCAGTCCAAGCCCGATGTCGCCCCAGGAAGTTGTTTCCTCGGAGCGGAATTGAGGGAGCATGTCGGGCATACGGCAGACTGGGCCTGAGATCGTGACCGGGAAGAATGCAATGTAGAGGGCGAACTCGGCGAACGTCGGATCGAGGTCCTCTCCGCGATAGAGGTCGAAAAGATAGCTGAGGGCTTGAAACGTCCAAAAAGAGATTCCTAACGGCAGGGCCAGGCGAGTCGCTTCCTGCAGCGGCGCCGGCAAGATGTGGAATGTGAGTTGAGGAACATATTTGAAAGCGCTCAGCAGGGCCAGATTGAAGAGAATCCCTGCCAAAAGCGGAAGCCAGTGCGGCTTCGCGCGTAGCCACTTGCCAAAAAGGAAATTGGCGACGATCGATGCGAAGAGGACGGCGGCGAACCAGTGCGGCCACGTCAGATAGAGCGCCACACTTGAAGCGAGAAGGACCGCCTGCCGCACAACCCGCGAACGGACTCTCGCAAACACCGCGACGCACACGAGGAAGAGCAGCGCATAGCAGGCAGCCTGAAACAACATGCCCCCGGTCTCCAACTCAGTTCGCGCCCCCTTTTCTTAGGGTGATTTGCCCACGCAACTGCAAAGCTTCAGAGTTCGCTGGATCGATGGTGAGAGCTTGCGCTACGGAGTTTTCGGCAGCGAGATAGTCTGCGATCTGGAACTGCGCCTGCGCCTCTTCGGTGAGGCAAAGTAGCGCCATATCGCGGTTGGCAGTGTAATGCAGCGCGAGGTCGTATTCGCGGATGGCATCACGAAACTGACCCCGTCCCAAAAAAATGTGTGCGATGTTGTAGTGACAATGTTCCGTCCGCGGCTGAATCGCGCACGACTGCTGATAATGATCGAGCGCTTCGTCGGTGCGTCCCGCGGAGAACAATGCGTTGCCGTAAAGCTGTTCGAGCCAAATATCGGGCTGGCCCCATGCTGCGCGTGCATGCGCGAACAGGGTCACGGAGTCCTGCCAGGCGCGGAGGTAGCGGGCCGTGATGACACTCAATACAGCGGCAACCAAAACTGCCGCCAACGAAAGAGAAACCCGGGCGATCGGTATGGTTTGAACCGCATCGGCCAAAGTCCACACAATTGCGATCATCAGTCCGATGCTGGGGATGTAGGTGTAACGGTCGGCCATTCCCTGAAAGCCAACCTGAACGATCCCGATGACGGGAACCATGGAGACGACAAAGAAAAACCATCCCACCGCGATGTAGCGAAATCGGCGCAAGTACAGCGCCAGAGCGCTGACGGCAATCAGTATGGCTGCGGACGAGATCGCATCACCTACCGGAGGAGAAAACCGCAGCGGGTAGTAAGTTGCAAGTTTCGCCGGCCAGAGTATCTTGCCGATGTAGGCGACATAAGAGATCGCGGCATTCTCGATGCGTGTTGAAACCGGCAGCAGCGACAGGCCCATCACCGAGCCTCCTCCGCCCTGCGCGATCTCGGTGAGCACGGAACTAGCCGCGCTCATCGCGAACAACGGAACTTTCTCTAACGTCAGCTTTGCCCAGCGGCGCGGCGCGGTGAGTTCCTCGTAGCGACCCAAGGGCCAGTAGTCGAAGAGAAGCATCAGCAAAGGCAGGCTGACAGCCATTGGCTTCGCCATCAAGGACAAAGCAAAAAGCAAAGCCAGCAGGAGATATCGACTCCATCCGCCGCGGCGGACGTACCATCCATACGCGGCCACGGTGAGCAAGGAGAAAAATGCGCTGAGCAGACTCTTCCTTTGCGCGATCCAGGCGACAGTCTCCACGTTTAGCGGATGCACTGCGAAAATTAAAGCCACGAAGAAGCCGCGCCACACTGTTCCGGTCGCTTTCCGCAAGATCCAGAACAGAAGCAAAACATTCGCCGCGTGCAGCAGCACATTCACACCATGCTGCGCGCCCGGATTGAGCCCGAATAACTGGCAGTCGAGCATGTGCGAGAGCCACGCTACAGGATGCCAATTCGACTGTTCGAAACTCGTGAATGCCCAGCGCACATTGGTGAGAGTCAATCCCGTGCGAACGCGGGGATTGTCGGTGACATAGGCGTCGTCATCCCACAGCTTCAGGAAATCGTGTTGCAGTACGGGACGGTAAAGCAGCAGCGGAATGGCGAGGAGCACTGCGCCGAGCAGCAACTGGAGCAGTCGTTGGGCGTTCGTCATTGGTCGTTGGCCAAGACTAGACAGTTGCATGAGGGCGGCTCTTCAAAAAGAACCTACGAGTATAACGGGCGAGAAGCCAGCTTCGGGGAACTGAGACGTGGCGACCGGTCGTCTACAATGTCGTTTGCTTTCCTACGCCAATCTGATGGAAGCGCTCGAAGCGGCGCCCGCGGATCGCCCCTTCATAACCGCGTGGATCGATGAGGACGATCAGCAGACAGTCACGTTCGGTGAATTTCGCCGCCTGGCGCGCTCCGAGGCAGCACTGCTCGCCAACGAGGGCATCGCGGAAGGCAACCGGGTGGTCCTCATCATGCCGCAGGGTATTGCCGCTATGACCACGTTTGTTGGGGCAATGATGCTGGGTGCGGTGCCAGCGTTCCTCGCCTATCCCAATTTCAAAGTTGAGCCGTCGAAGTACCGATCAGGGTTGGCTGGCGTCACGGCCAATCTCAGCGCTAAGGCGATCGTGATTGACGAGAAGTTTCCCGGCGAGATGCTGGAATGCGTAACTCTCGGCCCTGAGACAAAGCTCCTCCGCGCCGGACGCCACCAGCGCAACGTCGAAGAGTTGCATGACCGCCGGGAATCCTCGCAGATCGAGCCCAGCAGCCTGGCCCTCATTCAACACTCGGCCGGCACAACGGGGCTGCAAAAGGGTGTCGCACTGACGCACAGGTCCGTTCTCCGCCAGATAGGTTATCTCGCAGAGGCTCTAAAGGTAGAAAGTACCGCCGATCGTGTTTATAGCTGGCTGCCCCACTACCACGACATGGGGCTGATCGCGGCCTTCATGCTGCCCATGGTCTGCCATGTTCCGGTCGTGATGCAATCGCCAATCGACTGGGTCATGCAGCCGGAATCGATGTTGCAGGTCGTGAGTGAGCATAAATGCACGCTGGTATGGATGCCGAATTTTGCGTTTCAGTTCGTTCCCCGCCGCACACCACAGAGTCGCTGGGCCGACTACGACCTCTCGTCGCTGCGCTTGCTGATCAACTGTTCCGAGCCAGTGCGCGCCAGCAGCATGAATGAATTCCAAAAGGCCTTCGGAATCAGGGAGCGTGCGCTACAGTCCTCGTACGCGATGGCCGAAAACGTCTTTGCGGTGACGCAATCCGACATCACACGCGATCCCGCGACGATCTGGGCCGATGGGCAGCAGTTTCGCAGCGCGCACCGGATCGTCGAGATGCCACAGCAGTCCCCCGGCGCAGTCTCGTTTACGTCGTCCGGCCGCCTGCTCCCGAACCAGCTAGTTAAAATTCTCTCGGAGTCGGGTGAAATGCTGGATGATGCCTGTGTCGGTGAGATCGCCATCCAAAGCGATTGCTTGTTTGACGCCTACTACAATCGCCCAGATCTAACGACCCAGGCGATAGTGGATGGCTGGTACCGCACAGGCGATCTTGGATTCTTGCTCGCTGGCGAGCTATTCGTTGTCGGTCGAAAGAAAGACCTGCTCATCATCGGCGGCGAAAATATTTATCCGCAGGACGTCGAGGAGATCGTTAGCGCACATCCCGCCATGCACGACGGGCGCGTGATTGCGATCGGTGTGTACAATCCAAGCCTCGGCACGGAAGACGTGGTTGTTGTCGCGGAGGTAGAGAGAGAAGAACAGCTGTCTGACGCCGCGAAACTGGAACAGGAGATTCGCACCCGGGTCGTGGCGGGACTGGGAATCGCGGTTCGCACGATTCTTCTGAAGCCGCCGAGGTGGATCGTGAAAAGCACGGCGGGGAAAGCTGCACGGTCGGCGACCCGTGAGAAGCTGTTGCGGGAGCATCCCGAATTGAATATCGAGGTGTAACTGACGTCAGCATCCGAGGGAAGCGAACTACGATGATTCCTGAAGCACAACAGATGGTCGCTCACATCATCGACCTGATTCGCAGGCCCGGGGTGACGATCGATGAGAACACTCCGCTGGTTTCCTCGGGCCTCATCGACTCGATGTCGTTGATCGATCTGCTGCTGAAGCTCGAGGACTTAACGCATAAGCGAATCCCGGCGGGAAAGGTGCAGCCCAAAGACATGGACACGGTTGCGAAAATGTTTGCCACGGCTGACAGAGTGGGGAAGCCTCGAAAGTAAATTCCAGTGCTTGTGGTCCCCGTTTGGCAGACTGTACATTTACGTTCGAGTGATTCTAGTCTTGTCGACCCCATGCCTCAATTGACGCCCACTGTTTTCGACGACGCGAAAGCTGGCACGCCAAATGCGCTCGAGCTCTCCATCGTCTTGCCGTGTCTGAACGAGAGGGAAACGGTAGGCGTCTGCGTAGAGAAGGCAGTAGTAGCTCTCGAGAGTGCGAAGATTCACGGTGAAGTCATCGTCGCCGACAACGGATCGACCGACGGCTCGGTGGAACTGGCGTTATCTGCGGGCGCACGCGTGGTGCATGTCGAGCTGCGCGGATACGGGAATGCTCTCCGCGGTGGCATCCAGACGGCGCGCGGCACCTACGTGTTGATGGCGGACTCCGACGACAGCTACGATTTCACCCACATTCCTCGTTTCATCGAACAGTTGCGCGCCGGCTCCGACCTGGTCATGGGCAACCGCTTTCTCGGCGGCATTCGCAATGGGGCCATGCCGCCACTGCATCGCTATCTCGGCAATCCCGTGCTCACGGCTATCGGGCGACTGTTTTTTCACTCTCCCTCAGGTGACTTTCACTGCGGTATCCGCGCCTTCCGCAAAGACAGCTACGAACGCATGGACATCCGCTCCACCGGCATGGAATTCGCCAGCGAGATGGTGGTGAAGGCCAGCCTGCTGCGGATGAAAGTCAGCGAAGTCCCGACGACGCTTGCTCCCGACGGCCGCAGTCATCCGCCGCACTTGCGTACCTGGCATGATGGCTGGCGGCATCTGCGTTTCTTGCTGATGTATAGTCCGCGCTGGTTGTTTCTCTACCCGGGCATTGCGTCGATCGTGGTGGGGCTCGCCACCTGCATTTGGCTGCTGCCAGGCCCTCGTCGGATTGGAAGCGTCGGCTTCGACTTCCACACATTGGCTTACGGTTTCGGCGCGATTCTCGTCGGCTTCCAACTGCTGGCCTTCGCGGTCTTCACCAAAGTCTTCGCCACCCTCGAGGGGTTGTTGCCCGAAGATCCCCGCCTGAATCGCATGTTCGAGTACATCAAGCTGGAAACGGGACTGTTCGCGGGCGCACTTTGCGTGGCGCTTGGAGTTGTGGGCTCAATCCTGGCGCTGTCGACGTGGGCGCGAAGCAGCTTCGGCGCCATCACATCCGACAACCTGCTGCGGCTGGTCATGCTCTCCGTGTTCGCCCTGATTCTGGGCCCGCAGATTATCTTCAGCAGTTTCTTCCTGAGCATTCTGGGGTTGCCCCGGCGCTGATATGTGCCCCGCTGAATTTGATCGTTTTGCCCGCAGCTACGAGCAGGACCTGGCGAAATCGCTTGCGGTCACGGGAGAGAGCCGGGAGTTCTACGCGCAGAAAAGAATCGACTGGACGGCACAACGCGTCGCGCAACTGGGATATGCACTGCGACGGATTCTGGATTATGGCTGCGGCGATGGCGCCAATGTGCCGATGCTGGCCGCGAGGTTCAACGTCGAGCATGTGGTGGGCGTGGACGTGTCGGCCGAATCGATCGCGGTCGCGCGGCAAACAAATTCCGCGCCGGGATTGCAGTTTCTATGCACCAGCGAGTGGACGCCCGACGGCACCATCGACCTCGCGTTTACCAACGGCGTCTTTCATCACATCCTGCCGGCGGAGAGGCCGGCGTGCCTTGCTGCGATTCGCCGTGCACTCAAGCCCGGAGGCTTGTTTGCCTTCTGGGAAAACAATCCGTGGAATCCCGGGACGCAGTACGTGATGTCGCGGTGCGCCTTCGATGAGCATGCGATAAAAATCAGTCCGCGGGAGGCGAAGAAGTTGCTTTCTAACTCCGGCTTCAAAATCCTGCGTATGGATTCGCTCTTCTATTTCCCACGCCAGCTACGCTTTCTACGCCCGGCTGAGGCGTGGCTCAGCCAGTTGCCGCTCGGCGGGCAATACCTGGTGCTCTGCGGGAATGGCCAATAGCGTCATTCAGGGCTGGCGCGGGCCTGCTTTGAGAGTGTGCGGCTTCAGCCGCGCCGATTGGGGCCTGGATTCAGGCGGCCTCCAACCGACTCGTGCAGGCCGGTTTTGGCAAACGAGTTGTGTTTGGTTCCGATCAGATGCAGTGGCCGGACGCGATTGCCCTCGGCGTAAACGCTATCGAATCCGCAGACTTTCTGAGTGCCGAGCAGAAACGCGACATTCTTCGCGACAATGCAGTTCGTTTCTTTCGGCTCGATGCTCTTGGCCCGCGCCGATGGGGGCCATCGTAATTGACGCTATCAGCGTTTACACAGGTGAGCGTGAGGAAAGCGGTTTTGACTCAGGGTGGATGAGGGGTTTTTGCAGCAACATTTTCTAAGGCCGGGCCATTTCACGACCGTAAACAAAATGGCAGATACTTCGCCTCGGGAAGTGTTCAGCTGCTCTAGTGCATCAGACGTTGTAGTGCCTTTACGCGAGCCGCTTCGAAATATATGGTCGCACTGATAGCTTGCTGCAGCATTGCATCCGTAAATTTCTTTTGTCGTTGTGCGGATAAGACAACAGAGTTAAACCACTCGTTTCCGATTTGAAAATTGTCGTTCCCCTCGGCACCTGCAAGCATTGCGATACGGCGGGCATTGGACATTGGCAAAATTTGCGGAGGGTCGCCGGCACCTGTATCGATCGGCTGGAATTGATATCCAACCGGTGCGTAGCCACCTCTAAGAAACTCGCAGCTTGCGGCGACCGTCTGGCCGCCTGCAGGAACCTCTAGCACGATCGTATCTGCCGGACGCGTCACCTGTTGGTAGGGCTCAGCAGTCACGACGATCGCGAAACTGCGCACAGCCGACTTCGTATTCAACTCGAAACGGCTTCCATTGGCTTCCATTGCTCCCAATTTGAACACCTTTCCTGCTGGCGTAATGGCCCACACCACGTAGGTTTCAAACTGGATTCCGAAGCTGCCCGGTGCACCCAATCCGTTGGCTTGCGCTTCGACCGTGACTTCCACATCTCCCATTTTCAATTTAGCCTTCCCGCTAGCGTTCGGCGCCAGTTCCGTGCCCTTAAGTGTCATGGTTACAGACCCGCGAGCCGGCGGATTGATGACGCTCACGGTCTTCGTCACAAGTTGCGGCTGAAATTTTAGACTCTGCTCCACGGTCGCAGTCCCAGATTGTTGCGCTTGCAGAACACAAACGCCTGACCAAAACAAACTCAGCAGGAAACCGCTTGCAATTGTGTGTCGGACTGAGTTCTTGATTTCTGCTCGCCAAATCGCGGAATACGTCGCCCGCACTTGGGTTTTCATAGCATAACTTTCCATCGAATATATGAAACCAGTCATGCTCGTTCCTTGCATCTGGAAATTCTGCTAGGTGCTTCAGGGGTGATTCAGGCACGCGGGCGGTTGGAGGGGGTGGTGGACTGCTTCAGCACTTACCTGAGAACATAGCACCCCTCGTGCATGCCCGTGCGGGCGGCATTGTCCTTGGAAGTGTTTATGTCAACAGGCTTGCCGCAGATGAGGCAATTGTGTTCTGTTTGCGAGGAACGGTTAATACCGTACCTCAAGGAGGGGCTCTGTTCAGTGACAGGCAAAGGCAGTGGTCGGAAGGCCATAATGGAATTCTTCTCCTGATCGGACTCACCATTGGAGTTGAGAGCCACGTCGGCAGGCAACTGTCAGAAGTGATAGGCAAGAAATTGAGAAGACCGAGAGTCAGACCCTCACGCAGTCCGCAATGGGAAGTGCCTCACGAAGCCCGTCGTGCCTCGCGGAGTTCCCTGATTCTGCTCTGAATAGTTTCCTTTAGCTCATCAATCCACACGGCCAGTTTCTTCGGATCTGTTTCCCGAGCGATACGTTTGCAGAGTTCGATCATCCGGTCGCGATCTTCTGGGGTCATGCAGGGTGCATTCTAAGGCGCTCTTTCTGAAAATAGTCTGAAAGGCACAATGGAGCGATCTTTCGTTTCCTGGCTGACTCGCTGCCTGCTGGCACAATTGACAGGGTCCAGTTCCAGTTACAACAGGTAATGTAGCTGGGCCAGTTGATCGGGTTTCGGGGGAAGAGTTGCTCAACTACCGTCGCATGACCTGAGTCTGGGACCTTCCTGTGTTGCTTCGGATTCTGGAGGTTGGACGATGCGGAGATGGATGGCAGTGCTGCTTTTGACAATGGTTGGCGTTCTCACTGCAAGTGCTGCCAAGAAGAACGCAGGCGCAACAACCCTCAAGGATGTTCAGCCAGCAGGCACTACCGATACCAGGGACAAAAAGAACCAGCAGTACGACTTTATTTTCGAGACGTTGGGGAACCATTACACGTGCCGGACCAGCCCGAAAACCACAGTAAAAGTGATTGACTTTGTTGTGGGCAGCGACGTGAAGTATGAGCTCGACGGCGACAAAGGCAAGTTGAAGACCACGGCTGGGAAAGAGGTGAAGTGTACCGTGGTACGCGTCGAGAAGATATCGGCGTCTCAGCCGTAAACGGATCCTACGCAAGTCACCCTACCGAATCGATCACAAGTCAAAGAGCTGAGGTTCGGACCGCCGGATAGTTGACGAAGACAGACGCGCTCATGCAACCGATGGCGCTCACCCTGCGCGCTGTGTACACGACTCCAAGCTGTTGAAATCGCGATCAGACTGTTTAGCGTTTGCTCCTCAGCAGCTGAAGATGAACCCTCTGATCGGCCGTGTGGCACGCCTGAAAGGCGTGCCCTTTCAAAACACGACTCTATCCTCAATCTCAGTCGCGCGTTCGCAACGCCACATTGGTATCCGCCCGCGAAGGGTTGCTCATCTGGTCGTTGATGTGTTTTTGAATCAGTTCCCAGTCCGCGCGGAGAATCATCTCCTTGATATTGAACTTGCTCTCGTGCCGGGCATCGTCAATGCGCATAGCAAGCTCGTTCTTGTTGAAGCGAAAATCGACGACGTCGGCCAGGGGTATGAGTTGATCGGAGGATTTTCCGACAATCACGAATACGACCTTGTCGGAAACGAGCGTGTATTCGGGGCAGACCTCGGCGCTCATCTGATTAGGAGCGCCGCCCATCGCGACCATGAAGCCGTGATGCGCGGGCAGGCAATCGACCATGCGCATTCGGACGACCGTTCCGTGCTGATAAACTCCGGCCCATGCAGCCTGGCAGCATAGAGCCAGCCCGATCCCCAGCGTGAATTTAGCAAATCTCGTGTTAACGACCTTCGTCATAGAAATATCCTCTCCGGCAATGGAAGCGCAGGTTGAGATTGTGTTTGGGAAGGATACGGAGCGAGTGAAACCCAGACGTCCGGGTTGGTAGTGAATACGTGACAACATACGACGCTCTCAGATCGGTCAGCGCTGCCTCGAGGACTTCAGCAGCATCGGCGTCATCGTGTGCAGAAAAACTTCTGCCCCCTGTAGCCTCGGCCATTTGGGCGAGAGCCAGGCTCCCCTTTAGATCGCGAGCAGGCTTGTTGGGATTAACGGTATAGAGCAAAGCTCCGGTTCCGATGACCGAGTCCAGGGCCTGGCGAGCGGAGGTTTTGCTGATGGTGTCGTTGCCGTCGGAAAGTAGGATCAGTACCTGACGCACCCCGGGTGTATGCCGCTCTGCGAGGTAGCGCGCGCCGAAGGCGAGCGAGTCGAATAGCGGAGTTGGCCCAGCCGGCTTCAGTGAGCGAATCTTGCCTTCAGTGGCGGCGCCGCCGCAGTCGGCCGCACAGAGAATGGCAGGCCTCAATCCGGCGAAAGTGATGATCGAGAGGTCATCCCCGGATTGGTTACACGAGATTAGCCGCAGTACTTGTTCTGCTATTGCCTGAAAACGAGGAGCGACCGATTCGCTGGTGTCGACCAGGACGACGATGGCGAGCTTGGTCTCGTCGGATCGTGTGAGGCTGCGGAAGTCGCGGATGACCCTGTCGCCGTCGACGACAGCGAAGTCATTCCGATCGATGGCCTGCACCAGGTGATTGTTTTCGTCAGTGGCGAAGAAGGTGACCCGCACTTCGGAGGTGCCGGTGCGGTAGGTAATGTCGGGAGCGTCATTCCCCGCGCGGGCACACAGAAGACCGGGAAAAACAGCGAGCAATACTGCCAATGACCAACCCTGCCGATGAGACAGCGATGCCATTGCAGGGTACTTCGACAGACGATGCCGGCACTGCAGCAGGCAAAGGTATATCGGCATAACGAACGTCACCTGAAATTTCTAAGAATTGCTGGTCCCCAGTACCCTGCGAGAAATACGGACTTGGACGCAGGACGTGCTCGCGAAGTGGCTGTTTTCTTTAGAGTGAAGTTCTGCCGCTGAAGTTGCGGGCAATCACGGCGGATTGTGAGCCGACTCACATCGCAGGAAAACCGGTACCGGCTATCCTCTAACTGCCTTCCCCCTGTTCTCTCTACGTCGAAGTTCGATCTTGGACGTGTCGTTTCCCCCAATGGAGCGAGGCTTCATGCTGAGCCTCAGGTCGGTACCGATTCGCGCGTTCCGACGGAAGGTGAGTTTCCTGCCACTTCCCCAGGCCTACTCCCTGCGCAGGCAGTTCCCTAATTCTGCGACCGCCCCAATCGCGATGCTCAGCGCTAAGCTCCCGGCTCTTCCGGTTGTCCGGACTTCTTAAGTCCGAGGAGGCGGGCTATGACGCGACGCTGTCTTCCATTTCTGGTGATCCTGCTGGCATGCACTCCGGTGTTCGCCGGCGGTAATCCGAAAGCGAATCCCCAGAGCCTCGACCGCATCATCGCCAATGAGCGCGCCTTGTCAGACACCATGCGTAGCTATAGCCCGATGGTCGAAACCTATCTGCAGCGCATGCAGCCCGATACGGCGTTGGGTTTCGTTCCCAGCGAGGACCACTACTTTCTTGGGCGGGTGCGATTCCAGCAGTCGAAAGAGGAGTTCTACCTCGACAAGCGGCTGGTGGAGCGGATGGCGGGAGCATTCTCAAAGCTGTATTCGCTGAGCCCGGTTGGCTTCTCCAGCATGATCTTTGTGGATCGCACCGGCTTCGACCGCAACAACTACGTTTTCCGTCCGATGCATAGTGAGTTTCTGGGAGAGGTGAAGTGCCTGGTCTTCGAAGTGAGTCCCACCAAGGACCAGTCGGGACGCTTTCGCGGCGCCATCTGGGTGGAAGACGAGGGATATAACATCGTCCGCTTCAACGGAAGTTACGGCACGTTCCACATCGATAGCTGGCGGATGAACCTGCGGCCTGGCGTGTGGCTGCCGGCGGTAGTCTATTCGGAACAGTTCGACTCCAACAAGCCGCAGACCGGCAGTCCTCGCCTGAAAGCGCAAACGCGGCTGTGGGGATACAATCTCGCCCCGGCCGGACGCGACTCGGAGTTCACCGAGATCACAGTGGATCCCGAGGCGGCGAAGGATCTGTCGCAGACACCGGACAAGAGCCCGCTCGATATCCAGCGCTCCTGGCAGCGGCGCGCTGAAGACAACGTGCTCATCAAGCTGGAAGAGTTGGGACTCATCGTTCCCGAAGGCGAAGTTGACAAGGTCCTGCAAACCGTCGTCAACAATCTGGAAGTGACCAACAAGATCGTGCTCGATCCCGAGGTGCGTTGCCGCATCATGCCCACCACGCCCATCGAAGTGGCCACCATCGGGCACACGATCTTTGTGAGCCGCGGATTGCTGGATGCTCTGCCGAACGAAGCCGCTCTGGCGGCGATCTTGTCGCATGCGCTCGCGCACGCGGTTCTTGGCCACGATCTCGACAGCAGCTTTGCCTTCAACGATCGTCTGGTCGTGCCGGGTCTGAAGCAATTGCCGCTCTTCGACTTCAAGCACAGCGCGGAGCAGGAAGCAGCCGCCGAGACGCTCGGAATGAAGATGCTGGGAAACTCTCCCTACAAAGACAATCTGGCCGAAGCTGGACTCTTCCTGAAAGCGCTGGCCAAGTACGGGCGCAGGGTGCCCAACCTGGTCAAGGCGAATCTGGGCGAGAGTCTGGTCACCGAGAATCGGATCTCGTTCATGAGCGCCGTCGCCGAGGGGGCGCCGCCGCTGGAACTTGAGAATCCGCAGCAGATCGTCGCCCTTCCGCTTGGCAGCCGGGTGAAACTCGATCCGTGGGCCGGGCAGCTAAAGTTTGTTAAGGCCGCTCCTCCGCATATCTATTCCGCGAAAGACAAGCTCGCGCTTGAGGTCACTCCGTTCTCGCCGTACCTGACTCGGCTGGACACCGCGAAGAGTAACGAGGCTCCACCGCATGCAAACCAGAATCCGTGAGCGGAGACGCCGATGAAACTCGCGATGATTCTTCTCGTTCTTAGCGCAGTACTCTGCGCGCAGTTGTGCTACGCCGGGGCCCATCCTGCTCGCGTCGATGAGCACTCGAACTGCGTCGAGTGCCACGCTGATCACGCCACTGGGGACTACATTCATCCAGCGGTGAAGAGTGGGTGCATCTCCTGCCATCAGGTCGAAAACCACGACGACGCGAGCTACGTGGCGGTTCAGCCGAAAGAGTCGAATGGCTGCCGCGAGTGTCATCCGGCGGCGCCGATGCAGCACCCGCATTTCCCATACGCCTCCGGGATGTGCACCCGCTGCCACGATCCACATGCCTCCAAATTTCCCGGGCTGCTGCGGGCGAGGGTGAACGATGTCTGCCTGGACTGCCACCTCCAGGGCCGGGTAAAACACCCGTCGCGATATCTCCCGACCATCGAGCTCACCTCGGACTATCGCTTCGGACACCCCTACGCGCGGCACCCGGTAAACGGATCGCTGGATCCTATCAGGGGCGTCGAGATGTCCTGCATCAGTTGCCACCTGCCGCACGGAGGGAACAAGCTGCACCAGTTGAAAATGGGATCGGAGATTCCCGAAGACGCACTAAACCAGAACACCGAGACCCGAGACATGTGCGAGAAATGCCATCTGAAGCTGTGGGGAGTGGATGGAGGCACGGGAAAGAAGAGGAAAAAGAAGGACAAAGGCGCGACCACTCAGCGCTGACCACACTGGGATTCGGTCATCCACACGTCCCGACTAGGTGATGCTGACTTCCGTGTAGGTGCCGTAAACCTGGCGTAGGGCTTCGCAGATTTCGCCGACCGTGGCGTAGGCGCGGACAGCATCGACGATATAGGGTATCGTATTGGCCGACGAGATTGTGCCGTTGGAAGCTGCTTTCGGTTCCTGCGCCGCAGCTTTCTTGAGAGCATCGAGTGTGCGGCGCACTTCATCGTTCGAGCGGCGGGCGCGCAACTTCTTCAGCTTTTCCGACTGCTGACGGGCCACCGTCTCGTCGATGTAAAGGGTGTGCGGCGGTTCTTCCTCGATGGCGAATTCGTTCACGCCAACGATGATCTTCTCCTTCGCCTCAACCGCCCGCTGGTACTGATAGGAAGACTCGGCAATCTCCTTCTGCGGATATCCACGCTCGATCGCTTTCACCATCCCGCCCATCGCGTCCATCTTGCCGAAGTAGTCGAAGGCGCCGTTTTCCATCTGCAGCGTCAGGTTCTCGAGGAAATACGATCCGCCTAGCGGATCGACCGTCTGCGCCACTCCTGATTCGTAGGCGATGATCTGCTGCGTGCGCAGAGCGATGCGCGCGGCTTCTTCCGTTGGGAGCGCAAACGCTTCGTCGTAGGAGTCAGTGTGCAGCGACTGCGTGCCGCCGAGCACCGCGGCGAACGCCTGGATCGCGACGCGGGCAATATTGTTCATCGGTTGCTGCGCCGAGAGAGATACTCCTGCTGTCTGCGTGTGGAAGCGCATCAACCAGGTGCGCTGGTTCTTCGCGGCGAAGCGATCTTTCATCATGCGGTACCAGATCTTGCGGGCGGCGCGGTACTTGGCGATCTCTTCGAAGAAATCGTTATGCGCATTGAAGAAGAAGCTGAGCCGCGGCCCGAACTCGTCAACGTCGAGTCCACGGCGGCGCGCCCACTCTACATACTCGACGCCGTCGTACAGCGTGAATGCCAACTCCTGCAGCGCGGTCGAGCCCGCCTCGCGGATGTGGTATCCGCTGATCGAAATCGTGTTGAAGCGCGGCGTGAACTTCGAGCCGAACTCGAAAGTGTCGATCACCAGCCGCATCGATGGCGCCGGCGGATAGATATATTCCTTCTGCGCGATGTATTCCTTCAGGATATCGTTCTGAATCGTGCCCGAAATCTTCTGCCAGTCCGCGCCCTGCTTTTCGGCCACCACCAGGTACATCGCCCACAGCACCGAGGCGGGCGAATTAATCGTCATCGAGACGGTGGTCTTCTCCAGGTCGATACCGTTGAAGAGGATTTCCATGTCCTCGAGCGAGTCAATCGCGACGCCACACTTGCCGACCTCACCTTCGCTGGCGGGATGATCGGAGTCGTAACCCATCAGCGTGGGGAGATCAAACGCAACAGAGAGCCCGCTGCCGCCATGCTCGAGCAGGTATTTGTAGCGCTGATTGGTCTCCTCCGGCGAGGCGAAACCAGAGAACTGGCGCATGGTGTAGAGCTTGCCGCGATATCCCGTGGCATGAATCCCGCGAGTGAAAGGCGGCTGCCCCGGATAGCCGAGGTATTGCTCCTCGCTCCAGTCCGCGGGCAAATCGGCCTGCGTATAGAGCCGTCGAATTGGAACGCCTGAAATGGTGGTGAAGCGCGCGTTGCCGTGCTCGTCGACGTTCACGCCGGTGGGCGTGCCAATCGCGCGCTCGGGAGCTTTCTCTAGCGTTGGCGCCAGCGTCTTCTCAGCCCACTTCTTCTCGGCGTCCGAAGGCTGGCGATTTTCAAACACGTCGGCGACGGGGCTGTCCGCAACTTGCGGCGGATTGGAGTGGCGAGACGGCTTCTTTTCCATGCGATCCCCAGTTCTTCTTGATGATAGGGAAGGGGCGCAGTTGGGGCAAGGCGAGAAGCCGCGATCAAAACGACCGGTCGGTATGGGGGTGATGAATGTCACCAAAGATGATGAGTGTCACGAACGAGACGTGTCACGGGTGCAACAACGATGTCATCCTGAGGATGGCGCAAGCCATCCGAGGGACCGTACGAAGTATTGCGTCGGACATGAAGTCAACAGGGCCCGCCACGAAGCGTGCACCACGTGCATTCTCGTCCACTGCACAGATGGCTTCCACCACCGTAGGGTCGTTCGCGCCAGCTTCGCCGCCGCTCAGGATGACAAGTTCGTTTTATTACGCGAGAGTTCCCATGCCTTCGCGTACTTCCAGGAAACATAGACCGCATGGTAGAGGTGCAGCAGCAGCCCTTCGCGCCCATCAAGAAATCCGAGGCGGAAGAAATAGTTGTAGATGAACGTGAACATCGGCCGCATCACGATGTTGATGAAGCTGAATCGGACTCTGCCTTTGGCCACGACCATCTCCGCCCCGAGAGATGAGTAGCGGTTCATGTGCTCGATGTAGTCGGAGAGGGTGGGGTAGGAGTGGTGAAGAAGAGTACCTCGGAGTTGCCCCGATATTCCCTCGCTCAACCTGACATCTTCATGCACCAGCCTCTCTTCGAATATGGCCGTGCCTCGCCGAAATAGCCTAAGCTTGCGATCGGGCCAAAAGCCTCCATGCCTGATCCACCGGCCGAGAAAGAGATTCTTTCGTGACACCAGATATCCGGTCATTTCTGCGAAGAGAGAGGCCGGATTTCCTTGGGCTTTCATCATCAAGCTCATTTGCTTTCGCGTCTGTCGAGTCGATAAGTAAGTGAGAGCTCTGACCCGTTCGAATCTTGCATTCAGGTCTTCCGTAGTCGTTGGTGTTTGAAACAGGAACGTGAGTTCGTCAATCAGAGAGGATTCAACTTCCTCGTCTGCATCCAAACTTAGAACCCATTTTTCTGTTGCTTTATCGATCGCCGAATTCTTCTGCGCCGCGAAGCCCTTCCACTTCTCGACGAACACCTTAGCTCCAAACGATTTCGCGATCTCCACGGTGCGGTCGGTCGAACCCGAGTCGACAACGACGATTTCTCCCTTGCCGTCAGCGACCAGCGGCTGCACGCTCTGCAGCGTACGCCCGATGTTGGCTTCTTCGTTGTACGTGATGATGACGATCGAAAGTTGCATGTGCGTCGGAGAACTCGGAATTGTCTCACAGCCGATTGGCCCCGGTTTGAAGCAGGAGCAACCGTGGAAGAGCGGCGCTTTAGCGCCGCGTCAGCCCTCCGCTTTCGTGCAGGCTTTAGCCCCGGTGGACCGTCGTCGCGCCTCGGTGATCAGAAACACAATCAAGATGACCAATTCCGGCTCAATCGGATGCCGGTAGCGCGCGTGCGGAAAGACGAAGTAATACACCGTGGGATACGTGAGCACCAACCCGGCGAACAGCCACGCTCCAGGCCGCTTCTGGCGCAAAGCGCGCCCAAGTCCCCACAGTGCCAGCACTGAGGTTGCCAGAAATCCCGACGTGCGAAAGTCGACCGGCGAAACGCTACTAGACTCTCGGGGTACCCCGTTCCAGTAATAAAAGAAGCGCTTCAGACTGATCACTGCAAATCGTCCGGGGTGGGTCCGAATCCAATCGAAGGCCTCTTGCTTGCACGATTCGCCATACGCGAACTCACCCATCTGCTGGAATTTCTCCCACTCCAGTTTGTTGTGGTGCGGCTGCAGGTATGGCATCAGCATCCCCTCGGCGTAAGGACCGTTGCCCAAACGGAACTGCAGGCCGAAATCATCGCGCAGCAGGAAGTGTCCAAAGACTGCGTGATTGCGGACAAGCCACGGCGACAGCGCCATCCAGAAGACGATCGACGCGATCATGATCCCACCGACGGATGGCAGACCTCGGCGATATCGCTGCCGCCAGATCCACAGCCCGCAGATGGGAAGAAACGTAAGCATCGTGGGATTGGCAAGCGCGCCGATTCCATAGAGCGCGCCGAACAGCGCCCAGCCTTGCCATCCCGGCCAGTCTTGCAGTTCCAGTGCCAGCAGAAACATGCACGCGAGAATGAACGGCGTGAACGTCGTATCCCAGATCCAATGAATCGACCAGTACCACACGTACGGATTTAGCCCCCAGCCATACGCCGACCATTTCGCAACGCCATCGCCGAACGTCTTGCGCGCGATCAGAAAAATGGGAATGCACGTTAGCGTTGCGAACAGGCTGTTGATGCTGAGCAGTATCCACGCCGAGGCGCGCGTGTAGATGCCGAATACCTTAAATACTCCGCCAATCAGAAATGGATAGAGCGGCGGCTCCCACGCGGTCGGCCCGGTAGTGCCGTCATACGGATTGCTGAAGCCTTGCCCCTGAGCGATGGAACGCCCAATGCGGCCCATCTCCCAGCCGAACTCGAAGTTGTCATTGCCGGGGCGCGTTCGATATTGATGAAAGATGCCGATTGACGCGACTTGCAGCAGGAAGGACAAAGGCAGGAGCCAGAGAAAGAATCTTGGAGGCGCGCGCCGGGTGCTGAATCCTTGGTCCTTTTCTAGTTGCTCACGCGGCGCTAAAGCGCCGCTCTTCCACGTCTCCATTTCAGCGTAGTGTATCAGGCGATCTGCGGATTCGCGGGCCTCCAGTGCGGGCCTTCCTCTTTCGCTCGCCTCGATTCATCCCCGGCTCACTGGGGTGCCCCACTTCTCGCAGCCTTTGCGAGAAGCGGGAGTTTCGATAGAGCGGAATCAAAGAAGGGTAACGCTACATTTGTCCCGGCTGCGGCTGGATCGACGCCGACGGCGCACTCGGCTGCGTCCCGGGTTGTACATCCGGCCGCGGCGCGACGTAGGGTACGTTGGGCAGATGTGTGACTTGGCCCCTCGTAGCGTCGGTGATGTCGATGCCGGCATGCTCCAGCAGCAATCCGGTCGCGCGGTCGAGTTCAAGACGCGACTTTTCGTACGCCGCCTTCGCTGAAACCAGGTTCGATTCCCCGGTTGTCAGTGTGGCAGCGTCCTGCAGGATGGTCACCTGTGTGGTGAGTCCAACTTTTAACTTCTGTTGATCCGCATCCAAAGTCTGCCGCGCGAGGTCGACCGCCGACTGCGCCGCCTGCACCGCAGCCCGGTTCTGTTTCACGTCGAATTGCGCATTGCGCACCTCGATTCGAACCTGGTTCTCGAGCTGATGCTGGCGCACCTGTGCCTGGCGATATTCCAGTTGCGCGCGCACCTGGTTCGACTGCGCCAGCCGGTTGCGGATAGGAATGTTGATTGTGAGTCCCACTCCTTTGTCGGGGGCAGTGGAATTTACCATCTGATTCAGCGTAGCGCTGTATGCAACGCTGGTTGCACTCCGAAACGCCGGCGGCGCCTTGGCCGGGTTGTAACACGAGACTCCGCTGAAGGCGCAATTTGGGTTCACATCACCACCCAAACCAGAGCCTCCATAGTAGGCAAATGCCTGAAGCTCAGGAAGCATCGAATTTCGAACCGCTTTCACGTTGATGTCCCGCGAATTCAGGTCGATGCGTGTCTCCACCAGTTCGGCGCGATGTTGCAGGGCATCGTTGATCAAGTCCTGAATCGGAGTGACAGGTTCTTCCCGCGGCACCTGCATCACCGACGTCGGGATGACATCGGCCTCGGCGAGCATCGGATCCTCAATGCTCCGGCTGAGAGCATTCTTCATCAGCAACTGTTGCAGTTGCAGATTGTTCTCGGCGACGATGAGATTCTGCTGGTCAGTAGCAACAGTGCTTTGCGCGCTCACGACCTGAATCGGCGGAACGGTTCCGACCTGCGCCTGCCGCTTGGCATCATCCAGGGCCTTTTGTGCGTAAGTGACTGCTTCCTGCTGCACGCGCACATTCTCGAAGGCGTAGACCAGATCCCAATACATATTTTCGATCTGATCAACCGTAGTGATGACCTGCAGGCGAAAGGCAACATCGGAAATCTCACGATTGTTCCTGGCAATGCGGATGAACCGCGTGTTGGGCAGGAATCCGAATCCCTGCAGCAGGTTCTGCATGAAACGAAATTGAAAGTTCGCCCCGAGTTGTGGCGTAAGCAAGCTCGTCGTGTTGTTGGTAGTGAGATGAGTATTATCGAAAACTCCGGTGAGAGCACCACCCCAAGCGAACCCCTGCGTATAACCGAAGTTGGCCGTGTAGGTATTTTGGGCGATCACTGGCACAGGACTGAATGGACTCGTGGACTGTGTTTCGTTCTTGTCGAGTTGAAGATTTCCGATGAGCTGCGGGTCGAAGCTGGTGATGCTCGATCCGATGCCCAGGGTCGAACTGACCAAGCCGAGCGTACCTGTGCCCGCACCGCCAGCGGCTACGGTCGTTCCACCCGTGCCTGAGCCGACGGTGCCGCCGAGTCCGCCCACGCCGCCGCCGGGAGTGTTTTGCACGACTCCGGTATTCACGCCGAGAATGTTGGCGCCCGACTTGGCCCGGAGCAGGTCGGCTGCGGCGATGTTCAGGTTATAACGGGCAATCTCGAGATCGAGGTTGTTCTCGAGCGCCAGAGCGATTGCGTCATCGATGGAGAGATAGATCTTCCCATCGTGCAGCAGTGAATCAATACGCGGCGAGTTTCCAAAGGCCGGCTGCGGTACCTCGAGCGACGTGTAGGGTTGCAGCACATGAGGGAAGGCGGACCGCGGAACCGAATAGTCAACGAGATGCAAGGCCTCAGGCTGGGCAGGCTGCGGCGCTGCGGGCGCCGCCGACTGCGACGAGGCTGGCGGTACGCTTTGTTGCGCAGGCAGCGAGAGGGGCACGCATGTAATCAGAAGAACGGCAGCGGCGTGCAGCATACACAACCGGAAAGCAGACATCAGACGCGGGAAGGACATGAGCTTCTCCTTGCAGGAAAATAACGCCAAACATTGCAGGATCAGAAATCAGAAAGCACTGTTGGATGCAGAATGCGAAAAAGCGTCACTTCATCTTAGCGGCAGAGTTTGCCGCGAGGCGTCGAGGATTGTAAAGAATTGTGAGGAAAAGAAAACGCCGCTGTGCGGGCACAGCGGCGTTCGAGGTTTTGCGCGATTCGATCTACTGCTGTGGCTGGGCGGTTGGCGTTGTCGAGGGCAGATCCTTACGGGGCGCAACGTAAGGAACGTTTGGCATGCGCGTAACCTGACCGCGGGCGGCATCGTCGATGCTGATGCCGTTCTTATCCAGCAGCGAGCCGGTGGCACGCTCGAGTTCGACCCGCGACTTCTCGTAAGCAGCCATCGCCGACATCAAAGTCGATTCCGCCGTGGCCAGTGCACTGCGGGTCTGCAGAACAGCCGTGGTGGTCGAGGTGCCGAACTGATACTTCTTCTGCTCGGCATCCAGCGACTGACGGGCGTAATCCACGGCAGCTTGCGCCGAAGCCACGCTCGCTCGATTCTGCTCCACCGCGAACTGCGCCTGTCGAACTTCGATGCTTACCCGGTTCTCGGTCTGTTGCAGCGCCATCTGCGCCTGGCGGTATTCCAACTGGCCACGAATCTGAACCGACTGGGCAGCCCGATTACGCAGCGGGATGTTCAACTGCAGGCCGACACCTTTATCAGGAGCAGTCGAGTTGACGAGCTGGTGCAGGGTGTCGGTATAGCCGACCGTCGGAGCCAGGGGAAACTGGCTGAGGTTTGGATCTGGAATGGCCGTTGCGCAGAACTGCTGCGTCGTGGGGTCCTGACAAACACTCGCCGGACTCTGCGACCCACCCAGTCCTCCGCCGCCATAGTAGGCAAAAGCGTCGAGCGTCGGGAGCAGAGCGTTGCGCAATGCCTTGTTGCTGATCTGCTGGCTGTTCAATTGAATGCGCGATTCGACGAGTTCCGCCCGGTGTCGCAGCGCCTCGTTAACCAATTCCTCTGTGGGTTGGACCTGCTCGTTCTCCGGAACTTCCATCGTAGACGTGGGAATCACATCGGCATTTGCCAGCGTAGGATCGTGGAGAGTGCGGCTAAGAGCGTTCTTCATGATCAACTGCTGCAATTGAAGGTTGGTCCTGGCGACCGTGAGAGCCTGCTGATCGGCAGACACCGTGCTCTGGGCGCGCACAGCTTCGATGGGGGCCAAGCTGCCGATCTCTACCTGCTTCTTGGTGTCAGAAAGCGTCTTCTGGGAAAAGGCTAAAGACTCTTCCTTCACTCTTTGATTCTCGAAGGCATAGACCAGATCCCAATACATATTCTCGATCTGATCGACGGTCGTGATGATCTGCAGGCGGAATGCGACATCAGTGAGTTCGCGATTGTTCTTGGCGATCCGGATGAAGCGGGTATTCGCGGGGAACCCAAATCCTTCAAGCAGATGCTGCGTGAGGCGGAATTGGAAACTGGAGTTGAGCGCCGGGCTTACGGATTGGAAACCGCTGTTGCTTGTGATTCGGTTGTTATTGAATCCGACCGAAATATTGGTGCCCCACTGGAAACCTTGGATGTACTGGAAGTTCGCGGTGGTGGTTCCCTGGTAGCTTCCCTGAAACGGACTGGTTGGAATGAAGGTGGCGTGATCGCTCTGGTAGATACCCGTGAGAATTGGATCAAAGCTGGTGATTAGCGGACCGAAAAGACCGCCAGCCGTCGAACCGACGATACCGCCGACTCCGACGCCGGCCCCGCCAGCGCCCAGGCTGGTGCCGCCCGTGCCGGAACCCACCTGCGTTCCGATGCCTCCCACGCCGCCGCCGGGAGTGTTCTGCACGATGCCGACATTCACGCCTAAAATCTGGGCGCCAGCTTTGGCGCGCAATACGTCGGTGTCGGCGATGTTCAGGTTGTAACGCGCGATCGCGATATCGAGGTTGTTCTCGAGCGCCAGCGCGATCGTGTCATTCAGCGAGAGATACAGTTTGCCGTCGTGCATTAGGGAATCGATCCGCGCCGTGTTCGCCAGGTTTGGCGGGGCCACCTGATGCGGCATGTAAGGGGCGATAGGATTGGGGAAATGCTTCGCCGGTTGGCTGTAGTTCAGCACTGGAACGGGCTTTGTTTCCGGAGTACTCTGCGGCGTCGGCGCGGGGGGTGGCTCCTGAGCCCAACAGGCCATGGTCAGCGTTGCGAATAGACTTGCCGTGGCGGCGAGCCGGATGGTCGAGTTTATAGGTGCAAATGGCATCTACTCATCTCCGATCGTAAAAACCATATAGATTAAGGCTTGGTTACGAAAAAACGGTTCTTGCCTGGTGCAGCCCGTCCCTGAAATAAATCCTACTCAGGCATTGGTACGCAAAGCGGCGGTGGAAGGTTCCTCAAAGCAGGATGAAAAAGACCTTTCCGGGTCCGGCGCTTGCATTTGTTTGCGGACGTACGGTGTTCCCGGGCCCAGCCTCGACGGAAGCGGTCATGCTCGAAGCCGGGATTCTGCGGAAACGGTTTAGTATATCTGACCGAACCCCGATATTGGTTTTAAAGCATGTGCCACTGCTCGGGAACGCCTGCATGAGTGTAAGTAACTTCGATGATTCGAGCGCGCCGCCGGACTCTAAAGATCAACCCCGACGCAATCTCAAATTGATCCTTTCCTACGATGGGGCGGGGTTCTCCGGATGGCAGGTGCAGCCTGACGCAGTGACGGTGCAGGGGACACTCGCCTCTGCCATTGGACGAATTACCGGGGAAAAGGTATTGCCGCAAGGCTCGGGCCGCACCGACGCGGGAGTGCACGCGCTTGCCCAGGTTATGACATTTGTCACATCGTCGCCGGTCCCCACGGAGAATTTCCTGAAAGCGTTGAACGATATCCTGCCGGCCACAGTGCGCGTGCTCGACGTGAAAGAAATGCCGTCGGAGTTTCACGCCCGGCACTCGGCCCGAGGAAAGACTTACCGATACCGGATCTATCGCGATGCGATCTGTCCTCCGTTTCTGGCGCGGTACGTGTGGCACTATCCCTATCCGCTGAACGAGGAAGCGATGGCGAGCGCCGCAGGCTTGGTCGTCGGAGAGCACGATTTCACTTCCTTCGCCGCGGTCGATCCGGAGCGGGGACGGGAAGGCGAGCCCGCCTCGAATGTCCGCGCAATTTTTTTTTCGGAATGGGAACGCGCGGAAGAAGAGTTGATCTACACGGTCCGCGGCTCCGGATTTCTCCACCACATGGTGCGGAACCTGGTGGGAACCTTCATCCTCGTAGGTCGCGGCACGTTGCAAGCTGATGACGTGACGCGGATTCTGGAAGCACGCAACCGGTCAGCAGCTGGAGCCACCGCGCCCGCGGCGGGGCTGTATTTGGTCCAAGTCGATTACCAGGGGCCAAAGATCTGAAGAATTTTGTGGAGACAGCCGCCTTCGGCTGTCCGGCCGCGTGAGCGGCTGTCTTTGTCCGTTGCGCCGAACTTCAGTGGAGATACCGGACCTATCGAGTAGGAAGGAACTGCTTTCGTGACAGCATCGCAAGCAAAAAACAATCGCCCGTCGGGCGACGGACAGCCGAAGGCGACTGTCCCCACAAAATCTAGGGATCGGCTTTTTACCGTGAAGAAGACTCCAGACACGAAACGTAGCCAGCTACGCTTCCGGGGAATACGATTGCTTCATGGCGACTGATCTGGAAATTGCGGCTCGTAAGATTTCGTCCGTCAATCCCGCTACCGGCGAAGTGTTACGGGAACTGGATTGCGCCGGGGAAGCTGAGGTCGTTGCCGCCGTCGAACGGGCGAGCGCGGCCCAGACAGCCTGGGCCGATCTCGGGCTGCAGCACCGAATTTTTATCTTGCGCGAGTTTCAGGCGAAACTCTACGAAAGGAAATCAGCGGTGGCGGCGGCGATTACCCGTGAAGTGGGAAAGCCTTTGGCGGAGGCGCTCGTCACCGAAGTACTCGTCGTGCTTGACGCGGCGCGATTCCTCATCCACAACGCATTCCGCCTGCTGCGCGATGAACCCGTCCCCCACGGCAATCTGGTCACCAAGCTGAAGCGGGGATGGCTGGTTCGCGAACCACACGGCGTAGTGGGAATCATCTCGCCGTGGAACTATCCGTTTTCGATTCCGGCGACGGAGACGCTGGCGGCGCTGGTCGCAGGCAACGCCGTGGTGCTAAAACCTTCGGAGTTGACGCCGCTGGTGGCTCTGGAGTTCGCTTCGCTGCTGTATGCGGCCGGTGTGCCCGAGGATGTATTTCAGGTGGTGGTGGGCGAGGGGCCGGCCGGAGCGGCACTGATGCGTTCAACCATCGACAAGCTGGTGTTCACGGGTAGCGTTACTACCGGAAAGCGCATTGCAGCTGCCGCGGCCGATCGCCTGCTTCCGGTGGTGCTCGAACTGGGTGGGAAAGATCCGATGCTGGTGCTCGATGATGCCGATGTCGATGTAGCTTCGAGCGCCGCAGTGTGGGGAGCTTTCGTCAATGCCGGACAGGCCTGCTTGTCGGTCGAGCGTTGCTACGTGCATCGTAGCCTTATACGAGTCCTTTGCCCAGGCATGTGCAGATAAGACGAAGAAACTGCGCGTGGGCAACGGCATGGATCCACATACGGATGTGGGGCCGATGATTCAGGAGCGGCAGGTCCGGATCGTGGAGTCGCACGTGGAGGACGCGAAGTCACGCGGAGCGCGTGTTCTCGCCGGTGGTACCCGGTTGCCCGAGTTGGGGCCAAATTACTACGCTCCCACGGTATTGGCGGACGTGACGCACGACATGCGCATCATGCGCGAAGAAACCTTCGGTCCCGTCCTGCCGGTGATGGTGTGCAACGATGACGACGAAGCTGTACGCCTGGCGAACGATTCTGAATACGGATTGGCGGCCAGCGTGTGGACGCGTGATCCGAAACGTGGCGAGCGCGTGGCACGCCGCATTCATGCCGGCACGGTCATGGTGAACGACGTGATTTCGTGCTTCGGCATCAGCGAGGCTCCGCACGGCGGCGTGAAGGCCAGCGGGGTGGGCCGGACTCACGGGCGCTTCGGACTGGAAGAGATGGTGCGGGTGAAATATCTGGATACGGACCGCTTGCCGGGGATGAAGAAAGTGTGGTGGCACGGATATGGCGAGGATTTCCGGCGTCAGATGGAAGGCTTCCTGGATATGCAGTTCGCGCGTGGGCTGATAACACGGGCGCGTGGTGCACTGCGAGCGACCGGCACCCTGCTGCGTAAGCGGTTATAAAGTGGCGCCGGCATTACGAAACTGGTGCCTCGAACTTATCTCCGTGACTAGGCGGGTGCGAGATCACCAGCAGCCGCCAGGGGCTCGACGAAGGATTGCGAATCTGGTGGCGCACCCCCGGCATAATCCGAATGCCGCTTCCCGCGGGCACGAGTACGGGCTCACCTTCCACTTCCATGATCGCTTCACCAGAGAGAATGTAGAAAAACTGCTGCGCCTTCTTGTGATAATGCCGCACCTCGGCCGCGCCGGGGGGAATCAGTTCCTCGATCACAGTCAACTGCGGGTCTTTGACCAGATGCCACGCCTCGCACTCGTGTCCCCAGCGGTAGTGCTCGGCATTGACCCGGCTGACCGCCCCGGGGCGAGCCACGAGTGATTTTTCCGGGCCGGCCTCCCCGTAAAGACTAGCCTTCTTCGCCATGTGCTGCGCCTCCAAGCTTCAGTGTAAGCTGGATGCCCATGACCGAAATGAACAATTCCACTCGTCAGTTGCTCCGCCACACCTTGGCTACGCTCGCGTATCGATGCGGGAAGACGGTGCGTAACGCTCCCGCCGGCTTCGCAGAATTTCAGGCCGGAGCCGGCGCGCGCACTCCTGCGCAAATCCTGGCGCACATTGGCGACCTGATGGACTGGGGATTATCGATGGCCAACGGCGAAAAGAAGTGGAACGATTCCAAACCGCTGCCTTGGGATGAAGAAGTCAACCGCTTCTTCGCCGCGCTGAAGAAGTTCGATGATTATCTAGCCTCCGATGCGCCGCTGCAGGCTTCGCTGGAGAATCTTTTTCAGGGGCCTGTGGCCGATGCTTTCACCCACAGCGGACAGATCGGAATACTGCGACGAATTGCCGGCGCCCCAGTAAAAGGCGAGAACTACTTCAAAGCCGAGATTCAGGCGGGACGCGTCGGCGCGGATCAGGCTGCCCCGAAGCGCGAGTTCTAGAAGTCGTCCCACAGGCCTTGAAAGGTGCGGCTTCAGCCTCGCCGTTGAAAGCGAGGAACAAATGGGCTTTTAGCCCCTGGGCTCCGCCGTTCGATTGCGATACAGAGACGCATCGATCTGCTCGGTCATGGCTTCAACGTTCAGCGAGATTCCGAGAAATTCGCCAATACTCCGGCTGACCTCTTCTGGCTGCTTTAGCGCATCGTGGTACGAAACGCGAATCGATTTCACATAGGGCTTCCCGTCGAGCCATGCGTAGACATCGCGCAGGTGCTTCTCAAAAGCAGCGGCCATCGCCGCTGGAGTCGCGCCTTCTTTATAGGTCCCTCGCCGGCGCAGCATCTGATCTTGTGAGGCCAGCACTTCCGGCAACGGACGCTGCATGAAGATCACGCGGTAGTCGTGGCCGGAAGGAAGTGACAGCAGAAGCCGCGAGATGATTTTCACGACCCTGCCTTCGGCTTCGACGATGCAACTTGGATCATCGGGAAGTTGCTTGATGCGCTCCCACTCCAGGTATCCTCGCGGATTGTCATCGTCTGCCGTGCGCTCGCCGTCGGAAAGCGGCGTCATCCCGCCCGCGACCAGCATCTGCATCATCAAAGAAGTGCCGGAGCGGGGCAGCCCGGAAACGATTGTGATCATGAAGTCACAGACTAGCAGATAGCAATGAGCGCTGAGCAGTGAGCTAAACCGGGTTGCCCATCGCTCATAGCTCACTGCTCATCGCTCAAACGTTTCGGTTACAATGAGCACATTAGGCCGAATCCGGCGGCCCGCGTGGCCGCCCGAACGAGGGTATGTCCTTTGGCGACTGGCGAAGTTACCACTTCCGGCTCTCAGAATATTCCGCAGCTTCCCAACCACAAGGTGAAGATCAAGAAGCAGGGCCAGCGTGCCTGCAATGAAAAAGATGCCAAGGGCAAGTTCTGCGGCGGGCATCTCAAGCTCTGGTTCTACAAGACCGACGTGGTCGAGCGTGAGTGCGGTGACGTCGAGAAGGCCTGGGGTCCAAATGCCGAAGTCTATCGCTGCGAGAACTGCAAGGCGCTGTACTTGCCCACTCCCGGGGAGAGCAAGATCAACGTCGCCGGGCAGGGCATGATTTCGGTATTTGGATTAACGCTGCCGCCGAAGGAAAAATAAGCAGTGACGCAATGAGCAGTGAGCCGTGAGCGGCCGCCACCTCGAATTCAACGAACTGGGGAGAACAGAAAATTCTATTGGGCGGGAGCTTTTGCTCAAAGCTCATTGCTCACCGCTCATTGCTGTTCATGAACACCTCCGACCTCATCTACGACTGGAACAAGAACTTTCCGCCGGGGCTGAAGCCTCCGGGGCCGGTTCTGCTCAATGACGAAAGCCTGCGCGACGGCCTGCAATCGCCTTCGGTGCGCGATCCTTCGATCTCCGAGAAGATTGAGATTCTTCATCTGATGGAAGCGCTCGGGATCAATTCCCTCGATCTCGGTCTGCCGGGAGCGGGACCGCGCGCCGTTGAGGCTGTCACCGCGCTGGCGCGCGAGATCGCCGCGCACAAGATGAAGATTCAGCGCCAACTGCGCCGCGCGCACGCACGAAAACGATATTCGTCCGATCGCCGAGATCGTGCAGAAGACCGGCCTGCGCATCGAGGCCGCGACATTCATCGGCTCCAGCCCGATTCGCCGTTTCACCGAAGGCTGGACCGACGACTTCCTGCTGAAGACGACCGAGAAAGCCGTGAAGTACGCGGTGTCGCTCGGGCTCGATGTCATGTACGTCACCGAAGATACGAGCCGCTGCGATCCGGAAACGGTGAAGCGCCTGTATACGACGCGCGATCGAGTGCGGCGCGCGGGCGATCTGCATTTGCGACACTGCTGGGCATGCCACGCCGATGGGCGCGCTGGCCCTGGTGCGATTCGTGATCGCGGAGGTCGTCAAGCCCTCGCGGCGAGAAGATTCGCGTGGACTGGCACGGCCACAGCGATCGCGGACTGGCGATTGCCAATTCCATGGCGGCGATCATCGCGGGAGCGAATTGCGTGCATGGTTGCGCTATCGGTCTTGGCGAGCGCGTCGGCAACACGCAGATGGATCAGATGCTGGTGAATCTCAAACTGATGGACCTCGCGCCCTGGGATCAGCAGGATCTGACCAAGTTGAAGGAATATTGCGAGGCCGTTTCGCGCGCGACCGGCGTGCCCATTCCGCGCAAATTATCCGGTTGTCGGCGACGACGCGTTCCGCACCGCGACTGGCGTGCATGCGGCGGCGATCATCAAGGCGTATCACAAGAATGATGTCGTGCTCGCGAACACCGTCTACTCCGGCGTGCCCTCGCACGTGTTCGGACTTGACCAGATCATCGACGTCGGCCCGATGAGCGGCAAGTCGAATGTGCTGTTCTGGCTGGAGCGGCACAACATTCCTGCTTCCGACGACATCGTGGATCGCATTTACAAGCGCGCCAAGCAGAGCGACCACACGCTGAGCGAGGCCGAGATCCTCGAGTGCGTGCCGGTCTCGGCACTGAAGAAATGACCGCATGCCTGCCCTTCGACATGCCATTCTCGGCGTAGGCGGCGTCGGAGGCCTGATCGGCGCCTCGCTGGCGCGATTGGGTGATTCCGTTACTGCCGTCGTTAAGCCTCAGTCGCTCGCCTCTTATCCCGAACAACTGAAACTGGAAAGTCCATTCGGAAACATCGTGGTGCCCGTCGCGCGCAGCGCAGAAGTGCCGCCCGTCGACGTGCTGTGGATCACGGTCAAAGCGACCCAGTTGCAGGACTCGCTCGCCGCGCTAACTCATCCGGAGTCGGTCGGCGCCATCGTCCCGCTGCTCAATGGCCTCGATCATCTGTCTTGGTTGCGGAGTGAGGTACGGTTTCGACCGCGTGATCCCGCAACCATCGCGGTCGAATCCGAGCGCGTTGCGCCCGGTCACATCATTCACCGTTCTCCGTTCGCGATCTTGAATGTCTCGTCTGCAGGGCGGCCGTTACTGGGCTTCACGCTCGAACAATTGCAGAAGATCGGTTTCGAATGCCACTTCATTGACGACGAGGCCACGCTGATGTGGACCAAGATCGTCTTCCTTGCCCCGATCGCGCTGGCGACCACCGCATTCGATCAGCCCGTCGGCGGGGTGATGAGTAATCCGGAGTGGAAAGCACGGTGGGAATCATGCGTCCGCGAGGCCTGCGCCGTTGCCACCGCGGAGGGTGCGAAGGTCGACGCGAACGTTGTTTTTGCCGGCATGAGTAGGGCGCCCTACGGCATGCGTAGTTCCATGCAGAAAGATGTCGAGCGAGGGAACCCGCCGGAACTCGACGCGATCGCCGGGCCAATCATTCGAGGGGGTGATCGCTATGGAATCGCCGTCGAGGCTACCAGGCAATTCGTCAATGCCGTAGCAGCACGAGTCGGAGAACGGCCAGTAAATCGGACAGCGTGAATGCCCGGCCCGGACCTCCTGGAGCGTCCGCGAGATCAACCGTAGTCTGGACGGCAGCTATTCTGAGCGCGCTCCGCTGCTCGCCTCGGCCAATTCTTCGCGTCCAGGTTTATCGGCGCGACCCGCCACCTTGAGCAACGTCTGGAAATGTGCCTGTGCCGTTTGACGATCGCCAGCCAACTTCGCCGCCTCCGCTGCACCGTACAGCGCCCAAAAGCGGTTGGGTTCTTTAGTCAGCGTTGCTTCAAATTCCTTGAGCGCTTCCGCGGGTCGCTTTAATTCCAGCAGCAGCTCCGCCAGCAGTTCGCGCGCCGGCGCAATTGGCCCCGGCGTGACCGCGCTCTTTTCGGTCTGGTCTTCCTGTTCCGCCGCGGCACGCATTCCAGTAAGTGCGCCTTGTTTGTTGCCCTCAGCAAAGGCTAGCCAGGCGGATACTTCCTGCCGCTGAATATCTACCTGGTTGGCCCAATAGGCCTCTTTCATGTTGGTCAGTTTTTCGCGCATCTGTTTCAAAGAGTCGATGGCTGAGAGCGCTGCGGCATGATCCTTAAGATGAGCGGCCGCCAAGCCGCGGGCAAAGTAGGTGATCGCATCGGTGTACGGAAACGGGCTTGCGACCGGCTCCAGCTTGGCCGCATCGGACCAGGCTTGCCGTTCCAGGCAATATCGGGCAGGAATCGCCGCGCGCGCAAAGTATGCCGTAGCTGGACTACCCGCTCCAGTGTTCGGAGATGCCGGATCGAAGCGGGTAAAGCTCTGAGCGGCGATTCCACCAGACGCTTCGCGGCATTGTCCTGCGCGGTCTGCAAGTAGGCGTAGACCATGTAGTCGGTGGCGTGCAACTCTTCGGGCGTCTGACCCGCGCTTCGTGCGGACGGCCGCGGCGGCTATGTTGGTGTCGATGGACGCTTGCCAATCCCCGACTCGGGTAAATGTATGGGAGGGCATGTGCAATGCGTGCGGTGTTGAAGGCGCAATCTCGCCATAGCGTTGCGCGGCTCCAATCGCCCGCGGCAGCCAGCGGTGGAACGTCGTAGGCGTGAATGATGTAGTGAGCCAATCCCGGATGATTCGGATACTGAATGAACAGCTTGTCCAGAATCGCCCCGGCCTTGAGTTGCCTCGCATACGTCTTATCGGCCGGATCGGCAGCGGCAGCGACAGCCAACGCATAAAAGATGGCCGCTTCATTGTCCTCGGGGTGAGCGGCACTGAGAGCAGCCATGGCGTCTTCATATCCCAGCTTCCGTGATTGCTGATCGGTGTTCGCAGTATCGGTATACAGGTGCGCGACAGCCTCGACATACGCACGCTCACGCTCCGTCTTCGGAGGGCTAACGCGCGCCTGCTTCACGGCTTTGAGTCCCTGCTCCAATTGCGCCGGGGACTTGAGTCCAGCGGCGAACGGGTTCCCCCAACTACTCAGCGCGATGCCCCAGTATGCGATGGAGCAGGACGGGTCGGTCACGAGAATGGTGTCGAATGCCTCAATGGCGTTCCGAAATTGAAAGGAATGCATGAGAGCTACGGCGCGATTGAACTGAGGTTGAATTGTGCTGCTGCACGAGGTGCTGAAAGTCACGCTGCCGAGAGTCTCAGGCGAACCGTGGTGATGGTCAGCCTGCGCACGACCCATATTGGGTAACAAAAACAAAACGGTCGTTAGAAATAAGGTAAATCGTATTCGCATCGTCGCCCCTTTAACGATCGAAGGTATGCATGGAATTGTACTTGGACATGCTGTTTACCTCAGCGCTTTTGTACTTCCAGCCGTGCGGTTTCCATCTTCGGTAATGTCCAGATGTTTCCCCTGCGTTGTACACTGACCTAACCTGCCATGAGCCCCAATCCTTCGCGCGCGGAACCGCCAGACTCCGGCCCTGCAGTCACTCACGCTGCGGCAAGGGAGGTCATTCAGCGCGAGGTGGCGCACCTCTCGGCCTCGCCCGACGTGCGATCGGCATTCAATTGGTTTCGCGCCAACGAGCCACAATTGCTGCACTGGCAGATGGAAATGGCGCGCATCCCGGCGCCTCCCTTTGGTGAATCGGCCCGGGGAGCCTGGCTGGCGGAACGCTTCCGCGAAGTCGGACTCGATGACGTCCGCATCGACGATGTCGGCAACGTCTTCGGCACACATCCCGGCTTCGGACGCCGTTACGTTGCCCTGAGCGCGCACATCGATACCGTCTTTCCCGCGAATACGCCGCTGAACATCCGCAACCAGGGCAGCCGCATATATGGCCCGGGAGTCTCCGACAACGGCGCGGGAGTCGCCGCCATGCTGGGTATCGCTGCCCTGCTGCGGTCGGTCCGCGTCCGGCATGCGCTGCCCTTCGTCTTCATCGGAAACGTAGGGGAAGAGGGCGAAGGCGATCTGCGCGGCATGAGGCACATTTTCTCCACGCCGCGCTGGAAAGATTCGATCGCTTACAGCCTGGTGCTCGACGGCGCCGGCGCGGACACCATCGTCGCCGAGGCCTTGGGCAGCCGCCGTTTTGAAGTCATCGTGCGCGGTCCGGGCGGACATTCCTGGAGCGATTTCGGCGCGCCCAATCCGATTGTGATTCTGGCCAAGGCCATCGATACATTCACAGCCACGACTGTACCCGCGACGCCAAAGACGACGTTCAACATTGGAGTGATTCGCGGCGGCACGTCGGTGAATTCGATTCCTGAGTCGGCCAGCATGAAAGTCGACATCCGTTCGACCTCTATGACCGAGATGGAGCGCCTGGAGCAGGCCTTGCGCCAGGCCCTGAACCGGGCGGTCGAGGACGAAACCATGGCCGCCGAAATGCGTTCACCGGCGCAAAAAAGGCCGGCAGTGAATTGCGAAGTGGTCGTGATTGGAAACCGTCCGGCGGGCGAGTTGCAGCCGGGGGCGCGGATTCTGCAGATTGTGCGAGCCGTCGATGCCCAACTGGGAAACGCGGCGCAAGTGCAACGCGCATCGACGGACGCCAATATTCCGCTCTCGATGGGCAGGGAAGCGGTCGCCATCGGCGGCGGCGGGTCGGGCGGCGGAGCGCATACGCTGCAGGAGTGGTTCGATTCCAACGGGCGCGAGCTGGGACTGAAGCGAATTCTGCTGACCATGCTGACGCTGGCGGGGGTGGGAGAATGAGTCTCACAGGCAAGGCGAGTCTGGGAGGAACTGCGCTTGTTTTCCTTCTCACGGCCGTGAGTGCGGGGCAGACCAACGCTCCTGCGGCCGACACCAAGCCCAAGGCCGATATCATCTTTGTGCACGCCAACGTCTACACCGGCGTGCCCGCCAATAGCTCAGTTCGCCTCCATCGAGCGCCAAGAAGCGATCGCGGTGCAAAGGAGACCGCATCCTCGCCGTCGGCAAGACGCTCGACATGGACAAGTTCAAGGGTCCGCAGACACAGATCGTCGATCTCGGCGGCCACTTCACTGTGCCCGGTTTTAACGACGCGCACCTGCATCTCGATGACGCGGGACAGACCAAGCTCAGCGTCGATCTCACCGGAGTCAAATCGCTGGATGAACTCCGCACCCGCGTGGCTAATAAAGTTCAGGAATCCCGCGCTGGCGAATGGATTCAGGGTTCGGGATGGGATGAAACGCTGTGGCCGGTAAAGGCTACTCCCACACGTTGGGATCTGGATGAAGTCTCCGCAGGCCATCCTGTATTTCTTGTACGAATTGACGGCCACATTGCCGTAGCGAATACGCGTGCGCTGCAGTTGGGCAGCGTCAATCTTGCCAGCCGCGATCCGCAGGGTGGACACATCGACCGCAACGAGAGCGGCGAGCCCACCGGGATTTTACGGGAGACGGCGCAAGCGGCGGTGCTGGCAGTCGTGCCCAAACCCAACCATCAGCAGCGCCGTCAGGGACTGGAACTGGCACTCGCCGACCTGGCCGCGCACGGCGTGACCTCTTGCCAGGACTATTCGCCCACATGGGAGAATTTCCAGATCTACGAAGAGCTGGAAAAAGAAGGCAAACTGACGGCGCGCGTCAGCGAGTGGCTTCCCTTTGATGAGCCGGTGGAAGAGTTGATCAAGAAGCGCGACTCCCATCCGCAATCTGACTTGATGCTGCACACTGGACTGCTGAAGGGCTTCATGGACGGGTCGCTGGGATCGCACACCGCGGCGATGCTCGACCCCTACGCCGACGACCCTAAGAATTCCGGCCTACCCCGCTACGATCCGGTCAAGCTGAACGACATGACGAAAGAACGCGTGCTCGCCGGATTCCAGGTTGGATTTCATGCCATCGGCGACAAGGGCGTGCAGATGGCGCTCGACGCCTTTGCCGAGGCCGAGAAGGCCGCGAAGGAAGCTCACGTCAAAGCCGCGAACGGCGGCGACGACTACCGCCTGCGTATCGAACATGCCCAGGTGACTACTCCGGCGCAGATCACGCAATTCAAACAGTTGAAAGTGATCGCCTCCATGCAGTCCAACCATCTGCTGACCGACATGCGCTGGGCGCAGGATCGGTTAGGGCCCAAGCGTGCCGCAACGTCCTACGCATGGCTGGCTTTCCTGAACAAGGGAGTGGGGCTTGCGTTCGGCACGGACTATCCGGTCGAGCCCGTGACTCCGTTCCGCGGACTGTATGCGGCTGTCACGCGCAAAAGCGAGAATAGCAAGCAGGAATATGTCCCCGATCAGCGGATTACCATCGATCAGGCTATCGCGGCCTACACGCAAGGCTCGGCGTTTGCGGAGTTCGAGGAGAAAGAAAAGGGAAAGCTGGTTCCCGGCATGCTGGCCGACTTCGTAGTGCTCGATCGCGACCTGACCGCCTCGTCGCCCGAAAAAATTCTTGCCACCAAGGTGTTGCGAACGGTGGTGGGCGGAAAGACGGTCTACGAAGCGAAATAACCCCTGTGCCTACTAGCGGAGCACCTGTGCTACACAAGTGGACCCCATCGTCGCGCTGAGATACGAATAGAGTTTGCGCTGCGTCAACTCTTCACTTGACGCAATCCCGTAAAACGATTTGAGGCATTCGTGCGTCTAAAGATAATAGGCTTTTGGCGGGGAGAACCCGCGCCTGAGCGCACCTGCTCCAGCCCAAAGGGTAAATAGGTATAATCAGAAGGATTTGAGGGGAATCGGAGGGAAGGTAGACATATGGATTCGGGCGCAATGTGGATGCGCATGAAGACTCATCGCTGGGCTTACACGCTGAGTATTCTCGCGACTTTGGCGGTCGGCATTTTGATTGGAACGCTGATCTCCTCCGAGGTGAAGGGGAAAGAAGGACAGAAGGGCGACGCCAGCCCGCTGACCCTGCCTGCGGCCCAGCCGACAAATAATCCTTTGTCGCAGGCATTCGCTCAAATCGCCAAGCAACTCGAGCCGAGCGTCGTGAATATCAACACGGAATCGACCATCAAGAATCCGCACCGCCGCCGGGGTGCTCCTAGCCAGGGACAGGGCGATGACGACGACAGCGGCGGCATGGACGATTTCTTCAATCACTTCTTCGGCGGTCCCGGCCAGGGCCCGGGACAAGGCGATGGATCGATCCGCGAACGTTCGCTGGGTTCGGGGGTGATTGTCGATTCCAAGGGCTACATTCTGACCAACCGTCACGTGGTCGAGAAGGCCGACCGCATTCGCGTGCGCTTTGAAGATGATCCGCCGGGCGTGCAGCACGATGCCAAGGTGATCGGCACCGACCAGGAAACCGATCTCGCCGTAATTAAAGTTGAGGTGGACCACCCGTTGCCCGCGGCGAAAATGGGCAACTCCGACGGCATGCAAGTCGGCGACTGGGTTCTGGCCATTGGCAGTCCCTTCGGCCAGGCAGGAACTGTGACGGCGGGTATCGTTTCGGCCAAGGGCCGCGACATCGTTCCCGGCCGGCAGTTCCAGACCTTCATTCAGACGGACGCAGCCATCAATCCCGGCAACTCCGGCGGGCCGCTGGTGAACCTGAACGGCGAAGTCATCGGCATCAACACAGCCATTCTGAGCGAGACCAATGCCTATGCGGGCATAGGCTTCGCCCTGCCCTCGAAGACCGTCGTGGATGTCTACAACCAGTTGACTGGGCCTGAGCACAAGGTTTCGCGCGGATCGATTGGCATCATGTTCGATGCTGTGGAGAATCCTGCCATTGCCCGCGTGTATGGTTCTGGGACAGGCGTGCCGATTTCGAGCGTCGTGGCCGGCAGTCCTGCGGATCAGGCCGGGCTGAAAGTCGGCGACACCATCACCAACGTGGATGGCAAGAAGGTCACCAAAGGCAGCGAGTTGGTGTCGGACATCGCCTCGCGCAAACCCGGATCGAAGATCGCGGTAGGTTTCCTGCGCAACGGAAAACCGCAGGAAACGACCGTCACTATTGCTGATCGCGCCAAGCTCTTCGCTTCACGCCTGGGAGAAGATCAGGAAAACGATGACGAGAATGCTCCCAAGCCGAGCAAGTTCGGCCTGACCGTGCGCAAGGTGACGCCGGAGATGTCGGATCGTCTCGACATTCCGGCAGGCAAAGGCGTGATCGTGCAGGATGTGAAGCCCGGATCGTTTGCCGAGGACGTAAATCTGGCCCGCGGCGACATCATCCTCGAGATCAACAAGCAACCGGTGAACAGCGAAGAGGACTTTACCCGAATCGAGTCGAACATGAAGAGCGGCCAGGATGTGGTCTTCCTGGTTCGTCCGCGAGGCTCGTCGCGGCAGGACGGAACCATCTTCGACGCCGGTACACTTCCGTAACGGTTAATTGCCCAGCCGGAACTGGTACTGTCGCAGAAGATCAGAGATGATGACAGTGCCGGTTCCACAACGGCTGGGTTTTATTTTTTTGGAGCTTTTTGGAGCGATGTAACAGGGATGATTCGGCCGGGCGCAAAGTTTCGTAACGCACAACTCGGCGCCGTTTGCGCGCTCACGCTGAGTTGCGCACTGATGGCGGCGGCGAGGCCTCGGGAGGACTCGACTGCCACTGCTCCTGAGAAATCCACACCCGCCAAGAAGACGGTTTCCACTTCGTCCAATAAGCATCATTCGTCTTCGAGCAAGACGACTAGCAAGAAATCACACAAGAAGCTGCACGGGCAGCAGAAGATTGATTCCGAGCGAGCGCAGGCCATTCAGGAAGCTCTGATCCGGGAGCACTATCTGAGTGGTGAGGCCACCGGGACTTGGAATCAGGCTTGCGAAGAAGCGATGCGGCGTTATCAGGCCGACCACGGGTGGCAGAGTAAGACTGTTCCAGATTCGCGCGCGCTGATAAGCCTGGGCCTGGGGCCGAGCAAGGATCATCTGCTGAATCCGGAGAGCGCGATGACGACCGTGCCCGATCGTCCGAAGTCGAATTCCGCCGTGCCAACTTCACACACACCTCCCGCGAATGCAGCACCCATGCCTGCTTCCAGTTCATCCCCCGCAGCCACCTCGACCCCGGCTACGAGCGAGACGGCCAGTCCGCAATAAAAACGGGAACCACAAGGGACACAAATCCAACGCAGGACTTCTGCGAATACTTGCACCGGTCATGGTGCAACCAGCCCTAGAAGGTGCTGAATCAGGCAGTTGCGCGCTATCTTGGCTGTGGAAAATATTGACAATAAGTCCATTGTAATCAATTATTTACATCCAGAAGTTAAACCGATTTAACTCCCCCGTGGGCGATCGAAAAGCTTCCCTGATCTATTCCCTGGCCAGAGGTCCGATGCTCTCACAGCGGCGATCAGAATCGCCGTGCGGGCCATTCCGTGACGCGGCCAGATCGACTATGCGAATTGAGCGATCTGAGTCGGCGACTTATTTTTTTCGATAGCTGCTGATCGCCGTCGGACGTGGAAAAAACGGCAGAACCTGATCGTTGACGATCGCGCGCGGATTGCCTTCAACGAGCGCATCTGCAATTTCTTCGCCGACGATCTGGGCAGCCGCATCACGCGAGGTGGAAAGAATCGGGACGCGCTTCTCCAGATCGTGGGCATCGGTGGCGAGAACATGCACGGCCTGGTGCTCGAGCAGCCACTCGGCAGCCCGTCGGGTGCGCTCGCCCCAGAACCCGGTGAGCGCCGAGCCGGTCATCTGAATGATGCATCCCTGTTCGGCCCACTCGATCACGCGCTGCAGATTTTCGCGCAGAATCGGATTGCGCTCGGGATGCGTGATGATGACCGTGATTCCGTGATCGCCGAGTTTGTGGAAGGAGTCAGTCGTATTCTGCGGGACGCTGTAGTTACTGAACTCCACCAGCAGGTAATGAGTGTTGCCGATGACATAGCGCGTCGGATTAGCGAACGCGTCCTGCAGGTTCTCGTACGAGAGATGAAAATCGCAACCTAAAGTGATCTTCGGCGTGTCTCCCGCGAGTTGTTGCAGGTGGGTAACGAGTCCCTGCATATACTCGCGATCGTAGTGGTAACGGTCGTTGGCGTGCGGAGACGCGACCATGTGCGTGATGCCATCGGCAGCGGCCGCGCGGCACATGGCGACGCACACGTCCCAGGATTTGGGCCCGTCGTCTACCTCGGGAAGAATGTGGGAATGGATATCGACCACAAGTTAAGGAACACCGGCACGCCCGCGGTGTTGCGCTAAGTTTGATTTAAGCAGATTCACGCGGAAAGAGAAAGCCGAGCACAACTAAATCATCACCACAGAGGACACGGAGGAAACAGAGGAAAACGCAGGAGTCAGTTTTCGGTCGAACTCTTTGGCGGCCAGCCGGGAGTCCAGATGTTGCCGGCGACCACGACTTGAACGGGAAGGGAAGTGATTGCCGAAATCGCTTTGGCAAGGCCCGCCGAATTCTCAAACATTGTCCGGCGGTCGCCGCGGGCGGAGGAGACGAACCGCACATTCTTGCCTTCCACGGCCACCAGATCGAAGTGCCACAGCGAACCAGCTTCACCCTGGGAGAGCTCCTGCATGCGAACGGCGGAGAATCTTCCAAATGGCAAGCTCGTGACCCTGTCTTTCTCCTTCAGTTCGATCACGTGGCGTGACCGATCAATGGTGACTTCGTCGTAGCCCGCCTGCTCACGGATGGCGCTCATCCAGCGATACTTGAACTGCAGCCGCGCGGCCTCGTCGTTTTTCACGAGCCGCGGGAGTCCGGAACCGGCCTGTTCCACGGCAAGCGTCCCCCCGAAGGAACTGACGGGGCCGCATTTTCCCTCAGCGATCCAGTGCTCCAGTGTTTCGCTGCGGACCCGCCGGTTCTGGAGAATGAACCCGATGATCACGAAGACGAAAATCGCAAGGAAGAGTATCAGATTGACAGCGCCGGAAAGAGCGATGGCGAGGTGCATGGCGCAGTGTAATTGTGCCACTGCGCGAGCATGGTGAGAAGACCAAAACGCTTCTGGGAATCAGGGCCGATATCGTTCGCGGATGAATCCGCAATTCCCGCGTAGGCTTTGATCAGCGTCTGCTCGTCAGGCAAGAACACGATGCGGAAGTGTTGCGTGCCCGGCTTTTGGCCGAAGCCGGAGCCGTGGACCACCATCACATGCTTCTGGCGGATGAGTTCCTTCACAAACACCTCATCGCTCTCAGGAATCTCGATGCGCGGGTAGGCGTAGAAAGCTCCACGCGGGGCCACACAACTCACGCGCGGCGTGGTCTCACACCACTTCTGCGTCAGATCGCGGCGGGAGCGCAGTTTGCGCTTGACCTCGACCAGATGATTCTGCGGGCCTTCGAGCGCGGGCTTGATCGAATACTGCTCGGGATGATTGGCGCAGAGGCGCGCGCGCAGAAGTCGGTGCACGCCTTCCGTGTAGGTCTTCACCGCGGCGGCATCGCCGGAGACTATTCCCCAACCGATGCGCCATCCCGGAACGAGATAGTTCTTTGACATACCACCAAACGTGATGCAGGGCACGTCTGGCGCGATTGAGGCGAAGGCGATGTGCGGTGTGTCCTCGAGAATCAGCTTGTCATAGATCTCATCGGAGAACACGATGAGGTTGTGCCGGCGCGCCAGCTCCGCGACTTGCTCGAGCATCTGCCGCGTGCACAGCGATCCCGTCGGATTATTGGGATTGATCAGCACGATGCCGCGCGTGTGCGGCGTGATCTTGCGTTCGATGTCGGCCAGTTCCGGCTGCCATCCGTCGTCCTCGTTCAGGTCGTACGCATTCAGACGCATGCCCAGCTTGCACAACACCGCTGAGTAGAGCGGGTAGTCGGGGCTGGGGGTGAGGATGTCTTCACCATCGTTCAGCAGCGCGGTCAGGCACAGATCGACCGTTTCGCTCACGCCTGAGGTCACGAAGGCATCGCGAACGGTCGTGATCCCCTTGCGTGCGGCTTCGCGGCGAATCGCTTCGAGCGCCTCGGGAATTCCTGGCGAGGGGGCATACCCATTCTTGCCGTCGCGCATGGCTTGGTAGACGGCATCAATGATGTGCGGCGGGGTCTGGAAATCGAAATTCAGCGGATCGCCGACATTCAGCGGCAGGACTTTGTGTCCCTGGGAGATGACTTCGTCCGCTACGCAGGCCAGGTCGCGGATGGCGTAGCGAACGTTGTCCAATCGAGAAGCGGCGGTGATCTCGTGAGCTTGAGTGGTCGGAGCCATGCAACCCCCACTGCGGCCACACGCCTGCCGCAGTCAAAGAGAAATTCTAATGCATGGATGCTGGCGGCACGCAGAAATCCACGATTGCTGGTCCGGTAGCAATGAAGGCGCGAGAGCTTACCGCGGAGTGGTGCTGAAGCGGAAGACTCACTTGCTCCACAGTTTGCTCGGGTCCGGGAGCATATTTCCACTTCATCAGCGCCTTGGTAACAAATTCAGCAAACATCGGGCTGCCGCCTTTGATGTCGACACTGGAGACGTTGCCATTGGGGAGCACGGTCGCTTCTGCGACAACACGTGCTTCGAAGTGGCCACTCCTGAAGAAATCCGGGTACTCGGGTTCCACTCGCACCAGAACCTTGCGAGCATTCTTGGCAGGCGCCTGGGCGTGTACGTAGCCAGGTTGTACCGGCAATGCCAGAAGCATCAAGGCAGTGAAGATAAAACGCTTGTCGATCCGGATGAAGTTGCAGACTGCACGACAAAGATTCACGAGACGACCCCGTAGAGTCAGAGTTGAGGGTTGGAGGGACGCCTCGTTGCCAAGGTAGGTGGCGGTCAGGAACCAAACAAGATTACCTTGGTACTGTCAACGGCCGGTTGCAACAAGAGCAAATGTCCTCGAAAAGACAAAAGGCCGTCAGTTTTCCTGACGGCCAATGGTCGGTGATTGAGTTTCGATCTAGTCCTGGCGGTCGATCAGCGCTTTTTCCAGCGTGCCGAAGGAGTCGACGAAAAGCGACTGCCGCCAAACCGGCTCTTTACACTTTGTCATTCTGAAGCGTCGGTTTTTTCGGCGCGAGTAATCTGTTTTTACGATTCCGGCAGACAGCAGATTCCTCCGCCTTCGCTGCGCTCAGGGTCGGAATGACAAAGCGTTCTGTTAGCGACCAACGACTAACGACCAACTAACCAACGACGCCTTAGTCTTCGCGATCGATCTGGGCTTTCTGCAGTTTGTCGGAGTAATCGACGTAGACCGACTTCCACTCGGTGTAGAAGTCGATCGCGCCGATGCCGCCCTCGCGGTGTCCGTTGCCGGTGGCCTTGGTGCCGCCGAAGGGCAGATGGACTTCGGCGCCGATCGTCGGCGCGTTGACGTAGGTGATTCCGGCATACAGATCGCGAATCGCGGTGAACGCCTTGTTCACGTCTTTGGTGTAGATCGCCGAAGACAGGCCGTACTCGATGCCGTTGGCGATCTCGACGGCGTCTTCCATGCCGTCGCAGGGGATGATCGAGACGACTGGCCCGAAGATTTCTTCCTGGGCAATGCGCATCTTGGGATCGACGTCGATGAAGACCGTCGGCTCCATGAACCATCCGTACTGGTAATCGCCCTTGTCGAGGCGGTTGCCGCCGCAGACCAGCTTTGCGCCTTCGTTCTTGCCGATTTCGACGTAGCTCAGATCGGTCTCCAGCTGCTTCTGGTTGATGGCGGGGCCCATCTGCACGGTTTCGTCGAGGCCGTTGCCGACTTTCAGTTTCTTGGCGCGATCGACGAAACGATCGACGAATTCGCGATAGACGCCCTTCTGCACGATGATGCGGCTGGTTGCGGTGCAGCGCTGGCCGGTGGTGCCGAAGGCTCCCCAGAGGCCGCCTTCGATGGCGAGGTCGAGGTTGGCGTCGTCGAGCACGATCATCGGATTCTTGCCGCCGAGTTCGAGGGAGCAATGCTTGAAGCTCTGGGCTGCGATGCCGCCAATGATCTTGCCCACAGCGGATGATCCGGTCAGGGAGACGGCACGGACATCGGGATGCTCGGCGATCGGCGTGCCCACTTCAGCGCCGAAGCCGGTCACGATGTTGATGACGCCCTTCGGAAGGCCGGCGTCGGTGAGAGCGCGAACCAGATTGAACGTGGAAAGAGGAGTGTCCTGCGCGGGCTTGATCACGCAGGTATTGCCGCAGACGACCGCCGGGCAGCAGCTTCCATGACGAAATCGCCATGGGGAAATTCCATGGGGTGATCATGCCGCAGACCCCGAGTGGCTGGCGCACGGCCATGGCGAACTTGTTCGGCATTTCCGACGGCACCGTGGGGCCGAACAGGCGGCGTCCTTCGCCGGCGTTGTAGTACGCGGCGTCGATGGCCTCCTGGACGTCGCCGCGGGTTTCGGGGAGGACTTTGCCCATTTCGCGAGTCATGTCGCGGGCGTAGTCTTCCTTTCGCTCGATGAGAATCTCGGCGGCGCGGAATACGATTTCGGCGCGGCGTGGGGCCGGGACCAGTCGCCACTTGGCGAAGGCGCGCTTGGCCGCGTCGACGGCGGCGCTGACGTCAGCCCTGTTTGATTTCTGGAAGATGCCGACCAGATCGCGGGTGTCGGCGGGATTGCGATTTTCGAACGTGTTTCCGGTGGAGGAATCAACCCACTCGCCGTCGATGAAATTCTTGAATACGCGCGTCTGCGTGCTGCTGAGGTCTGCGGGGGTGGCTAAAGTGTCGGTCGCCATGATGACGTCTCCTTGCGCTGAGAGCTATGAATGCCCAAACCTTTTGATGCTACAACCTGCAGGGAAGGAGCGGCAAGGGAGGTCGTGCGTTGCTTGTGTAGGCACGGGCGCCTCCCCCGTCCCGCGAGCGGAGCGAGCGTACGGGAGGACAGCCGCTTGCGTCGAGCCGCTGCGGAGCTTCGCTCCGCGGACCGCCGAAGGCGGCTGTTCCCACATCGCATCGGGCGGGTACGGCGTTTGAAATAGCATCGACGGCTTTCATTGCGCTTGGCGCGCAACCCCGGACGAGGCGTCCGGGGCTACACGATCCGAATTCCGCGCAGGTGATAAAGTTTTGAAGTCAGCTAGAGGTAGGCAATGCAAGAGTTTTCAGGAGTCAAGATTCCCGGATCGCTCGAAGAAATCATCACGCCGCAGAACACGGCGCTGATCGTCTACGACATGCAGGCAGGGATCGTCAAACAAATCAAGAATGGGCCGGCAATTACTCAAAATGTCAGCCGCGTAGTTGCCGCTGCCCGGGTTGCGGGGATGCGCACGTTTTTCACGCGCCACCTGTCGCTGCCCCCGGAACTGATGGGAGCGTTTCAATTTCGCACGGCCATGGCCTGGCAGCGCGTGGATTCGATGGAGAAGGTCAAGCCGCTGTTTTTACGCGACAGTCCTGCATTTCAGATCATTCCGGAGTTGCAGCCGCTACCTAGCGAGGGGATTGTCGACAAGATCACGATGTCGGCCTTCGAGGGGACTTATCTGGAAATTGCGCTGCGCGATTGCGGGATTCGCAGCTTCATCATCGTGGGCATTGCGCTTGAGATCGGCATTGATCCGACTTGTCGGCAAGGGTCCGACTTAGGTTTCTGGCCGATTCTGGTGGAGGATGCATGCGGCTTCGGGAATGAAGAAGCGGCGAACCACTCGCTGGCATCGCTGAAGCACATGGGCGATACCACGGTCATCGATGTGGAGACAGTGTGTGGCTTTCTGGCGAAGATCGGGCGCTGATGGCGGTATCGTGGGAATCTGGATCGGCTGCCCACCGCGGAGCTTCGCTCCACCGGACAGCCGAAGGCGGCTGTCCCCACATCGAACCTTCGTCAGCGCCAGCGTTTCAGGTGCGGCCACTCGCCGGCCCAGGAGTCAAATTTCTTTCCCTTGCAGATGAAGACGGGCAACTGCTGCTCGAGCGCCCATTCATTCGGTGCTGACCGGCCGATGAACTCCACCTGCGTCCAGTAGCGCTCCAGGACTTCTTTACGGTCATCGAGCACGATCATGCAATTGCCGGAATAATTGTGGGGTCCCCACAGCCAGTAGGTGCGGTCTCCGCTCATGGCGCCGGGCAGGCCTCCGCGGCGGCCGAAGAAATCGATGGCGCCGGCTTGTCCGTAGTCCTGCGCGAAGATGCCGCAGTCGGCGCGTTCGGCGGATGGAATGCGGTTCCAGGCCAGCGCAGTTTCGTCGGCGATCTCCTTCCACCCGAATTGATCCGCGTACCACTGCGGAAGCGCGGCGCGGGCGTGCGAGTGCTCATTCACCGGAAGCTTGAAGGGCAGCATCTTCGTATAGGCAAGAAAACGGTCGGGGGAAAGAACTGGAACGGTAATCGGGATCAAGCAAATCCCGTTGATGAGGATGACCCTCGCGATCACCGGTTTGAGCCAGACACGGCGGGAGGGAGACACACCGAGTAACGAATCGATCGCGACCGCGCCGGCGGCAAACAGCATGGGATAGATCGGCGCGAGGTAATAGTTCTTTCCGTGTTGAAGAAAGATGACGACATAGCTGACGATGTAGCTCCAGCCGAGAACGCGATACGGTCTTAAAGGACGCGAGAAGAGCAGCGCCCACAGTCCGGCCAGCCAGACAGGCCCCGCGATCGGACTCACGACGAGCAATTGTTGCAAGAAGAACGCGAAGGGGCCTAGAACGACGTCGCGTCCCTCGGCACGAATGGCACTGATCAGTTGCAGGAAAGGCCAGTCGTAGTGCAAGTTCCAGAGCAGGTTGGGCAGAAAGACGAGGAAGGCAGCGAGGCCACCCAGCCAAAACCAGGGGCTTAGGAAGGTGCGGCGTTGCGCGGTGAGCAGCAGGCCGACGACAATCCCCAGGCCAAAGACGGCGATGGTGTACTTCTCCTCCATGCCGAGGCCTGCGACGATGCCGAATCCGATCCAGTAGCGCGGATCATTTCGCTTGATGGCGAGAATTACAAACTGCGCACAGCCCAGCCAGAGATTGGGTTCAAGAATGTTGGTGCCAAGAAGTCCTCCGTTGGAGAGATACTGCGGCGCCAGTGCGACGCAGAGGGCGGTGAGGATGAGGGCGTAGCGGCGTCCGCCGAGTTCGCGGGCCGTGGCGGCGGCCTGCATTACTAGCAACGACGATGCGAGCGCAGGCAGAAAGCGGATGGCCCGCAGCGAGTCTCCGATAAGGGCGCGGCTGATGTGGGTGAGGAAGGGAATCAGCGGGGGCTGGTCGACATAGCCCCACTGCAGGTGGTCCCCGCACGACATGTAGTCGAACTCGTCGCGGAAGTAGCCGTAGCGGTTGTTGAAATAGATATGAAAGACAAGCTTGGCGAGGGCGATGGCGCAGACGATGGCCATGCCGGAGGAAAGGAAGTCGTTCCGCGTCGGAGCTTCGACCGAAGCCGGAGATGTGCTGGCCATGTGGTCGATCAGGATAGCTGATTTCCTTTGTGAGCGTCTGGTGAAACATGGCCGTGAATGTTGTATGGCGTGGGCGCCGCGGGAGCTGCCCGCAAATTACATAGGTCCTTCGGCCCGAAAAACCGGGCCTCAGGATGACAAGCCCCGAACAGTTCCATGGAACGACACTTCGGTAACCTCCGGGACTGACTCTCGTGTGTTTCCACGGTTTTTCCTGTGCTACCGTTTTGAGTTAGCGGACATTCACGAGGATTTTTCGGGCAAAAGTGTCTTCCAACAATCGCAGACCGGGGGTCCACATCGCGTGGACCACGATTACATACCGCAGTGTGGCGCTGCTCGTCCTGGCGGTGTGCGCGATTTTCTTCGTGGCCATGCGGGTGACCTTCCCGCAGTTCACCCAAAACACAGTACAGAAAGCTGGCGATGTCGCCAGCAAGTTGCTGGAGAAGGTCGCGGGCATGGCTCCTGCGGCAGGCACCGGAGCGGTTACCGCGCAGCAAGCGCACTTCACGGCGCTCGATGGCACGGTACGCGTGAAGAAGGGCAACAGCAATTCGTGGGTCGCGGCGGACTATCACATTCCTCTCGAAAAAGGCGACGTGGTTCAGACCGGCTCGGAAGGCATGGCCAAGGTTGTCTTCAACGACGGCACCAGTTACACGGTGAAGCAGGATTCACTGATTGTGATTCAGGAGAATTCAGCCAACGATCAGCAGCAGACTAACGTTGCCGTCGCGGTCAGTACCGGAACCGTGGATCTTTCGACGGCGACATACAGTCAGGGGTCGAAATCGCAGGTGATCGTGGCGGGTGCAACGGCATCGCTGGCTCCGGAGTCGGCGGCGCAGGTGCATAACGATCCCAAGGCCGACCAGCATGAAATTTTGATGACCAAAGGCACAGGCGAGGTCACCAAGGGCAACGAGACGGTGAAGTTGGCCAACTGGGAAAAGGTCAGCTTTCAGGGGCAACAGTCGCATATGGAAAAGAACAGGGAAATCGGCCCGCCCACTCCGATTGCACCGGCCAACATGGCGCCGCTGTTTTCCAATGGAGCGCCGACCAAGGATGTCGAGTTCTCCTGGACGCCGATGACGAATGCAGTTGGTTACCGCCTTCGTATCTCCCGCAATCCTTATTTTTCCTCTACACTCGTTGACAAAAAGGTGAATACGGCAGCGGTGACTGTTACCAATCTCGGCGAAGGCGTCTATTACTGGATGGTGCAGTCTTACGACACTGCCGGGAAAGAGTCGGTGGAGAGCGAGAAGAACCGGTTCAATATCATCTCCACGGGCCAGGCCGCCGCAGTGATTGATCTTGAGTTGGACCCGTTTATTCAGCACGGGCACGTGATCGAGGTAACGGGCAAGACGCAGAAGGGTGCGCGCGTGATGGTGAACGGCAGCGAAGTTCCCCTGGTGACCGGGGACGGGCAGTTTCACTATTTCACGCCGCCGCTTCCGCCGGGAGAGGCCGTGATCACCGTGACCGCGCAGACGGCGCAGGGCGGGGTGAACACGCAGCAGAAGAAGATTGTCATTCAGTAAGGGCAGGTTTCAAGTTTCAAGGTTTCAGTGTTTCAAAGTTGTCAGGTATCGTTGCAAGCCTGATTGGTAAGTGCACGGTTTCGTTGGGGTTGGTTCGGTCTTTGAAACCTTGAAACTTTGAATCCTTGAAACCTGGTTTTAGGCAGGGTTGGCCTGTATCACGTAGAATAGGTGCAGACACCCCGAAAAAGTTACGGTGCCGCCGGGAAGTTCCCGGGCAGGCGTCATTGTGAGAGAGACGGACTAAGTCGTCATGTCAAACAACGGATTCCACGGTAGCTCGACGCGCACCCACAACCTTCGGTCGCTCTTCAGCATTTTCTCCAGCGATCTGGCCATTGATCTCGGCACTGCCAACACGCTCGTGTACGCGCGTGGCAAGGGCATCGTGGTCAACGAGCCCTCGATCGTCGCCATCAACAAGAATACGGGCGAGGTAGAGGCCGTCGGCAAAGAGGCGAAAGAGATGCTGGGCCGCACGCCGGGCAACATCGTCGCCATCAAACCGATGAAAGACGGTGTGATCGCGGATTTCAAAGTCACCGAGAAGATGTTGAACTACTTCATTCAGAAGGCGCACAACCGCAAGATGCTGGTGCATCCGCGGATCGTGATCGGTGTGCCTTCGGAAATTACACAGGTAGAAAAGCGCGCGGTCATGGACTCGGCGTATCGAGCCAAAGCGAGTGAGGTTCATCTCGTGGAGCAGGCAATGGTGGCGGCGATCGGTGCAGGCCTGCCGATTACTGAGCCTTCGGGAAACATGGTCGTCGACATTGGCGGCGGCACAACTGACATTGCGGTGATTTCTTTGAGCGGCATCGTTTACTCGCGTTCGGTGCGCATGGCCGGCAACCAGATGGACGAAGCCGTCATGAACTACCTGAAGCGGAAATACAACCTGCTGATCGGCGAGCGGACCGCGGAGCAGATCAAGATGGAAATCGGCTCGGCGCACCAGCTCGACAAGCCGATGACGATGGAGATCAAGGGCCGCAACCTGATTGAAGGCGTGCCGAAGACGATCACGGTAGATGATGGCGAAATCCGCGAAGCTTTGAGCGAGTGTGTTTCGACCATCATGAACGCGATTCGCGTTGCCCTGGAGCGGACGCCGCCTGAACTTTCGGCCGACATCAGCGATCGCGGCATCGTTTTGACCGGCGGCGGCGCGTTGCTGAAGAATCTCGACAAACGCATCCGCGAAGAAACCGGGCTGCCGGTTTCAATCGCCGACGACCCACTGTGCAGCGTGGTGCTCGGCACGGGCAAGATGCTGTCGGACTTCAAGCTGCTGAGAAAGATCTCGATCGAATAAAGCAGTGAGCAATGAGCAATGAGCTGTGAGCTAATGAGTTCTGGTTCATCCCTGGGTTTGGCTCATCGCTCAACGCTCATAGCTCAAAGCTCTTATGGAATCCGTCCTCGGCCGCTACCGCAATCTGATCATCCTGGTAGGTGTGTTGTTTCTGCAGGTGCTGGGATTGGCGGTGCAGGTCAAAAAAGGTGAAGCGCAAGACACCCGCCTGATCCGCGTATGGGCCCTGCGCGCGGTCACTCCGTTTGAACGGGCGCTGGTCTGGGTGCAGACCTCCACCGGGAACGTCTGGCATAACTATTTCTACCTGCGCGGGGTGCGCGCAGAGAACCGGCAACTAAAAGAGCAGATCGAGCAGATGCGGCTGGAGCAAGTCCGGCTCAGCGAAGACGCCGCTCAAGCCCGTCGACTGCAAACGCTTCTCTCCTTCAAGGAACAATTCATCTCTAAAACGGTGGCGGCGCAGGTGATCGGGACCAGTGGCAGCGATCTCTCGCGCATCGTCACTGTCGATAAGGGCGAGAACGCCGGCATCAAGCGGGATATGGCGGTCATTACGTCCGATGGGATCGTGGGCAAGGTCTTGCTCGTGTCCCCGAGCCTGGCACAGGTGCTGCTGATCAGCGATCAGAGCAGCGGGGTGGGAGCCATCCTGGAGAAGTCTCGGTTGCAGGGCGTGCTGCGCGGGACTGCGAATGGTGAAGTCGTCCTAGAACGCGTGATGAGCGACGAACAGGTGCAACCCGGAGAGACCGTGCTGACCAGCGGCGGCGACCAGATATTCCCCAAAGGACTGCCGGTTGGGACTGTGACCAAGGTGGGGAGTGGTAAGGACCTGTTCTTGAATATCAAGATCAAACCAGCGGCGAATCTGAGCAGGCTTGAGGAAGTGCTGGTGTTAACTGGGAAGCAGGAGCGCGCGGTGATCGCGGACGACCATGTGCGGGTTCGCGCGGCGGATATCCTGGCACAACGGCTGCCATCGGTGCCGGACAAACCCGCCACTGATGCAACTTCCACTGGAGTCGCTCAAGGAGCCTCGCCAGCGCCCGCTGGGGCAAATACCGCAGCCAAGCCCGCCGGGACGACTGCCGGCAACGCCCCCGGCGCGGTGAAGACCGCGTCTGGAAATACGTCAGGGAAACCCGCGGCCGTCCCAGTCCAGCCGGGCAAGACATCTGCCCAGACCTCGTCTCAGACATCAGCCGCCCAGAAGCCGAAGGTGAACAAGTCTTCGCCGGAAGTCAAGCCGGAAGGCGTGCAGGATCAGCCCCTCACCCAGCCCTCGATCGTCGAGCAAAAGCCGGCGCCGGTCGCGGATCAACCTGACACGCCGCCTCCACAAGACAACAGCCCACAATAGCGTGCCCATCACTTACACATCGGGGGAGCAGATTGAGGTTTACCGGTTCAGTCTTCCGGTCACGATCGGAGTTCCGCTCGTAGCGCTCATCGTCCAGGCCTACGTGCCTAAATACTTTCCCGGTTTTGCGAAGTATGTGGACCTGCCGCTCCTGGTGACCATCTTCTTCGCCATGGCACGCCGTAATCCAGTCGCCGGACTATTCACTGGGGCCATCATTGGCTTGGTGCAAGACATGCTCGGGGCCGGGGAAATCGGCATTTACGGGATCGCCAAGACGGTCGTCGGTTATGGGGCGTCGTCGCTGGGCGTGAAACTCGACGTGGAGAACGCTGGAGCGCGTCTTCTCGTAACTTTGGGCTTCTACCTGGTGCATTCCGCCGTGTACTTCACGGTGGCACGCGGGCTGGTGAACTCGACCCAGCACTTCAGCTGGGGGCCTGGTTTTCTGGCCGGACTGGTCAACGCATTTCTGGGCGTGATTCTGTATTTCGTGCTGGACAGGTTCAAGCAGAGAACGTGAAACCAGTAATCAGTTGTCAGGGGCCAGTGGCCAGTAAAAGCGCTCTTCCCGTGACTTCCGTTACCCTTCCCATTAACAGGCCAGCAGACTAAGGCAGTACAATATTGATAATCCGATTTCATTTCAACGAGGATAAGTGACACGTTGCGGCCCAAAGGTGCTCTCACCGATCTAACTGGCAACTGCCACTGACAACTGATGTTTGGCCGCGACGAAAAAGTTCCCGCGCTTCGCCTGACGGCGGCGCAGTACATCATTCTGGGGATCTTCCTGATTCTGGCGTACGGATTGTGGCGCCTGCAGGTGATGCAGAGTGATTACTATTCGCTGGCGGCAGAGAAGAATCGCATTCGCAACGTGCCGATTCTTGCGCCTCGCGGCAAGATTCTGGACCGCTATGGGCGCGTCATCGTGGACAACTATCCATCGACTACGGCGCTGCTGTTACGTGATTCCTCGCGCGACTTGAACGCCGACGCCGATCTGATCGCTCAGGGCTTGCACCTCAATCCCGATGAAGTCCGCGCTCGCATCCGGCGATTTGCCTCGATGCCGCAGTACCAGCCGATCTTTCTGAAAGAGGACATCACCCCCGACGAATTGCAGTTCATCGAGGCGCACCGTAATGAACTGCCGGAACTGGATACGATTGATTCCGCCCGTCGCCTGTACCCTCGCAACGGATTCATGGCGCACCTCATCGGCTATGTGGGCGAAGTCAGCGAAGACATGCTGAACCAGTCGGCGTTTGAGCTGTATAACCCGGGCGACGTGGTTGGCATTTCGGGCGTGGAGCGGCAGTACAACACGCTGCTCATGGGCAAGAACGGTTCGCGGCAGGCGCTGGTCGACAGTCACGGACGCGAGGTTGGACGCCTGGGAGAAACCGAAGCGTTCCCGGGCAAGCAGTTGAAGTTGACGATCGATATCGATCTGCAGATTGCGGCAGAACAAGCGTTGGAAGGGAAGAACGGGGCCATTGTCGCCATGGATCCGCACACGGGCGAGATACTTGCGATGGTGAGCGGGCCGACGTTTGATCCGAATGATTTTGCCGTGCGCGTGTCGCGCGATGAGTGGAACAAATTGGTGAATGATCCCGACAAGCCGCTTCTGAACAAGGCGATTCAGGCGCAGCTTGCGCCCGGGTCGACCTTCAAGATCCTCATGTCGGTGGCGGGCTGGCAGGAACACATCGCGCAGGATCTGCACGTGAACTGCACGGGTGGCGCGGAGTTCTACGGACGCCGCTTCGGATGCTGGGTCAAAGGCGGGCACGGCGGGGTGGATCTAGAGAAGGCGATCTATCAGTCGTGCGACGTGTTCTTCTACACGCTGGCGAACAAGCTTGGCATTGATCGCATTGCAAAATACGCCACGGACTTTGGACTGGGGCAGAAGACGGGGATCGATCTGCCCAATGAAGTGAGCGGTGTGATGCCGTCGGAAGAGTGGAAGATCCGGAATTTCAAACAGAAGTGGTTTGCGGGGGAGACGATTTCGGTGGGCATCGGGCAGGGCGCGGTGGCGATCACTCCCGTGCAGTTACTGCGGGCGATCAGCGCAATCTCGATGGGCGGTAGGATGGTTGTGCCGCACGTTATCAATCCCACGGAAGTGCCGCCAGGGTACGTGGAGACGGCGCGCTATACCGAGGTGAAGACTGTTCCAATCGATCCGAACGGGTGGAACTTCATCACGGACGCCATGTCGAGGGTTTTGTTGCCGGAAGGCACGGCCCCATCGGCGCATATTCCGGGTATCGACATTGCCGGCAAGACTGGATCGGCACAGATCGTGTCGCTGACAACCCGGGCGAAGTTCAAGAACAGCGACGCATTGGCCCAGAATGGATGGTTCGTGGGGTTTACGCCGCGGCGCAACCCGGAAATCGTGGTCTGCGTGCTGTTCCAGGGCGGCGAGCACGGCAGGCTAGCGGCGCGGCTGGCGACGCAGGTCATCAAGGCGTACGTCGACAAACAGAAGCGGCCGCCGCAGAAGATGGTGGAGAAGCCGAAGACGCCGGGAACGGTGGATATGGGTGGGTTGTGGAGCGCGCCGGATTCTGTTGGACACGAGGACGGCTTGCAAGCAGGGAGATTCGCCATCGATGTGCCGAAGAAGCGGATGGTCGTGGCAACGGCCGCGCCCGGGATGAATTAGTCGCGAATAGCGAAAGCAGAGAATGTCATCCTGAACCCGGCGTTAAGCCGGGTGAGGGAGCTTACGACCGCTGGCCTCGGCGAGAGAGTGATTGCGGTTTCGGCAGGCTTGGTGATCTTGTTTGCGTCACGGCAGCTGTCTACCTTTCGTACGGTCCCTCGCACCGGCTTCGCCGCTGCTCAGGATGACTGAGTTGATGATGGATTGGCTGAGAACTGGCAACTGAGAACTGAGAACTGATTTTCGATGTCACGTTACGTTTCATTTCGCGATTTTGACTGGCTGCTGCTGGGCTTCGTGCTCATGATCTGCGGGCTGGGGGTCATGGAGATCCACAGCGCGACGGTGCACACCAAGTTTGCCGGCTCGCATATCCGGCAGATCTATTGGGTCCTGGCTGGCGTGGGCGTCATGTTCCTCATGAGCCTAGTGAATTATCAGGTACTGCTGGACCAGGTTCATTGGTTTTACATTGCCTCGGTGGCATCGCTGGTGGCTGTGCTGTTGTTCGGAACCAAGGCCCTGGGCGCGAAGCGCTGGATCAAGATGCCCGGAGGCAACCACTTCCAACCATCGGAGTGGGTGAAACTGATTCTCATTCTGGCCGTTGCGAAGTTCTTTGCTGAGATGCGGCAAAAAGAGCTTTCCTGGGGAGATTTCTTCAAGGCGGGAGCCATGGTCGGGGTCCCCATGCTGCTGGTTTTGAAGCAGCCTGATTTGGGGACGGCCCTGACCTACCTCCCGATTGCAGCCATGGGGATGTTTCTCGGCGGAATGCAGTGGAAGCAGGGAGTGGCTGTCGTTCTAGTCGCTGTTATCGGTATCGGCGTGGTGTTCTACGTTCCGGCGGTCCACCTTCTGAAGGGCTATCAGAAGCAGCGGCTGACCAGCTACCAGGATCCCGACTCAGATCCGCAGGGGGCCGGGTACCAAGTTAAGCAATCCATGATTGCGGTAGGTTCGGGGGGCATTTGGGGCGGGAAAGGCTCGCAAACACATGGGGCTTTCCTGCCTGTTCCCCAGACGGACTTCATTTTTGCGGCTTTTTCTGAGGAACACGGGTTCGTAGGCGCTCTCGGGGTTCTGCTGCTATACTTCATTGTGCTGATGCGTTTGACCCAGAACGCGCAAACAGCGCCCGACCGCGCTGGCACGTTTGTGGTGATGGGTGTGGTGGCTGTGCTTAGCTTCCATATCCTGGTCAATGTCGGCATGGTGGTCGGCTTTATGCCGGTCACTGGAATACCCCTGCCGTTGATGAGTTATGGTGGGTCTTCCGTGTTGTTTATGTTCCTGGCGCTGGGGATGGTAATGAACGTTCGTATGCGCCGCTTTGTGAACTGACCAGGTGAGCTGGTCAGGTAAACGTCGGGAACAAAAAGACTTTCAGGGAAGAGGCAGGGTGCAGTTGCTGCGACTCGTCCGGTGCTTTCCGGAAGCGCAGCCTTAAAAATATCGATCGCCCTCGCGTGAAGAGGGCATTTCACCGGCCGGTCAGCAGTCAAGGCCGGGCAGGATTGAGCACCTAGCCGGGGAGGGAACGGCCCCCCGACCGAAAGGTCAGAGAGTGCGGTCACAACTCCGGCGGAATTTAAAGCGATACGTGCAAAAGATTTCCCAGTTTTTGCAGCGGACTCAGCTAGAAGATAGTCCTTCCAGCTTACGCCGTTCCCTATCCGGGGCAGCCTCGCAGATCTCAATCCTCCCGGGCACTTTCTGACACGTCGGTGAACCCTTCCGGCTTCCTTGATGAAGCCGGCGGGACCGGAGTGTTGCATGAACAAAGAATTGTTTGTCTCGTCCACTCCCCACGAAACCAAGGTGGGGCTGGTCGAGGACGATCTGCTCGCGGAGGTCTATCTTGAGCGCGAGAACGAATACACCTTAGCGGGATCCATCTACAAAGGGCGTGTTACCCGCGTGCTGCCCGGCATGCAGTCGGCATTTGTGGACATCGGGCTGGAGCGCGATGCGTTCCTCTATGTCTCCGATTTCATGGAGTTGGAGGAGCACGACGACGATTTGACCGACGTTGTCCCGGCGACTCGTGGAGTTCCCGACTTGCGTTCGCAGCCGGCAAAACAGGAAGCCGCAACCGGCGCACAGGAATCTGAAGAACCTGCCGGCATGGCGGTGACCGAGAGCCAGTCGGATGAGGGAGGGGGAGCCGAAGGCGCAGACGAGGGCAGCGGACAACCGGCGATCACGTCGGGCACTGAGGCCGCCGAGCCTATAAACGGAAGCGAATCGGGGCGCGAGCGTGGCGGATGGCGAGGACGCCGTCGGCGGGGGCGTGGTGGTCGCCGCGAACGCGGACCTGAACGCGGCGGCGAGCGCGGGGAGCGTGCTCCTGAGCCTCGATTCTCGCGTCCCGCTGATGCCGCACCGGCACGGCCAGCGGGGCCGCCTGCGGGATATCAACCGATTCTGTTGCCCGGAGAGTCGATTTCGAAGTACCAGCGATTTACGCAACAGACGTCGGCTCCCGAAATGCCGTCGAGGGAAGCTGTCGACGACGGTTCTCATGAGCCTTCAACCGATCAGCCTGCCGCCGTGGCCGCGACCTTCCCTGAGGACGAGCCGATCTTTGCGGCTGGAGAATCTACTGCCGAGCCGTTGCACGAGGAGCATGAAGACGTTTCGCCGTTGGCTGAGGAGGCCGTCGAATCAGCTGCAACTTCGGCGAACTGGAACCGGGAATTGCGCCGTACAGAAGAGACCAGTGCTCCCGCTCCGGCTTGGAATTCCGAGCCGGCCGCACCGAAAGCAGAGTTAGTGACCGAGGAAGTCGAGCTGCCATCTCCGGCTGAGCAAGAGACGGATCACCTGCTTATTCCGCTGGCCGAAGAGATCGGTCAGCCTGCCTATTCAGCCCGCGAGGAACAGACTCCTGTCTTTGCTGCTCCCGGAACCATGGAAGAGGAAACCATCGACGAGGAAGAGGCGGGCACCATTCATTACGAGTCATCTTCCGACGAGGGCTACGACGAGTTCGAAGAGGAAACCCGAGCCGCCGACCAGCTGAACGGCGACGCCCGCGAGGCGGTGTCGGAAATCCACATGGCTTCGCTGGCCGAGTCGGGCGAGGCACCGGCCGCAGAAGTGGCACCTGCCGAAGGCGAGGATGACAGCGAGGAAATTGAACTGGAAGAGGCGCAGGCACAGGCTGAGGCGCTGCTTGATGCGGAAGCTCGCGGCAATGGTACGGTCGACGCGCGGGCTGAGGTTCGAGCTCCGGCTGCAACCGCGGGATACACGCAGCGGACACAGCGTCCGCGCTTTGAACGGCCCGGGTACGAACGCCGAGGTGGCGATCGTGGACGCCGCGGAGGCGGTGGTGGTCGACGTTTCCGCCGTCGCGAATCGGCGCCGGTTCCTCTTATCAGCGACTTGCTGAAAGAAGGGCAGGAAATTCTGGTCCAGATCGCGAAGGAGCCCATCGGCAAGAAGGGCGCACGGATTACCAGCCACATCGCGCTGCCCGGGCGGTTCCTGGTATACATGCCCACCGTGAACCACACGGGGGTGTCGCGGAAGATTTCATCCGAGGAGGAGCGTCAGCGGCTGAAGCGGATCATCCTGAGTGAGCGCGAAAACGGACATGGCGGATTCATCGTTCGTACTGCGGCGCAGAGCGCCACGGAAGAAGAACTCCGCGCGGATATCCGGTTCCTGAAAGGGCTGTGGCAGGACATCAAGAACCGCGCCGAGGCTTCGAAGCCACCGGCGCTGATCTATCACGATCTCAACGTGGTCGAGCGCGTGCTGCGTGATCAGGTCACATCTGATTTCAATGTGATCTGGGTTGATACGGAAGCCGAGTACGAGCGCATTCTGCGCTTCTTCAACCGCTTCCAGCCTGGAATGGTCAAGCGGGTCAAACTCTACACCAAAGAGACGCCGCTGTTCGAGCAATTCGGCCTACAGGAAGAAATGAACAAGGCGCTCAAGTCGAAAGTCTGGCTGAAGAGCGGCGGGTACATCGTGATCAACCAGACCGAGGCGCTGGTCGCGATCGACATCAACACCGGCAAGTATGTCGGCAAGACTGCGCGCCTGGAAGATACGATCGTCAAAACCAACGTCGATGCGATTAAAGAGATCGTGCGGCAGGTTCGGCTGCGTGATTTGGGTGGCATCATCATCATCGATTTCATCGATATGGATGAGCGCCGCAACCGCCAGCGCGTGATGCAGGCTCTGGAAGAGGAACTGCGCCACGACCGGGCGCCATCGAAAACGCTACAGTTTAATGATTTCGGCCTGGTGGCGATCACGCGCAAGCGTGTGAAACAGTCGCTCGAGCGGACGATCGGAGCGCCGTGTCCGTACTGCCAGTCGACTGGCTATGTGAAATCGGTGACCACGATCTGCAACGAGATCTACGTGGAGATGCGCAAGATCACCAAGCACCTGGAGCATGAAGACGTGATGCTGCGGGTGCATCCGGACGTTGCCAAGGAATTGAAGACAAACAATGCGAAGCTGCTGAACGAGATGGAAGAGATGACCAAGCGGACGATCATTGTGAAGAGCGATCCGGCGGTGCACCAGGAGCAGTTCGATATCAACTAGCTGCGAGCGGTGATCTACGAGCTACGAGATACAGACGGGCGTGGACCGCCCGTCTTTTTCTTTTCCCTTTAGCATTGGGAAACCTGGACCGACTGTAGAGAAAAACTTCGAGCGTCTTGGGGAAAGATGAGTGTAAAGGCGGTTTTTCGCCAATCTAAGCCATTGCTGACAATGCACCCTCAGGCATACGACTACGACCACGCGTGAGCCAAAAGGAACGCCACATAGAGAGCACAGCACCAGAAGGCCAGCAATAGAGGGCGCTGACGATCGTACGGAACTTCCCAGCTGCGGCCTGCAGGCGCATCCCCCACGGCGTAGATTCTTGCTGCCACAGACAAGTGTTCAAATTGTTCGCGCCACTGCGGGTGAGCCTTGAGGCACGTGACCGCTTCAAGTTCTGCGTTCGACATCTCGGTCTCAAGCACTTTGAAAAGGCTGCGCACATAATAGAAGCACCATACGGCAAGAATCGACACGACTATTCCCATGGCGCCCGGGAGAAGTGCCTCGGCAAGCTGCGACGCCACTCTGGCCAGGGCCGTGTAACGGTTGCCCGACCCCCCAACAAAACACCCCAGGATGCCATTTACGGTGCCAAGAAAGCCGATAAAGGGTGCGGAAGCCGCAATGGTGACGAATGTATTAAGGCCACATTTCAAGTGGGCAGCGAGTAGTTTACTGCGGCGTTGGAAGGCCCGTTGGGCGAGTGCAATCGCTTCTGTATTGGCGAACCCTGGCGGCGCCGAAGCGTAGGCTGCTAAAACCTCGGCAACAATGTTCGCTACGTGACTCCGCCTGTTTCGGGCGGCGATGGAGATTACTTCATCGAACTTGCCCTTGCTGAGCGGCGAGGCAGCGTCACGGATGAAAGCACGGGATTCACGGCGAGCCGCGCTGTAGCGGTAGAGGCGGAAACAGAGGATTGCACCAGTGTTCGCCAGCATGAAAGAAAGCAGCATGAAATCTGCTTGATTCAGACGGTCTATCGAGCGCCAAAGTTCGCCAACGTTCCAAAAGTCGGGCTGCAGATAGATCATCCCTGAGGTCTGGGTCTTGCGCTGGTCAACCAGAAAGACGACCTTCTCTACTCCAACTGAGCGCAGAGCAGCCAAGACTGTGGCAACATTTCCGTAGCCAGCGTGGGCATCAACGGCCAGGAATATTTGGGCTTGAGGGTTGAGTTCCAGACGATGGCGGATTTCATGTCGCAGAACATCAATCGAGATTGGATCTTTTCTCGAGAAAATCCTGCCGTTGGGCGTAACCACAAGCACGATGGCGTCGTCCCTACCCGCATCTGGCTCCATGATGGGATTATCGACCTTGGGCAGATCCGAGGGACCAAACCTCGGCAGCCCATTTGTCAGCATGAGAGCGAACACAAAAATCGCAAATGAGGTCGCACTCACGGCTATAAACGGAGTGCGGTCTAGGCTGCAGAAAAGGTTCGTTGCCGCCTGCTTGTGGCGCATCTACTTACATAGACCCCTGCCGTAATCCTATTGTTCCGCCTACTCAGAGGTAAGTGACCTTCGTACTCACGTGCCCGGTGAAAGGACGTTGGTGCGGAGGTGTTGTAACAGGCGTTTGCACAAGCTTGCGCCGTCTGTTCGCCGTCAGACTTTAGATCAGCAACCCTGTCAAAGAACGAAATGACGACATTGCAATGGTTCTACACCGCCCGCGGTTGCGCTTTCTCGAGTGCCGATAAGTCGCTACGAGTGTTGCCAAGTCCCGGTGCCTATTGGGAGTAGAATCCTCCTGTCTTGATGCAACTGCAAAGTGAGGTTCTCAGAAAGGCGGTGCACGCTGCAGGGAACAATGATGAAGTTTCCCCTCACCCTGAGATCTCTCCTGGAGAGGGCGGCGAGACTTTTCCCAAACGTCGAGATTGTCTCCAGCCGCCCCGACAATTCCATTCACCGGTATACCTACGGAGAAATGTGTCGGCGTGCAGGATCCTTGGCAGCTGTTCTACAGGCGGCCGGTCTAAAACAGGGAGACCGAGTGGCCAGCCTGATGTGGAACCATTACGTTCACCTGGAAGCCTATTTCGGCGTTCCCTGCGCAGGCGGGGTGCTGCACACCCTGAACCTACGTCTCCATCCGGACGAACTGGCGTACATCATCAACCATGCTCAAGACCGCTTCCTGATTGTTGACGACGTGTTGCTGCGCTTGTTCGAAGGCCTCAAAAACAAAGTGGCGTTCGAGCGAGTCTTCGTGGTGCCGTTCAGTGGGGCATCTGTGCCTGCGGCATTTGAAAACTACGAAGCGCTGTTGTGTGACAACCACACTCCTCCCGTTTTTCCGGACCTCGACGAAGACGACGCTGCCGCCTTGTGTTATACCTCGGGCACGACGGGAAGGCCGAAAGGTGTGGCCTATTCACACAGAGCGATCGCCCTTCATTCCTATTCCATTTCGCTGCCGGATAACTTTTCCATCTCCCGATTCGACTGCGTCTTGCCGGCAATGTCCATGTTTCATGCCAATGCCTGGGGATTGCCACATGCTGCTGTCATGAATGGCAGCAAACTCGTGTTACCCGGGCCGAATCTCCAGCCGGAAAGATTGCTGGACCTTCTGTCCGCTGAACGGGTGACGCTGACTGGTGGCGTGCCCACCATCTGGCTCAGCGTCATTGACACTCTGGAACAGCAATCCGAGCGATGGAGACTCGCTTCCGGCATGCGGGTGGTGGTCGCGGGTTCGGCAGCTCCAGAAAGCCTGTTCCGGCGCTTCGAGAAGTTCGGTGTAAGAGTGATTCAACCTTGGGGAATGACCGAGACCACGCCCATTGCTACGGTGTGCACCTTGAAGCCAGGCATGGAGAAGTGGCCGGAGGATCAAATATTCGAGCGTCGCGCCAAGCAGGGGCTGGCGTCCCCGTTTGTGGAAATTCGAGCCGTAGGGATTGACGGCCAAATCGCATGGGACGGCAAAACGCCCGGCGAACTGGAAATCCGCGGTCCCTTCGTCGCCGCCAGCTATCACAATCTACCCGACGAACTCACCCGCTGGACGAGCGACGGCTGGTTTCGCACCGGCGATATCGTGACGATCGATGCCGAGGGCTATATAAAGATCACCGACCGAACGAAAGATCTGATCAAGTCCGGAGGCGAATGGATCAGTTCTGTGGACCTGGAAAATGCGCTTGTCGCCCACCCGGCCGTGAAGGAGGCGGCGGTGGTCGCGGTCCCGCACCCAAAGTGGCAAGAGAGACCTCTGGCAGCGGTAGTTCTTCAGGAGGGTTGCAAGGTCACGCCTGAAGAACTGCGCTCCTTTCTAACCATTAAGTTCGCTAAGTGGCAGGTACCGGATGAGTTCATTTTCCTGGACAGCTTGCCCCATACCTCGACTGGCAAGTTGTTGAAATCCGCATTGCGCAAGCAGTTTCAGAATTGGGTTTGGTCTTCGGGAACCCCGGCGGACTGAATCCGATCCGGGCTCAGGCCGAAGTGGCGTGCGAATTGCACGCTGAATTGCTCTAGCCTACGTGGGCGAGGTCTTCTGCCGCCACATCCGACTGGTTGCGCAGCATCTTGACGGATTGGTGGAATCATTGACGAGAACAGCGTGCTACCCCAGCAACGTGCTGGGGGTGTTCGTTCTTAAGGGTCGATGGCTGACATCCGCTTCATTACTGATTGAAGGTACTATCCCAAAGAGGTATCTTAGATGCCCATGGCTGGCCCAACACAATCTTTCCGCGAAGCAAGTGATCTGGAAAGGGAGATAACCGAGCGCTTCGGCCTGTTGCCGAACTTCTTCCGGCTCACTCCCGAAACACCACAGATCACCGTGAAAATCTGGGAGTTTGCCCAGGCAGCATACCTTGATAATCCGCTGCCATCGCTTTTTAAGGAGCGCTTATTTGTTTACCTCTCGCGCTTCTGTGAGGTTCGTTATTGTGTCGCTCGGCATGTGGGATTTCTGGTCGGTCTGGGTCGTCCATCGGGAGATGCCCAAGCCCGTAGTCAAACGATCCAGGAAGTCATGGAACTGCTCAAACGACCCTTCCCGCGCGAAGACCGATTACAACCGTTCCTTGCGTTGGCACAGAACCGTGCCCCCCTCGTGGAACTGCCGGACGCCACCTCAGATCTGGAAGAAGCATTCTTTGCCATCGTCAGTCACGTCTTTCTGCAAACATCCGAAGCTCCTGCATGTTACGAGGCTCTTAGGGCGCTGCTGGATCCCATTCACGTGCAGCGTTTGATTCTCTATCTATCGTTCATTCGCGATGTTCATTACTGGACGAATTTCCATCCTGAAATCGCGTTTGAAGAAGACATACAACAGCTCTTGGCGAAGCATGAGGGTCTCCGCGAGAGTATTCTGCACGATCCGCTAGCAATCACCGCCAAAGCAAGTTCGGATGCTGTTTTGGCGCTGCGGGAGAGCGAAGACCTATTGCGTCTGGCCGCCGAGGCGGGAAACATGCTTGCCTATGTGTGGGACGCTGCCACCGACCAGATTGTGCGCTCGGATGGGGTCAAGCGGATTCTTGGGGAAGGTGAGGGCACGCACACCACCGGTCAGCACATACTGTCAATGGTTCCTCCAGATGATCGGGAGAGACTGATGGCTGCGATGGCCGAACTGACCCCCGAAAACCCCTTTCTACAGATCCGGTATCGCATGGTGCGTTCCGACGGCTCCATAGTTTGGGTCAATCGAAGCAGTCGGGCTTACTTCGATAAGCAGGGCAGATTGCAGCGGATAATCGGTATGCTCGCGGACATAACGGATCGCATGCGAGTGGACGAAGCTCTGGCGAGCGTGAGCCGCCAGTTAATTGACGCCCAGGAGAAGGAGCGCAATCGGATCGGAAGAGAGTTGCACGACAACACCAACCAGCGTCTCGGGTTGTTGGCGGTTGAGGTTGAAGAACTCAAGAACAGCATTCCGCGTCGGGACGCTGAAGTTGGGCTCGGGTTGGAGGCAATCCACAAGCAGATTTTGGAAATTGCAGCTGATATCCAGGCCCTGTCCCACGAACTGCACTCGTCAACGCTCGAATATCTTGGGCTGGAGTTGGCGATGAAAAGCTTTTGTAAAGAGTTCGGCGAACGCCATAAAGTGCAGGTCGATTTCAAAAGTAATGGCGTTCCACGCAACGCGCCGCGGGAAATTTCATTATGTCTATTTCGAGTAATGCAGGAAGGATTGCGCAATGCGCTCAAGCATAGCGGCGTGCGGATTTTCGAAGTCAAGCTGCACGGATCGCCCGCGGAGGTTCTTCTCACTGTCCGAGATTCTGGCGTCGGCTTCGAACCGGACATGAAAGACATTCAAGGGCTGGGCCTTATCAGCATGCAAGAGCGAGTTAGATTAGTGAAGGGTACAATTTCGATAACTTCGAATCCGCAGTCTGGCACTGCCATAGATGTTCGAATTCCTCTCTCGGCGGCGATGCAGATGCAAGATACCAGGTTAGCGGGACACTGACATCGCTGAACATCTATGATTCGAGTCCTGATAGTTGATGATCACGAGGGCTGGCGTCGCCAAGTGCGCCAGTTGCTGCAGGAGCGTCCGGGATTTCAAGTCATCGGCGAAGTGTCAGACGGGTTAGAAGCAGTCGAGAAAGCGAAGCTGCTGAAGCCCGACTTGATTGTGCTGGATATTGGGCTCCCCAAACTGAATGGACTCGAGGTCACCCGGCAAGTACGACAACTCTCCCCCAGTTCCAAAGTAGTGATCCTCAGCCAGGAAAATTCGCCTGAGATAGCAGGGGTAGCTCTGAGCGCCGGTGCTGAGGGTTATGTTTATAAGCCAGATTTCCGGAGACGGCTTCTGCCTCTTATCGAAGTTGCGCTGTCCCGAAAAGACTACCAATCCGACGAAGGAGAGCGTCCATGGCGAGAGACAGGGGATGAACGACTGGACGAGAAGGACTTCCCGAGGATCCCTATCCAGAGCCAGCCGCAGGATACGCTTGAAATGGGCGAGAGAGTCGGGAAAGCCGAGGATCATGGTTCTGCTATTGGCGGCGAAGGGCATCCCACGACAAACCCTTACTTGCTGTTTCGAACCAGCCCGTTGATTCCCAAGATCCTTAGCTCGACAATGGAGGCGACGGACGCCAATTTCGGGAATGTGCAACTCCTCGATTCCTCGCGTCAAGCTTTGAGAATTGTGGCGTACCATGGCTTTGACACGGACTTCGTGACCCTCTTCGAGACAGTGTCCACCGACAACTTCTGCTGTGTGCGGGCAATGAAGCAGCGATCGAGAGTGATAGTCTCAGACATCGCTTCAGATCCGCTCTTGCAGGATACCCGGACCAGGGACATCATCCTGCGGTCACGCGTACACACCTGTCAATCAACCCCGATGATCACTTCGTCGGGGGAGCTAATTGGAGTCGCTTCCACGCACTTCGACTGTCCCCGAGTTTTCTCTCAGCGTGCCTTGCAGCGTGTCGATCAAGTTATTTCTACGTTCGTCGCAAAGCTCACATCAAAGTCAAGAACCGCAGACTGAGTCGGTTAGCAGCGACTGCTCTGCACAAAGACTTGAAATCCGGGAACGGTCTTAGCTTACGTTGGCTAGGGTTTTTACTGCGATGTCGGACTGGTTGCGCAGCTTCTTGACTGATTCGTGGATTGCGCGGGCGGCGGTACCGGAGGCGCCCTGCTCGGCGGTTTTGGCGACGCTTCCGGCTTCTTCTGTGGTAGTGCTGGCCATGTCGAGCAACACGACCACGGAGTCGGCATGCAGCTTCCAAAGTGAGGACATCTTTTGGCTGCGCTTCAGTTCTTCCAGTTCGGTGCTGATCCGGGCGCAAATCGATACCAGACGAATCAGGGTTCGCGCCACTTCCGCCCTGAGACTTTTTTCCTCGAGAAATGCCGCGTTGTAGGCGTCGGCTTCTGAGGCGGTGAGCGTCAGGTTGAAGAAGCGCATGGGGACGACCTGGCGATACTTGGGGTCGGCCACGCGCACGAACACGCGAATGGATTCCTCGACGCGGCGCAGCTTGCTCTCTTCAGCGGAGAGTTGTTGCGCAGTAATCGCGGGCGGCTGAAATACAGGAGCTTTCGCCGGGGCCTTTGCCGCCGCGGCTGCGGCTTTGGCAGCCTTGGGTGCAGCGGCCGCGCTTCCGACTGCGCGCGTCGTTTGTCCTGCCGGAGTTAGCAAAGACCTCCGGATCGGCGGACGGCGGTCAAGTTCCTTTTTCAACTTCGACACGCGGCGGAATTTTTCGAGCGTACTGCCGTAATCGGCTTCCAGCAGTTGTTTTTCCTGAATCGCCGCCACGTGCTCGACGGTGACTTCCACGCCGTCGACCGTGGTGAGAATCGTTCCGCCCATTTCTTCGAGGGCCTGGCCGAAGGTCTTGATCTCGCCCAAAGCTTTGACAAATAAGTCGTCGAATTTCTTACCGAACGCCGTGTTGTAAGCCGCGACCGTCGCTAGCACTCCGGGATGGTAGAACGAGGAATCGAGCCACTGCTTCAACTCGCGCACGCGCCCGATCATGCCGGACTCGATCAACGCGTTGAAATCCCGGAAGCGGTTGAGTTCTTCAATAAACGGATCGAAGCGGCGCAGCAGTTGCACGTGTTCTTCGGGCAGTGATGGAACATCGGTGTCGGCAAGGATTTCGATCAAGGCAATTTCAAATGGCGAGAGCGGCAGCGCGCCGTCCAGGCCGTATCCGCTCTGCTCCCACTGTCCCGGCACGCGTGGATGGCGGTAGAGAAAAGTCGCAATCAGATCGGTTTTGTCGCGATTGACATCGCTGGCTTCGCGTCGCCGCACGAAATAGCGCAGCAGGGCTTCAGCAACTTCAGAGTCGGTATCCGGAGTGAGGGCCTGGCGCAGCATCGCGGGCGTGATCGCCATGTCGAGCAAGTGCAGCCAGCGGTACATGCTCGAAAGCGTATTGGGCAGCTCATGCTCGGAATGGCGCAGGGCGTCCTCGTCGAGACCGCTCGGAATGGGCACATTGCCGCCGAGCGTATCCCGCAGGAGCTTTTGGTAAAAGCCCTGGACAGTCGCCAGAATAGCTAGTTCAAACCGAAGATCTTCGGCCAAAACAAAGCGCTCCGAGAGAAAGAATTTCCTTTAAAACTTTACTAATGTCCAAGTAAAGACGAAAGGTTACTTTCGGTGCAAGTTACTACTGGAGCGGCATCTTGGAGGGGATTGCAGCGTGTGAACCCGGAAGTACATGGACTACTGCGAACCTCAAACGGCGTGTCATCCTGAGCAGCGGCGAAGCCGGTGCGCGGGACCGTACGAGAGTGGCAGCATCAGTGGTGTCGAGAGGATTACCCATGCTGACGTCAGTGTGACGGCTCCACGCGGGGCTGCTTCTTAGCCGCCAGCCGTGATACGGTCCCTCACCCGGCTCGCGCCGGGTTCAGGATGACAAACCTAGAACGTGATTTCAGAAGACGACTGTCTTGTTGCCATAGACCAACACGCGGTTTTCTACGTGCGAGCGGACTGCGCGGGAAAGCACTACTTTTTCGAGGTCGCGGCCTTTGCGGATCAGGTCTTCTACCGTGTCGCGATGGGAGACGCGAACTACATCCTGCTCGATGATTGGACCGTCGTCTAGGACTTCGGTGACGTAGTGGCTGGTCGCGCCAATGAGCTTCACGCCGCGCTCGAATGCCTGATGATACGGACGGGCGCCGACAAAGGCAGGAAGGAAAGAGTGGTGAATGTTGATGATGCGCCGCAGATATCGGTTGACGAACTCGTTGGACAGGATCTGCATGTAGCGGGCGAGCACGAGGAAATCCGGCTGTTGTTCTTCGATCAGGCTTTGGAGTTGCTGTTCGGCGGACTGCTTATTGTCTTTGGTGACGGGGACGACCGCGTAAGGGACCTTGTAAAAGTTCGCGACGGCTTGATTGTCCGGATGGTTGGAAATGATCAGAGGAATGTCGCAGGCTAACTCGCCGCTTTGCTGACGGTAGAGAAGATCGACCAGGCAGTGGTCGTACTTCGATACGAAGATAATCATGCGCGGACGATGTGAGGACTGGGCGAGGCTCCACGTCATGGCGAAAGCTTCGGCCACGGGGGAGAAGTGCTTGCCGAAATCTGCGAGCGGGATATCGAAATCTTTCGGATCGAATTCGACGCGCATCAGGAACAAGCCGGATTCCTCATCGCCGTGCTCGTCGGCGTGCAGGATGTTTCCCTTGTGACGGAAAACGAAGTCGGCGATAGCGGCGACTTCGCCCTTGCGGTCAGGGCACGAGATGAGGAGAATGGCGGAGTTCTTCATAGCACCACAAAACCGTTAACCACGAAAGGACACGAAGGAATTCTTCTCAAGCCTCTCGTGCACCTTCGTGTCCTTGGTGGTTCAAGCGTTTTGCCGTGGGCGCACTAACCCTTCAACGCCTTTAATATCTCACGCGCGGCGTTTGCTCCCGACCCGCCGGTCAGTCCCGCCCCGGGGTGCGTGCCGCTGCCGCACAGATACAAGCTCTCGATTGGCGTCCGGTAGCGCGCCCAATCGAGTAAGGGACGCATTGTAAAGAACTGATCGAGCGCCAGATCACCGTGGAAGATTTGGCCGCCGGTCAGTCCATATTTTTCTTCCAGGTCGTGCGGGGTGATGATCTGGTGCGTCAAGATCAGTTCCGGCAGGTTAGGAGCGTACTGTGCGAGCGTCTGGACGACAGTTTGCCCAAGGGATTTGCGCTGCGTCTCCCAATCGCCCTTCAACTTGTAGGGCGCATACTGCATGTAGACCGACATGACATGTTTGCCTTCGGGAGCAAGCGTGGGATCAGTCAAAGACGGGATGGTGGCTTCGAGATATGGCTGGCGAGAGAACTTGCCGTACTTCGATTCGTCAAAGGCGCGCTCGAGATAGTCGATCTCGTTGCCGATGTGAATGCGGCCGCGCAGCGCCGCGGAGTCGCCGCTCTGCAGAGCCGTGAATTTCGGTAATCCCGAGAGCGCCAGGTTCACTTTTGCCACCGTTCCGTTCCCGCGGTAGTGCTGCAGTTTCTGCACGAAGTCCGGCGAAAGATGAAGGGGATCAGTCAGCTTGAGCAGCGTGCGTTTGGGGTCGGCGTTTGATACGACTGCCTTGGCGAGAATCTCTTCGCCGGTCGAGAGCAGAACGCCAGTGGCCGCGCCGTCCTTAACATGAATCTCGATGACCTCGACGCCGGTGCGGATTTCGACTCCTGCAGCCTTCGCAGCCGAGGCCATCGCCTGCGTGACTGCGCCCATTCCTCCCGCGGCGAATGAAGCCGCGCCCGCGGGGTGAGGATCTCCGGCGGCACGAATCAGCAGTACCAGCGCGCTTCCGGCAGACCAGGGGCCGAGAAATGTTCCGAAAACGCCTCGGGCCGCGATGACCGCACGCAGAAGTTCGGTTTCGAAATATTCTGAGGCCAGATCGGCTACGGCCATCGGTCCCCAGCGCAGGAGACGGAACATGTCTTTCTTGCCGAGCTTGCGGATGGCGCGTCCGGTCTTCAGCATGCTCCACAGATCGCTGCGGCTGGGGTCGTCGATGTCTGGCGGCGTGGTGGCGAGCGCGTCGGCGATCACCTTCGCGATCTTTCCCAGCGACTGCGCGAACTCGGGATACTTTGTGGCGTCCTTCGGCGAGAACTTCCCGATTTCTTCGGCTGACTTGTTGGTGTCCTGATACAGCGAGAGCGCGCGCCCATCGGGCGAAAGCGCGGTCACGCAGACTTCGGGCGTGATCATTTTCAGCCCGTGCTTCTCGAGTTGCATGTCGGCTACGATGTCGGGTCGGATCGGACCTGCACTGTGAGCGAGGGTCGAGCAGCGGAATCCCGGATGGAATTCGTCGGTGACTGCGGCTCCGCCGACCTGCGGGTTGCGTTCTAGCACGAGCGGCTTGAACCCCGCCTTGGCAAGATAGAAGGCAGTGACCAGACCGTTGTGTCCACCGCCAATGATTATGACGTCTGCGTTGTCAGCCATAGTGATTGCTTGCTGTTCCGTCACCGCAAAAATCTTAAACCGCCAAGGACGCAAAGATGGCACCTGAGGTCGCAAAGAAAACTTCTTGGTTCATCTCAGGCTGCTCCCTTTATGTCTTTCAGAATCTCCAGCGCCGCCAGGCGGCCATTCGCGCCCATGATGCCGCCACCGGGGTGCGTCGCTGAACCGCACATGTACAGGTTCTTGATCGGCGTGCGGTACTGCGCCCACCCGGGGACGGGACGCAGGAAGAACAATTGCTCGAGCGAAAGCTCGCCCTGGAAAATGTTGCCTTCGCTCAGTCCCCACTCGCGCTCGAGGTCAAGAGGCGTGACCACCTGCTTCTGAATGATGATGTCTTTCAGATTCGGTGCGTATTCAGAGATGGTGTTGACCACCGTGTTGCCGAAGGCTTCTTTCTCGGTGTCCCAGTTGAGGCCGGGGCGGAGTTTATAGGGCGCGTACTGCACGAAGCACGAGAGCACGTGCTTACCCGGCGGGGCGACGGAAGGATCGGTTAACGAGGGAATCACCATGTCGATGTACGGGCGGGAAGAAAAATTTCCGTACTTCGCCTCGTCGTAAGCTTTTTCCATGTACTCAACCGCAGGTGAGATCGAAATTGCGCCGCGCAGGTGTGCGCCCGGTCCGGGCAAGCACTTGAAATTCGGCAAGGCATCGAGCGCCATGTTTACCTTGCCCGACGAACCGCGGAACTTGTACCGGTTCACTTCCTCCAGGAAATCTCCGGGAAGGTGCTGCGCCTCGATGAAGCGGGTGAACGTGAGCCGCGGATCGACGCTGGAAGAAACGACATCGGCGGAAATCTCGTCACCGTCGGAGAGAACGACTCCCTTGGCCTTGCCGTCCTTAACGATGATCTGCGAGATTGCCGCCTGCGTGCGGATCTCTACTCCCGCCTCGCGGGCTGCGTCAGCGATGGCGTTTGAAATCGCACCCGTACCGCCGCGGGCGAATCCCCAGGCGCGGAAGGCGCCGTCAATCTCTCCCATGTAGTGGTGCAGTAGCACATACGCCGTGCCGGGAGAGCGCACGCCAAGGAATGTGCCGATGATGCCTGACGCCGACATCGTCGCCTTGAGTACATCCGTCTCGAACCATTGATCGAGGAAATCAATGGCGGACATCGTCATCAGTTGGACCTGGTTGTACTTGTCGTAGCTCGACATGCCTTGGAAGCGGCGTCCGATGAAGAGCAGCTTCATCAGTTCGCGCGGATTCAGGGTTGTGGGATCGGGTGGAACCATGCTGAGGATCGGCTTTACGAAGCGGCACATCGCCTGCATCGCTTTGCCGAACTCGTCGTAGGCTTCGGCGTCTACGCGCGAATGGCGGGCAATCTCGCGATGCGTCTTGCCGTGATCGTTCACCCGCCAGAGATAATCGCCACTCGGCATGGGCGTGAACGTGCCGTCGAGCGGGAGGATTTCCAGGCCGTGGCGGGGAAGGTCGAGGTCACGAATGATCTCCGGCCGCAGCAGCGATACGACATAGGAACAAACCGAGAACTTGAAGCCGGGTACGATTTCTTCAGTGCAGGCGGCGCCGCCGAGCACGTGGCGGCGCTCGAGCACCAGCACCTTCTTGCCTGCGCGTGCCAGGTAGGCGGAGTTCACTAGTCCGTTATGGCCTCCGCCGATGACGATGACGTCGTATTTAGAACCAGACATTCGCTGTTAGCTCCTAGCTGCTAGCTTCTAGCCGCTAGCTGCGATGCTTTGATTCAGGAAACGCAATGATACTCGCGTAAGGGAGCACGAAACAGATAGATCAGAGGCCGCTGGGGAGGACGGTCCAGCTTCGGAGCAGACTGCACGAAATTGGCAGGATGGCGCGCATGGTGACCTGAAGTCGAATTGGTATTCTATCGAGATCGGCTTGTTTTGTCTGCATATTTGCAGGCGTGCTGACTTGGAGTCATCACGGAACACAGTTGCTGCGCCAGCGCACGCGTGAATATAATCCAGCATTCTAGATTTCCTGCGTGTTTCTTCGTGTTCTTCGTGGTTTCCAAAAGCACTCACCACGAAGGGCACCCTGGTTCACGAAGGAAAACCCGAGGACATTATCTTGCCCATTGGAACCGCATTTCACGAGCGCACTCTCCCGCTTTGCCACAGCCTGAATTACCGCGAATGGTCGGGATACTACACGGTCAGCGTGTACGAGGTGCATCATGAGCACGAGTACAACGCGATCCGCAACGCATGTGCGCTGATCGATATTTCGCCGCTCTACAAGTACCTGATCACTGGCAAAGACGCGACCCGCCTGGTGAACCGCGTGATCACGCGCGACATCAACAAGGTGAAAGTCGGCCAGGTGATTTACTGCTGCTGGTGCGATGAAGAGGGCAAGGTCATTGACGACGGCACGATTTCGCGACTGGAGGAGAACGTCTATCGCTGGACGGCTGCCGACCCGAGCCTGCGCTGGTTCCGGCAGAACGGGCTCAATATGGACGTGCAGATCGAGGACATTTCCGAGAAGTTTGCCGCGCTGGCTCTGCAGGGACCGACATCGGCGAAGCTGTTGAAAGCGGTGGCTGACGCCGATATCGCCAATCTGAAGTATTTCCGCGTGACTCGCGGCAAAATCGCCGGAGTTCCGGTCGACATCTCGCGCACGGGCTACACCGGGGACCTGGGTTACGAGATTTGGGTGCCATGGAATGACGGCGTCAAGGTCTGGGATGCGCTCGCCGAGAGAGGCAAACAATTCGATCTGCATGCTGCCGGCATGCTGGCGCTCGACGTTGCCCGCGTCGAGGCGGGACTGCTGCTGATCGAGGTGGATTACACCAGCTCCAAGAAAGCGCTGATTCCGTCACAGAAGTTCTCCCCCTATGAACTGGGCTTCTCAAAGATGGTGCATCTTGATAAAGAGAATTTCATTGGCAAGCGGGCGCTGGAGCGAGATGCGAAGAACGGTGTGGAGAGGCAACTTGCGGGGCTGGTCATCGACTGGACGGACGTTGAACAGCTCTACGAGCGTTATGGCTTGACGCCCGCCGCGCCGGCGCAAGCTTCGCGTGTCGCTGTGCCGGTGTATTCAGGAGAGAAGCAAGTGGGGAAGGCGACCACGACGACCTGGTCTCCCACATTGAAGAAGATGATCGCGCTCGCCAGCCTGGAAACGGAGTACTCGAAACCGGGCACTGCTCTGCAGATGGAGATCACGATTGAGGCAATGCGGCTCAAGGCGAACGCGAAGGTGACGACGCTACCGTTCTTCAACCCGGCAAGGAAGACAGCGACGCCGGTTTAGGGCTTATGTAGGGGCGGACGCCTTCGTCCGCCCCGCGAGCAAAGCGAGAGTGCCGGCACCGCGGACCGTATCGAAAGCGTCCACGCCACGGGCCGTCTTGATTGCGCGCTTCGCGCGCAACCCCGGACGAGGCGTCGGGGGCTACACATTCTTGGTGTCATGCTGCATACGCGCTGCTCTTCGCTTTCCTGCCAAGTACAGCCACATTCCCACCAGCAGGAGCGCGCCACATCCCCCCAGGATTTTTAGCAGCGCCAGCGGCTTGTTGGGCTCATCGGGTTGCGGAATCAGCGACAGCGCGATCGTGACCGCAGTGGTTACGAATCCTAAGGCCGCCACCACCTTCGCCATCACCTTGCCTCCCGGTACGCGAATCACGTTCGGTCCGGTGCGTTCGCGCTGCAGCCTGATCATCGCTGCGAACAGGTAGAGATACGGAATGAAGTACGTAATCACGCCCATGCTGACCAACACGTTGTAGGCGCCCTTCACGCTGGTACCAGCTTGTCCCAGAAAGATAAACACAACTCCTAGTGCGAACTGCGTGAGGAGCGCGACCCACGGTGTTTTCCATCTTGGGTGCAGGGAACCGAATGCAGGCGGGAGAAACCGATCCAGGCCGGCGACGAAGGGCAGGCGCGCCACTGCCGCGAGATATGCTCCTGCGGCGCCGATGTTGCTGAGCGCAATCAGAAACGCTGCCAGGGGCAATACCCCAGGAAATCCCACCCGCGCCGCCGTTGCGGAGACCGCCTGCACAAGTCCTTGCAGACCGTTGACCTGTGTCGAGGGCAGGGCAAGCAGCACGCACACGGTTCCAAGAATGTAGCAGATCGTAACCGTCACGCCTGCAGACAGCAGGGCGAGCGGGATGGTCCGGCGCGCGTTCTTGATCTCTTCTCCCATGAACGACGCTGTTTCGCAGCCGCCAAAGGCGAACGTGAGCACCGACCAGAAGATGATGTCGCTGTAGTGCGTGCTGGGCGTCATCGAGTGCAGCGTGAACGAGGTCGCGGACCCGTAGCGGTGCCAGGCAATAAAGCCCATCACGATGACAATGCCCACTGGAATCCACATGGCGAGTGCGCCGACGTTATGCAGCCACTTGCCTACATCAAGACCAACGATGTTCAGCAGTGTTGCTGCGCTCAGCGTGAGCAAAGCAAAAACGATGTAGAACGTTGCGTTACCCGAGAGATGCTGCCAGCTCGCTTCCCGGATAAAGAGCACGTTGCTGGCGGCGAAATACAGGACGGCAGGGAAGTAGGGGAGGTTGCTGGTCCAGTAGGTCCAGGCCGACATGAATCCGGAGAAGTCTCCAAAGGCGCGCTTACTCCACACATATAGGCCGCCTTCATTCGGGTAGCGCGAGGAAAGCTCCAGTACTGATAAAGCAAGCGGGGTGTAGAAGCAGAACCATGCGCCAATCCAGATGACGATCGAACTTGGGCCGGCGGCTGCAGCGGTGGCGATCCAGCGCAGGCTGATGCCGGTGATCACGTAGAAGAGCACCAGATCGCGGAAGCCCATCACCTGGCGCGGTCGGTTTGAATCTTCGACGTCTGCAATGGAAACGCCGGGCGAGAGAAGGGTGATGCCGTCGGCTTGCCGCTGCGGGTTGGAATCGGCCAATGGCGTGTCCCGGGGTCAGGTGGATGCGAATACGAAGACCCCCACTTCCCGCAAGAGAAGGAAGCAGGAAGTGGGGCACCCGAAGAGGAATAACACTGCGGCGAGCAAGGGGCAAGGCGAAAGTTGTGTGGCTACTCCGCGATGGCAGGCTTGCGGTTGCTGCGCTTCCAATATAGGTAACCGGGAATCCCAACGAGCACAATGGCCGTTCCCCAGAATGCCTCATTCGGGCGCGTGATGATTGTATTCAACGTCCATGCCGCGCCGATGAGCACGTAAATTCCGGGGAGCCATGGATACCCCGTGCATCGATAGGGGCGAGGAATCTCGGGCCGTTTCCAGCGCAGCCAGAACATGGCAATCACTGTGAGCGTGTAGGAGAGCACCATGCCGTAGATGACATACGTGTACAGCTGGTCGTACCGACCGCTCAATGTCAGCGCTGCGGACCAGATGCCCTGACCGATCAGGCTAAAGGCGGGCGTGCGCCACTTGGGATGGATTTCCGCCATGCGCTTGAAGAAAGCGCCATCCTGCGCCATGGCCATGTACACTCGTGCGCCTGAAAGCGTGCACGTCGCTGCGCCACTAAAGCAGGAGACAGCGATCATGAGTGACAGCCATCCGGCGGCGCGCGGTGAGAACAGGACGGCGGCCGCCGCGTGCGCGATCGTCTCGTGCGCGGCGATCTCTTTGATTGGAAGCGCGTACAGGTAGGTCAGGTTCATCGCGATATAGATGACGCCCACCGCGAGCACGCCCAGTACCATGGCGCGCGGCACATTGCGTTTCGGATCTTTCACTTCGCCCGCGACCCATGTGATGTAGACCCATCCGTCGTAGGCCCAGAAGACGGCGATCAATCCAACGCCTAACGCAGAAACCAGGGCCGCCGGACCGAGCCCGACATTCAGCAAAACTCCATTCGCGCGGAAGTTTGACCAGTTACCTTTCCCGATCGCGAAACCCAGCACGACGAACGCCGCCATCGCAGTGAACTTAGTCCAGGTCGAAACGTTCTGCAGCAGTGCGCCCCATCGCAGCCCGACCACATTCACAAACGTAAGAACAGCAATCAGAACGAGACCAAACAGATGCGCTCGGGTGAACGCTACCCCGAGGATGGTGAACATGACGTGACCTTGCGAGACAAACGGAACAATCTGTCCAACATAGGCAGCTGCCGCTACCGACAGTGCTGCGATGGTCCCGCCGTTGGCAACGGCAAACAGCATCCAGCCATAGAGGAAGGCAATTAGATCGCCGTAGGCTTCGCGCAGGTAGATGTATTGCCCTCCGGAGTCGGGGAACATGGAGCCGAGTTCCGCGAAAGCGAAGCATGCACAGAGCGAGATCAGGGCGCCCATGATCCATACCAGCAGAAACAAAACCGGCTGCGGCAACGGGGTGGCAATGTCTTTGGCCGTGAGGAAGATTGAGGATCCGATGATGCCGCTGACCAGCAGCAACACGGAATCGAGCAGGCTGAGGCCGCGAACGAGAGTGGGCTTTGAATCTGAGGACTCTGTTTTTGGCTCGGTGGCAGTCAAAACCGGGGCCGGTTCCATTATCCGATTCCAAGTTCGTCGGGAGACTCGAGCGGTGTGCCGCAGCGCCGGCAGATCACGGCAGAGCAGTCACCGCAGGTGAGAGGATCAGTGACTTCCTCCGCGCAGTTGGGACAGTAGAGAGGGCTGAGGCCCGGGGCCGGCGGTTGAGGATGTGTCGCCATGAGGAAGAAAACTGTAGCACAGTACGCTCCCTTTGCGTTGAATTCCCTTCGTGCTCCTTCGTGGTTATAAAATCAAAGGCTGGAACCGCAAAGGACACAAAGGGTCACGAAGGAACGTCATGTCCGACAAGCCACAAACTCCCGACGAGAAGTTGCAACAGGAATTCAACCGCTGGGCTGCCGCAGGCGAAGGCCCGAAGATGGAGCAGCACCATCTCGACATCACCGAGAAGACGATCCGGATGATGAATCTGCGGCCCGGGGAGCGCGTGCTGGATCTCGGCTGCGGTTCGGGATGGGCCACGCGTCTGCTGGCCCGCCTGGTCGGGGAAGGCCCCGAAGGATTTGGCCAAGTTGTGGGCCTCGATGTATCGGACGAGATGGTGCGCCAGGCGCGGGAGTCGTCTAAGGACTTCGAGAACATCCTCTACGTGTGGGGATCGGCGCAGCAGATTCCCTGGGAGGAGAACTTCTTCGACAAAGTGCTATCGGTGGAGTCGTTCTACTACTATCCCGACCAAGACCGGGCGCTGATGGAGTTGTTCCGGGTGATGGCGCCACGAGGCAGGCTGTTCATTCTGATCAACCTCTACAAGGACAATCCATACTCGCTGCAGTGGGTGGACAAGCTGAAGGTTCCAGTGCACGTGCGATCGGCGAGCGAATACGTTGAATTGCTGAAGAAGCACGCGTTCGAGAACATTGAGGCGCGCCGCATTCCCGATGACACGCCTACGCCCGACGACTACAAGACTAAGTCATTCAGCAGTCTTGAAGATTTGCGGGCGTTCAAGCGTGAGGGCGCTTTGCTGCTGATGGCGTCAAAGCCGGATATGCGGACGCCCGCGCCGGGATACACGATTTACTAGCGACGTGGCGACTGGGACACAAGAGCTAAAGATGAGGGTGAGGTCAACATGGCCCTCTGGAACTAAAGCTGCGCCCCAATCAAAACCCTAGCCACAGCCGGCAGTCTTCGACTTCGCGCCGGCGCTATGTTCTAGATCTCGCTGTCGTCGTCATCATCCTTATCCGTGTCGTGATGGCTGCGATCTTTTACCGGGCTCATTGCGTGCCCATCTTGCGCGTGACGGATCTCGATTCTGCCGTTGACGTTCGAAAGCCGGATGCGAGACCCGCCATTTCCGAGTTCTCCGCGCAGATCATGTCCGACGAAACGGTGATGGTTCACACGCAGCCCGAAATCGTTGTTGATCCCGCCGGAGACGGTGCTGGCTTCAACCTCGGCATTCGAGTCCGAGGGGATGGTCAACTCCAGTGAGCCGTTCACTGAATTCAATTCGATATCCTGACCGGAGAGTTGCGCAAAACGCGCATCCAGTCGTCCGTTGATCGTCGCCAGCTTGGCGCGTCCAGACAAATCGTGAGCTTCGAGCCGGCCGTTGATGCAGGAGGCGCGCACTTCCCCGGAAACGCCAGTGATGTCGAGTTCGCCGTTGATCAGCTTGATTTCGTCCAGCCTTGCGGTGCGGGGGACCGTCAGCGTGTATTCCACGCTGGCGGGATTGTTATGCGAACCCCAATTCCAGTTGTTGTTATGATCCGGGTACTTGGTCCGGATGGACAGATAATCTTTTCCGGAATCAATTTCGATCTTGGCTTCCTCCAGCCGCTCCTTGGTGTCGGCGTACTTTACGGCGTCGACCTTCACTTCGTTGCGGTCCCAGCTGGTGATGTGCACCGGGCCGTTGATGTTATCGAGCTCAACACGGCCGTCGGAAGTGATGGCATAAGTCTGGTGAAACTCTTCGGTGAGCGCGCCACGGTGATCGGAAGCATGTGCGCCTATGGCGAGGGCTAATAGAGCGCAAAGGCTTCCAAGAGCGGTTCCCAACCAGGTTGCAGGGCGGCGATGATGGATCATGACTCCCTCCGTCTCAACACGTTAGACGTGTCTGGTTGAAAAGGGTAAGGAGGCCGGCAAGAAAAAGGGGCGATCCCTCTGTCGGTGGATGGCCATTACCTCGGTGATGTTTCTTCTGGTGCGGGGTTCAAGCACAATTCCGCCATAGCTTTTTGTGGGGTTTGCTGTGTCGTACCAGTTGCGAGAAACCGCGCCCGCGCGTTGGCAGAGGCCTGTGCTCTCTGTCATCGTACTCCTCTTCTTCATGTTCCTTGCGCCGTGGATTCCTGCGCAGGACAAGGTCGACAAGCCGATTCCCATCCTGACGGGGAACATCGGCACTTTCGGCTTTGTCACTGGTGGACAGAATCTCATCGACACCCAAATCAACCCGGTGCTTCTGGTTCCCCTCGGAGATCGGTGGCTGATCGAGTCTCGTGCGGAGTTTGAGGGCGAGTTTCAGCGTCCGCCAGGTGGAGGGCCATATGGTGGACCTGTCGATAAGCATGTGGATTACGCGCAGGTGGACTACATCGCGAATCCGTACCTGACGGTGACCGCAGGACGGTTCCTCACTCCGTTTGGGATTTTCAACGAAAGGCTGTATCCCGTCTGGATTCGATTTCTGCAGCCCGATCCATTGATCTTGCCGATCCGCACGGCACCGAGTGACGGCGCAATGTTCCGCGGAGGGTTCCCGGTCAGCGCCCAGGCCAATATGAATTACGCGCTGTACGTCTCGGCGACCAGCATCGGGATCGAAAGCGTGGATTCCGAGCGGCACGTGGGCGGACGCATGGGATTCTTCTTTCCCGGACCGCGGCTCGAAGTCGGCGGTTCGTGGCAAAAGACGCTGCAAGACGACCGCAAGAACGCCTTCGGCTTTCATATGAGTTGGCAGCCGTCGAAGCTGCCGATGAGCGTGCGGTCTGAATATGCGCACGCATTCGAAGGCAGTGGCTATTGGGTGGAAGGTGCGTACCGGCTGAGCCAAGTGCCGTTCTGGCCAAGGGCGATGCGGCGCACGGAGTTTGTTGCGCGCGGTCAACAGTTCTTCGTGGGCGCAATCGGTGCAGATGCGGAGGACTCGCTCGGCCTTCCCGGCGTCAACACACGCGAGGCCGATTTCGGCGTGAATTACTTTCTGCGCGATGGCATGAAAGGGATTTTCAGCTATGGCCGCCAGTTCAGTTCTGCCGGCAACTTCAACCAGTGGAGCTTCGGCCTTGCCTACCGCTTCCTGATTCCGCTCGGTCCTACGGGCGCTTCGCGGGAGGCACGATGAAGACGAAACTTCGCTGGAGAGCTTTCGCTGCACTTGGCACTTTGGCCCTGACCTCGTCTCTATTTGCGGGATCGACTTCGGCCAAGAAGGAAGCTTCGGAAGCGGCAGTCGTCAATGCTTCCGACGCCGGCAGCATGCGAATCGAGGGCGAAAAGCGCTTTCACGCCAACTGTGGCCGCTGTCATGCCGCGCCTCAGAAATTTCCGCCACGGATGATGGGCACGGTGCTTCGGCACATGCGCGTTCGGGCGACGATCACCGATGAAGACCGGCGGCTGATCCTCTTCTACATGACGCAGTAACTACGCAGACGACCTCACTTGACCTATGAAAAATTATTCGAGAGCCCGAGATATCTTTGGGGGAATCGCAGTTCTCGGCATTGTCCTTGGGCTGCGCACCACGGATTCATGCGCGAGCAAAGAGTCATCGAACTGACCGCCGACCGCGACAGCCGGTACAAGATTGCGGGGATGCGCGTTCCCGAGATTACGGTGAAGGCCGGAGAACAGATTCTTCTGCGGGTAACGGCGCGCAGGGGCAAATCATGGAACCGCGACGGTTCCATCCACGGCTTCTCGTTACTGCGCGCCAAGGATCGGACCAAGGTGGAGGGATGGGATCTGTTGTTTAAACCCGGCACTCAGGAGTTCGTAATGACGGCTCCCACCGAACCGGGAGAATACGTGGCTGTTTGCACGGTGATCTGCAGTGAAGAACATGAAGGCATGCACCTGAAGTTCACCGTGTTGCCTTGAGGAAATTACTATGAAGCGATTCGTGATCGGATACGCATTTACTGGCGCTGGCCCTGGGCATTGTGACGCTTGGGCAGAATGCGCAGACTCTCCATGGGGAAGTCTCGGACAGCCAGTGCGCTCTCAACGTCCACTCTTTGACGCGCTCGCATCAGGAGATGCTCAAGTCGAAATCGATGGGCGGCACGGCCAACACCTGCGCCGTGTACTGCATTGAGCATTTAGGCGGATATCTTGTGCTGTCGGCGGGGAAGAACGTCTACCGGCTGGATCGCACCGACCTGGTGCATGGGTTTGAGGGGCGCCGCGTCGTTGTCACCGGCGTTCTCGATTCCAAGCTCAACCAGATTCACGTGCTCAAGATTGATCTGGAAGAGAAGCCATAGACTTCCTGCCCGCTTCGCTGAGCAGGAAGACGCACAAAATTGCCATCTCCGGTTCAATGGCGTGCCGGTAGCGCGGGATCGCATACACGAAGTAATAGATCGCCGGATAGAACAGTACCAGCCAGAACATCAGCCAGGCGCCCGGCCTGCGCTGCCTCAAGGCCCTCGCTAATCCCCACAAGAAAAGCACAGACGATGCCAGGAACAGCGAGTCCTTGGCGGCACCGAGCCACCAAGGATCGGTGACGCGCGGCGGTCCGGCCCAGAAGCAGAGGAACCGTTTCACGGAAAGACCGGCGAAGCGAGCGATAATCCGCCTTGATGTAGCTCAACGCCTGCTGCTTGCGCATGGCGATGTAGTCCAACTCGCCCATCGTCTGGAATTGATGCATGGCGTAGGAATCATGCGGCGGGTCGAGATAGAGCATCAGGGTGCCGTCCGCGCCATTGCCATTGCCCAGGCGAAGTTCGGCGCCGAAGTTGTCGCGGATGAAGATGAATTTCCCGAACGTTCGATAATTCCGGACGAGCCACGGCGTAAGGCATGCGAAGAAAACCATGGACGCCAACACCACACCCGCGAAGGATCGTTTGCCTCTTTTTGCGCGACGATACCAGCCCCAGAGTCCCGCTGCCGGGAGAAACGAGAGCAGGGAAGTCCCATTCAGAGCGATGAGGCCCCAGAGCACTCCGAATTCGAGCCAGGGGAGCCAGCCGTCGCGGTCCTCCAGCGTCAGAGTCAGCCAGAAAACGGTGGCGAGCAGCAACGCCGACAGGCTGGTCTCCCAGACAGCGCGTGTGCACCAGAACATCACATTGGGGAGCAGCGCCCACGCCCATACCGCTCCTACGGCGACTTTCTCCGAGAACATCCGCTTTCCGATCAGAAATATCGGAACGCAGGTCAGGGCCGAGAAGGCGCTGTTGATGGTCAGCAGAACGAAGGCGGAGGCCTTGGAATAGATCCCAAAGATGTGAAACACGCCAGCGATCAGATAGGGATAAAGCGGCGGTTCCCACGCGGTTGGTCCGGTTGGAACACCGAACTGGTTGCTGAAGCCATGTCCCGAGGCCAGTGATGCCGCGATGCTTCCCATTTCCCAGCCGAAGCTGAAGTTGTTGTCCGTGGTCTTGAATTTGTAAGTGTGGCCGATGACGATCCAGCCGAGCCGGAGAACGAGTGCGAAAAGGACCACACAAAAAAGCGACTTGCGGATCCGCGACCAGGTTCGGGAAAGCGCGCCAGCAGCGTGCGTGCGGTTCGCCGATGCGTTTTCCATGGGTGAGTCTATTTGTAACCGAGCGGGAGAGTTCGAGCAACCTGGGGCGTGGGTTCATACCGATTCGCGGGCGGCTTACAATGCTCGAATCGCATACGAGGTGCGTCATGATTCTCGGGATCTCCACCGCGACGTTTACTGCCCTGCATGTTGCGATCAGCCTTGTGGGGATTGGCTCTGGACTTGTGGTGATGTACGGATTCTTCAACGCGAATCGGCTGGAGCGCTGGACACAACTGTTTCTGGCGACCACCGCTTTGACCAGCCTGACGGGATTCCTGTTCCCCAATGAGCACATCACGCCTGGGATTGGCAGTCGATGATTGTGTTGGCGGTCGCGGTTGCGGCCCGCTACGGACTGCGAATGCGGGGCTTGTGGCGGCCCGTGTATGTGATCTCGGCGGCGATTGCTCTCTACTCCAATGTGTTTGTCTTCGTGGTGCAGTCTTTCGAGAAAGTACCGGCATTGCGGGCACTAGCACCTACGCAAAAAGAGCCACCATTCGGAATAACTCAACTCTTAGTGCTAATTCTGTTCGTGGTCGCAACAGTATTCGCGGTGAAGAGATTTCGGAGTGATATGAAAGATGCGGAGAGCCCTGCACCACAGAAGCGCGCAGCCTGAGAATCTGGCCTCGGGGAAAAAACTACTTCAGTACTTTCCTGCCCTCCAACATCTGATAAAAGGACGCAAATGGATCTTGTCGCCTCCAAATCTGGCGCTGAATCGGTCTAAGCCCGCCTATCCATTTTAGAAACGCGCCGAGTTCGTTAGTTCCAGAGCGGTCACGGCCTTAAATCAGTGGAAGTCCTCCTCACCGCAGCTCACCTCCTGGCTATTTCGTGTTTTGTTTCAATTGCTTAGATGGGATTGCGAAAAATCCTATTGACAAAGATGAGCAGCGGGCAGTAAATTAACGTTGTTAACTAAACACTGTTAACTAAGGAACCGACGTTATGGGAGTTAAAGAGCGACGGGAACGGGAGAAGTCGGAGACGCGGGATAAGATCCTCGATGCCGCGCGCGAGCTGTTCGTCACTGAGGGCTTCGAAGGCGTTTCGATGCGCAAGGTCGCCGAGAAGATTGAGTACTCGCCGACGGCGATCTACGTGCACTTTGCCGACAAGCAAGAGCTCTTTCGCGAGCTCTGCCACCAGGATTACGCGCGGCTGGCTGAGGTCTTCCAGAGTTCAATGATGTCGCCGGATCCGATCGAGCGCTTGAAGCAGATCGGTGCGATCTACATCGATTTCGGCACGCGCTATCCCAATCACTACCGGTTCATGTTTATGACGCCTCACCCGCCGCACGAGCCGGATGAGGTGGATCGCGAAACTATGGGCAATCCGGAAGTGGATGCCTATGCCTTCCTGAAGTGGGCGGTTCAGCAGGCGATCGATGCAGGCTGCTTCCGCGAAGAGCTGACGGATGCTGACTTGATCTCTCAGACGCTGTGGGCGTCTGTACATGGGGTGATTTCGCTGCATATCGCCAAAGGCGGCGATCCGTGGGTGGACTGGCGTCCGCTTCGCGAACGCGCCGAGATGATGCCGAACATTACGCTGCGTGGCCTGGTTCGGGCGGGCAGCGGAGAAGGGAAGTAAGTTATGCCTCCGTTAGCACAAAGAAATCTCTTTCACGACAAAGTGCGGCTAACCGTGACGCTGACAGGCATCGTGTTCTCGGTGGTGCTGATTGTGGTGCAATTGGGATTGTTTCTCGGCTTTACGACCGCGACCTCGAATCTGATCGATCATTCGGGGGCGGACCTGTGGATCACTTCGAAGAACGTGCCTTATGTCGAGCAAGGCGTGGCTTTCAGCGAGCGGAAGTTGAATCAGGTGCGGGCGGTTCCGGGCGTTGCCGATGCGCAGAAACTGATCGCGCGCTGGACGCAGTGGAAGCGCCACGACGGCGGTCAGGACTCGGTACAGATTGTCGGCATCAACGTGGATGACATGATGGAGCGTCCGTGGAACCTGGTGCAGGGCAGAGTCGAGGATCTCAAATCTCCCGACGCTGTGATTCTCGACGAACTCTACAAGCAGAAGCTGGGCGTGACTGAGCTAGGCGAAGTGTTCGAAATCGAAGGGCATCGCGCCCGGGTTGTAGGTTTTACGCGCGGCATTCGCTCGTTCACGACATCGCCGTACGTCTTTACGACATTCAAGAACGCGCAGAACTATACGAGCCTCCGCGAAGATCAGACCATGTTCATCCTGGTGAAGGTCTCGCCGGGAGCGAGCCTCGAGCAAGTGCGCCGCGATCTTCTCAACAACGTGAAGGACGTTGAGGTCTTTAAGACCAGCGAGTTCAGCCGCATGACGACGTTTTACTGGATGTTCACGACCGGGGCGGGCGTGGCAGTGCTGATCGCCGCTGTGCTCGGTCTGGTCGTGGGATTTGTTGTGGTGGCGCAGACGATTTACGCGACGACGGTCGACCACATTCGCGAGTTCGGCACGCTGAAAGCCATGGGCGCGCCGAACAGCTACGTTTACAAGGTCATCATGAAGCAGGCGGCGATCGCGGCCATACTGGGTTACGTGTTGGGGATGATCGTCAGCGTCTTCGTCGTGCACGGAAGTCAAAAGGGTGGTGCGGCGATCCTTATGCCCGCGTCCATGGCGGTGGGCATGTTCTTCCTGACGCTGCTGATGTGCGTGGGTGCAGCGCTGGTATCGATTAACAAAGTTACGCGCATCGATCCGGCAATGGTGTTCAAGGGGTAAAAAACGAGGAGTGAATATGCAGTCTGCAATTGCAGTTCGACAGCTGATGAAGAAATACGAAGAAGGCGCGACCGCTACGATGGCCCTTCGTGGCATCGATTTGGATGTGCACCCGGGCGAGTTGCTGATGCTCATGGGGCCATCGGGAAGCGGCAAGACGACGCTGCTGTCGATCATGGGATGCATCCTGACCGCGACTTCCGGGAGCGTGCGCGTGGCGGGAAGGGAAGTGGTCGGGCTGAGCGAGAAGCAGTTGCCGGCTCTACGGCTCGAGCACATAGGCTTCGTGTTCCAAGGGTTCAATCTCTTCCCCACGCTCACGGCCGGCGAAAACGTTGAATTGATGCTGGATCTGAAGGGAGTGTCGGCGGCGAAGGCCAGGAAGCGGGCTCAGGAATTGCTGGAGCAGGTCGGTCTGGGCGAAAAGTACGGCGCATTTCCTGCCGACCTGAGCGGAGGCCAGAAGCAGCGAGTGGCCATTGCGCGGGCGCTGGCCGGGGATCCCGGAATCATTCTGGCGGACGAACCGACGGCAGCGCTGGATTCACACACCGGCCGCAACGTGATGGAGATGATGAGCGAACTTGCCCACAGGCGTGACCGTGCAGTGGTGATCGTTACGCATGACTCGCGCGTTCTGCATTTTGCCGATCGCATTGTGAGGATTGAAGACGGCGCCATTGCCAGCAACACCGAGGCGGAGATGGTGCCTCCCGGAGTTTTGTCGCACAACGTGCCCCAGGCCGCGATTGGCTTGGTCTAGAAAAAATTGTTCGAACGTAAGAAGTGGAGAAGTATATGAGTAACTTTTCGATCTTGACTCTGAAGGGCCGCACGACCTTGATCGTTGGCCTTGGCATTTTCCTGCTAACGGCTTCGTTAGTTCTTGCCCGTCGGCGCACGCATGAACCGACCACGATAAGCGCCGCATCGGCTCACAACACGCCGCTGATGATCGCCGGGCCAGGGCGCGTCGAGCCGTCCTCGGAAGACATCAAGATTGGCTCCGAACTGAGCGGGCGGTTGAAAGTCGTCAACGTCGAAGAAGGAGACGCCATCCATCGCGGCCAGGTCCTCGCGGAACTCGAGAACGCAGACTACCGCGCGCAGGTGGAATCCGCACGGGCCAACGTCATCGGGAAAGAAGCGGTGTTGCGCAAAGTGATCAACGGTGCTCGGCGCCAGGAACGAGATGAGGCGTTGTCTTCTGTCAGCGAAGGCAAGGCCGTCATGGAGAACGCCAAGTCAGAATTGCGCCGCCGCCAGGAGTTGTTTTCGGCGGGAGTGGTGTCGCGGGAGGAAATGGAACGCTATGCACGCGAGGCCGACGTTGCCCATGCTAAGTACGAGGCTGCCGTGCAGCAGCACGCCCTGGTCGATGACCGTGCCCGGGAAGAAGACCAGTCGTTTGCGGAGGCCGACCTCAAACTGGCACATGCTCAGTTGGACGAGGCGCAGGCCCGCTACGATAAGACTTTCATCCGGTCTCCTATTGATGGCAGCGTGCTCCGCAAGCATCACCGCAGCGGTGAGAGTGTTTCGAATTCCTCGACGGTTCCCGATCCCGTCTTGACGATCGGCGACCGCAAGACGCTGCGCGTCCGCGTCGATGTCGATGAGACTGACGTCAGCAAAGTGAGCGTCGGCCAGCGGGCCTACGTTACTGCCGATGCCTTCGGCAAGCAGAAGTTCTGGGGGCACGTGGTACGCGTCGGCCAGCAATTGGGGCCTAAGAACGTCCGCACGGACGAGCCTACGGAGAAGGTGGACACCAAGATTCTCGAGACGCTGGTTGAGCTCGATGCGGGGTCACACCTGCCGGACGGCTTGCGAGTCGACGCTTTCATCGTACCCGATGCTGGGGAAGTCGCGGCAAACCGCTAGAGCCGGCGCCGATTACCAGCCAGGCATAGAGGCACCGAGAAATCCAATAGGAATGCTTTTCTCGGGGACTCCGTGTCTCCGTGCTGAAATTCACTTTGGAGAATTCTATGACTCGGGAAGCCAGGACCATGGCTGGAATCATCTTACTCACCGTTCCCACGATTCAGTACGGTGGCTATTTTCTTTTGACATCACTGGTCAATCGCAATAGCCATTACATGGACAACGCTTTGCGGCAGAATTTCTTCCGTGCCGGTCACGCTCATGCCGGAGTCTTCGTTATTCTCTCGCTGGTCTGCCAGACTCTCGCAGACAGCGCGACGCTGCCTGAGCCGCTGATGTGGGTGGCGCGCATCGGAGTGCCGCTCGCCGCAATCCTGCTTCCCATGGGCTTTTTTCTGTCGATGACACCTCCGACGGCCGTGGAGCCGAATGGATTTATTGCTTTCGTCTATGCGGGTGCGGCGTCTTTGGCTGCTGGAGTACTAACTCTGGGCGTCGGTCTGTTGCGGTCATCAATCCGGTAAAATACTTCCTTGCCGGAATGACTGCCTGATGACTGATCTCATTTTGACTGCGCGAGTCGCGGTGCTTGCCGCGCCAAAGGGTATTGGTCCCTATATTCGTCAGCACTTTCTTGATACCACGTTTCGCGGCCTGTACCATGCCAACGCCTTTGATGTGGCGTTGCTGGTGCCCTACTTTATCGTTTTGATTCTCCTCGCCGGATACGGAGCGCACCGCTACGTCCTCGTCTACCTCTATTACAAGCATCAGAAGAACCGCACAACCGAGCCTCCCGCGCGATTTGAGGACCTGCCACGCATCACCGTGCAACTGCCGATCTTCAATGAGCAGTACGTGATCGAGCGCTTGCTGGAGGCAGTCAGTAAACTGGATTATCCGCGCGAGAAGCTCGACATACAGGTGCTGGACGATTCGACAGATGAGACCGTCGAGGTGGCACGCGGACTGGTGGAGAGGTATGCAGCGCTGGGCCATCCCATCAGCTATCACCACCGCACCAATCGGCACGGGTTCAAAGCAGGGGCGCTGGCGGAAGGCATGTTGTCGGCGAAGGGTGAGTTCATCGCCATCTTCGACGCTGACTTTACTCCGCCCGAAGATTTCCTGATGCGCACCATCCATCACTTCAGCGATCCGAAGATTGGGATGGTGCAGACCCGCTGGACGCATCTCAACCGCAACTATTCTTTTTTGACCGAAGTCGAAGCCATCCTGCTCGACGGCCACTTCGTGCTGGAGCACTCCGGCAGGGCGCGCACGGGATTGTTTTTCAACTTCAATGGCACCGCCGGCATGTGGCGTCGCACCACGATCGAAGAAGCCGGGGGCTGGCAACATGACACGCTCACCGAGGATACCGATCTCTCGTACCGCGCACAGCTCAAAGGATGGAAATTCATTTACCTGCAGGACGTCGAATGCCCGGCGGAGCTTCCCGTCGAGATGACGGCTTTCAAGACGCAGCAGGCACGATGGGCCAAAGGGTTGATTCAAACGGGAAAGAAGATTCTGCCTCGTGTTTTGAAGAGCGATGCCCCGCTGCACACCAAGATTGAAGCCTGGTACCACCTGACGGCTAACATCAGCTATCCGTTGATGATCATGCTTTCCGTGCTGTTACTGCCCGCCATGATCATCCGCTTTTATCAGGGATGGTTTCAGATGCTCTACATCGACCTGCCGCTGTTCATGGCGTCGACATTTTCGATATCGAGTTTTTATCTGGTCTCGCAACGCGAGTTGTTTCCGCGAAGCTGGCCGCGGGCGTTGCTGTATTTGCCTTTCCTGATGGCACTCGGTATTGGGCTCACCATCACCAACACCAAAGCTGTAATCGAGGCCCTGATCGGGAAGCAAAGTGCGTTTGCGCGAACTCCCAAGTACAGCGTCGTGAACAAGCTAGACAGAGTGGGAGCTACGAAGTACCGGAAGCGTCTGGGATGGGTGCCCTGGGTCGAACTGCTGATCGGCACGTATTTCGCACTTACCGTCTACTATGCGGTCGAAAACGAGAACTACATCACCGTCCCGTTTCTGCTGCTCTTCGTTATGGGCTACTGGTACACGGGGCTGATGTCGCTGCTTCAGGGGCGTTTTGCCGGGCCAGCGAGACGGGCCACCACCCACACTAAGCCGTTTCCCGTCGGTGTGTAGTGGTGCCGGTTGCAACTTTTGCCAGGCGGCGCAATCTGATCCGCAGGCCTAGGGAGATCACCGATGAAACTCAGGTCAATTGTCCTTCTGTGGATCGCGCTCTCAGCCGTGGCTTTCGCTGGCGAAAACTTGAAGCTGAATCCGAAACTCGACTACACCAGCGACAGCCAGGACGGTCCCCTGATCACCGGCAAGCACATGGATTCCGGTTTTATTCCCGGCAAACCCGCCTACGTGATCATGTACGGTGAGGCCTGCTACAACTCTAAGCGGCAGGCACGTCGCACGGTCGAACTTTACGGCAAGTACAAAGATGAAGTTCAGTTTGTTGTCGTCGATCTGGATCACCGCTTGTCACCATCGCAGGACGAGCTGAAGAAAAAGTATTACACCGGCTATATCCCCCACGTCGTCGTGCTCGATGCCTCAGGCAAGGCGCTCTACAACTCGACCGGCGAGGTCGATTCGACGGTGATTTCAGGTCTGCTCGACAAGGCTCTCCGCTGAGTCCTAGCCTTTCGCTTGACGGCTCGTTTACAATCCACTCGCCGAAAATTGTCACTTCTCTGCGATCCTTTTCAAAGGAGGATACGATGCTCCGCTCGCATAGGATTCTCCAATCCGCTGCCGTCGCCGCGCTGTCGGTCGTGCTTCTCAGTTGCGGCGGTGCGCACACGTCCGACGAGTATTTCGTTTTAGTCTCGACCAACTTGCAGTTGCCCTATTGGAAGACGGCGGGTACCGGCTTTGCGAAAGCGGCAGCGGAGTACAAGGGCGTGCGCTCCGATTTCGTCGGCCCGCAAACCTACGATCCGAAGGCCGAACGCGATGCGCTGGACGAGGCCGTACAGAAGAAGGCAACTGGCATTCTCATCTCGGTCGCCGATCCCGCGGCGCTGAAAGACAGCATCGATAAAGCGATCTCGGCCGGAATTCCCGTCATCACCATGGACTCCGACGCGCCTTCCAGCAAGCGCCTGTTCTTCATCGGTACCAACAACTATCAGGCCGGATTCACCGGCGGGCAGCGCCTGGCGAAGGAACTCAAGGGCAAGGGCAACGTCGTTGTCTTCACCATGCCCGACCAGCAGAACCTGCAGGATCGTTTGCGCGGATACAAAGACGCGCTTGCCAAGACTCCCGACATCAAGATCACGCGCGTAGTCGACATTCAGGGCGATCCGCGAATCGCCTTCGACACGACGACGCAAATCGTGGGCAAGGAGCGCGAGAAGGTCGATGGCTTCGTTTGCCTGGAAGCGCAGTCGGGCAAGGAAGTGGCGGGCGTTCTCAATAGCTATCACGTCAGCGGAAAAACTGTAATCGCAATGGACACTGATCAGGAAACGCTCGACTGGATTCAGAAGGGCGTGATCGCGGCTACCATCTCGCAGAAGCCTTATACCATGGCGTTTGTCGGCATGCAGATGCTCGACGATCTCTATCATCACAAGCCGTCATCGTTGGACAAAGACTGGTCCATCGACAATTACTCGCCGATCCCGAGTTTCGTGGATACCGGTTCTGATCTGATTGACAAGAGCAACGTTGAGTCGTTTATTCAGGCGGGGAAGAATCTGGCTGCGCCCAAGTGAGGCAGTAGTGCTGAGAACCTCGAAGAATATCGTGACACTCAGATGCGGATTGTCATTCCGAACGAAGTGAGGAATCTGCTTGTGGTCAGGTGAATAGCGGATTCCTCGCGCCCAAGAGCGGCGCTCGGAATGACAATTTGTTGTCTTAACAGGTAGTTGTTTTAGCAGGCTGGCCTGATTCGTCAGGAGATGTATTCCCGGATGTACTCGTCCTTCGTAGTTGCCAACTGCCGGATATCCCCGTCAAACGTCACTTTGCCATCACGTAAGATCAGGAAGCTCATGGGAACATCACAGTACTGGCCGCGCGGCAACACACGCAGCGTGTTCGTCTTCTGATCGAACTCGTGGGTGGCCAAGGTGAAGGCGTCCTGCAGTCGATGCGTCACCAGCAGGGAACTGGTGCGATACACGTCGCGCTGCTTCATGATCAACTCGATGATCGTGTTGGAAGTGACCGGATCGAGTCCCCCGGTCGGCGAATCGTAGAGCAGCAGTTCCGGTTGCGTGATAATCGCGCGCGCAATCGCTACCCGGCGCCGCATGCCTCCCGAGAGTTCGGAAGGATCGAGGTCGAGCGTGTGTTCCAGTTCGACAAACCGTAGCGTTTCGCGCACCCGCCGGTCGATCTCGTCATCGTAAACGCCGTGCTCTTCCATGAGCCGGTACGCAACATTCTCGCGGACTGTGAGCGAGTCGAAGAGCGCGCTCTCCTGAAAAACCATTCCCAGGTGGGCGCGCATGGGAAAAAGATCCTGCTCGCGCAATCTGCGTGACTTCATTGCCCAGGACGGTGATTCGGCCGGAGTCTGGCGGCAGTAGCCCAAGCGCGAGCTTCAAGATCGTGCTCTTGCCCGAGCCCGCGACCCCAAACAGAGCCTTGGTCTCGCCGAGGGGCAACCGGAAGGAAACACCCTGCAGGACGGGATTGTCTTCAAAGGAGAGATGCACGTCCTCGAAAACAACAGCCGCGCCAGACGCGCGGAGGTGAAACGTCAGCGGGGCGCTCGATGGATAGCGACGACATCGTTAGTGGTAAGACAGCACCGAAATCAACAGCTTGGTGACGAAGAAATCAGTCACAAGAATCAGTACGGACGCCGCCACGACGGCCTGCGTCGTGGCCCGGCCTACACCCTGCGTGCCGCCGCGCGCCGTCATTCCGTAATAGCAGCCGATCGTGGCGATGATGAATCCGAACAGGAGCGGTTTCAGCAGCCCCATGAAAACGTCCTGCAATACCAGAACCTGCCATGCATTGTTCCAGTACTGGCGCGCATCGAGGCTGAGGAACAGCTTGGCGACCATCAGGCCGCCGGCCAGTCCCACGAGATCCGAAATGATGCTGAGGAAGAACAGCATGAAAACCGTCGCCGTCACTCGCGGCGTGACCAGTTTCTTCATCGGATCGGTGCCCAGCGCGCGCATGGCATCGATCTGCTCGGTCACAACCATCGATCCGAGTTCGCTGGCCATGCCGGAAGAATTCCGCCCGGCGACCATCAGTCCCGTGAGCACCGGCCCGAGTTCGCGCACCATGGAAGTCGAAACCAGTTGACCAATCAGGGTGATGGAGCCGAACCGCTGCAAGTGTGTTGGCGGTCTGCAAAGCCAACACGCCGCCCGTGAAAAATCCGGTCAGCACGACGATTGGCAGCGAGCCCACGCCGATCAGATCCGCCTGCTGCACCATGTCCGCGAAATACAGCGGCTTGCGCATCAGGTTGGTGAGGGATTGAATCGCCAGCAGCGTGTATTCCTGAACCGCCAGGACCTTCTGCTTGCCGATTTCTGTGGGCGAGATCAGTTCCATGCGGATAGAGTCCTGCCGGCATGCAAGGGAGCGCAGGGCTTGAACGCAATATAACAGAGAAAGCAGTCAGCTATCAGCGGTCAGCTGTCAGCTTGAAACCGGAAAGCCACTCCACAATTTGGCTGTAGATTCGAGAAATCAATAGTTCGATCGTGCGGAAAGCAAAACACGCGGATGTCGCACGGCAGAAATTGCCGCTGTGTCTTGTGAGAGCTGATGGCTGAGACTGACGGCTTCTTTACCCCCGGCCCTTCTTCTTGATCTCAATATTCAGCCGACGAATCTTCTGATTCAGTGTCGAGAGCGGGACGTGGAAGCGTTCTGCGGCTTCGGTCTGGTTCCAGTTGCAGCGTTCCAGCATGTCGGTGATGACGCGCCGCTCGACGTCTTCGACAATTTCGAATAGCGACGCATCCGACGGAGGGTCGTGCAGCGCGAGCGAGGATCCGCGTCCGATCAACGAGTCAGGCAGCAAATCCATGTTGATCTCTGGACCTGACGAGAGCACGACCGCGCGCTCGATGACATTCTCAAGTTCGCGCACGTTACCCGGCCAGGAATAGGCCATCAGCGGCCGCAGAGCTTCGGGAGTGACGCGCGGCACAGAGCGCCCGTTCTCTTCCGCGTACTTCTTCAGGAAGAACTCCACCAGCAATGGAATATCTTCCTTGCGCTGGCGCAGCGGCGGCAGTTCGACAGTGATGACATTCAGACGGTAAAACAAATCCTCGCGGAAGCGCCCTTCCCGCACCATCTGCCGCAGATCAATATTCGTCGCAGCGATGATGCGCACATCGACCTGGATCTCCTGAATCCCGCCCAGATGCATGAACCGTCGATCCTGGAGCACGCGCAGGATCTTGGCCTGCGTCTCCAGGCCCATGGTTGCGATCTCGTCGAGGAACAGCGTGCCCTTGTCTGCGACTTCGAACAGGCCCTTCTTCGAAGCGATGGCGCTGGTGAACGCGCCCTTCACGTGGCCGAAGAGGGTGGACTCGAGCAGATCCGTCGGCATCGAGCCGGTATTGACCGGGACGAAGGGTTTGTCGCGGCGCGGGGAGTTCAGGTGGATCGCCTTGGCGATAACTTCCTTGCCCGTCCCGCTTTCTCCCTGCAACAGCACCGTGGAACGGCTGGTCGCCACCTGCGCGACCAGATCGAAAATCTTCAGCATGGGCTCGCTCTTGCCCACGATGTTTTCGAAGTTGTAACGCTGTTTGAGAGCGCGCTTGAGCTGGACATTCTCCTCTTCAGCGCGCCGCCAGCCAACGGCGGCCCGGACGTCTGCTAGGAGTTTCTCGTTGTCCCAGGGTTTCTGAACGAAATTCGCAGCGCCCGACTGCATGGCACGCACCGCGTTCTCCACGGTGCCGTAGGCGGTGATCATAATGACCGGTAACTGGGAATCGTGCGAGCGAATCTCTGACAGAATCTCCATGCCGTTGCGGCCCGGTAGCGTCAGGTCGAGCAGAACAAGATCGAAGGGACGGTTCGCCATCTGCGACAAGCCATCTTCTCCGGTCGCGGCGGTGTCCACTTCGAAGCCTTCCAGTTCCAGCAGGGTCTGAAGGGATTCCCGAATTTCCGCTTCGTCGTCAACGATCAGCACGGAACCGCCGACCTGCGCCCCATTGACTGCTCCGCGAGTTATGACTGCTACCTCAGACATGGACTGCCTTCCTGCTCAGGGGAAAATCAAGCGCGAATGTTGTGCCGGCTCCGGGGTTGCTCTCCACGCGAATCTTTCCCGCATGCTCCTGGATGATGCCGTAGGTGACGGAAAGTCCAAGCCCCGTGCCGCGGGTCTGGCCGTCTTTCGGCGCCGTCTTGGTGGTGAAGAACGGGTCGTAGATGCGCTGAATGTGCTCCGGCGCAATGCCCGAGCCGGTGTCACTTACGCGCACGCTGATCACTTCGCCATTCGTAGTGGCCACGGTCAGCTTGCCGCCACCTGCCATTGCGTCTTTTGCGTTGAGAAATAGATTCAGGAACACCTGCTGCAAGCGGCCTGGATTTCCCTGAATCGGAGAAATATTGGGCGTCAACTGGGACTCTACTTTAATCTTGGAGACTTTGAACTGATGTTCGAGCAGCGCCAGTGTGTCGGTGATGACTTTGTTGATGTCCACATTGGCGAACTCGGTGCCACTGGTGCGCGAGAAGTTCAGCAAGTTGTTCACGATCTCAGAGGCGCGGAACGTCTGCCGCGTGATCTTCTCCAGCAGCCCTGATTTCTGCGAATCGCCCTGCAGTTGCTTGGCAAGCATCTGCGTGTAAGACGAGATCACCGCAAGCGGCGTATTCACCTCGTGAGCCACGCCCGCCGCCAGCAATCCGATGGATGAAAGTTTGTCGGCCTGAGAGAGTTGGGTCTCGAGTTCCACGCGCTCGGTAATGTCATCCATGATGACCAGACGGCCAATGACCTGGAACTTGCGCGTCACCAGCGGCGCAATTGCGACGTTGACGGTGCGTGTCTCCCCCGCAGGAGTCGGCAGGCGAAACTTGTACAGATTGTTGATGCCCGCATTCTGCCGCACGCGATAGAACTCTTCGACAAACTCCGGCGGGAAGACGCTGCGCAGAGGCTGAGTCAAGGCCTGCCAGCGCGGCAAAGCGTACATGACTTCCATCTGTGCATTCCAGCTTTCGACGCGGTCTTCCATGTCGAGCGCCATCACGCCGACGTTGATGGATTCGACAATGTTTTCGTTGAAGTCCTTCAGGCGCTCGTATTCCGCGACTTTCTGCTGCAACGAGGTGTAGAGGCGCCCATTCTGGATCGCGATTCCCAGATACCCGCCGAGGGTTTCGAGCAGTTCGACATCCTCGCTGGAGAGGTAGTCGCCCTTCGTGGTCTTGCCCAGGCCCAGCACCGCAACCGTCTTCTGCTGTGCGCGGCAAGGGATGTAGTAATTGAGATCCAGGCGGGCGATTGCTTCCTGTGATCCAGGAGTCTCTCGAGGCACTTGGTGTGTGTTCTCGAAGAACATGTGCCTGGCCTCGGGGCGAGGCACGTTCAGAAACGTCAGGTCGAGCCTCAACATCGGATTCATACCGATCGACTTGGACAAGACGAACTGCTCAGAATCTTCTTCCGCGCGCAGGAAGATGGCGATGCGATCGACCGCGAGTGTGCGCGAGAGGCGATCCACCACCGAAGAAAGCAGCGCGTTCAAATCCGTCTCGGAGCTGAGTTCGCGGCCGAACTCTATCAGCGTGCGCCGGTAGTCATAGACGGTGCGGTAGAAGAGGTGGTCAACCCGATCCTGAATCCATTTCCGCACCGGGTCGAACAACAGCGCGGTGACGACCACGGCCAGTATCAGGCCCACGGGGCCCGTACTCGGTTGTCGACTGTGAACGAGAGTCGCCACACCGGCGACCAATCCGAAGTACAATCCAACCACTGTCGCCGCGGCCAGGGTGTAAACCACGCCCCGCTTGAAAATCAAATCCACGTCCATCAGGCGGTAGCGGAAGATGGCGTAGCCGAAGGTCAGCGGCAGCACCACCAGCGAAAGCACCGACAGCTTGATCAGAGCCGGCGGGACCCACTCCATGCGGTGCGGGAAGACAAAGTTCAGGACATAAAGCAGGGTGTAAGGCGCAATCGCAAGAATCGTTCCCCGCGTTACCCACTTCAACTGCTGACGCAGAACGGTGCTGCTGGCCTTTGAATAGCTGTGCCACAGGAAGGTCGCTGCCAAAACGAAGAACACCGCGCCGTAGGAAAGGTCCATGCGATCGACCCCGCGGCTTAATCTGCCGGTGGCTTCCAGCAGCCTCATCGCAGCCAGGCGCAGGCTGAGCAGGATTGCCCCCGGCACATAAATCAGAGTCAGAAGCCACGGATATTTCCTGACGAACTCTCGTTTCTCCGGGAACGTCAGCACGAAATGCAGAAAGAGCGCCGGCAACAGTACCCAGGCCGCGACATTGCTCCAATAAATTTCCCAGTCGAACGCGTCCAGCTTGCCGGTGTAGTGAAACGAGTAGGCGACGAAGGAAACCAGGCAGAAGATATAGAAATGCGTGGAGCCCTGGGCTGTCCAGCGCCGCAGCAGCACATAGATTCCGATCGCCAGGTAAATCAGTGCAATCCCGCGGAGATAGTTGTTGAGGGTGCGGTTCGCCGGTTCCAGAATCACGTTGGAATCAAGTGAAACGGAATGCCGTACTAGCGAGTACGTGGCTTTCTGCCAAACGCCGGTGCGGTACAGTTGCCGCTCCAGGCCGGAGGTGTTCTTGACTTCTTGTCCATTTACCGCGATCAACTGATCGCCGAGTTTTATACCGGCGCGGGTGCCTGGGCCGTCTGATTCAACATCGTCGGCTACAAGCACACCGGAGTGCTCGACCCACGTTACTCCGTCGTTGGGGGCGGTCGCTCTGCGTTCTGTTTGAAAGTTGAAACCGGCGAAAATCACCCCTGCCAGCGTCAGCAGGAACAGCACGATGGCGACAGAACGAGCTTGGCTTTCGCGGTTCATGGACTTTGCCACCGGCCCCTGCGGAGGATGCGGGGATGTGGACTGCCTTACAGCGGTACTTTGCAACTTCACTGCCACGTTGTCCCGCCTTCAGACGAACCTAAGTGCTTTGTAAAAAGCCACTTCCAAAATTATAGATGCACTTTTTCACACGAACTATGCCTTTTGGGAAGTTTCTGTGAGATTTTGTAGCCATCGATTTTCGGGATTCCGTATCGCTGATACTCGGATGTTTCAATTCCTGGACCCAGCATCCGCCAGTTGGTAGGATGTCAATCCGGCTCTACCGGAGTGCGGAATCTCACCTATGGAGCCCGAGAGAGGGAGGGCGTCCCCGGAAAACTTTTGTCATTCCGAAACGGCGTAGCCGTTGAGGAATCTGCTTATGCCTGCAGATTGCCGTTTGCCGGCGGCCAGCAGACTCCTCGCTTCGCTTCGGAATGACGAGCTTTCATGGTTGGAATGAAAGCGTCCGGATCAGCAAGGTTCTTAGCGGGCTAGCGACCTTTGCCCTTCGTCTCGGAAATCTCCGTTGGTTCATCATCCCAGTCGAACGACAACGCCCGGGCAGTTGTTTCGATCGGCTCCAGTTCGGGGATATCTTCGGCGACCGAAGCGCCCAGTTCGGCAAACTTCCGCGCCGAAACCAGCACCCGGCTCTCCAGCGACCCTACCGCCTGGTTGTAGGCTTCGACGGCACGGTCCAGGTTCGTCCCAATGCCCGTGATGTGGGTTGCGAGTTTGCGCAGGCGTTCGTGCAGTTCTTTCCCCAGTGCGCTGATCTCCTGCGCATTGCGCGCCAACTTCTCCTGGTTCCATCCGTAATTGATCGCCTTCAACAGAGCGATCAAGGTGGTAGGAGACGCGGGTATGACCCGGCTGAGCACTCCGTGCTCAATCAATCCGGTATCCTGCTCCAGCGCTGCGCTGAAGAAGGTCTCGCCGGGAAGGAACATCACTACGAACTCGGGCGTCGAGTCGAATTGCTCCCAATATTTCTTACTGCTCAGAGTATTGATGTGATCGCGCACCTGGCGTGCGTGATTCGCCAGGCAAGCCCGGCGCGCCTCTTCATCGGTAGTTTCGAATGCATCAAGAAAGGCTTGCAGGGGCGTCTTGGCATCGACCACAACGTGCTTTCCGCCGGGCAACTTCACAACCAGATCGGGCCGCAGGCGTCCGCTCTCGCCGAAAATTGTCTCCTGCTCGGCGAAATCGCAATATGGCAGCATGCCGGCAATCTCAACCACACGCCGCAACTGAATTTCTCCCCATCGCCCGCGAACGTTGGGGGTCCGCAACGCACGAACGAGGTTGCCAGTTTCGGACTGCAGTTCTTTTTGTGTCGTAATCAGCGATTGCACCTGTGCCTTCAGATCGCCGTAGGCCTCACCACGTGCGATCTCCATCTGCTGGATTTGTGCGTCAACCTTGCTGAGGGAGTCGCGCACTGGCGTCACCAGGTCGGCCACCGCTTTTTGCCGAGCTTCCAGGTCGCCCCTCGCCTCGCCTTGGAAGCGTTTCAGCGTCTCCTGCGCGATTTGGATGAAAGAAGTGGAGTTGTTCTGAAGTGCATCCGCTGCCAGCGCCTTGAATGCGTTCTGGAGATCTTCGCCTGCTTTGGACAGCAACTCGATCTTTTCGTTGCTGGCCTTCCGTTCCAATTCCAGAGCGGATTCCAGCCTGGCCCGGCTCTCCAGCAGCTTTCTCTGATCGTCCGAAAGCCGCGCCACGTCAGCCTTTATGGCCGCTAATTCCTTTTCTCTCAATGACAAATGAGCCTGCAACGTAGCCGTGCGCGAACGCAGCACCAGCCAGGCAAGCACACTTCCAAACAATAGGCCAATGACCCCACTGATCCCTAGTTCCATAGACGCAGGTAACTTCTACCGCTCTTCTCCAACCTCTAGCCTAGCACCAGCAACATACTTTGAGCCTGAACGAACCTCAAGCGGAAAGGGCTTGAGGGCACGATCCCTCCCAGGATCAAGTAGGCACGAACCGGATGCTTAAGTCCTCCAGACTGCTGGTATTCGTGCTCGGCGCAGGGGTGATGACCCTGCCGCCCGCGGTGCATCTGGCCGCGGCCGACGGCTCGGGGCAATCCGCGCATCGCGCGACGCTGAAGACTGCTTCCGCCAACGCTCCCGACATTCCGTATCTGGAATACGAGGTCCAGGTCGAACAGGATCTCCTGCAACTCGCCAATCAGTCGCGCCAGCGAGCCGGTGCGCCCACGCTCGCGCTGGACACCGGACTGAGCACGGCCGCCCGCATTCACGCGCAAGCCATGCTTGAGGCTAATCAACTCTCGCATCAATTTACTGGTGAGCCCACGCTCGTGCAGCGGCTGGCGGCCACCAGCAGCCTGCAACTCGATCACGCCGCGGAGAACGTCGCGCTTGATTACAGCGCCGCAGGCGGACACGAACATCTCATGCTTTCCCCCCCGCATCGCGCGAACCTGCTCAACCCGGCTTATAACGTGGTCGGGTTGGGAGTGGTTCGCAGCGGAGATCGCTTGTACATTGTGCAGGATTTCGCGCATGCCCTTCCTGCGTACTCTGCCGATGAGGTGAAAGATCACATTGCCAGAGCCGTGAATCAGTTGCGGCACCAGGCCGGGAGGCCCGCGTTGGCTCGCCATGATCTGCAGAATGTCGATCAAGCGGCCTGCTCCATGGCGCAGGCCGATAAGTTTGGCACCTCGCCCGTCCGTCAACTGGCACGGCGCTACACGGTCCTAACCTACACGAGCCTGAATCCCGCCACGCTTCCGATGGAAGCATCCCACGCCATCGGCAGTCCCAATCTGCACCGGTTTTCAATTGGCGCCTGTTACGCGCGCACAGATACATATCCCACCGGCGTTCACTGGATCGTCTTGTCACTCGAGTGATTCTTCTTTGATCCAAAGGTCTTGACTCTCGGGCCTCGTTCAGAAAACTTGTGAAGCCTGGATGTTGAAGGTGATTGTGGAACGGCTGCGCAAGTGGGGAGAGATCGTTGGCGATAGTCACTCTCTCTACCAAAGTTACGGCAGTTCTGCCGCTTCTCTCACCAGGAACCCCATCTTCGGATGAGAAGGCTCCATGTCCGCCGTCAACCCGTACTCGGCCAATCCTTCGGAAGTGACTGGACCGATGGAAGCGATCTTGGTGCCTCGCAACGCGGCCACTAAAGAGTCACGCAATCCCATTTGGTCCGCCGCTTGCATGAAATGATGCACCTGTACCGCCGCGGTAAATAGGACAAGATCAATCCGGCCTTGAAGCACCGATTCAATCGCATTTTTCAGCGGCGCCAGGTCCTCAGGCAGCGCCCAGTCATAGATGTGAATCGCCATTACGTCGGCGCCGCGTTGCATCAGTCCGTCGAGTAGATCTTTACTCGGGACACCATATTCCTGCACTGCGACCCTTCGCCCCTGCAGTGGAACGCGATTGTCGTCGAGGATCTGCAGAACTTCCCGCCAGGTATTCGGCTCCGGCACATTCCACTTGATGGGCACGCTGAGTTCTCGGAGTGCCGCGACCGGCTTTGGACCCCTCGCCAGGACAGAAGTCCTGGATAAAGCAGAAATGAACTGCTCGCGCGTGCAGAACGATTCCGCAGCACGGGCCAGCGCCCGCGTCCCCACTCCTGTCAGCAGAATTACCAGATCAATTTTGTCCCCGAGAAGAGAGGTCACAAATCGTGACACATCCTCGCTGTTGCTTGCGAGAACCTCGCGAGTGGCTGGAGCAACCAGCGCGCGTCCGCCATAATTCTCGATAAGAGTTGCAATTTCGCTCGCCCGCCGGCTTTCTAGCGAAAGCACCGTGCGGCCGCGGAAACCTGTGCTCCTAACAGCCTGCGGTGGAATGGTCTCGGCCATCCACAAATCGTAGCACTACGAACCAGCCGGGATCATGGGCGCTTCTGTGGATTGCTTTGGATGCGAGCGAGTTATTTTTCGAGCAGATTACTTGGAGGGAACCGAGTAGTGTGCCGCGACCAACCGCCATTTGCCAGCTTTCTTCATCCACACATCGGTGAAGCGGTCGTGATAGTCGTACGTCTTTTGACTGTCCATGCCCTTTTCGTGGTAGACACCCGTTACTACCGCGGTTTCGCCGTGCATCCGAACCTTCATCTCCGGAATCTCCGCCAGTTCTATGTGCGTAGAAGAACTCGCGCTGTAGCTCAGGTATCCCGTTTTGCTGTAGGTACTGCCATCCTCGAAAGTGATTACGAAATCTTCATCGAGGACGGCTGCGAAGACTTCTACTTGCCGATGCTTGTAGCAATCCAGCATCTTTAGTTCGAGAGATCGAATTTCCCCGGTATCCGATGGTCCTTGCGCCCGGGCACGAATGAGCGGCAAGGCGGCAATACACAGCACTGCGATGAAGAGACGTTTTTTGCGCATACCCTACAGATATTTCACGTTTTACCGGCCAGCCACAAGGTTCCTTTCGTCACCCCTTCCTGTGCTACGCTTTCGGTCTGTCCTCTGCCCATGGGATCTCCCGACTCAGACCGCGCCCCGGAAGCCGGATCCAGCGGAACTTCCGCGGCGGCGTCGATTCGTATCGGCACCGCTGGGTGGTCGTACAAAGACTGGGAAGGGATCTTCTATCCCCCTGGGATGCGGCAGCGCAAAGTTCACCCGCTTGAATACCTAGCCCGATTCTTCGATACCGCCGAAATCAACACATCGTTTTACGGCCCACTCAAGCCGGAACTGGCCAAGCTCTGGTCGAAGAGAGTGGCCGCAATCAATCCGCGATTTCTGTTCACAGCTAAGCTCTACCGCGCTTTCACGCACTCTCCGATTGCCGTGATGGAGCCCACTTCGGCCGCGACTATCCGCCCAACTGATGATGACGAGATCAAGACGCGCGAAGGTCTTGACGCGCTGGCGAACGATGGAAAATTGGGCGCGGTGCTGATTCAGTTTCCGGTATCGTTCAAAAATACGTCGCTGAATCGGGAGTACCTCGAACGCCTGCTGCGGCAGTTCATCGAATATCCGCGGGTGGTGGAAGTCCGCGACTCAAGCTGGAACAACCCCGAGACGCTGGCGGAGTTCGCGCGCCAGAACGTCGCCTTCTGCAACATCGATCAGCCGGTGATGGGAAAATCTCTGGCTCCGACCGAACACGTGACCGCGCCGATCGCCTACGTTCGCTTGCACGGGCGAAACTACGATCAGTGGTTCGACTCCGACAATCGCAACGACCGCTACAACTACCTCTACAAAGAGCGCGAACTCGAGGACTGGAAGCAACGCATCGAAAATGTCGCTCACAAGGCCCAAACCACGTATGTGATTACCAACAATCACTTCGAAAGCAAGGCTGGGGTCAATGCCATCGAACTGAAGGCGATGATCAGTGGTAAGCGCGTGGCCGCGCCGCCCACCTTGATCCAGAAATATCCGGAATTGAGAAAGTTCGCCGATCCCGCTAACGACGCCGAGGGGGCCTCTCCGGGCCAACTCTCATTGCTCGCGTAGAGCGTCTCACTTCGGCACGAAGTGAAAACTCTGAATGATCACAGACTGATTCCTGGCGGGCGTCGCGCGGAAACACCACAGGTTAATGCCGACTGGGACCGGTACTTGCGGAATATTCTTGCGGTCGGACGAGTAGGTTTCTGTCTTGATAACGTCTGCAGTGGTGCCGATCGGCTGAACGCCGTTCATCAGCGTGAACACGATGTGGTCCGAGGCCCATTCCATCCTGGCAGTGGTAAGAGTTCCGCCAGTGACATGAAAGTTGTCTTCCCACGCGGAGACGCCGTTTGATTTCCGGTTTCCGGTTGAGGGATAGACCGTGAAGTCGGCGTTGCAGCCTTTGCAGGTTTTATTCCACTGCGAGAATTCAATGTCGATTTCGTTCTCGGCGTCGACGCCGATGTGATGAACCGGCCCATAGGGGAAAAGGCCGAGCACGGTTGTCGGATCCATGTCGTATACGTTGCCCTCGATCACCCACTGGTAAGTGCCGAAGCCGAATCGTTCGGTCGTAAACAGCTCCGCTGCAGTCCATTTCCCGTCACGCCTCTCGATGCGGAGGTGCAGGTATCCTTTTTCATCGAGGCTGACGTTCTCCGGATTTCCTCGGGCAACGCCGGCCATTCCTCCGCTGGTGATTTTAGAGGTGTGGCCCGCCCACGTGATCGTCTGAGCCTGCACGCAGTGAGAGAGGCAGAGCACGATCAAGGGGATGATCAGTCGAGGCCGTAATGTTCTTGAGACGTTTTCCATTTTCAGGGTAGCCCGATATTTTGAATGCCAATCGCCGAGAAGGCCGCCAGAGGTGCTGCGATCACAGCGGCACACCAGAGTAGTCGCCGGTCCTTGGGCAGCCAGCGAAGCAGGGCTAAGAAAACGAATGGCAGGATTGGGATGGCGAAGCGCGGGAAATTCCCGCGAGCCAGGCGAGGAGCGTTATACGAGTAGAGGAAAAGCAGATATAACCCGGCGAAAACGGCTTCCGCGACATGTTCTCGGGCGTAGGCACGAAATTCTTTCCTCGAGACCATGGCGACGTTTCCGGCGAGCACAAGCATGATCCACGCGAACGTGATGACAAGGTTTGTCCAAGGACTGGAATAAAGCAGCGTGCCCACAATGATCGAGCGAAACGGAATGCCGAATACGCCGGGAGAAGAACTCGCCTGCAGAACTCCGTAGCTGTGAACGGTGGCTAACGGGTCGTGAAGATAAAGTTTGAGCGGCAGCACATATAGAATCCCAATCGCTGCGCCGATGCCAACGGCCCCTGCCAGTCGGCGCCAGTCGCGGCGCCACAGGAGGTAGACGCCGATCCCCACCAGCAGACAGGCTCCAAGAGGTCGAGTGACTGTCGCGAAGCTCGCGAGCAATGTGGCCAAATACCATCTATCTTTGCGGATCGCGAGCAGCGAGCCCAACAGCAGCGCCACAAAAAAAGGCTCCGAGCCTCCCAGAAAAGAGAGCTGCACCCAGTAAAAATTCAGGATTGAAATGAAAACTGCAATCCATCCACCCCACAGGCGATACGCGAAGACCAGGGTTATGAGGGACGAAGCAGTACACACGGCAAGAAGCGACGCCTCTTCAGGCAGGCCCGTCACCTTCGACAGGAGTGCCATCGCATAGGGCAGGCCCCAAAAATGCTTTATCTGGAGTCCCGAGAAATCCCATGTGCGAATGGCATGAGCGATTTGCATGTACGAGCCCGCGTCACCGTAACCTCTCATGAGAGGCAGGTAGGGTTGCAATGTGGAAACGGTGGCCACGAAGATCACGGCAACCAGGGCCCAGATCAAGACCGCTTCTTTCAGCGTGGGCTCCTGCTTCCAGCGACTGGCTGGAACGCTCACTGTCCGCTCGGTTTCCTGATCGACAACGGGATTCAAAATTTCCTCGCGGATGGAATGGATTTCGAATCGGTGGTCGTCCCCTTCGTCTCGAGCGGTTGCGGGATGTCGTAGAGACGGATGGTGCGTCCTACATTAGCGACCGGCTGAAAACGTTCGAGCCAGGAAAAATAACCGGGACCATAGGAGTGATGGAGTACGTCTCCCAGCCGGAAGGCACGCGAACTGAGCGCAACGCATCCGTGAACGGCGGGGGAATTTTCTAGTCCATTCTGCGGCAGGTCCGACCGGGTGATGTCCGCGCTACTCCAGACCAGGAGCGTGCATTCACTGGTATTGCGAGCACGAAGTTCGCGGGCCAGGAGAAACAGGTCCTGGCCGCAATCGAGATCGCAGCCGGTAACCAGCGCAAAACTCGGGTCCTTCCCGGCGAGCTGGTTGAAATACGCCAGGAAGTCCGACTGCGCCGACGCACTCTCCGCCGCTTGCCAAAGCAGCAAAGCCACGACGGCCGCACCGGTGGCGCTACGCCAGTTCACGCGTTGCAGTAAAGACCTCACTCCCAAGCCCGCTACGATCGTGATGAGCGGAACTGCGACCAGAATATGGCGCGTTCCGACCTGATAGCTTACACGCAACGTGATCAGCAGGACGGCGGCCAGAGCGACCAGCGGGAAGAGAGCACTCGTCTCTCCATACTTCAGCAAAACGATTACGGCGGCTGCGAAGAGCAGAAGCAGCGGCAGAGGGAGTTTGACTCCCAGGCCTACTAAGAAAAAGTACCACCATCCTCCTGATTTGAGGCGACCGAACGCATACGATGGCGCGGGAGATTTGTCGAGGGCCCAAGCCAGGGCGATTCCGTGCAGAAGTTCCGGGGCTGGCAGTCGCGGATTCCTCAATAGCACAGCTTGAGCGGTCGCGCGCAGTGGGCGCGGAAAATGCTGGAACGACGGCATGGAGGTTGGGTTGATCCCAGTTGCGCCCTGTAGCGGCCGCAGGGAGAAGCCGTAACCCGCCCAAGTAACCACTGCCGCAAGGGCGAGAGCAGCCAAAAGTCTTACGGTAGTAAATTGTGCCCGCGACGGCTTCTTTCGCTCGCTGGCATACCACACGACCGCGATCGCCAGCGTCGCTGCCGGGACGAAAAGCACCGTCGTCAGTTTGGCAAGAAACGCGGTTCCGAGCGCGAAGCCCAGAACGATCGTATGTCGAATATTCGGGCGCTGGAGCCACCGATAGAAAGTGAACATCGCCGCAAGCTGCGTTGCAGCCGCGACCATATCGGTATATGCGATGCTGGAGAACGCCAAAATCATGGGCGTTGTGGTGTAAAGAAAGACCGCGACCGCTGCCGCTAAATCGCCGCCGAGTTCGCGTGTCCACAGATACACCACGACCGCACCGAGAAGAAAGAACGGCAACACACCCAGCCGGGCCAAAATCAGATTGCGGAGAAAATGCCCGCTGTCATAGAGAACATGGTTGCCGACGACGTTATAGTTGCCGCTGCCCGGATCCTCGACCGGCAAAACCGGATAACGTTCCCCTGCCATGTAGAGAGGTAATGCGATCGCGATGCGCGCCAGCGTTGGATGTACGGCATCGAGAATGTAGGTTCCCTTATCGAGGAATTCCATGCCCGCCGCCACTTGACACGGTTCGTCGAAGGCTTGCCCCGTGTGCGAGTAGCTGAGGACGATGCGCCCCGCCGCTATGAGCACGAACATTGCAGAAATGGCCGCGAGAAGGTTAGGACGTGAAAAGAAAGCGGTGCGCAAAAGAATTGTCCTGGAAGGGAAGAAGAGTATCACAGAATATTACCGCGATTACGGGGCGTGGAACTGCGCCTCGTGACCAGTCGCGACTGGGAACAACGAGGATACGCCGGGAGTTAGTCTTCCGGGGTTTTCCGACGCGATTTCTCTCAGGCTCGCGCGGCGGCGTGATCGGCCATGCGGCGCTTGCTATAGCGCAGAGCGACGTTCATGAAGACATTTCCCAGGGAGGTCTCGAAGCAGATCATGAGCGCTTCGGTGTCTTCGCTACTCTTGTCGCCCTGGTCGGCGGTAAGAAGCAGTGGAGGATGCACGCGGAAATGGAATCCCTGGTCGTTGAGCGCCGAGATGGCGTTGCCCACGACCTGGTTCGCTAATTCAAAGATGGTCTCCTTGATGAGCGCGTCGGATTCGGGGAGGTCCGCGCCAGCGTAATGGCTGGCCACGCGCACGGCGGTCTGCGGCTCGAGATCGAGGATGATGCGTCCCTCGATGTCGCCCGTCAAGGCAATCATGCCCGCCACGCCCTTACGGCGATAGGCTTCCTCTTCCATGGTGAGGTTGCCCACTTTAGTCGATCCCTGCAGGCCTTGCGACAACACGGCGTCAGCCGCATTGATGAAAGGCTGGATCAGTTCCATCTTCATCGAATTAGGCTCCTGCTCCTGCGGCATTCGCCACGGCGCCGTCTTCACCCAGCACGTACTTGATGACTTCGTAGAGCACTTCCGGCTTCACGGGTTTCTGCACGAAATGCCGTGCGCCCCGCTGCAGCGCCGCGACGATGTTCTCCTGGTATCCCACGGAGGAAACCATCACGATGCGCGCTTCCGGGTGCTGCTGCACGATCCGTTCGGCCGCTTCGATTCCCTCCATCTGCGGCATGGTGATATCCATGAGCACGATGTCGGGATGGGTGCGATCGAACTCGCTGATGGCGGTCAAGCCGTCCCCGGCTTCAGCCGCCACCTGCCCGCCGAACGTTTCGATCATGCGGGCCAGATTCTTACGGGCAAATACGGAGTCGTCCACGATTAAATAGCGGACTGGCTGGCCGTCTTTGCTGCGTTTTACCGGTGCGAACTGCTCCATACAGACCTCCCCTTTCTACTGCATATCATGGGCCGTCAGCCGTAACCAGATGACGCTGGTCATCAGTTTTTCGTGCCCGATCTCAGCTTCCAGCGCGCACAGCGCGTCCTGCGGGACCGCCTTCGCCGCGTCCGCAAAGGGCTTGCAGCGTCGATCCCATGATGTCCAGCCCAACTACACGAATGGCGTAGCCACGCTCGATTGCCGCTTTGGGCATGCCATAGACCACGCAGGATTCCTCACTCTGCGCAATGGTCATGCCGCCTTCTCTCTTAATCGCGCCTAATCCTTCCGCGCCATCGTCGCCCATACCCGTCATGAGCACGCCCACGGCATTGGTGCGAAACTCTTCGGCGACGCTTCTAAGGAGCACGTCGACGCTAGGTCGATGTCCGTTCACGCGGGCTTCGTCGCTCAGCACGGCAATGTCTCCCAAAGGCAACCGCTTCACCTTCATGTGGCGGCTTCCGGGGCAGATCAGGACCCTGCCGGGAAGAAGAAGATCGCCGGATTGCGCTTCTTTCACGCGCAGAGGGCAAACTTCGTCCAGGCGCCGCGCAAACATATCGGTAAACCCATCCGGCATGTGCTGCACCACGGTGATGGCGCCGGGGAAGTCTCCCGGCAGCGACGACAGAACGTATTCGAGAGCCTGTGGGCCTCCGGTCGAAACGCCGATGGCCACGATCTTATTCGGAGATCCCGCCGGAGCAGGCGGCTTTTCCTTCTTCGGCGGCACTCCCGCCATCATGCGCGGCTTCAATTTGCAGTCCGCGGCGGCCTTGACCTTGGCGATCAATTCGCGTGCCGTCTCCGCCATGTGGGCAGAGGCGTCCTTGGGCTTGGTGACGAAGTCGAACGCTCCAAGGCCCAGAGCTTTCATGGTGACGCTGGCGCCTTCGGTGCTGTGCGAGCTGAAGACGATCACCGGGACCGGATTGTGCCGCATGATCTCTTTCAGCGTGTCAATCCCGTTCATGCCCGGCATTTCCAGGTCGAGGGTTACGACATTCGGCTTGAGTTCCTCGATCTTCTTCAGGCAGAAGGAGCCGTCCATGGCGGTGCCCACCACGTTGATCGCTTCGTCGACGGCCAACATCTGCGGGATCAGCTTGCGCATGAGCGCCGAATCGTCGACCACCAGCACCCGTACCTGCTTCATACCTGGCCTCCGGCTTCCGGAGTGAGCGCCAGGCGCGCCCGGTCGGTGTGCGTCAACAACAAGCCGGAATTGGCGTGTCCCATCTCTTGGGGGCGCGCTTTGGCGACATGTTCGACGACCGCAGGCAAGTTGAGGATGAGCACGACCCGGCCGTCGCCCAGGATCGAAGCGCCAGAGACCAGATCGGTCGAGAATGTCTGATCATCCAAGGCTTTGATGACGAGTTCTTCTTCCCCTTCGAGAGCATCGACAATCAGCCCGTATTTCTTTTCGGCAACGGTAATGATGAGCACAAAGAGCTTCGTCTTACGGTCTCCCTCCGGCGCTGGGCGGCCCAATCGGAGAAGGGGCAGAACCTGGTTGCGGAGTTGCAGAACCTCGTAGTTGTCGACCTGATGCACTTCCGCTTCGAAGGTGCGCGCGATTTCGAGGACCGCGTTCAGGGGGATCGCGTAGAGCCGCTGCTCGACCCAGAACAGCAGCGCCTTGATGATGGCGAGAGTCAGTGGCAGCTTTAGGCGAAACGTTGTGCCCTGGCCGAGGCGGGTCTCGACGCTGATCGAGGCCTTCAGCCGGTGCAGCACGCTCTGGACTACATCCATGCCGACACCGCGTCCTGAAACCTCGGTGACCTGCTCGGCCGTCGAGAAGCCGGGGCGGAAGATGAAATTGAGAGCCTCCAGTTCGCTAATTTTCGAGGCTTCTTCCGGCGTAGTCAGGCCGAGTTCGGCCGCCTTGGAACGGATTTTTGCGACATCGATGCCGCGCCCGTCGTCGGTAATTTCGACGATGACCTGGTTTCCCTGATGGTAGGCGTTGAGGCGAACCATGCCTTGCGCAGGCTTGCCGAGTTTCCGCCGTTCTTCGGCAGGCTCGATGCCGTGGCTGATGGCATTGCGGACCAGGTGGGTGAGAGGCTCGGCGATGGCGTCAAGAATCCCTTTATCGAGGTCGGTATCCTGTCCACTGACCGACAGTTCCACTTCGCGCCCGCACTGCCGTGCGACGTCGCGCACCATGCGCGGGAAGCGCCGGAAGAGTTGATCCACGGGCACCATGCGGATCTTCATCACGGAACGTTGCAGGTCGTTTAGCACGCGCGCCTGGAAAGCCATGGCGTCAGCGAACTTTCCACGCAGCGCCTCTTTCGGAAAGCGCTTGGAGAATTCGTTTAATGCCTGCTGCAGCATCGACTTGCCGATAATCAGTTCACCTACGAGATTCAGAACATTGTCGATCCGGCTAGCTTCGACGCGCAGCAGGTTTTCCTGTGACACTGGGACGGATCCGGCCGGCAGCATGGCGGCAGCGGCAGCCTCAGGCGGCGTCGTTCCGGCTGCGTCGGGACTATCAGGCGCGTGGGTCTCTATCGACTCTGCCGGCGCTGCGGGCTGCGGCACGGCACTGGCAGACAGCAACACTTCGACCGTCACCTCTTCGACGATGGTTGGAATCTTGCATTTGGCCGCAATTTGCTCCGGAGTTTGTACCGTGGCGACTACGAATTCAATGAATTTCGCGGCGGCCGGGGACTTGGCATCAGGACGAACGGCGATCACCGGACCCATGGTGCCGATCGCGTTGTGAACCAGCTGGCGTCCCGCAATGGGCATGGCGCAGTGCGGATCGATCTTGGCAACAACCTGCAGCACGTCCTGTCCGGAGGCTTGCGCCTTCGACATGGCCAGTCGTTCGTATTCGGTCCAATGGGCGGCCGCTTTGCTCGCCGACTTGTTGACGGAGGCTCTTCCCGCAGGCTCTTTGGTCTTCGACGTCTTGCCGGCTGCCTTTTTACCCCGCGTCTTCCCATTTTTCGGAGCTGCAGTCAGCTCTTGAATCTTCTTGCTTAAGGCCTTCGTGGCGGGAAGCTTGGTGCCGTTGCGATAAGCCGCAATCATTTCGCTGAAAATGTCGGCGGTGGAGAAGGCGATCTCCGCGACAGCTGCATGAGAGGCCGCACTCTCCAGCGAAAGCGCGTCTTCGAACTGATGCGCCAGTTCGCTCAGCTCGCGAAGGCCGCAGGCGGCTGAATCCCCTTTCAGCGTGTGCACCGTCCGGCGAATCGAGCGCACGATCTCTTCGTCCGCAGGATTCTTCTCCAGCTTCAGCGCTTCTTCGTTGAGCGCCTGGACGAGCTCTTGCGAGGTCTCATAGAAGAGCTCTCGCAGTTCGGCGCCACGTTCATCGGCGGAATTGGTCATGCCTACTCTTTCACCTCAAGCCGCTGATAAGCCGTTCCGCTGTCCTTGTGCACCATCTGAAACTTCTGGGTCAGGCCCAGCAGGCTTTCGGCGTGGCCCACAAAGAGATAGCCGTTCGGGTTCAAGCAGCGGTAGAACTTTTCGATCAGCCGCTTCTGCTCGGCTTCATCGAAGTACATCATCACGTTGCGGCAGAAGATCACGTCGTTGCGCTGCGGCAGGTACTCGGTTTTCAGGTTGTGAAAGTCGAAGTGCACCATCTCCTTCAGCGCCTTTTTGATGGCATAACGGTCGGAAACTTTGTCGAAGTAGCGCAGGCGGTAGCCGTAGTCGACCATCGACATCTGATGCTCGCTGTACGTTCCCTCCTGGCCGTGCCGAAGCACGGAGTAGCTGATATCGCTGGCCAGAATCTCGACTCGCCAGGGTGCCGGCACTAGCGGCTTGGGCAGGGGCATGTCGATCGGGAGGGGATTGCGCAGGTAGTAGTAGGCCAGTGCGTCAGTGACCAGCATGGCCAGGGTGTACGCCTCCTGTCCGGTGGAGCAACCCGCGCTCCAAATGCGGATCGAATACTCCCGTCGCGCACTTTTGTGCTTCAACAGTTCTTCAAGTACCGTTTTCTGGAAAAGATCGAGTTGCGCCTTGTGGCGGAAGAAGCTGGTTTCGTTGACAGTGAGATTCTCGAGCAGCTTGGCGAGTTCTTCCTTGCCTTGCTGGCTGATCAGCAGGCGATAGTAGGCATAGAACGAGTCAGCGCGGCACTCCCTCAGCCGGCGCAGGAGCCGGTCCTGAAGGAAGTGGGTACGGCGCTCGTCGAAGTGCATGCCGCACTCCTGGTAAATGAGTGCCTGCAGCAACTTCAGTTCCGCCTCGGTGAGTATGGGAGCGGGTGCCGCTCCGGATGTGCTCATGCGTCGTCTCGTCCCTTACTGAAAACTGAGTTCAAGAACCAATGCAACTGTCAGTGATCAGTGGTCAGTGCCAGTGGTCGGTTCAAAACCGTTTTCTCCTGATCACTGTCCCCTGCCCCCCGCCTCTTTACCGCGCCCCGGACTTCGCGGCTGCCGTCTTCTTTTCCCCGGGCTCCCCCTTGCTTACGAGACTCGCAGGGGCCAGTAGCTTGCTCATATCGAGAAGAACGATCAGCCGCCCCCCCACTTTTCCCAGCCCCGTCACGCAATTCAATCCGCCTTCCTGGAATACGGCGGGCGGAGTTTCCACCGCATCGGCAGGAATCTTCAGGACCTCCGAGGCTGAATCCACGATGAGCCCGGCCAGCCTTCCAGCGTGCTCTACCACGAGAATGCGATTGTTCCTTCTGACTGCAGCCTGCTTTTCTCCGAAACGCTTGCGGAGGTCCATGACGGAAACGATCTTGCCGCGCAGGTTGATGACCCCTTCGAGATAGTCGGGCGCGTCGGGGACGGCGGTAATCTCCGGCACGCGCACGATCTCGTGCAGGGAAGTGATGGGCACGCCATAGGTCTCGCGGCCCACCTGGAAACCCACGATATGAAGTTCGCGGCTCATAGTCTCGGGCTCCTAAGGTTAGAACTGCGCCCCGGCGGCTGCCCGCTTGGAGTTCCGGCCTGCGGAATCCGCAGTCTTCTCTCGGGCAGCTTCTGCCAGCGCGAAGCGGTCGATGAAGTCGAGCAGGCTGCGCGACATCTTCGACATTTGTTCAGAAGAGGCTGCGAGCTCGGTTGAACTGGAGGTCGACTGCTGCACCAGTTCCCGCATGCGTTCCATGGCTTTCACCACGGCCTGCGCCCCGGAAGCCTGCTCTTCGACCGCCGAGTTAATTTCGTGTGTGATTTCGTTCAGCCGGGTGGTGGCTCGCGCGATCTGCGAGGACCCGTGCGACTGTTCGTTGGTGGCCGCACCGATTTCCTGCGCAAACTTGTAGACTTCAGTGACAACATTGGAGATCTTCTTCAGGGCAGAATTCAGTTCGGAACCCAGTTCCAGCCCTTCGTTGACGATGGAGGTGGAACGGTCCATGTTCTCGACCGCCTTGCGGGCTTCTTTCTGAATGCTCTGAATCAGTTCGGAGATTTCCTTCGTGGACTGCGCGGACTTTTCCGCCAGTTTGCGAACTTCGTCTGCGACCACGGCGAATCCCAGGCCGTGTTCTCCGGCGCGTGCAGCCTCGATGGCCGCGTTCAGAGCCAGCAGATTCGTCTGCTCAGCCAGATCGTCGATGACCTCGATGATCTTGCCGATATCGTCAGCGCGCTGACCGAGAGCGCCAATGATCTCGCCCGAAGAGTTGATCGTAGTGTTGATGCGGTTGAGGCCGTCGGTTGCCTTCTCCATGGTGCCAATGCCGTTGTGGACTTCTTCGCGGGAGCGGTTGGAGATATCGAGCAGGACCTTGGCTGTATCGGCCACGCGCTGGATTGAGGCCACCATCTGATCGATGGAGGCGGACGTCTCGCTCACGCTCGAGGCCTGAACTTGCGTGCTCTTCACCATGTTCTGCACGTTGACGCTCATCTCGTGCATGGTGCTGGTGACTTCATCGATAGCGGACGAAGCCTGCAGTCCGATCTTGGCCGAGTCGTCGGAGGCTCCGGCGACCTGATTCGAGGCGCTGGCAACTTGAGACGACGCGTCGCGGACGCTGCGCACCAGTCCGGCGAGGCCTTCGACCATCTTGGCGAAGGCGTTGCCCAGGGTGTCGTGCGAGGAACGCGGCTTCACTTCTAGAGTCAGGTCTCCTCCGGCGATGGCTTCGGAAACTCCTGCCATCTCTTTGAGGTAGGTGACCATCTTGTGGAAGGTGCGGGCCAGTTCGCCGATTTCGTCGTCGCGGCCCAGATCGATGTTGTGCTCCAAATCACCGGTGTTGCCGATGGCGCGGGCAACATTCATCAGGTTGGTGAGGGGCTCGGTGATCGACTTGGCGGTGCGGAAGGCGACGATTGCGCCGAGGGTCAGAGCGAACAGGGTGGTTAAAAATGAAATCCAGATCGTCCAGCTCGCCGCACTATCATCGGACTTGCGGCGTTCATCGACCAGTTTCTTGTTCTCGCCGTCGGCGATGTCAAGCGCGTCACTGGAGTTCTTCACCCAGGAAGAAGCATCTTTCTGCAGGTAGTAGATCTGCAGCTCGGCTACGGTGGCGTTCCCCGAGTCGACGTCTTTGCGTTTCTCAATGAGGGGTTGCGCGAATTCCTTGGCCCAGGACTGCTCCAGTTGCTGCACTTTGTTTAAGGATGTCTTGACCTCATCGGAACTGGCCAGTGACTTGCCCTGATCGAGTTTCTCGTTGAGCGTGCGCATGCCCTCGTTCATGCGGTCAACTTCACGCGTGTCGCCACTCAGCAAGTAGTTGCTCAGGTAAAGGCGGTTTTGCATCATCTGAGAGCGCACCGTGTTGGTGGCATCCTTCAGGTCGAGCGACTCCTGCGCCGCCTTTTTGGCGGCATGCTCGCGCTGCACCGCTGTCCAGTTCGCCAGGAACAGCGCCAGCACCATCAAAAGGATGAAGCCGAAGTTCATGTACAACTTCTTGCCGATAGTCATTCCTGTCTCCTCCGCGGAAATCCGAGTTACCGCGGCTCGAACTTGAACTCGATGACGCCTGTGCTCTCTGCCGGCGCGGGTTCAAAGCGCCATTTCTTGGCTGCGTCGAGGGCTGAATTGGCCAGAACCGGGTGCCCGCCCACGACCCGAGCTTCTTTCACCGTGCCATTGGTGGCGACGGTGACCTCGATCTTCACCGTTCCTGCGATCTTCATCTTGCGCGCTAATTCCGGGTAAATAGGCGGCACCTTACTTTTCGCCCGACGATTGATTTCGTCGCTCTGTGTTGTTTGGGCTCCCGCCTGTGACAGATTGAAAGCCGCCACAATCGTTACGACTGCCAGCACTGCAGCCGCGATTCGTTGAGACACAGATCCTCCTCCGATTCCAAGAACTGGCAATGGCAAGCGTGCAATGCCTAGGCCAACGGAACCTTCTTGGAAAAACCAAAGTAATGAGCACTAAGTGGCTGAGGAATCGATAGTTGCGCCGCGCCAAGGGGAAGCTTTTTGGGCCTCTCGGCAATTAGCGTTGTCTCATTCGGCAAAAACCGGGTACTGTTTCTCAGGGTGAGACAAAATCTCACTCCGAGTCGCGGGATTTCACATCAAGGCACCCCATGGTCATTTCCCTTGACTCAAATTGAGATGGCAATTAGTTTCCCAATAGATTCAAGCACTTGTGAATCGCGAAAACTATTTCCCCAGCGCCGGTGCAGATGTCAGTGCTTCTGTTAGCAGTTCGATGGTTCCCCCGGGAGACCGCGTTTTCTCCGGTTCCGATGAGGGCTTCCAGAAGCTTCTGTTGCGTATTGCTGCCAAGTCCAAGGACCGCCCCGATCCCAACAAACTGATTCAGTTGTTCTGCCAGGCTACGCGGGAATTTTTTGACGTTTCCGGAGTCTACTTCTGGCGCTGTCAACCCGGAGACGAGCTGGTCGGAGAACAGGCCGACGGCAAGATGGCCCAGCGTTTCGTGGGACTTCGCCTGCGCCCGATGGAGAGCACGGTGACTGCCGAAGCGGTGCGGCAGCGGCGCACGATCTTCGCGAACCATGTGAACTCAACCGCCTTTCCGGCTGCCCGGGAGTTTGAGGCGCGCTCGCTGCTGGCGGCTCCGGTGCTCGTCTTCAATGAAGTCATCGGCGCGCTTACCTTTCTGCACGATTCCAACGATGAAGCTTTCAACGAGGATTTCGCGGCCAAAGCCACGATTCTGGCGGGACAGCTGGGAAGTCTTTTGGAAGCGGCCCGGCTGGGCGAGGCCTCGCGAGAAGAGCACCGGCGCGCTGAAATTCTGGCGGACGTTGCCCATGCCTTGCACGGCAGTCCGGATGTGGGTGCCGTGATAGAAGCGCTTGCCGACCGTCTCCGGCTGCTTTTGCGCACGCGACTCGTATGTGTACTGCTGCGGCGGGAAGGTCCGTTTGAGCTGAAGGCGGTGTCGGCGGACACTCCGCAACTGGCAACTTCGGCGCGCGCCCGGCATGACCGGCAAACTTTGCGCTTCGCAGCCGATCTTGCCCAGCGGGCGGTGGCGGCGGGGGAGCCTCTCTCGCTCTCAATCGGAGCCGACGTACATTCGCTCGGGAATCTGGTCTCTCCCGGCATGTTGATCGCTGCGCCCTTTCGTACGGCCCGCACACAGGGTGCGATTCTGATTTATCCCCGGCAGGACGGCATCTTCACCGCCGAGGAACGAGCCCTGGTAGCAGCGATCGCCGGCTTTGGCGCCGTTGCCGTGGCGCACGCGGAACTGCATGCCACGGCGCACTCGCAGGCGCAGGAACTTCATCAACTACTTGAGATTTCTCTGGAACTCAGCGCCAGCGGAGATCTGGATCGTTTTCTGCAGGCTTTTGTTGTCCGAGCCTCGGGATTCCTCGGCTTCGGGAGATGTTTCATCGCCTTGCTGGAGAACGATAAGTTCCAGGTGCGTTACGGAGTGGAGCGCGGAGAACCGCGCCGGGTCGACTCGATTTTTCCGGAAGGGGTAGCCACCAAGGCCCTGCGCTCCAAAGAGGTTTTTTGGACGGATGAGGCGAGCCGGGTTCCAGGCGCCAATGTCGAAATCGTTTCGAAATACAAAGTGCATCAGTTCCTGGCCGTGCCGCTGCTCGGCGCCAGCGGCAAATTGCTGGGGATGTTTGGCCTGCTGGATCGTCTCGATGATACCGGGATTTCGCAGGAGGACATACGGCGCGCGCGGGCACTATCAAACCAGGCTGCGGTCGTGCTGGAAGTCGCCAGCAATCTGCACCTGTCCGAGCAGCATGGGCGCCGGGCCGAGGCATTGATCGAACTGGCGCGCGACATTGACGGAAGCTTGCACTTACCTGAGTTTGCATCCCGCTTCGTTCGCCACACGGCGGAACTGACGGGCTCCCGCGGCGGGCTATTGGCCTTGAATCAGGAAGGGCGATGGCAAGCCGTTGCGCTCCATCAGTCGCAGTTGGTGCTTTCGACATCCGTGGTTTTGCCTCCCTCCGAACAACGAGGGCTGGAGAGTTTCACCGAGAGGGCTGAGCGGAGCCTGGTTAAAAGGGAAGCCCAGACACCGGCAACGACTTCGCTGGATCGCGAAAGCGAACGTGACCTGGGTACGACCCTGGGCGAGTTTGTGGCCCATCATGCGGAAAAGGTGATCTGCGGCTCCGCCCAGGAGATGCTGGGAGTGGAAGCCTCGGCCAAGCTGGGCTGGACCGACTGCACATTGGTTCGGCTGATCGGTTCCAACGGCGAGCTTGCTGGAATTCTGTGTCTTTCGGGGCGGGCGGGAGCTTTGAACCAGGAGGATCGCATCTTCCTCGAAACCATGGCCGGCCACGCAGCCATGGCGCTGGATAACGCGCGGTTGTTCACCCAGATTGAAAAGTCGAACCGGCATTGGGTCGAAATATTCGATGCCATCTCGGACTTTGTTGTCGTGCACGACCAGTCCGACAAAGTGTTGCGAGTAAACCGGTCATTGGCCGATATGATTGGCGTGCCTCCGGCGGAGTTGATCGGAGTCAATATTCGCGCACTGATGGCTTTGACCAGCGATTCCGCTTCATATTCCTGCCCGTTCTGCCGGTCGATGGGGGATGATTCCGGAGAGTTCGCGCATCCGGTATTTGACCGCACCTACCTGGTCTCGACCTCGCGCGTGCATGGTCCTTCGGGGGAAGGTCTGCAGACCATTCACGTTCTGAAAGACATCTCCGACCGTAGCGAGGCGGAACGTCGCTACCGCGAACTCTTCGACAATATTCAGGAAGGCCTGTTCTTCAGCACGCCGGGCGGCCGATTTGTCGAAGTCAATGACGCTATGGTGCGGATGCTCGGCTACAGCAGCCGGGAAGAGTTGCTGCAAATCGACATCCCCACGCAGTTGTATCTTACGCCCGAGCAGCGGCAGCGCCATGCCAAGGTAATGGAGGAGCAAGGCAACCTGCGCAATTTCGAGGCTACGCTGCGGCGCAAGGACGGCTCGCTGATTCATGTGCTGATTAACGCCTTCGGGCTGTACGACAACACGGGACGCGTGCTGCAGATTCGGGGACTGATGCTGGACGTCACCGGCCTGCGCACTTACCAGTCGGAACTGCACCGGGAGCGCGACTTCTCCGGGAAAATCCTCAATAACACGCAAAGCCTGATTCTGGTGGCCGATACCGCGGGACTGATCAGTTATGCGAACCGGCGCTGGTACGATGCCGGATTCGAGCAGCGGGAATTGCTGGGGCGTCCGTTGCTCGAATTGGCTGCACCGACCTTCGCGCGGCCTCTCGCCGAAGCGGTGCGAAGCACCCTGAACGGCCAGCAGGTGGACAACCTTGAGTTGGAAATCGTGAGACAGAATGGTGCAACGGGGAAATTCTCAGCGAACCTCAGCCCAATGCGCGATGAGCAGGGAACGGTGACTAGCATCGTGCTGGTGCTGACCGACATCACGGATTCCGCCGTGCTGCGCGACAAGTTAGTCCACACCGAGAAGATGGCTGCGGTCGGGCAGCTGGTGTCAGGCGTGGCGCACGAGGTGAACAATCCTCTGACTGCAATTCTCGGGTTCGCCGATTTGCTGATGGAAAATCCTGACTTGCCGGAAACCGCGCGGAAAGACCTGCGCGTGATCCTGCAGGAGGCGCAGCGCACCAAGCAGATCGTCCAAAATCTGCTCAGTTTTGCCCGTCAGATGCCGCCTCAGCGTAACCCGGTGCAACTCAACGCGATTCTGCGGCGGACCATTCAGCTGCGGTCCTACGACTTCAATAGCCACGGTGTCGACGTAGTCGAACACCTGGACGAGGGACTCCCCGATGTTATCGGCGATGCCCATCAGTTGCAGCAGGTCTTTCTCAATATCCTGAACAACGCCTACGACGCGGTGCGTGAGGTTGGACGTCCGGCGCGCATCGAGATCATGTCAACCAAGTCGGGCGATTCCGTCGAAGTTTCCTTTTCCGATAACGGAAATGGAATTGCTCACGCCGACAAGATTTTCGATCCCTTCTTCACGACCAAGGAAGTGGGCAAGGGCACGGGGCTGGGCCTCAGCATCTGCTACGGAATCGTGAAAGAACACGGTGGCGAGATTCTCTGCCACAACAATATTGGCGGCGAGGGAGCGACCTTCATTGTTCGCTTGCCCGCAACGCCTCAGGCCGCGTCTTTGGGCGTGGCCGCAGGAGTGACACAACCATGAGCCTGCCAGCCTTAAACCCTCAAGCTTCGCCGGTCTTGCTCATCGAAGATGAGCCCGCGGTGATGGCCTATGTGCAAGCCGCTCTGGAGCGCAGCGGATATCCGGTCGTGTGCTGCGAGTCGGGCGTCGATGCACTGCGGTTGCTCGAGAACGGCTCGTTCCTGGGCATCGTTTCAGATATGCGCACGCCGGGTGGGGTCGACGGCGGCCAGGTGCATGCCTGGATCGCCAGGCACAGGCCGGATCTGGCCAATCGACTGGTTTTCATCACCGGCGATATCGCCAACGAGGAGACCGTGGCAACCCTGCGCGCAACGGGCGCTCCTTGCGTCGAGAAACCATTCCGCGTGCAGCAATTTATTGACGTGATCTCGAAGACGTTTGGAAAGGCTCAGTAGTGAATAATGCCGGTAAGGAAGATCTCCGCATACGCCTGCTGATTGTCGATGACGAGCAGACGATCCGCAAACTCTGCTCGACGGTAGGCGAGGCTCTCGGATTCGTCTGCCTTGAAGCCGAAAGCGGCGAGTCGGCTCTGGCCCTCCTGGAAGAACAGTCGGTACACATGGTTCTGAGCGACATGGTGATGCCGCACATGTCGGGGCTGGAATTTCTGGAGAAGGTCAAGAAACTTCTCCCGCGCACTGAAGTTGCGCTTATGACCGGGCACGGATCCATCGAAACCGCCGTGCAAGCAATGAAACTGGGCGCTTACGACTACATCACCAAGCCTTTTTCACCGCTCGAAGAATTGCGTCTGTTTCTGCGACGCATGGCCGAGAAAGTCCGCTTGGTCGAAGAGAATGAGTTCCTGCGGCAGCGGACCGATTCTGAAACGGCGGTGCACGGAATCGTGGGCTCGTCGACCCGTATTCAGGAAGTGCTGCGGATGGTGGCGCGGTTGAAAGACACGCGCACGCCTGTGCTGATTTACGGCGAGAGCGGCACCGGAAAGGAACTGGTCGCGCGAGCCATGCATTTCCGCGGAGCCTTTGCCGGCCGGCCGTTCGTGGCGGTCGATTGCGGATCGCTGGTTCCAACCCTTATCGAGAGCGAACTGTTTGGATACGAAAAAGGAGCGTTCACTGGAGCGTTGAAGTCCAAGCAGGGGCTGTTTCAGGCGGCTGACGGCGGCACTATCTTTCTGGATGAGGTTGGGGAATTGCCGCTGGAACTGCAGGCGAAGCTGCTGCGCGTGCTGCAGGAAAAAGAAGTGCGCCCGGTGGGCAGCAATCAGCGGGTCAAGGTGGACGTGCGGGTCATCGCCGCCACGAACCGGGATTTGGAAGCCGCTTACAAGAATGGGACTTTCCGCAAAGATCTGTACTTCCGTTTGAATGTGGTCACTTTATATGTGCCCGCGCTTAGGGAACGCCGCAGTGATATTCCGATGCTGGTGCACTGGTTCCTGGAACGATATGCCCCTGGGGGCGAGCAGCACGTGTCCAGCGCGGCGATGAAAATGCTTATGCAGTACGAGTGGCCGGGCAACGTCCGCGAGCTGGAAAACTGCGTCGAGAGGGCGGTCGCACTGGGGAACGGGCAGATCATCGAACTAAGTGATCTTCCGCCTGCCATTGCGTCCGGAGCAGGGCTGGCGTCCACTCCGGTGGTGCACACGAAAAAGCCACCGGTGCTCGATCCGGATCTTGCGGAGGAAGTCGCGGTTGCAGAAGCACCGCGCGGGCCGTTGTCCACAACGGATCTGGAAGATATCGAACGGGCCACGATCCAGCGAGTCTTCGAGCAGGTAAAGGGGGACAAGGCACTCGCCGGAAGGATGCTCGGCATCAGCCGGGCGACGTTGTACCGAAAGCTGAAGCGCTACAACATCGGGATGGGATCCTCGTCTGGAGCAGGATCATCCAGCCACACCCTGCAATGAGAAAGTCGTCCACCAGATCTGAATAACCGCCAATACGCCCCATCGGGTGGTCTCTACGGGGCGTTGCTTGTCTCGAACTACGATTAGGCGGACGCAGAGGCACCCATGCCTGTCCGTTGCCGCACAGGGATGTTCGGAAGCGGGCACGCGGACACGGAAGGATCCGGTTTCCTATGGTATAAACGCCACCGGTTGTTGCTTTTCCGAGGCCCTGGACTTCGGCAGGCCAGATGCAGTGGTGACAAAGAATTCTCGTTCCAGCACGCAACCCGACGTTTTCCAGCACGGATCTTGCGTAGGAGGATGACTGCGATGGGAACACTCGGACAGAATCTCAGGTTTGCTGTTCGGCAGTTGTGGCGCAACCCCGGCTTCACCGTCACGGTGATCGTCACACTGGCGCTCTCCATCGGCGCAAACACCGCCATTTTTTCTGTGGTCAACGCGCTTCTTCTTAAGAGCCTGCCTTACTCTCATCCCGAACGAATGGGCGCGATTTACACCCGCGTTACCGGTCCCAGCGGCTGGGAAGAGCGGCATCACGTGAATGGCGAGCAATGGGAACTGCTGCGGGACAATGTGCCGTCTCTGATCTCGGCTGTCTCGGCGACTGGAACTTCAGGCGTTATTCTTCAGTCGGCTTCGCACGTGCAGTATCTTCACGCCGGACGCGTCTCAGCTCACTACTTCGATGTGCTGGCCATTCATCCCATTATCGGTCGTAATTTTTCGGATGCAGAAGATCGCCCACACGGACCAAGAACGGCGATCCTCACTTATAGTTTGTGGCGAGATATTTTCGGTTCCGATCCCGACATATCCGGCACGGACATTCTGTTGAAAGGAGAGCCGTACACGGTGGTGGGGGTGCTTCCCGACGGTGCGACGACTCCGTTGGATGCCGACGTATATACAGCATTACAGGCCAGCCGCGACGGTGAAGGGGGAGGAACGAACTTTGACTTGATCACACGATTACGGGATGGCGCCACCTGGCAGCAAGCGGATGCTCAGATCAATCGTGCCTGGTCCCTCCGCACGGTGCGCTATGAACTTCAGGACAACCCTGGCGCACAGGTGACCTATTATTCTGTTCCACTTCAAAAAGGAGAGACAGCCGCTCTGCGTCCGCAGGTTTTAGCGTTAATGCTGGCCGCCGGGATCATTCTGCTGCTCTCCTGCGCCAACCTGGCGGGTCTGACGCTGGTGCGCATGTTGCGTCGGACCTCTGAAGTCGCCACCCGGCTCGCGCTCGGGGCATCGCGCTGGCAGATTCAGAAACAATTCTGGGTCGAAACTCTCTTATTGGCATTCGTCGGTGGAATCGCCGGAATAGCAGCCGGTTTCGTTGCTTTGCGAGGACTGCTCCAACTTCTACCTGAACATTTCTTTCCTGTGGCTGAGGTACCTCTGGATGGGCGTGTACTGGCTTTCACGGTCCTCATATCCCTGCTCACGAGCGTACTGTTTGGCATGATTCCTGCCCTTACGGGGCTACGGTATGACTTGCGCTCGGCGATCGCGAATCGCTCCACCGGCGGCGCCAATCAACTGGGTTTACGGCAGGCATTGATTGCAGGCGAAGTTGCGCTGACTGTGGTGTTGCTGGCGTCGTCGGGCCTCCTCATTCGCACTCTCGTTCATCTCCAAACTCTGCCGCCAGGATTCGACTCAACCGGAGTCATGACAGCGAAAGCCTCCCTCGACGACGCACGTTTCCATGACGCCGCAGCGTTTCGAAAGCTCTTGAATGAGAGCATCACCGCGATGCGGCACATTCCAGGAGTGCAACACGCTGCGGTCGGCCTGAGTCTGCCGTATGAGCGCTCGCTCAACAGTGGAGTGACGCTCAGCGACGGCAAAGAATCCGGCCAGGAAGTCATGACAGGCGAGGTGTACATTACGCCGGACTATTTCGGGGCACTGCAGATTCCAATCCTTATGGGCCGCGCATTTACTGAGGCAGATGGGCCTAATTCGCAACACCTGGCGATCGTCAATCGGACATTTGTCCGCAAGTTCTTCCATGGGGCAAGTCCGCTGGGCCGGTACGTTGATAAGGACAAAATGATTGTCGGGGTGGTCGAAGATGTGGCGATCGAGCCGGGCTTGGATCGTACCGCTCCCCTTTCGGACGAAGAGTTAATGTATATTCCCGCTACCCAGGTAGACGCTCAGTCGCTATCACTGCTCCACATCTGGTTCCAGCCCAACTGGATCGTCCGCACCGAAGGCCCGGTAGAGGGACTGACCGCGCAGATGCAGCGCGCGCTCGGGAGCGTCGATCCCAACCTGCCCTTCTCCGGCTTCTACAGGATGAACGATCTGCAGGCTAAGACGTTGGCGACACAACGTGTCGAAGTGGCACTCCTGAGTACAATGGCGGCTCTGGCCCTGCTGCTGAGCGCTGTCGGAATTTTTGCGCTGGTGGCAAATATCGTCGCGCAAAAGACACGAGAGATTGGCATCCGTATGGCGCTAGGTTCCACTGTTCAACAAGCCATGGTCAATATCGGCGGTCCAGGAGTGCGGGGCTCGGGGTTAGGGCTCATTCTGGGATTGATCTTATGCGCGGGAGCGCTGCGGGCCATGCGCAGCGTGGTGTATGGGGTGGGGATCTACGATATCCCCACCATTTTATGCGTCGTCTTGATTCTCGCGTCTGTAACAGTCATTGCTGGGACCGTGCCTACGCTGCGAATTGCACGAATCGACCCTGCGCAGACTCTGCGCTATGAATGAGCCAGTTGACCTCATTCCACGTCCGCTAACCTGCAGATGAATCCCCATCCTCCGCCGAGTTCGCTGATGGCAAGCATCAATTCATTCCTGCCCTTCTTCAACGGAAGATAGACGGCATCGTTTTCAGGATTCACGATGCCGAGAAAACCGGGATCGCGGAATCCCTGGGCACTCCGTCCGCGATACAGGATCCTGCCGTTCAGGAAGACGCTGACATCATCGCTGTAGCCGATCTCAAGCTTCTTCACCTGGTCGCGATCAGAATCGATGGTCGTGCGGGCGTAGACGACCTTCATTCCCGGCTGCGGTTCGAGGCGCTTAGAGAAGTCTCCCTGAAATGTGACCATCGGATGCGGCGCCTGGCGATAACGATAAAGCACGACAAAACCGGGAGGCTCGGCTTCGACATCCTGCCACTGGATGGCATCGCTCTCAGCCTTGGTCAGCGGGCGTTCCAGCTTGCGCGCAAGTGCATCGTAGTCAGGCGAGAGGCTCCAGTGGGTGAGGGCGTTCGGAGGCATGGGCGGGAGGTGGCGCTCCCAGGGTGCATCCGGCGTCGTTCGCACTTCGAAGTTCGAGAAATACGTTGCCCCCGTAAGAACGTACAGCGCGATCTGTCCCTTCTGAACGCCGCTCTTGAGATCACCCATCACTAACGCTGGCTGATTCATATCTTTGACGTAGAGTTTTGCCTGTGCGCCCGTAACTTCCAGGCGGAGGTGGAACCATTCATCCCTCGGAATATCGACTGCCCCGGTGAAGCCCGGTCCGTTGAAAAGCTGCCAGTTGCGTCCGGTGTTCAGAACTGGCGTGTACTGCATGGCGTCGGGAAGTCCGGACTTATGCTGCCGGAGATAGATCTCCTCATAGTTGGCGCCATCCTTGTCGATGCGAACGTCGAAGCCGAAGAATCCCCGCTTCGCCGGGGTGGCGACATCGACGTCGAGAACGCCGTCGCGCATCTCGAAATCTTTCAAAACAGCCGCTCCGCCATCGATCGCGAGGCATTTGCGGCCGAGATAGTCCGCCACCTTGGCCCCCTGTTGGAGGTCCCAGCGCGGGGAGTCAGCGGGGACGGAGAGCGCTTGGGGCGTCTGACCGAAAGCGGCGAGTTCGAACAGAGCGGCAACAACAGCGGGAGCGAGGTAGCGTGTGGCGGCGTTCATACATTTGTCATTTGTGATTCGAGGGGTGGATTTCTGAGTCGACGATTTGCTTTACGATTCCAGCATGTAGACGAGTGCCTTCCGAATTGGATAGCACAACCCGACTCCAATTCTGACTCCGCATTCAACAAGCTGCGGTCACACACGCGCGTGTGCAGTGTTTTGAGATTACCGTCGATGGCGACGAAGTGAGACAGGCATCTCAGGTTGAGACTCGATCTGGGGCCGCCGATGCCGCCGCCACGCCTCACGCACTGCTAACCCACTGAAAGCCCGTTCCCCTCAGTGCTAGTCCTTCCGTTCCCAGAGATGGTTCCCACCGTGCTCGAATTTCCTGCGAACCGCGGATTCCGGCTCCCCAAAGCTCTTCCAAACCAGGAAGAGGGGGAGCCCGACCGCATTTCGTCGGGTCAAGCGAGTTCGGGTTAGAGAGTGTTTAGGTAAGAGGACCTTCATCGATTGGCGCATCAAGCCACAGCCCCCGCGCGCTACGCGCAAGACGCCAGCCCCGTCGCCGGTCTGGCGCGTTTTTTCCCGGACGCGACGGCGATGCGCATCCCGGTACAGTTTGCCCGCATGGTGGAGGCCGGCCAGTCTCCGGACTTCAGCGAGAGTACCGTGATTGAATTTGGCACCCCGCGCGAAGTGCTGTTTGCCTGCAAAACCCCGCTGGAATTTGCCGATGTTCTGAGGTTGCGCAATTCCGATGGCTCGTTTGAAGAGGACGCTCGCGTAGTAGCCGTGCAGTATCACCCCGGCAACACACTCGTGGCCGCGCGGTTCAACCGCGAAGTGCCCAACTGGATCGTGAAACCATGACTCCAACCACACCCGTGCAAGATCTCGCCACGCAATGGAGTTTCGCGCGCAAGCTGTACCCCATTTACTTCGAACTGGCGCGCGAGTTCGCCATCGATGTGAAACCCTGTGCCGAACTGGAAGCCGGCGTGGAGACCCCCGGCAAAGAGACCGTCGAGCAGGCCAACCAGTGGCTTGGGCATATGGACGAAGCCATCCAGGTGCACCAGCTTCGGCAATTCCTCCAGACCAGCTCGCTGGTCAGTCAAGACGGATTAATCTCGCTGCTGCAACACTTTTTGGCGAAGTCGAACAAGACCGACGCCATGCGCGACAAGGTCGACTTCCTGCTGGTGCAGTACTTCAGCCAGATTGCGCCCGCCGGACTCAATGATGCCGAGGTGGATCTCGCCTACGTTGCTCACGCGATGGAGCCTGTGCTGGGCCAGGTTGAGCTAAAGCCTCCGGTATGGCTCAACGCGCTCGACCGGGTGCTCGACGCTGCCCGCAAGTGCAAGTCGCTCGACGAGCTTTTGCATGGCGGAGTTCTGGAACAAGGACGAAAGGCGAAGGGGCTGGCAGGAGAGTTGTTCTACCTGCCGGTGGCACTGGCAGCCTTCACCCGCTTCGGCTATCTGATGCGGCGGGCATTTTTCCGCCTGATGCTTGGAGATCTGAACCTGATCCTCGATGGTCTGACCGAGCTTGAGGATAAGGGGATCGAAACCCTCGACTGCCGCCGGGCACAGTTTTCAGCCCAGGAACCGATCATCCGTCTGCGCATGATTTGCCAGTCGTGGAAGGTGATGTTCCAAGCCGAGTATTCATCCGGATCGCCGCTACGCATGCTGGTCGACCTGCGCGCTTCGGTGGAACACGCGCTCGGACGCGGTAAACCGGAAGCGGAAGGAAAAGCAAAGTCAGGAGCGCCAGCGGCTGCAAAGCCAGCTGTCGCGGCCGAGGCCGCTGCAACTCCGACAGTTGCAAAGGCCCCACCGGCAGCCAAGCCGACTGTGCCCGCGGCCAAAGCCGCTGCCGCTGCGACCGCAGCGAAGGCGGTGGCTGTGCCTATTGCCAAGCCGGGCAGACCCGCCCCGCCTACGGTGGCCGCTCCCGAGTTTGAAGTTTCCAGTTCCGGCTGGGATTCGGATTCCGCATCCCAGCCGCCAAAGAAGAAGTGAGCGCGACGGGAAATATCCATCGCCGGAATTATCAAGGTTCATAGGAAAAAGGGGAACTCGCAGTGGAAACGCCGACAGTCCTGATCATCTCCGACGAGCCTGACTTCTCGCGCCGTATCACGGCGCGCTGGCAAATGGAGCGGAATGTTCCGACCTTCACCTTGCTGAGCGGTGAGTTGTGGCCGCGCTTTGCGGCTGATGTGTTCGACGTCGCCATTGTGGGTCAGTTGCGGCGCGACCTGCTCTCGGTGGTCCTCGAGCCCTTGCACTCCACAGCCCAACCGATTTTCTGTGTTTGCCACGATGCGGCAACCGCGCAATTGGTGCGAGACCGGTGGCCCCGCGTCAGCATCCTGCGTCCCAGCGAGCACTGGCTTGAGACCCTGGTGCTCGCGGCCTCGGAAGCCGTGCACCGCTCCCGAGCCGAATGCCGTGCGCGTGGCGCGGAGCTGGCCTGCTCTGCACTCGATCGCCAGGCAACACTGGGACGATACATGCTCGAGATGCGCCACAGCCTGAACAACGCGCTTACGTCGGTATTGGGAAACTCGGACCTGCTCCTGCTGGAGCCCGGCAGCTTTTCAGCCCAGACGCGCGCTCAGATCGAGACGATCCGCAACATGACACTCCGCATTCACGAGATCATGCAGCGTTTCTCTTCGCTGGAAAAGGAAATGAACGTAGTCGCGCAACAGGCCGGACAGGATTCATACAGGTCGTACGCGACCACGGCCGGCGACTGAATGCTGAAGAAGTTAGAAAGAACTACGAAATATCAGGGAAGAAGTCAGAAGACCGAAACTGAGAACTAAACTGAGCACCCTCTCCTCCCCCGGGCGACGGCGTCAGCCGCGCCTCTGAGGAAAGGATTTATGCATAGACTTATCGCGGGCGTCACCATTCTCGAGCACGAACTGTCTGAACTGCGCCTGCTCGTCGAGCGCCAGACGGGTATTTTGCTCGATTGTCCAAACAGCGCGTTGGCGGCGCACGTGGCTGAGTATCTGGAAACCCATGAACTGGAATCGCCCGCGGCGTTGCTGAACCGGGTCCGCTCTTGCGATCTCGATCCATCCCAACTGGCCGAGTTCCTTGACGGTGTGCTCAACGCGAAGACCGGATTCTTTCGGCACCCCGGAGCCATGAACGCACTCGCACGTCACGTGATGCCGCAACTCTATGCCCGCAAGGCAGATGACGGTGCGTGCACGCTGCGCATATGGAGCGCGGGTTGCGGCACTGGCGAAGAGGCCTATTCGATTGCAATGGCGATCTGCGAGGCTATGCCCAGTTCTGGCAATGGGGCGAGCAACGGCTCGACGAACGGGAACGGCAACAAAGACTCAAAAGTCGCTAGCCGCAGTGGCGGCGTATCTGATCCGGCTTCGCTTGGTTCCACTCACGCGACGAAGGAGTGGTCCGTGCACATTGTGGGCAGTGACTTGTTGCCTTCAGCCATTCAGGTGGCGGAGCGTGGATTGTATCCGCAATCAGCCTTGCAGGGACTGCCACCAGTGATGATCCGCGCCTGCTTCTCGAAAATTGGAAGTCCGAACGGAAGTCCGAATGGCTTGGAGGAAAATGCCATCGCGACCTCCGCCAATGGCAATTCCAACAACGGATCGAACAATGGATCGAATAATGGCGCGCACCTGCTGGTGAAGCCGCGTATCCGCAGCCTGGTCACATTCAATACCATGAACCTGACCAAGCCGGTTTATATTGGACGCTTCGATTGCATCTTCTGCATGGACGTGCTGCCGCTGCTTTCCCGCGCCCAACGCACCGCCCTTATGGAGCGGTTGCACCTTTATCTCGAGCCCGGTGGATATCTGTTCCTCAGCCAGACCGAAAAGCTCTACGCTCCCAACCTGAACTTCAAACAAGAGAGTTACGACGGGTATACGATGCATCGCAAGCCAATGGCGGCCAGCGCAGCCTACGGAAGGTAATAACCCTCGATTGTTAGAGGATCATGTGGGGACAGCCGCTCTCGGCTGTCCGGTCGGGCGAAGCCCGACAGCAACCGCAGTTGCAATCGTATCGGTGCTGTCCTGCGAGCGTGGACTTCAGTGTTTCTGCCTTCGGTCGATAATGGACGCATGAGGACGATCACCGTCACCGATGCGCGGAAGCGCTTCGGCGACCTACTCAAAGCTGTTCAGCAGGAGCCGATTCGGATTACTGGCAAGAACCGCCACGTGGTTGTAGTTGTGTCATTAGAGGATTAGAGGAATACAAGCGGATTAGCGGTGCTGAGCGCTTCGACGCAATCCCGCTTAGGCTGACCCGAAGGATGACAAACTCCTGGAAGTCGCGCTGAACGGCACGGCTGATGTGATCATCACCGGAGATGCTGACTTGCTGGCGCTGCATCCTTGGAGGGACATCGCAATTCTATCGCCTGCTGAGTATTTGAAACGCCGATGACGGTGAAAGAAATTGAACTACTGCACTTGCAGACAGAAGTGTTCTCTAACCTGAGCAATATGCCGCTCCGCTCCGCTATCCGCCAATCCTCCTCGACAGATTTCCCGGATACGTTCGAAGATTGCAGGAAGCTCTGCGAACCGACCTCGTTCGGCGAGCAATATCGACTTATGTTTGAGCATCGGATACTCGAAGCCGCCCACATTCCAGTCCCAAAGCGCTAGTAGTTCTTCCTCGGTCAAGTGCTCTCTCAACAAAGGTACAACCTTGGCTACCACAAGGTCCCTCACCTCCGCGAATAGAGGTCCGTAGGAAGCCTCATCTGACAATGTCCACCAGCGGTCGCTTTGTCCGATAAGATGCCCGAGTCGATTTTCCCAATGGCATGCGTAGTGCAGCGGCGGTTTGTCCTCGGGTTCCTCGTAAAAGCGTAGTACTCTCTTCGCGGCTAAGGCCACGTTGACGGTGAATCTTTTTTCTTCTGCAGCAGAATACAAGCTCTTCTGAAAGTTAATGACGCCCCAGCACTCAGGAGACTGAATTACGAAGTTCTGGCTTCTTCGTCGAAATCCGTGCCCTGCAAAGACAGGACGAAGGTCTTTTAATAGACGTCGAAATAGAAGGTCACTCGATGTCATAAGTCTGTCACGCGAACAGAAACTCCTTCGTCCGTAACTCCTTGATCGTGTCTCTGAGCTTTGCCGCCTTCTCAAACTCAAACCGCTTGGCCGCCTCGCGCATATCGCTCTCGAGTTTCGCGATATAGGTGTCGACTTCTTCCTGCGACTTGAATTCGGGCATGCCTTCGGCCTCGCCACCGGTCAGGTCGGTGTAATCCGCGGCGACGATTGCTGCCAGGGTCATATCCAGCGGGCGCACGATCGATTCCGGAGTGATGCCATGCTCTTCGTTATAAGCGGTCTGGATGGCGCGGCGGCGCGAAGTCTCATCCATGGCGCGCTTCATCGAGTCGGTCTGCCGGTCCGCATACAGAATCGCGCGTCCATTCAAATGTCGAGCGCAGCGGCCGATCGTCTGAATCAGCGATCCGCTCGAGCGCAGGAATCCTTCTTTGTCCGCGTCGAGAATCGCCACCAGCGACACCTCAGGCAGGTCTAGTCCCTCGCGCAACAGATTAATGCCGATCAGTACATCAAACTCTCCCTTGCGTAGATCGCGCAGAATCTTCACCCGTTCCAGGGTTTCGATTTCCGAGTGCATGTAGCGGCACTTCACCCCGACTTCGGCGTAATACTCGGCCAGATCTTCGGACATGCGTTTGGTCAAAGTCGTGACCAGCACCCGCTCGCCCTTTTCCACGCGCGCCCGAATCTCGTGCAGCAGGTCGTCAATCTGCCCCTTCACGGGACGCACCTCCACCGGAGGATCGATCAATCCGGTCGGCCGGATGATCTGCTCCACCACCACGCCCGCGGACTTCGTTAGTTCGTATGGTCCCGGAGTCGCCGAAACATACACCAGCTGATTTGTTCGATGTTCGAACTCCTCAAACGTCAGCGGACGGTTGTCGAGCGCCGACGGCATGCGGAATCCGTACTCAACGAGGACCTCCTTGCGCGAGCGATCGCCCGCGTACATGCCGCGCAACTGCGGTACGGTCTGGTGCGATTCGTCGATGAACATCAGGAAATCGCGCGGAAAATAGTCGAGCAGAGTCGGCGGAGGCTCGCCCGGCAGGCGTCCGGTGAAATGCCGCGAATAGTTCTCTATTCCGTGGCAATAGCCCATGGCTTTGATCATTTCCAGATCAAACATGGTGCGCTGATGAATGCGCTGCGACTCGACCAGCCGGCCCTGCTTTTCGAGTTCAACTTCCCACCAGGCCAGCTCCTTTTTGATCGACTGTACGGCCGACGCGCGCGTTTCTTCCTTCATGACGTAATGCGTCTTGGGATAAATCGGCAGCCGCATGTACTTCTGCTTGACCGTGCCGAACAGCGGATCGATCTGTGAGAGCGATTCGATCTGGTCTCCCCACATCTCGATGCGATACGCCATATCGTCGTAAGTAGGGAAGACTTCGATGACATCTCCGCGCACGCGAAATGTTCCGCGGCGGAACTCGCCATTCGTGCGCTCGTAGAGAATATCGACCAGCTTGCGCGTGATGTCCTCACGCTTGACCTTCTGGCCCTTTTCCACGAACAGCATCATCCCGTAGTAGGCCTCGGGCGATCCCAAACCGTAGATGCAGCTCACGGAAGCAACGATCAGCGCATCGCGCCGCTCGAATAACGACCGAGTGGCGGAAAGCCGCAATTTGTCGAGTTCATCGTTGATGGTCGCTTCCTTCTCGATGTAGAGATCGGCGGCGGGAACATACGCTTCCGGCTGGTAGTAGTCGTAGTAGGAGACGAAGTACTCGACCGCATTGTGCGGGAAGAAGCTCTTGAACTCGTGATAAAGCTGTGCCGCCAAAGTCTTGTTATGCGCCATCACCAGTGTTGGGCGGTTGATCGCTTCGATCACCTTCGCCATAGTGAAGGTCTTGCCAGAACCGGTGACCCCCAGCAAGACCTGATGCTGCTCGCGATCGAAAATACCGCGAGTGAGCGCCTGGATCGCGGCGGCCTGGTCACCCTGCGGCTTGTAACTGGAAACGAGTTTGAAATCCATGAAAAGAAGCTCTTAAGCTGTTAGCTCTTAGCCACTAGCCAAAACCAGCACTACAGCAAACTAATCGAGGCTGAGGACAGGATTTGTCCTCAATCCCTCAAGAGACTTTGTCATTCCGAGCGAAGCGAGGAATCTGCTTGTGTGGGGACGGGCGCCTCGCCCGTCCATGCCGAGCAACGCTCGGCTCGGTTTCGCCGGCAGCGCCACAGAAACTGATTTTGCCGCCAGAGAATCCTTCCATTATAAACGCAGGGAAATCCATAACCACTAATGACACTAGGCACACGAAAGAACGCCGATCCTGGCCTTCGTGCCCTAACGTGGATAGGTCTTACACGAACTGCGGAAACTAGAACCCAATAGGCCGCTCCGCCACCACCCCAAACGCCCGCTCCAGCGCAATCCCAGCAGCGCCCAGCGTTCCTTCATCGAACAGTCGTCCGATCAGCGTCACCCCGTGCGGCACGCGACGCGGCGTGGGGAAGGTTGGCAGAGGATGCTCCGGGTCCGGAGCCCAGTCGGTTCTAGCTTTCTCCACCTCCACGAATCCCGCACGCAAGGTGAGCGACGGATGGCCAGTGAAGTTTGTGATGACCAGCATTTCGTCGCGCAGAGAAGGCACCAGCAGCAGATCGACTTCCGAGAACAGGCGTGCCATTTCGTTGGCGACCTTCCGTCGCATGCGATCTGCCTGTACGAAGTCAACCGCCGAGAGGAATCTCGCCTGGCGGAACAAGTTCGGCCACGCATCCGGAACCTGCGCTTTCAACTCTCGAAGTCCGCCACTCAACGTCAGCTCCTCGAACGCTGCGGCGCCTTCCGCGAACACAATCAGGTTCAGGGAATCGTAAGGCCAGTCGGGCAGAGAAACTTCGACCAGTTCGAAGCCGACGTTCTTGGCTGTTTCCAGCGCGGCACGGTCAACCTCGGTCGCTGGGCGTTCCTTCATCCACGCAGGGAAGTAGCCGAGGCGTAGACCCTTGACCGCGCCAGTCGCGTCGAAATCGAGATGACTGGGCACGCTAGCGGTATCGCCCGCATCGGGCCCTGAGATGGCATGAAGAACGAGCAGGGTGTCTTCAACGCCGCGAGTCATCGGGCCAAGCTTGTCGAGCGACCAGCACAGTGTCATCGCACCCGTGCGCGGGACGCGTCCATACGTCGGACGAAGCCCAGTTACTCCGCAGCGCATCGAAGGACTCACAATGCTGCCGCCGGTCTCGCTTCCAATCGAAAACGCCACGAGTCCCGCTGCGGTTGCGGCTCCCGGACCCGCGCTCGATCCCGACGATCCTTCTTCCGGCAGCCATGGATTCATGGTCTGTCCACCGAACCATATGTCGTTCAAAGCGAGCGCACCTAGACTGAGTTTCGCGATCAGCACCGCACCGGCATCGTGAAGGCGTTTCACGACAACGGCGTCGTCGGAAGGAATGCGATTGCGGTAAGGTTCAGCGCCATACGTAGTCGGGATTCCCGCCGTGTCGAGCAGATCTTTCCCGCCCCACGGAATTCCGTGCAGCGGACCGCGATACTTTCCCCGCTCGATTTCTTGATCAGCCTGCTTTGCCTGTTTCAACGCAAGCTCACGCGTGACGGTGATCGCACACCGCAGCTTGGGATTGAAGCGCTCGAGCCTTTGAAGATAGACGTTCGTCAGACGCTCGGAAGTGATCTGCCGCGTCTCGATCCAGCGGGAAAGATTGGCTACAGTCGCGAAGGCAATGTCTTCGTCCTTCGCCGGCAGGGAACCGGGGTCAGCCTTACTGCGTACGAACCGATCCTGCTGTGCCACTTCCTTCACGCATGGCAGTGCAGGATCCCACCGCGTGGCTGGCGCCAGATTGGAATCGAGAGGCAGCTTCCGGGGACCCGTGCGCCGCTCATACACCGACGCAAGGGTTCGGCGCCACGTTGCGGCAGCCATGGCCCGCTCCGAGTCGGTCAGCGGAAACTGCATCAGCTTCTCAGCTTCGGAAAAAGTCGTCACCGACACGGCAGGGCCGAATTCAGGACCAGCACCGAAGGCGGGCGGTGCCCCTGGCGGCAGCGTGGAGAGATTCTGTGCGTGAATTCGCGAGACTGCCGCCGCGCCCAGGATTCCGAGCGAGGTAAGGGTAAGAAAGTCCCTGCGTGATTTGGACATGGTTCTCCCAGAGTAGCGCCGGCGTCCCGCCCCCGCGTCCCCAGCTATCGCACGCTTGGCCGCAACTCAACCTTCTTCGTCGTAATCGTTACGTGCGTTGCAGGCAATTTCGGCGGCGGCCAATCTCCGGTGTACGCCTCAACTGTAATCGTCCCTGGTGTGCGATTCGCTTGCACGATGACTTGGGCGAGCCCATTGAACAAGCTGCGCTTCGGTTCCTTGTCGGATTCCTGGCAATTCGGATCACCGTTCCCCACGCCAATGAGAGAACCTTCGCCGCTGATCTTAAAGAGAATCGGAACGTCGGCCGTGGGAACCGGTCGTCCCTCTTTATCAAGAGCTTCGACGCGCAGAACGCAAACGTCTTCGCCATCGGCATTGATTTCCGTGCGATCGGGGGTGAGCCGAATCGACTCCGGTTCGCCTGTGGTCTCCTGTTTGGCGGTGAGCACGACTTTCCCGTCTTTCGCGCCGCGGGCTTCGAGTGTGCCCGGCTCATATTTCACCTTCCACTCGAGATGAGTCAGAGGCTGAACTTTCTGCGAGCCCTGGCTCTTTCCATTGAGAAAGAGTTCGACCGAATCAAGGTTCGAGTGCGCCCAGACTGAAATCGTTTCGCCTGCCCGCTGCTCCCAATTCCAGTGAGGGAAGAGGTGCAGCACCGGCTCCGATCCCCACCAGGCTTTGTAGTAATAGAAGTTGTCCTTGGGGAAGCCGCACATGTCGACGATACCGAACTGCGAGTTGATCGACGGCCATCCGTAAGGCGTTGGCTCGCCGCGGTAATCAAAGCCGGTCCAGGCAAAGCCGCCCGACAGCCATTCGCGCGTCGCGTAGAACTTCCACCATTCCTCCGCGAGTTGGGACCAGGCGGTATGGTTCAGATCGTAGGCACTGACCCAGTTGCGCAGTTTGTCAGTCGAATAGATGCCCCGTGTCGAAACCGTGCTGGCCGTCTCCGAGCCGACGGACGGCGTCTTTGGATGCGCCTTGTGCCACGCATCATGCACCTTCAAGTTGTAGTTAAACCCCATCACATCGAGCTGTTCGGGAAAGTGGGTCTCGAAGGCGGCGTTGATGGCCGCTGAGCACAGGCGCGTCGGATCAAGCTCGTGAGTGCGCGCGATCATGTCGTCGATCACGCGCACGCCCTGCGGTTGCGGCATCATCGTCCACTCTTCGTTCCCCATCGACCATAGGATGATCGACGGCGAGTTGCGGTAGCGCTTGATCATTATTTCCAGTTGCGCCATGCCCTCCGGGTTGGAACTCATCAACCGCGTTTCGCACATCATCATCATGCCCATGCGATCGCAGGCCTCGACCCACTCCGGCGTAGGCATATTGTGCGAGGTGCGCACGGCGTTGCCGCCCATGTCTTTCAACACAGCCAGACGGAACGCCTGCAGACGGTCGGGAAGCGCCGCGCCGACGCCAGCATGATCCTGATGGTTGCAGGTGCCTTTGATCTTGACCGGATTGCCATTGAGGAAAAAGCCTTTGTCAGCGTCCCACTTGATGTCGCGCACGCCGAAATTCACGCGCTCGGCATCGCGTCCCTTGCCGCCGGACTCGACTGTCACAACAGCCGAATAGAGATTGGGGGTCTCCGGCGACCAGAGCGTAGAATTCGCCAGGTTCGCGCTCGCCGTGAAGGTAGCTGAGCCGTCCGCGGCCACGGATTGCTGAGCTGAGTCTGCGGTAGTGACGACTTTTCCGGCGGCATCCATAATCTGCCAGCGAGCACGGCATGTTTCTGCCTGGCTCCCTTCGTTCTGAACCATGGTGCCAAGGCTCAGCGCAGCCGCAGTTCCTTTCACGCTTGGACGGATATACGTTTCGCCGTGCCCCAAGTGCAGCGCGTCGGTTTTCGTTAACCAGACATGCCGGTAAATACCGGCGCCTTCATAAAACCAGCCGTCGCCGAAGCTGGCGTCCATGCGGACCATCAGATAATTCTTGCCTCCATAGTTGGCGAAATCGCTGATATCGAAACGGAAGGGAGCGTATCCATTGTCGTTTCGTCCGATAAAGTAGCCGTTGAGAAAAACCAGTGCGCTGCGAAAAGCCCCGTCGAATTCGACCACAATCCGCCGCCCGGATTCTTCCTTGGGAATGTCAAAAGTGCGGCGATACCAGCCGATGCTGGTCTCGGGATATCGACGGCCAAGCGGCTTGTAACCGTGGCTGTTCTGCTCCTCGTCGCGCACGAACGGCAATTCCACGGCCCAGTCATGCGGCAGATTCAAATCACGCCATTTCGAATCGTCGAACTTCTGCGTGGAAAACCAGAACTCGCCATTCTTGGCGAAGTCGCCCTGGCCCATGCCGAATCCCAGATCGCGCGCCGGATCGGACGCATGGCCTTGAAAGAATTTCCACCCGAAGTCGAACAGGAGTCGCTCGCGCGGAGCGAGAGCGCCTGCAGGCTCCAGTGCGGGATAGCGCGCGAGTAGCGCGTGCGCCCGCTGTACCGAACCGGACACCAGAGTCGAGGCAGAAAGTGCGAGGCCGGAAAGAAGCAGATCACGACGGGTAATCGAGGTCATCGACGCCTCATGAAGAATTCAAATGAAATATCTCAGTCGTGCAGGTCGCACTCAGCGGCAGGCGAGCCTGTGCGTTGGGACCTCGCATTATAAAGCCTGAAGCGTGCCGCGATGATGGTTTGTGGCTATCCCTTGCGAAGCCAGTACTCACGCATCAGTTCGTGCGACCATCCGGGCTGCTTTACTTCTCGGCTGGGCAGGAATTCGGCCATCACCGGTTTGATGTCCAGCACCGGCGTCCCATCAAGGGCATCGAGTTCGGCCACGTACAGCCTCGTGCCTTCCACTCGAAGCACGCGGCAAATGGTAGCCCCGATGCGATTCGGACGGTTCTTGCCCCGCTGCGCAAAAATACCAACGACCGGCCATGCCGGATTTTTTCTGGGACGCCGCGCTCCCGTAACAACCGTCGCCGGATCGAGTTTGTGGAATTGGAAGATCACTTCGACGTGGGAGAAGTCGGCCAACCCCTGTAGAGCGTCGGACGCAAACTCATCTGTCAGGGAGACGCAGGATTCGACTCCTCCCCAGAAATCATCCTCCACGCGCGAGCGAGTGGCCTCGACAAAGCCGATTGGGCGCAACTCGATGTTCACGAAGGCTCCTTGGCACTCCTTACATGAGTAATCGTAGGCTCCCTTGAAGCCAATGGGAGGCCGCGGTTTTGCTATTTGGGCTGCTGCACTTCTCCAATACCCACGATCTTTGAGGAGGTCCGGAACTTCTTGTAGTCGCGATAGGTCTGCTCACCATCGATGTTGTAACCCTTGAAAAGCGCGACCCGCGCATCGAACTTAAAGGTCAAGTGCTGGGGCAGCCAGATTTCGTCGCTCATCCGCGTCTGTTCGTAGATTACACGCGTTCCCTTGTGAATGCGGGCAAGGACCCATCCGACAGAGGCAGTGTCCACGGCCTCGATGTCCATTCTTGCAAGTTGCAAGTCATCTTTATCGATCCAGAGCCGTCCGCGAAACTTGGAGACGAATTTTGCTCCCGTGTCCTGCGGCTCATATCCGGGCCGCGGCAGGCCGTCGATGACCCAGGCTTCGCGGCCATCCACTACTTCCGTTCCAACCAGTCGGAAGTCGTGGGAATCCGCTACCTCACCAACGAATTTGCGGCCTTCCTCGCGTTGTTTTGCTTCCTTCTCAATCCGCTTCTTCCGCTCTTCCTCCGATTCATTCTTGTGCTTGTCTACGATCTTCTGAATCCGTTCTTCCTCTTTCTCCGCCTCTTTGGCGTCGAGAGGCTTATCGTCTTTTTCGATCAGCCGCCGCACCTGCTCGCCATAGATCTCGACGATTTCATACGTCCTGATCTCAGTGGACTTGACCTGCCCATTGCCACCTATGGATTTCTCGACATCGCGCTCGATATAGGTGTAGTCGCGCTGCTTTTTGTAGTTATCGCGATAATTTTGAGCAACCACACGCGTCAACTCGCGCATTTGCTCTGGGGAGAGTTGGCCGTTCGTGCCGGGCGTGAGGTCCGGTCTCTCGCGCGAAGTGACAGGCTTATCCGCGGACTGCGAGCTTGAATCTGCGGTCTGAGGCGTCTCCGTCGGCGGAGTGGCGGGAGTCGCAGATGATGCATCCTGCGCAGCGGCCCTTAGGCAGGCGAGAAGGCAGACAGCCAAAATCGGGGACCTGCTCCTCATACCATCATCTTAACCTCACAGGAGATGGCGGCCAGATTGTCACGATTATCACTAGTACCAATGTCCAAGATCGAAATCTTAGACACCAACCCGACGAGTGGGCGAGAGTTGCCTACGTTTCCGGATTTCCCGCCGTTGACTGCGCTACGGCCAATTGCCGGCAGGCGCGCTGAATGATCTCGAGCTGGGAGATGGCTTCCAGGAATTGGAATCCGTAGCGGAAGGCGATTCGTTGGCGGACCAGAGCGTGAATCTGAACCTCGCCGGTGGGAACGGCGAACTCCAGGCGGACTACTTCTCCCAAAGGTACTTCCACGCGCAGCAGAGCAGAAATGCCGGACTCGCTGATGTCGACAGAATGCCCGCGCACCACCTGCGAGTTGCGCGGATAAATGCGAACGTCGATTTCCAGCTTGTAACGAGGATGGCGGCGAGCTTCAACCACAGCTAATCCCGGTCCTTGTACGCTTTTCCCAGACACTCCGCCTGAAACAGCCTTTCGTCCACTCGGTGCAGGCGCTTTTCCTGGGCCTTGGTGAGCAGGGAATAGTGCTTCACATCGAACAGATGATAAACGATGAACCAGACGGGTTTGTCAGTAGTCATCCACTTCTGCGAGTCGAAGCGCGCTAGATTGACCGGAAGGGAGTACCGACGCAGCGTGCGCTCACGCCTCAGATTGAAGTACGCGTTGAAATAACTCAGCGCGAGTTCGCGCAGGTTGCGATAGACCGGTTCCCGCCAGCGGCATCCGGTGTAATTCGATTTTGCGACCGCACCCCAATGACCGTCCTGCTTGAAAATTGCGATCACGTGATCGGTATCGTGCTCGGCCTCGAAATCGAGCAGTAGCGGAGGGTATCCATTCGCCCGCAGAGCCGCCGCGCCGAAGATGGCCCCTTCCAAACAATGCGATGACTGCTCGGCTAACACTCTGCGTGGGGACCAGGCCGTGTCTTCCAGGTGATACGGCATGTCATCGAGGAACTTCTGAATGCCGTAGGGATTCTTCAGGCTGCGCAGCTTGCGCAGTTCTTTTGGGGTGAAACCGAAGTTGTCAGTGGTCATTTGTCGTCGTAGCGCCCCGATCAATGTGGGGACAGCCGCCCCCGGCTGTCCGTCGAGCGCAGCTCGACTTCCTTCTTACGGAAAACGCTACCCAATTCCTGGGGCGTATCAACCTCAAGATCTGGAGCCTCTGCTTCGAGCGTGTGCGGCGCGAATCCGTAGGTCACAGCCACCGTCCAGAGTCCAGCATTACGCCCTGTCTGGATGTCCACATGAGAATCGCCGACTATCGCGGCCTGCTCGGGCTGTACGCCGGCTTCACTCACCAGTTTCAAAGCGCCCTCCGGCTCCGGCTTCTTCGTAGCAAAGCTGTTGCCGCCATAAACCTGCGAGAAATACTGGCCCAGCCTCAGAGACTCCACGATTGCCCGCGACGGGTTCACGGGCTTGTTCGACAACACAGCCATCTTCCGAGGCATACCGTTGCCGGAGTTCTGAATCGCGGCCAGGGCTTCCTGAATTCCGGGATAGACGGTTGTGTGGTCAAGCTTGTGCTCGCGGTAGTAAGAGAGGAAAAACTCCAGCCCTTTCCGGACGAGAGCGTCGTCGACTGCCTCGCCTCCCAAAGCGCGTTGGATGAGGATCGGCGCGCCATCCCCGACATAGCTCGCGATCACGTCGTCGGGCAGTTCCGGGCGTTGGATGTGACGCAGGGCGGCGTTGACGGAATGCACCAGGTCGAGGCGCGAGTCGATCAGCGTCCCGTCGAGATCAAAGATGACAAGTTTTATAGAGTGCGGATCAAATGCACGGCGGCTTCGAATCATGAGTCTTCAGAATAAAGCACTCGGCACTCAGCCGTCAGCATTCGGCCCTACACAGTTCGTGTGGGGACGGGCGCCTCGCCCGTCCACCGAGCGAAGCTCGGCCTTGCAATCCATCCATATTTCTAGTATTATCGAAATATGCTTACTACAAAAGCGCCCTCCCCAACCAAGGCAGCTGAGCGGGTCGCCAAGTATGCCGACATGTTCTCAGCCATGGGAACCGAGCCCCGCCTCCGCATCATGCAGTTGCTGCTCACCGCGCATCCCGAGGGGCTCGTGGTCAGCGAGATTCAGGAAGAATTGGATATCCCCAATTCGACGCTCTCCCATCACCTCGACAAATTGCGCACCGAAGATCTCGTCGCCGTGAAGCGGGAGGGAACATTTCTCCGCTACACCGCCAATACCGAAGCGCTTGCAGGAACTGCTGCAGTTCCTTTACGCCGAATGCTGCACGCGGAACAAAGCCCTTAAACCACAAGACATCGTACAAATCTGCAAATAGGAGTCATTTCATGAGCGCTACTGAAAGCACCGATATCAAACAAGTCGTAAAACAGAAGTATGGCGAAGCTGCTCTACGTGTGAAGACTGGCGGCAGTTCCTGCTGCGGCGCGACTTCCAGCACGGGGTGCTGCGATCCCATTACGACGAATCTTTACGATCCGTCACAAGCCGGACAGATCCCCGAAGAAGCTCTCCTGGCCTCGCTTGGCTGCGGCAATCCCACGGCACTGGCCCAGTTGAAGCCGGGAGAAATCGTGCTCGACCTCGGCTCCGGCGGCGGCATCGATGTTTTGCTCTCGGCGCGCCGCGTCGGTCCAACCGGCAAAGCTTACGGTCTCGACATGACCGACGAAATGCTCGCCCTCGCCAACGAAAACAAGCGCAAGGCCGGTATCGAGAACGTCGAATTCCTGAAGGGTGAAATCGAGAACGTCCCACTTCCGGACAACTCCGTCGACGTCATCATCTCCAATTGCGTCATCAATCTTTCGGCCGACAAAAGCAAAGTCCTCCGCGAAGCCTTTCGCGTGCTGAAGCCCGGGGGCCGATTTGCCGTCTCCGATGTGGTCACGCACGGCGAGATGCTGCCCGAGATTCGCCAGAGTGTGCTCGCTTGGGTGGGCTGCATCGCCGGCGCTCTGGAAGAGAACGAATACCGCTCCAAGCTGGCGCAGGCCGGATTCGAGCACATCGAGATTGAGCCCACGCGTACCTACCGCGCCGAGGACGCCCTGGAATTCCTGTCGGGCCAGCAGATTCCTATCAAACTTGATACTGCGGAGATTGACGGAAAATTCTTCAGCGGCTTCATCCGCGCCCTGAAACCAGCGGCGGCATCTTGTTGTGGTCCAGAGTGCTGCAACTGAGGAGGATCGCAATGCAGCGGCATTACAACGTTTTGTTCCTCTGTACCGGCAACTCGGCGCGGTCGATTCTGGCCGAGGCGATTCTAAACTTCAAGGGACCGCCAACATTCTCAGCTTACAGCGCGGGGAGCCATCCTGCGGGCAGAGTCCGCCCCGAAGCTCTCCGCGAACTTGAGATTGCGCACCTTCCCACTGAGGGCCTGCGCAGCAAAAGTTGGGATGAGTTTGCCAAGCCCGGTGCTCCTGCTCTCGATTTCGTATTCACCGTCTGTGACAACGCGGCGAAGGAAGTGTGCCCGGTATGGCCTGGACAGCCGATCTCAGCGCACTGGAGCGTGTCCGATCCCGCCGCGGTCCACGGAACGCAGGCGGAGATTGAGCGAGCCTTCCGCGAAGCATTCCTCACCCTCGAGCGCAGGATAGGTCTGTTTCTCAGTCTTCCTCTGGCGAGCCTTGACGGACTCACAGTCAAGAAGGAAGTCGACCATATAGGACGCCAATGACCTTTCCTTTACGCGCCCGTCTCACTGCGGAATTCATGGGTACCGCATTTCTGCTGATGGCCGTGGTCGGCTCGGGCATCATGGCCGAGCGCCTTTCCGGAAGCAACGTCGCGCTGGCGCTCTTGGCCAACTCGGTGGCGACCGGAGCGGCCCTGATTGCGCTGATCCTGGCGCTCGCGCCGATCTCCGGCGCACATTTCAACCCCGTGGTCACGCTGGCCGGCGCACTACAGGGCGGTTTCCCATGGCGCGACGTGCCGGCTTACACCGCGGCTCAAGCTCTTGGAGCGTTCGGTGGTGTGGCCGCAGCCCACGGGATGTTTGGTTTGCCGCTTTTCTTCAGCTCCCATCACGTGCGCAATGGCCGCGCTTTCCTTTGGAGCGAGTTCGTCGCGACCTTCGGCCTGCTGATGGTGATCTGGGGATGTGCGCGCCTACGCTCGTCTGCGGTCTCATTTGCCGTGGGCGCGTACATCGCCGCGGCATACTGGTTCACCGCTTCTACATCGTTCGCGAACCCCGCCGTGACTCTTGCGCGGGCCGCGAGCGATACCTTCGCCGGCATTCGTCCCGCCGACGCTCCCGGGTTCATCGTCGCGCAACTCGCGGCCGCCGCCCTCGCTGCACTGTGTTTTCGATGGATGGGCTCGGCTTCGCTCAGCAAGGCAAAGGCATGAAGGAATAGAGCGGCTTATTCTCGTCGCCGGGAATGGAGCTCGCGAAGAACTGTGCCACAGCGAATTGCCTCCAAAAATCCACAGCCCCGGCGACTGCGGCCGCCGGGGCTAACGTGGCTTTCTGAGCTCGTCCGAGGGAAGGACTACAAAGTGAAAACGCGCTCGTGGAGCAGCACTCTAACGATGTGGAGGGAACAGCGGCTATGACCACCGTCACGCTTGATTATGAGCGTGGTCACATGACCGTGACCGCATCCGGCTACTTCTTCCCACCCGGTCGCTCGGACGCGAGCTAGACGACAAAAGGTTTCTTTGCGTTCTTGGTGGCATTTCTTCGCGTACTTTGCGGTTAAAAACTCTAAACGCGAAGTTCGCGAAGGCCCGCAAAGGCCGCAAAGAAAACCGGGGACCAGCAGCGGCGGGCATCACTTTTGGCCACGCTGGGTCCATGTCTCCAATGGACCGTATCGGCCAAGTCACCAACGTCCGTACTACCCGAAATCCCGACTTTTCCAACCCCGCCTCACCATATACAATCCAACAAGTCCGCCCCACTGGGGGAATCGAGTTACGGCTGGCCGGAATCTAAACCTATAGGAATCAATCACCCGGATGGCGACCACAAAAACCGACCCCAAGCTTGCGCTGGCCAACGGAACCTCGGCCCACGGAACCAAGAAGTCGAAAGTCCAGGACGGACTCAGCCGCGAGCAGCTGATTCAGGCTTACCGCTTGATGTACACCTCCCGGCGTATCGATGACCGGGAAATCCTGCTCAAGCGCCAGCAGAAGATCTATTTTCAGATGTCCGGCGCCGGTCATGAAGCGATTGGCGTTGCCGCTGGCCTCGCGCTCCGGCCCGGATACGACTGGTTCTATCCGTACTATCGGGATCGGGCCCTATGCCTAACAATTGGGGTTGAGCCCTACAACATGTTTCTGCAGGGCGTCGGAGCGGCGGACGATCCCAGCTCCGGCGGGCGCCAGATGCCCTCGCATTGGAGTTATCCCTCGCTCCACATCGTGACCCAGTCTTCGCCGACCGGCTCGCAGATTTTGCAGGCGGTAGGTTGTGCTGAAGGTGGACGCTATCTCGCACGCCATCCGAAATCGGCGGAAGTTCCGGCGGGTGTCACTGATTACAGGTTGTTCAAGAACGTCAGCTTTCAAAACGACGAGGTCACCTACGTGTCGCTCGGCGACGGCACCTCGAGCGAAGGCGAATTTTGGGAGGCGATGAACGCAGCCGCCCTGGGCAAGCTTCCGATCATTTTCTGCGTCCAAGACAACGGCTATGCGATTTCGGTTCCGGTTGAAGTGCAGACGGCAGGCGGCAGCATCTCGCGCCTGGTCTCCGGATTTCCGAACTTCCACTTCGAAGAGGTCGATGGCACCGATCCGGTAGCGAGCTACGCTGCCTTCCAGCGCGCCGCCCGGTATTGCCGCGAGGGCCTCGGTCCGGCCTTCGTTCACGCTCACGTAATTCGGCCGTACTCCCATTCTCTGTCCGATGACGAACGCCTCTACCGGCCGGAGTCGGAGCGCGAACGCGACGCGCAGCGTGATCCCGTGACGCGCACGCAGATGTATCTTCTGCGTGAAGGCATTCTCGACGATAAGGGAATCAACCAGCTCGAAAAAGAAGTTGAGGCAGAGTTACAGGTTGCAGTCGATCGCGCGCTGGAAGCGCTTCCACCGCCCCCCGAGTCGGTGATGAACTTCATCTACTCTCCGGATCTTGACGTAACTTCGTCGACATTTGACGCCGCTCCGGTCACAGATGTCCTCGTCCGATGGCAAGAAGGCGACCGCGAAGACGATGGCGGATTTGATTACCGCCACACTGCGCGATGAAATGAAGCGCGACGAGCGCATCGTCATATTCGGCGAAGACGTCGCCGACTGCAGCCGCGAAGAATACCTGCGCCAGAAGCTGGTCAAAGGCAAGGGTGGAGTCTTCAAGCTGACTTTCGGCCTGCAATGCGAGTTCGGCAACGACCGCGTGTTTAACTCACCGTTGGCCGAGGCCGCAATCGTCGGCCGCGCGACGGGCATGGCCACCCGCGGGCTCAAGCCGGTCGTCGAAATTCAGTTCTTCGACTACATCTGGCCGGCGATGATGCAGATTCGCGACGAACTCACCACAATCCGCTGGCGCTCCAACAACGGATTCTCATGCCCGGTAGTGATTCGCGTTGCGATCGGCGGATATCTCACCGGAGGGGCCATCTATCACTCGCAATGCGGCGAGAGCATCTTTACGCACATTCCGGGCCTGCGCGTCGTGTTTCCCTCCAATGCGCTTGATGCCGCCGGACTGCTGCGCACCGCGATCCGTTGCGACGACCCGGTTCTGTTCCTCGAGCATAAGCGCTTGTACCGCGAGTCCTACGGCCGCGCAGCCTACCCCGGATCGGAGTACATGATCCCGTTCGGCAAGGCGAAGGTCGTGCATCCCGGGACGGATTTGACGGTGATCACCTACGGCGCAGTGGTGCCGCGTGCATTGCAGGCCGCGCAAAAGCTGGAGCGTGAGCAGGGAGTCAGCGTCGAATTAATCGACCTGCGCAGCCTGAACCCGTTTGACTGGGATACCATCGCCGCCTCGGTCGCGAAAACAAATCGCGCGCTGGTTGCCTACGAGGACACGCTAAGCTGGGGCTACGGTGCCGAAATCGCCGCCCGCATCGCCGAAAAGCTCTTCGATCAACTCGACGCCCCGGTCCGCCGTGTCGCCGCAAAAGACACCTTCGTGGCTTACCAGCCGATCCTGGAAGACGCGATCCTGCCACAGCCGAATGATTTGTATCTGGCGATGAAAGAATTGACGGAGTACTGAAGAGAAGTTTCTCGGCCGTCTAGCCCAGCGTTGTACCCGCAGTACGACCACGAAGGCTTGGGCAGCCAGTTCGTGATGGTGCATGCGGCCCCTTATTTCTTGTGCGCCGGGTCGGTGCCTTCCCCGGCGTGCTCTCCGCGGTACGCTTTCCACGCCCCGTCGATCACGTACGCATGAATCGCGTCGGCTTGCTTATTGCTCATGCGCAGATGCGGAAACGCGAACTTGGGCGGATTGGCGAATCCCGGCATGCCCTTATCCCAGTGCGTCCCTGCAAGAACAATGCTGTACCACTGCGCATGTACGTCGGGCGGAGCGTAGCGCAAATCCGGAATGGCTCCGTTCAGCACCCACGCGCTGCTTCCATCCAGATGCGGCGAGTGGCAGCCGTCGCAGTAGAAGGTCTTATACAATTGCTCGCCTTCCTTGATCGTCGCTGCATTCGCGGTCTGTACCGGTGGCTTCGGAACGGGCGGCACGATATCTGGCGGAGTCGGGAAGGGAACATTCCCGCCCAGTTTAAACGCCAGAATTCGAGAGGGCCCGCGCTTCGACCGTGGAGTTCCCATCGTCCACGAGGGAGCGAATAGCCGCGAACCTGAACCCCATCCCACCGCCAGCAGCACATACTGCTCGCCGTTCACCGAGTACGTCACAGGGATCGAGTCGATCGCTGAGCCTGTATCGATCGACCAGACTTTCTTTCCCGTGTCGGCGGTGAATGCGGCGAACTCTCCGTTGCCCTGGCCCTGAAACACGAGATTGCCCGCAGTAGAAAGCACGCCTCCGTTGGTCGCGATTTCTTCTTCCACCGACCATCGCTCGGACTGATTGACGGGATCCCATGCGATCAGCTTTCCTTCCGTCTGCCCCATCCACTCGCCGGTTTCCACATCCGCGTGAGAGTTCGGCTTGCGATCGGTCGCGGGAATGTAGACGAGTCCGGTTCCTGCGTCGTAGCTCATCGGCCACCAGTTATGGACAGTCCACTGCTTACCACCGCCTTGCGAAGCTGGAACTTCCACCGCTTTTCCCGTCGCGAGGTCGATTGATGTCGCCCAGTTCACTTTCACGATCGGCTTGGCGGATAGCAGCTTCCCGGTCCATGCATCCAGCACGTAGTAAAAACCGTTCTTGGGCACTGTCATGGCGACATGCCGCTTCTCGCCATTAACGGGCAGATCGGCCATCACGATGTGATTGTTTTCCGTCTGCAGCCCCGGAGAACTGGTCTGGTAGTGCCAAACATATTCGCCGGTTGAAGCCTTCACCGCCAAAATGCATCCGGCAAACAGCTTGTCGCCTTGGGCCCGGAGTGCCGAGAGTTCTCCATAGTCCGCCCCAGCTCCTGCGGTTCCAAAGATCAAGTAATCGGTCACCGGATCATAAGTAATTGCAGTCCAGGCATCGCCTCCACCTATCTTCCAGGCGTCGCCGCCCGGCCACGTCTTGGCCGCGATTTCCTTGAGGGCTTTCGACTCGAACGGCTTCTTTGGATCACCGGGAACGGTCCAGAAGCGCCACAATTCTTTCCCGGTATTGGCGTCGTAGGCGGCGATGGCGCCGCGCACTCCGTCGTCGGACCCGTTGTACCCCATGAACACCATGCCTTTGGCCACATGGGGCGCATTGGTGATCCCGGTCTGCGTCGGCTCACACACCAGCGACTCCCAAATCTGTTTTCCTGTAGCTGCGTCGATCGCGACCAGGCGGCAATCTCCGGTGCCGACGAATACTTTTCCCTCCCACACTGCTACTCCGGCATTCGTGCGCGCAGAGTACGAACCGTTCAAGGCCTGATCCAATCGGACCTTGGGATCGAATTTCCAGATCAGCTTTCCGGTCGCCGCCTCAATGGCATACACCTTCGACTGAGGTGCGCTGACATAGGCCACTCCATCGACAACGATTGGTTCGGACACGATGCCCATGCCGCTGTCGACCTCCATGTGCCAGGCGAGCCCCAGTCCGGAGACGTTCTGATCTGTAATCTGCTTCAGCGGGCTGAAGTGATGGGATTCGAAGTTACGTCCGTTGAGGAGCCAGTTGGCGCCGTCGGTGTCAGCGGCAACACGATCTGCGTTTACGTTCCCAACCTTGGCAGGACTGTCAGCCAGAGCGGGCGAGAAAACGATCACCACCGCTGCGAAACATAAGGTAATCAGCGAGGGAATTCTGAGGCTCGCAAGAGTCGATCGTGTAGACAAGGTCACCTTCTTCGAAATATTACAAAACCGTGGCCACGGACCCTCACGGATTCGCACGGATCAACCTTAGAATTTCATCCGTGATACCGGTGATCCGGCTCATTGTTTTTTGACTAACTCACCGCTTGCGGAACACGCGTGTCTTTCTCGAGCGCCGCTTGTACTTTTCCTTTGGCTCCAAACAGCATGTTGTAGATCACGCCCCCGAGCGCCCCGCCGATCAGCGGAGCGACCCAGAACATCCATAACTGCTGCAGGGCCCATCCGCCCGCGAAGACAGCTGGACCGGTGCTGCGCGCCGGATTCACCGACAGGTTTGTCACCGGAATTCCGACCAGGTGAATCAGCGTCAGGCAGAGTCCGATGGCGATAGGCGCGAATCCCTTGGGCGCGCGCTCATCGGTTGCTCCCATGATCACGATCAGGAAAAACGCGGTCAGCACGACTTCCGCGACAAAGCCCGCCAGCAAGGAATACCCATTGGGAGAGTGATCGCCGTATCCGTTCAATGCGAACCCATTGTGAATGTCGAATCCGATGTTCCCGCTGGCGATGATGTAGAGCACTCCCGCTGCCGCGATTCCCCCCAGTACTTGTGCGATGACATAGGGCAGCAAATCCGAGGCAGGGAAGCGCTTTCCTGCGACTAGCCCGACGCTCACCGCCGGGTTCAAGTGGCATCCGGAAATATGTCCGATCGCAAAGGCCATAGTCAGAACGGTCAGCCCGAAGGCCAGGGCCACGCCGGCGTATCCAATGCCGACGCTGGGAACCCCGGCGGCGAGTACGGCCGCCCCGCATCCGCCGAAGACCAACCAAAATGTTCCAAAGAACTCCGCCGCTGCACGTTTACTCATTGGCATGGGAACCTCCTCAAGCTCCGATATTGTGGACAGGTCGAAAAACCTTCAGCTTGGGAAATCGAGAGGGCAAAAGCGTAGCACAATCCTTCGTGGTTAGCACTTGGCACTCCATCATTCAGCTCACCAAAAGCCATAACCACGAAGGACACGAAGGGTCACGAAGGAGGATCGTTTTTCCTTCGTGACCCTTCGTGCCCTTTGTGGTTTCCGTACTGCAGGCTCGCCCGTTGCTAACGGTTAGTGGGGTTACGATCGCTTTCTCCGCAAGCGGTTCCCGATTGTCCGTTCTACTACGGGGATGCTAGGCTCCAATCCAGTGGGTTCTGCCGTGACCAATCCGCTTCGATCCGATTCCTCCGCTTCGAGCCGCGTAGTGCAGTGGCTGCAATCGGCTTCGGCCGAGGTGTGGATCAAATTCCTGCTTGCGCTGGTGGGACTGGGCTTGGCCTTCGCCGCGGCTCTCTTCTCCACCGTGTCGCGCGATTCCGGGAATCTCTGGGCGACGATCATTCTGGCGTCAGTTTCCCTTGTGCTCGCCACGCTCGTCGGACTGGTGACCGTCCCTTACCTCGCACGCCGCGTAGCCGTCGAGCGCCTGCGGGAGTCGTTCGACTACGACGTGACGCGCGCGGGCATCATATATGTCCTGGTCACCCTGGTGATCGGTATTGCGGCCCTGAACACGGGCAACAACCTGCTCTATATTGTCGTAGCGGCCATGCTGGCGGCGATTGTCGTTTCCGGATGTGTCTCCGCTCTGGTGCTGCGCTATCTCGAACTCGATATTCACCTGCCTGAGCACGTCTTCGCCGGGCGCCCTGTTCTTGGCCGCATTGTGTTGCGCAATCCGCGGCGCGTATTGCCATCGTTTTCCATCCGCGTTGTCTCCACGCGCAAGAAGCGCAAGAGACTCGCAACGCAGTGGCAGTGGGAGACCACGACCTTTGCCTTTCCCTTTAATCGTCCAAAAGAACAACAGTGGCTGCGCCTGCCGGACCGGCGTTTGCGGCGAGTGATGCTGATTCCGCCACCGCCAGGAATTTTTCAGGGAATGGCTTACTTCCCCTTTCTCGCGCCAAAAGGCGAGGCTACTGCCGATCTGGAATTGAAATTCGACCACCGCGGCTGCTATCGCGAAGACAGTTTTGGACTGGCGACACGGTTTCCCTTCGCTTTTCTCACCAAGACGCGCCACGTTTCGCTGCCGCGGGAGGTTCTCGTCTACCCGCGTATTGAGCCGACCGACGAGGTATTCGACATTCTTCCTCTGGTTCGCGGCGAGTGGGAGAGCTTCGTTCGCGGCCGCGGATCCGATCTCTACCGCATTCGTGAATACATGCCCGAGGACTCCGCCCGCCACGTGGACTGGAAGGCCACGGCGAAGTCGGGCTCGCTGAAAGTCCGCGAATTTGCCCGCGAAGACGAGCGCAAGCTCTGCATTGCCTTCGACAATCCGGAAGCCGGGATGATTTCCGAAACTGCTTTCGAGAAGGCCGTCGATCTCACGGCTTCACTGGCGTGGCACTTTTCCACCCAGGAAGCTGAAGTATCGTTCCGCATTCCCGGACGGCCGCGCACTCGGGACCTGCACGAGTTCCTGGCATGGCTGGCGGTAGTCAAACCGGCGAACGCCGAGCCCTCTCAGGGATCAAGGGCCGGAGGTGGCTGGCGACCCGCTGCACGACCTCGGCCGCGGCCCCTCCGACGAATACAACATCGTAATCACCGCGCGGGAGCGGGGAACTGTGCCCACGCCGTTGTGGAACTCGTCATACTTCGTCTTCGTTGGCGCTCAGGATTCGAAGCCCGTCTAGTTGTCCGGCGGCCACTCGTAAGGAAATGCTTTCCCCGCGTCCTCCGCTGAAATCTTTACTCCCAGCGTCTCGACCGCGTACGCCAGGACAGGATCCCGTCCGGCAGCCAGATCTTGCGCGCCAGGCAGCCTAACATCATCTGGCATCACGCCGACATGCTCCAGGCTCTTTCCATCCGTCATGATCAGATCCCATTCGGTGATGGAGGCTCCGTAGAAAATCACCGTGTCGGTGCCCGAGCGCTCTTCGTAGTGCTTGGCTTCCATCACGGCGCCTGCTGTTTTGTCGCCGATGACGACGCCGCGTTTTTCCAGTTGGATGATGCGGGCAAAGATCTCCGCAGCCGAAGCCGATCGAGCATCCACCAGCACTACCAGCTTTCCCAGGTAAGGATTGTGGAGGGATTTGGCGACTTCCGGCTTGGTGTCCTTTCTCCCGACCCGATCCGCGATTTTGATCTCTTTGTCGAACACTCCGCCTACCAGGTACTTCAGTGTATCGATGGCACCTCCGGGATTGCCGCGCAGAGATCGAGGATGAGGTTCGGGTGCTTGCGAGCCTTTCCGAGCATGCCTTCGACTTCGCCAAGATTGAACGCGAATTCGGGCACTCTGATCACGGTGACTTGGTCTCCGTATTCGACCGTTCTTGCGCGCCTCAGGTGTTCCTGCGTCTCTTCCTCCCGCACCAGGTCCCAGATGTCGCTCGCCTCGTTGGCTCCCGTCAGATCGGTTACGCGCTTGGTCTCGCGAATTTTCGCCGCGATGTCGACCTTTCGCTGTGCGCCGCTAGGATCCTGTAGTGTCAGTCGGATGGCTGCTTGTGGCCGCAGAGCCGTGAACATGTACTGAATCTTCCAAAGAACGTCGCGATCCAGGGTGAAACCGTTGATTCCTAGAATCATGTCGCCCGGCTTCACTCCCTTCGCCGCAGCATCGCTCCCCGGGCGTACCTGCGTTACAAAACAGCTGTTTCCGATCATTTGATACTGCATGCCGTAGCTGTGCTTGTAGGCGTGTTGCGGAGGCAGAAAGAACGTATGCGAATCGTTCAGAGTGTCCAGTGCCGCAGCAATGTGCGACATCGCCATGTTGAATGATTGCGCCTTTTCAATCCCCTGTTTTGCCTCGGCCACTCTCCCCTCGAGGTTTACTCCGTGAAACTTCGGATCGTAATAGTGCTTCTTCACGTCGTTAGAGACTGTTTGCAACATGTCCAGCGCTCGGCCACGTTCGTAGCTCGACATCTGCTGCTGGGGCCGGGCTGATCCTGCGAAACAGGTACAAATAGTGAGCACTCTCAGTGCATGGATTCCCCCTTTTCTACTCACGTCCCCACCTCCGATTCCAAACCCGTCGACGGCAAGCCCCCTCACTGTTCGCAGGCCTCGAATCGGGCGGAATTGTACACTCTGGGCTGGCACCGCGCTAGGAACGCGCTCACGCCCAAAGTTTCCCGATTTGGTTGCCGCTTTCTGTCCCTCCCAACCTTTTTCCCTTTATTTGCATCTCGTCTACGTCATATACTCGCGACCCGATAGATGCCAGGAGCCAGCTCGGATTTCTGCAAGCCGGGAGGTATCAAATGCGTATCTGCGACCTGATCAAAGATCAGGAGACGTATCAGGCGGAACTGGGCCACACCGTCCTGGAAACTGTGCGCGCCATGGTCGAACGCAACATCGGCGCAGTTCCCGTCATTCACTGCGGAAAGCTTGTCGGGATTTTCTCCGAGCGCGACCTGATGCGCCGGGTCGTCGCCGAAGGCCGCGATCCGCGTGCCACCTGCATGGCCGAGGTCATGACCGATGATCCGTCTGGCCGTCGGTACCGGGGAAGACCTGGAAACCTGCATGACTCTGATGCGCCGCCATGGCTTCCGGCACCTGCCCGTTTGCCACGAAGGGCACCTCCTGGGCATCGTTTCGTTGCGCGACATCCTGCTGCACGATCTGAACGAGAAGGATGACGAGATGCGCATGATGCGCGCCTATATCCACTCGATGCCCGACGCCTAGCCGGCGCTAGTTGGTCGAGACCTTCCACCCTGTCCCGGGTGCGTTCCGGCTCTTTTGCCAGTAACATCCCGAAAACAGCCGTTATTACCGTGAACTCGCCGTCAATCAGGGGGGGCGCTTGCCCTAGTCTGCCTGGCACGAAGGTAACCTTGCCCAGAAACCTGCGCACGGGTAACGTTACTGACGATTACCTCGGTCCATTGAACGCAAGAGTGCGAAACGTTACCTTTATCAGTGCCATTCACGCGCGACGTGCGTGGCCGCCATTTGTCCCGTTCCGGCGAATGCGTCTTTTCTGCCGGTAGAGAACATGTCCGCCACCCGAGACTAGAAGCGTGAGCGAAAAAACCAAGGTTCTCTACTACGTGCTGTGGATGATGCATCCCCTCCTCGAGATGGGGATCGCGGGGCTCATGCTTCGCCGTGGCCTGTTGCGCAATTTCAAGTTTTTCTTCGGCTACATTCTTACCCAACTGCTGACCTTCGCGGTCGTTTTCCCGGCTTTTGTGTGGCGCAGTTACGACGCTCTTTTCTACCTTTACTGGGCTTGCAATGCCATCAGTGTGACCTTCGGGTTCCTCGTGATCCACGAAGTGTTTGTGGACGTTTTCCGCATGTTTCACACTCTGCGCGATCTGGGAACTGTGCTCTTCAAGTGGGCGGGCCTGGTGATGCTGCTGGTTGCGGCGGTGGTTTCGGTGTCGACGAACTCTCCCGAGATTTCTCCCTGGATGCAGGCGATTGTGACCTCACAGCGCTGCGTACGAATGGTTCAGGTGGGGATGATATTGTTCCTGCTCTTCTTTGCGAATTTTGTCGCAGTCAGCCGTCGCCAGCATAGCTTCGGAATCGCGCTGGGCTTCGGATCGTTCGCCGTCACTGAGCTGATACTGATCAGTTCGTGGGTGGGCAGTCATCTCGGCGGGCCTTGGATGAGTATCGCGAACATGGCCGCCTACAACTGTAGCCTGGCCTTGTGGCTGGGCTATGTAACGGTGAAGCGTCCCGCACGGGATAACTCACGCTCGCTGCTTCAGCCTCAGCGCTGGGAGCAAAGCCTGTCGGATATCCACCATCCGCTGCCGGCCGATTCGCTCATCCCTATGTTTGAGGGGATGGTGGATCGTGCGCTCTCTCGTACCCAGTCTCCGTCGGCTCCCCTCGCCGAAGGAGCCGCAGCGGGAGCAGGCGATGCCGGCACCGGCAGCCTTGCCGCCGTCATTCGGGCCGCCTCGAAGAAGTAATTACTCACCCTCCTCGCTACCAGCTCTGGAAAGTGCACTACAGCACTTCCTGTATTTTTCGGATTTCGTAACAGTAACTCCGCCGGACAGGTCCTCGCCTAAAACCCTGATCACCGCAATCAACACTTCTTGTTCTGGGTGTAATGCGATGAAATTAAGGAATTTGCGGAATAGATGGGAAGGGCTGCTCGAGAGCGGTGTGCACTCTGAAGTACAAAAGTTGAAACTTTTTGCGCAAGACACTTGACAAGTGCCCTATAATGCGTGTCCGCGTTGGGGGGTTGTTTTTTGGTTATCCTGCGCGGATAGGAGACGAACCCATGAAACGCACCATCAGGATTGCGATCCTGATCGTCGGATTAGTGGGCACATTCATGGCAGCGGCCGCGCCTCTGGTTCCCGCCGCGGACGGCGGCCCGCTCATCCTGTGCCCACCTAGAGCAACTCACTGCCAATCCACCTTGCCGACCTAACCTACGGGAAGCCGGCTTGGACCACAAGGTAACCAAAGTAACCTGCCGTAACTGGGCCAAGTAAAGGGCTTGCAATCTTTGGGCTGACGGGCACTTATTAACCCGTCGGCCCCTATTTTTTGGGAATTCCTTTGTCCCACCCCGTGTACCTAACGCACAATTCACTGCAGTGCCACTTGCAGCGCTTCCCGTAACTCGCTTGCCTCAAAGACCGGCGGCTGGCACGAGCTTCCGGAGCAAACCACGGCGAAAGACTTTCCGGACTTTAATTGCGGAAGATTAGGAAGGGTTGCCGCCAGTATCGGAGGGAGATTGGAGGCCACCACCTGGTTCGATGCCAGCCGCAGGCTGGCCTTCGTGAACGCGAATCGAGACACCGCCGCTGCCTCCAGGGAATCCGCCTTCCCGTCTTCACCCCCGATCATGACCACCTGAACCGGACTCTCGAGAAAATGGAGAACTGCGATTCCATAGGTTGCGGCGAAGATTCCGAACTGTTCCGCAATACCGGCGAATGTCTCCAGCGTTTGCTCGGCCTTGTCGCGATAACCCGCGTCGCCGGTGTAGTGGTGCAATCTTACGAGGGCAATCGCCGCCATGGGATTTCCCGCCGGAGTGGGAGAGTCCTGCAGCGGTTTCCTGCGGGTGGCGAGTACCCCCAGATTCGCTCCGTCGGCTGCGGGTTCGCTGTCGAAAAAGCCCCCCGCTGTTGCATCAAAGAGTCTGTCGATCATCGCATCGGCAATCGCTTGCGCGAACTTGAAGTAGCTGAGATCGCTCGAAGCCTCATACGCATCGAGACAGGCGATGGCAGTGAATGCGTAGTCATCGAGCAATCCCGGGACTTCCCGATGCTTCGCATTGGGATCCGAATACGCGACCACATGGAGCAGCGAGCCCCGTGTGGAGCGGGTGCCCCCGCCCGCTTCTTCGCCCGTGCTCGATCCGTGCTTCCAAGAAGTACTCAGCACGCGATCGAGAGACCGCATGGCAAACCGTCGCGCCTCGGGCAAGTTGAGGACTCGGGCCGCTTCCAGGTATGCAGAGACGCACAAACTGTTCCAGCCCACGTAAACCGTCTTGTCGAGGTAAGGTGTAGCCCGCTGCAGTCGCGCCGCATACATCTTCTTCCTCGCCGATTCCAGCAACTCTTCCACCTGATCCGGCGACAGCTTCATCCGCGCTGCGATTTCGTCCGGCGACGCCCGCACGTAGAGCACGTTCTTGGTGGGATTATGATGCATCTCCCCGATTTCATTGATGTCGTACCGCAGGCCGGCTACCTGCGCTTCTTCCTCGGTTAATACGGCCCGCGCCTCGTCCAGAGTCCAGGTGAAGTAATCGCCGTCATCGTCCATGTTGATGTCGGCATCCTGCGATGCATAGAACCCGCCGCGCTCGCGATCGCTCAGCCACTCGTCCATCCAGCGGATGATGTCCCTCGCCACGTCAGCAAAGAACTCAGACCCGGTCGCCTGATACGCGTGCACGTAATTCTTCAGCAGCTCGGAATTGTCGTAAGACATTTTCTCGAAGTGCGGCACCACCCAGCGCTCGTCGACTGAATAGCGGTGAAACCCGCCCGCAAGCTGGTCGTACATGCCGCCATTGGCCATGTGTTCAAGCGTAGTGACGATGAGATTGTGAAGCTCGTCGTTCTTTGTGGGGACAGCCGCCCCCGGTTGTCCGGCGGAGCGAAGCTCCGCAGAGTTTGTGTAGGGGCGGACGCCTTCGTCCGCCCCGCGGAGCGAAGCGACGCGTGCATACCGCTCAATCAAAAGCTCCAGCGCTGACGGATGCGGAAACTTCGGCGCCGATCCAAACCCTCCGTGCTGCGGATCAAACATCTTGAACGCCGACTCCTGAATCGCCTGAATGATGCCCGCCGAAACCCGTCCGCCGCGTCCGTGAAACGATTCCGCCTGCACAATTGCGTTCTCGACCATCGCTGCCTGCTCGACGACATCCCCGTGCTTCTCTTTGTAGGCATTCGCGATGCTCAACAGCACCCGCCGGAAACTCGGCCGCCCATAATGATCCTGCGGCGGAAAGTATGTACCGCCGTAGAACGGCTTCCCATCCGGCGTCAGAAAAGCCGTCAGCGGCCACCCGCCCTGCCCGCTCACCGCCTGCACCGCGGCCTGATACCGGCTATCGATGTCGGGACGTTCATCCCGATCCACCTTCACCGCGACAAAATGCTCATTCACAATGGCGGCAATCTCCGCATCGTCATACGACTCGCGATCCATCACGTGGCACCAGTGGCACCACACGGCCCCGACGTCGAGTAGCATCGGCTTGTTCTCACGCTGCGCAGTCGCAAAGGCCTCCGGGCCCCACTCATGCCACTGGATGGGCTGATGCATGGCAGAGCGGAGATAGGCCGAGGAGGCGCGGGAGAGGGAATTCAGCGTTGCGGTGGTCATCCCTCAAGTCTAGCTGATCTGAAACGCCGACTGTGCTGACCGCCACCGGGTGCATGCTATGATCTCGGCGTTGGGACCCCTTGTAGAGGGCCTTTCTATGCACCGATTTGTTGCGAAAACAGTGCTCTGCGCCCTTCTCGCATCCCCGGCTGCGGTCTGCAAAGACGTCACCATCCACGGCTTCGTCACCGCCGTGAACTCATCCACAAGTTTTGAGATCGACGACTACAAAGTCACACGCGACAAGACGGTCACGCTTGACCTGGATGAGCAGCCGCAAGCCGATAAATCCCTGGCTACGTTGAGGCCCGAGGACATTCGCGTCGGCACAGAATTGGAAATCAAAGGAGAGTACGACGAAGCTTCCGGTGAACTCAGGGCCAAGTCCATCAAGGTGTTCTCCTTCGACACTCTGACGATCGAGCGCACCGCGCTCCTGGAAAAACTTCCCTCTCTGACAAAGGGCGATTCAGGATGGACGGGCCTGATCTACGCTGACGGCCAGAGAATCACGGTCTCGCCCGCAACGGCCGTGTCGTTGAAGCCAAACTTGGCAGAGCGGAGGAATTCCGGCAGGGACAAAGGCAAGAGCTCCGAAGGCCCAAACTTTACGCCCGATTCTCTGAACCTCGACACATTCGTGTACTACGAAGGCGGGCGCCAACCCGACGGCTCCATTCAAGCCCAGAAAGTTGAGTTTCAGCACGCCGAGGTAACCAACGACGAAGTCCGGATATGGCGACGTTTTGCTCCCAGAGTGACCGAACCGGACTATACCAGCTTTCAGCCTGGCGAGCTCAAGATGCATTGGGCCACGTTCAAGATCGTCCCCAATCACCAGGCGCAAGACTACATTTCCAAGCTGGGGAACAGCCTCATCCCGGCCCATCAAAAGGACCTGCCTGAAGCCGATCCCCTCAAGATTCCTTTCAAATTCTATCTTGTTGACAAAAAGAGCTTCAATGCAGCCAGCTATCCCAACGGCGTAGTAATCGTGAACTCGGGCGTTTTTGACGTACTGGAAAATGAGGCCCAACTCGCTTTCGTTCTCTCTCATGAGATCTCACACGCTGTCGAAAAGCATGTTTGGCTTCAGCATCAATACCACAGGAACGAATTGCTCGCTCTCCGGGCCGGCGGAGCCTTCATTCCCTATGGTGGATCGTTCGTTGCCGATCTGCTCGCTTCAGGCATCCGCAACCAGTACTCGCGATCGCTGGAAAATCAGGCCGACCGTGTAGGGCTGGAATGGATGCTAGCCGCGGGATACGACATTCGCGAAGCACCGCAATCCTGGAAAGCGGTCTCCCGGGCAAAAGGGGACTCACTGACTAATCCTTTCTGGGCAAGTCACGACAATGCCACCGCCCGTCGTTCTTACCTCATGGCTGAACTGCGCAACAACTATTCCGACGTGGACTATTCCATTCTGCGCAAGGACAGCGACGAGTTCCACCGCGTCGCCGACGCAGTGAAGGAGCTCGAGAGCGGCAAAAAACAAAACGGCGCCAAGGGTACGGAGTAGCTCCGCATCTTCGCTTCATCCCGCCAGCGGATTCACAACCTGAATCGTCCCGTAATGATGGCCGGTCGCGAGGTCCTCCGAGTACAGCACTCCAGCACCAGCGCTCTCCGCTGCCTGCAGCACCAGTGCATCCCAAAAAGAGATCTCGTGGCGCACCTCGATCTCCAGCGCTTGCAACACCGACTCGGGCGTGTTCACGACGACCTCCCAACTCAGGTAGTCTTGAATAAGCTGCCGTACCTCGTCGATAGCAAGCGGATTGGCCACCTTGCGACGCAGATTGATGCAAAGCTCCTGCAGTACCTGCGTGCTCAGTACTCCCTCGCCGTTATTCCACAGCTGTTCAACCACCCGCCGCGCCCGGTCGTGCTTTACTCCCGCCGATCGGTCATGCGCATAGATCAGGATGTTGGTATCGACGAAATATTTCTCAGCCATCGGTTATCGCTCGTGCAATTCGTCGCGCGACTGCGCCGGTGTCCATTGCAGATTCATTCCCTCGCGCAATCGCGCCAGGGCTCGCCTGCGCGCCCGGTGAAATGTCTTCCGCTCCCGTACGATCTGCTCCAGACGAGCAGCCAGCATCGCACTGATCGACGTGCCATCTTCCGCCGCAAGAATCTTGGCCTCACGCAGCAGCGATGAATCTAGCTTCAGAGTGATGTTTGTTTTCATAGCACACAGATACGTGCAGCACGATTATACGTGCTTGCTCGGCGCGATCGCAATGCTCCCGAGGGGCCGGACAGTTTTCCACAGATGCGCCTGCTTCGATGTGACATCTGACCTTGCGTGCCCATTGAGAATTAGCCCATCACAGCCGAGGCAAAGGCGGTGTACGGCCGTCGGCGCTAGTTGCTGACAAGTCCTTTGTTGTCAAGATTTTGACCTCTAACTCTTTGGGACTCAAGATTTTGCGTGGGCACTTTTGCAGAATTCTGCGCCGGACACGGGTTTCGAAGGGGGTGGGGGGAGGGGGTGCCCACCACTCTCTATTGACAATTCCTATTTCGGCACAGTTTGGAAGGAGCCTTGGACGTTCGCGTCAAACTTTTTTTTCGCAGATATCCACAGTCGACAAGAGCTGTTTCGCGATCGCGCAATAGAGATCAATGGCCTCGTGCAATTGCCGCTTCTCGATGTATTCGCCTTCGGTATGCGCGACGTGAATCGATCCTGGACCGACCAGCAGCGGTTCGCCCCAATTCGTCAGTTTCGGAATATCGGTCGTGAACGCCGCGATCATCGTCGGTAATCCATCGAGCTTGCGAAAACGCAGAAAGGGAAGTTCCAGGGGAAAGGTGACTTCGACCTGACCTCCAGCTGTCGCCATAACGTCTCGGCGCAACTCATCGGTCGGTCCAACCAGCCGGTAGAGCAAATCCGCATGCGCGTAGTCGGGAATCACATTCGGAGCGCGTCCGCCTTCGATCAGCCCGATATTCAATGTGCAAGGTCCAACCTCCGGATCGTTGGGGAGTTCCATCGCCCGCAACCGTCCAAGCGCCGCCAGGAGCTTGTCAATTGCAGAGTCGCCTAACTCGGGATACGCCGAATGTGCCATCCGACCTTTTGCAGTGACCTCAACGCGCAGCGTTCCCTTCGACGCGAGCGCAATTCGATTCTCCGTCGGCTCGCCGTTGACCAGAAATCGGCAGCTCGCAGGCGCGTGATCATTGGCGATCTTTGCTCCCAAACTGTCGCGCTCCTCTCCAACCACAAAGAGCAATCCAACATGAATCCCTTCGCATCGTAACCGTTCCGACGCCGCGACCTGTGCCGCGATGATTCCCTTGGCGTCACAAGATCCGCGCCCGTAGATGCGATCCGCATCTTCGGACGATGGAATGAACGGAGGAACCGTATCCATGTGCGTGGAAAACACGATCTGAGGATTCGCCTGCTCGGGCAAAGTTGCGAACACATTAAAGCGATCGCCCTCGACCGCGATCTTCCTCGTTTGATATCCAATTCGGCAGAGCTCGCCGTAGAGATAATTACCGACCGCTGCCTCATTACTGCTGATTGATTCGATATCAATTAACTGCCGCGTGAACGTGACAGCATCCATGCAGGAGAGAATAGCAAATCAGCCTCAGACCTCGGACCTGATCCACGATCAACTTCCTGAGTTACGAAGTCCGACGCCGGTTTTGTGTAATCTTGAGACGTGATTCCATCGAACGGATCAATCCGCTCCCTTTTCCTTGAAGGTCCCGCTGGCCGCCTCGAAGCTCTGCTCAACGCTGGCGCAGAGAACGCGACGCACGCAGCCGTGGTTTGCCATCCGCATCCGCTGTTCGGTGGAACACTGCACAACAAAGTCGTGTTCCACACGATGAAAGCGCTGAACAGCTTTGGATTCCCCGTGCTGCGCTTCAACTTCCGCGGAACCGGACTGAGCCAGGGAGAACACGATCACGGCGTCGGCGAAGTTGAAGACGTCCGCACCGCGCTGGACTGGCTCGAATCGCAGTTTCACCTGCCGATGATCTTTGCGGGGTTCTCCTTTGGCGCCGCGGTTGGACTGCGCGCCGCCTGCGCGGATTCGCGCGTCCGCGCAACCATTGGTCTGGGCGTTCCTGTTGCTCCCGTGGTTGCCGATACCGAAGAACCACGTGTTTACACATATGAGTTCTTACAGACCTGCACCAAGCCCAAGCTATTCGTCAATGGAGCGCGCGATCAGTTCGGCCCGCGAGCCAAGCTGGAAGCGCTGGTTGCCGCGCTGCCGGAACCGAAGAAGCTGGTCATAATCGAAGGAGCTGATCATTTCTTCGCAGGGCGTTTGCGCGAAATGCGGGAAGCCATTGAATCGTGGGTGAAGGAAGCTGAGCTCTCAGCCTCAGCTCTCAGCTAACCCTCGGTGAAGTCATCCTGAGCGCAGCGATCACGGAATCGAAGGATCCCCACCTGAATCACTGAAACCTGACCGCTAATTATAATCACTCCTCATGTACGACCCTGCCGGCGAATCGCAGTTCCGTGCCATGCGCGACGCAGCGCGCTCGATTTTCATTGACGCGCTCTCCGAAGCTTCGATCGCCAAAGGTTTCGACCGACACGTGCAGTGTGAACGCGGTATTTTGCGCGTGCGCGAAGATCTCTATGATCTGAACTCCTATGCGCAAGTCCTGGTGATTTCCCTCGGGAAAGCCGGACACACGATGGCCGAGGCTCTTGCCGCGCAGGTTGGATCACTGGCCCAAGGAATCGTTGCGACTCCCGTGCTTCCCGACGTACAGGTACACGGGTTCCGCTACTTTCGTGGAGGACATCCCACACCCAACGCCGAATCTATTCACGCAGCAGGCGCAATGTTGCGGGCGGTTGAAGCGCAGCCTGCGTCGGCGCTGGTGATCTTCATGCTGAGCGGAGGAGGATCGTCGATTGTGGAGAAGCCGATTGATGATGTGATCTCACTCGACGATCTCGTCGCAACCTACCGCGCACTCGTGCATTCGGGAGCACCCA
>CAVUOS010000037.1:0-142279 GCA_963743105.1 Terriglobia bacterium
CCGCTCTGGACAACACAAACTCAGCAAAGTGAACCCTGAATCCAATCCGGCAGCGCCTGAGCCAACGAGAGTGTCGCTCACTCAATTCGTTGGATATTTCCTGCGGCTGGGAACGGTCGGTTTCGGCGGGCCGATTGCGCTAGCGGGGCATATGCAGCAGGACCTGGTTGATGAGCGCGGCTGGGTTCGCAAAGAAGACTACCTGGAGGGGCTGGCGCTGGCACAGCTCGCGCCTGGACCTCTGGCTGCTCAGCTCGCGATCTATCTCGGCTACATTCGCGCTGGTGTGCTCGGGGCGACGGCGGTTGGCGTTGCGTTTGTGTTGCCATCATTCCTCATGGTGCTGGGGCTATCCGCGGCTTACGTTCGCTACGGCGGGCTGCCCTGGATGCAGGGAATGTTCTACGGAATCGGCGCAGCGGTGATCGGGATCATCGCCCGGTCCGCGTTCAAACTGACAAAGCTTACGCTCGGCAAAGACAAGCTGCTGTGGGGAATATTCGCGGTTCTGGCAGTCTCGACGGCGTGGACCTCGCAGGAGATCATTTGGCTCTTTCTGCTGGGCGGAGTAGTCGAACTTGGTGGCGAAGGCCTTTCCCACTCGTCTGCCGGCCAGAAGCACGGTCTCGTTGTTCTTCGCGCCAGGAACACTAGCGACATTCGGTCACAAACGGCACGCTGCTGCAAATCTTCGTCTAATTTCGAAGGCAGGAATGTTCGTTTTCGGAAGCGGACTCGCTGTCGTGCCCTTCCTCTATGGTGGAGTGGTGCAAGGGCACCATTGGCTGACCGACAAACAATTTGTGGACGCGGTCGCCGTGGCAATGATCACGCCTGGACCGGTGGTCATCACGGTCGCTTTTATCGGGTATCTGGTTGCGGGCATTGCAGGCGCAACGGCGGCAGCTCTCGGAATATTCTTGCCCGTCTACCTTGTTGTTGTGCTCCTGGCACCCTCCTACAAACGCTGGGCAAAGAACCCTCAGTTGAATGCTTTCGTGCGGGGTGTGACCGCGGCGGCCACGGGCGCGATAGCCGGCGCGGTCGTGGTTCTTGCTCGTCGCTCAGTTTACGATCTGCCTACCATGTTGATCTGCGCTGTCAGTCTTGCCGTACTATTTCGCTGGAAGGTTCCTGAGCCGGTTCTTATCGCCTGCGCGGCAGTAGCTGGGCTGGTCCTCCGGCACGCCTGAGAGCGATGCGAGACCGTCTGAGATGGAGAGGACATTGAGAAAAGTATGGGGTCTTGCTCTCGTCTTGGTCTTGGTTGTGGCATTCAGCATACAAGTGTGTGCTCAGAAAGACTCGCCTTCTCCGCGCCCTGCACCGCTCGTGTTGACCGGAGCCATCCCCTTGCCGAATGTGAAAGGGCGCATTGATCATTTTGGCTTCGATCCAGCGCACAACCGGCTTTTTGTTTCCGCGCTGGGAAACAATACGGAGGAGATTATTGGAATCGGTGCGCAGACAGTCGTTCATACGATTTCTGGGGTGCCGACCCCGCAAGGCGTCGCGTATTCACCGGAGACGAACAAGCTGTTTGTGGGAAGCGACGAGGGAAAGCTGTACGTCTACGATGGCACCACCTTCGATCTGATCACATCCAGAAGGGCGCAGCGTGACCCAAGTCTCCGTATCGGCGGATTCACCCTCCACCAGTTAGTCGCCGCCTAGTTAAAGAGGAGAACCAATGTTCGGCAACTCAACTTTCGATTCAGTTGAACTCATAAGGAGGAGCAATGGCAACTTTGCGTGTGGTGCACAATGATGAACCAACCAGCAGCCGAACCCCGCGAAGGTAGACATGAAGTTCGAGGTAGTCGTCATACCTGTCGCAGAGGTTGATCGCTCGAAAGCGTTCTACACGAAACTTGGGTGGCGGCTCGATGCCGACTTCGGCTTCGACAACGGCTTCCGGGTCGTGCAGTTCACTCCACCAGGGTCGGGGTGTTCGGTTCAATTCGGCACGAAGATCACGACGGCCGCGCCGGGTTCGGCCCAGGGGCTCTACTTGATCGTTTCTGATGTCGAAGCTGCACGCAAAGAACTCCTCGCCCGCGGTGTCGAGGTCAGTGAGATGTTCCATACTTCGAAACCGGGTGCTCAGTTTCGTCCTGAAGCCAATGGGCGCGAGAGTGGGCTAGCGGCCGATCACCGCAGCTATTTTTCCTTTGCCACATTCAACGACCCCGACGGCAACACCTGGTTGTTTCAGGAGATCACCACGCGGTTGCCCGGACGCGGGCTCAGCAATCCGGACGTCGCAACCCTGACAGAGCTTTTGCGCGAGACCGAGCTGCATCATGGCGAATATGAACCGACCGCTCCCAAGCACCACTGGTCAGCCTGGTACGCCGCCTACATCGTGGCGCGACAAAACGGGAAGACCCCCGAAGAGGCAGCCAAAGAGGGCAAGTCCCAGATTGAAGGCGTCCACTGAGTGCAATGAAGCACTTCGACGCAATCATCAGCGGGACGGACCGGTGAATATCTGCTAACCGTAATGGCCAAACAGGAATCCTCCGACATAGGAGAACGGACATGGGCACCCCGATTCTGGTGACCGGTGCAGCCGGTCGAGTTGGCGGCGTCGGGCGCATGGTCACCGAACTGCTGTTGAAGCAAGGCAAAGCGGTGCGGGCGATGGTGCGCAATGAAGACGCGCGGTCACAAGCGCTGCGCGATATTGGTGCGGAGGTCATCGTCGGCGATCTGCTCGATCTTGATTCCGTGCATCGGGCGATTGCCGGCTGCAACACGATGTACTTCGGCATGTCAGTCTCGGATACTTATCTGGCAGCGACCGTGAATGTTGCGGCGGTGGCGAAGCATTACGGAGTGAAGGCGTTCATCAATATGTCGCAGATGACGGTCTCTCAGATGAGCATTACCGAAACTACTCCAAGCCCGCAACAAAAGCTGCAGTGGTTGGCTGAGCAGGCGCTGAACTGGTCCGGTTTGCCGGTCGTGCATGTGCGGCCGACAATGTTGCTCGAAGGGTCTCTTCTGATTCTTACTTCCGATTCAGTCAGGGAATCAAATCAGATCAGACTACCGTTCGGCGAAGGCAAGACTTCACCGGTCACAGTGGAGGACGTCGCACGTGTCATTGCTGCGCTACTCGCCAATCCGCAACCCCACATCGGCAAGATTTATCTCCTGACGGGTCCGCAGTCCGAGAACATGACTTTCTTTGCACGGGAATATTCGAAGGCGCTAGGCCGCACGATAACCTATCAGGATATTCCAGTCGAGCCGTGGCGCGACGCGCTGCTCGCGCGCGGCTTGCCGGCTCACCTCGTGAACCACCTAGCGACGATGGCCGATCTGCACCGCGCGGGACGCTACGACCGGATGTCGGACGACGTGCTCACGCTGACGGGGCAGCCACCGATGAGCGTGCAGGAATTCGTCAAGAAAAATATCACCGCATTCACCGCGTCAGCAAAAGCGGCGTGAGTTCTGGGATGCATTAAACAGATGCGAACTCTCAACTAGTCAACCATAAAACAAAGAACAAGCCAATTCTGAAATTTGGAAAAGAGATCATTGGGATTCTCGGCATCGATCAATAGAACAACAATCACGGATAGGAGGACAGATGGCAACATTGAGAGTCGCACCGAAACCAGAAGTTGTACGCATGAAAGCTGCACAGATAGCCAAGCCCGGAGCGGAGTTCGAAATGGTGGATCGCCAAGTTCCTGAACTCGATGCCGGACAGGTGCGCATCAAGGTAAAGGCATGTGGCATCTGCCACAGTGACGTGCTCGTCAAAGAAGGCGCGTTGCCATGGATTCAGTATCCTCGTGTTCCCGGGCACGAAGTTGCGGGCATCGTTGACGAAGTTGGATCTGGCGTCACCGTTTGGAAGACAGGGCAGCGTGTTGGAGTCGGCTGGCATGGCGGGCATGACGGCACCTGCCGCGAATGCCGCCGCGGAGACTTCCGCAATTGCCGCAACGGTAAGATGACCGGCATCAGCTATGACGGTGGATATCAGCAATACATGGTAGCTCCGGTGGAAGCGCTAGTGCCGATCCCAGAGGGCTTGACGGATGTTGAAGCCGCGCCTCTGCTCGACGCCGGAATCACAACGTACAACGCTCTCCGTAACAGCGGCGCGATGCCCGGTGATCTTGTCGCCGTGCAGGGCATCGGCGGCCTGGGTCACCTGGGAGTCCAATTCGCTAACAAATTTGGTTACAACGTTGCCGCAATCGGACGCGGTTCCGAAAACGCCGCGCTGGCCAAAAAGCTGGGGGCCCATGTCTACATTGACAGCCAGGCAACGAATGCCGCCCAGGAGTTACAAAAACTCGGCGGAGCAGATGTCATCCTCGCTACAGCCCCCAACTCCAAAGCCATGTCTACATTGATTGACGGTCTCGGACCTAACGGCAAACTGGTTGTGATCGGTGCGGGACCCGATCCCATCGAGGTCACACCGGCGCAGCTGATTTTTGGCAGCAAAGCGATCCAGGGATGGGCCGCCGGAACGCCCGCTGCTTCAGAGGACACTCTGAAGTTCTGCGTTCTCAGCGGCGTGCGTCCCATGATCGAAACCTATCCCCTCGAAAGGACGGCCGAAGCCTATGCACGGATGCTGAGCGGCAAGGCAGAGTTCCGCGTGGTCCTAACGATGTGAGTGGAAGGTCGGGAACCTTATTCCATGCTCAAAGCGCTCTCTGTTCACGCTTGACGCAGGCGCATCTACGTATGCAGCGTAGCGAGCAATGCGCTGAGTCCGTTCCACATGATCTGGACACCGATGCAAACCAGTAGAAACGACGAAAGCCTAACGATTACGATCATTCCAGTCGTTCCGATCACCCGGGCGAGTTGGTCGGCTAATCCGTAACAGAGCAAAATGCTAATCGCAATTGCGGTCATTGCGATAAGCGCGGCAAAAATTATGTGGACATGGAAGCCGTACGCCGGGTGGAGTTTGCTCCCAGAGTTACTGCGACGGAAATCGATCCGGGTCCGACCGTCAATGGCAGAGTCAATGGGTAGAATGCGCTGTGAAGGGCATCCGAGCACGGCACACTGCGACGAGCCGTTTCATGAGCTTCATCCTTTTCCAATAGGATACTCCAGCCCATCGAGACAACTACCAGACCGCCGCCGATTTGCACTACCGGGAGCGAGACCCCAAAAAAGTTGAGTACCTGCGCTCCCACAAAATAGGACCCGACCATTAGAACCAAGCTGTTCAGCGCAACGCGCCAGGCAAGTACTCTTCGGGTTTGAGGTGGATACTCTTGCGTCATCGCCAGAAAAAGTGGGCTACCGGCAAGCGGATCGACGATGGGAAAGAGCGCACTTAAAGTTAGAAGAAAGACCGCAATGGCATCGCTCACGAGTGTTCCTACTGTTGCCAGCCTCCACCCAAAGCCTTGTAGAGTTGGACGAGGCTTCGGTATTCGTCCCCGCCATCGCCGTGGCCGCGTTCTCCTTGGCTCGACTCACGGAGGTCCGGGCAAGCGCGGTTCATCCCTTTACGCACCGGCAAGAATTGGCGACGCCAACCGCGGCATGACAAGACTCGGACGGTGTGGACGTCACTTGCTCGTTCCCCAAGATAAGATGTGTTCAGACATCAGCTGACGGAGCCCGATTGAGCAACAAAGCGAAGGGAAGCAATGGCGTCCACCAAAGTCACGATTTACGAGAAGCCGACTTGAAGCAAGTGCCGCGAGGTCAAGAGGATCTTGACTGCGAAAGGTGTGGATTACCATGCCATCAACTACCTTACGGAGCCTCTCTCCGTCGATGCGCTTAAACAATTGCTTCGCAGCGCTGGGTTGAGACCACAAGACGCGTTGCGAACGAACGAGGAGGCCTACCGACAATTGGTGGCTGGGCAAGACTTGAGCGACGATGAAATTCTCCGGATTATGGCCGACCATCCTGAACTGATCTAGAGACCGATCGTGACGACGGGCGACAAAGCTGTGCTGGCGCGGCCAGTGGACGAACTCGCGAAGCTCGGCATCGAATACGACTCCGAACACTGATCCGCGGGTTCAGACAGATGATCAAGTCGATCTCGACATCTGGTTGACTCGGGTTAGCATCGAACATACGCCTGTCTCTCCAGGCGAACAGTAGGAGGATTTCAATGACTCGACCCAAGACCAAAATACTCGTGGATGGCGGCGACCCGCAGGAGACCCGACAGGTTAAGGCACTGCTGGGATTTGTCGATGGACAGACCACTAATCCTTCGTTGATTGCCAAGAACCCGCACATCAAAGAGCTAATCGCGTCAGGTCACAAACTATCCAACCGAGAGGAGATGGATGAATACAAGAAAATCGTTCAAACAATTTCCCCATTGGTCGGTGATGCTGGGGTGTCTATCGAGGTTTTCTCGGATGAGGAGACGACGGCTCTAGAGATGTTCAGCCAAGGGCAGGAAATGTTTTCGTGGATTCCGAATGCGTACATCAAATATCCATGCACGGCAGAGGGGCTGCGAGCGGCGGAGATGTCGGTGAAGCAGGGCGTGAGAGTCAACGTTACCCTCTGCTTCTCGCAGCAACAGGCAGCCGCAGTGTATGCGGCAACGAGAGGCACGAAAGAGCCTGCCTACGTCTCGCCTTTCGTCGGGCGATTGGATGACATTGGTCAGAACGGAATGGATGTTGTGAAAAACATTAAGCGGATATTCTCGAAGGGCGATGGTCACGTTCTTGTCTTAGCTGCGAGCATCCGCAGTCTCGAACACCTGCTCCACTGTTTCGACCTCCAAACCGAGCTTGCAACCGTGCCCGCGAACATTCTGGAACAGTGGGCGAGCAAGAATTTCCCGACGCCCGACAACCAGTTCCAATACAAGTCCCCCGGTAAACCGATCCCTTACGAGGAGCTTGACTTGGAGCAAGGGTGGGAAACGTTTGATATTCAACACGACCTTACACGCAAAGGCATTGAGAAATTCGCCGCTGATTATCGTGCAACGCTCTCCCGATCCGCATAAGCGAGAGTGATTTGTGATGAAGCGGCTGGTCTTGAAGGGACGTTGCCGGGGTTTCGGGCGATGAGCGAGGGGTGAAGGGGCCCAGGTTGAGGGACGCAAAGTAACCTGAAGCCTCGCGATGTTTGAGAAGCTCCCACGCTTCGCGAGTAGCGGCGTCTTATTGGACTAACTAATCGGCTCAGGAGGGAAATCATGGCAGAGACAGCAGAGACAAACAAACCCGATTTCAGAAATGGATTTCCGATTCGCGACCTCGGCGATGGAAGCATGATATCGGGCCAGGCCGACGGCGAGGAACTGGTTCTGGCTCGCCGCGGTGATGAGTTCTTTGCCATCGCCGCCCACTGTACCCATTACGGCGGCCCGCTCGCAGAAGGCTTAATCGTCGGCGACACCGTGCGCTGTCCCTGGCACCATGCGTGTTTCAGTCTCCGGAATGGCGAGGCGCTGCAGGCACCCGCTCTTGATCCGGTGCCTTGTTGGCGGGTGGAAAGACTTGGCGACATGATTTTTGTTCGTGAGAAAGTCTCACCACCGGCTCCGAAGCGCGGGACCGACGGTCCGAGCTCAGTCGTGATTGTGGGCGGAGGGGCCGCGGGTTTGGCTGCGGCCGACATACTGCGGCGAGAGGGCTACGAGGGTCCTCTCACCATCGTGAGTGCCGACGCCTCTCCGCCTGTGGACCGTCCGAACCTTTCCAAGGATTACCTGGCAGGCACGGCTCAAGAAGACTGGATTCCTTTGCGATCTTCGGACTACTATCGCGACCGCCGGATCGATCTTCTGCTTCAGTCACGAGTTTCATCGCTTGATACAAAAAGACGGCGGATAGTGCTTGAGAATGGCAAGGCACTCGAATTTGGCGCTCTCTTGTTGGCCACTGGTGCCGACCCAGTCCATTTGCCGATTGAAGGGGCGAGTAGTTCTCAGCTCCACTATCTCCGCACGTTCGCTGATAGCAAGGCGATTATTGCCAAGACAGCTTCCGCAAAACGTGTGGTGGTTGTTGGCGCAAGCTTTATCGGCTTGGAAGTTGCCGCATCGCTACGTACCCGTGGAATCCTTGTAGACGTAGTAGCACCTGATCACCAAGCGCTCGAACGCGTAATGGGAACTGAGGTTGGCCTCTTCATTCGCAAGCTTCACGAATCTCACGGCGTAACCTTTCATTTGGGGGAGACTGTGAGCCGGGTGAATGGTCGCACAGTCACCTTAACCGGCGGAACAGCTTTGGACGCAGACTTCCTGGTCCTAGGGGTAGGTGTGCGTCCATCACTGGCTTTGGCTGAGCAAGCTGGGCTCGCGATCGATCGGGGTATCGAAGTCAACGAATACCTCGAAACCAGCGTGGCCGGAATCTTCGCAGCCGGCGATGCCGCCCGCTGGCCCGATCCCCACACGGGCGAGCGAATTCGCGTCGAGCACTGGGTGGTCGCTGAACGCCAGGGACAGGTAGCAGCTAAGAATATTCTTGGCCGCCGCGAGAAGTTTGACGCTGTTCCTTTCTTCTGGAGTCAACACTACGACGTGGCTATCAATTACGTGGGCCACGCCGAGAAGTGGGACGCGATCGAGATCGATGGGAGCCTCGTCGCCCGCGATTGTGCGGTGGCGTACAAGAAAGGCGGTCGCACTCTCGCCACGATAACCATCTCGCGAGATCTCCAAAGCTTGCGGGCTGAGGCCGCCATGGAAGCTGCACTATGGCCGCAAAGACGAGAGGTCGCCTGAGCCGCTCCGCTTCCGCATTCGGAATCGTCAGAATAGTGCGATTCCCTCCCAATCTGGGGCCGATTTGGGTCCGGTAAGCCGAGTCAAAGAACTCCTTAGAGGATCAAGAATGGGCTGTCAGTACCGTTGGAATCCAATAACGGCCCTCTCATTTTCCTGCTCCAGCAAGCTTCCCTTCAGAATCTTTATTTTCCTTAGCCACCACTCAACTTCTTTGTGTGCTTCTTCCGCCCTTGCTCCTGTGATAACGAGAGACTGTCCATCTCTCTCCGATCCGCCCCTGCGAGTGCGCGCTTTAGTAGAAGCCCCGGAGAATGTAAGTCGGCTTTGCAAAACTCGCTAGTTGTGCGAAGAATACGAACATGGGCTGGCGCCGAATCAACTTCATTACAGGCCCAGGGAAGGAACAGAAGCGATGGCGTATCAGCCGATAGAAAATTACGGAATCATCGGCAACATGCGTACGGTTGCGCATGTTGGCATGAACGGTTCGATCGACTGGTACTGTTACCCACACTTTGATTCGCCAAGTATTTTCGGAGCGATCCTGGATGATCAAAAAGGAGGTTGCTTCCAAATATCGACCGGTGCCGATGGCGTGCGGCGCAAGCAGTTCTATTGGCCTTCCACGAACGTGTTGGTTACGCGCTTCCTGCTGGCCGACGGAATCGCTGAACTAGAAGACTTCATGCCGGTGGGATTGCCTTCCGACTCACCTGAGTATCGCCATATCTACCGCCGCGTTCGTTGCGTCAGGGGATCAGTGCGTATTTCCGTTGCTTGCCGTCCCGCTTTCGACTATGGACGGCAGACCCACGAGACCCTGATAGAAGCTAACGGAGCGATATTCAAGACGGGCAGCCTGACCTTGGCCCTCTCAACTGCGGTGCCACTCAGGAATGATGGGTGCGGAGGGGTGTCCGCCGAGTTCATGCTTTCGGAAGGAAAATCACAGGTCTTCATTCTTAGGGACGACTGCAACGAGGGCGGAGTGCCATGTCCAAAGTTGGTGAAGGGTCGGTCTTTCGAGTTCAGATTCCGTTGTCCGAGGATGGTCTTTAGCGGAGGCCGCATCAACTGTAGCGTTAAACCTTTAAGATGTTCCTAGGACAGGAAGGATTAGAACCGTGAACTACGGAGCTCTCTTTCGATCCGCACTGGTGGCGTTGCTCAGAAACAAGATGCGAAGCATCCTGACGGTCCTTGGGATCACCATCGGGATTGCAGCTGTGATCTGCGTCGTGGCCATCGGCAAAGCAGGACAGGCGCGAGTCCAGCAACACCTGAACAATCTTGGTGACAACTTCGTCTGGATTGAAGCTGGCGGCCGGGCGGTCAACGGCGTTCGCACAGGCACGCACGATACGAAGACGCTGGTCATGGCCGATGCCGTAGCTATCAAGAACCAGATTTCTCTCATCAAGAGCGTTTCGCCGAATGTGGACGATCCGGTCCAGGTCATTTATGGCAATCAGAATTGGCACACCTCTTACCGCGGTGTCTCGCCCGAATACTTCGACATCAAACGATGGTTCGTGGATCAGGGAGCGATATTTTCACAGGAGGACACGGATCGATCAGCGGACGTCTGCGTGATCGGGCGAACGGTTCGGGAGCAACTCTTCGGTGTTGAAAGTCCAGTTGGAAAAGTCATGCGAGTGAATAATCTTCCCTGCAAGGTAGTGGCTACCCTTCAACCCAAGGGACTTTCTCTTTCCGGGCAAGATCAGGACGACACGATCATTCTGCCCTACACGACTGCTCAGAAGAAGCTCAAGGGCATTACGTGGCTGGATGACATTCTGTGTTCGGCCGTTTCACAAGACGCGGTCAAGATAGCTGGGCAGGAAGCAACCGCTTTACTTCGAGACCGGCATCATCTGCGTCCAGAACAAGAGGATGATTTTAATGTCCGCAATCCCGAAGACATCATTCAGGCCCAACTTGACGCCAGCAAGACTCTGACCGTTTTGCTGATCGCAATCGCATCCGTTTCCCTGATCGTGGGAGGAATTGGGATCATGAACGTGATGCTGGTTTCCGTAACCGAGCGTACGCGCGAGATCGGCGTTCGAGTGGCGGTGGGAGCGACCGAAGCGGCCATCCAACTTCAGTTCCTGGGAGAATCGATCATGCTCAGCCTCGTCGGGGGTGCTGCGGGTGTGCTGGCTGGGGTCTTTGGATCTTATTTGGTTGGGCAGACTCTGGGTTGGCCTATCGAGATGTCTATCGAGGCGGTCGTCGTGGCCGCCATGTTCTCGATCGCGGTCGGAGTGTTTTTCGGATACTACCCAGCGCGCAAAGCGTCTCGACTTGATCCAATCGAAGCGCTGCGCTACGAGTGAAAGACTCCATGGATGTTGATTCTCGGGACCAGACAGAATGACGAAACGCAAGTGGCTCATTGTAGCGGGTGTTGTGATCGTCGCTGGACTGCTCGTCGTCTTGGGCTTGAACCGGGGTACGCAAACGCAGCACTTTACTGCGAAAGTGGAACAAGGAGCAATCGACAACGTTGTAGAGGCCACCGGAACAATTAACTCGGTGATCACTGTCCAAGTGGGATCGCAAGTCTCCGGGAGCATCGCGAAACTCAATGCCGATTTCAATTCCCGAGTTCACAAGGGAGACGTTGTCGCCCTCATTGATCCTGCATTGTTCAAGGGCGCTCTCCTGCAGGCGACCGCCGATTTGAAAAACGCGCAGGCCAACTTGGTGGCTGCCCGCGCCAACCTGGAAAAAGCGAAGGCCGCTTTGGTGCAGACATCGGCCGATTACGATCGTGCGGTCGGGTTGACCAAAGATGGCGTCATGAGCCAGCAGCAATTGGACCTCGCCAAATCGAACTATGAGGCGGCTAACGCGTCGGCGGATGCCGCGGAGGCCAACATCACGCAGGCCGACGCGCAAATTAGCCTCAAAGAGGCTGCTGTCACAGTGGCCCAAACAAATCTCGACTACACCGTAATCCGCTCTCCGATCGACGGCACCGTGGTGGCCCGAAATGTGGACGTCGGCCAGACCGTGGCCGCATCCTTGCAGGCGCCCACCATTTTTACGATTGCGCAGGATCTCACGAAGATGTGGGTGTATGCCAAGACCGACGAGTCGGACGTGGACAATATTAAGGTGGGCAAGGCAGTCACCTTCAAAGTGGATGCCCTCCCCAAGCAAACGTTTCAGGGCGTGGTCAGCCAGGTCCGGATGAACCCGACCACGGTGCAAAGTGTGGTCACCTACGACACCATCATCGAGTTTGCGAATCCGGAGTTAAAGCTGTTTCCGGGCATGACGGCATACGTGACCATTCCCGTAGCTACGGTGCAGAACGCAATGAAACTACCCAATACCGCCTTGCGCTACAAGCCCCCGATGACGACCGAAGAGGTTCTGGACCTTTATAAGCGCTATGGGATCGAAGGGACCGAGGAGCAGCGCTCAGCCAAAGCCGCTGCAGAGGAGAAGGCCGCAGGCGTGAGTGCCCAAAATCTGCCTCGCGCACCGAAAGCAGAGACTGCCGTGGTTTGGAAGCTTCATGCCGATCAATCGATGGAACCGGTGAAGGTTTCTCTTGGAATCACAGACCATGCTTACACGGAAGTCAGTGCCGTTCTTAAAGGCGACTTGAAGGAAGGCGACGACTTGATTATCCGGTCCGTGACGTCCAAGCCCCAGGCTCCAGGTACCCTACGCCGCTAGACGAGAATCGCAAATCGGAATCACCCCATGAGATCGGTACCCGCAGTCAACCAACTCGGAGCTACGCAGACCGCCTCAGCGGCGAGCGCGGTCATTCGTGTCGAAGACGCGCACAAGTATTACGAACTGGGCGAGACACGGGTGCATGCGCTTCGCGGTGTAAGTGTTGAGATTCAGCGAGGCGAATTCGTGGCGATCATGGGGGCGAGCGGCAGTGGCAAATCCACCTTCATGAACATCCTTGGCTGTCTGGACCGCCTCAGCTTAGGAAGATACTTGCTCGAAGGGATCGATGTCTCCAAACACGACAAGAAGGCCCTGGCACTCATCCGGAACGGGAAGATTGGGTTTGTTTTCCAGGGCTTCAATCTTCTGGCACGGACGACGGCCCTTGAAAACACGGAACTACCAACGTTGTACGCGAAGATTGACAAGTTAGAGCGCCAAAAACGTGCTGCCGATGCGTTGACGATGGTAGGTCTTGCGGAACGGGCACAGCATTTCCCGTCCCAAATGTCCGGAGGACAGCAACAGCGAGTGGCCATAGCACGAGCGCTGGTGAATCGCCCTTCGATCCTGCTGGCAGACGAGCCTACTGGCAATCTCGACAGCCGTACTTCAGTCGAGATCATGGAGATATTCCAGAACCTAAACGACAAAGGCCTAACTATTGTGCTGGTCACTCATGAGCACGACATCGCGCAATTCGCCAAGCGTGTGCTGGTCTTCCGGGATGGAAAAATTCGCAGGGACGATCCGGTTCTCGGTCGCCCCAAGGCGAGTGAGGTCCTGAAGACCTTGCCGACGCTCGAAGACTGAGGGGACTGTGGGAGTTGAAATCTGGGTCCGATTTGGGTCTAGTAAGCGGGGTCAAAGAACTCCTTAGAGGATCAAGAACGGGCTGTCAGTATTGTTGAAATCCAATAAGTTGCACGTCGTTGTTGCCCTGTCACGGCAGGTGCCGCGGATTCGAGGGGTGGGACATTCTTGTGAAGAAATGTGGCTTTCGATTCCGCGAGTGCGAGTCCCATGCCATTCAAATAGTCAAAGTGAAGAAAAATCAGCAAGGGCTTCTCACCCAATCTTAAAGCAACCTCGACACCAATTTTTCAGTCCGCAATCCCAGTCCGCATTTGATGTGTCATGGACAACCTTACAAGCACTTAGCGGTCTCACGTGAACTTGTAAGTCGTTGATTGTTCTATTTAAGCTTGCTCTGAAAAGGCTGGCGTCGGCGGTTCAACTCCGTCCCTGGCCACCATTTTTCAATGAGTTAGGGGGAAATTCTTAAACCTCCATCGACAGCCAAAAAGCCTTCGATCGTGGGTGGAAACAACGTACTCGGCGAAGGACGTCCGAGCTTCATCTCATTGAGTGTCCCCGACTTGCTGCTATGCGACGCGTCGAAGAGCGCAGCCTTTCATCGATTTTGCGCTCTAACCTCCCAACCACCTTAGTAAATAATGACGTATCGGGAAAAGCTAATGCTAGGGGTGCGCGAATGCTTTGGACAAGTTTCATGGGATGCAGACATCGTTTTCGTCTGAGGCGAGTATCGAACGCCTAGTGCGCCCGATCTCCCCGAAGCTCGGTTTCTGGATCCTTTCATTGTTTCCGACACTCTCCTAAGATGTGCCTCATGGCCGGGGCTTCACGGGTCTTCACGGGCAGATCCAGATAAGACGCCCGCGCGATATACCGTCAACTCAAACAAGCTTGCGTCGGCTCCGGCCGGTGCCACCCGGATTCGATGCCCTTTTCGCAGCAGCACGTGGGATACATTGACAAGCGTATCGTTGCCGCTGCCCTAGGTGCCAACGGCTCGGCATCTTTGCGGAAGACTGGATGTCAGGGTGTTCTTCTGAGAGGCGACGTTCTTTTCATTGAGGTTGATGCGAAAGCGCTCAACCCGCTCAAGACCACAAGTATCCATAACGCAGCGCGAATGGTCGAAAGCTGCGCGACAAACCCGATCAGGGGTGGACCGGCAAGGAAGCCAACATAGCCAGCCGTCGTGACTACGGCGAGGCTGGGACCGGGTGCACTGCCTTCAATGTTCCCTGCAGCGGCAAACGTATTGGGAATAATCGTGGCCAGACCTGCTCCAGCGCACGTAAATCCCACCAACGCCCAGCCGGCATTGCCGAACAACAAGACGAAGACAAGCCCTGCCGCGGCCAAAAGGGCCCCGTAACATACGAGGTGGCCGCGTCCAAGCTTCCCAGTGAGATAGTCGCCTGTCAGGCGACCTCCAGCCATAGCGCCTGAGAACACCGCATATCCAAGAGCGGCCAATCCTGGCCCGGTGAGAACCGAAGTACGAAGATAAATCGCGCTCCAATCGGCGATCGCACCTTCAACGAGCATAATCGAAAATGCAAGAAGAGCGAGCGCGCCTAATGGTACAGACCACGTAATCGTGCCTCCGGATGCCACCTTCTCGGCGCCCTCAGGTGCTGAGGGAAGCGGAAGCCACCTGAATGCGAGCATGGACATTGCGGCAAGGGCTATACCGCTGACCCAAAAGTGAATCCCGGCCGGAACCGCCGTGAAGCAACCAATCCCCCTAATGCAGATCCGGCCATTCCACCCAAGCTGAAGAGGGCGTGGAATGACGACATGATGTGACGCTGGTATCGCTTCTCGAGCATCACGGCGTGAGTATTCATCGCTACATCCATCGAACCAGCCATCGCCCCATAGAAAAGAAGAGCGGCCGACAGTGTTAGGACCGTATTGGATTCGGCAATCAAGGGCAGTGCGAGGCCAAACCCCAATGTCGACCCAATCACGATGCTCAGACTGCCGAACTTGTTAATGAGCCATCCAGCGGCAGGCATGGCGAGAACGGAACCGATTGCCGCCATCATCAACGACCTGCCCAAAACGGCGGGAGAAAGATGGAGGTGCGCCTGAAAGGCAGGAATCCTCGAAGCCCAGGTTGCGATGATCAGTCCGTGGATCAGAAAGATCAAGGACACGCTCACGCGTACCTGTTGGAGGCTGCGTTGCTTCATCACTCGGATTCCATTCGATCCGAGCGCCGATTTGTTGAGCTGTACTGTGAACTTGATTGGCGACAGCGGCCATAACTCGGGATAGGAATGTCGAATCGGCTTTCGACTCTTGATGCAGTCTTTTCGACCGTGTCAAACAGTACAGAGTTAATTCCTAAGCGAGCTGCCGCCTCGACGTTTTCGGCCCGATCATCCAGGTACAAGATGTCTTCGGGGACCGCCTTGAGTAGTTCAAGACAATTTCGATAGATCGCCAGTTCCGGCTTTATGGACCCGTAGTCGCAGGAATAAATCAGGTATTCAAATGTAGAGAGGCTCGGAAAGGACTTGGTCACGTGGCGACTGAGTTCGAGCGGCATGTTTGAGAGAAGGGTTAAAGGGAAGCCTTCATGGTGCAGCAGCTTTGCCCATTGCACAGCGCCTTGATTTGGTCGAGTGATACTTTCGCTATCGAGCTTGATTAGCGTTGCTATCTGATCTCTGCGCAAACTCAGTTCTTGCTCGCCAACAACCGCTGTCCAGTAGGCAGGTCCATCGATATCACCCCGGTCGTAGGGTGGCCGTAGCTTCCAGTAAAGTTCCGAGAATCGCTCCTGGGGAATGCCGCACACGATCGCCATACCTCTCATGTCCTCGAGCGTTTGCTCGAGGCAAAGAACGTTTCCGTAATCGAAGACGACTGCCCGAACCGAACGCTTTTGCGAAAGACCTTGTATGGCGCTACGTTTGGCAGTATCATGCATAAATCGGATAATACACGTATATACGTGCATAACCAAGTGTAGTCGTGCAAAATGGCCAGAATGAAATCAGAAGCGGAAGCAGGCCAAATCGCCTTAAAGGAAGAGCGCCACCAGTACATCCTGGAGCTGCTTGGCAGTGAAGGCCGAGTCCTCGCCGCGGACCTTAGCAGTCGATACCGAGTCTCTGAAGACACGATTCGTCGAGATCTGCGCGAATTGGCGAGTTCGGGAAAGATCCAGCGGGTACACGGCGGGGCCCTGCCTCGCCGTGCCGAGGCCGTTCCTTTCGTGTCTCGCCAACAAATCGACATGGAGAGCAAGATCGGAATTGCTCGAGCGGCGGCTGACATGATCCGCAACGGTCAGGTGGTGCTGATTGATGGAGGTACCACTAATCTAAGAATTGCTTCCTACCTTTCAAGAGAGCGTTCGGCGACGATTGTTACCAACAGCCCACCGCTTGCGCTGGCGTTGGCGGATCATCCGAAGTTGAGCGTGCTGATGCTCGGAGGAAATTTTCTTAAAGAGGCGCGGGTCACGACAGGCATCGAGGCCATTCGTCAAGTCGAATCCATTCGCGCTGATCTATGTTTTCTCGGAATGTGCAGTTTGCACCCGAAGGTCGGAATAACCGTCGGCGACCGAGAAGAAGCGTACGTGAAGCAAGCGATGATAGGGGCTTCAACGGTAGTGGTTGGCCTGATTTCACTTGGGAAAATGGGGACATCTCTGCCTTACCTGGTCGGTCCTGCTTCCCGACTGACACGTTTGATCACCGATGCATCAGACGAAGATGTCCTAAATCCCTACCGCTCCCAAGGCATAGAAGTCACAAGTACGTAAACCGAAGCGGTTCGACACTTCTATACGTACGCCGTGTCGACATATGACGGACCGGGACAAGGATCTATGCTGCGCGATCAAAGGCGTCATGCCCTCGATTGCATTCCGTCTTCACTCGAGGAAATTTTTCATGTATGAATTCCGCTACGCAAAGGAACACGCAATAATTCGAACCGTTCATAAGGCCTTCCGACTGGTAGAGAGGTGTTTGCTGCTGGGACTGATGGTCGCGGCCTCGCTTGAAGCACAACAGAGTTCCCCGTCAGCGCCAGCGTGGACCGGTGTCGTACGCACGGCTGCCGGTGAACCTGTCGCCGGAGCGAAGGTAACGGTATTCACACCCAGCGGCAAAAAGAATCTAACCGCAGTTACAGGAACCGACGGAAGGTTCGCGATTGCGGACATTCGACCCGGACCAAATCGCGTGAGCGTGCAACTGCCCGGGCGAGGTCCGACAGCGTCAACTGGAGTGGATATTACCGGCATAGCAGTTGTGCTGACGGTATCCGATCAAAACGTGCTGTCGATTGCAGCCAATCCGCAAACTTCTGCGGGAGTCTCGAATGGGAACCCGAGCACAACTTCGAACGCAGCCAGCGGAACAAGCGGGGAGAAACTCTCCAGCCAAAAGGTAAATGAGTTGCCGTTGAATGGACGCGACTTCAGCACGCTGTTGTTGTTAGCAGCGGGCACGATGACCGACGTGAACGGGCAGACGAATTTCACCCAGCAGTTCGCCATCAACGGACAGCGCGGCGTTGAGGCCGTGTTCGCGATGGACGGTGCGGATGTGAGCGATCCGGAGATGGGTGGGAGCACGTTCACGAATTTCAACGTAGATGCGATTCAGGAGTTGCAATCAAGCTCAGGTTGGATGCCAGCAGACATCGGGCGCGGCGCAGCTGGCTTTACCAATATCATGACACGGTCCGGGAAAAACGGTTTTCACGGATCATTCTTCGAGTTCTTAAGGAACTCCGCCCTCGATGCGCGGAATTATTTCGATCACCCATCGATTGCGGAGCCGGGCAGAATTCCTCCATTCCGTAGAAATGAGTTCGGATTTACGAATGGTGGGCCCGTCGTGTTGCCGCATCTGTATGACGGCCGAGACCGCACGTTCTATTTTGTGCAATATCAGGGATTCAGGCAGGTGCTGGGAACGACCCAGGTGCTGGCTGTACCAACCGCAGCCGAGCGAGCGGGTCAGGACATCGTGAAGTACCCGGACGGCAGCACGGACACGCTACACGTACCGGTGAATCCGGCAATTGCTGCGGTGCTGGCCCGTTATCCACTCCCCAACAACCCAACCGGCGCCTATGGTGCGCGAACCTATGCTGCGCCTTCAAACGTGAACACGGACACGGATCAGTTTTCGATCCGCATCGATCAGAAAGTTGGCGCAAAAGGACAATTGTTTGGTCGATTCAATTACGACAATCTGACGGGACCGACAACAAATCCGGATCAAACGCTGCTCGATCCGAGCTTTGGCGTGCAGTACGTGGACCGGCAGCGGAACGGGGTCATCACTTACACGCGCACCGCGTCACCGCGCTTTCTCTGGTCGACATCGTTGAGTTTTACGCGGACGACGCCTTCGTTTGTGACCCCGAACCACACCGATCCGGCCCTCAAGTTCAACGATGGTCTGTATGAGGCGTACAACAGCGCGGCGGGCTCGGTGATGTCAGCGTTCGGGAATTTGTTCCAGGGACAGCTGAATTTTGCCTGGACGAGCCCGCGGCACGCGGTGAAGTGGGGTGCGGAAGCACGCCTTAACCGGGACACGACATACTTTGGCATCAGCCCGAACGGGGAATACGATTTTGGCGGTGGAACAGTCTATTCGCCCGTGTTCATTCCTTCCGCGAGTGGTCAACACGACGTTCAGCCGGGCCAGGCTTTGCCGGACACCTTGAGCAGTCTGTTGCTAGGGTATCCGTACGCATATACGGTCGCAGTGGCGCCGCCCTACGCATCGGATGGCGCGCACATTGGGCCGGCGGCCATCAACCGGAATGATGTGAACGCCTACATCGAGGACAGGTGGAAAATCAATCGGGAATGGACGCTCGAATATGGGCTGCGATATGAGCTCTACACGCCGATTTCGGAGCGGGCGCACCGAACGTCGAGCTTTCTGAATTCGTTCCCACCAGCGGGCGTTGGGCAGGAGTACTTGATCAATCCACAGCCCACTTATCAGACCGATTGGAACGGCTGGGGGCCGCGTGTGCAAGTGGACTGGAATGCGCCCCACGCGGTGCATGTGCACATGGGCGGGGCGATCACGGTGATTCCGCCCAATATCTGGCAGGACAATCTTCTGACAGGGTCAACGCCCTACGTTGTTTATCCGCGCGTCAATGCAGCGCCAAACGGAGAGATTGCCTACGGATTCCAAATTACACCGAACGAATTGCCGCCCGTCTATAACACCGCTGGCGTGAACGTGTTGGCCAGCGGCGATCCGAAAAAAGTCCCGGCGAACACGGTGATGGACGTAAATCGATACCAGCAGGATTTGGCGGCGCTAGGGCCAAGTCATCAGCTCTCGCTACTGAGTCTGGCCGGGATCGACCGGCGCTTCGGCAATGGCTACCTGCAAACTTGGACGCTGGGGCTGGAACGGGCTTTCGGCGGCCTCACGGCCGATGTCGCGTATGTGGGAACATCGGCGTTCCGACTTCCCAGAATGTCCTATCCAAACGCGTATCCCGGAGCGAACTCGGAATTTGCGCGGTTTACAAACTTCGACGGTAGCGGAGCCGCGACGGGGGGGTTCGGATTCGAGTCTGTGCTGACAGGGACGTCGCACTCGACGTACAACGCCTTGCAGACCTCCTTGTCGGGAAATGTCGGACACGGCGGCCCGTCATTGCAGGCAGGGTATACCTGGGGTAAATCTCTGGATGATGTCAGCGGCATTCTGGGAGGAACAGGGTCCACCGGCGCTGTGACGCTGTTTAGTCCGCAGGACCCGTTCGATACACAAGCGGAAAGAGGGCCGTCAAGCTTTGACGTAACGCACGCCTTCACGTTGAGCGCAGCCCAAGGCTTGCATTTCGAGCATTTGGGGCTTCAGTCGGATCGAACCAAGCTGTTGACGAAGGGCTGGGAGTTGCTGAGCATCTCGACAATCACTAGTGGTTCGCCGTTTACGGTTTATTCGGGAGTCCAGCAAACGGGTGCGGGAACGATTGGCGCGGACCGGCCGGACCAGATTGGCACTCCGGACCTATCAAGCGCCGGCAGTTCCACGCGACCGCGCGACGACTATTTTGGGCGGGGACCGAACAATGAAAGCTTCTTTGCCAAACCCATCGGGATCGCAGGTGGAACCGGACCAAACTCCGGGCGCTTTGGAATACTCGGCCGTAATACATTTCGCGGCCCAGCTTATTACGATTTCGATTTTGCGCTCATCAAAACAACTCCGATTGGCCACCGGGAAAGCGGGTTGGAGCGAGCGGACCTGCAATTCCGCGCAGAGTTATTTAACCTGTTCAATATCGTCAACATGGGGCTACCCGCGAACACCATCGCGGGTACAGGGTTTGGCATGATCAGCAAGACCGCGGGAACTTCGCGGCAAGTTCAGTTCTCGCTAAAGCTCGTCTATTGAGGCGCGTCAAGCAGTGACACAGGGTTAGGGGGAAGACAGAAAGATGCGTTTCAAGAAGATTCTGCGTTCGCCAACATCGACGAATCACTCGGTTAGGAACGCCAAGCAGGCTTCATCTCATTGAATGCCATTGATTTGCTCCTATGCGACTCGTTGAAGTGCGCAGCCTTTCATCAATTTTGCGCTCTAACCTATTAACCACATTGGTAAACAATGATATGCCGGAAAAAGTTAATGCTGGAGGGGCGCTCAAGAAACTCGCGAGATGCAGACGTTCCGTTGGCCTTCTGAGACGACATAGAGACTCAGGAAGGTCACAGGTTTTCTGAGCACTAAGAGCGTAGGAGCGTTTGTGGCCCTCAGGATTTGATTCAACGCTGAGATTTCGTCCAGTTGCGTCACTCGTTGAAAAGCTCAGCGAGAGAAATCGACGATGAAGCAGTGGTGTGCATCATCCCCGAACACTGGAGTAAGCAGTGAACGTGAGATTCGAAGAATGCGGCACCGCTGATGCCACACCGCAGATTGGCGATCCGGTAAAGAATTAGTAATAGTCACTGGAAGTACATCGTACGGCTATCAGATGTCAGCGTGCTTGAATTGACCATCGCTCCTGATATTGCTGGTGGGATGCCTCGTGCATCACTCAATAGCTTGGCTGCATACTAGGCCGCTCTCAAATGTGGAGCAAACCTGTATCATCCTCGACAGCATCAAAACACTGAATTCGGAGAGCCCCTCGTCAAATTCAGTGGGTTTTTATGAGCCGTATCATAAAATCGGTACTGATCGTGGATGATAACGCTTTTATCTGTGAGGCCCTTTGCGAACTATTCCAACGAGAGGCCGACTTTGAAATATGCGGAATAGCCGAAAATGGAAAAGAAGCAATTGAGAAGGCTCGGCAGTTGCATCCCGACATAATCGTGCTGGATTTTTCTATGCCAGTGATGAACGGCTTTGATGCGGCGCGGGTCCTGCGACGGTTGATGCCCACAGTCCCGCTAATCATGTACAGCGCATTTGGTGACAGACTTGCGACACATCAGGCCCAATTGATTGGCATTGCAGAAGTGGTTTCAAAATCTGAAAACGTATCTGTACTGATTCAGAAGGCTCGAAATCTTTTGTGCCGTGCGGCCGCTTGAGCGCTTTACAAAGCGCTGGACATGCGCTGGACATGCGAAAGATAAGCACTTCAGAATGCGACCTTTGTTTCTTGGGACCAGTGAGCCGTGCGAGGATCGCGTCCATCCATACCCAAAATGTTTAAGCCGATTTCTTCCCCGCCTTCCCCTTCGCCCATCGCGCCCTCTGCGCAGCGGCAATCTTCCGTCGTGCGGCTGCCGACAGTTTTAAGGGCTCACGTGGATCGCTTGCCCAAGATGTCATTGGGTTAGCATTAATCCTTCATAGACCCGCGACTCCCCTTGGAACTCCATAACAGAGCTGAACACCTCACTTCATTTAAACTGCCTTTTGGGTTGTTTTACCACAATTACGGAGTGTCCTCAGGAGAGAGCGGTTGAACTCAAATAAAGATGCGCTTTGGTACAAGGATGCGATCATTTATCAAGTCCATGTCCGCACATTCCAGGACAGCAACGGTGATGGGTTTGGTGATTTCCTCGGGCTTGAAAAGAAGCTCGATTATCTCCAGGAACTAGGCATCAACGCGATCTGGCTCATGCCCTTTTTTCCTTCGCCCCTCCGCGATGATGGCTACGACATCGCGGATTACGACTCGGTCCATGCCAGCTACGGGACACTGGAGGATTTCCGCAAAGTTCTCGACTCCGCTCATCAGCGCGGTATCCGCGTCATCATCGAAATGGTGCTGAATCACACTTCTGATCAACATCCCTGGTTTCAGGAAGCACGAAGTTCGCAGGATAATCCCCGCCGCGACTGGTATGTATGGAGCGACACTGACACCAGGTACAAGGACACCCGAATCATCTTTCTCGACACTGAGAAGTCCAACTGGGCTTGGGATCCAACTTCGAAATCCTTTTATTGGCATCGCTTTTTCAGTCACCAGCCGGATCTCAACTATGACAATCCTGCTGTGCGGGAGCAGATGTGGATGGTGATGAAGTTCTGGCTGGAAATTGGCGTGGATGGCTTCCGGCTTGACGCGGTGCCGTATCTGGTCGAACGGGAGGGCACAAATTGTGAGAACTTGCTGGAGACCCACGCGATCATCAAAGAAATTCGGCGAAAACTGGATGAGCACTTCCCGGGAAGAATGCTTCTAGCGGAAGCCAACCAGTGGCCGGCGGACCTGCGTCCATATTTCGGGGACTCCGACGAATTTCACATGGCGTTTCATTTTCCGCTGATGCCCCGCATGTTCATGGGGCTTAAGCTCGAAGACCGCAAGCCCATCACGGAGATCCTGCAGCAAACTCCGGAGATCCCACCGTCCTGCCAGTGGTCACTCTTTCTGCGTAACCATGACGAATTAACCCTGGAAATGGTCACCGACATTGAACGCGACTACATGTACGACACCTACGCCCAGGACAAAACGATGCGGCTGAACCTGGGAATTCGTAGGAGGCTCGCTCCCTTATTGAATAATGACCGCAGGCGGATCGAATTGATGAACGGGATGTTGATGTCTCTGCCAGGCACTCCCATCATCTATTACGGAGATGAAATCGGAATGGGCGACAACATTAGCCTGGGCGATCGCAACGGAGTTCGGACTCCCATGCAATGGACTGGAGGATGGAACGGTGGTTTTTCGGCCGCGGAACCCGAAAAGCTGTATGCTCCTCTCATTCATGATCCGGTATATGGGTATCCCGCCGTAAATGTCGCAGCTCAAAGAGAGAGCGAACATTCTCTCTTTCATTGGATGCGGCGCATCATCGCAGTCCGGAAATCAAGCGCAGTGTTCGGCAGGGGATCGATTGAATTTCTTTATCCGGCAAATCATAGAATACTGGCTTATTTGCGGCGACTCGGCAATGAGACCGTCCTGATCGTCAACAATCTTTCGAGTGCTGCGCAAGCTGTCGAACTGGATTTGCGGCGTTACAAGGGAAATGTCCTGATCGAGATGTTCGGCAATAATCTTTTTCCCCGCGTCGGCGAATTGCCTTATCTGCTGACGCTGGGGCCTTACCAGTCTTACTGGTTCCGGCTGCGACGGGTGTAGGCAAACGCGAACGATGAAACAGCATGTCGAATGCTGGAGATTCAGCAAGACTCACACGGAATTCTGAAAGTGGAAGACGGGAATTTTCTTCGGATGATTTTCTGCGCCAGCTGATCAACGTTGGCGAGGTGGATATCCTTGTCGGCCTGCCCACTCATAACAACGCCACAGACTGTGGGTTCAATCGTCCACACGATTCGAGATGGCATTCTCCGCAGTTTTCCCCGTGAGCGGGTGGTCATCATCAATGCCGACGGAGGATCACGCGACGGCACTCCCGAACTGATCACCGGCGTTTCTATCGATGATGTGCGCCCAGCCTCCAGTGTGTACGCGCTCCGTACCCTGCATGCGATAAGCACAAAATATGCCAGCAGCCCGAATAGCGGAGTTGCATTGCGGACGATTCTGGCGGCGGCCGAACTGCTCCGAGCCAAGGCTTGTATCGTGATATCTGCTGAATCCGAAAGTATCACTCCTGAATGGATCTCAAATCTTGTTCGCCCCGTATATTACGACGGCTTTGACCTCGTCTCCCCCACATATCCGCAGGCACAAGTTTGATGGGCTATTGATGACGAACCTGCTGTACCCGATGGTTCGCGCACTCTATGGCGTAAGGATCCGCGAAGCCTACATGCCTGAGTTTGGATTTTCCGGTCGTCTCGGAAGCCAATTCCTTGGCCAGAATCGTTGGAACGATGGAATCGGCCGAAGACGGGACAGAACTCCGCTTGACCCTGGCTGGCCGTCACAGGCGGATTCCGTATCTGCCAGTCCTTTCTCGGAAAGAAGGATCCCGTCGAACGGCGCGCCGCTGATTTGGTTCCCGCTTTGCGGAATTCCGTTGGTGTGCTGTTCTCCGCTTTAGAGTCGGACTTCAACCTGTGGAGCACGGTGTCCGGTTCTCAGGAGGTGCCCACAATCGGAACCAACCCGGAGCTAGTCCTGGATCCCTTGCGGGTAAATCGGAAACGCCTCGGGAGATGTTCGTTAACGGAGTATCGGAATTGGAATCCGTCTTTCAGACGATTCTTTCTCCCTCGACTCTGGCGGAACTGAAGCGGATCGCCGGCTTGCGCGAACAGGAATTTCATTACTCTGCGGAATTGTGGGTCAGGACCGTATATGAGTTTGCCGCCGCTTATCAGAAATCTGTGATCAATCGAGATCACATTATTCAGGCACTGGCGCCGCTTTTCCGCGGGAAGAGTGTTCACGTTCGTCGTCGAGAACCGCAACGGATCCGCGAGTGACGTCGAGACAAATATCGAAGGCTTATGCCTTGAGTTCGAGCGATTGAAACCATATCTGCTGGAGATCTGGAAATCGAAAGAGTGAGGCTACTATGCGGGAAATGATCATCAGCGAACTGACTCAGGCCGTGCATGACCTCGCCAGAGGATTCGCCCACTTCCTTCCTCGTCTCATCGTAATGCTGATCCTCGCATTCGTTGGGTGGCTGATCGCGTACGTGGTCAAAGTAACTTTGCGCAGCATTCTCCGGCTCATCAAGTTCGACCGTCTGTCAGAGAATGCAGGCGCTTCTCAACTGCTTACCAAGGCCGCGCTCCCCTCGGCCACAGAAGTATTGAGCCGGTTCGTGTTCTGGCTCACCTGGCTAGGCTTCATCCTGCTGGGGGTGAACGTCCTGGGAATCCTGGGCCTGCAGGAGCAAATCGCGAGATTTTTCCTGTTTCTTCCGCGCCTGTTCATGGCGTTGTTGATCTTGTTCTTTGGTATGCTTGCGGCCGGTTTTTCCGCTCGCGCAGCTCTGCTGGCGGCGGTGAATGCAAATATTCCTTCCCCACGCCTCCTGAGCCTCGCTGTCCGCAGCATGATTATGGTTTTCGTATTGTCGATCGTCTTTGAAGCACTCGGTTTGGCGGAACAGACTATGCTGGTTGCCTTCGGAATTGCTTTCGGAGCCCTGATGCTTGGTTTGGCCATCGCATTTGGCATGGGCGGCAGGGATCTGGCACGCCGTTTCCTGGAAGAGAAATTTGTTCGTACCAGGAAGGACCGAGACGAAGACGAACTTTCGCCTTTATAGGTCCGACCTTCTGCTGTCAAATGGCCAACATTCCTAGCGGAGGTCAGGCTTCTTCTTCAATAGATCAGATAGAGACATTCGGGTGAACCATACCACTTGTGTGTTCGTCGTCGCGACGGATTCAGAGCGGTCAAATCAAGCACGACATTATCAGCATGGTCCGGATGGCGCGCGGTGATAATTTCTTCCGCCAGTATGCCGCAGAAGGTGAGTGCGAGTTCTGCTTCGTTGTCGTAGTACAAGACGTAGCTGACATTGCATTCCGAGCATTTTACGGGATGACTTTCATCGCTGCAGAGTCCTTGCTTGGACGGAATCGCATCGTCTCGGACCGCCTCGGCATGCATGGCGCCAATTATCCCACGGCACTCGCATGAAGGCCAGACTCCGTAGACTTCAACGGTCGTACAGAAGTGTTAGATCTAATAACTTTTCACGAATTTCCTTCGTCAGACTATTCGCCTTGTAGCGCCACTTCCAGTTTCCGCTCACAGTGCCAGGCAAGTTCATGCGAGCTTCGCTGCCCAGACCTAATACATCCTGCAAGGGAACGATGGCAGTGTTTGCGACAGAGGCCAGAACGGCACGAATGAGTACCCAATTCACCTCCTCATTTTGAAATCCGAGATATTTACGGGTGAATTCGTGTTCCTCGCGAATGTCCTCTTCCGTCCGAGTGCTTTCGCCCACGCCTGAACTTGTCCACCAACCCAGGGTGGTGTCGTTGTCGTGTCCGCCCGTATACGCAACCAGTTCGCGAGAATAGTTGTGCGGACGGAAGCTGGGACCTTGCGGATCCTTTCCGAAAGCAAACTGCAGAAGGCTCATTCCTGGAAACCCAAAAGCATTGCGAAGCGCCTCCACACCCGGAGTGATCACACCGAGATTCTCGGCAACAAATGGCAGTTCTTTCAATTCAGCTTGCAAAACGCGGAAGAACTCTGCACCTGGCCCTTCCACCCACTTTCCTTCGGCGGCCGTTGAAGCGGTACCTGGAACCTCCCAGTATGCTTCGAAACCGCGAAAGTGATCCAGTCTCACAAGATCGAACATCCCAAGGCATGCGCGGCACCGATCAATCCACCAACGGTGACCGGAAGACGCAGAAATATCCCACCGATAAAGTGGGTTGCCCCAAAGCTGGCCCGTGGCGCTGAAATAGTCAGGTGGAACGCCAGCAACGGCAGTGGGCCGCCCTTGCTCATCCAGGCGAAACAACTCCGGATGAGCCCATACATCCGCGCTATCGTGAGCGGCATAGATCGGGATATCGCCCATGATGCTGATGCCGTGACGACTGCAGAGATTTCTTACCTTTTCCCACTGCCGGAAGAATTCGAACTGCGCAAACCTGTGAAACTCCAATTCGGACGACAATTCGTTCTGCCATTCCTTCACAGCGTCGGGATCCCGGTGACGTATTCGCGGGTCCCAATGGATCCAGGCCGTGTCTTTGTAGACTTTCTTGCACGCCATGAAAAGCGCATATTCCTCCAGCCATTCCTTGCGCCCCTGGCAAAACGAATCGAAGCCACAACGGTCGGCCTCGGTTCTGTCTGCAAAGAAAGCACGAGCAGCTTTGTGAAGGAGCTTCTGTTTGAACGTGATTACTTGATCGTAGGCTACAAATTCGTGCGGAAAATTAGGCGCATTGGCCAAGTCTTGCGCCGACAGAAGTCCTTCCTCACGAAGAGCTGCCAGATCTATGAACAGAGGATTTCCGGCAAATGCCGAAAAACATTGATAAGGAGAATCGCCGTATCCGGTCGGGTTCAGCGGCAAGACCTGCCAGATTTTCTGACCTGACCCGGCCAGAAATTCGATGAACTGATAAGCGGATTCTCCTAGATCGCCTATGCCGTGGCCGCCGGGCAAAGACGTGACATGGAGAAGGATTCCACTGCGTCGGGGGAAAATCACCCGATTAACGTAATGCTTCCGATCGAGTCGCGCAATAGGGAGTGCGATCCAGACCTTTGCAACTGCGACCATGATTATTACTTCGAACTCCTCCTTATCGAGGAGCGGACGCCCAATCAAAGTCTTGGTGTTCTATGCACACTATGGAGCTTGAGTTAGGAAGGACCTGACATCCAGCAGGTCTGCTATCTGTCCGGTCCTCGCAGTCGGCTCGTTAATTCGTCACCGTAAATGTCGCGCCACCCGTGGTCCCGCCTGGCGTTGTGACCGTGAGATTCCGGCCGGTCAGCCCTGCGCCGCTGGTGATCGTGAAAGTAGTTGTGATCGTAGGGGGATTCACTACGGGTACATTATCAATTCCCTCCGCTCTGCTTCGCCAGCTTGAGAAGAGGCAGGCGGATATCGCTTAAGAAGGAACCGAACACCCCAAAGCCGATGAAGAGTGGTATCGTAAACGGTTGTCACCCGCCGAACTGAGAAGCCCGTGGCTAGACCGTTTGGCTGGAATTGTGCCAACCCAAAATGCGATAGTATCGCGCGAGAAGTCCGAGGGGAATCACTATGACTTGGTGTCTTGCTATGACACTTATCTTTGCAGGATTCTTAACGCCGCTTTCCGCCACTCCTTCATCGTCATCGTCTGGTTTGCTGCTCGTCGCCAACAAAGGCGACCGGACTCTTGGGCTAATTGACCCGGCTAGCGGGCGGCAAGTAGAGACCATCATGGAGGGAGGTGTTACTGGACATGAAGTTGTCGCGTCTCCCGATGGCAAGCGGTCGTTCGTGCCAATTTATGGAGACTCAGGAGTTGGATTGCCGGGCACGGACGGAAGCACGATGGATGTGATCGACCTCAGTGGGCGCAAAGTAATCCAGACTATCGACTTTGGGCATGGTGTCAGGCCCCATTGCGCCGTGTTCGATCCCAAAGACGGTCTGCTGTATGTCACCACCGAGCTAGATAAATCCGTAACGATCATCGATCCCCACTCCCTAAAAATCGTAGGGAGCGTTCCGACCGGGCAAGCAGAATCCCACATGCTGGCGATCAGCCCGGATGGGAGCAAGGGCTACACTGCGAATGTGGGTCCTGGGACAGTATCCGTGCTCGACCTCGCGGGACGAAAAACCCTCACGGTGATTCCGGTCGCCGGACACGTTCAGCGTATTTCGCTTTCTGCTGACGGGCACTGGGCATTTACCTCGGACACAGAAAAGCCTCGGCTGGCGGTGATCGATACCGCAACGAATAAGGTTGACCGTTGGGTCACGCTGCCCGGCACGGGATACGGCACCGCCCCCACGGCGGACGGGAAATGGCTGCTGGTCGCGATCCCGAGCACCAATGAAGTTGCTGTGGTCGATATCCCTACAATGCGGGTGGTGAGGACGATTAAGGTGCCGCCTTCTCCACAAGAGGTGCTGGTACGACCGGATGGCAGGGCCGCTTACGTTTCGTGCTCCTCTAGCCATCAGATTGCCACGATCCAAATCGACGATTGGAGCGTGAAGCTGATCGAAGCCGGACGCGGGGCGGATGGTCTCGCATGGGCGAAGTGATAGCGCGGCGCCCCAACTCCGTCCCTGGCACCAAAGTTTCAATACATTAGCCATCCGTTCCCCAGAGATGGGTTGCACCCCATAACAACCACGTATCGTGGACTGCAGTCTTACGTCATATGTGTGCCGGCGGAGACCGGACCATAAACATCTTGGCCGTGCCATATCGCTATTGCTTATCTCGTGTTGCCCCTGAGCCTTTGCCGAGCAAATACGTCTTCTATACCTGCAGCCTCGTTACTGGTGGCTGAGGTTGTTATGTCAGGCCCATGTCATATGAACCACCTCCCGTGATTACACCGACGTCGGAAGCAGCGCTTTCGGCGGATCAGGAAATGCATGCCGCTCTGGACGGAATATTCCAAGAATACGGCAGCGCCATTGCGACCACAAATGAAGTCGTTCACTCGATCTCTTCTCTCTGAGCCTTAGAAATCGGGTACCCACTACTGATTCCATCACTCGCGCGCTTTCGGCAGGAGCATGCACGGTCACCGAAAGGACACTGGGACCCTATTGTTCAGAACTCCACAGAAAAATTCTGATCCGATTTGAAGTTGTTGGGAATAAAAATGGCTTGCGCCAGTTATCAGATCAGAACGTTAGAAGTCACGGAGCGCACATGACAGACAAAAAACAAGATCTTATCAATCAGAATTTACAAGACCTTAACAATGACGGTGTCGACCGTCGTGGATTCCTGAAGTGCATGGCATGGGCGGGCACGGGCTTGGTCTGGACTCTAAGCGGTGGCGTCCCTATGTCTCGGGCATTCGGCAAGGGCCATAGCAAGAATGCTGACAAGAGTGGGGACTTCAGTTTTGTGCAGATCAGTGATAGCCACATCGGTTTTAATAAGCCAGCCAATCAGGACGTTACCGCCACCTTGCAAAAAGCAATTGACAAAATCAATACCATGCCGCACAAACCGGATTTCATCATTCACACCGGCGATCTGAGTCAACTGTCGAAGCCGAGTGAATTCGACACGCTGGACCAAGTTCTAAAACAAGCGTCGGCGAAACAGATCTACTTTGTGCCGGGTGAGCATGACATGCTGACCGACAACGGCGAGCAATACCTTCAACGCTACGGAAAGGGCACGAAGGGGACTGGATGGTATAGCTTCGACCACAAAGGCGTGCATTTCGTCGGTCTTGTGAATGTGGCCAACTTGAAAGCCGGCGGCATGGGGTCGCTCGGTCACGAACAGTTGGAGTGGCTGGAGGATGATCTCAAGGGTCGCTCCGCCAGCACCCCAATTGTGCTCTTTGCGCACATTCCACTGTGGGCCATTTATCCGGATTGGGGTTGGGGAACTGACGACAGCGAGCAAGCCTTGTCTTACGTCAAGCGTTTTGGTTCGGTGACGGTGTTGAATGGCCACATTCACCAGATCATGCAGAAGGTCGAGGGTAGAGTCTCGTTCCACACTGCGATGTCAACTGCCTTCCCCCAACCAGCGCCCGGAACAGCGCCCTCAGCCGGCCCCATGAAAGTGTCCGCCGAGCAGTTGCAACGCGTGTTGGGGATCACCGATGTGAACTATCTAGTCAGCAGTCGCAGCCTCGCAGTCGTCGATTCGCCACTCGCAGACTACTCGGGCTTTATGGATTCACGAAGTGAGAGCGCGCCGTATGACTCAACGGTTGGGTAAACCGACGAAGTTTGCTCCATCACGAAGAATTAGCAAAGGGAAAGAGCCACAAAGGAGAAAGACAATGACAAAGAAGAACAGTGGGTTGCAAGTGTGATGACGCCAGTAGCGATTGTGCTGCTGTTAGCGGGGTTGCCAACCGTCTCGGCGAATGACCAGCGCTCAGCAGCAAACGCGGAGGTCAAAATCGACAATTTCAGTTTCGGGCCGGAGACGCTCAAGGTTTCGGTCGGAACTACAGTTACCTGGATCAACCGCGACGATATTCCCCACACAGTCGTGAGCACAGACGGGGTGTTCAAGTCCATGGTGCGGGATACGGACGAAAAGTTTTCCTACACATTTGCCAAGCCGGGAACGTATCCCTACTTTTGCTCGGTCCACCCAAAGATGACCGGGAAAGTCGTGGTGCAGTAAGGCCGCAATATTTCTATTTGGCATTGCACTCGAAAAAAAAGGCAAATGCGACCTTTGGCCTATTCGACGGAATTCCTCAGCAAGATTGGGCTAGAGGTCGCGGTGGAAGCACTGCGCGATTGGATCCCGACAGCGGAAAGAATTGTTTGTGGCAGCACCTTCGCTTGTACTACTTACTGTCTCGACCCATGAATCGGTAACCAACTCCGGAGACCGAGAGAATTAGCTCAGGTTTCTTGGGATTTTGTTCCAGCTTTTGCCTCAAACTGGCAACGTGAGTGTCGACCGTTCGGGTAAAAGTATCTGCGTCATAGCCCCATACTGCCCGGAGTAGTTCGTCTCGTCCCACTGTGGTGCCCGCCCGCTCCATCAAGTAGCGAAGGAGCTGGAATTCGCGCGCCGTGAGATAGACAGGCTTTCCGTCTCGTGACACCTGTCCCTCCCGCACATCCACGCGGATTGCGCCAAACTGATAGATGCCTTGACCGCTATGGATGGGAACCCTTCGCAATAAAACCTCGACTCGTGCCAGGAGTTCTGATGCCTCGAATGGTTTGGTCACGTAGTCATCGGCGCCAAGTTTGAGGCCTACCACCTTATCGACAGTTTCATTCCTTACCGTGAGGATCAGAATCGGAGTGGCCATTCCGGCTGCGCGAATATCGCGGCAAACATCAAGGCCGTTGCGGCGGGGGAGCATGATATCCATGATGATGAGATCAAACGGATGGCTGGACGCCTTGTCGAAGCCTTCTCGCCCATCTGACGCGGTTTCCACCACATAACCTTCGCTCCGCAGACGATCGCTCAGGGTAGTGCGCAACGCTTTTTCATCTTCGACCAACAAAATGCTTTCGTTCATTCCCCGTACCCTTCTCCCTTTCTCGCACTGCTGGCTGCGAGCTCACCTGGCTGTGAATCGGCAGTCTGCAAATGCAAAGTAAAGATACTCCCCACTCCAACTTCGCTCTTCACGGAAAGCCTTCCACCCATGGCCTCTGCCAGGTGCTTGCAAACAGAAAGCCCCAAACCTGTTCCAGGAATCTGGGCAAGCGTAGCCTCTGGACTGCGGTAAAACGGCTCAAAAATTTGCTTCAACTCCGAACTGTGGATTCCGATTCCGCGGTCCTGAATGCTGATGGCAACTTCCTTCCCACTTTCCGTCGTTTGCAGGCGGGCGGAGATGCGAATGCGGCGATCGATTCCGCCGTACTTGATAGCGTTGGTGATCAGATTCTCCAGGCAGCCGCACACAGCAAGCAGATCACCGAGCACGAACGGCAAACCCGGCTCGATGTTCTCCTCGATAATGCAGGATTCTTCGATGATCAGACCCGCCATGTTCTTGCGAACGCGCTGCAGAATGTCCGAGATCTGAAGCGGGCGTATGTTGTAGCGATCTTTTCCGCTGCGCATGGAAGCGAAAAGCAAGATGCGGTCCACATACTCCATGAGATGGCGGCTTTGGTCCATCACCATCGAACCGTAGTCGGAAAGATTGGATTTGTCGCTAATGACTCCATCCCTGATGTTTTCTGCTGCAGAAAAGATGGCAGTCAGGGGTGTGCGCAACTCGTGGGAGACTGAGGCAACGAAATCCATTTGCAGTTTGTTGAACTTCTGCGCTCGTATGCCAGCCATCGTAAGCAGCGCCATGGTAAGAGCCAGGAGCAGAAGCACGAAAGCGCTCAGCGCCAGGTTTTTCCGCCGTACTCCGTTGATCACGGCCTGCAGAGGACCGGCACGACGCTGGACTACGAGTATCCATGGACTCGGATGAGAATCGTACTCGATGACCGGAAACCAAACTGATCCGTAGAAATTGTGCCATTCCCTGGATCGAAAGGGGCTGGCATTCCCGGACTGGCGGATGTGAGGCAGTGCAACGTCTTCGGGTGACCCGAAGATGTTCAAGCTGGCATCAGCCGTATCGATGTCCTGGGTTCCGAATCCCGGGTCGGAAGAGTAAATCGCCTCCGGCTGCGCGCCTTTTGCGATGACAGCCACCTTATAATCGAGGCCTTCCAAGCCACCGAAGTATCTCGTTGCAAGCTCGGGAAGAATTCGTTTCCGAAGTGCATTCAAATCGAGCACAATCACCATCCAGTCAACAGGACTCTGGCTGTTGAGTGATCTGCCGTCACGCTGAAATATGGGATGAACAATGGCCGGGACATCCTCGTCGAATTGCCATCCACTGTTTGTGGTGACTGCCGGTGAACTTGAAACTGGGGCGACTTCGGATGAAGTCCTTTCTCCTCGGCTGGACAGTTGCCAGACGCGCAAAGATGTGGACAGGCTTGTCGAGTGCGCTCGCAGTCGAGCCAGCAAAGTTTGAAGATTCTGGGGCACTTCGGCGATTTCAATCTTCTTCTTGTCCTCATTCAGGCGAAACAATTGTGGCTGGGCATTCAGGTTTGTGTCCCAAATGTAAACACTCTGAACCAGGTCTGGATTTCTGTAGACGTTGGGCAAGGTTTCATGAGGCAGCGCATTGTTCCATTCCACATAGCGGTCCAGGTAGTCGTTCCATGTATCTCGCGCGCCTGAGTCCGGACCTACCTGCATCGCGGTGCAGATGGCGGAGAATTCGCCATAAAGGTCGCCGTGCCACTTCATCATCAGGGATTCGAGTTCCGCGCCAATTCGCATTTCGTAGGCTGCTGTTGCGTCATTCGTCCATCGGTATTGCAGAAAGGCAAGGACTGCCAGCAACGCCACGCATTCCCGATAGGATCAGTGGCCAAAAACTAAGAATTGCCTTGAGTCGGCGTCGGGGCGAGAGGCTGAGGTCGGAAGGACTCTTTGTCAACGGAGGCACACCTCACTCCCAGCGTGCAAAGCCAGGGAACTGCACAGATGCTGGAATGACCGGCACCTATAAGCTACCCTTGCGGCCTGCGGATCTTTTGCGAAATTGGGGAGCTGTTCTCCGGCCGACAACAGTTAACTTATTCGCTAACTGGTCGTATTCTCGTATGCCCTATTGTGGCTGTCAAGAACGTGGAAAAGATACTGACTCCATGCCACGTAAGTCCCCTATTTCTTGGAAAAACCCTTGGAGGTGGCTTTCTGGGGAGCGGCAATTTTGTAATCTGACGGCACGGTAAACAAATCCGCCGCCTGTTGCCCCTCTTTAATATTGCGCAATTCTGCGCCGGTGCCAGCAGCCTGCCACTTGATTACGAATTTGAGGGCCTTGTCGACCCAGACGGCAGTCATCGCAGCCTCGAGGCGCCCTTGTTCTGGTATTTCACTGTCTCACGCCCGTTTACTACTTCAGGACCGACTTTCTCGCAGACAATCTTCTGGTCCGCAACGCTCTGCCAGTCGGGACACGCATCATCCGCATTCTCGACCCGGAAATACTGCGAGGGACCGACGCCAGAGGCTGATAGGCCTTACTTCTTCGGTTGGAGGGCGACGGCAGTATGCTCCCCTCTATCCGCTAACAGGATCGTGCCGGTGAGTCCGTTTGTCTCCAGACGAATCTTATCCTTGCTGACGTAAAGCTTCGAGGAAGGATGGGTTGCGGTCCCGGCACTTCCATCGGCTGGCGCTTCCGGCTTGCTGGTGTCGAGGTACACAACGTCTGCGGAGAATTCCTGCGCGTGGCAAGATCGTTGCGATCAGACCGAGTAGAAATGTTGCTGCAGAGTGGTTGCCTTGATTCCCATGGTTCGTCTCCTGCGACACTGAGATGATATCGATTCCGCTCATCGGCGAGCGAATTGAGCGGACATGCTGCGAGCCGGCGAAGATTGACAACAACGTGCAAGAACGCCTACTTTGGGGTAGTGACTTTGAGCCAATCCTCTACGCTCCTCTGGTCCGGCGCCGGTGTCTACTCTGTCGCACCGCGAGCGGATCGTATTTCTTCTTCTGCTCTTCGTTGAGTACGGCGCGGATTCGCTCCACCGTCTGGTCTTGAAGGGCACGAAACCGTTCGATCCGAGCGCCTCCCGAAACTGAGGAGTCTAGTCGGATGCGCAGGGTTTCCTGCTGCCGTTGCTCCAGAATCTTCTTTACGGCAACCTGCTGCGCCTCGTTCAGGTCAAGGCTTCTGGCGAACACTTTGACCCGATCATCGATATGGGACGTCTGCGGCCGCGTTGCGCAAAAGCCATCGCACTCGAGCAAAAGGATCGGCAATGCCAGAGCCAGACACAAGAGTGTTCGGACGGAACAGATCCGCAGCTTCGCTGGCAGATGTCTTATTGCAGTTTGGCAAAGCGAGAGTCCTCCACCCGCGGATTGACGGCAACATTCTCAATCTCGATCTTCTCGGTTTGCTTGACTCCCTGCACTTTCGTCTCCATCACATAGGGGATCATCAGCCACTCACCGTCCGGTAGTCCCGATAATAGATCTCTACCGGGTGGTACTTGCCGTCCAGCCGACGGGGTGTGCCTTCAATCTTAGTCTCCAGGAAAGTTTTCGCATCTACCCACACGTGCTGGGTTTGTCCGTTCTTAAAGGTCAGCTTCAGCCGATACGTGTCGTTGCCCTCGACTTTTTCGGTGCCTTCCAGCTCGGCCTTGGTTCCTTTCGCGGCGTAGTCCACCAGCGGACCGTCCAGATCGGACTGCGTACGCGACCGCTTTCATCTCATCGGGCGTGAAAGACTCTACTTCGTGCCGGTTGAGGAACGGACGCAATTTCCACCCGTTGGTGCCATCGTAGACCTGGATCGCAGTCGTCCCCACTAAAGTCGAGTTCCAGGCGTGACTTGCGCGTGCGCTTCAGTTCCAGGCGAAAGGGCAACTGCGCTTGCTCCGCTGGGCGCTTGGGCAACTGCACACCACCGGTCCTTACGCCTTGCACCGGACGGGTCGGGCTCTCGTTCCCACCGGCATCCATCTTGCCGCTCATGGACAGGGTCTGGACCGCCCGCCACGCCTGCAGCCCACCCCGTGCCGCAACATTCTTCTCGATGACCTGCTCCGCCGTCAGCTTGGCCGCTGAGGACGGCGCATCCGCACCCATGGCGAGGGAAACAGCCAAAGCCAGAAAGCTGCCGACTAACACCATATGTTCGAGACATTGATGATCGCTCCTGATGGTCGCGCATGAGTTATGGGGGAATTGGGGAATGCTACTGGACAACGAGGCCGTCGGCTCGAAACTGTCCGATTACGACATTGACCCGATGCCCCGGTTTCACATAGCCGACCCTTGTTCGAGAACGCCATCCAGTAGACTTTGCCCGCCTCGGGCGTGCTGCTTTGGCGCAATTTCCCGACCTTCTCCAGGGACGGGACTACCAGTTTGACACCGGCTCCGGGTCGATCAAGGAAGGCTCATTCTTCTTATCGTTGAGGGTTTTCGCCTTCTCCGGGTCGAGCACGCGGTAGGAAAATCGGATGATCTCGCCCGACTCCGCCGACTTTACCGAGAGCGAGTCAACGCCCCAGATGAGGGCGTAGTACTGACGCGCACTGGCCGATACCGGATGGGCCCGATACGCGGTGTGGAACTGCTGTCGCCGGAGGCGTCCCGGTCGGGGCCGCAGGCTTCTCGTCGCCTTGAACCGATTGCGCTTGAGCGGGGGGAAAAACGATAACGCTGGCGAGAACGGCTGTCAGCACGATCTTTGTCCGTTAACCACCGACATCGTTCGACATCACCCTTGGTACTTGACCCAGTCCTTCTCATTCAAAGTGCTAACGTAACGTGGCTTGCTCTGGCAACGCCTTTCTCCCGTGACGGTTCCTTCGACGAAACGGAGCGGTCTACAGAATCACCGCGTTTGGCTTGCGGGGCCGGGCATCCAGGTTCGGATGCCCGGCCCCAAGGTTGCTCAGTTACGGGGTTACGGTCAAATGTCACAGCATTGTTGACGGGTGTGGTACCGCCCGGGGTCGTTGACCCGAACGTTCCTCGTAGTGAGGCCAGCCGTACCCGAGATTGTGATATTCACCGTAAGCGAAGTCCCAGTGCGCGTTCACAACGGAGCGCTTATGGTCAGGCCGCCCCCGCAGCGGCGAATTACCGAGGTCGCGCCGTTCAGGCCGGTGCCGGTAATGGTCACCCGTGACAGTTGTACCTCGCCTCCCGCTGACAGGTGTGATCGACGCCACTGTCGGACCAAATACCGTGAACGATACGGTATTGCTGGTTCCGCCTGGCGTTTGGACGGAGACTGTATGAGTAGCGTTCCCTCCTGTAATGGCAGCGCCAGCCTGGATTGTGAAGGTCGCCGTGATCGTAGTGTCGTTCACCACCACCAGATTACTGACGGTGATCGCGTTTACACCGGTGCCGGACACAGTCACTGCCGTGGCCCCGGTCAGGTTCGCGCCGGTGAGTGTCACCGAAACGGCTTGGCCGCGCCTAGCAGAGCTGGGAGCGATCGATGCCAGCGTCGGCGCAGCAGCAGTGGCGCCCCCGAACTCGACCGCACCTACGTCAACCGCGTTGTTCGATCTTCCGCAGATTACCGAAGAAGTCATCTGGCGGTGCCGCTCGCGTAAGTCGTGCTCGAGTTAGCGTTCGTGATGTAGCCGATCGCCGGCGAACCCGCTGCCAACGAGTAGTCGCCGAGCAGTGTTCCGTGGCCGGGTTCGCCATCGGGCTGGCCAGTGACAACGGGCCCCAGCTGATATTGATCCAGTTGTTGCCCTCGTCCACGGTCGCACCCGCCGTCAGGTTGAAGACCGGCACGGGCACGTTCCCTTCGTTGGTCCCCGGGGGCACCGATAGCCGCACGGAACAGTTACCCGCTGCATCTCAGGTTGCCTCCGGTGGCCTCTTCGAGCCGTTGCAGTACTGCTGGGCAACGCCTGAGCCGAAGGTAGACGTGTTCGCCTCGGAAGCCCGTGCCTCCTCCCGGATAGCCGGCGATGCTGGTCAGCACCGACGCCTGCGGAGTGAACGTGAATCCCGAGTCCGAGTGGTCAGCGATCGGTCCAGCTGTCGCCACGCAGGCCGAGATCCCAATAGTCGGGCCCCAGTAGTGACGCACTCGCCGTGTGCTGGTTTGATTCAGCGCGGAACCAACGCGACGGTAGCCTGCTGCGCTCCTCCAGTCGGTTGTGTCACACGATGTTGAAGGCACGGTTCTGCCAGAGCACATCGTTGTACAGAATCGGGAACGAGACGGTCCTGCAAGCGCCATTGGTGCGACCGCCGGGACCGGTTCCTCCGACTCCGTGGCCGCCGGGCAGGTGATGTTCGCCGGCAGAGACGCCAGGAACTCCGCAGTGTGCCCCGCGCTCGAGACGCCCGGCGGGCTGGGGAGCCGACAGCGGGCACGCAGGGGATGTTGGCGCCTTGGCGTCGCGTGGGCAGGGCGTTGGGGCGCTGGCTTGGGGAGCAAAGAAGGCGCCGAACAGCGTCCCCGACGAAGCGGTGGAATCGTTGGATACGATCGTGTTGTTGATCAGGTTCACCGCCAAGGAATCCTGCAACGACACGCCGCCGCCGTCCCAACCAGCACGTTGTTGGCGATGATGTTGTTGGTGACGTTGACGGAGTACCAGCGCTCCGGATTGTTGGGGAAGGTGGACACTTCCGATGCCATTGACACCCTGGAAGCGTATGCCGCCGCCGGCGCCCGCTTCCGCGGCGTTACCCATGATCAGGTTGGCATTGATCACCAGGTTGGGGCCGATGCCATCGCCCACCGTGCCAAAGGCGTGGCTGCAATCCGCATCCGGCTCTCCGGGACACGTAGGATCCGTATCCGGAGCGCTCATGATGAGCAGACCGCCGCCGTTGCTGGGCGTGGTTGGGTTGGTAGCCTGGTTGAACAGGATCGTGTTGTGCTGGATGCTGCCATCCCAGACGAACCCAGTCTGGGCAACTCCGGCGCCGTCGCCGGTGCTCAAGTTCCCGCACACCCAGTTGAAGTTGAACTGGTAGTTGTCGGCGCCGGTACAGAAGGCGACGCCGCCCGCTCCTGACGGAGTGGCCGAGAACAATTCATCGCCCTCGGACGCGTTCGTCGTGACCGCGTTGTGGTGCATGTTCACATACAGGTCAAAGCAGTACGGCAGCTGAGTACCAGCGACGTTGCTGGACTGGCAGGAACCAGGAGCCGGAGTTGGCAGCTCCCTGCAGTGTGGCGTCAGGATGTTCGCCTTGGCCGACCGTGATGCCGCCCGCCAGCGTGCCTTGGTTGTTGTAGACGCGATTGTTGGCGATTTCCAGGTTGTGCGCCCAGCCGTGCACGAAGATGCCGCCGCCGCCCTGGGAACTGTTGGTGATCGACAAGCCGTCAATGCGCGACGGGTTGCATTGGAAGCTGCTCGGGAACGCGATTGCGATTGTTGCCGCTTCCGTTCCCGCACCGCGCAATGCTGCGGGCTGTCGTGCAGAAGCGTGGTGCCGTCAGGGAAGGTTCCGGCCGCGACCGTCGAACGGATCCGTTGCCGTGGAAGTCCACGCCCTTCGCGAACACCGTGATTCCCGCTCCTTCATACGCTCCCATCAGGGACGGTTCTTGCAGCTGTTCCGCCAGGTTGCCGTTCAGCGTGGCGTCCCAGCCGACCGTGGCTTCCGAGCGGTATGCGATCCACCTGCGGATTGGTGGGTTGCGCTGAATCCAACGCCAGCCAGCTCCCGCAGCCGGATCCCAAGAGCCTGGCACGCCATCGGCCCCGAGCCCGAACAGGCAAACCACCCGCTTGCGCCAGTCGTTCAGCAGAAGGCCGGAAGGATGCGTATTGGCGTCGATGATGCTGGAGGCGGCTCCGACACCTTGCAGCCGGACCGGCTTCCACATCAGCAACATTTCATGGTAGGTGCCGGGAGGCACGATGATCAGGTCGCCCGGCCTGGCGGCATCAATCGCCGATTGAATCGTCTGCCCGGCCGCCAGTCTTGTGGGAGCCTTGCCGCCAACCGTTACGGTCACGGTGTCGACCGATTTCTTGCCATTGCCGGCCGTGATGACCAGTTCACCGCAGCGCGCGCCATTCCCTGTACCGGTGGGGCCTCCGTATTGCTGCTGTTGCTGCACGGAACACAGTGGCACTTGCTGAGTCGCAACGTTCGGCAGGGTGACAACGATGGTAGTGTCACTCCAACTGGTGACAGTAGCCGTTATCGCCACCGATGGTGACACTTCCGGTGCCCTGTGTGGCGCCAAAGCCATAGTGGCGGGTGACCGTCTTCTGATTGTACGGAGCCGTCGTGGTCGAAGGCCCGGAGTAGCCGTAGTTGATCACGGCTCTGGTCGCCCAGGGCATGAATCGTGATGGGGTGAGTGGTCCCGGGCAGCAAGAACCCAGGGTCCAACTCCGTCACCATCCACCTCGCTGATCGCCGGCGTGGCATCCGGGTAAGCGCAGTCGGGATGGTTGTATTCCGCCGCAAAGGCAGCCGTGGGGATAACCGGCGTATCCAGGTACGACGTCTGACCTGGCATGAAGGTCCATTCATAGCAGAACTGGCTGTAGGCCGGCTGGTAGAAGGGATCCGGTGTCACGCCGCTGCCACGGTCGTTCATGCACATGTCCAGCACATTCGGTATGTAGCCGCTCGGGTCGGGCGGGTTCACGGCGAAGGTCGAGAAAGTCAGACCGTTGTAAATTCCATGCTGGTCGGAATAGACGCGGGCGATTTCGTTTCCGGCCCAATCCCTGATCCCTACCGGCAGGTTCGGGGGCGAGAACTTCTCGCCAAAAGCCGGCGAGAACGGATCGAATTCCGAGGTGAAATCGTCCGAGATGATGCCGGTGAAGTGGGCCGCGACGTGGGTCGAGCTGAAGACGTAGAACTTCGCCAGCACCGACATCTGGTCTTCGAGCGTAACTTCTTTGCGATCGCAAAGCGGACGTGAAGCTCCGGCAAACGGTGCGTTCTGTCCCGACTGCGGGAAAAGGCTCATGAAGTCGGGAACGATGCGGGTCGGCGCCCACGCACGGCCAGAAGGTCTCGACGCTTCCCGTGTCGCCCTCGTGGCGGGGCGTTACACCCTCATCTGTCGTCTGGAATCAGGGGATTGTTGGGGTTGTAGCTCGCAGCGACCGCGGCCTGGTCCGGCATGATGAAAATGTTGCCGAAGCCGGCGAACTGTGAGGTCACTGGCGCCTTCGTAAGTGTCGCCGAGCAGGATGTTCTTGTCTTCTTCCTTCACCAGTTCGTAGCCCGGGGGAACAACCATTTCGACCACGTACTTGCCGGCCGGCAGCATGGGCTCGCCGTCGGGACCAGCAGTGCAGATCGTGCAGTTCGTGCCGGGGCGCGAACCGGGCGTACCGTTGATGCCGACTCAGCGCCGGTCGGCGTTACAGGTACGTCGGTGGACGGAACTCGAATGACGCTGGGGAACTTGTACATGCCGTCGTAAGGAGCCGGTTGCAGCTGGTTCCAGTTGTGCATGCCGTCATAGCACTTGTACTGCGAGCTGTTCGGGCAGCGGACCGTGCCGGGGTTGAGTAAGTTGGCTGGTTCAACAGCGTGTAAAGAAAGGATCAGTAGTCGACTGGCCCGGGCAGTTCATGTTGGGCATGCTAGTCGGACCAGAAGCCCTGCGCCCAGTCGTCCCAACTGCTGGTCTCGGTGGTATCCACCAGCTTGAGGGTCGGGGTGACTCCGTCGGCGCGAAACCTTCCTGGTAAAGGTTGATCGTGACATGCGGAACCTGGGGCTCCCAAGTGAGCTGGAGCAGCAGGGCCGGGTCGTCAAACGGACGGGTCGAGGCATACACGACATGGCCGTGGATGCCGCCGTTCTCACCGGCCGCAAAAGGCTTCTTACCAAATTCCAGTAGCTGGTTCTGCCCCATGAAGCTCTGCCAGCCGTAACTGGTAACCCAGGGCGGATCGACTCGGCCGGTGGAACCGCCCGGCCGTGTCGCTCAGCTGGGCAATCTGCATCTGTGCGCAATACCTTGCGCCCGGAACCCGCAGGGCCGCGGGCAGCAGAGAAATCCTCGGCGGTCCTGGCCATGTTCAGCATGGAGGTGGCAGTCCCGCAAGCCGGGTAGCCGCCCTGGCCGCAAGCGTAGGGGCCGGTGGAGCCGTCAACCGGGCCGCCCGCGTCGTTGATTACGTGTGTCCCCGTGTTCTTATAGCGGGTCGAATCCGTTTCCATCACGTACCAATTGAAGATCGGGAAGACCTCGTTGAAGCCGGCGAAACCTTCCAGGTCGGTGCTGTTGAGGTTGGAGATGCTGCCGTCGCGGTACCGGATGTTGGTCGGTACCAGCGAGAGGCCCTGTTCGTTATCCTGCGATACGCCATCCCCGTTGAGGTCAAAGAAAGTGCGGGTGGAGAGGTTGTTCTTCCATCCGTGAACTCCGATTTCTCCCATGTCGCAGGTCGTGCCGTTGGAGCCGGACCCGTGGCACAAACTGGCATTGTGGCGCTGCCCACGCGGACCGGGGTCGAAATCCCGTCCACGATCTGATCATTCCACTGGTCGAAGATGGTAAGTCTCCAGTCACCAGCGGGGATCCCCGTCAACGTAAACTGCCCGGTACCGGATCGCACTTGGCGAAGGCGATGTCGGCGCCATCCGGGCTACCTAAGCTGGCGTAGCACTGGGTGTAGCCAAAGGTATCGCGCGTGCCGCTGCCGTAGAGTCTCTCATCCGACGGCCGGCTCATGCGTGCGCCCGTGACCAATCCTGTCACGGTCTGGGTGCACGCTGGGGCGCCTGGGCCGTTGCAAAGTGCAGTTCCTGAGTCCTTGATGAACTGCGGATTGGCAAAGCCGATGGAAACGTGGTATCCCGCGGGACCGAACTCCTGGAAGTAGGCCGGTTCGTTGACCTTGATGAAAGCTTCGTGGTCCTTGCCGCCATCCAGGGTGTTGGTTTGCAGCCATTCCTCACCGCGCGCAATCCGGTCAGCCGCGGGCGTGGCGATGATGCCGTACCTTCCGGGCGGCATGTTCGCAACGATCGCCTGGCCCGCCAGCGGGGACAGAGTTGACGCCATCTGCCTCGTACTTCGGGCAGACCGGGATCACGCCGGTGATGCCCGCTCGGGCTTGGGGTGACCGTCAAATCCTGTCCTCGGATTTGCCGTGATCGGGCACGCATCCATCCCCGTGACCGGATCGATGGTTCCCGCCAGAGCGTTCGACAAAGGCTGGTTGAACTCGTCGTAGGTCATCTGTCCGGCAGAGTCGCCCGACATGCCCACCAGGTCGATGATGGTGATGTTGAACCCACCCAGGCCGGGCTCGTTGGGCGCCAAATGTCGACTCCGCCGCTGGCATCATGCTCGCCGTTGAGCGGATGGTCGTCTTCGAACACAAACACCGAGACTTTAGCTGGTGGCTGGTTCTCAGGCTCGACCAGAACTGTTACGGCTGCGAAAGTGCCGGTACACGTCGTTGCTGGAGGCACCGGCGTGCAGGCGTGCGATCTGAGCGCCGCCCATGGCATGTCCCGGGTCCATAGCATCGCCCGGCAGGACCGAGATGTAGTAATGCTTGGTCGGATCCAGAACGACCTGGCTGGGATCCACGTGGTGTCTTGTGTTGATCCGGGACGGCAAACGCCATTGCCAATATCGCACACCGCGGCCGCACCGAGGACCGTCTGGCCGCTTTCGCAGGAAATCGTCGCCCGTGCAGCCCTGCGCCACGACTGGCATGTAGCTGGTGTGGAAGTTCGTCCCAAAGATGGCCGGGGTTCCTTGCGGAGTGACTGCAGGGCAGCCCGACGGCAGGGGGTTCGTTTGGCAATTGGGGTCGACGAAGAAGGTGCGGTCTTCCTCAATAATCCAGCGGTAGTCCTGAGTGATAGCGACCGCTTGGTTATGCCGTCGACCAGCGTCACACTGCAAGATTGCTGGCCGCCGGGAACGTCGAGCGTCACGGTCGCCGCTGCGGCGCCGTCGTGCCCTGTGAGTTCTGCGCCGTAAAGGTAAAGCGTGTAAGTGTCCGCGGCGCGGCAACAGTGGCGGTGAACCCGCCATTCGGATCCACAGCTAACCGTTCAGGCCTGCACGCGCGGTCGATGCTGGCGGTATCGGCAACCGTCAGAGGATAGCCCGCGCGCGTCCTTATCAGATCGCCAAGCACGCCAGGAGGCTTGATGCTCAGAGATGTGGCCACAGTCGATGTGTACGAGGTGTCGGGGATGATGCAGGTAATGCCGCCGGCCGCCTCAATCGGCGCCGCGCCCAGTGTCACCGTGCGTGCACGCCGTGCCTGAAGTCGCGCCGTTGCCGCAATATGTGAAGCTGGTCGGCAGCGCCGGTATAGGTAAAGGTGCCATCCGTGTTGAGAGTCAGTCCGGCCGGTCCGCGCCTGAGACCTTGACGCCATAAACATTGACGTCGTTGGCGATCAGGCCCTTGGCTGGATCCGACACGGTCAGGGTCTTGCCCGAAATCACGGCGTTATAGGTGTCCGCGATTGGCTACCGCAGCTCCGAGTGCAGGCACTGCAGCCGGAAGTCCTGCGCCGTTGACGCTGATGTAGGCCAGCATGCCGGCGTCGCGCTCAGTCGCGTTGCCCGACAGACTCCCCTGCGCGGTCGAAAATCGGGAGCGCCGTCGCGGCCGCGGCAGGTACGTTGAACATCACGTCGTAAGTCTTGCCCGCGGCCATGAATACTTCGCTCTGCACTCGGGTCACGCCCGGCAGAGGATTGCCGTCTTCCGCAATCAATCCGAAGCCTGGAGACTGCGGGCGACCCGGTCTGGGGGCCGACGATCGACGGGACGTGCATGCGCAGGCCGGCATTCACCAGGCGCACCAATACAGTTCCCGTCGACCGGGGCTGCGGCCGTCCCAGGCGTCGCTGGAAACAACGAGGTCGAGGCGTTGGTCTTGTCGAACGCGACTCCGTTAATCAGGTAATACAGCGGCGTGTAGTTCACGGCCGGCGGATAGCAGTTGATGGTAGGTTCGCTGAGCTCGGATTGCCGCAACCGCCTGGTTGCCCGGACCACACCGTGGTCTCGCTGAAACCGGCCGTATTGACCGCCGTGCCGACCGCCGTGTTTTGGACCGGGTCGATTTCACTGAACAGCAGCGGGACATCCGCGTTGTAAGTCACCGCCGGGTAGCGCTGTGCCGGCGGTACGCGTGCCTGCGGGCGCAGTCGTGACCACCACGATTCCGTACAGGCCCATGGGACCCTGAATCGAAGGGTGCGTGCCCGACTCAAGCAGGTAGGTGCCCGGCGCGAGGCGTTGTCCAGGTCAGAGCGTGGTCGTCGCTCCCGCGGCCACTTCCGTGGAGAACGACTGCACGCGGGCCTCCTGGGGTGGCGGTATATTCGTCGGGTCACCCGGGTCGCGCTGGACGCGGCCATGTGAAGTCTGGGCAGCGTGGTCCGGACTCGCTGTGCGAGGTCGCGCGTCGTTCCGAGGCCGCCGCCCAACTGACCCACGATGGTCAGCGAAGTCGGCACGCTGTTGGCGCCGAAGGCAGACTGTTCGTCAGGTTGATCTGCAGAGTCTGTCCCGTGGGCACTGTGATCACACAGGTGACCAGCCGGCCGCCGCCGGATTCAACTTGGCGCAGGTCGCGGTTGAGCCGGTCACGGCCGCGCCGCAGCTGTAGCCCCACATCGGCACCGCTGAGCCATCGGGCAGGTGACGGTGGTCGGCCCCGCGGTCAGATTGATCTGCTGCTGGGCGACAGCCCAACTCGCTCCAAGGAGGAGAACAGTAGCCGCGAGTACCGCTGTTCCTCAAAGTCGCTTTGAGATGATTGAATCGCATTGCTGTTCTCCTCAGTTCCTCAGTAGTTAGTTGGACTCGTCGATCACAAATTCCCGGGAATCGACCAGCATCATCATCAGCATTCCGCCCGGGAAAATATTGTTGGTGGTGATCTCGCGCTCGTTGTGCGAGTGCCACATGAAGGCAAAGCCAGCTTCGTCGGTGGGCGAGTTCGCGACCGTGCCGGATGGTGGCGTGGTGCCGGTGCTGCCGACGGCGCGGACCGTCGCGTCCGGACCGAGATAGGGACTGCCGCCGAACCAGGCGCCGTTCGCGAAGATGTTGGGATCAGGCAGAGTTGCCGGACCGCCACCGGCGACATCGCCGAACGGATGCGTTTGCAGCGGCTTGTTGTGATCCTGGCACCACTCGAAGTAGTTGATCGCAGTGCGGAGCGCCGGTGTTGTAGCCGTTGGCATCCGGAGTGCAAGGCAGCGTGGATCGCCGGAGGCTGGCGTTGTGGCCGTACGGATCCCAGTTCAGGCCCTTGCCGGTCCAGTAGAAGATTCCATCCATCGCCTGGCCGGGAGTTGTGGTGGTGGTGAACAGCAGCGGTCCGGCAAGACTGTTCGGATCGGTCGCGCTGAGAATCAAATTGCCATCGCGCGCCAGAACGCGCACGTGGTTGCCATGCTCGTGGAACGGATGCTGCCAGCGGCCCTGGCCGATGATGCGCAGCAGCGTCAACTCGCCCGGATGCATGTGCGGATTGCCGTTGTAGGGCTGGTGCGGATATTGCCGCGCGTAGTTGGGGTCCATGTCGTCCGGCATCGAGCGCCCGTTGATCATGAAGTACGCCGGAACGTAGGGCTCGGTCGCAACGTTCATGCAACCAGTGCAGCGTCCTGGTGGACCTGCTCCTCCGCTTCGCGGTGAATCCGGGGATCCATCTCGGAGAACTGGAAGAGGTATTCCCGGTCGTAGCAGGCTCCGCGGGTGGTTGTAGGCTGCTGCGGCGAGCCGGAAATCGGTTTCGCCCCAGTGGCCCTGCGCCGTCAGGTTGGAAGCATGCACTCCCGAATGTGCAGGCGGCGGGGATAGTGGAGGGGAGGACAATGATTGCCCCGTACAGGCCCATCTCGACCTGCAGGTCGCCTTGCGTTCCGCTGTAATAGGCGCGCGTGCCCGGAGTCGTGGCGGTGAAGGTGTAGGTCACCGTACTGGTGGCCGCGCCCGTCGCAGCCTCCTGCGTCAGCAGGCCAGCGTACGCCACCCGTTGCGGTCACGTTAAAGCCGGGAAACAGAATCGAAGTGTTGCCGGCGGCAGTGGGCAGATTATTCGTCAGGTTCACGGTGACCGTCTGTCCCTTGTGTGACGATCAGCGTCGGGCCCGGGAACCTGCATGTCGGGCACGTTTGCGCCGGCTGATGCAGCCGGGGCAAAGCCGCTCGGCGCGCCGCTGCAGCCGTATCCCCAGGAGTAAACAGCTGTCCGTCGGGCTGGCTGATGAAAGCCGGGCGCGCCGTCAGGTTGAAGGTCGGGCCGGTGATCCCAGGAGCCGCAGCATGGGCCGTGGCAGTGAGCAGCAAGGTCACTGCCACCATCGGGGCCAGAAGCAGTTGTGTCTTCGAGATTGCTTTTTTCATGTTCATCGCCCTCATTGCTGCGCTCCTTAATTGATGCGGACTTCGGTCATCAGCCCGCCGAAGTTCTCGGCATCGTTCGACAGGTGGTCAAGATTCGGGGTGTAGAGGTAGAACACGCTTCCGGCGGGATACTTGGTGGTGTCGCTGGCATCCAGAATCACGTCGAGCGATTCGCCGCCAGCCAGCGTGATCGAGTTGGTGTTGTAGTACAGGTTGTTTCCCGCCTGATCGCGCAGCAGCTTGGCATTGAGCGCGATGACCTTCATCGGAATCCCGAGCGAGGCCAGCGTCTGATATTCCGTGACGTCCAGGTCGGAGATGCGCAGCAGCGCCTTTCCGCCGGCCGGAATGTTGATGATCGCCGGCAGCGGCTGCGAGTAATGCATGGACGCCATCCGTCGTCTGCGTCGCCAGCGGCCCAGCGTGCACGGTGTCGGGATAGCTGCGGCCGTTCAGCAGGAAGTACTTGTCCTTCATGTCCGTGAAGCCTTCCGGGTTGAAGGTCATGCCGACAAAGTGGAAGTTGGGATCGAAGCCGTGAATCTGGAGCGGATACTCGACGTCGTAGTCGGTCGATGCCGTCGCCATCGTTGTAGGCGTACTTGCCGGCCCGCCCGTCGGCACCCGTATTCGACAGCCGGCAGAGGATTGCTGCAGAGGATGTCGGTGGAATCGCACTTCGTGCGCTGATCCAGCTTGCTGCGTCTGCGAGCGCGGCGTAGAGATCGTGCCGGCTGGAACCCGATTCTGCCGCGGCCGCACATAGATCTGACCCACCATGCCCATCTGCAAGTGCTCGGGCGGCGTGATGTGGCAGTGCCAGAAGTAAGTGCCGGCATCGGGCGCCAGATAGTAATAGGTGAAGCTGCCGCCGATGTTGATGGCGACCGAGGCGTCCGGCACGCCGTCATAGAACGCGGAAGCATTGGGATAGCCGTGGAAGTGAACCGTGTGCTGCTCGAACAGGTCGGGGCGCATGACCTGGCCGACGTTGGTCAGCGTCAGGAAGAACTCGTCGTCCTCATCAATCGCCATCAGAGGCGCCGGCATGTTGCCGTTCATGACGCCAACATCCATGATCGGGCGCGGGTCGACGTGCCCATCGATGACAGCGGAGCCTGGAGTGCAAGCGCCAGCTCGCGATCGGCAGTCCACGTCGGGAGCCAGTCCGACGGCGCCGTTGTAAGCTGAAAAGCGATGTGTCGCCGAAGGAATATGGGGACGTGACTTGCACCGTCAGTCGTGGCAGGATCACCGGGCACCAACGTGCCAGGAGCGACGTGCATTGAAGACGTTCGGGAACTGTGTGCCGGGCAGCCCATTCGCCATGTCCGCCAATCCGGACAGGGGACCGAAGGCAAACAGATAGGTCTGGGTGCCGTCGCCCATGGTCGCGAAACCGTCACCACCCGAAATCTGCTGGCACTTGATCGCGCCGTTCACGTTCGCGGTCGGCACCAGATATCCGTTGGCACCCGGAGCAAGTGTCGTTGCAGCCGTGTAGGCAGGTTCCGAATTGTTGTCGTGGAGTGCCGACGGGTGAGTGATGGTGCTGGTTGGGCATTGGACCTGGAACGACTGGCCGCTTGCTGCGACCGTCGCAACCACGACCAGAACTAGGGAGAGATAAAGTGGTGACATCTTCCTCATGACCGTGTAGCCTCCTGACTTCCTTGCGGGCGCAAACCGCGCTCGGGAACCTGTGAGCCGCAACCGAGCACAGAGATTCAGCGACAGCTCGATGTGCCTTGGTTGAGCCGGCGCATCCAGCCCACTTGCCCTTCAAAATGCTTTGTTATTGATCCCCACTACTTCAGTCAGCAGCTGCGTAAGCACTAGGGGGAGCGCCGCATGCCACTGCCACATTCACGACTCGACCATTCCAGTCGTGAAGTGAGCCGAGCTTATGCGGGTCTGCGGTTACTCATTTTGTTCAACATCAAATATCGAAGCGCTGCGGCCCTGATTTTGCTTAACTTTAACTAACTTAACAATAAATGGACATTAATGAATTAATGTAAAATTTGTTAAGGTTAAGACCAGTCCGTAAGCCGACTTGTAACTCCAGTAACTGACGAGTCAGCTTCTGATACGCGCTTCTGTCCGCAGCGGTAAGTGTGACCGCCATCATTCCTAATTGTTAAGTTTGTGAATTGAGTGCAAATTCAGCCGCGACACCCATCTATATTCACCCGCCCACTGTTATTCTCACGAAACTCCCTCACCCTTTGTGTGGGCATAGCGTGTAGAAATCGTAAAACCACACTACTTAGATCGTGTCATCAGGTAGCTACTCACTGAGCTACTTAGACAGGTATATGGAGGATGTAAAATGGCGACCTCTCGTGCGCAGGTATGGCCGAACTCAAAGCAAGCGAAGAAGGGTATCCGGAGCGGACATCCTGAATTAACGGTCGAGTGCCCGCAGTGTCATTCGCCGGCCGGGCGGACATGCTTTATGGCGCCCGGCTATTGGGGGATCACACACACGATTCGCAAAGCCCGCTACCGAGAGCTGTCCATGGGCAGTAACACCGATCACGCTGCCGTCATAGGTCCCGAGTAGTTCTCGCCTGATCAACAATTGTCCGGCGAAGCGCGTCGCCTTTGACCCCGCGAAAAGCGCTACGACATGCAACGTTGCCAGATTCTCAGGAGTGCTAGTTAGACCGTCCGTCGGCTGAGTTCCGATTATTTGTTCTCGTCATCCAAACGATCCGCGTTCTCCCATAATGGCCAGCAGTTGGTGAGAATCTGATTCCGCCCGCATCTTCGGCGTGGACGGGGACGGTTTCTAGTATTCTGCTCAAGAGTGCGGTGTCGACCAAGAACCTATCTATTGCGCGGCGTTGAACGCTATCTTGCCGTGTGCACGCGGCCGATCTCTGCCATCGTCAATTAAGGCCCAAGCAGAACACCGAAAGTCGTAGTGCATCGAACGTAGCTGTCGTGACGATTCGGCTTGCCTGATCTGCACGCAGAAAAAGCGGAGTGCCTCCTGGTAGATCGCCTGCCGTGAATCCTGCTGACCCACACAAGCGGTGCCTCTTGGCTGACCCGGCGATAACTGGGACTCCGACCAGATAGCCGGGACGCAACATTCAGGCACGATGGTTGGCCGCACGCCCTTGTTCGGAAGGGAAGAGACACTCTTATTGAGACAGCTAATGAACTTAGGGCATTTGCTTTGCAGAGTTGTGACCGTTGCTGAGGAGGCGCGGTCCGGACTATGACCACGCACGGCTCTTCAGCGCTGCTGGGGGATTGACATGCGAAGACGCCTTGAAGAGCTGAGCCCGCAGGCGGACTCACCTGGGCGAACAAGACTTTGGGTCAACTACCCCGAGTGGTGTTCTTGGTGAGTGTCAATCTGAATCAAGGCAGAACCGGCTTGGAAGACGGCTCAGAACCTGTGGCAGAAGCTGTAGAAGACCTCAATCACCCTTCAGCGAGAGGTGATGGGCGCTGGCGTGACAGACTGTGCAAAGCGTGATCAAGTTCGCTTCCGAGTCGTCCCCCCGATGACTACGAAATTCCTTGTGGTGAACTTCCAGGTTCGACATTGTGCCACATGCTTGACACCTCCACCGGTCGCGACGCAGCACCTGCTGCCGGAGCCTCTCATAGGACGCAGCATCGAGTCGCAAGCGCCGGAGTCTTGGCCCAATTGAATTCATGAGGCCTAGCAGCGCCAGCCTACAAAATGGGGCGGGCCCACAATGCTCTTCTGCGCCCCAATTTGAACGCCCAAGGCTTTCCTAAGTCCCAGTGGGTCCGTTTTATTACCGAAGTCATATCAACAACCTGCGGACAATCATCTAGGATTGATGTCGCGGCAGTCTTCCTCGCAAGTCTCGGGCGCTTTGCACGCCCAAAAATGTTTAGCCCGTCACCCTGAAAGAACAAATGTGGTGTTCCGTAATTAGCCATGTACGACTGTTCTCACGAGAATAGGAAACTATGTCAGGAAACTTCGAAAAACGAGTGGCAAAACTAGAGAAGACTTTGGCCCAACGGTCCGCAGGTGAATGCAACTGTGTGAAGGAGAAGAGTATTGTCGGCAGGTAGAAGAGTATCGTCGGCGTCGTCGCGCTCAGTTCGCAGCAGCCTTGGAAGGTCACTATGACGAGATCTAGTTCACCCTGCCAAGCTCTGACGAAAAAGGGCAAGCGATGCCAGGGCGCCGCCACTGCAGGCGGATTGTGCTTTTTTCATGCTAATCCCAACAAGGCTTCGGAGTTGGGGCGGATTGGGGGCCGGAGTAAGCGCCCGACAGTCCCGGAGAATGCTGAGCCTTTGCCCGCCTTGGACAGTATGATGGCGGTGCGCGACACGGTGAATCGGCTGGTCACCGATGTCTATGCTGGCAACCTCCATCCGAAAATCGCCGCCGGTCTGGCACCACTTCTGCAGCTGCAAATCCGCGCCTTAAATGGGGTAGGGATTGAGCAACGACTCTCCAAGCTTGAGCGATCAGTAGCGCGCAAGCAAAATTCGAAGAGCAATGGAGGTACGTATCGACCTGAGATCGGAGACCCCACGATCGCGGAGCCGCCTGCAGTCAGTCGTGAGCCAGAACACGAATCCAGGCCGTCCTGCTTGACAGGTGCAGAGCAAGTGACAGAGCCCAGCACAGAGAACGGATACCACAATATCTGCCTGCCCGCTCCCGAAGCAGAATCCAAGCTGTACACCATTAACGCCGAACAACACCGTGCAGGCGACAGCAAAGACGGTCCGCGCATTCAGGATGCAGCTGCGCGTGCCTTGCAAGCGGAACTCGATGAGAAGGAGCGGGGCGCGAGGGGTATGGTGGCAAAGCAGAGTCCAGAATGGACTCACCGGTTACAAAGCGGTTGAGCCATACAGCAATACGTACAGCTCGAACTTGTGTGAATCATAGCTTGTGATCGCTTAAGCCATACAGCCACTGCGATGGAGCAAGGGTGAGATTGGGGCGATGATCGCTTTCGAGTTTGTGCAACCAGTTGCACATCGCCATGAACCAATTGGAGAGATTACAGCGGAGGGGCGAAAACTTGCCAGCGCCCCTTGCCTGTGCCAGTGTCGCATAATGCGCCGACAATTGCCGATCACGAGAACTCGGAATCAAGTGGGATCCGCTATGGAGCCTCGCCCAATTTGCGAAACGAAGCCACCTAAGCTGTTGGTTTTAAAAGGGATGAATTTTCTGAAGTGCACCCAGAGCGATTCTTGCCAGAAGAACCGGGCAAAATTGCACTCGCCCAGATCCGGAGTCATACAGTTAACTGGAAGAGTCGGACAAAATGCCCTACTGTCTTCACCTAGGGCCGGTTAGACTCACCAGAAACCCGCGGCGGACTATTGAACGGCTACATTGATGAGCGTGCATTTCCGGAGATAAATGAAACTGATTCGATTTGGAGATCGAGGGAGTGAGAAACCAGGGATATTGGTCAACGACAGACGCCGGGACCTCTCCGCGGAATTTCGGGATTGGGATAGTACATTCTTCTCAGCCGCCGGACTCGAGGCTTTACGCGCCTTGCTCCGCAATCGATCGCCGGAATCTTTCCCTGAAATCCCAGAGTCCACGCGATGGGGTGCGCCGGTCGCGCGTCCCCGCAAGATTGTGTGCATTGGTCTGAACTTTCACGATCACGCGCGCGAGTCAGGGATGGAGATTCCGAAGGAACCGATCCTGTTTCTCAAGGCCACGAACACAGTCGTTGGGCCGAACGATGATCTTTTGATTCCACGTCGTAGCGAAAAGACCGATTGGGAAGTCGAACTGGGGGTCATCATCCGGAAAGACGCCAGGTATCTGGGGTCGCTCGACGAGGCTGCCCACTGCATTGCCGGGTACTGCATTTCTCACGACGTTTCCGAACGGGAATTTCAGTTGGAGCGCGGCGGACAATGGAGCAAAGGAAAGAGCTGTGACACATTTAACCCGCTGGGCCCTTGGCTTTCCACGCCCGACGAAGTGCCCGGTGTGACGAATCTGGGAATGAAGTTATGGGTTAATGGCGAACTTCGTCAGAATGGCAACACCGGAACCATGATCTTTGGACCTGCTCACCTCATCCATTACATTTCTCAGTTCATGACTTTGGAGCCGGGAGACCTGATCTCGACTGGAACGCCGCCCGGTGTAGGTCTAGGAATGAAGCCACCCCGCTATTTGAAACCGGGAGACACAGTCGAACTCAAGATCGACAGCCTGGGAAGTCAAAGGCAACGTTGCGTGAAAGCCTGACGCACATCTTAGAGGCAAGCCTCAAGAAGCATGTCCGAACGCATCCGAATGCTTGCGAACGACGACGAAATCGATTATGAGGGAATGCTCCACAATCACAAGGTTCAATGGAGCGCTCTGACCTAAGCCGGGAATGTACTATCGGCGAATGCCGCCGAAGGGGTACTCCTTGCTGCGTCTTTTCCGCGGATTTGTTAATGGCCTTCTTCGTCGCATGTTTCACCTCGTGACCTGTTTTCTTAACGGTCTTCTCGGTTGCACACCCTGTATCTCGGGCAGCGTCCTTGATGGCTCGCCCCGAATCCTTTATATCTTGCTTCGGGTTTTGTGCATCTCGGGCAAGGCCCTTGCGCCGCCCACGAGTGCGAACAGCAAAAAAGCTGTAAGAGTGCTGTTTCGCAGATTCATGATGTTCCTTCAGGTTGGATTTGATCGCGAAAACAAAGAGAGCCGGAAACCTGATCCGGCTCTCTTTCCACAACTTGTCTTGTCCGATGCTCGTTACCGGATGTCAGTGCCTGTCGCGTAAGCTTCGTTGCGTCCTCTTATTACTTTGTCGCCGATATTTTGTACTTTGTCGCTAATGGTATTTCGCAGTTCGGCACCGCTCGATGGTGCAAGCAGCAGTCCCGCCGTGACTCCAACGCCGATGCCGGCGGCGAAACTCATGATATTTCGAACGGTGTGGCCTTCCTTCGGATAGATCACGCTCCGTGTGTTCCCGGCGAATTCCGAGGCTCGATCCGACACGCGATCCACACGGTCGGCTGTCTCATCCATGATGTAGACAATTGACTTCAGAATTGATCTCACAAACTTCTCGATCTTCATGGCTGATTCATCCTTTCCACTCTTAACCGAGCGTAAGCGCCGTTCTGGGGGCTGTCATTCCGGAAAACCTTGTAGTTGACCGGATAGGGGCGGGTATATGGTCCGCTGCCGTGACCAGTTGGGCCATCTGGACAGATTCGAAGTCGCTGCCGCGATACAATAAAGGCTCGGCTCATTCTGCGTACAATCCCAAAAGAGGCTCCAATGACGACTGCCCACCATCCTCGTCCCCAAGCCACTGCGGAAGTTCCGGCAGTGCCGCTGACTACCGAAGGCTACAGTGTTCTGCACCAGATGCTGCGCCTGCGCTGGCCCTCGTGGCGTGCGCTGCCCGCTTCCGAGAAATCCGCGATCGCCCAGGAAGCTTCGGAAGCTCTAGCTGCGATGGAAAAACATTCTCCGGGACCGTCCGCACTTTATTCGCTCATAGGGCATAAGGGCGATCTCATGCTGATCCACTTCCGCGAGTCTTTCGCCGATCTGAACCAGGCGGAGCTCAAACTTGCCAATCTGCGCCTCAGCGATTACCTCGAGCCGACCACTTCCTATCTGTCCATCATCGAACTCGGTTTGTACGAGTCGACGCTGAAGATCTACAAAGAGCTGATGGATCAGGGTATTGAGCCGCATTCGGACCAGTGGAAAGCCGAGATCGAATGCAAGCTCGACCGTCACAAAGAGGCGATGAAGCCTCGGCTTTATCCGGACATTCCTCCGAACCGCTACGCTTGCTTCTATCCCATGGACCGGCGTCGTGGAGAAGACAAGAACTGGTACAAACTGCCCATCGAAGAGCGCGCCCGCCAGATGAACGATCACGGCCTGGTCGGCCGCCGCTACGCAGGCGAGGTCAAACAGATTATCACCGGCTCGATTGGCTTCGACGATTGGGAGTGGGGAGTCGACCTCTTCGCCGATGATCCGCTGGTCTTCAAGAAGTTGATTTACGAGATGCGCTTCGACGAGGTCAGCGCAGTCTACGCGCTGTTCGGGCACTTCTACGTCGGAGTAAGAGTCCCAGCCGCGAAGCTTGAGCAGTTGCTGGCCGGCGAATTGCCTGAGTAACAAGAAGTAAGCCATGTACCACAGAACCGCAGGGAAAACGCTTTACCGATATGTTTTCTCTGTGCCCGTGTTTCCGCGGTGAACAGCTCCCGAAACCTTGGAGACCTCATGTCCACGCTAGGCCTAATCGAATACAAAGACGCAAGCCCCGAAGTCCGTGCGATTTATGACGACATCATGGCAACTCGTAAGACCGACTGGATCAATAACTTCTGGAAAGCCATTGCGCAAGATCCCGCCACGCTCAAGCGTACCTGGGAAGACATCAAGCAAATCATGGCTCCCGGCGCACTCGATCCACTCACCAAAGAATTGATCTATGTCGCTGTCAGCGTGACCAACCAATGCCACTACTGCATCGCTTCGCACACTGCGTCCGCCCAAAAGAAAGGTATGACCGACGCCATGTTCAAAGAACTCATGGCTGTGGTAGGCATGGCCAATGAGACGAACAAAATGGTGACGGGGTATCAGGTCGAGATCGACCCGCAATTCAAGAAATGAGGTGTGTCAAAGCGGACAGACTCTTAGCCACGGGCTTTCCGGCGGGAGCGAGACTTGGGTTTTGGTTTATTCCCGTGCAGCGGCTGTCTTCGAAACTCACACGCCTTCATGTCCACCTTCCGTCCGCGAAACCTGACTCCCTCGGCTTCCAGACGAAGCCGCTGTTCAATCGCGGAATCCCCAGTTAGCTTGATCTGTCCGCCCGCTCCAAGTACGCGCTGCCATGGCAATCCGAAACTACGGCGCAATACCCGCGCGACCATCCGCGCTGCCCCCGGGTATCCGGCCATCGTTGCCACCCCACCGTATGTAGACACCTTCCCGCGCGGAATCGCTCGAATCGCCTGCTCAATCCGCAGCAGCATCGTTCCAGTTTTGCTTGATTCCGTCCTGGATTTTTTCATGCCTGAGCGCAACAGGCCGGCTCAGAAGGCGAGCCGGCCTGCAACTTGGAATACTCACAACGAGATTCGGGCGGCCCAGCCTTGTCCCGTGTTGCGCGACAGTGTGGGGGTTTTGACGACTAAGTTTCTGTCGGCGAACGTCGACGAATCAAGCCGCCGTGCGGAACGCCTCTAACGCGGCATACTCAGAGTCGTGCACCTCAAACACGGTCAGCAGCTTGGTCACCTGAAGCAAATCTCCAACCCTGCGCGTGAGATTTGCCAGCTTGATCGTGCCGCCGGCATTGTGGGCCGTCGTATGCAAGGCCACGAGAGTCCCCAAGCCGCCGGAATCGATATAGCTGATCTCGCCGAGGTTCAGCACGATGCGTTTATTGGCGTCGGCGATTGCCTTCTTTACTTCATCCCGCAGCAGCGATGACTCTTCTCCAAATACGATTCTCCCGCTGCATCCAATCGCCAGAATCCCGTCAACTGTTCTCCTGGTAAGTTTCAATTGCATTTGAGACCTCCTCCGCGGCTCACACTGTGGATTCCCTTGGCCCCGCGCCGCTTTTGCGTATTCAGTGTTCGACAAGCCTATCGCGGGCCGCCAAGCAACGCAAGCCCGCATAAAGATCCCTTCCCGGCAATCCGGCTCCGGCCGATACGACGTGACCCTTCATCTTTCTGCGCCCTCCGCGTCCTCTGCGGTTTTGGTTTCTTCTCACGTATAATCAACTCTTCGCCCTCATGAGCTATACGGTCCTGGCCCGCAAATACCGTCCCCAGAAATTCTCCGAGGTCATCGGGCAAGAGCACGTTACTCGAACGCTCCAGAATGCCATTGAGCAGGGAAGAACGGCCCATGGCTACATCTTCAGCGGCCATCGCGGGATCGGCAAGACTACCGTTGCCAGGATCCTAGCTGCTGCCCTGAACTGCCGCTCCACGGATCATCCGGTTCCGGAACCTTGTGGCATCTGTGAGTCGTGTACTGAGATTCGAGTTGGTAACGCGGTTGACGTTATTGAGATCGACGCCGCGACGAATCGTGGCATCGACGAAATCCGTGAGCTCCGTGAGGCTGCTCGCTACCGACCCGCGCGAGACCGATTCAAGATCTACATTCTCGACGAGGCTCACCAGATTACCGACGCTGCCTTCAACGCCCTTCTCAAGACGCTGGAAGAACCTCCAGATCACATCGTTTTCATGCTGGCAACAACGCAGCCCGAGGACATCCCGCAGACGATCCGCTCCCGCTGCCAGCACTTCAGTTTCCGCGCCGTAAAGTTCGACGATATCGTCGGCCAGCTTCGCGATCTACTAACGCGCGAAAAGATCGAAGCGGACGATGACGCCCTTGCGCTCTTAGCCGAGGCTGGTGATGGCTCCATGCGCGACGCACTCTCGATCCTCGATCAGGCGATTGCCTCGTCTTCGGGCAAGCTGACTGCCGATTCGGTTCGCAACCTGGTCGGCGCCGCCCCCGCCCACATTCTCGAGCATGTCATGCAGGCGGTTTCTGAATCGAAGAGTGAAGAAATCCTTCGCCAGATCGACCACCTCATCAGTGAGGGCCATAGCCCTACTCACTTTGCGCGTCAGATGGTCCGTTTCCTGCGTAATGCCACCATCGCCAGGATTGCCGGAAAAAACTCCGCTCTCCTGCAGATTTCCAACGAAGAGCGCGAACGCGTCGCGCGCGTGGCGGAGCTCTTTGGGGAAGAAGACCTAACCCGCCACCTGCAGATCATGCTCCGCACTCATGGCGAGCTGGGGTACAAGCAGGAGCAGCGGTTCCATCTCGAACTCGGACTCCTGAAGATGGCGCACGCGCAGAAGTTGCTTCCGATCGAGCAATTGCTGAGCGACGTCTCTGCCACCCCGACACACACTGCACAAAAATCATCGCCAAGGCCGTCAATCGTTGGCAATCAATCGTCGGGGGGACCGCGAACAGAGCAAGCCGGCCGTCCAAACTATGTCAGTCCTTTTGCCGCCGACTCTGCTCGCAAAGGCACCCCACGCCAGGAAGATTCTGCTTCCAGCGTTCCGCAGCCCGGGCCGCGTATCGTAGCGCAGGTGACCCAGCAAGAGCCCGTAATCATGGGGTCTGCCGCCCCCGCCCCAGCGCCAGAGCGCGATGCCGAGCCGGTATCGGATAGTAGAGACGTAGCCGGCTACGTCTCTGCCGACGCCGCCACAGCTCCAGTTCAAGCCTCACAGCCAGCCGACCCAACGCAGCCAGCGTCCGCTATTCAGACTCCCCAGGAGCAGGTCGAACGACTTCGCGGCGCGGTTTTGCAAGCACTGACCGATGGCAATCAGAACTTCCTGGCCTCCCTCCTTTCCGGCGGGGAGTGGAGCGTGCAGGGGAATGAGCTTGTCATCAAGATTGCTGAATCGCAGACCGTGCTCGATATGTCGTTAGGCAACGATGCCAAACGCCTGGTCATCGGTTCAGCCAGCGGTTTGCTGAGCCGAGCCATCAAATTAAAGGTGGTTCCCGGCGCAAATGTCGCTTCTCAGCCGAAACGCAATGGCGGACCTTCGCCGTCTTCCGGCGTAGGAGGCCGCGGCCGCGCCGAGCAGGACCCAATAGTCCGCCGCATGCAGGAAAAATTCGGAGCAGAAATCCGAACGGTAATTGATTACAGGGATAAAAGGTGAGTGAACAGGTTTTAGAGTTTCAAAGGAAACTCTCAGCTGATCGACTCAAACTTTGAAACACTGAAACCTTGAAACTTTGAAACTTGAAATCTGAGGTGTTATGGGTGGATTCAATCTGCAAGACCTGATGTCCAAGGCCAAAGCACAGTACGAGTCCTTGCAGAGAAAAATGCAGGAGACCGTGGTCGAAGCATCTTCTGGCGGAGGCGCCATCACGGTTAAAATGGACGGTCGCAAGCAGCTTCTCAGCCTGCGTATCGATCCCGAAGCGGTGAAATCGGGTGATGTCGAAATGCTGCAGGATCTTGTCTTGGCAGCAGTCAACGAGGCCGCTCGAAAAATCGACGGGCAGATGCAATCCACGGTTGGCGGTATGCTCGGTGGCCTTGGGATTCCCGGACTGTGATATGACGAAGCACTGCAGTGATCTCCGCAATCGCATTCGCCACGTTTACCTTGACTGCATCCACAATGATTCGAGGACAATCGACTCCGAAAGAGGCGGTTACGACAATGCATGCTGCCGGGCCGTTCGATGTCACAATTACTCCGCAGGACGACAACTCTGGCGACCCGTTGCTAAATCGAATGACACTCGAGAAGCAATATCATGGCGATCTGGAAGCCACGGGCAAGGGCCAAATGTTGACCGCCGGTACCGAGGTCAAAGGCTCGGGCGCCTATGTTGCCATTGAGAAAGTCACCGGCACCTTGAAAGGGCGCAGCGGCAGCTTTGTCCTGCAGCATGCCGGGACGATGGCGCAGAATGTGCCCCAACTGGCGGTCGTTGTTGTGCCTGATTCTGGAACGGGTGAGTTGAAGGGTCTTACCGGAAAAATGACCATCCATATTGCCGCTGATGGCAAACATTCCTACGAGTTCGAATACACGCTGCCTACACAATGAAGTCCTGCGGGACGTGCCTAATGCACGAGTCTTGGGCCAATAGCCCTGCAATCATTAGTTCGTTGAGATTGTGAAATTGACGGTGATGCTGGCCCGGGTTTCAACCGGTTGTGCGCCCACATAATGCGGTTTGAAGTGCCATTGCCGAACCGCTTCCTGCGCGGCAGCAGCCAGGATAGGTGGCCCGCTGAGAACGCGCAAGTCCTGAATCATGCCGTCACGCCCGATCAGCGCCTGCAAGAGCACAGAGCCCTGCACTCTCATTTGACGCGCAAGCATCGGATAATCAGGCTGCACCGACCGCGTTACGATACTCGTTGCCGCGACGGTGGAGACATTACTACGTTCGGCGGCAGGAGTTGTTGCCTTGGCTGCTGTCCCCGTTACGTCGCCGGTCACGGGTGCCGGGTCCTGTCTCGACGGCGCACGCTGTAAGTCGACGTGGACCGCGTTGCTGCTGGGGCGCAGAGTTCGGTGGGCGTCCCCGGCCACAACCTCTACTTCAAGCGGGGGAAGGACGGTCCGGGTGACCGCTACCGCCGGCGCTGGGCTTGGAGGCTCGTTGCTGACTTTCGAGTCCCTGCGCACAGCCTCGTGTACTTGCGGCTTCTTTCGTGGCGCAGCGGGCGCAGCAGCAGTCGCTGTGGGAGGAGTTGCTTGCGCATCCGGAGGCGAGAAGGGCTGGGTGTCGGCCTCCTCTGTATCGGGGAACCAGAAATCGCGGTCTCGATAGAGAACGAAAGACAGAGATACCAGAAGCAACACTAATGCCACGAGCATCAGGCGTTGCTGCCGGGGCGAACTCGCCGACGACGCCCCGGGCATGAGACGCTGGCCGGATTTTGGGTCTCCCGTTTTCTCGTCGAGCATAGGCGAAACCTGCCCCAATCTCCGCCTAGTATGCCCCGCTTTCGGCTGCAAATACCAGCATAATTCTATCTTCTCAGCATTCAGGTGGCCCTCCTGCGCCCGCAAGGTCTGGACGAGCATGGACCTTTGACGTAACTTTGTGGGATTCTCTGAATCCCATGTTGAGGGCCGTCGCTGGGAGAGCCTATGGATCCAGAAAACGGGAACGCCGGTCGGGCTGAAAGAACCGAAAACGCTGAGAATCCGTCGGCCGCAACCGGCGGGCCGAAGCCTGCCGAAGCTGTTTCCGCTGCCTCGAGACAAGAGGAGAGCATACCTGAGCGAAGAGTCCCCCGCACCGGGGTGAACGAAGCCACCTTCGCCCGCCTCTCTCGCAGGGAACTTCTAAAGGTTGCGCCTGTGGTGTTGCTGGGAGCATTCGCCGTTCCAGGTCTGCAAGAATCTCTCCTCAAGCGCGGATTGGGATTCAGTGACTGGGCGTCAAAGCTGTTATTTCGTCGAGGGCATCTTGCGCCTACGTTTCGAAACTCCGAGCTGACGCCGTTTGAAAAATTTCCGATCAACGGCTACGACGTCGACGATCCGGGAGTGATTTTCGAGAAGTGGACTCTCACCGTAAGCGGGGCGGTACAGAAGCCCGGCGAGTACAAACTGGCGCAGGTTCAGGCCTTGCCCCTGATCCGGCAGAACACGCGCCATGTGTGCGTGGAAGGCTGGGATGTCATCGGCCGGTTCGGCGGGGCACGGCTCTCGGATTTTCTGGCGATGATCGGTGCCGATACCTCAGCTCGATTCATCACGGTAGGCTGCGCCGACGACTATTACGAGTCTCTCGACATGGAGACGGCGCTGCATCCGCAGACTCTGCTTTGTTACGAGATGTACGATCAGCCGCTGACTCGCGAGCACGGTGCGCCTTTGCGCCTGAACGTTCCCACGAAGGTCGGCTACAAGCACGCAAAGTACTTGACCGAGCTGAAAGTCACCGACGTTCTCGACAAGGTTGGATATTGGGAAGACCAGGGATATTCGTCTTTTTACGGACTGTGAGAAATGGATCGCTGATTGTTGATTTTTGATTGAAAACTCTCGAAATCTCCAGCTGGTTTCAATCAACAATCATCGTTAAACAATTCTTCGGAGACCGCATGGGCAGCCCAGTAGTGGAAATCGTTCGTGAGACCGGCGACGAGACCGAGATCGTTGGCCGCGCCGTTTATGAGCATCCCTTGGTCGTCCGCTTGTGTCACTGGGTGAATGCAATCTCGCTGTTCGTGATGGTGGGCAGCGGCCTGCAGATATTCCGCGCGTTTCCCAGCTTTGGGGCCAAGATTCCGCAAGAAGATTTGCTGCGTTGGCCGAAGGCCTTTGCGATCGGAGGCTGGCTGGGCGGCGCCCTCCAGTGGCACTTGACCTTCATGTGGATCTACCTTGCGACGGGGCTGGTTTATCTGGGCTATCAACTCTTCAGCGGCAACTACCGGCAGGTGTTATTCACGCGTCGCGATGTGCCCGGTGTGTGGCCGATGGTGCGGCACTATTTCTTCTTGGGGCCGAAGCCAGAGCAACACGAGGCTTACAACCCGCTGCAAAAACATGCCTACACGACGGTCATCATTCTGGGTGTCCTTTCCGTTGTCACTGGATTCGCCGTCTGGAAGCCGGTGCAATTCTCGTGGCTCGCCTGGCTGATGGGCGGCTTCCATTCGGCGCGCTTGTGGCACTTCCTGGTGATGTGGGCGATTCTGGCATTCGCCTTCGGACACCTGGTGATGGTTCTTCTGCACGGGTGGAACAACTTCGTCTCAATGTTGACGGGTTGGAAAAAAGATCCTGAGTACTGAAGGCCATCTCATGAATGGTTTGGGTAGGGCACGGCACCAGCCGTGCCGTTTAGGCTGCAAAGGACGTGGGCTTTAGCCCCTGAGGGAGCGGGCAGTTAGTTCCATTTGTGAAAAGGTTCTGAATGCAGCGGGGCGGGATGGCCGAGTTGAATGTTGTCTTGAGCAATCCGGAACAGGGCACGACGCGCGAGCAGGAGTTGATCGCGCAGGTCCAGCGCGGCCAAACCGAGCTCTTCTATGAACTCGTCCGCCCCTATGAACGGCGGGTATATGCGGCGGCGATGGCGATTTTGCGTAATGAGACCGATGCCGAGGACGTTGCGCAGGAAGCGATGCTGAAGGCGTTGGCCAACATCCGGCAGTTCCGCGCCGAGGCACGTTTTAGTACCTGGCTGATCCAGATTACGGTCAATGAGGCCCTGATGCGGCGGCGACGGGAGCGAACGCGGATCATGGAAGGAATCGAAGATCACCGCGACGAAGAAGGTGAATATATACCGCGCGACTTTGCCGACTGGCGTGAAATTCCTTCCGAAGCCCTGGAGCGGAAGGAAGTGCGGCAGAAGCTGGCCGAGGCCCTGGCTTCGCTGGACAGAAAATATCGCGAAGTATTTGTGCTGAGAGATATGGAGCAGTTGAACATTCAGGAAACAGCCGAAGCGCTTGGAATCTCGGTTGCCTCGGTGAAAACACGGTTGCTGCGGGCACGCCTGATGTTGCGGGACCTGCTCGCCGGAGGCTGGGAACAAGGTTGGTTCAGCCGCCTGCCTTTTGAGAAGGGAACCAAGCCATGGTAGTCAATTGCCAACAGGTGTGGAAGGAGATTTCGAATTACATCGAAGGCGATGTCGATGCCGGGTTGCGAGCGGCCATGGACGAACACTTCGGCACCTGCAAGCACTGCAAGTCGGTGCTGGAAGGCACTCGCAATGTAATCCAGTTGTATGGCGACGAGCGCATGATCGAAGTGCCTGCGGGGTTCGGACGCAGGCTCGAGCGCAGGCTGACGCTAGGAGCGCGGGTTCGCAGAAGAACTTGGTCCACGTGGTCGGCATGGCTGGTTCCAGTAGCTGCTCTGGCGTTGATTGCTGGAGGACTGCGCTGGGCCAACTCGCTCACAGTGCCACATCCGCTGCAATCGGAACACGCGCAACCCGGGAGCAATATACCTCCTGATATGGTGGTCGTCGTGTCAGTAGGGGCGAAGGATTTCCATGTTCCTGGGTGCGGCGTCATTCATAACAAAGAAAAGATTCGGACACTTACGGCGAAGGAAGCGATCCGCGAAGGCTATGTCCCCTGCGTGAGGTGCATGCGGAAGTATCTGCAGACCGCGAGTGCGGCTCGCGGTTCCGGCGAATCAGAGGCACACGCGGACATAGATACGGACCAAGACGACCGGAATCCCCGTGTTCAGCATCCTGGCGAATAAGAGATCGTCTTGCGGAATGGGTATGAGAAGGTTGGGAAACAGAATCTGGCGCGGGCTCTGGTGCCTTCGCCTTTGAACTCTCGCCGGCCGCTTACTTGTTCTTCATCTCGTCTTTCTTCATAGCGTCTTTCTCCATGTCGTCGTGTTTCGTATTGTCCCGCTTCCTATCGTCGTGTTTCATCTGATCCTTCTTGCTCTTCTTATCCTTTTTCATCTGGTCGTTCTTCATCGTGTCGCGTTGGGCGTCATCATTCTTCATGTCATTTTGCTTCATCTGGTCCTGAGCGAAAGCTGTCACGGACACCGCCAGCACACACATCAGCATCAAACTTCCGAAAATCTTTTTCATGTTTTCTCCTCAGATTAAAGTTTGATCTTGTCAGCAGGTTTCTACCTGCGGGTCGGAGATGAGATGTGCAGCGCAGAATGAAGTTACAACTACTTAACGAGGCGGTCACACGGCCGTCAGCAGGCTAGCTGATCGCGGGAGAGCTTCAGTCCGTTCAGATTTCCAAGAGCGGTCACTGCAACCGATTCGGGCCTGAAGAATTCGCTTGCCAGGCTGTTGAGGTCTTCGGCCGTGACCGCTTCGATTTTTTCAATCAGTTCGTCGAGATCATAGAAGCGGTCGAAATACATCTCCTGGCGCGCCAGATTCGACATGCGCGAGGTGCTCGATTCGAGCGAGAGCATCAGGCTGCCCTTCAGTTGAGCCTTCGAGCGGCGCAGTTCTTCGTCAGGGACAGACTCGTTCTTGAGTTTGCGAAACTCGCTGACCACCGATTGCACGACTTTGGAAGCCGAAGCCAACGAGGTGCCGGCATAGACGGCAAGGCATCCAGTGTCGCGGTAGGGGTTCAGGTCGCTATAGATCGAATAGGCCAACCCTTGCCGCTCGCGAATATTCTGGAAAAGTCGCGAACTCATGCCTCCACCAAGCAGGGTGTTTAGAACATAGCCTGCATGACGCTTCTCGTGCGCAATGGGGTGTGCCGGGACACCGATGCAGAGTTGCACCTGTTCCAACGCTTTCTTATTTCGCAGAATGATGCGCGACGAGATTTTGGGAGTGGATGAATGGAAGCCGTTGGTCATCGGCTTCATGTGCTCGAAGTGACTGCGGACCAGTTCGACAAAGCGATCGTGGTCGAGATTGCCCGCCGCCGAGACAATGATGTTCCCCGGCGCAAAGCGATGGGCATAGGCGTCGAGGACAGACTCACGTTCGAAACGCTTTACGGTCTCTTTAGTTCCCAGGATCGGTTTGCCGAGAGGATGATCTTTCCAGAAGTTCTGGGTGAAAATTTCATGGACGAGGTAGTCGGGATTGTCCTCATCCATCTTTATTTCTTCCATGATCACGCCGCGTTCGCGGGCGATGTCCGCGACATCGAACACTGGATTGAGCACCAGGTCGCTCACAATGTCGAGCGCGACGGGGACGTGCTCGTCGAGAACTTTGACGTTGAAGCAGATGCATTCCTTGGCGGTGAAGGCATCCATGTTGCCGCCAATGGAATCGACCTGGCGCGCAATTTCCTCAGCGGTACGGTGCTTCGTCCCTTTGAACACCATGTGCTCGATAAAATGCGATATCCCATTCCACTCGGGATCTTCATCACGCGAGCCGGTCTGCAGCCAGACTCCGATCGAGGCCGAGCGGATGTGCTGCATTTGCTCAGTAATCACCGTCAGACCGTTGGGTAGCTTCTGACGCCGAATGTTGCGGACTTCTTGGGCCATGAGATACTTCCTGCCGGAATCCCTTCCAGAAACCACAATTAGGTGTGCGCGGAGAAGGACTTTAATATTCTTACATAGGGCGGGTGGGCGTGCGAAAATAAGTTTAACTCTTTATAATCAATAGGTTGAAAGATGACGCCAGGTGGCGCGCTCGCCTCGAACTGATTGATGGTTGGCGCCTATGCATCCAATAGATGCGCCGGTCTATGACTCATTTCGCTTACAAATCGTTGCTCGGATTGGACCGCGGAGAGCTGGCCTCTTTGGTCGAGAGCATCGGGGAGCCACCCTACCGAGCTCAGCAGCTTCTTGATGCCATCTATCGAAAGAGAGTGGAGTCCATCGCGCGAATCTCGACCCTCCCCCAACCGCTCCGAGGCAAACTCCTAAACGAGGGTTATTCGATCCGTCTGCCCAGCATCGAAAAGCGATTTGTGTCCAAGGATGGAACGGTTCGGTATCTCATCGCATTTGCCGACGGCCAAAGCGTAGAAACGGTGTGGATGCCGGAGGGAGACGGGGGGGAAGCCGGAGATGGCACCGAGGCCGGCGATTCCGAGCAAAATGCTCCCCATTCGTGGGACCGCGCCACGATCTGTGTTTCGAGCCAGGTGGGTTGTGCCGTGGATTGCCAGTTCTGCCTGACGGCTTTGTTAGGCGTGAAGAGAAATCTGACCGCTGGGGAAATCGTCGGCCAGGTACTAAGGGTGCTCACGGATCAAAACGTTTCTCCGCCCCAGGATCGGGTAAATCTTGTGTTCATGGGGATGGGGGAACCTTTCCTGAACTACGAGAATTTTATGAAAGCGGTGCGACTGCAGGTCGAAGAGGTCGGCATCCCGGAGTCGCGGATGACAGTGTCGACTGCCGGCATTGTGCCGCGCATCCACGACTTCGGCCTGGAGACGGTTCGGCCGAAACTGGCGATCTCGCTGAATGCGTCCAACGACCAGACTCGTACCCGGCTTATGCCGATCAACCGGAAGTGGGGCCTAGACAGCTTAATCGCAGCGGCGCGTGACTTCCCCCTGCGGAATCGCGAGCGTATCACGTTTGAATACGTGCTTCTAAACGGTGTGAACGATGAGACCAGCCATGCGGAGGAGGTTGTAGCCTTGGTGCGCGGGCTGCGGAGCAAAGTAAATCTGATCGCCCTGAATCCTGGTCCCGGAATCGACTTCTCCACCCCAGCGGCCGACCGGGTGTTAGCGTTTCAGAACATCTTGATGAAGTCCGGTATCCCAACGTTTATCCGACGGCCTCGTGGCCGAGACATCTTCGCTGCCTGCGGCCAGCTTAAGCGGACGGTTGAGATTGCCACGACACCGACGACGCGAGACCCTTCGCCGTTTCCGGCGTAAGAACCGTTGCTGGCAACTCCATGCACAGGAACAATGAGCCATCTTCCCGCCGCTCTCGGACGACACGGCCGTGGTGTTCCTGCAGAATGCCCTGACACGCGCTCATTCCCAAGGCGTCTTCTGGATCAAGCCGTGAACAAATCGCGCTCTGTTCTGTGCCTGCGCGTGGCAGAGCCTGAGTGGCAATGTGAAGCAGGCAGGTGCTGTCGTTCCGCTCCGTGCTGACAGTCAGGACGGACCCGCCGCGGTCGCTCAACGCGTGCAGGCAGTTGCCGATAAGTTGAAGACAGACCTGAAGCAGTTGATTGGAGTCCCCCAAAACCTTCGGAAGAGCGGCGTCGAAGCGGGTCTGGACATCGATTTCCAGCGCTTTCCAGTGGGGTTCAGTAAGCTTCACCGCTGTCCGAGCAAGGGTATTGAGGTCGAGAGGCGCTTTTGGGGCAGGTGCCTGGCGGGAAAAACTGATGAGGCTGGCGACCAGTGACTTGGTCCGCCGAACATACTGTCCGATTTTCGCTGCCATTGGCTTTTGCTCGCTGGTTAGGGGCGTGTTGCTGAGCAGATCGGAATACCCCAGCATGGCTGTGATCGGATTGTTGAGCTCGTGAGCTGCTCCTCCGACGAGCTGTCCAATGGAAGCCAGTTTCTCGGACTGCAGGATCTGCGCCTGCAGCTGCTTCAAACGTCCGAAGGCGTCGCGCGAGTGGTCGAGCAGGCGTACGAGTTCCCGGTCGAGAATTCGCTGACGCACCAGGATGATGACTCCCATGCAGAACGCTGCCAAAAGCGTCAGAGAGACGCGGAATATACGGACTCTCGGAGGAACACCAACGTCCGATATCGCCCACAGGGCGAAAAGCGGCAACGAAAAAACAGCGATCATGCTGCAGCGCGCAATCCAGACACCGTAGGCCGAAGATCCCGCACACGCATCCGCCTCGAGGTTTTCAGACTTGGTTCTGAGGGCGATCCAGGTGAGAGACGCCATGGCTGCAAACAGAGGAATATCGTAAATGCTGCCGGTATAGTAGATCTTTCGCCCGATTGCCCAGTTGGCGAGAGTTGAAGCGCCGGAATAGCAGAAACTCATCGCGAACAGCCTCGCGTAGACTTTTCTCCACTCGCCCTTGCTCGCACTCCACGAGCCCAGCAAGCCCGTGAGCAAAACCAGCTTTTCAGCCATGTAGACGTCGTTGAGGTGACGATTATAGGCGGGGACATCGGGAACGACGTATTGCCACGGCATCACAAACAGAACGTAAAGATAGAACCACCACACCAGAAGCAGAGCGAAATCCAGACGTCCCACGCGAGCGGAGTACTCATCGCGCGAAAATTGAGCGCGCATGCCGAGGGCAGCCATCAACGGAACCATGTGCAAGAAGAGAACGACGTCCCAGGCGCAAAGATCGGGAACGTCGCGCCGGAGCAGAACCTCGTAGTAGGTCCAGAACACCTGATACGACAGCCAGAACGTAAGTCCCAGAACGATCAGGGACCAGAAGAGGCGGACGCGTCCACGAGAGCGCAAGGCAAGGGGAACGAAGGCGACAGCGCCGGACAGCAAGAGCAACGACTGGATGATGTCGCTGAAAGCAGTCAGCCCAAAGGATCTAGGCAAAAATGAGGCGACCAAAATTGCCGCCGCCATTAGGGCCGCCACCGCAGCCAACCATAGATTGGAACTTTTTCTCAAGCACACCCTGCCGCAACTATTCTAGATGGGAAACTCGGGAACGCCCGGGTTACTGTAGTAACCTTTGCGGGAAAGGTTCAGGAGCCCTGTTGCATCTTCCGTTAACCGGTTCGACTTGCTTGTATCCTTTTTTATCAATAATATGCAGCTATAATCGGGCGCCAAGGGGAGCGCGAGACAAGTGAAATTCCGAGTTGAGCGCTATCGCCAATCCTGGAGGCTGAGAATTCCCCAGGATCCGGGTGAGACGCGCCGTATTGAACGGTGGCTCGCGACGGCCCGCGTGTTTCTGGCGGTGTCGACCCTGGTCGCGATTCGGATGGACCCAACAGAGTTGGGACACTCCTGGGCGGCCTATGGCCTGTTCGTCTTTTACATGGCGAATGGGATCCTGATCCTGATGTTGCTGCGACGGAGGCAGCAATCTACCGCAGCCTTCCGAGTTTTGGTACACGCGGGGGATATCGTCTGGCCGGCGCTGATTTCCCTTTTTGCCGAGGGCCCGAGGACTCCCTTCTTTCTCTTTTTCTTCTTTGCGCTTGCGGCCGCCGCTTACCGTTGGGGATTGTGGGAAACCCTGGGTACGGCCGCCGCCGAAGTCGCGCTCCTATGGTTCGAAAAACTTGTCGTCGTTGATATGTGGCTACGACCTGAAGGCTCGCAGAGATTGCGCGCGCTGACGGGGCTTACTCTCAACATGAGGGATTTCGATCCGCAGCGGCTTTTCATGTTGTCGATTTACCTGCTCGTGATGGGATTGCTTTTGGGGTATCTGGCTGAGCAGCAAAAGCATCTTCGAGCGGAGAAAGCTGTGGTTACAGGGATACTGTCGCGGGTACGCGTGGAGGCGGGTCTGACCGGCACCGTGGAGCAGATCTTCAACGAGATCATTTCCATGTACGGCCCATCCCGAGTCATGATCGCGTCCCAGGAAACTCACAGCCACCGCGTCTTTGCCGGCGAGATGAGCAAACCCAGCGGAAGTGCACGCGCGGAATTTCACTGGCTCGAGTCGGGGATACGTGATGCCAAGACCTATCTGGATAATTTCCCCGGCGAAGTGTGCTACGCGTCCGTGAATGGAGATAACTGGAAGACGTTGGCGTTGGATGACTCGGGCCACCATGTGCCGGTGACCAATTTGGCTTCGCTCTCGCAGTTGCAGCACGCGCAACCTTTTAATTCCCTCATCACCGTACCTTTCTTGTTCGGTGGAGACTGGAGAGGGCGAGTATTCCTGTTTAATCCGTCGTGGCGCGGCGAGAGGCAGGAGGAACTCCGTTTTCTTCAGGACCTGATTCGTCAGGTTGGCCCAGCGGTTTACAACGTTTATCTCCTTCACCGATTGCGGCGCCGAGCTTCTGCGGCCGAACGCGCGCGCTTTGCGCGCGAACTCCACGATGGTGCTGTGCAATCACTGATTGCTGTGGAAATGCAGGTCGACGTTTTGCGCCGGCAGGCTGAAGCGAATCGGCCAATCGATGGAGAACTAGGCAGAATTCAGAGTCTGCTACGGGAAGAAGTCCTCAAGTTGAGGGAACTGATGCAGCAGATGAAGGCCATCGACGTCGACTCGCAGCGCCTCCTGACCGTCTTGAAAGACACAGTGGAGCGCTTTCAGCGGGAGACTGGTATCAGCGCCCGATTTATCACGGATCTCGACGAACTCGACATGCCGCAACGTATTTGCCGCGAATTTCTCCGGATCGTGCAAGAAGGCCTGGTCAACGTGCGAAAGCACAGCGGAGCGCGACATGCGCTGGTCCGGTTGGCGTCCACGGGGGACAAGTGGAGCCTGACCATGGAAGATGACGGGAAGGGGTTTTCTTTCTCAGGCCGTTACACCACCGAACAAATGGACGAAGCCGGGAAAGGCCCAATGATCATTCGGGAACGGGTGGGTTTGATTGGCGGGGAACTCGCTGTAGAATCAAGTCCCGGACAAGGAACGCGCTTGGAGATTACGGTGCCAAAGAACGGGGATTTGCCGCATGCATTTTAGAAAGCCACAACAAATTCGGTTGGTGATCGCCGACGATCATCCGATCTTCCGCGATGGACTGCGGCGGTTGCTCGAGGCGGAAGCAGACCTCAAGGTTTTAGGTGAGGCATCGGACGGCGCCGAAGCTGTCAAATTGGCACGTCAATTGAAACCCGATATTCTTCTGCTCGATTTAGCCATGCCCAAGCACCCAGGCTTGGAAGCGTTGCGCGAGCTGAGTGTGCCCGCCAATGCGACTCCGGTGAGGGTGATCCTGCTGACGGCAGCCGCCGAGAAGAGCCAGATTGTCGAAGCTCTGCAACTCGGGGCCAGGGGAGTCGTGCTCAAGGACTCCGCGACTCAACTCTTGCTGAAAGCTATCCAAACCGTGATGGCCGGTGAGTACTGGGTGGGACGCGAGAGCGTTTCGAACCTCGTGCAGTATCTGCGCACGCTCATGCAGTCGACCCACGACGAAGCGCGACAGAAGAAATTCGGACTTACACCCCGGGAACTGGAAATCGTTTCGGCTGTGGTCGCCGGCTATTCCAACAAGGAAATCGCCGAGTACTTCAAAATCAGCGAAGATACCGTGAAACACCACCTCAGCAACATCTTCGACAAGTTGGGTGTTTCCACCCGGTTAGAACTAGCATTGTTTGCTGTCAATCAGGCCCTTCCGCTTAAGAGTATCGCGTGACGGAAGTCACCCCTGGGTGGCACTTACGTGCCATTGGCTGACGGACTCGCGGCGACTATAGTCTTCCGCTAAGGATCAGCTTGTGAACGTGAGTACCGTTGTACCCAAGTTTCACGGATCTTGGGGTTTATAAGGGGAGCCCAGTGGCAAAACTTTTACAGCAGCTGTGGAATGATGAGCATGGCCAGGACATTGCGGAGTACGCGGTGATGTTGGCTGTGATTCTGGTCATCGTCGTAGGCACGATTCGACTCATCGGATCGAATGCCAACAACGTATTCTCCCAAGTTGGCAGCGCGATACAGTAGCGCAATCGAAATACCTCGGAGATCGATCGGCGCCCCATACCTGTCCATCTAGACTTCTCTATCCAGATTTACCGATATTTACTTCGGAGTGGTTTCCGTTGACGGCGTAGTTGTCGTGAGCGCCACCTTCTCGGCTCCTCCTGCCGTGGTGCGAGTGAGGTAAGGGAAGAACGGTGTGATCTCGAATTCCATTTTCTCGCGCGCGGAAGTCAGAGGCACGGGCTTGGCTTTGGACAGTTCAACCTGGTCGCTCCATGGATCGACCTTGATCCGTCCGCCGAGCGGCAGAGCGGCTATCTGATCCAGACGCTTCTCATCGAGCGCAGGGGATGAAGCCAGCAAGGTCGACATGCGCGTGCTCTTACCGCCAGCAAGGCTGTTCCCAAGATGAGGCCGAATCAGCATGGGCAGGTCGGGAGCGTGTTGTTGCAGCGCCTTCAGGAACAATCCTGCGTTTCCAAGCTTGTCCTTGTAAGGCGAGTTCTTCAGAAGTTCCAGTGCCTTCGCGTCGGCGGCCTCTTCGTCCGCCGCGGTTCGCTTGAAATCGAGGCGCTGAAACGACTCCTCATCCGGGAAGAAGAGCTTGTCATTAAATGCCAGTTTGGTGTCGAAATGATGCCCAAGGACGATGTGGCTGAGTTCGTGCGCCATAACCATGGCCAGAGACGCCTCATCCGGCAACACGTCCAGAAGACCGCGGCTTATCACGATCGTGTGGCCAATCGTGAATGACTCCAGTGGAGAAGTCAGAAGGACGCGGCAGTGGTAGTCGCTCTGCAAGTCGATATTGTTCGTTACCAGCAGATTGTTCACAACCGTCGCCAGAATCTTGTCGATCTCGCCCGAAGGCGCGAGCAGTCCAATCTTCTGAATTCGTTCTACAGCGTTTTCTTCTGCTTGCTTTTCCCACATGCGCTCGGCCACGACCGGACTCGCGTCGGCGGCGGCATCGCTTTGATCTTTGACAGACTGGGGTGCGTCGACCAGAATCTGGGTAAACTCCTCGTTCTTGCCTAGACCCTTCAAGTCGTAGCCCCAGAGGCGAGTCTGAGCCTTGAAGTGAAGGGTTTTCGTCAGGCCAGTCTTAAGGTTCGATTCTTCGGTGTAGACATATGCCGGAAGCCACGTCCCGGGGCGCATATTCAGCCGCCAGCTGTCGAAATGAAAGTAGAAGTTGATTTTTGGTGCGGGAGCGTAGGTTCCGTTGAAACGAACGATGTTGTAATCCTGATCTTCGACCCAGATCCTGCCCAGAAAGCGTGCGGTTTTTTCGCCTTCGCGCGGCTGAACATCGATCACCAGACAACGGACTTCACCCAGAAATTCGCGCCGCACAAAGTTGAACTTGTAATAGCGCTTCTGGAAATCGCCGTCGAGCATCACCATTTGGGCGAATCCCATAGGCAGATAATGCAGGGAATAGACACCAGTCAGTTTGCTCAACATCCGGTGTCCGAACCCGGGCTGTCCCACAAAGGAGACGTCCTCGGGCCCATCGCCCATGTCCAGTCGTCCGAGAAAATACTGGTCCTTAACCGGAAATGGGTTGCCGTTGGGATCGTTCTTCAAGTCTTGCAGGTAGGTTTCGACGAGAGGATGCATGTGGCGCATCTGCGCGAGGAAGTAGTGCTCGCGCTGTACGACTCGGTCGATGACATCGTTGAGCGTCGGCGCGGCCGAAGGGAGTCCTGGCGCCTGGGCAGGCGCCTTGGAAGGCGCTTGGGCTGGCTCTGTCTTGGTATCCAAAGCTGACTGGGTAGGTGAAGAACCAGGATCCTGCCCCGCGGCGAACAGAGAAGCCAGGAGAAATATCGCCAATGCCGAACCGGAACGAACCGTTTGCATAAGATCCTTCTGGGAGTCGATCACGCTAGTTGGAAAATGATGTGGACGACTGCTGTCGAGTCAGAGGGCTGGCCGTCCTTCAATGCGGGCTTGAAACGAATCTGCTCAGCGGCATGGACTGCCGCGTCATCCAAGCCATGCCCTAGACCACGAACGATTCTAACCACGCGCAGGTTGCCGCTCGCTTCGAAAACTACTTCGAGAAGCACCTCGCCCTCAATTCGCTTGGTTCGAGCCTCATCCGTGTAGATGGGAGTCGGCTTGGAAAGGATTTCCGCCGGAACGATTTTTGCGGCTGCCTGCTGTGCCGGCCGTGATTGAACGGTGGGCGGAGCGAGAACATCCGCGCTGCCGAAGCCAGCCTGTTTTACTGTCCCGGCAGGCGAGGTGTGCGCATTTCCTGTGGCTATGCCGTTGCCGAATCCGGTGCTGGCCACGACTCCACGAGCGCCGTTTGCCCCTCCGGTTCCATTTCCATAGCCTGGGCCGGTGGGCATATCAAACCCGCCTGCCTGCGCAATATTCACGGCTCGAGTTTGGGTGGTGCGGGCAGGAATTCCGTTCGGATCACCGAACCCACCCGTCTGCACCTGCTGAGGGGCGCGCTCAATGGTCTGCGGCGCAGAACTTCCCGTCGAGAACGCGCCCGTTTTGATCGTCCGCGGGATGACAGGCGCGCTCGTGACTGGAACCGTGTCAAGTTTCTTGCTCGCCATCTTGACTTCTGGAGCAGGTGCATCTTCGACTCTTGGTTTCGGTTGCGGGGCAGGAGTCGGAAGACGTAGCGCAGAAGGCGGAGGGTTAATCGGTTCTAGTTTTGCAGTAAGCACAGGTCTCGGGAGCTGACGTTGAGCCTCGTGATTCACCGGAACCGGCGTCGGGACGAGTTCGATCGCGTGATAATCCTTCTTTGGCGGCTCCAGAATCTCAGGATGCAGAACCGGTATCCAGACAAGGATTCCAATGATGATCGCCTGCGCTCCGTAGCTGAGAAAGAACTCAGACCACGGCGCTCGCCATTTGGGTAACGAGGAAAACAAGATGGACTCTTGCGACAACGGAGTCATAGTTAGGGCCACTGCTCAGAGTGCTAAACCCTGAGAACACTGCAAAAGTTTTTCCCTTGTCCGGAAACGAGGCAACCTGGGCAGACAGGGGTACTTATCGAGAGTTTACTCTTCCTGTCTACAGTATGCACGGGAGAGGCCATTTTGGGGGTGTTTGCGCCGCCCAGAAATCACTGAAATGAAAGTGGTTGCAGCTCAAGCGCTGTTCCTGAGGAAAGTCTTCCAGGCGCAGGATGCAAAAAACTACACTGCTCGCGGGATAGATTTCCCGACCACAGCTGAGTAAAATTTGCCTCTTTTTTTAACAGCGGACGATCTTCGGACTCTGAATCCCACGCGTGGCGTTTCTAGTATCCACCACAAGTTGCGACTCCTGAACAATCCGCTTGTAGTCGTAGTCGGAATGGTCCGTCACGATTAAGACACAGTCGTACTGTCCAAGATCTTTCAATTCTGCCCGCGTCATCTGCAGATCGTACTTCCGGCCCTTTCCGATGAAGGGGAAGTAGGGATCGTGATAACTGACATCCGCGCCATCTTTTTTCAACAATTCGATGATGGTGAGCGAAGGCGATTCGCGCAGATCGTCGATGTCTTTCTTGTAGGCCACTCCCAGTACAAGCACCCGTGCCCCGTTGACCGATTTCTTGCGAGTGTTCAGCGCTCCACTCACGGAGGCAAGCACGTGATAAGGCATGTTGGTGTTGATTTCACCCGCGAGTTCAATGAACCGCGTGCGGAAGTCCCACTCTTTCGCCTTCCATGAAAGATAGAAGGGGTCCACCGGGATGCAATGTCCGCCCAAACCTGGTCCGGGATAAAACGGATGAAATCCGAAGGGCTTGGTGGATGCGGCTTCGATCACTTCCCAGATGTCGATTCCCATTCGCAGGCACAGCAGCTTCAATTCGTTGACCAGAGCAATATTGACGCAGCGATAGATGTTCTCGAGTAGCTTAGTCATCTCCGCCGCGGCCGGGGACGAAACCGGCACAGTCCGGTTGAAGATCGAGCCATACAACTCTCGGGCGAGTTCCGAGGCCTGAGTATCAAGTCCACCTACCACCTTGGGAATGTCAGGACGCGCGACGGTCGTGTTGCCGGGATCCTCGCGCTCGGGGGAAAATGCCACAAAGAATTCCTTTCCCGTGAACACCCCGTTTCGCGCGGCTTTCAGCCCTGCCCTATTCTCGTTCTCCAGGATCGGGATCATGACTTCCTCGGTTGTTCCCGGGTACGTGGTGCTCTCCAGCACCACCAGTTGTCCGGCCCGAAGATGAGGCGCAATCGAGTGTGTGGTGCTGGTAATGTAGCTGAGATCGGGTTCGTGATATTCATCCAGCGGAGTTGGAACGCAGATGATAATGTCGTCCATCGCTGTCAGTTGTGAATAGTCGGAGGTAGCCGTGAAGCCACTGGCTTGAGCCGCTTGGATTTCCTCGGGGGCGATGCGATAAATGTAAGAGCCACCTTTAGCCAGAGTGTCGACCTTGCGTTTATCAATATCGAAGCCGGTGACCTTGAACTTTTGTTCGCTGTACAAGAGGGCTAGAGGTAGCCCTACGTATCCGAGGCCAATAATGGCCACACGGGCCTCTCGCTGTTGAATCTTTTTCTTCAGTTGATCAATGGATACATCTGCGGCAGAGTAGGTTGTCATGAAGCCTCCGGGACAGCACGGCAAGAAAGGTATGAAAGGTTTAATTCTAGCACTCGCTCCCCAAGGCCATTCCGCCACGAAAGTGGGGGACAATTCAAGACTCTGAACCCTACGGACGAGGCACAATTCGTTGCCTAAAAGCTGGACAGTCAGAGGACGTCTGCGGCTCGCGATCGGTTGCGCTGCAGCCGTGCTGCTGATCAGGTTTGCGCTCACCGCCGGAAGGATACTCGTGGTCGACGATCCCCAGCCTTCCGACCTCATTCTTGTGCTGGCCGGAGAGACGGATCAGCGTCCGGCTCTCGCTCTTGAACTGCTACGCCGAGGTTATGGGAAGCGTGTGCTGATCGATGTTCCAGCCGACACCAAGGTATTCGAGTCCTCAGAGCTTGATCTGGCTCAGAAGTACATACGCGATCTCCCGGACTCGGCTTCAGTGAACATATGTCCCATCCTTAGCCTGTCGACCCGTGACGAGGCTCGTGATGTTGAAAAATGTCTCACTGCTGACGAAGGCGCCCGCATTCTAATTGTGACTTCCGACTTCCACACGCGTCGTGCGCTTAGCATTTTCCGCCATGAACTCCGAGACAAGTCCTTCTCCGTCGCCGCTTCCCATGATCCGAGAGAATTTGGATCACGTTGGTGGACGAACCGGGAGTGGGCAAAAACCTGCACGGGGGAGTGGGTGCGAACGATCTGGTGGAACGCAGTCGACCGTTGGAGATGATCAGAATCGCTTGTCCAGAGCGGGAACTCACGGTCTCTCAATGATGAGTTTTCCACTGAAAACTGCAGCGCTTACCACAAAACCCATTGACGGGCAACTCCTTAGGAGGGTACGATTCCCCAAACAGTCATCAACATAGTTATTAACGGAGTGTGGGAATGGGCAGGTCCGCGTTTCGCGGTATGGTTAGTTGCGTGCTAACGATTCTGCTCCCCTTTTCGTTGTTCGCGGCCGATTCCAGCGCGGCCATGCTGTATACGAGCGGGCCGGCCTGGGTGAATGGCGCCCACGTGCCCCGTCCCTCTTCCGCAATTTTCTCCGGTGACCTTTTGCAGACGCGCTCCGATTCTATCGCCAATATCAACCAAACCGGCTCTACGGTCCGCGTCCTCGCAGATTCCCTGGTTCAATTCGAAGGAAACTCCGTCAAGATTGATCATGGCGGGGTTACGGTCTCGACCTCCAAAGGAATGGCAACCGCCGCAGGCGATGTTAAAGTGACGCCGGCATCGAATGCGTGGACCGAATTCAATGTAACGGATGTCGACGGGACCGTGCGGATTGCCGCTCGCAAAAGCGATGTGACGATCAGCGACGGTAAGGGAACCGTCACGCTTGCTCAGGGTCAGGAGACGACCCGCGACGAATCCTCCGACAACAGCAAGAAGAATCGCAAGCAGGCGGGTGGGGCGACTCCTGGCGCGAGTGGCGGAATTCTAAACTCGCCCATTGCAATCGGAATTGCCGGTGCTGCCGTGGTCGGTCTCACCACTTGGGTGTTGATCAAAGATGACGACCCAGCAAGCCCGGCCAAACCGCAATAGTTTCACTGGGCTCTTCGGGATCAGTGACGGAGTCACGCAAGGATTTTTGTTGCCATTCCGAATCCACCTTTGAACAGACATCTACATGTGGATCTTAAGAATGCCCCTGGTTTTGTGATCAACGTTCAACCTCCGCGCCCGCCCCGTTTATAATCTCCCTTCCTTGCAAAAACTGAGGATTTCCTTTGGGACTAGACGAGAACATCTACGACCTGCGGCGCGAGAAGCTGAAGAAGATTGAAGCACTCGGGCAGCCGACTTACCGTACGAAATACCACTTCACCCACACGGTCGAGCAAATCCTGGCCGACTACTCTTCCAAGTCGGCCGAGGAACTCGACCATGCGCGCGTCAACGTCCGTGTCGCCGGACGCATCATGGCGATCCGCCTTATGGGCAAAGCGGGATTTGCCCATATCCAGCAGGGCGGAAAGAAATTACAGATTTACGTGAAGAAAGATGCCGTCGGCGAGCAGGCATTCGAACTGTACAAGTTGCTTGACCTGGGCGATCACATCGGCGCCAGCGGATACCTGTTTCGCACGCGCACTGGAGAATTGTCGGTTCATGTCGAACAGCTCGAGTTTCTCAGCAAAGATCTGCTACCGCTACCGGAGAAGTGGCACGGCCTCACCGATGTCGAACTGCGTTACCGGCAGCGCTACGTCGATCTGATGATGAATCCCGAGGTGCGCGAAGTTTTTCTGAAGCGCACCAAGCTGGTGCAGTCGGTCCGCCGCACGCTCGACGCCCACGGCTTCATCGAAGTCGAGACGCCGATGATGCAGCAGATTGCCGGCGGTGCGGTTGCACGTCCTTTCATTACCCATCACAACACGCTCGACATGGATCTTTACCTCCGCATCGCGCCGGAACTTTACCTGAAACGCCTGGTCGTCGGAGGATTCGATCGCGTCTACGAGATCAACCGCAATTTTCGCAATGAAGGCCTGGGATGGCGCTGGAATCCCGAGTTCACCATGATGGAGGCCTATCAGGCCTACACCGACTATCAGGGAATCATGGAAGTCACTCAGGAAGTCATCACCGAAGCCGCGAAGGCGGTCAACGGCACCACGAAATCAAAGTGGACGGTCTCAAAAGATGGGCAGGACACGGTTCACGAACTCGACTGGGCAAACTGGCAACGCCTGACCATGCGCGAAGCCATCATCAAATTCTGGCCCGAGCGCGCCGGCGCCAAGCCGGAGATGATCGACTTCGCCGCTCACGAGGGAGTGAAGAAGTTGGTCGAGCGCTTCAATGCCGGTCACTCGCATATGCCTTATGATCCAAACGCCCTCGCGGGAAAAACGATTGCGGCTTTGTTTGAAGCATGTGCCGAAGAACATCTGATGCAGCCGACGATCATCTATGAATTCCCGACTGCAGTCTCGCCTCTCTCCAAACAGAAGCCCGACGAGCCCGACTGGACGGAGCGCTTCGAGATCTTCGCAGGACAGATGGAAATCTCCAATGGCTTTAGCGAACTCAATGATCCCGAAGACCAGCGCCGGCGCTTCGAAGCGCAGTTGAAAGAGCGCGAGCGCGGCGACGAAGAAGCCCACCAAATGGATGAGGACTACATCCGCGCGCTCTCGTATGGAATGCCGCCCGCAGGCGGCGTCGGCCTGGGCATCGACCGCCTCTGCATGCTTCTCACCGACCAACACACCATCCGCGACGTAATCCTGTTCCCGTTGCTGCGCCCGGAGAACAGCAGCGAAGTGAAAACCGCCGAGGACGGAGAGGACGCCGAACCGGAGAAGTAGGTTGCAACGGGCAAGAACTTGGAACGGATAAGAATCGGGAAGGGTAGTAGTTTCCTCGTGCCACCAAAGCGTAGCCAGGTCCACGCTTTAGTGCCGGAGGGCTTCGATAACCAAGAAGCTTTAACTGCCGCGTACCTCCCGTTGCACTATTACTGGTGCATTTCTGTCTTTATACTCTTGACAGAAAGTTCAATGTTTTGTCTGAGCAGCGCTACCGTAGCGTCCGCAAGCCCTGCAGGACACTGGGTCGGTAGCGCTTTGCCCTTCCATCTAGGAGCCTTTCACGGTCGTTTGCTAGCTCCGTTTTTCTCTTGTGAGGTGTGCAGTGGCTCGTATGCAGGGCGATCTTGGCTGAAGTTAGTGCTCAGGTAATCGATCAGAGCATCCCGATCGTTCGCATCCAGAACCGCACCCCACTTCACCATCTTGTCCACTTCCTTCGTCCATGACGCTTTGGTCAGGCGCTGCTGCACTATGATCCGCGCATCGTGACATTCCAGGCACACGGTCGTCGCCTTCTGCTGCATGGCTCCGGCAGGTAACTCCTGGCCCGGTTTTGCCCCATTCTGAGCTTCACTCAAGCCAGCCACGCTGAGTGCGCCCAACACAAGCAACCGGATGTAAAACGCTTTATGCGACATGGATCTTTACCTCGTCGATGGCGTTATAAAGATAGCCGCTCGGATTCCACGCCGGTTCCGCCGGCTGCACGCGACCCTGACTATCGGTGGCGCGAGACTGGATGACGTAATCTCCTGGTTTTGCATTCCAGGCGTAAGCCCAAAGCCGCCACGCGAAGCGGGATTGCTTATGCCCCAGTGCCGCCGGATTCCAAGTCGAACCGCCGTTACTCGAGATCTCTACTTTGACAATGTCGGCCTCGCCCGCCCAGGCGGCACCATGCACCGATACCCTGCCCGGCTTCAGACTCGATCCATCCAGGGGCCCCGAGATCACCGACTTCACGTTCAACGCCGTGAGCACGTGCGTGTCTTCCGGCTTCACGGAATCGCCCGGCTTGACCGGTTGGTTCGGGAGGCGGTAGCCCGGACTCATGAAATTGCCGACGAATTCAGATTCGAGAACTTTGATTTCAGTGAGCCATTTGACGGAGGCCGCGCCAACCCAGCCTGGTACCAGTGATCGGGCAGGGAAGCCATGATGCTTCGTAAGCGGTTCGCCGTTCATATGCGTAGCAATAATCGTGTCGGAATCGAGCGCCTTCTCGATCGGAATGCTCCGAATGAATGGAGGGACTTTGCCGGGGACTTCGTCGAGCCCGCGGAACATGACATGTTTCCCGTTCGATTGGACACCGGCGCGATGAAGAACGTCAGCCAGCCGCGGTCCGGAAAAATGTGCGGTGCTTACCGCTCCTTTCTGCCACTGAATTCCCGGAACCTGCGGACGGTATAATCCGCGTCCGTTGCCCGCGCATTCCAGCGTATTCACGACTGAATGGACCGGAAGTTGCGCCAACTCTCGCAAGGAGAACGTCTCAGTTTTGTCGACTTCTCCGCCAACGTTCAATCGCCAATCTCCGGCGTTGAGCTCGACCGGCTCGTGCATGTGATTGCGAACAAAAAAGTGCGATACCGGCGTCAGCCAGCTGTCGAAATAATCAACCGGCGTTTCGAGATCGAGGAATCGCAGGGAGCGCACGATCATCCCGTCTTCACCGGGAACTTCGACGGAATGTCCCTGCCCAATGACCTGCGCCCAGCCGGGCCATCCCACTAAAGCCGCCGCTCCGATCGCCGCACTCGACAAGCTCTTGAGGAAATTCCGTCTTTCGTTCATGGGGGTTGTTCTTAAGAAACTTTCAGTCAGGGTATACCAGACCGCCGGTCCGGAAAAGGAGAGAAGCCAAAACCGGACCGGCAGCGTTTCTGAAGAAACCTGCTCTTCAGAAGGTTTTCAGTGCGCTCGAAACTCTAGAAGATGTAAACCGAGTCAAACTGCAAGCGCGTGAGCCACGGCTCGGTCGTCCCGAGCGGACGACCGACCAGAGCGGTGAATCCTAACTGAACCCTGGGGTCCAATTGGTAGAAGGAGGTGAACCGGTGTTGCGTGACGTTGGTCCCCTGGCGAATATCGCTGTAGTTGAAATTCCCCAGCACCGCTTCCCGCTCAATGTAGATGCGGGCATATCCGAACTGGAAGTCACCTTTCTTCTGCAGGCGGCCGACTAACCCTTCAGCCCAATATCCGCGCCGGTTGTGCGAGTTGCAGGGTGCGTTAACGGATTGTTTGAACGTCTGCGTCGCGGTGTTCGCCGGAGCCGCAACAATGTTGGGGAGATTGGCGCAGGCTTCGGTGTTCTGCACATAGTCGCCGATGAAGGACACAGGGAAGCGATCGTTTCCAGTGTTGATGTCGATCTTGGCGATGTTGTCAAACAGTCCGAATTTCGAGGCAAACTGCGCGCTGCTAATGGAACTCACTCCTGTGGGATAGGCAGTGCCATCCACGGTGATGATGGTTGTCGCTGTCGTGGTGTACGTGGAGTCCTGCACCGGATTTCCCACCCCTAGCGGCAACAACCCGGTCAACGGAGTTTGAGGATTCTTGGAGTTGGCTCTTGCCAGGGCCAGCGCTATTGAATCAGTTCCGCGGTAGTTGTAGTAGCCGGAGTAGGCGCTCAGGCTCACGTGCGACCCCAACTGCCACAACGTCTGCAACTGGCCGCCATAGGTGATCTGCTGGGCGATTCGCTTGTCGTTGGACGCGGTCCCGGCGACTTCCGCAAAAGGCAGTTGGAAGCCAACCAGGGCGATGTGCTTCAGGACAGGAGTGTCGAGTTTGAATCCGAGTGTCTCCGCCGCGCCCTCAGGGTTCAGATCCTTATCCCACGTCAATTCGGTGTTGAACCAGGGGTAGTGGAATTTTCCGCCGATTACAGTCAAGTTCTTAAACTGGTCGGGAGTGAATTCAATAAATGCCTGATCGAGCGCCACAGCCTTCCGGGTATAGAAGCCGGTGAGCGTCTGGTTTGTGGTGGTCGGATCATTAATGTCGCCGCTGGCCAAGGTGAGGCCGGCTCGGAATTGCGAACCGAGGTTGGCCATCGCGTTGAAACGGACTCGAACTCGAGCACGCGCGCGATCGAGCGACTCATCGCTTGGTCCGCCAAAGAACGGCTCTGCGCGAAGGCGGACGTCGCCGCTGAAAGAAATGGGGCCGAGGCCCTTGAGCTGACGCTCAAGGTTGCGAATGCGCTCGTCGGAACTGCCCGATTGCACTGTCTGGGCGCGGGATGCGTTCGGCTTTTGGGGAGTGTCCGCTTGCGGAGACGCGCTTGAATCCTGAGTTTTAGCAGGAGCGCTCGCGACCGGAACTGCAGACGCAATTACCGCTTGCGGCGCCGGATCGCTCTTGCGTCCGGCCTCGAGAGCCTCGATCCGTTGCTGTTGATCGCGGATCAATTGCTTCAATTGCTCGACTTCCGAACGAAGTTGCTGATCTGGGGTTGGGGTGGGCGCCTCGGCAGAAGGTGCTGCTGCCGGAGCCACATTCGAGGCGGTTTGGGTTTGTGCCCAGGCTCCTGCCGTCAAAGTGGCAAAGGCCAGAGCGGTTAAGAGTCTTTTGCTGGTCGCTTTCATGGAAATGCGGTCCTCTCCTTTTGAGTGTGTTGCGTTGAGCTGCGTAGGGGAGACAACTGGAGGATTCTTCGTCGCTCAACAGGCGACAAGGAATCTCGCGAATTCCAAGTGGCACCGATAGCCTGGAAGTCCGCCGGCAGCTCGCGTATTCAGTAATATGATAAACATAGTAGACATTTGATAAAAAGCGCTCTGTTCATCATTAACGCCACGTTAATTCTTCAGACGGAACCGCGGAACGAATCTTTCGCCACTTCCTAGTTAGCCGGCGCTAGGCCCCACTTGTTTTGCAAATGGCGTTCCATCCCCTTGAACACCACGCCATCGACGACATACCCAATCGCAATGATCAGCAGCATGACGGCGATCACGGCGCTCATATCGTTCAAGTCACGGCCCATCATCAAAACTTGGCCTAGACCGAGGCTGAGATAAAGCATCTCCGCTGTAATCAGCGATCGCCATGCGAACGCCCACCCTTGCTTCAGCCCCGAAACGATGAACGGCAAGCTCGCCGGCAGCAGGACATACCAGAACAGCTTGAATCCCTTGGCGCCAAGATTGCGCCCAGCCTGGCCAAAGATTTTCGGCATTTGCTTGCGTCCGTCCTCCATTGCCAGCGTTACCGACAGAAGCGATCCCATAATCACGACAAACAGAATCGCATTCTGATTGAGCCCGAACCACAGCAGCGCCAACGGCCACCAGCAGATGCTGGGCAAGCTCTGCAAGCTGACCAGCAGGCCTCCCATGGTCTCTTCGAGGAACTTGTTGCTGGCCACGCCAAGGCCGAGAATCATGCCGAGCACGACCGAGATGCCGTAGCCGATCAGCACCCGCTGCATGCTGACACGGATGGCAATCCAGTAGGTGTGATCCTGAAACCCCGCGTACAGCGATTCAGCCACGCCCCACGGGGTAGGGAACAGATACGGTGGCCAAATCTTCAGTTCGGCGAGCAGCGTCCAAAGTCCGAGCAGTGCGGCGTAAAAGATGATGTAACGAGCCGCGCTTTTCATGCCTGGTCTCCCGGTTCAATATGCGGCTTGACGCCGGCCGAGTATTCGGCTTCGAGGGATTGATTGATTTCATCGCGCAACTCATCGAGCACTTCGCGAGCGGCCAGAGCAACCTCGGGGTCTTCCAGGCTCCGCGGCCGGGGTAGGCCCACCGGGAATTCGCTCTTCACGCGTCCAGGCCGGAAGGTAAGAAGAACAACACGATCGCCCAGCCGAACCGCTTCGCGCACGTTGTGCGTCACAAAAATGATGGTGCATCCGGTCTCGTTCCAGATGCGCTCCAGCTCGTCGTGCAGCAGATCGCGGGTCTGTGCATCGAGAGCGGCGAACGGTTCGTCCATAAGCAGCACGTCCGGTTCGGTAGCGAGCGCGCGGGCAATCGCGACCCGCTGCCGCATGCCGCCCGAGAGCTGATGAATGTAGCTCTTCTCAAACTTCGCCAGATGCACCAGGCGCAGGTATTGCCGCATCTTCTCCTGGCGCTCGGCCCTGGGCATGCCCTTCATTTTCATCCCGAACTCGACGTTTTGAGCGACCGTCAGCCAAGGGAATAGTCCATGCTCCTGGAAGATGAGAATGCGATCGGTGCCAGGGCCTTGCACTGGACTACCGTCGACCAGTACCTGTCCAGATGTCTGTGCCTGCAAGCCGGCGATCAGATGCAGTAGAGTCGATTTTCCGCAACCAGACGGTCCTACGATGCAAACAAACTCACCCGCTCGCACTTGCAGGTTGATGTGGTCCAGCGCGAGCAGCCGCTCCCCAGATTGAGTCCGATAGCTCAGGCAGAGTTCGCTGAGGCCCACCTTTGATGCCAGCGTCGACGTTGCACGTTCCGGATGGCCAACAGAAACCGGACCCAACTTGGCCCCGCGCCCCGGAGTGCGCGGTTCAGTTGGAACTGGGTAGCGGCGCGGAACAGCTTGTGCGTTGCTGCTCATTGGATCGCCTTTCTCTTCTTCTCAGCAAGAACCTGGTTCAACAGCGTCAAGTCGTAGAGTCCGGAGAGATCTGGCATCTGTCGCCCCAGGAATCCGTCGTCAAATGCCTGCCGCGCGGCCGTATTTAGCGCACTGTGCAGCGGGTCGTAGGTGACTTGCAATCGCGAGAAAGCCTCGTTGAGAACATCGGCAGGTAGGGCTTTGTTCGTCTCTCGCTGAATCTGCTCGTTCAATAGCTTCTTGGCATCGGCCCGATGGGCGTCGATCCAGTCGCTCAATTCCACGTGAGCCCGAATCCAGTTCTTCACCAGATCCGGATGCGCCTTCAGAAACTTGGTATTCACCACCAGCAATCCGATGACGAATTGCCCATTGGGCCAAAGGGAGCGCTCGTCGACCAACAACCTGCCATTGCCTTCATGAATGAGCCGGGTCGCCCACGGCTCAGGAGCCCACGCCGCATCGAGGTCTTTCTTGAGAAAAAGAGTCAACTGGTCCGGATTGGCCATCGGAACGATTTGCACATCCCCGCCCTTGTCATTGGTCTTCAGGCCGTTCTTCTTCAGCCAATTGCGCAGAGCGACATCTTGCGTGTTGCCGAATTGCGGCGACGCCACACGCTTGCCGTGAAAGTCCTGCGGTCCCTGAATCCCGGCGTCATTGCGAACGATCAGCGATGCTCCGCCACTGGCTGCACCTGCGACCACCCGAAGTGCCTCGCCGTTGGACCGGACGTATCCGTTGATCGCAGGATTCGGACCGACATAGGTCATATCAATCGCGCCCGCAAAAAGCGCTTCAATCGCGGACGGCCCGGCGTTGAAACTGGTCCACTGAATCTTGACGCTCGGGCCCATCGCCTTATCGAACCAACCGTTGGCCTTTCCCACCATGGCTTGCGCGTGGGTGATATTCGGAAAGGCGCCCACCCGGATGGGTGTCACACTTCCTTGCGCCCATCCTGAAATCGACAGCGCAAGCAGGGACACGAACCCAGGGGCTAGTTTCCGCAACGCGCTTAAGAATTTTCGTAAGATCGTCATCCGGCAAATTATTCCATAAACATAATTAAAATAATAGACATTATGTAGTAAAAAGGTAAAGCAATCGATTTGCCACTTGGCTCATGCGAAAACCGCCCTACACGCCGTTGAATCAGCAACTTAGAGGACAAGTAGTTATTTAGAAGAAAATCGATGTGCAAGTCATTGCACTTTTTCTCCCCGAGTCGGCGGCAAATCTTTGTGGAAAACGCGCTCAGTCTGCAGGTTTTTTCATACAGCCGGGGGGAGTCCGAAACTTTAACTGCGGGCGACGCGGAGAATGATGACGGTGACGTTGTCGGGCCCGCCGCGTTCCAGTGCAGCATTCACCAACTTCAGGCAGGCTTTCGCTGGCGGTTCAGCCAGCGCGATGCGGACGAGTTCGGCCTCGCCCACTACGCTCCACAGTCCGTCGGTGCAAAGGACAAGCACATCTCCCTCTTCGAGCTGGACTGGCCGTTCGGGAGTATGGGGGATCACCTCGTGTCCGGATCCGAGCGCTGCGGTGAGGATATGCCGTTGCGGGTGCGATTCGGCATCTTCGGAGCGGACAATGCCGCTTTCCACCAGCCGGCCAACGTAAGAATGATCGCGCGTGAGCCGCGAAGTCGCTCCGGCCCGAAGCAGGTACAGTCGGCTGTCTCCAATGTGCGCGAAACAGAGTTGCCGGTCAACGATCGATAGGGCCGTGCAGGTTGTGCCCATTCCGGTGAATTGTGGATGTTGGACCGCGAAGCGCTGAATCGTGTCATGGGCGAAGCGCAGTCCACTCACCAGCGCATTCTGTGGGTCATCGCTGAAGTCGCGGTCATACACGAAGCGCACTGTCTCGACCGCGAGACGGCTCGCCTCCTGCCCGCCTTCGTAGCCGCCCATCCCGTCGGCGATCACGGCCAGCCTGCCCTTGCGCACAAATTCTTCCTCGGAATCGGGCTCCCAGTAGAGGCACGAGTCTTCATTGTTGACCCGCTGCCGCCCAATGTCAGTCAGGCTCGCGACCTCGAGTCCGGGTTTGGGATTGGTGCAATCAACCGGCATAAACACGAAGTGTGAGCGGAAGAGACTGGGATGAATTGGCGATGAGGTGAACCCCCGTGGGATTCCACTCCATTATAAAGGAGCCCAGCAACGCCGATTCCACCCTCATCTCAGGACCCCGGACAGGAATTGTGTAGCCTAACACTTTCCGCCGTGGTTTGGACACCTCGATGATTTCTGTCCGGAAAAGAAAAAAGCCGCGAATCCTGCGGCTTTCTCCTCTACGCGGATCGAGGCGCTTCGCAGGTAATCAGTGAAACGGTCACTTGCGAACGCTCCGATTTGGCAAGGTGCTGCACGACGAGTTAACATCGTGCACTTCCAAGGAACCCGTTCATGAGAATGTTTTTTGACCTTCGTGCGGTCTGTCTGCTCGTTGCTCTGTCCGCTCCTCCTGTTCTTCCGCTACCCTCTGCTGCGCAACAAGTGGCCTCTTTGCCGAGCGAAACACCGGATAAGCTCGAGCCGGTCACCGACAGCTTCGACTACGTCAAGCGCGACGTGATGATCCCGATGCGCGATGGAGTCAAGCTGCACACCGTAATTTTGATTCCCAAGGGCGCGAAAATGCGCCCATCCTCCTGACCCGGACCCCCTACAACGCGAGTGCGCTGACCAGTCACGCGGCGAGTTCGCATCTCGGCTCGATTCTCTACGGATACGACAATGCCGTGGACGTGATCCTCGAAGGCGGGTACATCCGCGTCGTGCAGGATGTTCGCGGAAAGTACGGCTCGGAAGGCGACTATGTTATGACCCGCCCGCTGCACGGGCCACTGAATCCGACGCCTGTCGATCACTCGACCGACACTTACGACACCATCGACTGGCTGGTAAAGAATGTGCCTGACAGTAACGGCAAGGTGGGCATTCTAGGCATTTCGTACGATGGATTTTTGCCGCTCATGGCGCTCGTGAATCCGCATCCCGCGCTCAAAGTCGCCGTCCCGATGAATCCCATGGTCGACGGCTGGATGGGCGACGACTGGTTCCACAACGGCGCATTTCGCCAGCAGAACATGCCCTACATCTACGAGCAGGAGGCGACTCGCTCCAACACAGAGCATTGGTGGTCGAATCACTTTGACGACTACGACGTCTACATCGATGCAGGATCAGCCGGTGAACTAGGACGTCGGCACGGCCTCGAGCAGGTTGGATTCTGGCGCAAGTTGCTGGAGCATCCGAGTTACGATTCGTGGTGGCAACAGCAAGCGATGGATAAGATTCTTGCTGCGCAACCGTTGAAGGTCCCGACGATGCTCGTCGACAGCTTGTGGGATCAGGAAGACATCTACGGCGCACCGGCTGCCTACAAGGCCCTAAAGCCGAAGGATACGGGCAACGACAAAGTCTTTCTGGTGATGGGTCCATGGCATCACGGGCAGGAGATTGAAGACGCCAGTTCGCTGGGCACGCTGAAGTTCGGCAGCGATACCGGCCAATATTTTCGGCGGAACATTTTAGGGCCGTTTCTCGCTCAATATTTGAAAGATGGTGCGCCCAAAGCCAACGTGGCAACAGTAACGGCGTTTGAGACAGGAACAAATACCTGGCGCCGGTTGCCCTCCTGGCCTGCGGGATGTGAGTCAGGATGCGCGGTTCATGCCACAGCGCTGTATCTTCAAGCGGGACTCAAGTTGAGCTTCGATGCTCCCAAGACGGGCGACGCTGCGTTCGACGAGTATGTTTCCGATCCCGCGAAACCTGTGCCATATCGCGCGCGCCCGAGCCAGCCGGTCGGATACAGCGGGCGTCTCACCTGGCCCCAGTGGCTGGTCGACGATCAGCGTGAGGCATCGGGGCGTCCCGATGTTGTCGCGTTTGCATCTGACGTATTGAAGGAACCAGTGAAGATCAGCGGTCAACCCGTGGTGAACCTGATTGCATCGACCAGCGGAACGGATTCGGATTGGGTGGTGAAGTTGATCGATGTTTATCCCGATGAAGTTCCCGACCAGGAAGAAATGGGTGGATACCAACTAATGATCTCCGCCGACATTTTCCGCGGCCGCTACCGCGAGAGCCTGGAGACTCCAAAGCCGATCGCAACAGACAAGCCACTGCTCTATCGCTGGACCTTGCCGACTGCGAATCACGTCTTTCTTGCCGGGACACCGCATCATGGTCCAGGTACAGTCGAGTTGGTTCCCCCTCTATGACCGGAATCCGCAGACGTTCGTGCCCAACATCTTCTGGGCCAAGCAGGGAGATTATAAGAAGGCGGTTCAGCGCGTATTCCATTCGCCCGAGCAATCCAGTTTCATCGAATTGCCGATAGCGGACGTGAAGTAACCGCGCCAGCCGCGAAGCGGCTAAAGAATTCAGCCCACGGCGCAAGCCGTGGGTGGTTCTCAAAATGAGCAAGCCCCGACGGGGCGAAAGAGACCTTGCGCACGTGAACGCCGAGTCCAGTTCTATTGAGACGCGCTATCCTCGTACGTACTACTCCATGCAATTCTTGCTCGCAATTCTCGCGTTTCTGATCCTGGGCTCGCCATTATTCGGTCAGAACAAACGTCTCTGGGTCCTGCAATCGTCCGGCGAGATAGTCGAATATGATCTCGCGACGTTCGCACCCAAGCAGCGCGTCAAACTTCCCGCAGAGGCCGCGAATTCGCCGGCGAGCCTTTCCATCAACCGCCTGGGCCAGATTCTATTTGCGTCCACCATTTCTCTGCCCTTGTCCGAGTCCGACGCCACCACCCCCCACAAAATCTGGATCTGGAACGGGCGCGCCGCGATCTCGATCGATCAACCTGTCGAACACAAGGTCGAAGATCATGGATCAAATCAGGCGGTAGCCGAATCGGCGCCGGCCCCCTATCTTTCGGCTGACGGAACTCATCTGTTCTGGTTCGCCAATCAGACGCGGCGCTTGCAGCGTGAAGAGATCGACCTTTCCACCACCATCACTTTTCAAGCTTGGCAGACCGATCTCGAGGGCAAGGCGCGAGAAGAAGTCGTCTCCACGAAGTTGCCGGATTGCCGCTGTCCGACGGGAACCTGCGAAGAGAGTTGCCCGTCATTCGCCGCCTGGGCGCCTGAGGGCGGCGTCCAAAATTCCTTCCTGGCTACGCAGTTCGTGGCTGGGCAGACCACCATCACATATAAGGAGAGCGCCCGATATCAACTCGAAGGCGGTAAGTGGACCGCGAACCCACTTCCCGATCCGCTGCAGCGAGTGCTCGATGCCAGCCCGAGTGGAAGCGTAATTGTGCAATCGATCCCCGACACCGGCTGCTGCGGATGGTCGAACCAGAGCAATGATCTGACCCTCGTGCTGGCGGACGGGAAGACTCGCACCATCTTCGATGAGCAGGCGACTTACAAGAACGCCGACTATGACGTGAGTTTCTACACCTCGAATGCGCGCTTGTCCCCCGATGCGGCGCGTCTCGCGATGACCGTTGTCTCCACCGCGCAGAGCAATAAGCCGATTCAATTGTCGGAGCAGGGACAGGCAAATCCCGAAGAGTCGCAGCGCATTCGTAAAGTGTTGCTTGAATTGCCGGCCGTCGAGGTGAAGAGTGTGGAGGACGCTCCGCGGAGGCTGGCGTTTGTTCCGCACGCGGCGCTGGTGGGATGGATCAACGACAAGGAATTGCTGATCATCGAGAATCATCTGCTGGTGGCATACAACGTAGGAACAGGTACACGCCGAAAATCAATGATTCGGGTGGTGGAGGACTCGGCGCATGCGTTTCTCCGCTGAGTCGGAATAAGCGAATCGGAACAAACCAGACTGGGGACAGCCCCCTTTCGGCTGTCCGCCGACCGAAGTTCGGCTCTCACATCATTTTCTTTGGGTTCGTGCGGTAGATGAGGTAGCCGAGCAGGTTTGCTCCCAATACCACTCCTGCAATCTTCAGCGAATAGCTCCAGGAACTCCCTACAGCAATAATCGGAAACACTGAGAGCACCACGAACAGAAGTGTCACCACAAAGCCTGAGATTGCAGCGACTCTTACCCAGGGATTAGCCCGCAGTCCACGCTCCTTGCGCGCCACCACGGGGATCGCAAACAACGCCAGGTAAGCGATCCCATAGAACGTGAAACTCCAGGTGAGAAGCAGTTCGAACGATTCCTCGTGGCCCACTCCAATGAGCGCAGCGATCGCAACCACCAGCGTAGCCGCTCCTAGAAACAGCACGGAGTTCACGGGCGTCTTGTATCGCGGATGCAGGCACGAGAACCATTCCGGCAACAGATGATCCCACCCGGCCACCATGGGAAGCCGCGTGCTCGCTGCGAAGAACGCGCAGAAGGTCGCGAGGTAGTAGATCAATAGAAACAGCACTGCGGTTGGCATCACAATCGCATTCACGCCGAACGCGTGGAACCCGCGGCTTAGCGCCTGGGCGATTGGGGCAACTACATCTTCTGCCGCAGGCGGAACGAACGCGAGGATCGCGCTTGTAGCAAGAATATATACAAGCGCCACAATAGGTGCGGTCAGCCAGACCGAGCGCGGCAAATGACGCTCCGGTTGGCGGCATTCGCCTGCGAAAACTGCGACGTACTCGAAGCCGGTCAGAGCCCCGAACATCATCTTGGTGAAAACGCTCAAGCTGAAGAGCGTAAGCGGCGGGGCAACCAGCCGCAACGGATGGTACTCACTCAAAGTACCGCGCCACACACTTACAAATGGAATCACGATAAGTGCGGCGATGGTGATCAGAAAAACTGCAGCGCCCAGATTGTTAATCCATTTACCAATCCCAAGACCAAGCCCGGCCACCACCATGGTGACTGCAATCATTAGCGCGCAAGCGGCAATGGTCGCGCCTTTGCTGGCGGTGATCCACGCAACGGCCGGGCTCACATACGGCAGGAACGAAACCGTCAACAGTCCGCCAATGCCGACGTAGATAATCGCGTACAGCCACAAGTTCCAGGCCACCATAAAGCCAACCTGGTCACCGAATGCGAGCCTTGCCCACTCGTACAGTCCTCCTTCGATCGGCAACTTACGGTTCAGGTGCATGACGACAAGGGCCTGGGGAATAAAGAATGTCGCAATGGCCAGAATCCAGAAGACGACGTGGGACGCGCCTGCTTTCACCGCCGTCCCCATGTAGTCAGCGACGATGATGATCAGCAGTTGCGCGAGAACAATGTCCCAGAGTCCCAGTTCCTTGCGGAGCGCGGAACTGTGGTTCTGCACTTCGGCCTCCGCCTGCAAGATCGTCGGTTTGTCAGCGATAGGCACGATCCAGGTGAAGAGAAAGCCCTGTCTCCCCGTCCTTTGCGGAGACAGGGCTTGCCCTGAGCGAAGTCGAAGGGCGGGGACTTTGAATACTAATCATTTCTTCTCGACTGCCGCCGCGGCGGGCTTCAACAGCAGATCCTGATAATCGAAGCTGAAATCAGCCAGCGGCGATACTGCCACCATCTTGGCGCTCTCAATCGATCCATCGGGATTCAGCGAGAACGTCACGAATGCATCTTCAATTGTGCGCAGCCGCCAGTGTGCCTTAAAGGTGTCGTATTGCCAGTGTTGCAGGTCTCCGACCATGCCGGGCGTTTGATCGAAGCTGATCACAAGTCCACCGTTCTCGAACCGTATCGTAATCGGCCCATACCACGCGTCGTTGAAAGCGCCGGCGTATTTCTCGAAAGGCAAGGAAGGTTTGGAGTTGGCCGCACGCGTGCCTTCCGCTTTTTTCATGGTCTCGGCGGCATCTTTTTCGTCTTTGTCCTTCATTGCTTTGAATGCGCTGATCCAGTCCGTTGCCGGCAACTGCAGGTAGTGATCGAGAACGTGATAGAGAATCGCATCGAAGGCGCCATCCTCCTCGGCGTTGGTGAGGATCACAACTCCAAGACCCTCCTCCGGCACGAGCATGACGCGAGAAACGAATCCCGCGACTCCACCGGTGTGCCCGACCAGTTTGCGCCCATGATATTCGCGGAGCCCCCATCCGAGCGCGTAAGCCGCGAAATTCGTCTTAAGCCCCGCCAAGGCCGGTGGGGGATCACCGGTGGGAAGGATCGTCTGCGGCGCCCACATCTCCCGCGAGCGCTGTTCCCCAAACAAGCGTCCGTCTCGATCGCTGAATTTCCCACGATTTAACTGCAACTGTACCCACCTGGCCATATCTGCCGCGCACGAATTGATGGAACCCGCCGGCCCTACATTGTCCAGATCTTCCAGTGGAATCACCTGCAGCTTCCGATCGACACGCGAATGCGGAGACGCGTAGTCATCCCCGGGCTTGAAATCTTTGCTGCTGACTGTTGAATGTTTCATCCCCAGCGGCTCAAAAATGTGCTGGCGCACGTAGTCGTCCCACGACGTTCCGGTTACCGCTGGAACGATCTGTCCCGCCGTCATATACAGAAGGTTGTCGTAAGCGTAGCGGCTCCGGAAGCTGGTGTGCGGTTTCATGAACCGCAGCTTGTAAATGATCTCGTTGCGGGTGTAGGTAGAATGCGGCCAGAACAGCAGATCCCCCTCTCCCAGTCCCATGCCGCTGCGATGCGTGAGCAGATCGCGGATCGTCATCTCGTGCGAGACATAGGGATCGTACATGACAAAACCCGGAAGGCGCTCGTAGACGCGGTCGTCCCACGAGAGCTTGCCCTGGTCGACAAGCGTCGCCAGCGCCGCAGTCGTAAACGCTTTGGTGTTCGACCCGATGGCGAACATGGTGAATTCATCGACAGGGGTCGGATCGCCAAGCTTACGGATGCCATAGCCCTTTGCCACCGCAATCTTTCCATCTTGCACAATCGCGACCGCCATTCCGGGTACGTCGAACGTCTTCATTGAATTCGCGACGTACCCGTCAAGATCCGCCGGTGGAGCACTGGTTGCTGCAGCAGTTTGTGCCCACATCGAAATTCCGAGACTTAGGTAGGCGGTGAACATGAAATTGAAGAAGGCGCGGAGCATCTGATGTTTTCCCATAGATTGTCTGGAATAGGTCGCCGAGATTAGAACACAGACACGGTAAATTTCCGAGTGTGCAGTTGGTGGAGGGAAGCTAAAGAGGCCGGGAGTCGAGCGTTGCAGGTTGACTCCCGGCCGATGGGACAGGTCAATTCATGCGATTCGAAACTACAGCGGTGATGTAGCTGAGCAGGTGATCGATATGGAGTTCACTCTCCAGCAACTCCTGCATCTCGGAAGCGCTGAAACCGGTTCTGGCCGCGGCTTCCTGAAGCAGGTCACTGTAATCGGTCGCCTGGCTGCGGTAAAAGTTCATCGCGTGCTCCTGAAGTCCGTTGGTTGTCGGCGTAAAAAAGCGGGGCAGGGCGAGACACGGGAAATCCCCCCCGGGAGCCCAGAGTACTCGCCGCGCTGCCCCCTTCCTGCTTCGCACACGCGAAGCAAGCTTGAGCGCAGCCAGCAATCAGGTTTAGCGCCGGATGGAACGGAACAGAATGGGCCGGAAGTTCGGATCCAGGTGGGCGGAGACAATCTCGAACTCACGATCTGGTCGCCAGAATTGAACGATTTTGGGAAACTGGAACAGTGCCGCTACGGCCACTACCGCCGGTACTGTTTTTGCCCGGGTGTGGACCACCAACGGGGCGGTCCCTTGATGAAACGCGGTGTCGGGCAGGTCAACGTCGGGCAGCACGACGATCAGCAGCATGATGAATACCAGGCAGCTGAGAATGACGAGCGTGGGCGCTTTGACTTTCCACCGCAACATAGATCGATCTGTTTTGCCAGACTTTGCCACTGAAGTCAATCCCTCCGATGTGCCTTTTCTTTAAGAGATCCGTGCAAACCCGCCAAATTAACGAGTTTCGGCACGCATCAGAAAGGAAAAGCCATCAACTTTGTAGAGGACTTTGCCCGGCGAGTCTGGCACGGGCGAAGTCTTTCCGGACTGCATCTTATCGAACGCTGAAACCAGCTGCCCGAGCACCGCGGGCGATGCTACCGGAATGTTGTGTGCTCCCAGCACCAGTCTGACTTGTGGTGCCAGGGCGGCGAGGCGGCGAATCGATGCCGCATATGCAGCCAGGTTTGTTTCTGGGCGGAACAGCCAGATCGGAGCGGGATAGTACGTGTCTCCTGTAAACAGCAGTCCATTAGCGCGATCGATCAGTACAATTGCGTCGGGAGTGTGCCCCGGTGTCGCCAGAACTTCGAGCTTGCGCCCCCCCAGATCTAATCGGTCACCATCAAATATGACGGCCGTGATTTTCCAGGGGCGCGTGGCATAGGTCTTAGCATCAAATCCGGCCGGCAGCGCACCACAGATCTGATCCGCCGTGATTTCGGCCTGTGCATCTGCCTGTGATCCCATGGCGTTCCTGCGCGTGAAATCCGTATCCATGCCATACACATCGCCGAACTCCCAGTTGCCTCCGACATGATCATCATGCGTGTGCGAATTCAGCACCACAATCGGTAGCCTGGTCAGTTCCGAGGTGACTCTCTTGATATCGCTAATCCCCATGCCCGTGTCAAACAGGAGGGCACGCTTCTCGCCGACAATCAGATAGCTGATGACCTCTTCCGCCTGGTGCGGTTCGTAAATCGCGAACACACCCGGCGCAGGTTTGTACACCTCGAACCATGGATCGCTGACTTTGATGCGCTCGAGCGCTTTGTATTCCGGCCTTGGCAGCGGGCGGCACCACTCCGGAATGGCAGTTTGCGCCGCCATCGGCAATGCGATCAGAACGATCCCAAGAAAAACCTTGTGCTTTTGCATGTTGAATCGTGGCGATACCTTACCGTATCCAACCATGTAGCAGCTAATTCAGGAGCGATTGTAGCCGCTGAGAAAAGGATGATACGCTCAGCCTTCGAGGGGAGATAATGGTTTCTCGCGACTTCGTTTTTTGGGAAGTGGATGTGCAGCGGGACTTCGTCTTGCCCGGCGGAAAATTGTACGTGCCCGGGGCAGAGAAGTTGCTCCCCAATATTCGTCGCCTCACCGATGCCGCGCGTCAGGGGAGAGTCTTCCTTGTATCGCATGGAGATTTCCATGCTCCCGACGATCCCGAATTCAAGATTTTCCCGCCTCACTGCGTGAAGGGTACTTCTGGCTCCGAACTGGTCCCCGAGGCTATCACTGAAATAGTTGCACGCGTTCCCAACGAGCCGGAGGCGAGGCTGCCCGATGATCTGACCCGGTACCAGCAAATCCTGCTGGAAAAGCAGACGCTCAGCATTTTCGAGAGCCGCCATGCCGACGAGCTTGTGAAAAAACTCGGCACTCAGGCGGAGTTCGTCGTCTTTGGTGTGGTGACCGAATACTGCGTGAGCTTCGCTGTCAAAGGGCCTGCTCGAACGCGGTCGCCGCGTCGCAGTGGTCACGGATGCAGTAGAGACTCTACAGAAAGAAGAAGGCGAAAAGGCCATTGCGGAATTCGCCCGCCTGGGGGCAAGGCTGACAACCACCGATCATGCTCTCGCCGCACTGGCTGGCTGAGAGTCTGACTTGAGAGCCTGATTTATGTGTGTCGGCGGTCTGCTGAAGCAACTTCGCCAGGGAAGAGTTTTGAAAGGGCGCGGCCTTTAGCCGCGCCACATGCCGTTCGAGTTGATCGGATGGCTTTAGCCGCTCAGGGAAATGGCGGCCCTCAGAATGCTAATGATGGTTGTGGTCCCGGTCGTCGTGATCGTGGTCCCCATGGTTATGACGCCAGGTCCAGTACTCCTTTTGTTCCTCCGGACGGAGTTTCCGGAAGTCGCGATCGCGGTCGCGATGCGTCTCGTCAGCCCAGCGGTGATAGTAAACGCTCTCGTTACGATCCCATTGGTGATAGTCGGTGTAGTAGGGGTCGTAAGCGCGGTAGGAATGATGTTCACAGGCGATTCCCGCCAACGACGAAGCCAGCGCGCTTGCCAGCAGCAGAGACCGGAACGAATGCGAACCCAGGCTCATGGGTACTCTCCTTGTAAGATCAGAAACACTTCTGAGGCGGATTAGTTGCTGAGCTGGCAACTGCGGTTTCATGGAATTCGTGGTGCACCCGACTTGAAGACGCCGTTCGCAACCCGTCGAACCCTCTGCGGGCACCCTGCGTTTACTTGCGAACCGCATTCCTTTTTCTTTCGAAATCTTTTCAATCGACTTGCATTGTAATAGACTACTGTGTCTGTTGGTGGAGGATAGGAGTGGGAAACCCGCTGCGCACGCTGCTGGATCTGCCGGAGCACGAGCGAGTCGACCGCGGCCTGGAGCATACGCCGCGTGAGATCTGGCAGCAGCCTGACACCTGGGCCACGACCTATGGCATCTGCTCAGCGCGAGAAATTGAGCTCAATGATGCGCTGCGGCGCGCAGGAATCGGCCGCGGCACAGCTTCGCCGACAGTCTACCTCGTCGGCGCGGGCACGTCCGACTATGCCGGCCGAGCACTTGCACCCCTGTTGCGTCGACGCTGGGGATGCGATGCCTGGGCCGTACCTAGCACTACTCTCCTTACCGATTTCGACGAGTTTCATTCTGCCGGAAAAGAATATCTTTGGATTTCATTTTCTCGTTCGGGAGACAGTCCCGAGGGTGTAGCTGTTCTTGAGCGGGCATTACAACGAAACGGCTCGATTCACCATCTGGTGATCACTTGCAACCAGAAGGGAAGAATGGCGGAACTTTGTGCGCGCCATTCGGACCGCGCGCTGGCACTCGTGCTTGACGACTCGGTCAACGACCGCGGTCTGGCGATGACCAGCTCCTTCAGTAACATGCTCATAGCGGGCCAGTGCGTTGCTCATCTCGATGATCTCGAAGAATTCAGCGCAGTGGTTTCTGGACTGTCCGCATGTGGCCGCCAATTCCTCCCCGTCGCGGCTGAAACCGCAGCCGAAGTCACATCGCTGGGATGTACGCGGGCCTGCTTCGTGGGATCGGGAGTGTTGCGCGGCGTGGCCGACGAATGCGTGCTGAAGGTTGTCGAGTTAAGCGCGGGCAAGATTACGACCCTGGCCGAAACTCCACTGGGCCTGCGTCACGGTCCGATGTCGAGTGTAGACGGGCAAACACTCTTCGTCGGATTTCTTTCCAGTGACGCGCGTCGGCGTGGCTACGAACTCGACTTGCTGCGCGAGATCGATCGCAAACGCCTAAGCCGCGTGAGGTTGGTTGTCACCGCAGGGGATGGCGCAGATGTCTCGGAACTCGCCGACTACCGCTTACTGCTGAACTGCCCCATGGATCTTCCTGACTATTATCGTCCCGCGCTCGACGTCATGCTCGGCCAACTCCTCGGCTTGTTCGCGTCCCTCCGCTGCGGGTTGAAGCCCGACCAGCCGAGCCCCACGGGAGCGATCACGCGCGTCGTGCAACCGATCAAGCTGTATTCCTAGCAACTAAGATCCTAACTGGGTCGCGGGGCGAACCAATGGTGCGACCCGTGCGGATTCTTGATTTCGTGGGCGCAGGAAGCGGTAAGATGCTGCCTAACGACTGAGGAGGCCACCATGAGCAAAGAGATCTCTCGCCGTGAATTTCTCGAAAACGTCGGAGTAGGAGCTGCCGCGGGCACAAGCCTTTTGCTGCTGAAAGATGTCGCCAGCGCGCTACCAGATAAGAATATTCTTCCCTCACGCACGCTCGGCCGCACAGGCGCGAAAGTCTCGATCCTCGCCTTCGGCTGCGGCAGTCGCTTCCTGATGTACAAAGACGAAGACAACGCCTCCGCGATCCTCAATCACGCGATCGATCTCGGCATCACGTACCTCGACACCGCTTACGCCTACGGCGATGGCGAGAGCGAAACCCGCGTCGGCCGCGTCATGGCCACGCGCCGCAAAGACGTCTGGCTGGCTACGAAGATTCCCGATCGCACCCGCGACGAATTCCTGCGCCGCCTCGAAGCGAGTCTGAAACGCCTGCAGACCGATCATGTCGATCTGGTCCACATCCACAGCCTCGGCCAAGCCGATGATCTCGAGAAAATCGAGGCCAAAGACGGCGCTCTGAAAGGCCTCATGGAAGCCCGTGAGCAGAAGATGGCGCGCTTCGCCGGCATGACCAGCCACACCAACGGGGAAGTGATGGCCAAGGCGATCGAGCGCCATGACCTCGATTGCGTGCAGATGGCCCTAAACGCCTCGCGCAACGGACGCTTTGAAGAACTCGCTCTTCCCGCAGCGAATGCCAAGAATTTGGGCGTGATCGCGATGAAAGTGACGGGGCAAGAGTTTCTCGTCGGCGAGGGAGCAGGGAAGGCCGACATGAACTCGCTGCTCCGCTATTCCATGAGCTTGCCAGTAACGACTGCGGTGGTAGGAATGCCGAAACCGGAAATGCTCGCCCACAACATCGAAACTGCGCGTGCATTCTCACCGCTCACCGATCCCGAGAAAGAGCGCCTGCGTCAGCGACTCGGATCGTCTCGCGAAGGCCTGGAAAAGCGGCTGTCCGGGCATTGCGATGGACCGACGCGGAATCCTGAAGTGTTCTGGGCGTAGCGTCTGTCTTCTCACACCTCGGAGTGCAGTGCAGAACTAGGCTCGTACGGGCAGAACGGGTCCGTTGCCAACGCATCGCCTGTATAGGCGAAGGCGCGGGCGCGAGATCCGCCGCAGATGTGGCTGTACTCGCAGGCGCCGCACTTGCCGTGGAACTGATCCGGCGAGTGCAGTCCGCGGAAAATCTCCGAGTTGCGGTAGATATCGACCAACGAATCCACGCGCACGTTGCCGCAGCGCAACGGCAGGAATCCCGAGGGATAAATCTCACCGAGGTTCGAGACGAAGACGATACCGTGTCCGTCGCGAATCTGGAATCCGTGATAGACCGAGCTCGACTTCATCTCCGGCGCATGCTTTCCTGACGCACGCATGGTTTCAATCGCAATGCGGCGATAGGAAGGGGCTTCGGTGGTCTTGACCTGGAAGGGCGAGTGCTGCGACAGCTCGAAGACCCAGCGCATGATGCGCTCGCCTTCTGCTGGCGAGACTTCGTTGAGCGCCTTGCCGCGTCCGACCGATATCAGCATGAACAGGCTCCAGCGCATGACGGGAAATTCGCGGCTGAGCAATTCGTAGATTGCGGGCAGATCGTGCGCGGTCTCTTCGGCGACGAGCGTGTTGACCTGGATCGGAAGGCCGAGGCGCCCGCAATGGCGTGCGGCTTCGATGGTGCGGTCAAACGTTCCGGGCACGGCACGGATCGCGTCGTGCTTTTCGGCACACGAGCCGTCGAGGCTCAGGCCGAGGCTCTGAATGCCGTGAGCCTTCAGCTTGTCGATCGCTTCATTCGTCAGCTCGGGCGTGGCGCTCGGCGTGATGGAGACTTCGAGTCCCAGTCCGTTTGCGTAGTCGATGAGCGAATAGATATCGCGGCGGCTGAGCGGATCGCCTCCGGTGAGAATGAGATGGGGGAGGGGATTTCCAAAGTCGACGAGCTGATTCAGAAAACGCTTGCTCTGCTCAGTGTTGAGTTCCAGAGGATGCGCTGTGGGCATCGCTTCGGCGCGGCAGTGTTTGCACGCCAAGCCACAAGCCTGGGTCATCTCCCAGTACACGAGCAGTGGATTTCTGGAGAAATCATGAGCCACATGGCCCATTTTTGGAGTAGTGCCTGCCACAACTGCCATGACGAACCCCCTTCGGCGACTAAGCTATGAAAGAACACCCACAAGCAAGTCTTAGGGTAGTTTCGGGGCTGCAAAAGGGCTGTGATTTGAATCACAGGAGAGAGTGACAGGTTTCGCAAAACCAGGGATCAGAGGGCAGGGATCAGGCGTCAGGGGCTGGATTGCGGTCTGAATTTTTTGGGGAAAGGTTTTACTGGTTGGTAACTCCCCCCCTTGTTCCGGTCTTTTGGAATCATGAACTTAAGGGGAAAACAGCTACGGCACAATGGCTCGATTTCCCTTGTGATTAACATCACATTTTTCCCGCCAGAGCGAGCGTTAACCTAAACCCGATTCACACAACCTAGGTCCCGCGATCTTCGCTGCGGCGGCACACTTATCCGATAGCCCTATCTGAACCAAAGACTGCGAATGGGAGAGCGGCAAAGCAGATAACTACGGCGTTGGATTGACCAGACCGATCCGACGAGCAGTATCACCGTGGTGAAGGTCTTGATCTCGCAAGTAGTTGCGGAGGCCCGAAGTGGCCCGATTGAATCAGATCAACGCCGACAAAAATTGCATGTACTTTTACTGCACCAGCAAACTGATCGAGCAGAGCATGGAGTCATCGAAGTTGGTGTAATTGACGGGATGTTACGCCAGCAATTTTACTTTTCTGTGCCTCGCCTTCTGTGGAATACCTGCTCCCACCATCCTTGTCTCTTCTGTTGAGGAATCTGCGCTTTCGTTAAATCAAAAATCGCAGAGATATTCTGAATGCCATCGCTTTCACTGATGGTGACTTCATCGGCGTCGGCAAGCAATGCCTCAAGCGCGTCTGCCCCACCTTGCTCCGCGTCCTCTTGACCGTGCTGGTCATCTGCTGAAATGCGTTTACGTTGGAAAAATGCCCATTCCGGCGCCTGAGAATAGGTTACATCCCACAACTGCTGCTCCGTATCCGACGGGACCTCGCCTTTCCAGAGGCGCACGCGAATAATGAACAAGCGGAAAATCTGGTTACGGTCATTCTCGGGAATCTCGTTCAGGTAATGGATGTCAGGCATCTCGTCCTCCCAGTAGATGCCGCTCAAAGGCAAGCAGCAAACCTGTTGCTTGGCATACCCCCGATAGGTGAGTGTGGACAGAAATTCGAGAGTTGTTTCGGTAAGCATTCCTGGAAAATTATGGGGTTGTTCAGGCACTGCTGTAAACAGATTGCGCTCATCTTCCCTCCGCGCAGGGGTTTTGAGCGTAATCGAGAGATATTACGTCAACCTACTCTGTAAACGCATTCATCGGTAGTTCGGATTGCCACGTTTGAGCCCTTGCAGAGACCAAGGCGCAGCACATCCGAAATGGATACACTGCGCCTCGCAGATTGTGAAAACTCCGCAAGAACTACTGATCGTTTCTCTGTTCCGCGAAACTATATTTCCCATTCCAGTGGTAAGACGTGTCCGGAGCGACACCAGGCACACCATCGATACGGGCATTGAATCCAGCCAGGGTCCCCGTCCCATCGAAAAAAAGACACAGTGCGAGACCGGTCGCTAAATCGAGAGTGCAACGACCCACCGCTCGGTTGCCGTTCCCGGCATCGAGGATGATGTTACTGTCCAACAAACCCTCCGGATTATTAGCCGCCTGATCGTAGAAGACCTTCGAGCCGGCGGGGATCGCCGAGATGTTGGACTGGATGATCGTACAAGAGGAACCGGCGAGGCCAGTGTACTGGGCACAATCCTTTCTTATATGGAGATTTTTAGTTCGTTCGGACGCCGAAACCGATGTTGCGGTCAGGGCTATGAAGCCCAGGACCAGGGCAAAGAGGATCTGAATACGGATGGTTTTCATAAATCTCCTTAATAGTTGATGTTTGCTACAACCTGCTAGACATGAACCACTTTGGATCGAGATCAGGAATCTGGTAAATCCCACCGCTGGATTCGCGACGGAGAGGATATTGGCATTTGGGTCCTGACCACCTCAATACACCCGGCCTCTATTTAAGGTGTGTTACAGATGGAAAGAAAATTGGCTGGTATCCATATGTTTCCAAAGAGGTTGTAAACCCGCCTCGACAGGATCGAGCAGACAACAGCGACATAGCGACAGCGAGAAGGTGTTAACCGCCAAAGTAGTGTTAGACTGTGGCGTCATTTGGGAGGTTTCGTGGGAGTAACCGGCTCTGACGCGCGCCCCTCGATTCGCTTTAGAAACTTCGAAGTGGATCTTAGGACAGGAGAGTTGCGCAAGGGTGGCGTAAAGCTACGACTCACGGGCCAGCCGTTTGAGGTTCTCACCGTCCTCTTGGAGCACCCAGGCCAAATGGTGACCCGTGAGGAATTGCAGACGCGGCTATGGCCAGACACATTCGTCGATGTCGAGCACAATCTCAATACTGCCATCAAAAAGATCCGTGAGGCTCTAGGTGACTCGGCGGAAAGCCCGCTGTTTATTGAAACCCTGCCTCGCCGGGGCTATCGCTTTATCGCCCCTCTGGAGGGTCTAGAGCAGCTTGAACAGGACACCAGTTCCGGCGGGGCGGTGATAGAGAAGCCTCAGTCAAAATCGCACCATTTCACTCGCCGCCTCGTAGGAATTGTGCTGGCGCTATTGCTTCTTGCCCTCGGGGCGGGGATGTTCTACTCAAAAAAATCCTTAGCGCCAGTGACCTCTCCATCGGAATACACGCAGATCACGAACTTTAACGACTCGGCGATCTTACCCAGCCTTTCGCCGGACGGGCGAATGTTGACATTCAGGCGCGGTGAAGATGCGCTCGCCGGCAGGGGCCAGATCTATGTCAAGATGCTGCCGAATGGCGAGTCAATACGGCTCACAAATGACACCCACAACCACTACGCACCGGCGTTCACACCGGACGGCTCACGAATCGCGTATTCAGACGTCAGCCAACTAGGCCAGTCTCTGGCGTGGGATACATGGATTGTTCCGGTGTTCGGGGGCCAGCCGACCCGATTCTTGCCCAATGCCTCTGGCCTCACCTGGACCTCCGATCAGCGGATCATGTTTGCTGAGATCAAGCCTGCTATGCACATGGGGATTGTGACGGCCACGGAAAGCCGGACGGATCGGCGAGAAATCTATTTTCCGGCAAACGAGAGCGCCATGGCGCATTTTGCCTACGCCTCTCCGGACGATAAGTCCGTTCTCGTCGTGGAGATGGACCAAACCCACGCGTTTCATCAACCGTGCAGGCTGGTGCCGTTTGATGGCAGTTCGGTCGGACGGGAGGTCGGGCCTAAGGGCACATGTACGGCAGCCGCCTGGTCTCCAGACGGAAAGTGGATGTACTTTGGCGTGATGGTTGGAGTCAACTCGCATCTCTGGCGCCAGAAGTTTCCAGACGGAGCACCGGAACAGATCACCTTTGGCCCGAGCAATGAAGAGGGTATCACAGTAGCGCCGGATGGACGGTCGCTGGTGACATCAGTCGGCACGCTTCGGAGCGCGGTCTGGATTCATGACGCTGCGGTCGAGCGGTCGGTCTCGTCGGAAGGCTATGCCAGCGTTCCTCGGCTCTCCCGAGATGGCACACGTGTGTTTTATCTCTTTGCTCAGGACCTGGAGTTAACGGCAACCGGCTGGAGGCCGTTGTCAAGCGATTTGCGCTCCGTGAACTTAGGCTCCGGAAAGACCGAGCGTGTACTGCCAGGGGTGTCCGTGGCGGACTACGATATTTCGCGCGACGAGAGGGAAGTAACGTTCACGACAAAGGATAGGAGCGGAGAATCGCAAATCTGGTTGGCACCCCTCGACCATAGTAAGCCCGCTAGCCTGATTGCTAGGGCTGGAGATCAAGTGTCGTTCAGTCCAGACGGAAATCTCGTGTTCCGATCACTAGAGGGGGAGACCAATTGGTTGGTCCGAATCAAGAGGGACGGAAAAGAACGAGAGCGAATAACGACCGTACCGGTCTTGGAAAAGCGCGATGTTTCGCCCGAAGGTGAATGGGTGATCGTAGCCTCGCCTAGTGCTGGCGATGATGTTTCGGTTTCGATGCTCGCCGTACCCGTCCACGGGGGCGCCCCAAAGATGATCTGTAAATGCTTGTCCGCAGGATGGTCTTCCGACGGCAAAGTTTTCTATGTGGAGTCCGCGAAGACCGGTGGGGCTCCGGGAAAGACACTTGCAATTCCTGTGCGGGCGGGCAAATCGCTGCCGGATTTGCCCGTCGACTTCTCTGCCCATGCGGTTGTCCGTAGTTCAGCCCGATGGATCGAGCAGGTTTCCATCTCGCCCGGACCTAATCCCTCGATTTACGTATTCACCAAGAGAGATCCGCAGCGCAATCTGTTTCGGATACCCCTACACTGACAGGTCTGTCAAGAAGAGAAGATTTCCATTCGCATGATCTGGGTGCCCAGACGGAGAGCCTTGCGGAAGCCAGAGGTCGGAAACTCCGCTTGAAATATCTAGCAGACGAATCGTATCAGGCCGTCATCATCGAAACCGACGACGGCAACTTGCCAAATCGCCACCAAGCAGCACAGACCGCCGTTGACAACCGACTCTATGAATTGCAGTTAGACGATGGCAGCACACCCGAAGAACGGCCAGCCATCAGCGATGCGATCACAGGGCTAACCCATGATCCGGGCACAATCAGTCTTATGTGCCCAGCTTCCAGCGCAGATAACTGTCGTAACCAGGCCTTAACACTCAAATTTCGACTTCTTTCGATTCGTGTGCTGCAGAAGAACACGGATATGGAGGTCATGATGACCTAATTAATTCGTGGACGAGCTGTGTCAGTCGATGAGGGCGGGCCCCTCGAGATCGGCTTTCAGGAGCAGGTCTCAAACCACCTCCAAGCTGCTGCGGACAAAAAAATCCGTGGTGGTGAGCGTTGGAGGAAAAGCGCGAGGAAAACTTGTGCAGGTGTGCATCCGAGAGACGAACGAAAGTGAACCTTTTGATGACGCGTCGTTAAGAAATCAAGTGTCGTCGAAACCAGAGGCGGGAATCGGTTTCTGGGACGAATCTGCTAGGTGCCTGGTGACTGAGCAGGTGGCGACCGGCGTATAGAGGGCGTGAAGCGGATGCAGGCGATGGCACGGAACTGCAGGAACCAGTCTCCGATATTAAGGGAGAAGCTCAAGCGGCCAAAACCGCGAGGCGAGAGTACCGAGCGGAGCACTGGGGCGGACCGACTCGTAAGAGCGAGGAAGGCCCTGTAACGGGGCTGGAGCAAAGGGGTCGGGTCAGGCGGTCGCATCTAGCGAAACAACTGGTAACAGGATGAACTCGATGCATGCGACAAACAAACCGTTCAACATCGATAAGCGTTTGGTGTACGAAGCCTATAAAGCGGTCAAATCCAATCGTGGTGCGGCCGGTGTGGACGAGCAGACGATCGAGCAGTTCGAGGCCGACTTGTCAGGCAATCTGTACAAGATCTGGAATCGGATGAGTTCGGGAACCTACTTTCCACCGCCGGTGCGCGCCGTCGCCATTCCTAAAAAGAGTGGCGGAGAAAGGATTTTGGGTGTGCCTACCGTGGCCGATCGCGTGGCACAGATGGTTGTAAAGCAGGTAATTGAGCCGATTCTAGACCCAATCTTTCTGGCAGACTCCTATGGATACAGGCCGCACAAATCAGCCTTGGATGCCGTTGGGGCCACGCGAAAGCGGTGCTGGAAGTATGACTGGGTTTTAGAGTTTGATATCAAGGGCCTGTTCGACAACATCGACCACGAACTTTTGTTACGGGCCGTTCAGAAACACATAACGTGCAAGTGGGCGCTCTTGTACATCGAAAGATGGCTGAAGGCGTCCATGGTGAAAGAAGATGGGACCACGATGGAGCGAAGTCGCGGCACGCCTCAAGGCGGAGTGGTTAGCCCCATCCTGGCCAATCTGTTTATGCACTACACGTTTGATCTCTGGATGGCAAGGACACATCCGAATCTCCCGTGGTGTCGATATGCAGATGATGGGCTGGTGCACTGTCGGACGGAGCAAGAAGCGGAGGCCATCAAGGCTGAGCTTCACGCACGGCTGACGGAGTGCCACCTGGAGATGCATCCAACGAAAACCAAGGTCGTCTATTGCAAAGACGGAAAGCGGAAAGGCAAATACCCGAATGTCAAGTTTGACTTTCTCGGGTATTGCTTTCGGCCTCGTCTGGTGCGACGTTTCCGAGATAACTCACTGTTTGGAGGCTTTAATCCAGCAGTCAGCCCCTCGGCGATGAAGGCTATGCGCGCGACCATTAGGGACTTGAACCTACGACGTCAAACCCAGCTGTCCTTGCAGGACATCGCCCGGCAGATCAATCCTCTCCTCCGGGGATGGATTGCGTACTATGGGCGCTATGCCCGCTCGGCGCTGTATCCCGTGCTGCAATACGTCAATCAGACGCTTATGGCATGGGCGCTGCGTAAGTTCAAGCGCTTTAAACGTCACAAACTCCAAGTGAGTCAGTTCTTGCAACGGCTTGCGAGGGAATGCGTGGATCTCTTTGTACATTGGCAGATCGGGATGACTGGCGTGTTTGCCTGATGGGAGCCGAGTGAGGCGAGAGCTTCACGCTCGGTTCTGCGAGAGGCCGGTGGTGCAACTCCGCCGGCCTACTCACCGATTCACATCGAAGCGTTTGCCCCGTAATCGGAAGATGAGTGTCATGGGGATTTTGCGACAACGACCAGCCATCGATCTGGTAGGTACTCATGCCCTGCCCGCAAACTCCCGGTTCTCCGTGGACACTTTCACTTTTTCCCCCTCTTTGATGAAGAGGGGAACCCGGATTTCCAGGCCCGTCTCCAGTCGGGCAGTCTTGGTCCCGCCGCCCGACGAGTCGCCCCGAACCGCAGGTTCGGTGTAGGCAACGTCCAGCTCAACGAATATTGGCAGCTCTAAACCAATCGGATTGCCGTTGTATTTACGCAGCTCAATCAATGCGCCTTCGATCAGGAAGTCCAATGCGTCCCCGACCATTTGACCGTTAAGAGTGAGGGTCTCGTAGCTCTCCTGGTCCAGAAAATGAGAACCATCCCCATCGCTATACAGATAGGAAGCCTGTACCGACTGCAGGTCCGGTTCCTTGAATTTGTCGCTTGCCTTGAATGTCTTCTCAAAGACCGCGTTCGGTGAGAAGGTTGCGCATCTTCAGGCGCACCAGGGTCTGGCCGCCGCGAGCGGTCGGCGTGTTCACTTCTGCTTCCAGGCAGCAGAACGGAGTGTTTTCAAACTCGAACAACGTCTTTCGTTTGACATTAATAGCATCAATGAGTGCGGCCATGAAGTCCTCTAGCAGGTCGGGACCGAAAACGCATGCACCGATGATCCCAATTTCCTTCCAGTATAGGGCGAAGTACTCCTCGGATGAGAAGGCTTTAGCGTTCGGGGTTCCCGCCCTTCGGAAACTGCGCGAAGGACGGGGCACTCGCGGTGTTGGTAACACCAGCGAAATCAAAAGCCTGGGCCACCCGCCCAGCGGGAAGGCTCTGTCCAAGCCTGAAACTGCCCCACTCAAGCCAACATCGGGCTTGAGTGGGCCACCGTCTGGGCGACGCGTGCCCTGTGTGAGCGTTCTTGATCAGACAGATTGGACTTGGGTCGGTAGCATCTACTTGTATTGGTTCGAATACTAGTCCGAACAAACTAACTCGTAACCGGCTCCCGGCATCGAGTGGTTCAGCCGAAGGACCAAGCCATGACATACGTGATGACTAAACCGTGCCCCATCTGCAAAAAGCAATTAACCAAGCAACAGCCTACCGAAACCATAACGTGCCGGTGCGGTCATCATGTCTGGCAGGGATAGCCGGGCGGCAGCTTCGGGTTCGAGAATCGCCAGCATGGCACACCTGCACAAGGATGAAGACGCGTCTCAGGAGGGGGTGCATTGGAATTGCGCTCAATGCGGATGGGAATCATCGCATATGTATTTTGGGGAAGTCTTCGAGCCCGAGCATTTGTGCCCAAATGACACTTGCGAATGCGGTCATCGCCGGCCAGAGCACAGGAACGGCACCTGCGCTGGGGGCGAATTCAGAAGTGAAGAGGGGAATCCTGATCCAAGGCAAGGGCTGTGCGGTTGCATCGGCTTTCAGCCGAAATAATGATGATCCGCGACCGGATCGTCATGGGTGGCCTCTGACACAGGCGCATGTTGCCCGGCCAGCATCACAAGACGCTCACTGACGTCGTGGAGCCGCTCAACTTCGAGCAGGATGGCCTCATGATGAGCGCCGTTCGGGACATCGCCGTCGGGAACGGTCAAGCGCGTCCTGGTGATAACGCGGGTAACGATGTCTTCGGCGCGATCCCGATACAAAGTGTGTAAGGTGCTGCGCCAGCCTACCAGTTCGCCGCGCGCGAACTCAGTTTCGACTCCATCGGGGTCTTTCTGGTGCTCATCATGGAAGCTCTTAAGAAGGAACTCGCCCTGTTCTACCAGGCGACTGATCGTTTCTGCGTTTTGAAGCGCTAGGTGCATGGCTGCCCTCCTTGGAGCGAGTCAGGTGCAGGTCGTTTGGTGGCACGAGAAGGCGGAAGTAACTCCGCCTCCTCCCGCCAGCAAACAGAGCGTCCTTACACCGCTGCGAGGACTTCGTGCTTCTGGAGGGTCGAGGTGACCACGTCAAAGGTGTGCACCTGCGGCGTCCCCTCGATAAATCTGGCCAGCGTCTTCAACACCTGCGGATAGGCATTGGTGTTGTAGGTGTCGGCGTCCTTCTTGTTGTCCCACAGACTGATCGCCGATACATCCACTCCGCCGGGACCGGCCAAAGTGATTTCTTCCAGAAAACCATTCTGTTTCCGAAGCAAAGGAAGGACATCTTTTTCAAATGCTCGCGTGTAATCGGAGAGCATATTGGACTTCAGATGGATAGAGATATTGCGTGCAAACATGGGCAACCTCCTGGGTTGGAGTTGCTAAGAAAGACTGCTTCAGATGGGCTGACTTAGTTCAGAGAACCTGAAATGAGGAGAAGGTGGTAACCACCTCAATTACAACCCTAGTCTTATGCGCCGGGACTGTCAAACTGCTGGTTACCCGTGACGTAACCTCAATTGTAAACGGCGAGAAACAATGCACATAGAAGGTCAAGCGTGGCCCAGTCGCCTAAAGGTTATGCCTTGGGGCCTTCTGTTGTTCTCACCGCCGTCCCCTGTTCACGACCGACGCGAGCCGACGGGACTTTGAGAACGCGCTTGAGCGCGTGCGCCGCAACCTCCGACTTCGCGTCTACGGATACGTCGTCATGCCCGAGCACATTCACCTTCTCGTAAGCGAACCCGAGTGCGACACCCTAGCCGACGCCCTCAAGTCACTGAGTGGCAGCCGTCCGTGTTTCTAAGCGGAGATATTGCGGAAAAAATCACCAAAATCAAGCAACAGGAAGGGCCGGATTTGCACGTTTCTGGAAGCGCAAATCTGGTGCAGACGCTCATGAAGCATGACTTGGTCGATGCGTTCTGGCTGACGATATTGCCGATCCCGTTGGGCGGTGGAAAACGATTGTTTGCCGAGGGCACGATTACGGCGGCCTTCAAGGTGACGGAAAGCACAGTCACCTCGAAAGGCGTCATTCTCGTACATAACGAGCGTGCCGGCGCAGTCCCAACCGGAAGTCTATAAACTTGAGGCGCAATGCGGGCGTGAGCGAAGCCGGGGTTTCCAGCACGCGCGCTTTTCGCGTTATGGGGTGGGGAGCGGGAGCCCGCAGCCGAAATCCTGAGAGTTCTTGGCGAAGGATCTCCGGCCGGGTGGCCCAGGCTGGCTTTATTCCATTTTTCCCGCGGCCGGGCCTACGCCGGTGGCCTGCCTGGTCTTGGGGTCAATGCCGATCAGAGCCACTCCGCCCACTCCGCCGCGGCTGGCGGAAACCACGTGGCCGCGAGCCCTCAAGTCGGCCTGCACTGCTTCGGGGAGGGTGTTGGGCACAGAGAGGCTGCCCAGGCTGGCACGGTCCTGACCGAAGGAGCTGATGAAATGCTCGGTAGAGAAGCGCGGCGCCTTAAACGCTTCCTCGGGACTCATGCCGAACTCTACGTAGTTGAGGATGACCTGGATGGCTGCCTGGTCCTGCTGATCGCCTCCCGCTACCGAGATCGCCATCACGGGTAGGCTGTCATGAAAAAGCAGCGTGGGGCTCAGCGTAATTCGCGGCCGCTTGCCGGGCTGGATCACGTTGGGAGTTCCTGCAAACGTGTTCAGGCTGCTGAGGCGGCTTCCGTGAATAATGCCCGTGCGTCCGGCTACGCCAGCTGTGCTGGACAGGCCGCTGGGAGTGGCCGCGATGACATTCCCAAACTTATCCGTCACACACATGACGGTGGTTCCCCCATGCCAGGGTCCGGTGATGGTGGGCGGCTTGGTCGGTTTCATATCGTAGGGGTCGCCTGGCCGGAGCTCGAGAGATGCCTTTTTCGGATCGATCAGCTTGCGCCGGATTTCGGTGTACTGATCGGAAAGCAACTGCTGCATCGGCACCTTCACAAAATTCGGATCGCCGTAATACTCGTCGCGATCGGCCAGCGCCAGTTTCTCCGCTTCAACTACGGTGTGGATATAATCCGCTGAATTGAAGCCCATCTTTTTCAGGTCGAAGCCTTCCAGAAGGCGCAGGGTCTGTGAAAGATAAGGCCCCTGCGTCAGTGGACCCGCCTTATAAACCGTGTAGCCACGGTATGTGGTTTTGAGCGGATCCACCACGGGAGTTTTGTGCGCGGCCAAATCCGCCTTGCGAAGGAAACCTCCCTTTGCGATATACCAGGCTTCCAGCTCGTCGGCGATGTCGCCGCGATAGAAGCGGTCGGAGACAGCTTGCAGCTTTTGCTCCCGCGTGCCTTTCGCGGCCTTTTCGGACTCGACCAATTTGCGAAAGGTCACTGCCATATCCGCCTGCCAGTTCACGCCGGTTTCGATCTTCTGCCCGCTGCCGGTATCGATATACCAAGTTGGGCCGCCGGCGTCGAGAATGGCGAGCGTCGGCTGCACGACCTGTTCGAAGCTTTTGGTTCCGTAAAGTTTCAGCAGGGTGACGATGGCATCGATGGTGCCAGGCACGGCGGCTGCTTTAACGTCACCGTCCGGGATTCCGTGTTCCATGTACCAGGCGATGGCCTTGGGGTTGCGAGGGGCTTCGCCTTGTCCCTCGAGCAGCTTCACGTTTTTCTGGTCGTCTTTCTGGCCGGCGCTGTAAACCAGAATCGGAATCTCTCCTCCAACACAGAACGCGCCGACATAGGTTACGGAGAGTGCCAGCAGAGTGGCTGCGCCTCCATCGGCGGCGTTTCCGCCGTGTTCCAGAATCTTGATGCCGGCGGCAGTGGCTGCAGGCCTACCGGAAACAACCACGCCCTGGCTGCCTGCGGCGACACTCGGTCCGCGCGGGCTGACCGGCGTTTTGGTGGCCTGGGGCAAAGCGAAGGGCGCGAGTAAGAGGAGGGAAACGCACGATATCGAAGTGATCTTGCGCATAAGAGGTCAACTCCGTCGAAGTGGCCGGCAGCCATTGCCCGGCATGTCATCAAGGCTATCTCAAATCTTTAAATTCCACGCTGGCGGGTTCCTTCGCGTCCTTTGCGAGGCGGGTACTACGAACGCCTGCAGCTGCGAAGCTACGCCGCCCGATTCCGAAACGAAATCTTCGCCCATCCCTCGTTCACTCGCACCGGTCCAGTCTCTTCGAGAAGGTAGAAACGATAACTGCTCCACCGCCACTCCTCCGGTCCGCTGACCAAGCCTCGCTTCACTGGATTGCGATGCATATACCGGAGCTTCTCCACGGGCGGGTGGCCAAGGCTTTTGATCTCGCTGGCGTCAGCCTCTCCATTTCCAGGCTGGTTTATGGCGTAGTTTGAAGGAGTGGTTCTTTTCACTACTTTGCGATTCTGTTTCCACCCCCGGTAGAGTAAGCCTTCCGTTTTGTAACGCGACTCGATCTCTGACGCTTTCTATCAACCCTGAGGTGGACAGCGGTGGGCTTAGAAGACCCGACAGCGGCAGCAAACGCAGCGGGGTTCAATGCGGTGAGCACAGCGGCGGGATTCCTATCAATGACAGTGAGCAACGTGCGAGCCGGCGCTTCTGGGGTCCTCCGCCCGCCCTCCCAGTGCTTGATGGCGTCAAGGCTGAACCCAAACGTGTCAGAGAATCTGGCTTGTGTCATGCCAAGCCTCCCGGAACAAGGCGGATGGCCCAGGCTTTTAACCTCGCCGGCACGACCAGTACAGCGGGGGTGCCCAGTCCATCGCGCTCTTTGCGAAGAGCCTGTGGCGACGTGCCGCCGATGACGGCGATGCTGTTGTCAGCTACCCCGTTCCAGAACACAACGGCATTCGTACCTGTCGCGGAATGCTTCAATTCGCGGCCCCTGTGGCACAGTGGCGTACTGTCCCTCTGGGCGAAGGCCATCGTGGCCGTCAAAACGGCCCAAAGACAAACGCTGGCGAGCCTCGTCTCTCTCATGTTTTTTCTCCTCGTCGACAATTTCGGAATTCGGCCGACCGGAGTGGACTCGAACGGCGACTTCCACGTGGGACTCTAGGATGATTAGCGAGCCGGGGAAAGCCCAAAAAGTGAACTACCAGGGTTGGCGCGGAATCGCAGAGCACCTAGAGAAACGTGACAGACTGGAAGAACCTATGACCGCGTGATCACGAAGTGCAGATGGACTCTAACGCCTGTGCGTGGATGTGGCGGCAGAATCTCGACCCTACTATATATGTTTGTTGTACTGGCTTGTCAGCGACTCTCCGAATTCCAAGTGTATCGTCCCCCACTCGTACAGAATCTCCGGTTAGCCTGTAATAGGGTCCGAACGGCAAATTCGCGGCAACTTTCTGCCCCAAGCGGTAGCGCGAGTAGGCCCGACTCAGAACTACCCCGCCGAGTTGTTGTACCAACGCAGGACTCGGAGAGCGCGCAGTGTGTTCCAGCGGCTTGCCCGGCCGACACCGGTTTCCATCTCCAATGGAATATATTCGGGATGAAGGAGGTTCAGCGGCCAGCGGCCGTTCTGGTGGCGGCGCTCAATCACGACTTCGATTGCGTCACGGACGCGGCTGTCCGGTTTGATTCCTGCATTCCGCAGATAATCGAGTCCGCGCAGGACGTCGTAGTGCCAAAACGGCGGGAACGAGAAGCGGAGCCAGCGTTTGTTGATGACTGCGCCGGTTCGAAGCGAGCGGAACATGCGGCGCTCGAGCAGATAGTTTTCGGCCCGCTGGCGGGCCTTAGTGACGGCCGCGGATTTGCGCCCCGCTCGTTCGTATTCGAGCAGTCCTTCGAGTACGCAGATGGTGGTATGGAACGAAGAGCGCCGGCTTTTAGGTGCTTCGCAGTTCCAGCCGCCATCTTCGAGTTGCTCCGCCAGGAGCTGATTGGCCAGTGCGTCGTTCGGATTCTTGAAATACGCACCCACGCCGAGGATTCTGCCGTTGATGCAGGGCTCCGTTTCGCCGTGAAGGTAAGGCCGGTTGTTGAGCCATTTAAACACGAGCCGCTTGTCGACCCGGTCGATCATTGTGCAAGCCTGCTTGCGGGCGGGGTCGAGACCAAGATCCATCAGGACGCCAAGACTGTACAGGGTAATGAGCAAGCCTCGGTGCTCTTTCGGTAAATCGTCGCGCCATCCACGGGGCCCATCGCCCCAGTTGCCGGCAGGAGATTGGCGGGCGAGAAGTCGGGCCCCCCAGCCTTCAGTGGCGACGCGCGACCGCTCGGCGGCAATCTTGTCAGGGGCTTCGCCAGTGAGGTCCCGCATGACTTGCCAACGGATGGCAGGGTCAGAATCGAGGAGCCATTTGAGGTGCGCGGGCCGGGGTGCGTAATCGCGAAGGCGCATTCCGATGTTATAGCAAGTGGCGTGTAAGTTTTGAACTGTGCGCCACAGTACGTCCGCATGGGCTCCCGCGGGTGGCAGAAATGGAGGCAGGTAGCCTTCCGGAGCGGATTGTCGGCCCAACCCGGAAGTTAGGTCCCATTCTGCCCAATACGATTGGCCTTCGCAATTCTAGTTGGGCTTGCAGTTGCTCGCGGTGCGAATTTCTTCGACCCGCTTGAGAAACACATTCGTCCATTCATCAAGAGCCGCTTCGTCAGCATTCTGCGAGCCGGCAGCACGCAATCTCTGCACCTGCTTTTGATCCATCATGTTGAAGCGAGCCGTGCGGAAGATCGATTTCACTGTTTCACGATCCAGACGCGCTAGACGCTGGATCATGAGATCTTGAGCTTCCTTCAAGACCTGCTTGTCGCTCAGCAGCGTCGCCCGCAGTTCACAATTTCCCGGGTTCACGAAAACAGTCTGGGGCTCATATGCGTCGAAAATACCTCGTGGATTGGTGCCAAAAAGATCGAAAGCGCTTCGCTTTTTGCCAAAGGTCGAACCGAGGTCATGCACATAAATCATGGGCTTTCGACAGACTTTGGAGTGCCCCGCCACTTCGGGCTCCCACTCGGCGCAGACCAGCCGGTTCTGCTGCGGAAGGGCGTTGTAGTAATGGATCAGTCCCAGGGCGAGCCGGTACGCGTCGAACTCCACTTTTTGCTGGTGCGTCCATTCGCCATTGGAGTAGAACCTGGCCGCATCGGTCCACGACCAGGTCTCATCGTCCTCGGGATTGATCTGATCTAAGGGCAAATCGCGTTCCGCGTTCACGATCTTGAAAGTGGATGGTGCATCCTTAATGGACGCTTTATTGTCGGCCAGCTTCTTTCCGAACGGATCGTCGGTGCAGCCAATACAGTTGGCCGTTCCGGCAGGGTACACGTGGTCGGCAGGAAAGCCCAGCATCCACATAATTCGCGTGGTAGCGACTGCGGTGAAGACTTCATTGAAGCGGGGGTTGTGGGCGGGGTATGGCGGCTTAAGATATTTGATTTTAAAATGGTCGGCCTTGATCTCGTGTTCGTTCTTGTCGTCGTTGCGCGCATAGAGTGACGCCGATTTCTCCCCGCTCTTGTCCTTCTCAACTACGACCTTCACGTCATCGACGCGAATGGGTTCACCTTTCCGGCTGTAGAACGCACCGTCGGCAGTCATATGCCAGCATTGAAACTTCATGCTGTCGCCCGGGACCTTAGAGAAAGCGTAATGCGGGCGAAAGTAACACGCGATCGTGTCATCCGGAGTGAAGTAGGCGAATCGACTCTTCTCTGGGTCGGCGGTGTCGAAGTCCGGGCCATTTGCTAGGTGAGTTGGGGTCAGCACAGGCTGATCGAGCAGAATGCCGGCCGCGCGTACACAAGGCAGCTTCTGCTCTTTTGTCATGCCATCAGGTACCTCACACCCATTGGTCTGGGCGGCACCGCTTCCGACGCCAATCATGACCAACGACAGGATGAAAATCGATCTGCGTAACATAAGCCTCCTTCGCTCGTAGCTGGCCCTGTACCGCACTCTGGTTCAGAACGGCTTCGCCGTGCAGAAGTTGGGTACCGTCGCCAGTCCCATCGGATTATCAATCGCGTTGAGGTCGGTGGGTTTTTCCTTCCACTCGCAACGGCCCTGCACGAGTTCTTCCCGCTTCTTCTTGAACGCCTCCACCCACTGCCGGATGACGGAGGCCTCGTCCACACCCGTTTTGAAGCTGCCGTCATGGTTGTGATACTGCGGCATTTGGGCCGCACGGGAGGCCTTGAAGAGCTCCTCGATTTGTTGGTCGGAGAGCTGGCACATCAAGCCTGCGTCGAAGCGCCGCCCCTCCTCACTGATCACCGGGTCGCTCAAGCCATCATGAGCGGTGAGGCTTTTGCGCAATGCCGCCTCGCATTGCTTGGGCGCCCCTTCGGTACCGACTTTGTTCCAAAGCTTCTTGCCGGACCACACCTGTAGATTCATTTTTGCGGAGCCGTTACTGGTGAACCAGCCTCCACCCCCGAGCGTGGCGCCAACATCCTGGACCAGCATGACCGGCTGTTCGCAGGTTGTGGTGAAAGGCTGAGTCTTCTGATCCACATGCACCTTGTCGCACGCGAGACGCTGCTGCGGCGGCTTGTTATCGCTGTGCTGCAAAAATGCGGCCAATAGTTTTAGGCCGTCTCGTTCATAGGTCGGGCGACCACTGGCGGTATCGAGTTCCTTCCAGCTCCAGCCTTGCTCTTCATTACCGTTCTCGTACATTTTGTGGCCGGGAAACTTGCGCACGATGGTAGCTGGGTCGAACATACGCGTTGCCGCCGGCCCCGAACCGGAGACAACATTCTCAGGGCAGTTGTGACACTCGACGCGCACTGGAAACCACGCGTCGGCGTAATAACCCAGCGCCCACATCAGCCGCGTAGAAGCGACTTCGGCGTAAACCTCATTATCATCGGCCCCGAATTTGACTTTGACTGGCTCTTCATCCATCTCAGGAGTCAACGTCTGGACTGCACCGTCTGCGCCCTCGACGCGCGTGATCTTGCAGGAGAACTTAGGAGTCTTGCCACCCATTTGCGAGCCCGGCCCACTGAAGTCGCAGATCACCTTATCGTTGAAGTGAAGCTGAAACTGCTTTTTGTCCTGCGCGGGACCCTCCAGAATGGAGGCACCAGCTACCGGCTTCGCAGTAAACAGCGAAGCCTCATGCATGGCTTGCAGACGATCCTTGGCGGAGTAGAACACTTTCTTTACTTTTTGATCGGCAGCCGCAGTGTCTTCAGTTTGTGCCCAGGCCATCCTGCCAAGAGGCACAAGCGGTAGAAGCGCGAAGAAAATCGCGAACCTTAGTTGCCGGACTACGACGCCGCGCATGATCGAGCTGGATTTTCGAGCAGGCGTTGACACAAACATAGATTCAGGGCTCATGGGGCTCTCCTCAAAATTGTGGGCGAAGGGTACTCCAGTACCCAGCAGTTGCGGACAGTATGCCCACAGGGTAGAACTGTCAACCTTTTCCGATCCTTGTCCTCATATGGCTGACATGATCCTGCTTGATGCGCCTCGCGAAAGACCAATCCTCAATATGGTGATTAGTACAGATGAAACGTTACAACCCTCGAAGTTCACCATATGATGTGGTTGAGTCGGTTCCGTAGCCCACGATGCAGGGAACGGCGCTAGACTCTGACGACGGTGATCCTACAAGGAGTAATAGTTATGCTGTTCGTCACTTTCCATGGCGGACAACCCGAGAGAGACCCTCACAAAAACAATATCCATGCCTACGACAAAGAGGGCAATAAGATTACTTCCTCGGTGCTGGACGAAGCCGAGGGCGTGATCCTGAACGAACTTCGAAGCATCTATCTTGGCGGAAAATACCTGTACGTGGCAAATGCCAACAAGACTCAAAACAGCGTGCTTTGCTACGAAGGGTCAGGAACGAATTATCGATTTGTAAGCCGATTCGCGTCGAAACAGAACTGCGACGGCATCCTGCATCCGTTTGATTTCGCTTTCGACGGGCTGGACTATTGCTACTTGTCCAGCCAGGATACCAACGTGGTCACGCGCCTGATCGTCTCCGATGGCGGCAAGATCGGAAGGGCCGCACCCGTTGCCGCAGCGCTTCCTGCTTCTGGGAAATTCCTCGCTGGTACCTTCGTCGCATCCAGTAATGGCAACTTATCCAATCCGGCCACCACATACGTTGCGAGCCCCGCTGGACTTGCATATTCCGACGTTGAAGCCAAGAAACACTCAGTCCGGGGACTAGCGTGGGCGAACGGCAGACTATATGTTGCGGACCAACCTGCTGGCACCGTCAAGATATATGACATCACGGGCAAATACTTGGGCCAGAGTAACAAACTGGAGCCGGGATCTCCCGTTCATCTTGTTGTCCACAACGGCAGCTTGTACGTCAGCGGCGGAGATCATGTATATACGGCCGTGCTCCCAAGCTCTCCGGACAAATTGGTGCTCAAGGTCATCAACACGGTGAAAGTAAAGAACTCGGGCGGAATGGCTTTCGGAAACTCTGGCAACTTCTACGTGGCCAGCCGAACGCAGAGACGCATCCTGAAGTTTGACTCTGACTTCCAGCCCATGAAGTTTCATTGCGATCTGCCGGACGATCCAGAATTCTTGTTGCACGTTTAGAAAACATGTTCGTTCGCCTCTCTGCAGTGCGAACTCGCCCAGATGAGATGGAGCCCAGGTAAAAGAGATCTGCGTACTTGATTCCATTGGGATTGGAGACCGCCAGCATCCATTTTGGAACCAAGGCGTCCGCTAAGCACATTCTGTGTCACATGAGCAACAAAAAGGAAACTGGCTGCACGAGGCGCGTGCCGTCATGTGGGCGGTTGTGCGTGATGGAAGACCTGGAAAAAGCGGGGTTACGAATTGTGGGGGTTCAGGCCGCGCCGTTCTGTGCCGATGCCGCCGCAACGCTCTTGATGGGCCGCTTCAACTGCGCCAGCGCAACCCCAAGCTCATGATCATAGATCAGTGTCCATTGCGTCGCGCACGCATCGCATAGCCAATAATGTTCCACGTGCCGCTGTTGCTGCCGTGCCCTGACGAACGGTGGAACCGATGGCTCTCCCGGTTTCGCCAAACGGTTCGTCTCCACCAGGAACAACTTGCCTTCCCGGAGCCGTAGAAAAGGTTTGTGGCACTTTGCGTTGGCACAATGGCTAAGCATGACGGGACTGCTTTCCGCTCTCACGAAAACACTACGGAGAGCTCTCAAATTCGAAATTTGAATGCACGTCATGTGCCACAGCATCTTGGGGTCGCACTAACGCTTTTTCTCGGGAGTCGCGCTGCCGACGCAGGATGCAACGACTCGTTCTGCCGAATATTCGGCAGTAGGTGCCGATGCCGCGTCCTTCGTGCCGGGCTTACGCATCGAACGCCACTGCTACATACATTTGTATGCCGAAGGCGCCCGCGTGTCCTCAGAATTATTTCGATGTCGTCGATCAGAAAACCTATTGCTTATCTCACTATCACGCAGCCAACCGAGGGAAAGCGCGCAAGTCATCAGCGGGAAAATCTTTGTAGCGTTTTACAACAGACTGTGTGGGGACGGACAGCAGCCTGCCCTGAGCGAAGTCGAAGGGGCCGTCTCGCGAGCCCAAGCCGAGCGTGTGCGCCGCATCTTTCGCGCTCTTTTGCGTCAGAGGTATTTTGCAGCGGCGCGCGATTGCCCAGCACACTCCCGTATCAATTAAGATAATCAGCGAATCCTGATGCGCTTTCTGCGTGACCATCGGCGCCGCTTCATCTCAGAATGAACTCTCCGCCAACGCCCCTCACTCTGGTCGCTCGCTTTCCCGCTCTGCGAGCGCTCGCCTGGGCCGGCAGCCAACTCTACGCCTCGCGGGGATATGAACTGCTCCGCGCCCGCATAGAAGATGCTCCCCACGTTGCCTGGCAGCCCATCGCACACTTCCGGCCTTCGTTGCGCCGCCGCCTCTCGGTGACGAATCGCCTTACGGCGCGCCTTTTTCGTGACGGATTTCACGCGCTCGCGATTCTTCCCTCCGGTGCGATCATCGGAGCCATCCCTGGTTCGATCGTCACCCTGCGTCCCGGTGAGAAAGAATTCCGCCAGACCCATGCGATTACCCGAGGTACCCGTCCTCTTCACATCACAGCAGCGCCGGGCGGCGCCGTCTATTGGGGAGAATATTTCGACAACGCCGCGCGCGACGCAGTCCACATCTATGGCTCGGTCGACGCCGGCGAAACCTGGAGTGTTGCTTACACATTTCCGAAAGGGGCGATCCGCCACGTGCACAACATCGTTCACGATTCCTGGGGCAGTTGCCTCTGGATCCTGACCGGCGACTACGGTGACGAATGCCGCATCCTTCGTGCCTCCTGCGATTTCTCCCAAGTCGACATCGTCCTGCAGGGCAACCAGCAAACTCGCACCGTGGCCGCTGTCCCCACTGAAGATGCCCTCTATTTCTCTTCCGACACTCCTCTGGAAACAAACTTTATTTATCGCCTCGATCTCCAGGGAACGCTGACGCAACTCGCAGCAATCAGCAGTTCGTCCATCTACGGATGTCGCGTCCGCGGCCACGTCTTCTTCTCGACCATGGTCGAACCCAGCGAAGTCAACCGCGATAGCACGGTCCGAGTCTATGGCGCCGAAATCAATAGTCGTGAACCATGGCAGCAGTTCCTGGCGTGGAAGAAAGACGCCCTGCCGATGGGCCTCTTCCAATACGGCAACGCATTTCTGCCGGATGGCCAGAACGAGACACCGCTTCTCGCGGTTACCACGATCGCGGTCGAATCCGACGACATGGCGACTTCGCTGTACACGCTTCCTGGATAGATTTCCCCTTCGTGTAACTTCGGGTGGTTAACGCTTTCTTCGGCGGATCGTCTTGATCACGTGCCGTAATATGAATTACGACCTTGCATCCGTGCCCACTCTCGCCTACTACCGCCGCATCTTCAGCGCCTACGTTCTCGGCGGCAAGAGCCATCTGACTTTCTGGCACGAAACGCCGACCGAAAATCCCAATGCCGATCCCCGCGTGCTCGCCGAGTACTACATGCTCTTCGCCGAAAAGGCCGACTACAAAGGACATTACGACGCCTCCGGAGTCCCTCAACTCGACTATCACGGCCACATCGGCCTGCAGTACAACCCCATCGCCATCGCGCAATACGGACTCGGCAACTACAACCTGTGGCGCCGCAACTCCGATCCGGATAGAAAGAAGAAGTTCTTTCTGATCGCCGACTGGCTGGCGTCGCACCTTGAACCGAATTCCAAAGGCATCTACGTCTGGAACCACCATTTCAACTGGGAATATCGCGACAGCCTCAGGGCGCCATGGTACTCGGCGTTGGCCCAAGGGCAGGGAATCTCAGTCCTGGTGCGAGCGCACAAAGAGTCCGGAGACGCACGCTATCTCGACGCCGCCCGCGCCGCCTTCACAGCTTTCCAGCGCCCCATCGAAGAAGGAGGCGTCGCCTTCACCGACGAATCCGGCGTGAGGAGTACATCGCCTCCCCGCCCACGCACATTCTCAACGGATTCATCTGGTCGATCTGGGGAGTCTATGACTACGCGCTCGCGACTAAAGAAAGCGCCGCGCACGAATTGTTCGCGCGCGGTGTCCGCACCCTGCTGCACAATCTTGATCGCTATGATCTCGGATTCTGGTCCCTCTACGAACAATCCGGCACACGCCTCCCAATGGTGGCGAGCTCTTTCTATCATCGCCTGCACATCGTACAGTTGCGTATCATGCTCCGCGTGACTGGAGAGGAACTCTTTGCCCGCGTCGCTGATCGTTGGGAGGGTTACACCCGCAGCCGTGTCAATCGGGCACGCGCACTTGGTTATAAGAGTGCATTCAAACTCTGCTACTACTAGACGTCATTGACCCGCTATGACGCCACACCCTAAGATTCAAGGCCTGTGATCGGACAGACCATCTCGCACTACCGCATCGTTGAAAAGCTCGGCGGTGGGGGCATGGGGGTCGTGTATAAGGCCGAGGACTTGTCGCTCGGGAGGTTCGTTGCCCTGAAGTTTTTGCCCGAATCCATGGCGAAAGACACGCTTGCTCTGGAGCGTTTCCGCCGGGAAGCGCGCGCCGCCTCGGCACTCAACCATCCCAACATCTGCACCATTTATGAAATCGGCGAAGCTGATCACACGCAGTTTATTGCCATGGAGTACCTCGAGGGGATGACGCTGAAGCACGCGATCCTGGGGCGCCCCATGGAGTTGGACATGCTGCTCCCCTTGGCGATTGAGATCGCGGATGCGCTCGACGCAGCGCACACGGCCGGCATTGTGCACCGTGACATCAAGCCGGCAAATATTTTCGTCACAAAACGTGGACACGCAAAAATCCTGGATTTTGGCCTGGCAAAGGTGGAGGAGCCAGTTTCCTCTGCGAGTCGCATCGCCACCGCGAACACCCTCTCGCAAAACGAGCATCTCACAACGCCAGGAACAACTCTGGGCACGGTGTCATACATGTCGCCGGAACAGGTGCTGGGCAAACAGCTTGACGCCCGCACCGATATGTTTTCCTTCGGCATCGTGCTCTATGAAATGACAACCGGGACGCTCCCCTTCAAGGGCGAAACCTCGGGAGCAATTTCTGATTCCGTGCTGCACGGTACTCCGCCAGTGCCTGGCAGGCTCAATCCTCAATGTCCGGCGGACCTCGAGCGGGTCATCGTGAAGGCGCTGGAAAAGGACCGCGAAATTCGCTACCAGCACGCCTCCGAGATGCGAGCGGATCTGTCGCGAACGCGAAGGAATACCGAATCCGCATCGGCATTGGGCAACCTCGCCTCTGCAACTTCAATGCCGATGCGTCGTAACTTTTGGAAGTTGGGCTGGGGCCTTTTGGCGCTCCTCAGTGTGCTTGCATTGCTGGCTTGGCGAATGCTGCGAACGCCCGCTCCTCAAAACCAAAAGATCGTGTCCACGCCGGTGACGATAGCCGTCTTGCCTTTTCAGAATCTCAGCGCCGGCAAAGAGGAAGACTTCCTGCGCATGGCACTGCCGGATGAGGTTGCCACGACTCTGAGTTCAGTGCGCAGCCTGTCAATTCGCCCGTTCGCCGCATCCGGAAGATATACGAACGGCGATGTCGACCTGCAGCAGGCAGGAAAGGAAATGCATGTGGGCCGCATCGTGACCGGACATTATCAGAAGATCGGCAAAAGCCTGCAGCTGACCCTGGAAGCCGTCGATGTTGGCGACGATCGCGTCCTGTGGCAGGACACGTTGAGCCTTCCTTCGGATGATCTCGTCGCGATGCGCGAGCAGATAACCTCGAAGGTACGGCAAGCGCTGATCCCAGCCCTCGGTGCGTCGAGCGCGGGCGAAAACGGGACCCGGCCCACCAACGAAGAGGCCTATGACTTGTACCTCCGAAGTGTTGCCTTGGCGCATGATGGCGAACCAAATCGCGAGGCGGTTCGAATGTTGGAGCGCTCCGTCGGACTTGATCCGACGTTTGCCCCCGCTTGGTCCGCGCTGGGGAAGCGTTACTACTACGAAGAGGAATATGGCACTGGGGCGACCGGAACTATGTCGCGCACCGAGCCGGCGCTGCGTCGCGCCCTCTCTCTCGATCCCAATTTGGAGGATGCGGCGGCGCAGATCGTCAGTCTCGACAGTGATGCGGGGAAATTGGCTCAAGCTTATCGCGAGGCGAAATCCATGGTCGACAAACGCCCGCAGAGCGGCTTCGCCCACTTTACGATGTCCTACGTCCTCAGGTACGCGGCTCTATCCAAGGAAGCCGAGCAGGAATGCGACCTGGCATTGCGGCTCGATCCCGGGAACTACCAGTTCCGCTCGTGCGCCAGTGTGTTCTTTACGACCGGACAGTATGACCATGCCAGGGAGTTCCTGAAATTGGATGCGGGATCGGAATGGTCCAACAACGTCGAGGTGCAGATTCTACTGCGAGAAGGCAAGACGAACGAAGCATTGCAGCAATTGCGCCGCTTGCCCGAGAGCTCATTTTTTCACACGCGCGCTCTGGAAGCTTGTTACGGAGATCCTCGAGCCCCGGGATCAGCGCAACTTCTGCAGCAGTTCCAGAAAGAGATTCTCGCCTACCACGATCCTGAACCCAAGTTTGCCCAGGCACGCAATTTCAACCCTTGCCTGGGGAATGCGTTCACTGCACGACTCATGAGATCAGCCATCGAAGGTGGATTCTGCGCCTATGATTACCTGCAAGCTCGATCCGGCGCTGGCTGGATTCCGCAAGTCTGAGGAGTATCCCGTCCTGCTCGCCCAGGCCAAGCAATGCCAGGATCGCTTCACAGCCGAGCGGGATCAGCCCCAAAGATAAATGGAAGTGTCGCCTCAGGACTCTGCAGAGGCCATGCAATTGAATCCTCTTCATCCCCACGCCCGATGTAGAATCTCTACAGTCCCTGAGGTGGAGTATGCGTAGTTCATGGGCCTGCCTTCTAGTCCTTCTACAACAAGACTAAAACCACGAGCGGCTACGGCATGGTGGGAAGTGACAGCCGCGAAGCGGCGGAAGAATACAGCCACGGCGCAAGCCGTGGGTCGCATCTGTAACATGACACAGCTCCGAAGGAGCGAAAGAAACGCCACTCGAACGCGTATTCGCTTTGCGAGCCTTGGAAAGAACTACAGCTTCGCGCTCGCGTAAGAGTTGATCTCGCAGTTCAGGCAAACTTCTTCAAAAGCAGGTGCGGTCCATTCCATGATTTCCCCCAGCGGTCCAATATGGACCGTGAATTGTTACCTAGAATATCTGACTCGCGGTTCAAAAGCAATACAGCGAACCACCTCCTGTTGTTTGGCATCCCCGTTTGGGAGATCTTGCAACTTGCCGGCAAGACAATGGTTTTAATCCCTCTTTTCCACATCCAGGAACCATCGCCGCCACTTTTGTACCCTCGTTTACCTATTTACTTTCATCAACACCCTTTAATGGAACGAGGACGGCACTCATGTTTGGCAAGACCCTGTATGGCAAGACTTTCAAGGACGTCAATTTTGTCCCCTTGCAGTCCGCCACATTCTGCGTGCAGTGCGAGATGATCAGCACCAATCCCCGTTCCTATTGCCTGGCCTGCGGCAGCCAGGCGCTGATCGGGCTCTCCCGCGTTCTTGGAGGCTCGCTCCGCCACCAGCAGACTGCGCATCTCATCACCGATTCCGAACTCGATAGTCTGGTACGCGATCTGCTCCGCACCGTCCCGGTCCCGGATTCCTTCGCCAATGAAGTGCCGCTCGCGCATGCCCTCGCTTGCCCAGCGCAGCCAGCTTCGCGTCGCGAATGCCGCACACCCGGCCTCCGGATTCCGAGCCGTACAGGTGCCCGAAGAAGTTGAAATTCACGCCGCTGAACTTGATCTCGAGCCCGCGATCAGCGCTATCACCGAACGCGCACAGCACCTGACCGGAGCCACCGGCGCCGCCATCGCCCTGCGTGCAGGCGACGAAATCGTTTGCCGCGCCCGCGCCGGCCGCACTGCTCCCGATCTTGGCGTCCGCCTGCAAACCGATGCCGGCATCTCCGCCGAAGCCGTCCGCTCCGGCGAGATCATGCTGTGTCACGACGCCGAGCGCAATCCTCGCGTCGATCTCGCCAGCTGCCGCCGCCTGGGCGTCCGCTCCATCCTGGTTTCCCCTCTGCGCCACTACCGCCGCACCTTGGGAGTTTTCGAAGTCTTGTCGTCCACTCCCGGAGCCTTTGATGAGCGCGACGTAGCCACCATGCAGCTGCTCTCGAGCATGATGGTCGCCGCCATCTCCCGCATCTCGACCATCCACCGAACCGAAGCCCTCCGCCGGGCAGGCTAACCCATGTAGCGCCGGCCACCAGCCGGCTCTCGCGCTCGCAACTAGAGAATTGCCAAAACCCAGGCCGATGTCTGTGGTCCGCCCGAAGCCCCGTTGCCTGGAGCCTGACCCCTGGTCCCGCACCCCTGAATTCCTCGTCCCCGCGACTCTCTTCCTTGCATACTTTTCCACAATCTCGCGCTAATATGGTGCTGCACAATTCGGGCCCTTTCCATGGTCGCGATCATGTCGCCCCTGCAACCCGCGCTGCTCGAATCGTCGCCGGCGCGTACGCCACAAAATTCAGACCCCGGCTTACGCCACGTTTACCAGCGAACCCAGAAGCGGCATGCTCGATCTCCACGAGATCGTCAATATCAGCGAAGACGGCGTTGCCATTCAATGCCACTCCCGTTTGGAAGTAAACAAGCGCATCGAGCTTTGTCTCGATCTCGCTGATTGCTCTGCGCAGATTCTCACCACCGGACACGTCGTGTGGTCGAACGATTCCGGTCGTACGGGACTTCGCTTCTCCGCCCTTGCGCCAGATTCTCTTTCGCGATTGCGAGAATGGCTCTTCGTCAACGTGATGGCAGGTGTAGCCAACAGCGAAGTCGAGCTTCTCCCGCGGGACACACCCAAGCCAAGCTACACCGACACGCTCGCGGCTGTAACCGTCGTGCAGCGCCAGGTCGAAGCGCTCGGCTCCGATTTCGCTGCAGCTCTCCACTTGATTGCCGAGCGCGCCCAGGTACTCGTTCGCGCCTCCGGAACAGCTGTTGCTCTCGCCGATGTAGAGCCTGACTTCATGATCTGCCGCGCGAGTTCCGGGTCCGATGCGCCTCCTGTCGGTGCGCGCCTGCAAGTGGGCTCCGGTTTCTCCGGCGAATGTGTAAAAAGCGGCCGCCTGCTGCGTTGCGACGATACTGAGTTCGACATCCGCGTGGATCGCGAAAGCTGCCGCGCCCTTGGGATTCGTTCCATCCTGGCTGCGCCTGTCCGCGTGGGCGAAAAATCCATTGGGCTCATCGAAGCTTTCTCGGCCGAGCCCAACAATTTTTCTGAAGCCGACCAACGAGTGCTTCTGAAATTCGCCGAGACAGTGCGCGACGCCGCGAACCGCGCGGCTCACGCTGAGAATCTGCCTTCCATCGCAGGTCTGGATGTCGAAACCTTTGACGCACCACAAGGGAGCGTGCTTTTTGCCTCAGCGGATGCCGAAGAAAAAGAAACAAAAGTGAAAGCAGCCGATCAGAAAGACGCCTCATCCAGCATCAGCCTGCCCCGTTCTTACCTTTTCCTCTTGACCCTGGCGGCGGCCGCAATCTCCATGACTCTCGGAGTATTCAGTGCTCCATGGATTCAGGCCTCCGCGGTGCCTTGGATCGAGCAGAAGATTCGTGCCCGCGGACACGCGCAATTGCAAACCGTCCTCGCCTCCACGAAAGCGCCGGCGACCAACAGCGCGGCTCCTGAGATTGAAACGGCGTCGTTGCAGCAACTGAGGCAGATGGCGGACAAGGGCGATGCCAACGCTCAAAATGCGCTCGGGCCTGCATTACGCCACCGGTGATGGCGTCGCACTGAATGAGCAGGAAGCGGTCCGTTGGTTTGTCAAAGCCGCAGAGCAAGGCAACGTCCCCGCTCAGTCCAAATTAGGTTCCATCTATTACAGCGGCCGCGGCGTGCCGCAAGACCCCAACCGGGCTTACTTTTGGATGGCAGTAGCCCGCCTGAACGGTGACGATGCCAGCAAAGCCCTGGCCCCATTCGTGCGAGCCAGACTGACCCGGGCGCAGGTCGCGGCGATCGAGCAAAACGCCAGCCTCTGGCTCCAGCAGCACGCCGCGTCTTCGAAGCCGTCCCCGACTCAGGCGAAAGCGACCCCACGACCGTAGCGCCGGCATCCTGTCGGCTGTCCCGGGGCGTCTCTCGCCCCTCGGCCCTCTCCGTCGATCCCATGGATCTTGCCACGCGAAGAGTAGTCGAAGCAAACGCCGAACGTCCGATGCCCGACGCCTGACCCCTGACCCCTAATCCCCGTCCGGCGCTAAAATAATCCCAGAGGTTTTCCGTGCCCACCCTCCGCGACATCCTCGACCAGAGAGTCCGCGAAGCAGATCCTTCCCTTGTACGAGAATCTCGGCAACAACCGCGTCCGCTGCTTCTCCTGCGGCCATTGCTGCCCATTCCCGAAGGCCAGCCAGGAGTCTGCAAAGTCCGCTTCAATCGCGGCGGCAAACTCTACGTCCCCTGGGGATACACCGCCGGCATGCAATGCGATCCCATCGAAAAAAAGCCGTTCTTCCACGCTTATCCAGGCGCTCTCGCCTACAGCTTCGGCATGCTCGGCTGCGACCTGCATTGCGGATACTGCCAGAACTGGGTGACGTCGCAGGCCCTGCGCGATCCCAATGCCGTCTCGCCGCCGCTCGCAGCCACTCCGCAAGCTCTCGTACGCGATGCCCTTGATCAGGGCGCGAAAGTTCTGGTCAGCACCTACAACGAGCCGCTCATCACCAGCGAATGGGCGGTCGCAGTTTTCAAAGAAGCCAAGTCCGCCGGCCTTCTTACCGGATTCGTCTCCAACGGCAACGGCACGCCGCAGGTTCTCGACTACATGCGCCCGTGGCTCGATCTCTACAAAGTCGATCTGAAGAGCTTCGACGACCGCCACTACCACGAACTCGGTGGCCGCATCGGCCCCATCCTCGACAGCATCCGCCGCATCCACGCGATGGGATTGTGGCTCGAGATCGTCACCCTGCTCATCCCCGGCTTCAACGACTCCGACGACGAACTTCGCCAACTCACCGAATTCGTGGCCGGCATCTCGCCCGACATCCCCTGGCACGTCACTGCCTTTCACACCGATTACAAAATGCAAGATCAGCGAGACACGACCGTCGAAGATCTCCTGCGCGCGGTCGAGATCGGCCGCAACGCCGGCCTCCGTTACATCTACGCTGGCAATCTCCCCGGCATGGTCGAAGAGTGGGAAGACACGCGCTGCCCCCAATGCCACGAGACGCTGATCCGCCGTTACGGATACTTTATCGCCGACTATCGCCTGACTTCCGAAGGCCGCTGCCCCGATGTGCACTACCAGATGCCCGGCCGCTGGGCCCGCGCATTCGATGGCCAGATCACCGACCGCCCTTTCGTGCCACACAAGCGCTCCCGTTTGTTTACAATCACAAGTCGTTGAAATCTGTCGCTGAAAGATAAATGATGTGGGGACAGCCGCCTTCGGCTGTCCGGCGAAGGCGAAGCCGAGCCGAACCATCACTGTCCTAAATCATGCCGAGAAAGCGCATCCTACTCACGATCTTCTTGATGACGATGCCTCTCCTCTCCTGCTCTCCCCGCGACTTCCTCACTCGCCGCCTGGCGACCGACCTGATCTCGGCTTCCTCCCAACTGAAAACGCCACAGCGATTCGTCCTGCACACCGGCGTTCTTTCCAGCAAGGACTAGTCCTTCACCCGAGTATCTCGTCCTCGAACATCACGGATGGATCTCCGCCAACCCCGTGCCTTGCCCGCGCGATTTCACGCCGCCGCCCTGCTGGGACCTGATGCTGACTCCTTCCGGAGTGGATACAGTTCGCGCCTCCATGCCCACCGACCAGGGAGGCGGTTCCTCGCTGGCGATTCCGATCGCCAGACGCGAGCTCGTCGGAGTCAACGGCATCAGCCAAACAAGGACAACTCCGCCGACGTCGAATTCACCTGGCGATGGTTCCCGCTGAATGAAATCGGCGCTGCGCTGTACTCGGGCGACGTGCACTACAAATCCGTCGTCGGATTTCGCGATTACGACGACGGCTGGCGAATGATCGAAGGCGTCCCTCGCTCCGGCCAGTCGATCGATGACGCATTCAAAAACGCCGAGCCCGCCCCGTGAGCAAGCAAGAAGACGGCCCCGCTTGGGTCTCGTCGCTCTCCGCTTGCCTTTCCCAGCGCCGCATTCTCGCCCACGCAGTAATTCTTGTTCTTTGCCTCTGGGGAGTCTGCGCCGCAGATTTCGCCACCCCCGGCACCTTCGACCGCGCCGGCAATATAAAGTTTCAGGACTTCCTCTCGTTCTACATTTCGGGCAAGCTGATCGGCCAAGGACGTGCCGCCGACCTTTACAACGAGCCGCTCCGCCATGCAGAGATGCTCGCCATTGCTCGCCCGATCGACGTCGCCCACGAAACCGTCTTCCCCCCAACCGCCCATACTCCCACCAACGTCCGCATTCCCAACCTCTACGGCCCGCAAGTCGCGCTCGTCTTCGTTCCGCTCGCACGCCTTTCATTTCTGATCGCCGCGCAAATCTGGGTCGCACTCACTCTGCTGATCTACTTCGTCTGTATCTACGCAATCTGGAGATGCTGCCCCAATCTCCACCCCCACCGGAAGATGATAGTGCTCGCAGCCATCGCCTTCCCTCCGCTTTTTCACGTCTTCATTCGCGGCCAACTCTCGGCATTGGTGCTGGCCTGCTTCGCCGCCGCATTCCTCGCCTTGCAAGCGGATCGCCTCTGGCTGGCTGGAGTCGCCCTCGGTTTTCTGTTCTTCAAGCCGCAATTCCTAGTAGCCATTCCTTTGGTCTTGTTGCTCGCTCATGCATGGAGGATTTTGATCGGGATGGTTCTGTCGGCGGCTGCTCAGTTGGCCTTCGCACGAGTTTGCTTCGGACCCACGGTGTTGCATGCCTACTTCGACATGCTCCGCCACAGTGCGCGCTGGATCAACACCGCGGAACTCAGCCTCGCTCCCATTCAGATGCATTCTCTTCGCTCGTTCTTCTCGCTTCTGATCCCGTCGCCCGCAATCGCTTTCGCGCTCTACGTGCTAGGTTCGATATACGTAATCTGGCTAGCATCCCGAGTGTGGAAGTCCCATTCTTCGGTTACGTTGCGGTTCTCAGCGCTGACTCTCGCAGCGGTCCTGATCAATCCGCATCTTTTTGTCTACGATCTCCTGGTACTAGCTCCGGCGTTTTTACTGCTCACCGACTGGTCCCTGCAGAACTCACGGCATCCTGCGAAACCCACGCTCGGTGTTTTGTTGTACCTCGCCTTCCTGCTGCCGCTCTTCGGCCCGCTCGCCCACTGGACTCATCTCCAACTCTCAGTTGTAGTGTTCGTCGCGATTATGTGGATTCTTCATCGCATCGCGACTGCCAGTCACAAACTTGCTTTCGCCGAAACCGGCGTTGTATAAACCCTTTTCCCTCGGGGGCCTATGCGAATCCAACGTATCGCGTGCGTGGTTACGATGATCCTGAGCTGTACCCTCCCAATCCTGGCTCAAAGCAAGCCCAAACTGACGCTCGACGACTTCTTCAACTCCGTCAGCTTCCGCGGCGTCGAACTCTCTCCCGATGGCAATTCCGTAGTCTTCGCCACCGACCGCGCCGACTGGGATCAGCAGATTTTCCGCACCGATCTCTGGCTCTACCGCGACGGAACAACCCTCGATCCAGCTAACGCAATCCGGCCACGACTCCGACCCCAAGTGGTCGCCCGACGGCAAGTGGATCGCCTTCCTCTCCGAAAGAAAGAACGCAGCAGGGAAGAGCGACGATTCCGATTCCGACTCCGATTCGAAAGACGAAGTCAGCCAGATCTATCTCATCTCCCCGAGCGGCGGCGAAGCTTTCCCGATCACGAAAGGAGAAGAGGACGTCCACACCTTCTCCTGGTCCTCCGACTCGCAGACCATCTACTTCGCCACGCGCCAGCCCTGGAGCAAAGAGCAGAAGGATGAATACAAGAAAGCAGTGGAAAGACGTCGTGCAGTATCGCACCGCCGAACGCGGCGACACGATCTTCGCCCTCGATGTGCCGGCAGCGATAGCGCGCCACGCCACCGAGCCCGCGAAGGTCGAGAAGAAAGAAGGCGAGCCCGAAAAGCAGCCCGACCTGACTCCCGGCGCCCGCGCCCTCGCAACCATGCCGCTGCGCGTCGATGATTTGGTCACTTCTCCCGACGGCACGAAACTCGTTTTCGTGACGCAACGCCATCAACGAGCGCCAGGAGAAATACGAAGACGTCGAAATCTATGTCGCTGCGATGTGGCGCGGACGCTCCCGTCCGCGCCTGCCGAAAGCGGATCGACTGCCTCGTCCCAGCCCCGCCGCCTCACCCACAACGAGGGCGAAGAGGTCCGCCCGCGCTGGGCCAACGACAGCCGCCACATCCTCTTCTCGATCGGCGTCGGCGATGTCTCCGGCCCCTACCGCGACCTGCAGCCGCATCTTTACTGGGTCAATGTTGATGACGGCAAGATCGAGCAGTGGGACAAAGCTTTCGTCGGCCCGGTCGAGCACTACGCCGTGACCGGCGATAACGTACTGACCTCCGCCCGCCTCGGTACCGAATCCCAGATCTACGACGCGGCCAAGCCCGCCGACAAACTGCATCGCCTCACCAACTGGCCCGGCACCTACGCCAACATCTCGACTACGCAACCTTCGCCGAAGGTGGCCTTCGTCTACTCGTCCCTCGGCAAGCCGGAAGAAATCTATCTCGCCGACTCCGCCGATAAGCTCGATCAAGCCCGCCCGATCACGTCGTTCAACAAGAAGCTTCGCCGACGCGCGATCTCCCGCAAGGCAAGCCCTACCAGTGGAAGGCCGACGACGGCACCACGGTCGAAGGCATGCTGATCTATCCTCCGGGCAAGTTTGAGGCAGAAGCATCTGCCCATGTTCACCCTCATCCACGGAGGCCCCGCCGACGCCGACGGCAACAACTTCGGTGCCGACTGGTACGACTGGGCCGGGCTCGCCGCCACCCACGGATGGCTCGTCTTCCGTCCCAACTACCGCGGCTCCACCGGATACGGCGACAAGTTCCTGATGCAGATCGTTCCGCAAATCGTCTCGCGTCCCGGCAAAGACATTCTCGAAGGCGTCGACGCGCTTGGTGAAAGACGGCATCGCCGATCCCGATCACCTCACCGTCGGCGGCTACAGCTACGGCGGATACATGACCAACTGGCTCATCACCCAGACCACGCGCTTCAAAGCCGCCGTAACCGGCGCCGGCGCAGTCGAGCACATCGGCAACTGGGGCAACGACGACACAACGTATGACGACGCCTACTTCCTGGGCGGACGTCCGTGGGAAGCCCAGCAGCGCTACCACGACGAAGCCGCCATCTTCCAAATCGACAAAGTGAAAACGCCGACGCACATGGTCGGCGGCGCCAACGACATCCGCGTAGCAGTGTTAGAAGACTATCTGCTGGAACACGCGCTCTACTCGCTAGGCGTCCCGAACAAACTCCTGATCTTCCCCGGCGAAGGCCACGGCCTGGGCAAAAATCCCTGGCACGGAAAGATCAAAGTCCGCGAAGAACTGAAGTGGCTGGAAAAATACGGCGGCGTGCCAGCCGGAAACTAGCACAGCTCGCGTAGGTCCGTCCCGGCCCCGCGCGAAGCGCGGCCGTGAGGCGCCCAACTGTTGCGCGCAACAAGATTTTTCAAGCCGCACTCGTCAAAACGTCCTCCGCACATGTCACCAGTGTGCGCTTTCTGTATCCAGGGTCAAGGTCGGATGTCACAAGAAAGCAGATTCTTGCTGTGGAAAAGGTGATCAAGGATTGTCGCGGCGACGTATAGCTTGTGAGATCCATACCCTTCGAAAATCGCGAAGGGTGGGCCCCCGCCACTCGCGAAACGCGGTTTGCCACGTACCAAGGGGCTGAGCCGTATTGAACCGAGAGGCTCGTTTGACGCAGGCCAACCTTGACATGCAGAATCGGGAAACTCACGAGGGAGACGGCGTGTCCTCCATATTCCTGTTAGGAGGGAAAATGTCGACCCGAATCGCTATGGGGTTTGTTTTTTCGCTGGCTACGATGCTGCAAAGTTCACCAGACTATCCAACGAAGCCCGTGCGGCTGATCGAGCCGTTCGGGGCGGGCGGAGGTCCCGATCTGGTGGGCCGTGCCCTCGCCCAAAAGCTCGCTGAGCAGTGGGGCCAACCTGTGACCATGGAGAACATCCCTGGTGCGGGCGCGACGGCGGGCCCCGCGCAGGTCGCCATGTCGCCAGCGGATGGCTACACCTTGCTGGTGAACACCAGCGCCCAGGTATACAGCGCCACCCTGTTGAAGCACCTGCCATATGACCCGCTGCAGGATTTCATTCCCGTCGCTCCGCTCACCAGCCAGCCCTACGTACTGGTTGCAGGCAAACTGGCAGGCATCACTACCGTTGGCGAGCTGGTTGCAGGGGGGAAGGCGAAGCCCGGTCAGCTGAGGTTTGGCTCCACTGGCGTGGGCACCGGCTCACATTTGGGGATCGAGAAATTCAATCTGGCGGCGCGCATTAAGGCGGTACATGTGCCCGCACGACCCGGCGAAGCGATCGCCGACACCATCGCCAACACAGTCGCCGGGCGCACGGATTATCTGCTGGCGCCCATCCAACTCGCTCTGGCCGATATCCGTTCGGGCAGGCTGTGTCCGCTGGGCGTGAGCACCAAAAAGCGCTCGTCCTTGCTCCCGGAAGTGCCGACCATCGCAGAAGCCGGCGTCGCTGACTTCGACTATCCGATTTGGTATGGAGTGTGGACGCCCGCCGGCACTCCTGCGGCAGTGGTGGACAAACTGGCGAAGGACATCGCACGCGCGCTGGCTGCACCCGATTTGCGCGAGTGGCTTGCGAAGCATGGGGCCGATCCCATGAACATGACGCAGCCTGAGTTCGCACACTTCGTGTTGAGCGAAAGTGAAGGTGCGTCGCGTCTCATCGAAGCCGCTGGGATCAAGCCTCAATAAGCTCGAGCATCCACCCTTTGCCAGAACCTGACAGAAAATTCCTTTGCCCAAAATCCTTTCGGATTATAATGCCCGATCTTACGTCGACGGAGGCACCATGCCACTTCTGCCAGAAACCCGGAGCTTCCTCGCTTACCTTCAAAAGCATAGGGAACTGCGAGATCGGATCAAAGCCAGCCCTGACAAAACGATTCTCTATGCAGGAGACGGGTTCCCGTGTCTTGGTAGAAGAGGGTTCACACCAAATTGGCGGGAATTGCAGGATCATCAAAGGCTGCGACCCAATGTCGTTGAAACGCTGCACGATGTTCTGAAAAGGCTGCCGGCTCCGCCGCCTAATGTTGGAACGTTACAAACCTATGCAGAAAAACTCGCCGATCGAGAAAAGAGGGCGAATGGTACCCGTGCCGAAAGGGTTGTTTGGCGAGTCTTATCCGGTGTATTCGCCAGTAACGCGCAGGGGAAAGTGTGGTTCCTTGTTGGATCTCACGTGGACCCAGATACGAAGGTTTTCGCTCTGACCGAGGTGCATGTGCTAAGAAGAAACCCTAACATCAGCTCGGAGTCAAAGGACATGCTGGAGTATTACGTGCGCTGTATTCAGAGAAGAGATCCTGATATTGGTGGTGGTTATTTACCTTCGGATCTCTTGGCTGGCTGACACAGGCTCCGACCACCGGAAATCCCCCACTCTTTGCACAGAACACATAGAACGCAAAGGGTGGGCCACCGCGAAGATATCTCGCTTCAGCGTCTGAGGTACGCCTCTCATTCTGTCATGCCTGAGAAGATCAAAAGCCCAACGACTTGAGCAGCGTGGAATCCCACCCTTGCAAAGAACGCAAGGATGGGGCCGGTCGTCATCCTGAGGAGGGCGTTCTTCGCCCGCGAGGACCTGTGCAATTGCTGGCCGCGCTGAAGCCAGTTGCAGAGGTCTTCGCCGCAAAAGATCGCGGCTCAGGAACAAGCGTGTTGAAGTTTAAGAAGTTTACAGCTCTAACGATAGTCGGAGCAGCGGGCCTCAGTGGCTGAAGCCGCATCATCTTTGTCGGGCGGGGTTGGCACGAGTGGAACTCGTGCCCTTCCCGGTTGTGATCCTGAGATTTTGTGATCCTGAAATTGGCGAGATTGAAGCATTGCGCTTCCCGGTTTTGTTCGTGGCTCGAAGCTGGCTGCTGCCTCTCCGCACGCTCGGCTTTGCCACGCGGGACGGACGAAGGCATCCGTGCCTACACAACCTTGGCCAGCCGCTCCTGCAACTGCGTGCGATAACGGCGGCTCAAGCGGACGCTGGCCCCATTGTCGAGCAAGACATCGTACTCGCCGTCCTGGTCTGAGCTTCAATCCTTGCACTCGCTCCAGGTTCACGATGCTGGAGCGGTGAACGCGGCAAAACACATTCGGGTCCAGGTCTTCCTCCAGGTCTGACAGGCTGCGGCGCAACAGGTGGCTTCGCGCGCCGACATGCAGGCAGGCGTAATAGTCGGCGGCTTCGATCCAATCGATCTCTGAGATTTTCACGAAAGCAAATCTGCCCGGCATTCTTGATGACGACGCGCTCCAGTTTTGGCGTGCGAGTCTCTGCCCAGCCTGATCCTTTCCTTGGCACGACTCAGCGCCAGTTCGAACCGCGCATTATCGAACGGCTTCAGCAGGTAGTCGAGTGCGCCCGCCTCAAAGGCCCGCAGCGCGTACTGGTCATAGGCCGTAACAAAGACAATCGCCGGAGGCAGGTCTCTTCCCAGCAGTTCGAGCACATCGAAGCCGTCGCACTCCGGCATCTGGACATCGAGAAACAGCAGATCAGGATTCGCGACTCGGATCTCGCCCAGCGCCTCCTCTCCCGAGCCGCATTCGCCAACGATTCCGATTTCCGGGTCGGCTCGCAATAAGACAGCAAGATTGCTGCGCGCCAGAGGCTCATCGTCGACAATCAGCGCGCGGATCTTTGCGGGATGCGCATCGGCATGCACGCAGTTCACCTTCCTTGTCTTGCCGGAATCAGGCGATGAAACGAAGGGCACGGACACCGATACCTCCACTCCTCCGGGTTGCCGGTTCCGCATGCTCAGCTCGAAGCGATCTCCATACAGGCTTTGCAGGCGCGTGCGCACATTCTGAATCCCAATTCCGGACTGGCTCTTTTCCCATCCCGCCGGCAGACTGGGGCCATCGTTGTAAACGCGCATGGTGAGCGTTCCGTTCGAGCGAGACGCCGGTAATCCGGATCGCTCCTCCCTGCACTCGGCGTGCAATGCCGTGCTTGACCGCGTTCTCCACCATCGGCTGCAGAATCAGGCTGGGAACCTGCGCCGGAAGAAGTTCCTGGGGAACGTCCACGCTGAACTGGAGCCGCTCGGCAAAACGCACCTTCTGAATGTCGAGATACTTCTGCGTAAACTCCATTTCCTCTCGCCGAGCGGCACCTGCTGCCGATCGGAATCGTCCACCACCCGCCGCAGAAAATCGCTCAGCCCCACGATCATGCTCACGGCGGCGTCGTTTCTCTTCTCGCGGACCAGGCCGGCAATGGCATTGAGCGTGTTGAACAGAAATGCGGCTCGATCTGTCTCCGCAATGCATTCAGCTGGGCCTTCGACAGTTGCTCGTTCAGCCGCGCCGTTTCGGCTCTGCTGCAAAGCCAGCTGCTCTCGCGAGTCAAGCACGTGGTCGACCAGCAGGATCAGGCTGTAGAGGACCAGCACGAAAGAAGGCCAGCTGTAGAACTTGTGCATCCAGAGCTCGCGGAAACGGATCAGGGCCCGGGGCAAATGCCCACGGATTCAGCCAAGCTTCCCAGCAACGCAATCCACGCGGCGTAGACCACACCAATGCTGGCGCAGGCCGCGAGATGCACGGCCCAGGTCGAGAACTCGCTTCCATGCGCCGCGGGAGGTAGCCGTGCGCCAGCCGCAACACCAGCGGCGTCGCCAGCGATCCAGGGCAGCCACGAAAACAGCAACGTGAGAAACAGGGCGGCCCCAGGCGTGGTGCATCCCCTCCGAGCGCATGACGAATACATTCTGCGACGCGTCGAACAGGCCCATGCCCGCACCAGATGGCGGCAATCAACAACCAGCGTGACGACCCGGATTGTATGCGCAGTCCCGTCCATAGGCAGAATCGTATGTCTACGACCGGCACAAAGAGGCAACAATGCAGCCAATCGCCCGGCGGCTGCAGCGGGCGGTCTAGCTCTTGGCCGCGATCCGGAGCATACTGCCGCACATGGGGAATCAAGAACATGAACGAATAAGACAAATCGCCCTGCTTCTCGCGGTCTTGGTCTTGTTGTCTTCGGCCGCTCCTGCTCAAATCCGCAACGCCTCCGGGTTCAGGCCCGGAATACACCAGCGACGCCCAACTCAAGCTGCCGGAGAACTATCGCCAGTGGGTCTACCTGACGACGGGATTCGACATGAGCTACAGCCCGAACGCGATGCAGATGGATCACCACATGTTCGACAACGTCTTCGTCAATCCCGAGTCCTACGCGGCGTTTCTGGAGACAGGCACCTGGCCCGACAAGACAGTGCTTGGTGCTCGAAGGCCGCATGGCGCAGGGCAAAGGATCGATCAATCAGAAGGGCAATTTTCAGAGCACCGAAGTGATGGGGATCGAGGCGCACGTGAAGGACGAAGCGCGTTTTCCGGGGAAGTGGGCTTTCTTTGTCTTCGGCGACGCCAAGACTGCCAAGATGGTCCCCACGACTATCGGAGTGCTACAGCTGCCACGCCGAACCATGCGGCTGTGGACACCACGTTCGTCCAGTTCTATCCCACGCTGCTTCCTATCGCCCGGAGCAAAGGCACACTCAGTGCCGCATACCAGAAGGAGAGCACAGCATCCGCGCAAAAGTAGCGCGTGCGTCGTTTCAGCTCGGGGGGCTGGCACGAGTAGAACTCGGGCCCGGTTTGCTCGGCGCTCGCAGCTTCCGCACGCTCGGCTTCGCCTCGCGGGACGGACGAATGCGTCCGTCCCCACACAATCAAAGGCTCAAAGCCTAACGCCTAATCCCCGACTGCGCTGACTTCTTGCCGCACATCTTCCCGCACATCGGCCCGAGGAACGGCCGCAGCCTTGCCGAATTGCAGGATGCCATCTTCCAGGCGGCTGAGCCTCATGGTCAGCGAGTCGAGGATATAGTTCTGCTGGATCAGCCACGGTGCGGTCGCGGCCTGCTTCGGTAGATCGGCTGCGGCGCGCTGAACGTATCCGGATTCGAGATTCAGCAGCGGCCTCTCTTCGAGCGCGGCCGGCTCGCACGCCGGCTTGCAGGTGCGGTAACCGTGACGATCCATGTGGTTCAACACACGGCAGACAAAGGTCGAAGCCAGATCCGCGCGCAGGGTCCACGAGGCGTTGGTGTATCCGATGCAGAAGGCAAAGTTCGGAACGTTGCTCAGCATCGTTCCCTTGTAGATGAAGTTGCGCGGCGTATCCACAGGAGCGCCATCGACTGCGAGCCGCACCGCTCCCAGCGCGAGCATCTGCAATCCGGTTGCGGACACGATGATGTCGGCTTCCAATTCCGCGCCTGACTTCAGGCGAATCCCGCGGTCGGTGAAGGTCTCGATCTCGTCGGTCACGACGGACGCGCGTCCTGCACTGATGGCTTTGAATAAGTCGGAGTCGGGAACCAGGCACAGCCGCTGATCCCACGGCCGATATCGCGGTTTGAAGTGCTTGTCGACCGCATAGCCTTCCGGCAGAGCCTGCGCGGCGCCATCGAGCAGCATGCGGCGCATGCGGTCCGGCGCGCGCCGGCTGAGTTGGTAGAGCCCCATGCTGATCAGAATGTTCTTCCAGCGCACCAGTCGAAGTGCCGCGGGCTGCGGCAACACCCGGCGGATCAGATTGGCGAGCGGATCGTGATTGGGCAGATTCAGGATGTACGTCGGCGAACGCTGCAGCATGGTGACATGCGCGGCCGTGTTCGACATCGCCGGGACCAGCGTGACTGCGGTTGCTCCGCTGCCGATCACCACGACCTTCTTGCCCGCGTAGTCAAGATCTTCGGGCCAATGCTGCGGATGCACCACCGGTCCGCGGAAACGCTCGGCGCCGGGGAAACTCGGCTCGTATCCCGAGTCATAACGGTAGTAGCCGGTGCATCCGTAGAGGAAGTCGCAGGAATAGCGGACCGTCTCGCCGGTCTCGCTCTTTGCTTCGATGGTCCAGCGCGCGTCTGGCGATGACCAGGAAGCGGAGAGCACGCGCTGACGGAATCGGATGTGGCGGTCAATGCCGAATTCCTGCGCGGTCTCCCGCACATACTTGAGGATGCTCGATCCGTCACCAATGTGGTGAGCCTCTTTCCATGGGCGGAACGGATATCCGAGCGTGTGCATGTCGGAGTCGGAGCGCACTCCGGGATAGCGGAACAGGTCCCATGTGCCGCCGATTTCGGCGCGTGCTTCGAGGATGACGTAGCGCTTGCGCGGACAGCGAGTCTGAAGCCGATATCCTGCGCCGATACCGGAGAGTCCGGCTCCGATGATTACCATGTCGAAGTGTTCGGTGGAAGACGTCAGATGCTGCTCCGGGGCGCTTCCGCGTGGGAAGCAAAAGTGCTTCATTATGCGCCGGAAAGTACGGGATTGCCAAGGCTCGTTGAGGGCGTCATCAGCCGCAAGAGTCGCTTCGCGACCGGGACGGACGAAGGCGTCTGTCCCTACATGAGCAAAGCTGAGAACTGCTCCTACTTGGCCGCGCTCGCGACCTTTACTCCCTTGGAGGACGTTGCGTAGCGCGCGATGCCTTTGTACAGGGCTTCGGCGATTTGCTCGCGGTAGCCGTCGCTGCGGAGTTTCTGTTCGTCGGTCGGACTACTCACGAAGGAGACTTCCGCGAGGATTCCCGGCATTGCGCTTTCGGTGAGGACCACGAATCCGGCTTCCTTGATACCGCGGTCGCGCAGACCCGGATTCTGCACCGCCAGCGTTCCGTATAAAGATCGCTGCACGCTGGCTGCAAGGCGACGCGACTGCTCGATGCGGTCGTGCAGTTCCCCGGGCGTCAGCGTGGGCATCGGAACATTTCTCGGTGTCGAACGCATCGCCGCTTCTTTCGGTCCAGAAGGGTTGCTGAGGTCTTTCGTTCCTGGCGCTGAGAACAGATTCGTGTAATAGGTCTCGACGCCACGCGCTGAAGGCATATCGCTGTAATTGGCGTGCACCGAGACGAAGAGATCGGCTTGCGCGGTATTAGCGATGACGGCGCGCTCGTCGAGTGGAATGTAGTTATCATCCGGGCGAGTGTAGATCACGTCCGCGCCGAGGCGGGACTCGAGCAACTTGCCCAGGCGCTGGGATATTTCGAACACCAGATCTTTTTCCAGCAGGCCGCGACGGCCCACGGTGCCGAGATCCCATCCGCCATGACCCGCGTCTACGACGATGCGCAGCTTCGGCGCCTTCGAACGCATTTGCAGGTCTTCTTTCGACGGAGGTGGAACGACAATCGCGAGCTTGCTCTTCTCCACTTCAGGAGCATTAGGGAAGAGATTGACTGCGGTTTTTGGAGTCGCGCCGGCCTTGCTGACCTGGATGACCAAGCGATAAGGATCGCGCTCGAGACTGACCTGCGGAGCGGAAAGCGTCGCGTTGTTCTTGGCTTCGAGCACCACGCGCGTCATGCCGGAGACCGGTTGTGCCACGCGAATGTGGTTGAGCAGCGTATCGCCTTCAATAAACTTGCCCTTCAACTCGGCTGCGAGCTGGGTGTCGCGCAGATCGAAGTAGAAGCGCTCGGGATTCGAGAGATGTCCGGGCTCGTACTGCACCTGGTCTTCAAGGTCGAGAACGATGGTGCTGGAATCGCCCGACGACCAGTGCCGCACTCCGGTGACGCGGGGAAACTTCGATAACTCCTGCGGCGTGGCGGGCGTGTTTTCCGGCTGATCGGAATCGGGAAGGTCACCGGTAGAAGTCTCCGCTGATTCTTCGGCCGGATTCTGGCCGGGGCTCGGCTGAGTCAATGGTGTGACGGGCTGGTTCTGCACGATCTGGTCACCGATCTGTGCGTTCTTCAACTTCCACCATACTCCCACGGTGAATGCGGTGGCGATTACGATGCCCACCAGCATG
>CAVUOS010000038.1:0-63334 GCA_963743105.1 Terriglobia bacterium
TAGGATGAAATGCGCGAACGGCGTCGGCAGCTTCCTCGGGCGTCATGGTAAACGGCAGGTTCATGCACACGAACGCCAAATCGATATTCTTGAGCGCCCGCATTTCGGGGATGCCCTCGGTGTCGCCGGAAATATAAATCCGCTTGCCGCCGTAGGTCAGCAGTAGCCGTTGCCCCGGCCTTTATCGTGGTAGAACTTGCCCTCGGACGGCCCGCGCTTGAGGTTGTACATGGGTACTGCCTCGATTTTCCAGGCGCCGACTTTTTGGGTCTCGCCGTTGCGAATGATTTTGGCGTCGGTACCGTCTTGGCACGGCGTCGGGGGCGAGGATTATCGTACCGGATTTTTGCAGTCCCGCGACGATCTTCGGGGCCATGTGATCGCCATGAATGTCAGTGATCAGGATCAGGTCGGCTTTGGGGCGGCCATCGAAAGTCCCCTGGGCGGGATCGACGTAGACCGCCTTGCCCCCGGCCTCGATCAGAAAGCTGGCGTGTTGGATGGGGGTGATCTTCACCGTTCCGGCGCTGGTGGAGATGTCGTCGGCCAAAAGTGGAGGTGCGAGAGAGGAATCCGGCGATAAGCAACTTCATAGGAAGGGATTGTACCAGTTCCGGGAGCCACCTGAAAACCCTGCCGAGACTCCTCCGCTGCCCGGCCGGATGACCTTTTTAGTAGTTCGGTGTGTGCGAACCACTTGTTAAATTTTGGGCCAGGCGGTTCAAGTTTGCCGTGGACATTCGCAGGTCTTAAGTGATGTATGGCCGTAGCCGTTTACGAAGGCGCTGCGGCCAGCCTCCTGGAGTGATTCTCTTTTGGGCAATTCTTTCATGACGTTCACAGACTGGAAACGTAAAATGGAGCGGGACGCGGATCGACACTCGCTCGACCACAACGAACGGTGCATCGATCCGGAGCGGCGCAATCCGCTGAATGCCCGCGATCACGCCTTCCTCGGGCAGCTTGATCGCGCGTTCAGGGAGGACCGCGGATGGGTAACCCTGATTGCGAGGTGTTGCATCAACGTGGGCCTCGGGGAGAACACTCCGTTCTTTCCAGCCAGGTGATGAAATCGGACTACCAAAGGAGGAAGCCAGTTACTGGGTCGCACGGGGCTGGGCCACGGCGGCACAGCCCGGAACACAGTAGTCGATCCCCAGCCGGTAAAAGTCTTCAACTTCAAATGCGCGCTTTGGATACGAACCATTCATCTGTGGCGGGTGGGTGAGCGTCGTAGGTCCTACGTCGTCTCCCGCATCCTGCGCCAGCATGCTTCCAAAACGACACGCGATGGACGATGAATGACGGTCGCGGATCGGCTGCCTGAATATCTGTCCGGGGAGACCGCCGGGAGACCGCCGGTGGCAACCCGTTCATTATCTGTGGTATTCTGATTTCGTATCCAAATCGAGATAAAGAGAAGACAAGGAGCAGTAACTCTAGAATGGCACTGGCGACAGAACCTAAGCGGCAGATTCTCGTAAAGAATCAGACCCATAAGTCCGATACAGGATCGCCAGAAGTTCAGATTGCTCTGCTGAGTGAGCGCCTTACGCAGCTTAATGAGCATTTCAAGACGCACAAGAAGGACCATGCCTCGCGACGAGGGCTCTTGATTATAGTGGCCAAGCGGCGTCGGCTTCTGACGTATCTGAAAAACCATAACCCAGAACGTTACAAAGCGGTCCTTCTGAAACTCGGCATTCGCCGCTAGAGTGCACTCTGAGGGGAGGAGCGCGAGGTCGCGTCTCCAATATTTCCAAACTCCACTCCGCCGTATGCGGGGTGCCGTATCCTGTCAACTCCAGTCTCAGATACGCCGGCTGAAACCGGTCTATAGAACCAGCCCGGGCGATCCCCGGCGAGGTTGGAGGTCAATTAATGGTCCACACATTTGAAGTTGACTTAGGCGATCGCAAGATCACGCTCGAAACAGGCAAAATGGCCAAGCAGGCGAACGGCGCGGTCGTCGTTCGCTCCGGCGACTCGGTGGTGCTGGTCACCGCCTGCGCGAACGAAGAGCCCAAACCGGGAGCCGGCATTTTTTCCGCTCACCGTTGATTATCGTGAATACACTTACGCCGCCGGCAAGATTCCGGGCGGCTTCATCAAACGCGAAGGGCGTCCGTCGGAGAAGGAAATTCTCACCAGCCGCCTGATCGACCGCCCGATCCGTCCGCTGTTCCCCGAAGGCTTCCTCAACGAAACCCAGATCATCGCCATGGTGCTCTCGGCCGATCCCGAGCAGGATCCCGATTCGCTGGCGATCATCGGCGCCGGCGCTGCGCTGGCCATTTCCGACATTCCGTTCGACCACATCCTGGCCGGCGTGCGCGTGGGCATGGTGAACGGCAAGTACATCGCCAATCCCACTTATACGGAAGGCCGCGAATCCAAGCTGAACATCGTCGTCGCCGGCACCGAAGACGGCATCGTGATGGTGGAAGCCGGCGCCAGCAGGCGTCCGAAGCGCAAGTGCTCGGAGCCATCGAGTTCGGCCACGAGTGCTGCAAGAAGATCGCCGCGGCCATCCGCGCAGATGGTCGCCGCTGGCCGGCAAGACGAAGCGGCAGTTTACGCCGCCACGTCCTCGACGCAGACTGTCCGACCAGATCGCGACGCAAGTCCGCGCCGATCTGACCGACGCGCTGAACACCGAGAAGTACCCCAAGCTGGAAAGCTACGCCAAGATCGCCGAGATCAAGAAGAAGATCGTCGAAGCGCTGCCGGAAGAGCAGCAGGCCGAAGCCGCAAAGATCTACGACGCTCTCAAGGAGCGGATTTTCCGCGACGAGATGCTGAAGAAGCAACGCCGTCCGGATGGCCGCGCGTTCGACGAGATCCGCCAGATCACGATCGAGACCGGCGTCCTGCCGCGCACCCACGGCTCGGCGCTGTTCACCCGCGGCGAAACCCAGGCGCTGGTCACCGTCACGCTCGGCACCAAGGAAGACGAGCAGCGCATCGAACTGCTCGAGCCCGGCGAGGTCACCAAGCGCTTCATGCTGCACTACAATTTCCCGCCGTTCAGCGTCGGCGAAGTCGGCTTCATGCGCGGACCCGGCCGCCGCGAAATCGGCCACGGCGCGCTCGCCGAGCGCGCGCTGAGCGCGCATGGTTCCCGACGAAGCCACTTCCCCTACACCTCCGCGTGGTCAGCGACATTCTGGAATCGAACGGTTCGAGCTCGATGGCCACCGTCTGCGGCGCCACGCTGGCGCTGATGGATGCCGGCGTGCCGATGCCGGCGCCCGTCGGCGGCGTCGCCATGGGCCTGGTGAAGGAAGGCGACGAGTACGCCATCCTGACCGACATCGCCGGCGCCGAAGATCACTACGGCGACATGGACTTCAAGGTCGCCGGCACGCGCGACGGCATCACCGGCGCTGCAGATGGACATCAAGGTGCCCGAACGTGACCACCGCCATCATGAAGGAGGCGCTGGAGCAGGCCAAGCGCGGCCGCCTGTACATCCTCGACAAGATGGAGGAGGCGCATGCCGGCGCCGCGCGCCAGCATGTCGGAGTACGCGCCGCGCATCTACACCATGAAGATTCCGACCGATAAGATCCGCGACGTCATCGGACCAGGCGGCAAGGTGATTCGCGGCATCATCGAGCAGACCGGCGTCAAGATCGACGTGCGAGGACGACGGCACGGTGCACGTGGCCTCGGCCGACGAAGCGTCGGCCGAACAAGGCGATGCAGATCATCTCCGACATCACGGCCGTCGGCCGAGATCGGCAAGACGTATCTGGGCAAAGTGGTGCGGCTGGTGGATTTCGGCGCTTTCGTCGAGATCTTCCCCGGCACCGACGGCCTGCTGCACATCAGCGAGATCGCCGAGAACCGCATCAGCGAAGTTCGCGACGAGTTGAAGGAAGGCGACCAGATCCTGGTCAAGGTCCTGGCGCTCGAAGGCAACAAAATCAAGCTGAGCCGCAAAGCGGTGCTGAAAGAGCAGCGCGAGAAGCTGAAGGCGACAAAGTAATCAGTTTCTGGGGGCGCGGCCGCCCGGCCCCCATTACTCAGCGGCGCGTGCGACGTCAGGCTTGGTCCGTTGACGTTTCTGGTCGGACCGAATGGGTGATGGGAAAGCAATTTCTTTGACGCGCTATGGTTTGTTGCAGACTCACTCCGCGCTTCACTAGCGTTACCCCCATTTAGCGCTACGTGGGGGGGCAGTGGACGGCACGCTGGCACTCAGCCTACTTGGGGATAGGGTTGCCGTGCTCGATGTAGTTCTGCAGGCGCGTGAATTGCTCCGTCAACATGCCGTCCGCCGGCTTCGCCCAGGTTTGCATGCCGGCAGGAAGATAGCCGGCGACAGAGTAGATCATCTCCAGCTTCGTCGCGCCTTCGGCCGCGGTGAGTTGAATTCGCATGCTACCGGTAGCGGCGATCGACTGCATCGGCCCCAACCCGCCCGTCATGACCAGCGATTTTCCCGGCGCTGCGAATACGACCTCGAGGTGCCTTACACCGCCTCCGCCCGGGAACTTCTCGCAAAAACACCCCATCGGTTTGTCGTCGATGCTGAGGTTGTGCGCGCTCCCCGAAAAGGTGTGCGCCGGGTTCCACCACTCGCCGACGTCGTGAACCAGCTTCTTATAGACGTCCGCGGGCGCCGTTTTGACGGTGAAGGCCACCTTCACCGTGAAACCGTTGCTGGAGGAATCCAGCACCTCCGCACTCGCGCACAACGGCGCCAAAAGCAGAATTGCCAGCTTCGCTATGTTTCAATGTTTTCTTCTCTGTCGTACCCTTGTCAATCGCGTTGCGGATAGCCTCCCGGCCTTCCGGCGTGAGGAACATTCCGTGCGGCGTGTTAGGAACGAATTCGGATTTCTTTTTCCGTTCTCACCTTGGTTGCCCGGTGAGTCCCATCGGCACCGGCACACCGCAAACTTTCGCGCCAAAGAGGAAGTGCACACGCGTTTTCGGATAGTCCAGCATGGCGCCCGGATGCATCACGCTGTCATCGTGGAGTTGCTCGAGCGTGGGCTCGGCGGCCACCTGCTTGCAGACGTCGTTCGACGGGTCCGAGCGTGCACGCGGGTGTGCAGTCCATCTTGCCCTTCGGAATAATGCTCGCGCACATCGCCGACCATTCGCGCCGACGCCTCCTTGACGCAGGCGTCGTCCAGCCGGGCGATGGGCGGTCCAGAGCGGAATCGCGAGGTCGAGGATGTCGCCGCGCTGCCACGTGGTCATCGCGTAGCCGATCTCCGCCGAGCCGCCCGAGTTCCCCGTGGCGACGAATTTGCCTCCCTTGTGGAGATGGTCGTGGACCCACGTGAGCAGCGTTGCATAGCGGCAGGATTCCTTCTTCAAGCCGCCCTCGTGCGTGGTCCAGCCGCCGGTCCACGCCCGATCCACGACGCGGAATCCCATCGCGGCCAGCTCCTTGACCAGCGTTTGGACGGCGCCTGGCTGGCTAGAAACCGTTGCCGCCTCCACCGCTGCCCATGACGACCGTTCCCCGTAACGCCGAGCCGGCGGCTGGTTCGGTGATCCGGATTTGCACTTCGATCGTCTTCATGTCCGGGGCAACTGACTTCGAGCCGCCGGCACACCGTGTTTACCGATCGGACCCGCCGGGCACGCTTCCGACACCTCTTTCACACTGCCCAGCCGAGGAGATTCCGGCGAACGCGCAGCATAGAGCCGCCACCAGAATCAAAATGTGTCGAGCCATGCTCACATCATAAACTTCAGGGCAAACTGCAGCACGCGGGACTGGTTTTGCATGGCGGAGACAACGCCGAATTGAGCGTTGCCGAAGGAGAGATTCGGCACTCCAAATCGCGGCGTATTCGCCACGTTGAATGCCTCGGCGCGGAATTGCAGCTTCAGGCGCTCGCCGATGTTCGTATTCTTGTGTACCGACAGATCCACCTGGTGCGATCCGTCGCTGCGCAATCCGTTCAGCGTCCGTGGAGTGGTGCCGAAATGATACGCCGGCGCGGCGCTGAAGGCCGACGTGTTGAACCAATGGCCGGGAAGCGGATCGGAGATCGACGGGTTCACGCCGTTCCAGTTGGGACGCTGACCGCCGCCTTGGGCGAAGTGTTGCTGGTGGCCGCGGTGATGCCCAAGGGCCCGCCACTGGGTAAGACGAGCCGATGGCAGCGAGCGCCCAGCCTCCCAGGACATGTCCCACAGCGCCGTTCTGCTTGCGGAAGAACGGAAGCTCATACACGCCGTTAACGATGAGGCGATGTGTCTCATCCAGGGCCGACGGCGAATATTCTCCTTTCAGGTAGTTCCAGTTTTGCACGCCGCCGACGCCGGAGCCGGTGGTCGCACCCACACTCTCGCCGTTGAACACGCCGGTGAGGTAGTCCATGGCCTTCGAGTACGTGTAGGAGCCCAGCAGGCGTGAAGCCCTTCGCGTAGCGCTTTTCGACTTTAACCTGCAGTCGCGTTGTAATTCGAGCTGCCCCAGGAATTGGCCGAAGAAGTCACGTCCTGGAACTGCGGATAAGGCCGCATCAGGAGCGCGCGAGCCACCGTCTGCGAGGCAAGCGGTCCGATCGCGATCTGTCCGTAGAACGGATTCGGGACCAACTGGCGGAGACCGTCGCCGAGCGCCAGGGCGGAATCGGGCAACTGGTTCAGGCTGCGGTCCTGCGGCAGCTTGAGCGCGTGCGTGCCCACGTAGCCCACCTCGAACAAGACATTCCGGGGCAGCTCGCGCTGGATATCGAAGTTCCATTGCCAGGCTGTCAGGCACCCGATTGGAGCGGTCATCGAACGCCACGCTCTGTCCGAGAAAGCTGGCGGCGCCGAGCGAACTGCCGCTCGCTTTGTTGACGCCGTTGGGGAACGGATTGTTGAGTGTGACGATCGGCGTGACGCCATCGAGACTGGTGGTGATGTCGGTGGAGCTGAGGAAGCCGGTGACGCCGAAAACTGTCGGCGCATTGCCGATGCCGGTGAGCGAAGAGTAGAACATGCCTGCGCCCGAGCGGACCACCGTCTTCGGCGTGACGCGCCAGGCAACGCCAACGCGCGGCGCGAAGTTATTGAGATCCGGCTCGCCCTGGAATCGGGACACGCCGCCCACGCCGGCGAAGGAGAGCGCGCCGCGCAGATTCAGCCCGGGAGCGTTGAGCGGCGGCGTGGCGCCGTAATCGAAGTTCGTGAGCTGATTAAAGCGGTCGGTGCGCGGGAATTCGATTTCATAGCGCAGCCCGAGGTTCACGGTCAGACTCTGCGTGACTTTCCATTCGTCCTGCAGGAAGGCGGCGGTATAGAGGGTCTGCTGCGCGAGCGCGGGCGAGGGCGCGGTGGTGCCGCCGGGGATGCCGAGCAGAAAACTGGCCAGCGCGTGCGCCGCCGGTGGCCGTGGACTGCACGGGGTTCGGCCCCTGGGTGAAGGTGGGGGCGAAGGTGAACTGCGTGGCCGAATCGTTCACCTGGTAGTCGTTGAACTGGATGCTGCGCACTTCCGCGCCGAATTTCAGGCTGTGCCGGGCAAACGTCTTGGTGAGCGCGCCCTGCAGCGCGTAGTTGTTCATGGCGATTCCGATGGTTCCGTCGGCGCCCAGCGATGGCCCGCCCTGTACGGTGTTGGGGACCGAGGCGGTGACGCTGAACCCGGTGACGTTGATGGCGGGGAAGGCGCGCAGACCGCCCACCTGGGCCACCAGGGCGGGGGAAAATCCCAGTTTGGTGATGTCGAAACCATAGCTGAACGAATTGCGGAAGTTGGCGAACCGTCGCGAACGACGCACGGAATTCGCCGATCAGCGACGGATTGAAGATGTGGGTCTCTTCGGCGACGGCGTTCATGCGCGTGAAATCCTGCGTGCCACCGGCGGGCGACGCGGGATTCGTCTGGCCGTAGCCGCCGGCGCTGATTTTCGGCGTGTCGTCATACGAGTAGCGCATGAAGAAACGGTCTTTCTCGCTGAAGGCGTGATCGAGCCGGAAGCTGTACGTGTTCTTGTTGATGATGTTCGCGCCGCTATTCACATAATTTCCCACACCCGACGCGTTTGACTGCCGCGGTATTGGGCGCCGGCCAGTACTTCGCGACGGCGGCCGCAATGGGGCTCAGGCGGTTGGCGGGGATCACGTTACCCGGAAAGAGATCGCGCACAAACGCGGTGCCGTCGGCCGGCTGGTAGCCGGATCGTAGATCGGGGATTTTTTGTCCGGCGGCATTCAGCAGATTGCTGAAGTTGCCGGTGAGTTGCGCGGGATCGGGCACGGTTGCCGGTGAAGGTGACGCCTTGCGCGAAGCGGACCAGTTCCGCGCTCGGCGAACAGGAATGTCCGGTTGTGCCCGTCGTACACATGTGGATCACAATGGGCGCGCCGAACGTGCCGCCGAACTGGTTGAGGCGGAAGCGCGGCCGGTCGATGCCGCCGCGGTTGGCAAACCAGTCGTTGGCGTTGAGCTTATCGTTGCGCAGGAATTCGAAGAGCGCCGAAGTGCACGTCGTTGGTGCCGGACTTGGTGACCACGTTGAAGATGCCGCCGGCGGCGCGGCCGTACTCCGCACTGAAGGCGTTGGTCTGGACCCGAAACTCCTGCACGGAATCCACGCTGGCGATAGAGGATCGGCTGATTCTGCGACGCGCCCGTATTCGGGGCGCCGTCCGCGGTATTCGTTCTGGTTGCCGCGCTGCCCGTTGATGGAGACCGAGGCAGTGCTGATCATGTCGACGGGCAGATCGTTCATGCCGACGGAGGTGCGGACGCCGGGCGCGAGGCCGGCCAGCGCGTAGGGATCGCAAACCGGCTGGTGGACAGGCTGGGACAAGTTCTGCGATGAGAATGGGCAGCCCTATGAACGGACGCTGCGCACGCTGGAAGCCTATCTGATGACGGCGCGCAAATATGGCTTGCCGGTGCAGTTCAATTTCTTCGCTTTCTTGCCGGATGTTCTCGGAGGCAGCAATGCATTTCTGGATCCGGCGGCGGTGCGAAAGCAGCAAACGTTGATCTCATGCGCTGGTCGCACGCTTCCACGACGTGCCATTTCTCGCGTGGGACCTTATTAATGAGCCTAGTTTTTCCCAGCATCTGTGGACAATGCGCCCGAATGGCGACTTGTTTGAGCTGACGGCCTGGAACGAATGGCTGAGCAAGCGCTACCCGGATCGCGCTAAGCTGGCCGCGATGTGGAATGTTCCGCCGCAGTCCATTGCCGGGACGATCTCTCTTCCCAGCGAAGAGGAGTTTTCTCCGCGAGGAATGTATGTGGGAATCAACTCTCTAAGGGTGAACGACTACGTCCTCTTTGCGCAGGAATCGTTTGCGCAATGGGCGCGTACGATGCGCGAGACTATCCGCGCGACTGGGTCTCAACAGTTGGTCACGGTGGGGCAGGATGAAGGTGGGATTCAGGATCGTCTCTCGCCGGCCTTCTGGGGATCGTCGGTCGACTTCACGACGAATCACTCCTGGTGGCAGAACGACTACATTCTTTGGGATTCGCTGGCGGCAAAGCAGCCGGGTGAAGCCATGCTCATCCAGGAAACGGGGCTGCAGCGGGAGTTGAATCTCGACGAGATCGCGCGGCGCACGCCGAAAAATGAGGCTGCCCTTCTTGAGCGGAAGATCGCGTTGTCATTCATACAAGGATCGGGCGCGATCGAATGGCTCTGGAATACGAATTCCGATATGACGGAGAGCAACGAGACGCCGATTGGCGCAGTGCGGACCGATTACACGGAAAAGCCAGAGGCGACGCTGCTGCGGGAGTTTGCTCGATTTGCTCCTTCCCTGCAGGAGCACCTTCTGGATCCTCAACTTCCGCCGGTTGCGATCGTCACCTCGCAGGCTGCGCAATATTCAGTGATGGCGGATTTCCAACTGGAGGCGCAACGGCGAGCCGTGCGCGCGCTGGCATACCAGGCGCAACTGCCGCTCTATGTGATCTCCGAAAATCAGATCGAGCGGCTGGGGAATCCGAAGCTTGTCATTCTTCCATCACCGCAGGCACTCGGAGACGCGGCTTGGGCAGCACTGCGTGAAGTATGTAGATGCAGGAGGGAATCTGCTCATCACAGGTCCGGTCGAGCGGGACGAGCATTGGCAGCAAAGACATCGAGTCCTCGATCTCGGGCTCAAGGCACATGCCGAGCCGTTGGTGTATCACAATGCCGAATTGAAGCTTGGCGAGCACCGGATCTCGCTCGCCTTCGGCCAGCAGCAGCAGAATTGGCTCGAAGCTCGCTACGCTTCGACGATGGCTCAACTCTGAAGGAAATATCGCACGGCAAGGGCCAGATCTTCTGGGCTGTCTATCCCATCGAACTGGCTGAGGATCTGCAATCCGCGGCCGAACTCTATTCTTTTGTCGCCGCGCACGTAAGCCTCGCGTCGCCATTCAGCCCACTTACTCCAGTACCACCGGGAGTGTTGATTTTCCCGACCGCGTTGGAAGATTCCATTTTGTACGTCATGGTTTCCGATTCCGATCAGGACGCCGCCATCAACATTCGTGATCAAGCAACAGGAGCCTCGTTAGCGTTTCGGCTCCCGGCACAACACGCCGCAATCGCCGTGATCGGAAAGAAGGAGCGCCGAGTCGTCGCCAAATACGGCTTCTAAGCTTCAAAGTACAGATCAGCTGCAGCAAATACCCGATTCCATTTGGCCCCCTCGGACTGTTATCCATTCAGTACTTGGCTGCTCCCTCCACAATTCCTTCTAGGGCTCCTCGATCGATGTTGGTATCGATGCCGGGGCGGCGCCGGTCCATAAAGTGGCGGTGGGTGCTGGGGTTACTTCTCGCCTTCGTTGTGATTATTTCAATCTGCGTCCCGATCATCATCATCCGCGCACAGCCGATCTTACGCCGCCGAGTCATGGAGACCCTGTCTGCCCGTTTCAAGAGTCGCGTGGAGCTTGGCGACCTTCACGTTTGGATCGCGAATGGGCTTCACGTTTCCGGCAAGGAACTGCAGATCTATGGCGCGACGGATCCCAATCCATGGCAGGCCGGCGTTCAGCCGCTGCTCAATGTTTCGGAATTCCATTTTCAGACTTCTCTGCGCAACCTGTTTCGTCAGCCCATGAAGTTGGATACGGTCTATGTGAGCGGACTTACCATGAATATTCCGCCCAAGAGCGGCCGCCACGAAATGCGCGGTCTCCGCCGTCAGAAGATGACGATTGCGGTCGCGCGCTTTGTCTTTTCGGATACGAAGTTGCTCATCAACACCGACAAACCTGGGAGGGCGCCGCTGGAGTTTGATATCGGCGACCTGCGAATGAGTGACATCGGGCCGGGACAGCCGCTGCGCTTTGACGCAACGCTAGTCAACCCCAAGCCGGTCGGCGATATTCATTCGGTAGGGAGCTTTGGTCCATTGAACGAGTTAAGCCCGCGCGATTCCGTGGTGGAAGGCGATTATTCTTTTACTAACGCCAATCTGGGTCCTATTCGGGGCATTGCCGGGATTCTCACTTCTACCGGCCACTATGGCGGCACATTAGGCCGGATCGAGGTTACGGGCGAGACTGATACTCCCGATTTTCGCCTGGATGTCAGCGGCCATCCGGTCAACCTGCATACAGACTTTCATGCAATCGTCGACGGCACGGATGGCGATACTTATCTGGATCCCGTTCGGGCGCGTTTCTTGCGCACGAGCTTCACTGCCAGCGGAAAGATCGTGCGTGTGAAAGAGCCTCATGGCCACGAAATCGACCTCGATGTTGCCATGACTCGAGGCGCAATCGAAGATCTTTTGAGACTTGGAATAAAGACCGATCCACCGATTATGACGGGGCCGATCCAGCTGAAGACGAAGTTGAACATATTGCCCGGTGATCGCGATATTTCGGATCGCCTGCGGCTCGCAGGCACGTTTCATATTCCGACCGGCCATTTCACTAATGAAAAGCTTCAGACGCGCATCGATGACCTGAGCTTACGCGGCCTCGGAGAACCGAAGCTCATTGGCAAAGAAGACGTAAACATCACGACAGACTTGGAAGGCAAGTTTCTGTTGCAGAACGGAATCTTGTCGTTCTCGCTACTGCACTTTCAAATCCCCGGGACTCATGCCGATATGACAGGCAAGTACAGCCTCGATGGCGCTACGTTTGACTTTCATGGGCTGCTGAAGACGGACGCAAAACTCTCTCAAATGACAACTGGCTGGAAATCAATTCTGCTGAAGCCGGTAGATCCCTTCTTTCATAAGCACGGAGCCGGGGCCGAGGTTCCGTTCAAAATCACGGGTACGCGATCCGAACCGCGCTTCGGCCTCGATTTCGGCCAGGACCACCCTTCCCACGAGCAAAGCACCCGCCAGTAGGCGCGGGGCTACAGCATCTGAGGTATTGTTCGGCTCGCGCTAGAAAAATACTTTTCGGGGTGTAACCCCAGCGAGGTACTCCGCTCGGTCGCTGGAATCTACTCAAGGAGGAACGCGATGCCGAAAGGTTCGCTGCGGGAACTATATATCGACGAATTAAGGGACTTGTATAACGCTGAGACTCAGTTGACAAAGGCGCTGCCGAAAATGGCGAAGGCCTCTTCCAACGCTGAATTGCGCCAGGCCTTCGAAGAGCATCTCCGCCAGACATCTGAGCACGTATCACGCCTTGAACAGATCTTCGAAATGCTGGAGGAGAAGGCGTCCGGCAAGAAGTGCCTTGGCATGGAGGGTTTGGTGAAGGAAGGCGCCGAGACCATCCAGGAAGACTACAAGGACGCCGTGATGGATTCCGCCATAATCGGCGCCGCTCAAAGAGTGGAGCACTATGAGATCGCCGGCTATGGGACGGCAAAGGAATTCGCCCAACTGCTCGGGGAGGACGAACACGTCTCCCTGCTTGAGCAGACCCTGGACGAAGAAAAGCAGACGGATGAGAAGCTGACTCAATTGGCGGAAGAGATCAATCAGCAGGCTCAAGCAGCCGGCGCGGGCCGGGACGAAGAGGAAGGCGAAAGGAAGGAGGGAAAGAGACAAACGAAGAGCTCCTCCCGCCGTGCCGCCTAACAGAAGTCCGTGGAAGGGCGCCCGCCCTTCCACAAACTCCTCCCGCCTGTATGTGGAAAATACGGCAATTACAGTATGGGCCGGACTAGAGGTGCGCGGGTATTTTCTTAGCGCAAACGCTAGGCAAGCTTCCGCCGCGAGGACTCCACATGAGAAAGCATTCTCCCCGCAACTCCCATCCTTCAGGAGACTCCAGCGTCTCCTGGCACGGCCTAATATCAGGCGGCTCTATTTGAGACAGATCGGAAGTTGATTCCTGCACGAATCGCCGAGGCGGAAGGGGCAATTCTGAATCGCGTAAAAGAGCTGTTCGGAGTTGACTCCGACCACATTGAGGAAGACCAGATTCTGGACGACGCACTGTACGCTCTGCGGGCGTTGCGGAACTGTATGACTTCGGGCGTGAACGCCGCCGCATAGTAGTTGTCTTTTAGTACTGAGCCCGGATTCATCGTTTTCAGGTGGTATTTCCTAAGTAAACGCAGTGCTTGCACTTGGTGCAACGCTGTATTGTTGCCGTTGCTCCGCCATCTTAGAGTGCAAGAAATCAGGAAAGTTGAGTTTCCCTCTAATGGCGAGCAAACCAGCAGCGCACGTATCAGCAGCGCAACTTCCAACCATCAGTGTCAATCTGAAGCTCATGTTTGAGAATGCAGTGCGCGATATTTACGAAACCGATCTGGCCGGGAAAAAGTCGAACTATCGTCGACCGATCGTGCAGCGACCGCGCGTCCCCGAAGAGTCTTCGGCCAACACGCAGAAGAAGGCGTTGTCTGACGCGGCCAAGGCTTTGGCGCAATTGTGGAAGATTTCACACAATTCCAGTCACTGACTGTGACTCGATGACCGTGCTCGGAGCGCGACAGTCTCAGAAGATCCCACAAATCGCGACCGAGGGATGAAGTGGAAGCGGTGGGTCCTTCTCAGGTGCGGTCCTCTTGCGAAAAGCGATTATCGCGGTAATGAGAATTATCATCAACAATAGCGCAGCCGCAGCGGTCGCAGTTCGTTTCCCGGCATTTGGATTTCCAACGATCATCGCGACTATGATGCGGGCTGGGATTGGAAGGGCTATCAGATTTGTCCCGGATCTTCTGGATCTGGTTCTCTGACTGGAACATCGGGATTTTCGGGTGGATCGATAGGATCTTGAATCGGAGAAGGATATGGCTCAGACGGAGTCCGCAGCTGGCGTTCCGATAGGCGATCTCTGTCGGATGGCATGCCAGTCAGATGCTTAAGCATGGGCAACGGCAGCCTTCGATTTTTCGTCAGATCAGGGGATTAGTTCGATACTCTTAATCTGGATGGTAGCGCTCTTCAGATCTGGACCCTCGTCTACTTGCTGACCGTGAGCGGACGACGAAAGCGCAAGAGCCGCTAGCGTCAAAGCAGCTGCCACCAACAGGCGAAAGAGGATATCTTTCATTTCATCCCACCTGCATACCCTGATCGACGTCACACCGTTAGAAATTAATAAGAAGAACGCTCAAGTACCGGAAGTTACGGACGCTACTTTGATGGTATTTCCGCTGAGCGTGCCGATGACGCGAGCTCTTTGACCAGCCAGCTTTTTGAATGAGCCAAGATCGCCTTCGAGAAGATAGACGGATTCGTCATCAATCAGCGCGAAAGACGCGCCGCCATGGACACAGATGCGGACGCAGGTGGTGGCCGAGCGATCGAGAGCGGGCTGATGTTTTGCTCCGCAACGAGAGCAGGTAATCATCCCTTCGAAGGACTGGCCGTCCGCCGCGGTTCTGACTTGCGCTATCTGGCCGACGGCGACTCCCGCTGCCGCTCCCACCGTCGCCAAGAGCAGGGCCAGTGCAAGGGCGACTGCGGTTCCGAGCAAGACAATCTCGACGCACACATACCTGGTCTTCATCAGGACCTCCGGAGACACGACAGTCATGGATGCGCCGTTCGTAAAAATAGTTGGCAGAGGGGAGCTAGCACCTGGCTTGCCACTCCCAATGAAAGCGGGCTACTCGCTTTCTTTTTTAAATGGAAGAACAAGCGGCGTGCCAAAACGCAACAATGTGGTGCTGTTGAGACTGAGCTAGGTAGAAATTTCTTCCAGGAGTGCAGTCTTTCCGATCGAATTGCAACCGTCCGTTTCGCGAGCTAGGCGGCCGCTGCGGCAGCTTTGATCGCACCCAGACTAGCAGCTTCCTGGGCGCCAGTGCGGCGAAGGAGCTCAATCGCGCTCATCGCGTTAGCGTTCTCATCGCAAGAGACATACACTAGCGCACCCACATCGCAGAGCTGGTGCCCCAGTCTTTTTGCCTCATCCGTAGAGAATCCCAGGTCTACCAACGTTCGAGAGCCGCGTGAAAGCGCTGATGAATTCTTCTCTGTGAAGAGAGCTCTCATGAACGCTTGAGACCGAATGAATACGCCAACTGTGGGGATCACAACCGCCCCGAATTCTGAGAACCAGCGGATCATGCGCGCAGTCGTCGCGCTGTCGGCGCCGGCCACGTAACTCGTCGTGTCATAGAAGATTCCCGCATCAGGGTGAGCGGGCGAAAGGACCATGCAGATATTCTCGTTGTGGTAACCAGCCCGATTCAGGGCAGACACAACCTCCGGCAGGGGAGCATTGCGGGAGTACATTCCGTAAGCTGCGGTTCCGCTACTGGTCATGAGTGAACTCCGAAGCCGGGCTATGCGGAAGGCGGTCTCAATCCTTCTACGGCGCGGGCAAGTTTGTAAAAGATACAAACATCGTGAACTCAAGGCACTAGGGTGAATCCTGTAAAGAAGTAATAGCCTGGAGCAGAGACGGTTAAGAGGACAGCTCGATCTTTAAGACTTGGATGGATTTCGCGCCCGGATCTAGATTTCCCGCGACCCTGACGGTCTGATTCTCATACGCTCGAAGGTCGTGGTCGGCGTCCAGCTGGTACGTTGCACCGTTCTCCGCTTTAAGGAGATGACGATTCCCGTCTTTTACGATCTCTCCCGTGTAAGACTGCGCGGGTTCCTGCTGGGTGTGCGGATCGCCCGGCAACTTGACCTGTTGATCTTGAGTTTGCCCCGGTTGTGGTAATGGAGCCTCTCGGGCTGGTAACGGTTGAGGCGTAGGCTGTGGATTCTGCAGCTGAGACCACGCAATCAAGTCGCGACTTGTATACGCATCTTCCGGAGTCTGAAGGGGTGATTGCTGCGGAAAAGCTGCCGGCGCAAACAGCAGCAAACACAACGAGAATAGCATCGTCATTCGATTCATGGTTACATCTCCCGAAAGACGAAGCCCTGTCTCGGAAATCCAATCTCGCGGCGTCCTGGGTTAGCGCGTGACCCAGAAGCTCAGCACTTTTTTTACTCGTCACCCCGCCATGGGGTCCATAGAGTGTTCGCGGTAGCGCGGTAGGTCCACTTCACCTCAGAACACCTGGACAATCCCGTTCCGCACGGCATAGCGAGTCAGATCCGCTACGGAGTGTAGCCCTAGCTTGCGCATAAGGTTCGTACGATGGGTTTCGGCGGTCTTGACGCTGAGGTTCAGAGTTACGGCCACTTCTTTGCTAGTCCGACCTTCGGCCAGCAGTTGGATCACCTCGCGCTCGCGCGCGGTGAGAACGTCGCCGGAAAGATCAGCATCATACGCGATGTCGGACTGTTTCTTTTCGCGGCTTAGAAACCCGTCCAACACCATCTGGCTGACACGGGGTGTGAAGAATGTCTTCTGGCTCTGGAGAGCATCCACGGCGGCGACCAGATCGCGACCGGCATCGGATTTTAGGAGGAATCCGCGGGCACCGGCGCGCAAGACCTCCCTGATGACGTTATCCGAATCGTGCATGGTCAGGATCAGGATCGCTACATTCGGCGTGGTTGCCAGGATTTGCCGGGCAGCTTCCAGCCCATTCAGATTCGGCATCCCGATATCCAGTAACACCAGGTCAGGCTTGATCCTCGTCGCCAGCTCGACCGCGTCGCGTCCGTCTTTCGCCTCAGCGCAAACTTCCCATCCGGGATGACTCTCAAGAAGAGAGCGAATGCCGCGCCGGGCAACTTCATGATCGTCAGCGATAAGAATTCGGAGCATTTTCCCACCTCCGAGACCAACGGACCCAATGCGGACCCGTGCTGTAAGTTATTCGGAATCAGTCATCACACGCAGAGGAAGCATCTTCGTATTCCGTCAGTAGCACACATGCTGCCAAACGCCTATCCTCTTGCTACCGAATAACAATACCGAAAGCTGGCTGGAGACTCTGTGTAATTTTGCCGAATTCGCTGGGTCTCGCAATCGTGGGCGGCATACTGCGAACACTGTAGTTCCCGAGGGATTGCGCTCGTTCCCAATCCTGGTTGAGCACAATGCGCTAAACCGAAAGCCCCAGAATTGCATCTGAAAACGTTCACGGGAGGCTTGTTCGATGTGTGTTGACTTCACATTTCATGTCCGCTCGTTCCTGCTGCGCAGTATTCCTTTAGGTGTGTTGGCGGCAATACTGTGCGGCTGGGCGGTTGCTCAGGACGATCCCATGGCGTTACCGCCGCGAACCTCCCAACCACCGGCGTCCGCACAGCAGGAATCGAACCAACCGCAACCCGGCCAGCAATCAGGCGAGCCGTCGATTTCTCCGATTCAGAGCTCCGAAGACCAAGGCCGATTCGTTTTCAGAAAGCAAGTGCAGGAGGTCGTACTTCACGCAACCGTTGTCGACGATTATGGAAGGCTGGTCACATCTCTGGATCGCAGCGCTTTTTCGGTTTATCAAAATGGACAACTGGAAACCACTACTTCTTTCCGAAAAGAAGATGTACCGGTGGCGATCGGGATTGTCATTGATAACTCCGGCTCGATGCGCGACAAGCGAGCAAAGGTAAATCAAGCGGTACTAAACCTGATCCGGGCTAGCAATCCCGAGGATCAAGTATTCGTCGTGAACTTCAGCCAAACGCCTTATCTGGACCAGGATTTCACCTCCGATGTGAATCTGCTTCAGACTGCGTTGCATCAGGCTTCGAGTCGCGGAAGCACGGCTCTCTACGATGCCGTAGTAGCATCGGATTTCCATCTGCGAAACAATCCGCGGCTGGACAAGAAGGTGTTGCTAGTGATCACGGACGGACAGGACAACATGAGCCGTGAGACCCTGCAGGATGCTCTCCGAAAATTGCAGTCGAATAAAGGCGCAACACTGTACGCAATTGGTTTGATGAACCAGACGCGCTCCGGGCGAGAATCGTTACAGAACCTGGCAGCCAGTACGGGCGGAGCCGCATACTTCCCGCAGAATGTGGACGAGGTGGACTCGATCACGCGGTCGATTGCGCACGACATTAGAAGCCAGTACACACTGGCATACAATCCCGGCGGCAACATCGGGACCGGGTATCAAACGATTCGGGTGGAAGCGAGAGGTCCGGCGCACAGCCATCTGACTGTCCGCACCAGGACGGGGTATTACCCAGGAGAAGCCGTAAAGTAATCGGATACGGTTGAATCAGGCCGCCGTCGGTCCGGTTGGCGATTTCGGCGGTGGTGGCAATTCAATCTGAATCAGGTTGTTCTTGATTGCGTAGACGACCAAATCACGAATCGAGTGGAAACTCAATTTCCGCATGATATTGCTGCGATGAGTCTCCACAGTCTTGGTGCTCAGGTTCAAGAGAGACGCCACTTCTTTTGAGCTATTCCCTTCGGCCAGCAATTGCGTGATCTCTCGTTCGCGGGCTGTTAATGTTGGCAGCTTTGGAGCTTCGTTTCTCGATACCTTCTGGCCCTTCTCCAGGAAACCGGCCAGCACCAGATCGTTTACGCGCGGGGTGAAGAACATCCGCTTGTTTTGGAGCGCCTCGACGGCGGAGACCAAGTCCCGCGCGGCATCGGACTTGAGGACAAAGCCACGAGCGCCCGCATCCAAGGCCTCGCGAATTACCTGGTCCGAGTCGGTGATGGTGAGCACGATGACCTTGAAATGAGGATCGTGCTGAAGGAGTTGCCGCGTCGTATCCAAGCCGTTCAGGTTGGGCATGCCGATGTCAACAATCACGACGTCGGGCTTCAGCTGCAGAGCTTTCTCCACGGCCTCGCGACCGTCGCTCGCCTCGCCACATACTTCCCAGCCTTCGTGCTTTTCGAGAAGTGCGCGCAAACCTCTGCGCACAATTTCATGATCGTCTGCCAGAAGGATTCTCAGTGCCATAAATCTGCCTTTCCCACCATTGGTTGAGCAGGCGACCAAGCCTAGCTCACTTGCGGATAACTTCGTTCATTGAGAGCCGTGAACACTCGATGCTGGCTTACGGCTTCTACCGCTGCCAGCAAATCTCGAGCTGCATTGGACTTCACAACGTAACCGCGAGCACCTGCTTCCAGTGCTTCACGCATCATTTGGGGCGAATCATGCTGCGTAACGAACAGGATCTCCAAGTCGGGAGATTGCCTTCGCAGCAACCGACAAGCTTCCAAACCATTCATCCGCGGCATGGTGACATCCAGCACCATGACATCGGGACTTAAGTCCCGGGCCTTTTCCAAGGCCTCGGCCCCATCAGAGGCTTCCCCAATGACTTCCCATCCCGTGTGGCCTTCCAAGAGGGTTTTCAATCCCTGTCTCACAATCGGGTGGTCGTCGACGACAAGGATGCGAACTGTCATTCGAATTCAGTTCCTCGGGGGAGACCGACCAGACGATTCGCCACATTTTATCCCCGAAACGGATGTGACAGCCTGACCAATAACCGCTTAATTTTCCACGTAACAACTCGGCAAAGAGGGAAGCGTCCTGAACGTTCAAAACAAAAGGCTAACGTTCAGGTTTCGCACGTCCAATACAGGGAATCCTGTATTTCGCCGATCTCTGCGCCAAAAACAGAGCGCTGCATTCAAACGCTGCCAGAAGCTAAGGGGAAATAGGTGCGGTCATGCAGCAGCAACTCGACTGCTTCAACGACGGCCCCGATATCCTGCTTCGCGCAGGCCCCGCGAACCCCGGCTTGGCGGGCGGCGTCCGCCAGTTGCCTGGAAAGATGCAAGGTGACCATCAGAATTGGGATCTTGGGGAGCATGGCCGAGATCTGCTTGGCAACGTCCACTCCGTTCAGGTCCGGCATCTGATAGTCAAGTACGATTAGATCAGGAGGCGACTCCAGAACCTTCTGTAGCGCCTCACCGCCGGTCCGCGCTTCTCCACAAACTTGCCAGTTCTCTTGCTGCTCGAGAATAGCTCTCAGATAGCGTCGGACGGCCGGGTTATCATCAACAACAAGAATACGGATCAACCGAAAGCCTCCCCGCCCGCTGGTAGAAGACTCAAATCCGCGCGGGTAGCGAAATGGTCTCTTTTCGGAACACCACAAACGCGAAAGTCAGAAACCCCTTTGATCGATCAAAATCATCGATCACAGCTCCCGGCTGATTTTCTTCTATCGCCTTTTCTCTCAGAATCGCTTTACTCAAGCTAGGCGATGCAGTAGATGAGCCACAATCCAGTGAAAACAGTAGAGTTTCACAACGGGCACCGGCTTTGGGGGCGTATTTCTACCAAATCCCCTTATCACTGCCGGTGATCTTTAGTTCGAGTGCGGCCGCAGTCGCCAGACCCGGCAGCAGGCTCAGCCGGAGCGAGTTGCGAACGTCGCCACGCATGAGAAGCGTTTTGAGCTCACCGGCATAGAGATTGAATGAATGCGGCAGGATCGGTACACGCAGAAAATCCCGGCGATAGTGGATCTGATCCACCCTGAACTTCGCGGACCCAGTCACCAGAGCCGGGAGCGTTACACCGTGGCCTCGAAAGGATTCCACATAGCCTGAGATGACCGTGAGATATGTGGCAATCCCCTCCCAAATCCCCGCAGCCGATCCTAAGCTGTGGAGGTATGTAAAGGCGACGCACTCGGAATCCAGCAGTCTCGAATTGTCGATCACATCACAGAGTCGAATATAGAAGTGCCGATACATGCGTTGCAACGTGCTGATAATGATGCGGTCTTCCGGAGCTAGCACGCGAAACGAATATTGTTCGACATTCATCGTGCGAGTTCGTCCAGAGAGTGATTTTGTAACGGCGGTTTGCTCCCCGGTCTGACCTAAGCGCCCAATATGGACTTCAACCAATTCGCGCAATCCGGGCACGACGAAGTTCCATTTGTTGGCTAGCCGATCGCCCCAGCTCCGGTCATCGACCTTTGCCCTGAACTTCGTGCGCATGACGTCCACCACATGAGCCGGTTCCGCATCCGTGTACAAATCAAGATCACTCCCGAGATCCGGCCAGTGATCCAGTGACTTGATTACCGTAACAGAGCATCCGTTCTGTTCAAGAGCAGTGCAGATGTGATCGAGGAATCCAAGCGCCTCGCGAATGCGAGAATTCTCTTCATCGATAGCAAGCGATACGCGCTCCACGAGGTCCGCACTTCGATTCACTTTCAGAAGCTCGTTCAGCCGCGAAAATGCGCGAATTATGACATGGTTCTTTGTGGCGAGTTCCAAGATCGCTTGAAATCTGCCGGGATGCAGGTGGCGCGCAGTTTCCGCGATCTGATTCGTTGAGGCGGGCAGAGCGGAGTCCGTGAGTACAAGGTCAGACAAAAAACGAAACTCATTCTCAGATTGGCGCGCGGTCTCCATTCGAGAAGGCTCCTTTTGAACCTAAGGTGAATTGCCGGGTTTGATGCTGCGCACCGAAAGTGGGTTGGTGCGACGCGAGTCTTAGATCATTTCCCTGCTGAAACGGAAGAGGAGTTCTGGCTACATTTGGCAAAATTGAGCCGCTCGACCGCCGTGCCTTCCTCGTAGTCATTCCAGGTTTCGATCAAGACGAAAGGAAGCGGATGGGCGGTGTCGAAGTAACGGGTGTACAAGTGAAGGGTGTCCTCGAAAGTCTGGCCGCAGCGGTTCTGCATATGGCGATTGAGACCCCACTTTGCACTCGAGTCGTCGAAGCCCGGCCATGCAGCGCCGACAATGATTTTGTCCGGATGGTTGTTTCGCATGTTCTTGTAGAAGCTATCCAGGTATTGCTCGCCCCAGTTGCTGCCATCCGGTGTCCAGCCTTTTTGACCCGGTTGGACCCAGGCGTACATCCCCGCAAAGTCCGCCGCGTACTGTGCAGGCGGTTCGTCTTTGTAAATCAGGATGGGCGGCGACTCCCATGATTGGCAGTGCTCGACGACGCGGTTCCAGTCGACATGGCCCTGCTTCGGGAAAATAAAGATTACCGGACGACCGTTATAGGTCAGATAAGCGCTGCGATGAGGCGCGTTGGGACCGATATAAGATCTGTAGGCCTTGTCTAGAGCGGAGATTGCGCCGTCAGTCGATTGGGCGTCATCGTCCGCAGGCTCATTGTAGAGTAGCGCCACTTGAAATCGATTTTCATCCGCAGCTTCCTGCAAGAGTGCGAAATTGTGATCGGAAAACGGGGCGCTCTCGCCGTACCAATCGACGACGAAGGCCGAGAGGCCCATCTGTCGCGCCTGTTGGATTTGCTTTCGCAGAACTCCGGGATCGTAACTGGCGTACCCCACATCCATGTGCTGCCGGTCCCCGAACCACGGCATGTAAACGGCCAGAAGTCGGGGCCAACCATTAGGCGCCTGTGGAGTCTGCTGCAGCGCGCGATGTATACCAGGCGTGGTGCACCCCGCGCCTACCATAAAACACACGATCGCTAATATCAGCAGTCTGTTTGACAAGAAGAGACTCCAATTCCCCCACTCTGCGGTGAACTTTGGATGCCGTGCCAGACGGCATGGTTGGCGCCTGCAACCTCTTCAGAACTGAGGGACTGCCTGGAGTTGGCGAATTACCCACCGGTCCGCGCCGGGGGTCATCAGCACGACATAGTGCACGATCACATGCTCATTGTGGATGGTTTTTCCGCCATCGCGGATTTCAAGATCGTACTCAGCGGTATCGTGCAATTCGATCACGTCACCTACTGGCGCGTAAAAAACGGCATCGAGTTTATGCTGCTGGTTCAGGTAATGTGAGGTGATCCCGCTGCCTTGCTGGCTGCTTACTGCTTCTCTTAGCCAGTTCTCTGCAGTGCCGGCGAAAAGCCCTTTCAGCGGGCCAGTGGAATTGGATTGGAGTGCTGAGTCGAGATTAGCCCAGGCGAATTTGTAGTCGCGTATGATCGCCCGCTGAGTCAGGGTTTCGACAGATCGCGGACTCACTTTGCTCACATCGAGCGTGACCTGGGGAGAATTGTCTGCCGCGAATAGACCAGAAGACAGCAATGTAAGTACAACAAGGGTGCTGAGTCTCAAATGACGCTTCATCCGCGGAAAGACAATTTTCATCTGACTACTTGCCTCCAAGCCGCAATTCATTCCCCGTTGCTACTCCCGACGCAGCCGAGACTACGACAGGACCCTTGGCAGTAAGGGTCGCTCGGGCGACGTCCTGTTTCACCGGAGCATCCACGAAACTCACGTCCTCGCCATTCTTTGCCGTGAAGGTCACGATAGTTCCATCTGGCACTGGATTTCCCGAGCAGTCACGAACCGGCTCGGTCTCGACGACAATGCCCTTGGCCGTACGTTCTCCTTTGATTCGCAAATTGCACGGATCAGACGCGACTTGCTGAACGACTCTGCGCGCGACTAAATCGCTGAGCGATGCCGAAATCTGCAACGCGCCCGCCGACTTTCCCGAGCTGGTGCGGAACCAGGCAACGCCGTCGTGAGTCGGTACACTGCGCGATGTCGGAGCAGAACCCTTGGGGGTTAATTGAAACTGAACCGTCTGGGGTGCCAGAACCAGGTTGTGGAATTGGTCGAACGGCAACGCTACCCCGTTAATCACATCATTCACTCCAACCGGAGCCCGCGATGGGTGAACGAGAAACGTTAGAACGGCCGGCTTCCCGGGAGCCACAAAAAATCCGGAGCTGCTGCAAGTACCGGCGCACAAGATAGCCACATAGCGGCCAGCGGTTTGAAGCTCTTTTGCTCCCAGCTCGACGTTCTGTCCTAGCTGCACGTCTCGCTTTAAGGAGGTGGACGGACTACTGAGATAGAACGTGGCCGAACCGCTACTGGTCGTTGGGATGGACACGCCATGGCCCGCAACGGCGTCCGTAGGAACACGGAATGGCGCATCCTGCGCAACGCAAACCATCGCTGCAAAGATAAAAACAATCCTGGCCAAAGCGCCGTGAAAACTAGGACTTTTGCAGGCTGTATTGATTGACGACGACATGAAAGTTCTGAACCTTTCCTGCCACGGATTGTGGAAGCTCAACCGCAAACGACTCGGTGGATTGTGGAAGCAATGCCTGCTCGACGTATCCGTCGGAAACCCATACAACCTTCCCACTGTTATCGTAGAAACTTGCAATTACGTGCGGGATGTTGACTGTCTGTCCACTCTCGTTCAGCAATTCTCCGTGCAGCACCGAATGGCCCTGCGCATCCTTTTCAACTTTCTGGTTCATCACCCCAATCACTGGATCCGATGACGCCGGGACAAGCGTAGCCTTCACATCCATGCGGACATTTTTCACCTTGCTCAGGCTGACGTGGGGGAAATCGATTCGGTACGGTGTAACTTGTTTAGGCAGCAACACGTGAAGAATCTTGTCGAAGCTGCTTTCATCGTCAATGGCGCTGCCTGAGCCGTCGACCAACGTAGCATTTACGTTCACGAATGCCGGAATCGTGTCTTCATTCACGACTTCGCCCATCACCACGGCTCCCTCCGCGGAATCGACCGCATTCATCGAGACGATGCGCACATTGGGAGCATCCACATTGTGTGATCCCCATTCTTCTCCTGCGGTCCCGGTAACGAGATCCCAGCGCAGGTAATTCACGGGTACGATTTGGGCGGGCACATTTGGCTTCGGCGCTTCATCCCAAATTACTTTCCAAGCATCACCACGGTGAGCAAGACGGAAATCACGAACATCCTCGACCGGTCCGACTGGAGTGCTCCAGTGCAAGCGCACCCGCATCTGAGCGTCAGAGTCGGTGGCGTGAAGCGGACGCGTGTCAAACCGCTCCAGGCTGGAGAATGACCGTAACCCGCCATTGGAACCAATCCATTCCTGAATAAACGCCTGCTGATTCAGAGTGTCGCTGGTGCGTTCGACACTGGAAAAGGCTCGATCCCAGTTCCGCCGTTGGACGTCAAACAGAAAATTGTTGAGGGCCTGTTCGGGCGTGAAAGCATTAGCGCTGAATCCTGGTAGAGCCGCCCCAGCGGCGACTCCAACAGTTCCCGTAGATCGCCCAGTGGACAATCCAAGAAACATAAGAACAATTGTTGCAGCGACAACGAGGATGACAATTGGCAGAGTTCGTTTCATTTCATGTCCTCAGGGCTACATAGTCATGCGCAGGTTCCGAGATTTCTCTGGATGATTCGATTGCCTTTCGCACGTGCTGTCTCGCGGGCAAAAAGAGCACCAGGAAGATCGCGAACACGCTGACTCCGATGGGAAGTGTTCCCCATAGCAAGCCCATCCAGGCGGGAGGAATAGCATCGGACCCTATACGATGGGCGGGAGGCACGTCATCTTTCGACCACGCCGTGATTTCGCCATTGCCGAAGGTCTCCGTCTTGCGCCAGCCGACGAAAGTCAGAAGCGGCTCGTAGTAGGAGTCGTGCACAAAAACGTACTTCAGTCCATAGCGATTCGCGTGCTCGAGCATGGCGCGGAGGGACGCCATACCTGCAGAGCCATAGAACTTGGCATTCGTTAACTGAGCTGATCCGTAGTGAGTCATCTCAGGCAAAAGGCGGGCAGAGTTGTAATCGCCATCCACGCTGCTTGCGTTCGTATACGTGGAAACTTGCGCGAGCTCGCTGCCGAAACCGAGCGTGAGATAACGATAAGAGTCGTGGCCGTCCCGATTGAGAAATGCGATGACAGGATTCACGTTTATAGTCCCCGTCGGGCGGTAGGGATTCGCAGTAAGCCACGCAAGTGCTGCGCCGACCGTTGCGACAGCAGCCAGTGACAACGCAACGGCAGCCTTCGCCCGGAAGCGATCAAGCAACTCGACCGCTAGCAGACCCACAATTGGCATCGCCATCAATGTCGCCCAGAACGTAAAACGTTCGAACGTGAGAATGTCAAACGCGCGGCCGAGTAGCCATTTAGGCAGCGGCGTTGTGCCGCCCAAGCCAAAGATCAGGGTCAGCCAGAAGCCGAAGAGAAGAGGTCTTAGTCTTCGGACCGAGGCTCCGCGGATGATGATGAACGGCAGCGCCAGAATCAGAGCGCCGTACGGAATCACAAAATAGTTGATTGCTGTGATGGAGTTGAGCAGAAAGTTTGCCCGGCTGTCGTGTGGAATAGGGATCTGGTGGATGGGATGTTCGAGCAAAGTCACCCAATACGGAAGCAGAACGACTCCTACCCCAACACCGACGAGAACAGCGAATACCACCGCGCGCGAGACCGAGGCCAGCAGAGAACCTTTTGTCCGTCCCTCCATGGCATCCATACAGACCAGCCAGAGCACGGGGCCGGCAAACAGCACCGTGCCAAATATCAGCGTTACATGGTGTGCTGCCGCGGCAGTCAAGCTCACAGCAATACCTTTGATCAAAGCGCGTCCCGAGCCCTGAGTTGACCATTCATAGAAATAGGGCAACGCGTTCAAATAGAGCGCAGCTGAGGTGATAGTCGCCAGTTGTCCGGCCTGGTAGATCAGAAAAGCAAGCGCGCCGAGGAAGATGCTGCCCAGTGCCGCATACGACGCCGCGCGATCATCCACCCAGATGCGGGCAAAACGGAACACTCCGACGGGCAACAGCAGAACGGCAACAAGCTGCACGAGCATATACGACATTTTCAGGCCCGCAACATTCGACACGAGCGCGATCCACTGGTGCGTCAACGGAGGGTAGGTCGTCTGCGAGAAGCCTGCGAACCACTTCTCGTTCCAGGGATTAAACCAGTGATGCGCATAATGCGAAGCGAGAAAGATGTGGAAGTTTGTATCAAACGAGCCCGACGGAAGTTGCATGAGTAACAGGGGACCGTGCACAGCCAGAGCCACCAACACGATCGCCAGTAGCGGAATCGGACGAGAGTAGCTTGCGTTCGGTGTCATTCAGTACACACTCCAGCGGTAGGCAGCCAGATTTGATTCGTAAGGCGCCTTTAAGGTTTGCGCGATTCTTGCGCCGTGATTTCGACGTCCCCACCATCAGGCAAACCCTAACTGTTCCAGTGGCATCTGAAGAGGACCGCAGGACTTCCCACGTGGGAGAGTCTTTGCGGAAGTACTCCAGACTTCATTCGTATACGTGGTGACTACGTGAAAAGCCGGTTTCCGCTCACTAGCTTTTGCCTTGCTACGGTCTTGATTCTCCTGGGAAGGGGAGCTGGGCAGACCTATGATCTCGGTTCAGGTCAGAAGACGGACCAACAAAGTTCCAGCGGTACGGACTTCAGTTGGGGCGCGGGTATCGAAGTCGCTCGGCAAGCACGCGCTGCTGACGAGGCGATCAAGCGCAACGACTTCGCCGGCGCCGTAGCCCACGCCCAACAGGCCGTGAATGCAGCCCCCCAGGATGCGGAATTATGGTTCTTGCTCGGATATGCAGCTCGATTGAATGGCCAATATCCGCTGTCGGTGGACGCCTACAACCGCGGATTGAAGAACAAGCCTAGTTCGGTCCGTGGGATGGCGGGCTTGGCTCAGACCTACGTCAGGATGGGCCGAGACAACGAAGCGCAGCAACTGCTGCGCAAAGTCATCGACGCCAATCCCAAAGACGCGAACAGCCTGCAGCTTGCGGGTGAATTGCTACTGGGCACGGATCCCAAGTCCGCTTTAACTCTTCTCCAGCGAGCCGATGCCGTGCAACCGTCTGCGCATGGAGACTTGCTGATTGCGCACGCTTACGAGAGGCTCGGGCAGCCGGATGAAGCAACACGTTACATCAATCAAGCCAAGAGCCGCGGCCCGCATGATCCTGATGTTCTGCGTGCGGTGGCCGAGCAATACAGAATTCAGGGGAAATACGACGAGGCGCTCGCCACCCTGCAGGCCATTCCGAACAGGAATGCCGATGTACAAGCCGAAATGGCGTACACCTACGAACTTGCCGGCAATCCCCAAGAGGCCGCCACGCTTTACGCGCACATCGCTAAAGTCGCGAAAGGAAATATTGGATTCCAACTGAGCGCTGCTCAGGCTTTTATTAACACTGGAAAACCGGAAGAAGCTGTGCCCTTCCTCGACGCCGCTCGCGCGATTGATGGAAACAACTATCGTCTGCATGCGATTCTCGCAGCTCTTGCGGAGTCTGACGATCGTCTTCCCGAAGCCGAGCAGGAGTACAAGACTGCGTTGAGCAACTTGCCGGCCCGAGTGCAAGAGGGGCCGCTCTATCCGATCGAGTTGCGCCTGAATCTGTACGAAATCTACGGGCGGCAGCAGGATGATGCCAATGCGAAACAGCAGTTGGAGGCTGCTGCGGCGGCTATTCAGCAAGTTCAAGTTTCGGATTCGGCTCGACCGGAAATGCTGCGTCTGCGAGCCGCCGTGGAGTCTGCGTCAGGAAACCTGGATGCTGCTAATCGCGATCTGAAAGAGGCGCTCGCTCTCGCACCAGACAATGTGAACTCCCTCATGAATCTCGGAACGCTGCAGTGGAAAATGGGTCAGAAAGGCGCTGCCCGCGAGACGTTCCTGAAAGTTCTGCAGCTGGACAAGAACAATCGCCAGGCGCTCTCAGGTCTGGGATACCTGGCACGCGATGCTGGAGATACAAAGCTGGCGGAGTCGTACTTCTCCCGTGCCATTGCGGCGCATCCCAAAGACTATGCTCCACATCTCGCGCTTGGCGATCTCTACACAGCCGAGCGCAACTTCCGGGCCGCCGAAACCGAGTACGAAAGCGCTTATGAGCGCATGCAAGGTAACCCTCTGGTTGTGGCGGGAGGCGCAAATGCAGCGCTGGAATCCCACAATTTGGACCTCGCTCAACGCTGGCTCGAGCGGGCGAACGAAAAAATGAACGCTAACGTTCAGGTGCAGCGCGAACGCGAGCGGTATCTTACTTTTCGCGGACAATACGCAGAGTCTGCTCAGCTCGGACAAAACGTCATCGCCAGGCTCCCGAATGATCGTGAGGGAGTTGATTATCTTGCATACGACCTTTATTACCTCGGCCGCTACGATGAGGCTCTCGCGCTGGCCAAGAAATACGAGCCCTTCCTGCCGAATGATAAAGATCTCCCGCTGATCGCGGGCAATGTGTACGTTCACAATGGCGATTTGCAGGCCGCGCTCGAGAACTTTACACGCGCTCTTGAACTCGATCCGAAGATGGCGACCGGATATGTGAATCGCGGCTTCGTATGGAACGATCTGAAGCAACCCGCGAAGGCGTCCAAGGACTTTCAAACGGCGTTGAAGCTGCAACCCGACTACGGCGAAGCTCATCTTGGACTGGCTTACGCTGATCTGCAGTTGCATCGGCCCAAGCCTGCGCTCAAACAACTTGAGACTGCGCAGAAGATCCTGGGTAAGTCGCGCCCCTTGCATCTGGCGCGAGCGGAAGCATTCCGGCAGGAACTGGATTACCCCCATGCCGCGGGGGAGTACCGCACCGCATTGGCCGAGGATCCGAAAGATATAACCACGCAACTCGCCTACGCGGATGTTCTCTATCGCATGCACCAGTACGGTGAGGCCATCACCGCGTTGAACGAAGCTCTGAAGCTGGAATCCTCAGATCCCGCGATTTATGCACTAATGGCTCAGCTCCACGCGAAGCAGGGAGAGCGGGACCAGGCGCTTCGGGATATTGAACAGGCCGACCGTCTCGGCGGAAATCGCGTGGAGATCCTGACAGCCACTGGCGATGCCCTCCTGACTTTGGGCGACCGCGATGCAGCGATGCAGCGATTCTCGCGGGCGTTGGAAGTGCCAGGTGGCAACCGCATCGGCATACGGCTTGCGCTAGCGCAGATATTTCTGCGGCAGGGTCATGCGGATGAAGCACGCCGGCAAGTTGCGCTTGGCTTTGCGGAAGCTCGGATGATCTCGGACTCTCCTGTAAGCGGTCAGGATTTTGCCGACGCGGGGAACCTGTTTCTTGCCATGCACGACTTTGACTTGGCAGAGCAGTACTTCAGAAGAGCTCGCATGGCGGGAGCAAACAACCGCGCAGTTGCCATCGGTCTTACCAACACCTATCTTGCCGAAGGGGACACTCAGAAAGCAGGCGCGACCCTCGCCAGTCTCGGGCCGGCGAGCGACTTTCGCGACGATTACGACTACATGATGGCCTCGGCGAATCTCTACCGCCAGCGTCAAGACCCGCTGCACTCGCTGGCATCTTTCGCGCAGGCCAGCACGATCGCAGGACCGGAAGATCACGGTGTTGCCGAAACCTCTCAATACATCGAGGCCGAACAGCAAGGCCGCCAGATTAACGACAAGATCAGTTTCGTTCCAGAGGAAGTGTCCGCTCCTGCTTTCGAAGACATCAACGTCTACGCTCTGGACGCGAAGATTCTCAAAGTAACGAACCCCGCCTTATTGCCGCCGCCGCGTCATTCTTTTCAGAATTTGGTCGAGTCCCACTATCGAGTGAAACTCGGAAATTTTCCGGTGGTTTCGGGTTTCGTGGGGCAAAGCTTCACAACCGGACGTTTACTGTTTCCCAGCGTCGGGGTAGTTCAAGATCGCAATACGTTCGACACGTTTATCAACGGAGGCGTCAGCCCAACCCTGCGTTTCGGGACGAACTCAATCACGTTCAACGGAGGACTTCAATTTACGGTTCGCCGCGACACCGTCTCTCCCGTGTTCATGAGTCAAAACCTGTTTCGGCAGTTCCTATACGTGTCCACGAGCTCGTTCTTTAACTGGATCTCGTTTACCGGAAGCGCCGAACGGGAGGCTGGACCGTTCATCGACCAAGACCAGCATTCTCGCGACGCCTTTGCCAACATCGAGTTCACCGTCGGACGCCCCTGGGGCCGTACTTCACTCATTACTGGATATTCAGTTCGGGATTTGCTTTTCCGTCCCACGGTCGAGGAATACTTCAACTCGTCGGTATACGCCGGGCTGCAACATAAGTTCGGCAATCGCCTGACCGTAGCTGCCCTTGCGGAAGATCTGCGATCCTGGCGCGTACAGGGGACGCAGTATGCGATCGCGCAGGCCCTGCTGCCCGGAGGACGCTTCGAGTTTCGAGCGACTCCGCGCTGGAGTGTGCAAGGCTCCGCGATCGTCTCCCGAGGATCCGGTTTTCATGCGTACGACAATGTACAAAGCCAGTTCCTTGTGTCGTACATCCGCCCACTGCACGGACGCGTAAAAGATGGCTCGTTCGAAACGCCGGTCTCCTTCCCGCTGCGTCTCTCGATCGGTGTGCAGCAGCAGAGCTTTTACAATTTTCCGGGGTCGAGCACAAACACCATCCTTCCGGTTGTGCATCTCACCCTGTTCTAGACGGGCTTTGCTCACTCCATGACTCTTGTCGGAAAGTTTCGAATACGGGACACATCACACAGCGCTCCTCCAACCGCGAGCCAGTCTCAGGCCAAGGCCCTCCGGCAGAAACTACTGGGCGGCAGCCTCACGATGCTCGCCGGTTCGGGCCTGGTGGGCGTCGCCAATCTGGTTTACAACGTGTTAACGGCCCGAATGCTCGGCCCCACTGGGTTTGCCCACGTTACGGCAGTCTATACGCTGCTGATGCTGGCGTCCGCGATAACACTGTCATTCCAGGCGGTCTGCGCAAAATACGTTGCGAGTCATGACTCCTACGAAGACAAGGCTGCGATTTTTTCCTCGTTGCACCTGAAGTCATGGGCGGCCGGCGTGGGACTTGCTGTGCTTTTGTTTCTGTTCAACCGAGTACTCACGAGATACTTGAACTTGCCGGACCCGGTTTTGATTTCGCTGCTTGCACTGGGAACGGCCTTTTACATTCCGCTGGGAGTACGACGCGGTTACATTCAGGGTGTTCATGCCTTCACCTCGTTAGCCGCTAACTTCATGGTGGAAGGGCTGGTGCGTCTCGGAGGAGCCTACTTTCTGATCAAGCTCGGCCTCGGCGTTGAAGGCGCGGTGCTTGCCAGCGTCATCGCCGTCGTCTCATCGTACTTTCTTGCCAGACCACACCCCAGCCTGACATCCTTCGGGCGATTGAAGATTCCGATCGCATCGGGCGAGGGTGTACAAGCAGCCGTCTTTTTCGCTGGACAGGGCGCAATCAATAACTTCGATATCGTCTTGATGAACCACTTTTTCATTCCTGAGCAGGCAGGAATCTACGCGGCTGTCTCGCTCGTGGGACGCCTGATCAACATGTTTGCCTGGTCCGTCGTGAACACAATGTTCCCGGTCTCAGCCGCTGCTCGTTCGAGCGATCGCGAGGCGCGGCCGGTGCTGTTCATGTCACTGACCATGGTCTTCCTCCTGTTGTCGGTGTTGATCCTCGGCCTCTGGGCTATTCCCAGCTTCTTGTGGAGGACCCTGTTCGGCGCGCACTTTGAAGTAGCTAATTCCGGTGGGCTGGCTACGCTACTGATTCTCTACGCATTCGCGACCGGAATCTATTCGCTGAGTTCGGTGTTGATCAGTTATGAGATGTCGCGCAAGATCGCGAACACCAGCTGGGTTCAGCTGGCGTTCAGCGGCGCCTTGATTTTGGGCATCTGGGCCATGCACCATTCACTGTCGCAAGTCATCTACGAGCGTCTCTTCCTGATGGTGGTGTTGTTTGTCGTCGTCGCTCTACCCTTGTTGCGCCGGGAGATTACACCGGCTGAGAACCTCGAAAAGCACCCTTCTTTGGGGCTGGTTCGATCGCTGAGCGAACAAGTAGTGATCTCTGAGTTCCTTCGCAGCGAGTTTCACCATCCTGAGTTCGAAGAGTACCGTCGGGAGTTCTCGCGTCTGGTAGAAGCGCCAGACCTCCAAAGTGACCGCGAGAACGCGCTCCGGCGAGCACTGCTCTTTCTTCGCCGCGGAGCAATGTGGCGCGAGCTTCCTGACGACACACAATGGTTCGAAGTCAATCTCACCACCGAAGAGTTGGCTCGAGTCCGCTTCTTTCCGCGCGCCCAGTGGCGACGGGTCGCCGAAGGAAGCTTCTACATTACCGACGTGGTGGACTGTCTTCGTCAGAAGTGCCAGGATTCGCCCGAGGATGAGTTCGTCGGCAAGTTGCGCCGCATCAGCAATCCCGTCCAGGAAGGCCTGGTCAGCCGGACCGTACTGCTGATCGGAGTCGACGCTCACAGCCCCTTAACGATTCTCGACGGCAATCACCGCATGGCTGCAGCTATGCTCGCGCAGCCTCCTGCGGCACTGGAAACCTTTCGCTTCATTTGCGGCCTGTCGCCTGCCATGACCCGCTGCTGCTGGTATCGAACGAATGTAAACACGATTTCCCGCTATTTGACTAACCTCGTGCGCAACATCTTCTCCGATCCCGAGACAGACCTGGGTCGCTTCTTGGAAAGCGGTTCCTGAGGAACTACGGTCTCTGCTGGCTTGAGCCCGGTGTTGCAGCCGGCACGGAGTCTTCCACAATACTGTTGTCGCGGCGCCGCAGCCCGACCGGTCCCGGTTCACGGCGGAACGCGTCGCGTTCCTGCGCGACCTTGGTCTGTACGCGCGAATCATTGTCTTCCGCAACGTTGAAGAGCTTCCTGCCCTCGGCCGTCCGACTCGTGGCAACACCTACTGTCAATTCAGCTCCGCCGGCCTGTCGCGACTGCTCATAAAAGAACTGAGCAGTTTCACGGTCTCCCTCAAGTTCGGCGACATATCCGATATTGTTCAGCGCAAACGCGTTGCCAGGGTCGAGAGCGTAGGCTTTTCGGAAATCTGCGTCCGCGGTGCGCAAATCGTTGCGATTCACTGCGGAAACACCGCGCAGATTCAGCTCTGCGACTTGCTCGGGCAAATCTTGCTCGTGCGACAAGTGTTCGCGCAAGGCCTTCGCATTTTGCAGAGCCATCTGACTGACCTGCCGTCCTCTCCAGCTGCGATTGGCGGTCACGACCACGGTTGCGTCCGAGGCCTGCCTGGAGGCCTCGTCAAAATATCGCAGGGCATCCTGCTCCTCTCCCTCCATCTCCTTAGCAACCCCCATATTGTTCAGCGTAAATACGTTCTTGGGATCGTTCTTGAGCACCTCCTGGAGAAGCAGGTCCGCTTCGGGCGCCCGGCCCTGTTGAAGAAGGCGCACCGCTTCGACATTGGCGTGGTTGATTTGAAGAGGCTCGTTTGTTAGGTCGAGTGCCGCTTTCATGGGTTGACCCCGCAACTGGCTCTTGCTCGAGATGTCAACCACCGCATCGCTGGACTGCTCTGCCGCCAACGCGTAAAACTGCTGCGCCCGATCGATCTGCCCCTGCAATTCCGCGATATATCCCAGATTGTTTAGAGTGAATGCGTCGTCCGGATCAAACAAGTACGCTTTGTAGAAGAGTGTCTCGGCCTTTCGATAGTCATGCTTTCGGACTGCTTCTACGCCCTCGCGGTTTAGCCGTTGGACGGGAGTGAGTTTGCTATGCCTCGGAATCGTAATCTTGATATCTCCCGCCTGGGCGCACTGAGAACTCAATGCGGCTGCGGCGATCAGAATTAGCCCGAGTAGCCACCGTTTAGAAAGCATGCGGACGTCTTCCCCTTGAGTAGGATTGCCTTTGTGCTGCCGGACCAAGTTTTGATGCCACTTAAGCAAATTTGTTTGCCGCGGAGGGCGGCAACTCGCGTCTAATGCTGACTACCTTACAGGCAGGATCGGCATCTAATCCGGCCGTGAAACCTGCATCCGGACCCCGCTTGGTACTTTCTTGCGTCACGATCGCTGCCGCCTGCTCGCTTTTCACGAGTTCTGCCGCCGCCCAGGGCGCTAGCCAACCGTCCTCATCGGCCATAGTCTCGTCGAACTCAGAGGCAAAGCCTGACGCCCCTATTGAACCCAGGAAACCTTCGATCGCAGAAGAGTCTGCAGAGTCTGATGACAGTTCCATAGCTGTCGATCCCTCCTCACTGCTCCCAGAGTTGCCGCCCGTTCCCAAGGCGAACGCAACTCTGATCGGTGGAACAGTCGACAAACTCGATCTGGTTCGTGACCGGCTCACCGTTCGGTTGTTTGGAGGCGGGAAAGAGAGCTTCTTGTTCGATCCGCGCACTCAGGTGTATCGCGGCCGCAAACCCGTAACCGTAGCTGATTTGCGCGAGGGAGAGCGGATCTACCTCGACACCATCCTCGACGGCAGCACTGTGTTTGCCCGCACCATACGGCTGACAGCAGCGCGCGCAACCGGAACCAGCCAGGGCGTGGTGGTCAAATTCCGGAATGACCGCGGTCAACTCGTCCTACGTGACGCACTTTCCCCGAATCCGGTAGAAGTTCGGGTGAATGCTTCCACCAGGATTGTTCAAGGCGGCCGAGCACTGACTGTCAGCGCGCTTGTTCCCGGTTCTCTGGTCTCAATCAGCTTCAGTTCAGAAGGAAGCGCTCGCAATACCGCTATGGAAATCTCCATCCTGGCGCAACCGGGCACACAGTACACATTCTCCGGCCAAGTGGTTCATATCGACTTGCGTACCGGACTCCTTGTCATAAATTCCTCCACTGACCACAAGACTTACGAGGTCTTCCTTGCACCTTCAATCAGCCCCGATGAGAATCTGCAGCCGGGCGCAACCGTGAAAGTCGTGACTGACTTCGACGGAGAACGCTACGTCGTACGCAACATCACCTTCAATTCACACTGACGCATTTTCCTGAGTGGAACTTCGGGCTCGACTAAAAGCCATTCACTTGAAATTGTGCAGACCCGGCGCAATTGGATAAATGTATTTATTAAGGACCGGGATACCCGAGGTTCTGGTAGTCGCAGACTCCTCCGGTTGTCTGGTCCGGAGGCGTCGGGGGTGTTGCCCAAGGCACATTCTGGAAGTCGAAAAATTCAGTCATATCGATCTGCGCTGCATCTCGCTCAGTTAGAGACGGTATGTCAAACCGAGTCTCGATGAGTTTCAAAATGGCAGTGTAGTCAGCCGGAGTGTGGGACACATAGTTTTTCTTAGCAAAGGGGGAAACCACGATTAGCGGAAGGCGATAGCCGGTGAAGTTGAAATCGCAATTGGGTCCATTCGGATGATTTCCCGCTGTGCATAGATCACCCGGCTGAAGATCGATCGGCGCGATGCCATCAGGGTTCACAGCCGCCACCGGAGCGACGTGATCATATAAGCCACCCGCCTCATCGTGCGTCAAGATAAAAACCGAATCCTTCCACGAGGGGCTGGACATCAGTGCGTTCATCAGACTGGCGACGTAAGCAGCACCGACTTGCACGTTCGTGCCAGAACTCGGATGCTCGTCGCGGTGCGACAGAAATCCAGTTTCGATGAACGCCACCGAGGGAAGCGTTCCAGCCTGCACATCGCTTAGATATTGCGAAACCGGAACCACGTTGTCGGGCAACGCATTCGGAGGAGCATAAGCGGCAAATTGCGTGAGGTAAGTGCATGCGCCCGCGTTGGATGACGAGGCATTCGGCGTGATCGCTCTTGTCGAACCCGGCTTAGAGTCTTCCGGAGGTGTAGTAGCACAGGTATCGTCGGAGTAGTACACCTTCCAGCTGATTCCGGCCTGCGTCATCGCATCGAAAATCGTGGGCGCCGTCAGTGGAGCATTGTCGGCCGCGTTGGTTCCGGGCGGGTAGGCGTATCCCTGGGAGGTCGCCGCGTAGAGATACATGCGATTGATCTGCGTGCGGTCTAATGCTGGGGCAAACCACCGGTCCGACGTGCCAAAATTCGAGGCCATGAAGTAGTAATACGGCAGATCAGTCCAGTCGTAATAGCCCATGGCACGAATCCCAGCCGTGTCTGTGAATTGTGGGTTTGCGCCATTGGTGTTCTCGTTCATCGCGAAGTTCGCTGCATTCCAAACAAAACCATCCAGCGTCGCCGTGCTCGAGGCCGGGTCGTGCAAGTTCCAGTCGAGATGGCTTTCGTTCCACGAAGGGCTGAGATTCTCAACGCACTCGGTGGCAAGGTGGAAGGCAGAGACGGTGGTGGCGCCATCGAAGCTCGGATTGGAAGCGTTCGCGGGAAGCCCGTCGAATTGCTGCGCGGGATATCCATTCGCCGCCCAATAGGCAGGAAGCTGTCCAAAATAAGAATCCAGCGAGCGGTTTTCCTGCACCATGACAACAATGTGATTGATAGAGGCGTTGAGGGCGGGATTCGATGGGTTGCCCACGAGTCCCTGACACCCAGAAAACACAGACACGACGATGATGATCGAAAGAGTAGACAAATACCGAAACTTTTCCACACACGCCATTCGCACCACCTGATGAGAGTCTCTCGGGAACAAACCGGAACTCGTCTTGGATGAATTCAGCCGCTGGGATGTTGGTTTCTGAGTGAGGTTGCGAGACCGTAGTTCGATGAATAGGACCGCCTAGTTCCTGCTGGAGATCGCCTGAATTTGGGCCGACGGGCACCCAATCCCAGTTTGGCACCGTACCCAGAGGTTGGCGTACCAAAGATACTTGTTCTAAATAGTGGTTTCGCCATAAACTCCCCGCGTCCCAGAAAGTTCAAGACTGGTTCGGAGGAATCCACGGGGTGGCGTCCTCCCTCCGGAACCAGACAAAAGCAAGCGCACGACCTCGGCAACTCCGCTCCTGAGGGCAGATGTGTCTTAAGAATTGGTGTGCTCTAGTCCTGCTCCTGTCTTGGACAGGTGTATACGCGGCGGGGAAGTCCGTTGTCCCCACCACAACTTTGGCCGGACAGACGGCAAATAATACAAGTGCAGCGAACAACTTTTCGGCCCAAAGCAATGGGAACTCTGCTGTCGGCAGTGTTAGCAAAGTCGACATTCATGCGCTGCTCTATCCCGGCGCGACCACCAAGGTCTATGCCCATCTGTTGTTGTGGTTCGGAGGCACGAATCACATGAACGTTGGCTACAGTTCCACTGACCCAAAGCAGATCCATCGGCAAATACTAGACATGATTAGCCGGGGAATTGACGGTGTGATTGTCGACTGGTACGGGCCCAACAACAGCGTCGATCAGGCCACGAAACTGGTTATGACAGAGGCGGAAGCTCATCCGGGCTTCACCTTCGCTATCATGGTCGATCAGGGTGCCATTCAACGGAATTCCTGTTCCGGTTGTTCGCCTCAACAGGCCCTCATCAGCCAGTTGCAGTATGTGGAGCAGACCTACTTTCCTTCTAAGGCTTACATGACCCTGGAGGGAAGGCCGGTAGTCACAAATTTCGATATTGATCTAGCCTATTCGATCAACTGGAACGAAGTGAGCGCTTCCTCGTCGTCGAAGCCTGCCTTTTTATTCCAGAACAACAGCGGCTTCACGCATGTCTTGAGTGAAGGCAGCTATTCGTGGGTGATGCCGACCACTTCTGACTACGGTTTGGGTTACCTGAAGAGCTTTTACAACGCGGGAATGCCACTCGAGAGCGAGCAGACCGTAGGTGCCACGTACAAGGGATTCAACGACACGCTGGCGGCCTGGGGCTCGGGTCGCATCATGGGCCAGCAATGCGGCCAAACGTGGCTGAAGACGTTTTCTGCAATCAATAGTCTCTACAATTCGGGCAAGCAGTTGTCCGCGCTGCAACTGGTCACCTGGAATGACTACGAAGAAGGCACCGAGATCGAGTCAGGGATTTCGAACTGCCTGAGCGTTTCGGCTTCGACTGCGGGCAATTCACTGCAGTGGACGGTCAAGGGAAAAGAGAATACGGTCGATCACTACGTCGCATTCGTCAGCACAGACGGGAAGAACCTCATGCCTCTTGCTCAAGCGTATCCGGGTGCTGGATCGCTGAATCTCTGCAGCTATTCGATCCCGAATGGGGCTTACTTCTTCTATTTGCAGGCCGTGGGGAAACCTGGCATCACGAATCAGATGTCATCAGCGGTGCAAGCAAGGCTAAACTGCGGGAGCAGCAGCAATCCGAGTCTGACGCTCGCGGTTAATCCGCCGACGATGACCCTGGCTGCGGGAAACTCTGGCATCTCAACAGTAAACGTCACACCGCAGGGCGGTTCGTTCGACAGCGCGGTGGCGCTCACCTGTTCCGGACTTCCCAGTAACTTGAAGTGCTCATTCGCTCCCGGGTCGATCGTTCCAGGTGGGAGTACGGCCAGTTCCGTCCTGACCGTTAGTACCACGGGTGAGGGTGCTGTCGCGAATCACGGTGAAGCTCGTACTTTCTTTCTCGCCGATTGCATGCTCGGGTTCGGCCTGTTGGGCGTGATGTTCGTTGGAGACATGGACCGCGCGCGCGCCATCAAACTGATAGTGGCCGGCGTTTTGGGCGTTGCCGTTATTGGCTCCCTCTCTTGCGGCGGGAGTAACGGCACGGCTCAGAGCTCTGCCATCCCGAGCAGCTACCCCGTTACCGTTAGCGGGAATGCCGGATCGATCCAGCTTTCCACCACCGTTACCGTTATTGTGAAGTAGGTGGAGGGGTGGCATGTCGGCCCATGACGTGTGCAGAACCACCGAACGTCTTGCCCAGCTAAGCGAATTACGGGTCAGAAGTCGAAGAAGGAGAGATTTAGAGGGGATCCAGCGAGGCAGCCGGCGGACGCGAGAAACAAATTTGAGCGTTTGAACTCGCTGCTGAAGTTCGAAGTGGCGCAGGTATTTCTGCACAACATTGGGCATGGTCATGCGCAATCCCGCAGAGAAGTTCTGCGTCGCCATTGCATGTTGTTTGTCAGGATCATTCAGTATGCGATATAAGCAGTCGGCGAGCCCCTGAGCATCCCCCGGCGGATAGAAATCTATCGCCAGTTCCTCACTTTGGCCCATCTGCCGGAAATCCGGAAGATCAGCACTGACGATCGGCACGCTAAAAGCGCACGCCAGATGCGCTACGCCGCTGCAACCGGTGGACGACGAATACGGCATCACCGCTACAGTCGATCCCTGGAATAAGTCGGCGAGGTCATCTTCCGGGACGTATCCGCGGAATTCAATTTGAGGATTTCCAGCATTTTCCTTCTCGACCGACTCCACATACCCAGCCGCCTGGGGATGATCGCCCCCTGCCACTACGAGCCTGACCTCCGGCAACTTCGGGGCGAGTAATTTGAACGCCTCAATCATGAGTTCCAGTCGCTTGTAGGTGCCCCATTTTCCAAAGGCCAGAATCCGGTGGGTCGGAGTTCCACGCCGAGAAAAGTCCGGAAATTCGGGGCGGCGAGCCAGCAGTCCGTGGGCCCGAAGATGAACATTATCGCGGCCGTATCTGTCATTCAGGATCTTGCGATATCCCGGCATCAGAACGGAGACGGAGTTCGAAAGAAGAATCATCCTCGTTGCCACAGCTCCAGCGAAACGGTACAGGCGTTCGTGGCGCACGCCCGCATCCTTCAATTCGACGGTATCCATGAGATGGTGCAGAGTCACATGGGTGTATCGTCCACCCAAGCGTGCGAGCAAGGGAGACATGAGGCCGCTGAAGGCTACGAATGGATTTCTACCGAAGGTGCTGAACAACAAATTGAACCAGACCACATCGGGTTTTAAATGCCTGATGGTTCGCATCAAACGATAGATCGTGGTTGGATCGTCGAATGACCAGCACCTTTGTACTGCGAAGCCGTCCGGTTCCTCATGCGCCGCCGGGAGTTCATCCGCAAGAACAGTAAGGCTAAGGAAAGGATTTCGCTGCAACTCCTGCGCGATGTGAAATCCGTATTCGCTCAAACCCCCGGTACTGGGAGGGAATGTCGTGACTAGACAAATCTTCATTAGCCTCCTGCTTCACTCGGCAGCAGCAGATTCGATGTGCTCTGGGGAAAAGATGTTGTAGACAAGAAAGGACTTTAATCGCTGGGCGTTTTGGCGCTGTTCGCGGTGAGCGCCTGGCGCCCGGGGAATACCGTGGAGTCTGCATCCCTCCTGGGGCGCACAAGCGACTGCCTGATGGCCTCGGTCGTCTCCGATATGGAAGACGGTGGCAGGACAGTAATTTCCGCGATATTTGCAATGTTGAGATAAGCGTGGCGGTTCCGGCGAACAAATTCCAAGGGATATTCGGGCTTGCGCGAAACTGCTCGTTCGGGATCGGCATCCAGAAGAAAAGCCGAATCTGGCCTTGGAACGATTCGCAGGAGCAACCGTACGTAGAGTCGCACCGGCCAATGCTGAAACGGCAGATTGGCCAGCTCGTCATAAATGTAACGGTCAAAAACCACGAACTCGACATCCTGATCGACTTTGCTAGACACGACTGCGGACAATCGATATGCGTCAAAGATGTAAAGAAAAAGCCGAAGCAAGACTACGTACCACGAGGTCACGTTCTTGTCGCGGCGCGCAATCGGCCGATCTGGATTGCCTACGCCTTTTTCGCCTTTGAATACGCGCAGGCTTATGCGTTCCCGATATTGTGAAAATGCGACAACGTCGTCCCAAAAGGTGTATAGCTGAAAGCGATGCCCCCGCTCTTGCAGGTGCTGTAAGAGAGCCTCAATCTGTGTGCTTTTTCCGGCGCCATCGATTCCGGAAAAACTCAGAAGTCTGAACGTGCGTGATTTCATGTCAGATGTTCGTGCCGCTTCCCAACGGATGGCACATTAGTGAGCACCAGGCGGCTTGCTAGGCGTGGCAGCGCTCAAAGCTACCACTGTCCCGATAGCCGCGCCCGCGCCAAGGATCGCCCCCACTTTCAGGACGATTGTGCGGACTCGCCTCTGCTTCGCGGGGGCAATCGCCGATCCCGCCGGCTGGGCCGCAGTCACTCCACTTACCCTGGGCCCCTCCGCAGCCGCGGTTCCCACGGGTCTTTGTAGCTTTTCATCCTGCTTGTCGTCCGTCCGCGAATCTGATTGCGAGCTAGTCGATTGCGTTGGCGGAGTCTCCTGAGGGACACTCTGTGCCTTCGCCCATATCGCGCCAGGACTGTCTGGCAGTTCTCCGGCCGGCGCGGGCGTCATTGCACGATCGGTGCTACTGCTTTGCGACGGAGTGCCGGGTGGTGCATCCTGCGCAAGCATGTTTCCAGAACAGTTAAGAGCGAGCGCACACAGAACCCCAACAAGAAGACTTGGATGAAGCGGTTGCATCTGAATCTCCTTTTAATCCTTACCTTTTAATCCTTACCTTTCAGCAGTGAGAAACCCGTTACGTAAGGCCGCTAGCTCGCCTGCTTGAGCACACCCAACTCGGTGAACACGTTGGCGTACCACGGAGTTTCCTGGGGTACTGCGTCGGCGGGAATTGCGTTGAAGCTCCGCACAGCATCCTCACAGGTTTGAAAAGTTTCGAATACCCGAGCGACCCGCATCAGTTCCAGAATTACTTCGGCTTCTGGGGAGAGTGCAGCGAGTTTCAAGTCGCCATCACGTTTCAATACCTCTTCGAGACAACGCAGCAGCATCTCCACGCCGGCGCTTTCCATAGAGCGCACCTGGGAACAGTCAAGAACAACTCTCGGACGATTGGACTCGAGCAGCGGTCCCAGTTCCTCCATAAAATTGTGCACTTCTTTCACGTTTAAGATCTCCGGCACTTGCATCACCACGACGGGCCCGCTGGTCAGCATCTCAGATACCCCTTTTTGTTTTAACTTAGTAGGTTCTTTTTTCCAGGCCTCACGGCCAGGTCTATTCGGTGGAGGAAAGTGCCATATGGCGACTTTCAAAGCTCGCCAACGGTTGGTGGTCTCCTCCACGTACGGTGTTCTTTCGCATTACTACAGGATCAGTAATCTCAAGGTTTACGTTGTGCCGCAGGTTCAGCAGGTTACGCCCATCCACAATCGAGTGTGAAACGTCTAAGCCGATGCCGACATAACTGTCTGACAGTATCGAACTGTCTTCCACCGCGGTTCCAAAATCAACACGAGAGTTCCTTTCGACATTGCTTCCTCTCGTGATCAAACACTCAGCAGAGATACGAACGTCACGTCCGATGAACGCAGGCGCCACCACTCGAGCGGAACGGTCGATCTGTGCTCCATCGCAGTTCCAGATCCCAGGCTTGATTTCCGAGCCCTGGGGACGAAGACGGCAACGGGAATGAAAACTGTCGAGCACAAGTTGCCGGAAATCGCGCGCATTCCGCAACCGATTTACATATCCTTTCGAGCGATAGACAGAAGGCCGAGTGCAGAGCAATGCAGACATAAGAGGAGTACAGGGCAACGCTGAAGCGTCAACCATCCACAGGTCAAGCGGCCCGTCGTCAGCGAATGCGCGCGTAATGATCGAGCCTTGTTCCCCGTGGAAGCTGAGCATTCCTGCAGCATCAAGCTCCACATAGGCACCGCATCGTGCGACCAAGACCGTCTCGAATCCGTCTCCTTTGTATTCTGCAAAGCGCGCGGCTGCGAGATCCGCGACCGATGTTGGGGGAGTCGTGCTTTGCTGGCCGCCTGCAGGATCATTCACGATTACCGATACCGCGGCGCAAACTTCCTTGAGGCTGTCGGCAAGTCTGGCAATGGGGGTTTTTCCCAGAACTTCCACGGAGGCCCACGGCCATTGCCATGAGCCCGCCCGTGAAGGATAGTGTGTATCCTCCACTGCTCCGGTCTCTTCGCCGATGATTATTGCCCCTACCATTGAATTCGTTCCTTTGAATCCGTTCCTTTCGCGTGACGGCTTAACGGGACTGCTTTGCTGACTTGACCACGCCGATGAATTCATCGCCGACGCTGGCGACGGGTTTCGCGTGACGGCGCCGGATCTTCGTCTTGGGGAACAGCAGCGTGCGCATTTTCAGCTTTGCCTTGTGCAGTTGAGACTTCGAGTTTCCGATAGAACAGTCGAGCAACTGGGCAATTTCGTGATGCTGGTAGCCTTCAACTTCGTGCAGCGCGAAAATGCGGCGGCAGCCTTCCGGCAGTTCCTGAAGAGCGCGGCGTAGTGCAATCCGATCGACCACGCCACTTAAGTCAGGATCATTCTTTCCAAAATCGCGATGCAACGATGGAGACTCAGAATGGACCGGTTCGTCGAGCGACACTGTCGGCGGCGATTTGCGCCGGCGGAGCTTCATCAGCACGGTATTGACTGCTACCCGGTATAGCCAGGTGGAAAACGCGGCGTCACCGCGGAAAGATCCGACTGTGCGAAATACCTGAAGGAAAGCTTCTTGGGTAAGATCCTCCGCTTCTGCCACGTCCTTGGTCATTAGGAGGCAAACCGAATACACCCGGTTCTTGTGCTGCTGAAAAAGCGTCGCAAATGCCTGTTCGTCGCCTGCTTGCGCGCGCTTTACCAGGTTGATCTGGGAATCGTCACGGCCTTTGACGCTGGTCGAGGAGATCACATTCGCTTCTGTCGCGGAAATCGCACAAGTTGCCACGTTCGGCCTCCTTACATCTTGCATGAATAATTTGTCCGCACTAACCCCGCGAACATGGTTCTCAGAGTAGAGAATGAGGCCTCTCGCTTCTATCGGGTCACATCTGTAAAGGGTTGCCGGAGAGTCTGTAAGGCTATCGATTTTTCGGCGCAGTGAAATCAGCAAAATACAAACAAAAAAGATCCGCACCGGGGCGGATCCTGAAAGAAAATCCGAATTGTAGGGAATCAAACCGATTGACAATCCGCGATCAATACAGGTGAAATTCCACCTCGACGCTGATCTGAACATCGACTGGCCTTCCATCCTTAAGTGCCGGCTGAAACCGCCATTGCCTCACGGCTTCGAGGGCCTTAGCATCAAGCCCAAATCCAAGGCCGCGCATGACACGAATGTCACGCGGATGCCCCGTGGAGTCGACGATCAGCCACAAGATGCAGGTGCCCTGCTTCTTTGCTCTGCGCGCTTCTTCCGTGTAGTCGGGATCTGGAGCGGAGACCGCAGTAGGAGCTGAAATGCCTCCCCCGACTTTGTAAACCCCCCCGCCGAAACCACCGCCACTGCCTGCCCCTACTCCAGGTCCGTGGCCGACTCCGACACCGCCTCCGGAGCCGGAGCCTATGCCGCCTCCAGAGCCTGTGCCATTGGATGGTGGGGCTGCAGGCATCGCCGGTGTGGCAGCAGGAACCCCGAGATTAGGCATGTGATTTTCTGCAAGATGCACTTGCGGGGGCGCTACCACAGTCGGTTGCACGGCTAGTTTGGGCTTCTCATTTCTCATCACGATGGCGGGCGGTGTGATCTGTTGCAAGGCGGCCTTAGGAGGACGTCCTTTCGGAGCAGGAATCGGATCGTGATCACCACCTCCTCCGCCGCCGCTGATTACTTTCTTGGCTACCGGCAATGCATAAGACTCAGGAGAGGGAGCAATCAGCGTTACGGTCTGACGGGTTTCTCGCTGTGTGATCTGATGACTCACAAGCACGCCACTCAGGAGCAATGCGATGAGTACCATGTGGACAATCGCAGAAACCGTCACTCCGCTTGCCCGATAATTGTTGTACTGGCCCCAGATTTGATCCGGTGGACGCGATACCTTCGCCGCAACTCTCACGGTGGAGCGTCCCGTCCCAGTGGAGTAGCGTGTGTTACTCAAGGTTCGTGACGGCACCCGCAACCATTGTTCGCTGTTGTAGGCAGAGTTTTGATGACTCGACATGCTTGCTCCTCAAACTTGCACCACCGCTGGTTGAATAGATGCATTTAGACGCGGTTGGGTTGATGTCGACCGAGAGTGCGCTTGTGGATTGTTTTCGCCGAATAAGCAAAATGGTGGGATAAATGCATCCCACCATTTTGTTTAGCCACAGCCCCAATTTGCAAAACCTGGCCCACTCGCCATCACAAACGACCGGCTAGAAGGAGAACGATGACCACGATAACGATCAGACCCAATCCGCCGCTCGGGTAATAACCCCATGAGCGACTGTAGGGCCACGTGGGCAATGCGCCAAGCAGCAAGAGAATCAGGATCACAACAAGAATCGTGTACATGTCACCTCCGTGTTAGAACTCCCGCGCAAGTCACTAGCTCGTTGCCCGGCTCACGCGAAACCGCGCGAGCCGATTCATTTCTGTTGGGTTAAGCGAACACTTATTTCGCAGCAGTTTCCGTTCCACCCTCCGTTTCAGTGCGGCCGGATTCGCGGCTCTGCTCCGAGTATCTCTTCACTGCCGCCAGGAACGGTTGGCTCATCGCTGGAGGCTGCACTTTTCCATTTAAAATGTCGGGAAAAGGCACGAACTTGCCATAAAGAAGGTGAGTCTCGTCCTTATCTTGAGTGACCGCTGCGCCATTAAGATCAATTCCTGCGAACAGACCCCGCGCGCGCGAATAGGTCAGCACCTCGGCTTTCATCTTGATGTCGGTGTCAGCTCCGGCGTCACGGCCGACAGGCCCTGCCGCCGCAGACGCATCAGCACCCAGTTTGAATTTGCTGGACAGCATATGTTCCATTCCCTGCTCGTTCGTAACTACCATAACCAGGTCAACGGCCTGTCCACCCAACTGCAAACCCCAGCTGCCTCCGGTGATCGTGATCGGCGCCGGCGCACTCCACCCCTTCTCTGTGCGGCAGGTGGTTACACCTTTACCGTGACTTCCGCCGAAACCGACCGCAATTTTGACCATGGAAGGAATTACGGCGATGCACTTGGCGTTTTTCATTACTTTGTCTGGAATCGCCTTGTCGGGAGTCGCCATGATCTCGTCCAGAACTTTAGCCGAGGCGTCGATTCGCTTAGCAATGTCGGATTGATCCTTGTCGGCAGCCCGGCTCACACCGACCAAGAGCGAACAGATGCCCAGCATCAGCAGACTTCTTGCCACTGTGGAAGAGAGTCGTCTCATTGTTGTCCTCTTTTGTGCTCCGTGCGAGCACCTGCTTTTGGAACGCAAGGGTAAGCTATCTTGTGGCGGCACAGGGTTCTATCCGGGGGAGGCAGTAAAGAGGGCCAGAACTTTCCCGAAGGACAACGCGCCGAGATAGGGGTCGCTGGTCTAGGCTGAAGTACAGGTTTCACCCTATTGTGAGCATCGCGCGGCCGAAATAGTCTGCAATCTCTACTCGACACAACGCCCCCCAAAGCGGGTGCCGGTCCTCTGGGACGGACTGGCACCTGCTCCTTCCTGAAGCTCCTACAGCACGCAGGCTGATCGATTACGGCATAACGCGGATGGAGCCGGAGTCACAGCATCTTTATCCTCTCCTAGAGTCCTACACGGAGGCGAAAATATGCTTTACTGGGCTTTGGTATTCCTGGTTATCGCGCTGATCGCAGGAGTCTTAGGCTTCACCGGAGTGGCCATCGTTTCAGCGGGTATCGCGAAGGTGTTATTCATCATCTTCCTGGTACTGTTCCTGGTTTCGCTGATATCGCATTTGGCCAGAGGGCGTGCTTAGTGTCCACCAGCTGCAACACGGGCGGCCAGCAGGCCGCCTGTTTCAAACGGCAGGTATGGTCCTCCTTTCTGATCTCTGTCTCAGAAGGAAGCTTCTTGGCGACTGAAGCGTTCCTGCACCCGTCCACTCGCGGAGATCAAAATCAACCGGCCTGAGCAAAAATGTTCAATCATCGCGACGAGCCAGCGGCGGAAAGCCGCCGTTTCACCGCTCACGAAATCCTGCAGGCCGCGCTCGACAACGCACGGCGCGAACTTGAACGTTCCTTGACCAAGCTTGCTTTGGCGGGAATAGCTGGCGGAATGACAATGGGGCTTACGGGGCTCGGAGTCGCGTCAATACGCGCTTTGATTGGTACGCAGGGCTGGCAGGAATTGGTGAGCTATCTGGCGTATCCCATAGGTTTCGTGGCCGTCATCATTGGCAGGGCACAACTGTTCACCGAAAATACATTGTACCCGGTCGTTCTGGTGTTAGACGAGCGACGCCACCTGAAGAGTATGCTCCGTTTGTGGGCAGTCGTGCTTCCGGCCAATCTTTTCGGCGCATGGATATTCGCCCTGCTTGCGGCCAGGACAGCCGCTTTACAGCCGGACATCCTGACCCATCTCGTACGCCTAGGGATGGACGCTTCTACGGGCACCCTGGTCCACATTTTCTGGAGTGGCGTCATTGGTGGATGGCTTATCGCGCTTGTGGCTTGGACCGTTACAGCCAGCCACTGGACAATCGGACAGTTGGCGGTAATCTACCTGCTGACGTTCATAGTCGGGATCGGTCGATTTTCTCACTGTATTGCGAGCAGCTGCGAGATCTTAACCGCGGTCGAGTTTGGCTCCGTATCGCCGATGACTTTCTTACAATGGCTGCTGCCCGCTACGCTGGGGAACATCTGCGGCGGCGTGTTCATCGTAAGCCTTCTCAACTACGGCCAGGTGCGTGCATCCTAGCTCAGTGTCCGGTGACCCTCGCTGACGGCTTTTACGGTAGCTGCAGATCCAACGCATAAACCTCGTGTGAACTCACATCCCGCACGGACAGCACGCTTCCATCCGGCGCGATACCCGACCACGCGCCCCACACTCCGCTGAACCGCCGCAGATCCTTCCAGGAAAGAAAGCGCTCAGATTTGGATTCACCTAGCCTCAGCCGATGCACCGAGGGCTCGGCGGAATGAAAACGTTCAATGTAGACCGACTTCCCATCTTTCGCCCACACTGGATAGCCGATCGTTCCATCCTCTGTGTGCAGCCAGACCGTCCACTTCTCCGTGCTGAAATCGAACAGCATCAGGCTTCTGGAGTCAGGCGAGAGCGCCGCCAAATGACGGCCGTCCGGCGACCAGCGCGGGCTGAACAATCCCCGCGAGCCTGGAATCGCCGAAGTCTGTTGAGTCGTGCGATTGAATATCTGGATTTCCAGCTCACCCAGATCCAACCCGTATGACGGGCGGCCAAACGCTATCCGGTTACCGTCGGGGGCCCAGCTCGCGTCGTTCTCCTGGCGGTCCTGAGGCAAGAGTTCCTGTGGAGTTCCCCCTTGTGGAGAAACCAGATAGATCTTCCACGCCCTCCCCGCTTCCGTTCCGATGAACGCGATCTGTTTTCCGTCGGGCGACCAGTGTGGCAGAGTCGCGAACAGCGGCCAGAACGTCAGCTGCATTTTTTGTGTGCCGTCGGTTCGCGACCGCCAAAGCGTCAACTCCGGATAACTCACATAAACGATCCACTGTCCGTCAGGCGAGAAGTCGGCTTCTCCCGCCGAGACCCCGGAAAGATACGACACGAACTGGCGCGACGCCGAGTCGTAACGCACGAGCTCTGCCTGCAGCAGGACGCCGTTCACGAACACGTGCTTTTCCCGCGGTGCGAAGACTGGGTCTGTGTACCATAACGGGCCAGAGGTAAGCTGAACGGGCTCGCTCTTTCGGAAAAGAGCATGCGGATGCTCCCGCACCAGCCACAGATCCTTTGTACCTGCGGGAGCCTGCACGACGAATGCATAGTATTGGCCGTCGGAACTCCAGTCGCCGCAGCAGATCATCGACTCAACCTTCCAGCCCGGGAACAGCGGATGCAGCTCGGAACCATCAATCTTCATCTCCCAGAGTGAAGATGTGCTCTTTCCGGTGGGTGTGAGAGTGAATCGCAATCGTTGGCCATCTGGCGAGAAGCGAACTTGACCCGGGATTCCCGGAAGGCTTTTCACCTTCCGGCTGTGGCTGCCGTCCGCGTCGGCAAGGTACAGTTCCATCCCGCGTGTGTAGACAAGTTGTCGGCCGTCAGGAGACCAACGACCCTCTCTGCCCTCGCATTCCGCGAGACGGCGCATAGACCCGGACGGTAGTGGTAGAGCCCAAAACTGCGAGGGGGCCGAGCCCGCAGATGGGGCGATAAGCAGCGCGGAGTGATCTGCACTGATATCGAGGACGTTCGTATTTTGGAAAGGAGTGCTCAAGGCAAGAGTTTCCCCGCCTGCCGTCGAAACTTGCGCTACCCTTATGCGCTCTGACGACAACTGGGTAAAGTAAATTCTCGAGCCGTCGGTCACCAGGTCTGACTTGAAGAATCCATCCCGGGTAATCTGCTTCACGCCCTTCACGCGAACCGGAGCGGAAGGAGTAAGTAGCCAGACGGTGGCCGCCATCAACAAAAAGAGAGCGGCAACGACGATCGATGCCAGCCGCTTGGTCCTCTTCGCCTGCGACGGGATCGGGACCTGGCCAGTTCGGCATTCGGCTCCAAGGAACTTGTCGGAATCCGTATCTCGCTTCAGTCGCTTCAGGTCCGCGCGCAGCTCGGAGGCACTCTGATAACGGACGTCCGGATCCTTCTCCAGCGCAGTGTTGATGATCCGCTCGCATTCCGGTGGCAGGGCAGGATTCACATGTACAGGCGGGGCCGGAGCCTTGTGCAGGATCGAATCAAAAATCGCCACCGAGGTGTTTCCGGAAAAAGGCAGAGCTCCTGTTGCCATCTCATAGAGCACCACGCCGAACGAGAACAGATCGCTGCGCGAGTCGATTTCTTTCCCCAACGCCTGCTCCGGAGACATGTAAGCCACGGTTCCCAGAGTCGTCCCCGGACTCGTAAGACTGCTATTGCTGGCCGTCGACGTCATCCCAAGCAATTCGGCCTGGCTGAGCTTGGCCAATCCAAAATCCAACAGCTTGGCATGGCCTCGGTCGGTGACAAAGATGTTTCCCGGCTTGATGTCGCGGTGGATGATCCCTCGGCTGTGAGCGGCGTCAAGCGCATCGGAAATCTCCAGCGCAAGTTCGAGCACCCGGTCGAACTCAAGCGGCGCGCCGCGAAGCAGTTCCCACAGCGAATGCCCATCCAGGCACTCCATGGCGATGAATACGCTGCCTTGTTGCTCCCCCACTTCGTAGATCGTGCAGATATTCGGATGATTCAGGGCCGATGCGGCCCGCGCCTCGCGATGGAAGCGTTCGTAGGCATGCGGATCATGGGTAAGGTCGTCAGCTAAGAACTTGAGAGCGACGAAGCGGCCCAATTCCAGATCTTCCGCCTTGTAAACGACGCCCATGCCCCCGCTGCCCAGTCGCTCCAGCAAGCGGTAGTGAGAGATAGACTGTCCGGGTTCCGCGTAGTGCGTAGACACGGCTACAACGCCCCTTAAGAATCCTACAAACCCTAGTCACATAGGGAAGTGCTCAGAGTCACAGGCGAACGTGATTGCTGCATTGAGTTCAGCCGGGGAGCAGGTTTCAATTTGGTACTTCTCAAACCGGTTACCGAGGTAACGGATTGCTTGAAACAAGCTTCAAGATCACAGCAGCCGAGGCGCTAACATAGTTACGACCCTCCCCCCGACATTTGTGGCAGAAAAGGCTCGCGCGTCAGGACCGTCCATGGAAAAGCCCGAGGTGAAGCAATTTGGCCGATACGAGATCCTTTCAGAACTCGGCCGCGGCGCCATGGGCGTCGTCTACAAGGCTCGCGACCCCCAGATTGACCGCCTGGTTGCCTTGAAGACTGTTTCCCTCTGGGGCCAGGAGCCCGACGAAGAAAAGGAATTCCGGTTGCGTTTCATGAATGAAGCGCAGGCGGCAGGGCGGCTGCACCATTCGGGAATTGTCTCGGTCTTCGACGTCGGCGAAAATCCGGAAAACCATGACCCCTATATCGTTTTGGAGTACGTGCAGGGTGAGTCACTGAACCGAATTCTTTCCCGCGAAAAGAAGCTTCCCCTCGAGCGATCTCTGAAACTAGCCGAAGAGATTGCCGATGCTCTCGATTATGCCCATGATCAGGGCGTCGTTCACCGCGACATTAAACCCGCTAACATTTTGATCACTCAGGACGGCCGCGCCAAGATCGCGGACTTTGGCATTGCCAAGCTAAACCTGGCGCACTTCACAGTCCCGGGACGAGTCCTCGGTACTCCTGCCTACATGGCTCCCGAACAGCTGAGTGGCGAATCCGTGGATGGTCGGTCCGACCTCTTCTCTCTGGGCGTAATTGTCTATGCCATGGTGACGGGACACTCTCCGTTTCAAGGCACGAGTGCCACCACTGTGTGCTTCAAGGTGGCCAATCGAGAACCCATTGCTGCCAGCGCTCTCGACATGACTCTGCCTCCGCAATTGGATGTGGTGATTTCGCGGGCCATGGCGAAGGATCCCAACGAGCGCTACCAGCGCGGATCGGATTTCGTCGACGATTTACGGATCTTGCAGCAGAGCTATAAGACCAATTCGACCACGACGTCGCGCCGCACCTTGACAACCACGGGAACACGCTCCGCCGTCACCGGTAACACGAGGGCGTCGCATCCAGCGGCCAATATGGCAGCAGCTGGAGAGGCCGTTCGAGACATTCTTTCCAAAGCGCGAATCAAGGACTTGATTCTCGGCGCCGCGACCGTTGTGATGCTCGTCATTGTCGCTGCTCAATTGAAGCTGTTCAGCAACAAGCCCGAGGCGTCATCCGGCGGCTCAGTCAGGGTGACCAGCAGCGCTGCGACGGTGAACCTTGATTCCGCGTTGCCGAATCAAACGCCGGCCCAGGCCGAACCGGTCCCGCCCACTCCCACTGCAACCCATAAGAAAAAGACTCCCTCAAAAACTTCACCTACACCCGCAAAGCAGATCGTGGTTCCCTCCTCCACGCTGGAGTTAGCTGTGCAGCATCAATTCAAAGATGCGACGCTTTACGTGTGGGTCGACGATAAACTAACATTGACGCTCCCCTTGCATGGCGCAGCCCAAAAGAAACTGGTCGTTTTCAACGGAGTGCGAGGCGTAACTTCTGAAACACTGAAAGTCCCAGCCGGGAAGCGGGTGCTTCGCTTTCGAGCCTTATCCACCGATCAGACCGTAGACCTATCGAAAAGCCTTTCGGCAGAATTCGTCGGCGGCGACACGAAATCACTGTCCGTTTCATTCGAGAAGCGCAATTCTTCCATGCGCCTAACCTGGCAATAGTCTCACAGCTGCAAGAGTTCCGCGGACGAGTGGTTCCTGTGGAAAGCGGCCCTTCAGGGCCCGCGTTCATCTGGAATGTCGACCTAGGTCTCAGCGCGCGTGAGAACCGAGGCTTCTGTGTTTCCGGTGGACAGATGTTGGTGGAAGAGCGGCGCTCTAGCGCCGCGTCAGACGCCCCAGGTGTTACCGCCCACACTCACTGCCGCAACCCCATCCAATTCTCCGACACCACCAGCGAATTCCCCGGATTCTGCGGATCGTACTTCACGGACGTGTGCAGCCCTAACCGGCAGGAGTGCAGATTGATCCAATGCCTTAGGTAAGTGACATCCTGCGAGCATTCGTAAGAGACTCCCGCCACGTCATACTTGTAAATCAACATGACAGCCGCATGATGACCATTCGCCGCGGCGAGTTCCTGCACGTCGATCACGGTCCCATCGGTAATGCGGCCGGTCCCTTCGAGCCAGGCGCGCCGCTGGCGCTCAAGTTCGTCGGGCGTTTGGGGCTTCCGCCGCAGCAATGCGTAAGATCCCAAGAGCGCGGCGCCGCTGGCTGCAACCAGTCCATACAATCGAAGCGAATCCATACGGGTGGGTCGAGATCAGCGCAGGGCCGCCGACTTCTCTATCAGAATATGCGCAAAGCGAGTCGGTTGGAAGTGGTTCGCAGGTTACCAACGTGCCGGGGCTGTGAGAAACTCTGGGACTGGATCCTACTTCGTCTGGCTGCACACGTTCTTATTTACCAAATCGCCAAACCCGCCTTCAGGTGCCTTGCCGAACTGGTCGTCGCGATTCGCTTTCTTGCTCACCACGAAGCGTCCACTGTGGTCGCGGGTATAGAACCATTGCGTGGTAGGAGTAGCCACTCCGTTCGTGCAATTAAATCGCACCCGCGCGCGCATCTCGACAAATGGACCACCCTGGGGAAGTTGCGCCGGATCCTTATATTCCACACGCACCAGCGCAGACCGCTGATTGTTCTTGAGGACGCGCACAGAGCTGACCGAAACCTTATCTCCTGCTTCGGTCTGTCCGATCGTTTGCCACTCTCCGGCGGCTCGGACGAACGTCACCATCAGGACGGTCGCGAGCACAACCGCGAAAATGAGGAGGAGGGTCTTTTTCAATGCAAATTTCCCAAGCAGCAATTTGCAGCATTACTTTGGGGCATCAGAACGTTTCTGTCAATCCGTTTAGTGCGTTATGGCCAGTCCACGGATGACTCCATGATATCGTGTATGCGTTCCAGCGACTTTGACTGGGAGATTCCAGGGAGCTTCACCACATGGAAACCCTTTATTCCGCGATACTTGCGTCGCCGGTTGGCCCCTTGTTCCTGGCCGCCTCCGAGAAGGGACTGGTGGCGCTCGAGTTCGACGCCCGCCTCCCCGGACAGCAGACCATCCGTCCAAATCCGCGCGACCTGCGTTCAGAATCCGGGACCGTGCACTTTGGGAACTCCGCCGCCCAGATGTCCGCTTATACCAGCGAATTAGAGGAATACTTCGCCGGAGCTCGGCGCCAGTTTTCTTTTCATCTCGATCTCCGCGGGACTCCGTTTCAGCTGAAGTGTTGGCAGGCTCTGCTGGCAATTCCTTACGGCGAAACACGCACCTACGCCGATATTGCGCGCGCCGTTGGCCGTCCGCAGGGGTTCCGTGCCGTAGGAATGGCTAACAACCGCAATCCCATCGCGATCGTGGTGCCGTGCCATCGCGTGATCGCCTCCGATGGCACCCTTTGCGGCTATGGTGGCGGGCTCGACGTCAAGCGCAAACTGTTGCAACTGGAAGGAGCACTCAGCGGCACGTTGGCGGCGTAGGATTTACGATCTTCGATTTCAGATTTCAGATTTCAGATTGCAGATTGAAATTAACCAGCTACAATCTGCAATCTGAAATCTACAATCTGAAATCTCTTTGACTGCTCAACCCAAATCCTCCACCCTCCGCAAGGCCGGCCTCTTCTACCTCGTCTTCGTAATGTTCTCCTATACCACCGGTGGCCCCTTCGGCCTCGAAGACATGGTCACGACTTCAGGTCCCGGGATCACACTACTCTACCTGCTAATCCTTCCATTCTTCTGGTGTATTCCCGTCTCGCTGGTCTCTGCCGAACTGACGACAGCCATGCCCGTCGAAGGTGGCTTCTATCGCTGGACGCGCGCTGCCTTTGGCGATTTCTGGGGATTCCTCGCCGGTTGGTGGAACTGGTCCGCCTCGTTCCTTCTCGGTGGCGCCTACGCCGTCTTGTTCGCCGATTACTTCGTCTATTACCACCCGCAGATGACGTGGTGGCAACACTATCTACTTTCTCTCACGCTCATCGCACTCCTCACCTGGATCAACGTCCGCGGCATTCAGATGGTCGGCCAGGTCGCCACCGCGCTCGAGATCCTCATCTTCGTGCCCGTGATAACGATGGTCGTGATGGCGCTGGCGCATTGGCACCAGAATCCGTTCAAGCCGTGGGTAGTGCCGCATCAGGCGACATTCAGAATCTTCGGCGTAGGCCTGGCGTTGGGCTTGTGGCTGTACTCCGGCTACGAGCAACTCTCAACGGTCGCCGAAGAAGTGGAAAATCCTCAGCGGTCCTATCCCCGCGCCTTAGCGTTGGTCGTGCCTCTGTCGATCGCAGCCTATTTCCTGCCGACCGTCGCGGGACTCGCGTGCGCTGGCAACTGGGAAAAGTGGCATACCGGATTTTTCTCCGATGCTGCCCGCATCATAGGAGGTCCGAGACTTGGCTCCTGGATGGCACTCGCCGCCATGATCGGCAGCGTCGCTCTTTTGAACAGTACGATCCTCACCACGACCCGCATGCCATTCGCCATGGCTGAAGATGGATACCTACCCGAAGTCCTGACGCGAACGCATACCCGCTACCGGACACCGTGGCTAGCAATCGTAGCCTCCGCTGTCATCTATGCACTGCTTGCGTGGAAAAGCCTGGGTCAGCTCATCTCGGTCTATATCTGGCTGCGCTCGGCAACCACCGTGCTGACAGTGCTCTCCGCGTGGAAACTGCGGCGCAGCAGGCCCGACTTGCCGCGCTCGTTCGTAGTTCCAGGCGGCGCCTTAGGAATGTTCTACGTGGTCGCCGCGCCCGTCTTGATGGCAATTGTGGCGCTGCTTGGAGGCAATCGCTTTGCCATCATCGGCGGCGCCATCGCGATGGCGGTGGGCCCGATCGTCTACGGCCTTCTCAGACTCCGGAATCGTCCCATAAAGCAGCCGTGATCAGCCAGATGCCCGGAACGCCGAAGGGTTTATGTGGGGACAGCCGCCTTCGGCTGTCCGTCGAGCGCAGCTCGACACGCTGAACGCTTCTCAATCATGGGCCCGCTCTTTGAGGGTCGCAAAGCCTACACGGGCCAAATCGAATGCGCCCTCATAACGGCATAGTGTTCGCGCACATCACAAACAGGACTCCCCGTAGTACACTCTTCGCCATGATCCCAAGACGCCTGATTCCTGCATACGCTCTTGTTTTCATCGCCGCCATCGGCGGATTGCTTATCGCACAAACTTCTTCGAAACAGAAATCCGGAGTCCAACAACAAGACTTCGGCACCCGGGACGGGAGGCCCATCACTTTGTACACGCTTACCAACGCTCACGGTGTTGAAGTGCGCGCCATGAATTATGGGGGAATCATCGTGTCGCTTCGCGTACCCGACCGCAAAGGGCAACTTGCCGACATCGTCCTCGGCCACGACAAGGCCGAAGACTACATGCCGAACCCGCCCTACCTAGGCGCGATTGTCGGCCGCTATGCCAACCGCATTGCCAACGGCACGTTCACTCTCGATGGAAAGGCATATGCGCTGCCGAAGAATGATGGCCCCAATACTCTACATGGCGGCCTGACTCGTACCTTTGACAAGGTCCTCTGGGACGGCGAACCACTCAAAGCGAAGAACAGCGTCGCTTTCGCCTACCTGAGCAAAGATGGCGAGGAAGGATTCCCGGGCAATCTTAAAGTCAAAGTTACTTATACTCTGATGGACTCAGACGAACTCGTCATCGACTACGAGGCCACAGCGGACAAGGCAACTCCGATCAACGTGAGCCAGCACAGCTATTTCAATCTGAAGGGCGCAGGGAACGGCGACATTCTGGATCATGAAATCATGATCAACGCCGATAAATTTACTCCGGTGGACAAGAACCTGATTCCGACTGGCGAACTCCGCGCGGTGAAAGGGACACCGTTCGACTTCACCACGTCGACCAAAATTGGCGCCCGCATCGAAGATCCCTATGAGCAGATGGTCCTCGGGCATGGCTACGATCACAACTTCGTTCTGAACCGCAAAGGGGCTGGGCTTAGTTTGGCTGCGCGTGTCTACGAACCGACAACGGGGCGTGTACTCGAGGTTTCAACCACTCAACCGGCGGTTCAGTTCTATACAGGCAACTTTCTTGACGGCTCGGTCACGGGCAAGGAAGGGCACGTGTACAAGCACCGCTATGGACTCTGTCTGGAGACGCAGCACTATCCGGACTCACCGAACCATCCTGATTTCCCGAGCACGATCCTGAAGCCGGGAGAAAAGTTCCACCAGACAACGGTGTTTAAGTTCTCGGCGAAATAGCCCGCTAGGGATCGATGGAAAACGGGGATGCGGCGTGTGGGCCATATCCCTATTTATCGTTCCCTATTCGCCCTTCAACTCGCCTAGCAACGCCTTTTCCACTTGCTTCTGGTGCTCCGGTTTAAGCTTCTTTCCGCCTGAAGTCAGATAAAACGTGTCGATCGCCATCTGTCCCTCAGTATCGATTAGGGCGATCTCAATATTGCACTTCTGTTCGGACAAGCAGGAGGCGATCCGGTGCAGCAGTCGCGGTCGGTCTTGGGCGATCACTTGAACGAGCGTTGTCGTCGCAGAAGACGAATTATCGAATTCAATCTTCGTCTCCACTTTCACTTTGGCGATGACGCCTTTCTCAGACCGCTGCCGGTCCTTCAGCATTCTTTCGAGATCAGCCTCACCCAGCATCACGCTAACGACACTGTTCTTGAATCGCGCCCACTCCGACAAATTCAGCTCCAGTGTTCTGAATCGATCAGTGAAGTGAAAAGTGTCGACGACGACTCCGGCCGCATTCGAGAATGCGTTGGCCTTAACGATATTCATTCCCCAGGCTGCCAGGACACCAGAAAGAGTGGCGAAGAGGAACGGGCGGTCCTTCGTCACGAGCGTCAGATCGTACCAGTGCCGGCCACGTTTGAGATCCACTAGCACCGGATCATTTCCGAGATCCTCAGCCATTTGCATGTGGCGCATCACTTCTTCCGCCGTATGCACGAGGAGGTATCTTTGCGGAAATCCTTCCAGGAATGCCTTGAATTTGCTGCCTGTAACGGGCGCGAGCGAGCGCAATCGCGCCAGCTTTTCGTCATTGACCTCAGTGTGTACCCGCTGGTCGGCGCTGCGGTTTAGATAATTATCCGCGGCCATGTAGAGTTGCCAGACGTTCTCCGCTTTCCAGGGAGTCAAGGCCTCAGGATTCACCGCCTTGATATCCGCGTACGTGAGCAGGGCAAGCATCTTCAAGCGCTCTGGGGTTCCCATCTTCTCCGCGAAGGCAGCAACTGTTCCAGGATCAAAGATGTCACGCCGTAGCGTCGCCGACAATTCCAGATGACTTGCTATGAGAAACAACACTTCAGCCCGTTCTTTCGGGTCAACATCAAGCCGGTCCATTGCCCGATGAGCGATGTCCAAACTCGCTTGGACATGATTGCCGTTCGGCATTCCTTTTCCTGTGTCGTGCAGCAAGAGAGCAAGGAAGAGCAGTTCTGGGTTCTCGAGCTCACCCAACAACCCCGCGTAGCGCTTATCCCATTCCGACTGCGACGTCTTCAGCCGATGCAGGGACTCAATCGCGAGAAATGAATGTTCATCAACAGTGAAGCGATGATAAAAATCGCGCACGACCAGCGAATCGATCAACTTTAACTCAGGCAGCAGCAGGGTGAGCAGCCGCAGCGAGTGCATCGCTCGCAGAGCATCGGCGGCATTGGGCTGCAACAGTGTCTCCTGCAGATACAGCCAGAGTTCCGCGCCCCGGGGCGGTGTCGCGGCGAGCGCTGGAAGGGCTTGTTCGATGCGGTACTCCGTGGTCGCGCTCAGTTTCAATCCGTGGTGCGCCATAAAATGAAACAACCGCAGCAGCACCTCGGGATCCTGCAGGGCCGATGGTTGTTGCAGGAAGATAAGCCCGTCGACGACAGAGAAATCAGCCGTAGTAAGCCGGGACCGCCAGCTCTGCACCTGCCGATAAAGTGCCGACCAGGCTTCAGGAATCTCTTCTAACAGCTGCGTTACAGTGCGCTGCACGGCGCGGGCGTGGCCGAAGTAGATTCGCATCCAGTCAGCCGCCGACAGTTCCTCGGCATCCCGCGCTCCGATTTTGCGTTCGGCCGCCGCATCTTGCGCTTCCCAGCTCAGCGTGTTGTCATCCCGCCCGTGGCGGAAGTGAAGAAAGCATCGCGCGGACATCAAGAAATCGAGAGCTGCATCGAGCTGTTTGCGAATCGGCGGACGCAGCGAACTCGCTTCAGGCCAGTCATGCAGCTTATCCATGGCAGAAATCAGAGCGAGCCAGTTGGCGACGTTGCAGTCGCGCAGCCCACCTGGAGCTTCTTTGAGATTCGGCTCGAGGTGGTAGAGAGTCATCCCATGCTTCGTGTGGCGTTCGCGCGTCACTTCAGCCAGGCCCTGCAGCAGAACCTTAGACTCCTTCATGGCTAGCTTGGGAATCACTTTGTCGTGAAGTTTCCGGAACAGGTCGCGATCTCCCGCCAGGTAGCGGCAATCGAGCAGGGAGATAGTGAATTCAGTGTTGTTGGGATCGTAGCGCTCGCATTCGGACAGCGTACGCGAAGCCGGGCTTAACTTCAGCTTAAGGTCCCACAACTCCTGCGAGAAGCGCCGGACCAGATCTTTGAATGCCTGCTCCGCATCCCGATCATTGAAGAGAAACAGGAGATCTATATCGGAAAAAGGAAACAGCCAGCCCCGTCCAAAACCTCCGGTTGCAACGAGAGTGAAATTCCCGGGGCGAGATTCGTCGGAGGAAACAATATCGCGCCACAGTCTGGCGAGAATGTCTTCCACCATGTGTGTGCGCTGGGCCACGCAGGCGCGGCCATCTCCAGAGGCCTCAAACTCCCGCTGGATGCGTGCTGATTCGTCGCTGATAGAACTCTGGAGTTCACCGATCAATGAGGACGCCGCCACCATGAAAGATTCACCCCGCAGCGCCCGCCGCCGGGTGGATTGCCTTTAAATCTCGTCCCGGCAAGATTCCTTTTACTGCCCAGGCGGACGCGAAATCTACAGGGCCCCTTCCCCGCGCTCGTCATTGCGTATGCGGATGGCCTCATCGACGCGCGACAGAAAGATCTTGCCATCTCCAATTTTACCGGTGCGTGCCGCTCCGAGAATGGCCTGCACCGCCTTCTCGACCAGGGCGTCAGCCAGGACCATCTCGAGTTTGGTCTTGGGGATGAGATCAACGCTGTACTCGCGACCACGGTAGACCTCTGTATGTCCCTTTTGGCGCCCATGGCCGCGCACTTCAAGCACGGTCATACCTTCGACACCAATTTCCTGCAACGCACTTTTGACTGCGTCCAGTCTTGAGTTTTGAATGACCGCTTCTACCTTTGTCATGATATTTGCAAGTCCTGTTTTCAAATCTACTCGCCGCCTTGAGTTCAGGGTCGCGCGACCCTGCCAAAACCCTCAAGCAGGAGTTTCCCAATAGTACCCTTCTTCTCCGTGTTGGGAGAGATCCAGGCCTTGCAGTTCGTCCTCTTCGGAAACTCGTAAGCCAATGGTCAAATCCACCAATTTCAGGATCGCGAGCGTCCCGACAATGGCGAGCCCCCACGCGATAGCGACACCAACCAATTGGTTCAGCAACTGGTGCGCATTTCCATCCAGCAGACCAGATGCGAGAACATTCCCCGACTGCGGATCTTTGAAGATCGGGTTTACGGCACTGACCGCGAAAACGCCCGTCAAGAGCGCTCCCAACGTTCCACCAGCGCCGTGCACACCGAAAGCGTCAAGCGAATCGTCGTAGCCGAATCTCGCCTTGACCGTGGCTACCATCCAGTAGCAGAAAACGCCGGCGATGAGACCGATGAGCAGCGCGGGCATAGGCTTCACGAATCCAGACGCAGGTGTGATGGCCACGAGCCCTGCCACCGAACCCGAAATTCCACCAAGCACACTAGGCTTGCCGTTGCGGATCCATTCTGCCGCCGCCCATCCCACGGCCGCCGCCGCTGCCGCGAAATGAGTCGCTACGAATGCGCTCGTGGCCAGACTGCCAGCTGCCAGCGCACTGCCGGCATTGAAACCAAACCATCCCACCCATAGCAGGCACGCGCCGATAAAACTGAGCACCACGCTGTGCGGTGGCATAGATTGCTTGGGGTATCCCAACCGCTTGCCGAGGTACAAGGCACAGACCAGCGCCGAGACTCCCGATGTAATGTGAACTACAGTGCCGCCGGCAAAATCCAGGGTCGGGAAACGTCCGCCCAGCGCGGCATTCAGGAGGCCTCCCTTCCCCCAAACCATATGCGCCATTGGGTCATACACGATGATGGACCACAAGATCATGAACACGATCATCGCGCTGAACTTCATGCGCTCAGCGAATGCGCCTGCTATCAAGCCCGGTGTGATGATGGCGAACATCAACTGATACACCATGAAAGTTTGCGCCGGGATCGTGGCGGCGTAATCGGCGTCGGGCGCAGATCCCACACCTTTCAGGAAGAGGTTCTGAAAGCCTCCGATAACGCTGTTGCCGGGTCCAAAAGACAGGCTATAGCTGAACAGGCCCCATAAGATCGTAATCACCGCCATCAAAGCGAAGCTCTGCATCATCGTGCCGAGCACGTTCTTTTTGCGCACGAGGCCGCTGTAAAACAGGGCCAATCCCGGACCAGTCATCAGGAGAACCAACGCTGAGCTGGTCAGCATCCAGGCATTGTCGGCGGAACTCTTGGCTTCAGCGGTCTGTTGCTCGAGTTTGGCCAGCCGCGCAGTGGTATCGGTCGACGGGCTTGGATTAACTCCACCGGTTTGTGCGCAGACTACTTGCGCGAAGATCAGAATCAAGACAGCCGTCACCGCGGCGGCGATCAGCTTTTCTCGCATGGACACTGTAGGAATGTACTCCCGTGGACCGGAGTCGCGTTGTTGCACACTCATTCGACGACGCCTCACTGTAACGTCCGCCATCCCTTCCCGGAAATCGAAACTATTTATCGTCCCTATCAGGTTTTATTATTGAATTCCCGTTGCCCGCACGAATCAGCCTTAAAACTTGGCCTGGACCTCGAGCCGCATGCGGTCCGGGAGGCTGGGCGTGGCAACTGGCCCTTCCGAACAGCGAAAAATTTTACAGCCCTACAGGGTTCTACCTATGGCGGCTACAACGGAATTGGGAGACCTTTAGGTAATTCACTCGTCTGAATATGGTTCCCAGATCCTTACTCGCATCGCGGGTCTCCCAGCGGAGGGCTGAGTGTCAAAGAGCAAAGCAAAAGCAGTGACTATACTTCCGGGTAGGGTCGAAAAGGTTATCCGTCCTCACCCAGAAAGCGGAGAACCTGAAAAGGCGCAGATTTCGGTGGAGGGGGCGGATCACTTGTATAAAGAGATCCGCGTGCCCAATCGACTGATCGACGACAAAGGCGAAAAAGTAAAGCTGAAGCCGGGAGCCGAAGTCGACGTAACCATTGAGGCTGAGCCTGCCAAGAACACAGTCGCGGCCACGGATGACGGAACCTAGGCCGATTCCGTTAATTGTCCCGAGTCCTGAGCGAGCAGAGTTTCAGACTCAGTTTGGTTGTCAGCTCCCTACACAATGTTTAGCTCTACCCGATCTATCCGCTACGGCCTGTTGCTATACACAACCTTTTCCGACTGCTCTGCGACGACGATCCGGTTCGGCAGGAGAGCATCGACCTTGGCCTTCAGGTGAGCCGGCACGAAAAGAAATATCCGGCTGTTCCCGCTCCAATCCCGTTGCAAATCAGCATTGGTGAGATAGATCTGAGGAGCATCAGCGAAGGTCGAGCCGAACCACATCGACGTGGTCCGTCCCTCGACCAGCTTTATAGGCGTGTGCAGATAGAACAACAGCGATGAGCCGAATGCCTGATCGCCATAGATCATCACGCAATCTCTCGGTCGTTCTTGAGCAGCGATCTTCTGCGCAAGGTCTCTCGACGAGAGATACGGCCCGAATCTTCCCAGAGCAATGTGCGCAGCCACGAGGAACAGCGTCATACCCAGAGCCGTCACCCAGGTGGCGGCATAGTGCCGACGATTAATTCTGAGCAAGAAGGAAAAACCTGGCATCACTATCAATGTCACGGCTGCGACCGCAGCCGGCAGTCTTAGCGCTGCAAAGGACTCATAGCTCAGATCGAGCATATGGGAAGTGGAAAGCGTGTCGGCACTCATATCGTGCTTTGCGAGCACGTTGCCGATGTCTGGCTCAAACGGAAGATGTCGCGACTGCCATAAAAGAATGAACAAGATTATTGCGGCGGCAAGGCTCACCACCCCAAGGATTGTCGAAGACACCCTAAGCCAACCTTTGCGCACT
>CAVUOS010000039.1:0-84559 GCA_963743105.1 Terriglobia bacterium
TCAAACCCAGCTGTCCTTGCAGGACATCGCCCGGCAGATCAATCCTCTCCTCCGGGGATGGATTGCGTACTATGGGCGCTATGCCCACTCGGCGCTGTATCCCGTGCTGCAATACGTCAATCAGACGCTTATGGCATGGGCGCTGCGTAAGTTCAAGCGCTTTAAACGTCACAAACTCCAAGTGAGTCAGTTCTTGCAACGGCTTGCGAGGGAATGCGTGGATCTCTTTGTACATTGGCAGATCGGGATGACTGGCGTGTTTGCCTGATGGGAGCCGAGTGAGGCGAGAGCTTCACGCTCGGTTCTGCGAGAGGCCGGTGGTGCAACTCCGCCGGCCTACTCACCAGTTCAGATTAGTCCGTTCGGATGATGAGTGTAATAGAGATATTACGTCACCAATCTGAGTCGGGCGATGTTTGTCATGCAGTATTTCGATAGTTCTGTCCGCTACTGTACGACCGCGCCTATCTCGGCTGGTCGATGAGCATCCACCCAAAAAGAAAGTAGGAGGCCGCAAAGAATACTTGAAAAGCTTCTCGCGGTTTGAGTTTGCCGACACAAACTGGAAGAACCGCAATACAAGCGCAACACGCCACAGTCAGAACCATCCCGCGAAGAACGGGCTCTGAGCCATAAGAGTATCTCCCAGAAAACCACTTGAATGCGAAATACCAGTCGCAACCCACCCCGACAATAACTAGACACAGATCCACCCACCAAGGGTGCGCCGTCTCACCGTGCCCTGATTCTCGATCACCTTCCGTCCTTCTCGTCCCGACGTTTAGCGAGGGCGTAGCATGTACGCCAAGCTATATCTTGATCGGGGTTCGTCGCTTCTGGAAGGTAACTGCCGTAATCAGGCCATAGCGCTCAAAACCCCACAAAACCATCACCGACGGAACTAACGACACAAGAGTAGTTCCGTCGACCGCAGACTGCAGAGTTGAGAGAGCCCTCCTCCTGAGCCACGCAAGCCACTTATCTGCCCTCACCGCGCGCCCTAGAATCTCTCAGGGGAGATATTCCATGACGATTTTCGATCCAGCCAAGACCCGAGTCATCGACGCGGGCGGACCCGGCGGCGGTATTCTCCGCCTGATCGGCTTCGGAATCATCGCTTTCGTTCTGGTTATTCTGCTGTTCAGTTCGGTGACGCGCGTGGGCACGGGGCACGTGGGTGTGCTCACGCTCTTTGGCAGAGTTACCAACGAGACTCTGGGCGAAGGCATCCATCTGATCAATCCGCTGAAGACCAACAACGAAATGTCGATCCAGACGCAGACTCTCAAGGAATCGGCCAGCGTCCCCTCGAGTGAAGGGCTGATGATGAGCCTCGACACCTCGCTCATCTATCACCTCACCCCCGACCGCGCCGCTGAGGTCTTCCAGAAGATCGGGGCCGAATATGAGAGCGTCGTGGTCGAGCCGACGCTGCGCTCCGCCATCCGCGAAGCTACCGCCTCGCACAGCGCCAACGCTCTTTACACCGGCGAGCGCGAAATGGTGGGAAAACAGATCTTCGAACAGGTCAACGAACAACTGACCAAACGCGGCCTGACCGTGGAGAACGTTCTCTTGCGCGACATCCAGCTGCCGGCGACGCTGAAAGCGTCCATCGAGGCCAAGCAGCAGGCCGAGCAGGAAGCCCTGGCCATGAATTTCCGCCTGCAAAAAGAAACACAGGAAGCGCAGCGCAAGCGCATCGAGGCGGCCGGCGTGCGCGACTTTCAGCAGATCGTAGCGCAGGGCATCACTCCGTCGCTGCTGGAGTGGAAAGGAATCGAAGCCACGGAGAATCTGGCGAAGAGCCCTAACTCCAAGGTGGTCGTAATCGGCAACAACAAGAACGGACTACCGCTGATCTTGGGACAGTAGGCGCGGCGAAGCCAGTTCATGTGGGGATAGGTTTATGTGGGGACAGCCGCCCTCGGCTGTCCGTCGCCCGAAGGGCGACAGGTTTTCGCCTGCTACCATGAAGAACGTGCCTTCTCTGCTCGACATCCGCCATCTCAACATTGAATTCGCAGTGCAGGGGAAAGACGCGGCCGCTCGCGCGGCCGGACAGCCGATGGCGGCTGTCTCCACAACTCCTCTAAGCCTTCCAGCGGTGCGAGACCTAAGTTTTTCGATTGCACCCGGCGAGGTTCTCGGACTGGTCGGCGAGTCCGGCTCGGGAAAATCGGTTACGTCGCTTGCCATCATGCGTCTGCTGCCGCCGCAGGCGCACATTTCGGGCGAGATTGTCTTCAGCGCGAATGGAACCGGATCGCGCGACCTGCCGGGCCTCGACGATGAGGCGATGCGTCAATTGAGAGGATCGCGTATCGCGATGATCTTCCAGGAGCCGATGACTGCGCTCAATCCTGTAATGCGCGTGGGCGATCAAATTGCGGAAGCGGTCCGAGCGCACAAGGCGGTTTCAAAGAAAGAGTCATGGAAGCGCGCCGTCGACGCGATGAACGATGTTGCCATCCCCGACGCCGCACGACGAGCGCGGGACTATCCGCACCAGCTTTCCGGAGGAATGCGCCAGCGCGTCATGATTGCCATGGCGATCGTCAACCGGCCGCAGTTGCTGATCGCAGACGAACCGACCACAGCGCTTGACGTGACGATTCAGGCGCAGATTCTTGCATTGCTCGCAGGACTGCGCAGCAAGTTCGGGCTGGCGATGCTCTTCATCTCGCATGATCTGGCGGTGGTCTCTCAGGTAGCCGATCGCGTAGCGGTGATGTACTCAGGCTGCCTGGTGGAGCTCGGTTCGAAGCGCGACATCTTTCAGTCTCCCGCACATCCGTATACGCGTGGGCTGCTTCATGCCGTGCCAGACCTCAGGACGGATCGCAATCGTCCCCTCGAGACGATCGAGGGTACCGTTCCGGCTCTGCATGCCCTGCCTCCGGGATGCGCGTTTGAACCCAGGTGCGAATACCGGATCGCGGCTTGTGCGGCGGAAATGCCTGCACTAATCGAAGTCGCGCCGGGGCACTGGGCGCGCTGCCCGGTGGTGAATTCTGACCGGAGGCAGTGAGCCTTTCTCGCAGTTGAGGCGGCTTTCCCCGCAGATTCTCCATACAGTCTATAATCGGCAACTTGTCCGGTGATCCGTGCGCATACTGCTGCTCAGCGACATTCATGCCAATCTGGAAGCTCTCGACGCCTCGCTTGCGGCAGCTCCCTCATTCGACACGATCGTGAACCTTGGCGACATCGTGGGCTACGGGGCTAGTCCGAATGAGGTGGCGACCCGCTCGCGCGAACTGGGCAAAACATTCGTGCGCGGGAATCACGACAAAGCCGCAACCGGATTGATGGACCTGCACGATTTCAATCCCATGGCCGCGGCTGCGGCGATCTGGACGCGCGACGCACTCACGCCCGAGAACCTGCAGTGGCTGCGAGAACTACCGCACGGTCCGGTCTCCTTGCCGGATTTTCCCGACATCCAGTTAGTTCATGGCTCGCCCAACGATGAGGACGAATACGTTGTCTCACTGGGAGACGCGCTGGCTCCGCTGATCACGCTTACCATGCCGCTTACATTTTTCGGACACACGCATCTACAGGGAGGATTTTTCGCCAACGGGTCGTCGGCCGACGGGTTTCGTCCGGAATATCGGACTGTAGGACAGGCGGAGTCTGTGGCGCTGCACCTGAAGACGAACGCCCGTTATCTGATCAATCCGGGGTCGGTCGGGCAGCCACGCGATGGAGACTGGCGAGCGGCGTTCGCCCTGTATGACAGCGAAGCGCAGACAGTTCATTTCCACCGCACACCTTACAATCTCAAGGGCGCGCAAGACCGAATTTTTGCAGCGAAGCTGCCGACTCGGCTGGCCACGCGGCTGGCGGCGGGCCGGTAATTGCTTCGACTTCGAAAATCATTTTCACCACAGAGGGCACAGGGGAAACAGAGGAACACAGAGGAATTAGACTCTCATCATGCCAGCGCCGCGCTCCCGCCCCCTTTTTGAACCTCACGACAATCCACCTGCGCAATATCTCATCGCTCATAGCGACGGAGGGGCGCGCGGGAACCCGGGACCAGCCGGGTACGGCGTGGTTATTAAAGACGAGTCCGGGGGCAAAGTCGCCGCGCTTAGCGAGTACCTCGGGCACCAGACCAACAATTTCGCCGAGTATCAGGGACTGATTGCGGCTTTGGAATATGCGCTGAAGCATGGGCCGAAGGCACTGAAGGTGGTCAGTGACTCGGAGTTGCTGGTCCGGCAGATCAAAGGCATTTACAAGGTCAAGAATCCGACGCTGCAGGATCTGCATGCGCGTGCGAAGGAACTGATCAGGCAACTGGACTGGTTTTCGATCGGGCACGCGCTGCGCGAGCACAATCAGGATGCGGACCGGTCTGGCGAATGAAGCAATGGATCGCGGGACGGGGCGGAGTCCTCGGCCCGCGCAGGCGTTGGCTCAAGCCATTCCACCACAAGAGCTTGAAGGAGTCGTACGCGCGGGCAAGATTGAGCTTACGACAGGCAGCTTGCCCGAAGGGACGCGAGTGCAGGTCAGAGTGAAAAGCATTTGAAGCGCCCTTCTTCCACTTTCGAGCAGTTTGTTATCTCAGAGAAACGGCTCGGAGCAGCTTTACGCGGGCTTCGCCAGCGGGACGGACGAAGGCGTCCGTCCCTACACAATCTCCTGTTTGACATTCATTCGGCCGCTGACGTGTGATCGTGGATGATCTTCCATCCATCGGGGAATTTGCGGAAGATCAGCGTGAAGCGGCCGTGCGGGCTCTTGCCGTCAGACATAGTTAATTGCCAGACGCCGCGGACGAATGCGGCGTCCGATCCGAGCACCTCTACGCGCAAATCTGAAAAATCCAGCTTTCCCATTTCGTGGCCCGGGCTCGCGTACGTGGTGCGATACCGGTCAAGCGTGGCCTGCCATCCTTTGGATTCTTTCGCGCCCGAGAAGAACGTAAGATCGGGCGAATTCCAGTAGCCAGTCATGAAGGCGTCGAGGTCGTGACGATTCCATGCGTCCTGCTGGGTCAGAAGGACGTGCTCGATGGCGGACTTGGAGTTGTCGTTTGCAGTTTGAGCCGCCGCGAAGAGCGAGAGGCAGAAGCACGTCGTCGCGAGTAATGTGCGGGTTGTCTTCAATTGCGCCTCCGGGTGAGTGAAGGGAGACGATAAAAGGCATCGTCCCTAGCCAAGCTTTAATGTGATTCTTCTGTGGCTGGCGCCGTATCCGGCGTATCGACTTTTTGTGCTGCGTGCGATGCGATTGGCGAGGGCTGGAAGTCGCCCACTTCTTTGCCATTCATGGCCACGGTCATGAAGTTCGACCAGATGGGTAGAGCCGCGTGGGCGCCGGTTTCTTTTGCGCCGAGCGACCTCTTTTCGTCGAAGCCGACCCAGACGCCACAGGTCATGGTTGGCGTGAATCCCACGAACCACGCATCGGTGAAATCGTTGGTCGTGCCAGTCTTGCCTGCCACTGGAAACGGCAACCTCGCCGCCGCGATACCGGTGCCGTGCAGCACGACCTCGCGCAGCATCGAGGTCATGATGCGGGCGGTGCGTTGGCTGATTACGTCTTTGACTTCGGGGAAGTCTTCTTCCAGCACGCGGCCTTCGTAGTCGGTAACCCGTGTGATGTAGCGCGGGCTGACGCGGACTCCATCGTTAGGAAAGACGCTGTAGGCGGAAGCCTGCTCCAGCAGCGTGATTTCCGCCGATCCGAGGGCAACGGGCAGGTAGGGCGGCAGCTTCGAAGTTACGCCGAAGCGTTCGGCGTAATCGATCACGCTCTTGATGCCGACCTTGTTCGCGAGTTTAAGGGCGGGGATGTTGCGGGACTGAGCCAGTGCGCGGCGAAGCGTGATGATGCCCTCGAATTTTTCGTCGTAATTGTGCGGAGTGTAGGGCCCAGACTGAGTTTCGAAGCTGACAGGCTCGTCCAGGATCGTGTCGTCGGGGCTCGCCCCGCCGTCGATCACCGTCGTGTAGACATACGGCTTGAACGATGAACCCACCTGGCGGAGAGCCTGCGTGGCGCGATCAAATTTCGAGGTATTGAAGTCGCGTCCACCGAACATGGCTTTGATCCCGCCGGTGGCGTTGTCGATCGCAATCAGGGCCGCTTGCGCGCCCGAATCCTGCTCGAGGCCGACTTTCGCAGCGCCGTTCGCGCCCAACGAAAGAATCTTGACGTAACAGATATCGCCAGTCTTCAGGATGTCGGGGAGCTTGTGCTTGGTCCACGCGACATCGGCCTGTCCCAGCGCCGCGGTATAGCGGCCGAACTTCAACGTGGCGATTCCCGGGCCTGCTGAGGTCACAAGCGCGTGGACGTATCCATTGACCTCGGGCTCGTCGTCCCAGTCGGAATGCGAATACTTTTCGAGAACCTCTCCCTCGGCGACAACATTTTCGAGACGTCCCTTCCAGCCGTGACGGCGCTCGTAGGCGGCAAGGCCGTCGAGCGCCGCCTGATTGGCAGCCTTCTGGAGTTCCACGTCGAGCGAGGTATAAACCTTCAATCCACCTTCGTGGACCTGATCGGTGCCGAACTTGCTTTCAAGGTAGCGGCGGATTTCTTCGACAAAATAGGGAGCAAGCGAGTTCGGATCGTGCGCCAGGCGCAGAGTGAGCGGAGCGGAACGAGCGTCGTTGGCTTGTGCTGCGGTGATCTTGCCATCTTCGAGCATGGCATTGATGACCAGGTTGCGGCGCTTCTGGGCGCGATCGGGATGGTTAATCGGCGAATAGTAGCTAGGTCCCTTGGGAAGGCCCGCCAGAAGCGTCGCCTCAGTCAGAGTTAATTGCTTCGCGGGCTTGCTGAAGTAAAACTCCGACGCAGCTTCAAACCCGAACACTCCATGTCCCAGCGCAATCTGGTTGGCGTAGAGAGCGAAAATCTGCGACTTGGTGAAGCGGCGCTCGATCTGAATGGCGAGCATCGCCTCTTGCACCTTACGTTGCCAGCGGCGGTCGGGCGAAAGGAAAAGGTTGCGCGCGAGTTGCATAGTCAGCGTGGACGCGCCCTGAACTTTGCCGCCCGATTCGATATCGCGGTAAGCAGCGCCAACGATGCGCCAGAAATTGATGCCGGAGTGCCGGTAGAAATCCTTGTCTTCGATCGAGACCAGTGCGTCGCGGAGGACCGGCGGGAAATCGTCATAGCCGACAACCACGCGCCGCTGCAGCGCGAATGAACCGATAACCTTTCCGTGATCGTCGTAGAGTTCGGTGATGGAGCTGGGACGGTAGGCTTCGAGGGCGTCCACCTGCGGCAAGTCGGTGGTGTAGACGAGCAGCAGGCCTCCGGTTGCGCCGACCAGGATGGCAATCAAGATCAGCAAGCCGAACAGGACGCGGCCGACAAGCCTGCGCCCGCCGATTTCTAACTCGGGAAGATTTTCGTAGAGAACCTTCATGCCGCGATGAGGTCAGGATAGCACTTGGAGGAAGGGTCGACTGTTTGGACGTGGACAGAGTGGGGCGGCGAGACGCCGCCCCGACAGCCGACGGGGGCGCCCGGGGCTACGGAGTTGGAACTGCTTCCGGTGAGACCGAACCCTTGCGCTCTGCAGCAGCCACGCGGCTCAGGAAGATCGCGGAGCCTAGGTAGAGGATCGCCGCGAGGATCGTGAGCGACTTCAGGCCGAACCAGAGTGAGGCGGACTCCAGAAGGCCTCCGATTAAGGATCCGAACAGGTTCGAGCCTAAGGCACTGCCGCGGAAGCCGGCGCGAGCGAAGCTGGAAACGAAAATGATCCCGGCGAAGAACACCGGCGTGCAGAGAGCTAATGTGGCAACGATCGCGCGCAGGGACCATGACTCGAAGAACAGCTTCTGCATAGGAACGACGTACATCACCGCGAGGCTTAGGAAAAGGCCCGTATAGGCCGCTCCGAGCGGGATTCGCGGGACCGCGCCGTATACCATATTGGCTCCAACAATCAGGCACAGCAGTCCAGAGATGACGACGGCGTTCACCACCCACGTGGTGCCGAACAGGAGGGCCATCTTGCTGACGATCTGGGCTTCGAGCAGCATGAATCCCGCGCCCAGCAACATGAAATGGAAATCCAGCTGGGCGCCTTCCCCGCTTGTTTGCCGAAGGAACCAACCAAAGACCACCAGCACCGCGATCGAAACCAGAATTACGATGATCGGGAGCCCGGGCTCATGCTGATAGAAGTAGGGCCAATCGTCAGTGGTGACGCGTGCGGATTCCATCGGCATATTGCCGTGAGATGCGAGATAGGCAGCGAGCGCCGGATCGGCCGTAGCTTTAGCGAGCCGCTCGGGTGATCCGGAGACGAAAAATCTGCCGGAACTGTCATAGCCCCCAATGTCCGTCTGGAACTGGATCGGATCCTGACCGAAAGTGTCGTGCAACAGTTTGAACAGGCGGCCGGCGATCCAGGGATTATCAACCTGAAATTTCACGATGAAGAGGCCGTCGGGCTTGAGCAACTGCCGCGCGCGCTGCAACGCTTCGCGCGTGTAGACGTAGTTATCGATGCGGATATTGGTGAAGTGCGACGTGGTGGTGTGTGAATCGAGCAACGAGAAAACGATCAGATCGAACTGGTCGTGACTGTTTTCGATGTAGCTGCGAGCGTCGTCGAGAGTGACGTGGACGCGGGGTGACTGGTATGGGTGCTCGAAGTGCAGTTCGCGACCGAGTTTCAGGATCAGTGGATCGATTTCGATGGCCTCGACTCGTCCCGCTCCATTGCGAAGGGCAGCAGCAACGTCGTTGCCCATTCCCGATCCCAGGACCAGCACTGAGGGTGGCGCGGGATAGAAGCGGTAGGGCATGTTGTAGGAATTCTGGTTCAGGGGATGGCGCTGAAAGGTGGCGGCGTGAGATTCGACGAACTCGGGAGAGAGATTGACGATCGTCTGATAGAGCGAATCGTTGGTGGTGAGAGAGTAGGCCTCAAGCTGACCGTCGTTGTAGACCGGATGGATGGAGAGTTTCTGATAAGGAGACCAGTAGGTGCTGGCGTTGCGGTGATCAGGGATCGCCAGCAACGCAACACAGATGAGAAACGTGACCGCAAGTATGGCTCGAGCAGGCGGGCTTGGCCAGAACACCAACAGGGCGAACAAGCCAGCCACCAGGAACCAGACCCAGGGCGGCTGATGCAGGAAGCAGAGCAAGGTGAATCCAGCGATTCCGGCGAGGCTAGCCAGGACGTTCACGCTGTAAGCAGCAACACCGTTGGGAGAGTTTTCCAGATACCAGCCGACGAGTTGCCCGAAAGGGATAAACGCCGTCGCAATCACGGCGAACAGTGGGACCACGAAAGCAAGCGCGAGCAGCATGCCGGCCCAACTCGTGGGCAAGGCAGGCACTCCCCACACGTGGACCTCGACTGTAGCTCCCAGCAAGGCGGGTAGCGCCGAGATGGAGCGTCGCAGCGGGGAGATCGGCGCCTTCAAAATGACCGTCAGCAGCAGGAGCGGCGTGGTCATCGCCATGAGCTGCACGCGGCGGCGGCAGAGGTAGCAGCCCAGACCGAATCCCAGAAAGCACGCCACCAGGACGAAGTTCTTGAAGTATGCAAAGATGCGGATCTCCGACGAGACCCAGCGGATCATCAGCATTTCCACAAACAGGCTAAGCACGCTGATCAGGATCAATTGGCGGTAGCTGAATCCTCCAAGCTCCTTGATATCAACTTCCAGCCGGCCGGGCGTGGCTGGTGCGATTCGAAGCCGGTGAAAGAGACGATAGACAACGAAAACCGCGAGAGCAGAGATGAGTAAAAGAAATGCGAGCGAACTGAGCGATTGTCCGAGGGTCTCCATGGAATAGTTCAGCCGCGATGCAGAGACATCGGGCTGGATGTAACGATACCAGAGACGAGGCATGGAAAACGACGCTGCGACGAATGTGGCCCTCGGTTCGCGAGAATGCCTTCGGAATCAGGCGGCGGTGATCTTGTTTCGATATTCGGCGTTTTTCGGGGGAAGCTCGGACGGATGCCCGAGTGGAAGGACTACTGCCAGCTGAGTGCCCCGGGAATCCGACTGGATGGTCATGTGGCCACCCAATTCGCGAACGCGCTCTCGCATTCCCGCGACTCCGACACCAGTCTTGCCAGCGCCGTCGCTCACCTGGCGCAGGGTGTCAGCCGGCATGCCTTGTCCGTAGTCCTGGATTTCCAGCCGGATCTGCTTTGGCTCAAGAGCCACGCGGATATCCGCTTTCGGGCTCGAGGAGTGGCGATGGACGTTGGTCAGGGCCTCCTGCAGGGCGCGAAACAGAGCGATTTCAACATCACTGTTCAGACGGCCGAGGTCGGGAGGCAGGCTGATGTCGACGGCGATGCCGCTGCGCTCGGCGAAGCCTTCTACGAACCAGCGGGCGGCGGAACCGAAGCCGGCTTCATCGAGCAAGGGCGGATGAAGGAGGTGCGATACGGTGCGAGTTTCGGTGATGCAGTGGTCGACGATGTCGGAGGCGTCTGCGATCAGGGCTGACTGATCGCCGTTCGACATCGACATGAGCCCGAGCTGCATTTTGAGAGCCGCCAGGTATTGACCGAGGCTGTCATGCAGACCGCGCGCGATGCGGCGACGCTCGTCGTCCTGCACGTTGAGGATGCGTCCGCTGAGACTTCTAGCGGCATTCTCGGCGCGCTTGCGGTCAGTGATGTCCGTGTTGATCTCCATCCAGCCGATGGGTTGGCTCGATTCGTTGCGTAATGTGGTCCAGCGGCTGGCGACGATAATGCGCCTTCCGTCGCGTGTGGAGTGGGAGAGTTCGCCCTCCCAGACTTCATGTTGTTCGATTTCCGCCAGCGGAATGGGATAAGAAGTGTGCAGCAATTCCGCCGGACTCCGGCCGAGCGCCTCGCTGGCCGTCCAGCCGTAAAGCCTTTCCGCTCCCTTGTTCCAATAGGAGATCGCGTCTCCTGAACTCTTTGTCTTAATAAAAATGGCGTCGTTTGCCAGATCGAGCAGCGTGGCTTTCTCGATCACTTCAGCGGTCCGCTTCTGCAGGTCGGCGGTTCGCTCGCGCACGCGCTGCTCGAGTTCATCCTGGGCCCGGCGCAGGTCTTGCTCGGCCTTTTCCTGCTTGGCGATGCTGCGGCGCGTCGACTCACCCAACGCAATGATCACCGCCGAGAAAACCAGAAAGCCAAGGAGCCCGGAAACTTCTGGAACGTCCTTGATGAAGAAAGAATGGACAGGAGGAAGAAAAAAGTACCAGATTCCCGCCGCGCCGATGATGACGGTTACGATGGCGGGACCGAGGCCACAGTACCAGGCGGCGAATACAACCGCGAGCCACGCGGTGTGATAAGGATTGCGGTCACCGAAGAAGGGACTGAGGAAATCACGGAGCAACAGAGAGCCCACACCCGCCAAGACGCCGAGGATGTAGCGGACCACTGTAGATGCGGTCGGAGAAAGAGAGGAAAGAAGCACGGGTTTGGGAGATGTCGCGGTCACGAAAAGTGCACCCCTGTGCAATCTACGCTGACGCTTAGCTCAAAAACGTGTAACTGAGGGATGGCTGAAGAAAAACGACCCTGTATGCCTTATCAATAGGATATACGCTCGCGGGACGAAAGGGAATGCGTTTGATTATCTCCGAACTCTGTGTTCGGCCCCATAATGCCATGGGTTTCACGACCGCTCTATAGCCCGTTAGTGGACGTCTAGGGATCCCTTATAGACCAGTAGTCGCAGGGACACTCCGTTACGCTATACTTTATCCCCTACGCAGTGATGATCACCTCCACCAAAACAGTTTCCCTTCAGAAACTTGTCGAAGAATTGCGCGTGCTGCCGGAGACCGCGTTTCTTCCCACTGAGCCTCTGCGCCAGTTGCTCGCGCAGATGCCGGTCGATGCCGAGTCCCTCGCACCTTATCTCACCTGGGACCGTCAGCACTACACTCGCAATCTCATCGATCGCACTCCACTCTACGAATTGATGGCCATTTGCTGGGAGGTAGGCCAGGCCAGTTCCGTTCACAATCATCGCGACCAGAACTGCTGGATGGCGGCTCCACTCGGCCGGCTTCACGTAGAAAACTTCCACCTTGTTCATCAGGATCTGGCGGCCGGGCGCAGCCAGTTGCAACCGCTCAACACCGTGGAGATGAACATCGCCCATCCCTGTGCGGTGGACCCCGCCGATCCCGTGCATCGCGTAGTGAATCCTCGCGAGTTCAACCAGCGTGCTGTCAGTTTGCACGTTTACTCGCGGCCGTTCGACACTTGCGTGGTGTATTCGCCGGAGCAAGGCACCTGTGGCGAAATCAAACTGCATTTCACCACCGAATACGGCAAACCGAAGTAACCATCAAAAAACCGACGATCACTGACACTTCCGGCCGATTCCCATTAACATTCTTCTTTTCGGGAGAGTTATGCGGACTATTTTCGGTTTGATGATCATCAGTCTCGTTCTTATTGCCATGGGCTGTTATGCGTGGATGCACCTTCGCCGCACAGCGGACGCATTCGATATCCGGACGGCACCCATCACCGAAGATGCGCGGCAAGCGGAAACAATCTATTCCGAGCCCCAGGACGCTCCTGGGGTCAACTTCGCCGGACCTCTTGCGACCTACATGAGCAAACAGGGACCGGTTGCGGTAGAGAAGGTTCGGGCTGTTGCCTATAAACCAACCGCGTCGGATCATGTTGGGGGATCGGTTGTCGGAACCAGCATTCCAATCTTGAATGATAAGTTCCACGTTTCGGTGATCGTCGATTTGCCATTTCATGTTCCACCGCATGCCGCCACTCCGCAATTGCGTGGAAACTTTCGCTCATTCCTGCCGGCTACCGGAAAACCCACGAGCGATACCGATGACGACGTTGAGTTTCACGTCTTGAACGATCATGAGTATTCCAACTTCCTGAACGGAAAGCCGAGCGAGGCGCTGTTTACCGCCGACGCGACCCACAACCAGGAAGTAAACGCGAGTTTACCCCCCACGCTCAACCAGCCTGCCACCTATCACCTGGTGTTCCTGAACTTGACGAAAAAGAAGAAAGTCGTGCAGGCAGACTTCCGCGTCGATTTCTAGCCGCGTTCGTGCGCTAAACTAAGCGGGGTGCCCCCGCGAAAAAAATCATCGAACGCCACGCCCAAGGCGGATCCTCCTGCGGAGAAAGTTGCTTCTCCTAAGGCGTCCACTTCGGCTCCTTCTAAAGGCTGTGCAGATCCCCCCAGCGGATCGCATGGCCGTATTTACCTGATCGACACGATGTCGTTCATCTTCCGCGCCTATCACGCCATGGCGCGGCAACGACCCATGTCGACCAAGACGGGTTTGCCCACCGCTGCCATTTATGTATTCGTGAACATGCTGCGCAAGCTGCGCGACGATTTCTCGCCCGAGTATCTCGCCGCAGTGTTCGACGTGGCCGGGCCCACGTTCCGCGATGAGCAAGCGGAGGCCGTCACCAGCATCCGCAAGTTTGATATCAAGACGCAAACCTTTACCGAGGTCGAGTACAAGGGATACAAGGCTAACCGCAAAGCCATGCCAGAAGATCTGGCGCAGCAGGTACCGTATATCCGGCGGGCGCTTGAGGCCTATCGCATTCCCATGATCGGAGTAACACGCTTCGAGGCCGATGACGTGATTGGCACTCTGGCTCGCAAAGCTGCCGACGCGTCCCATCCGGTCTACATCGTGTCCAGCGACAAGGACATGATGCAACTTGTCAATGACAAGGTGCACATCCTGAATCCGCCCAAGGACAACCTCATCTGCGATGCGGCGAAGGTCGAGGAAATTCTGGGCGTGCCGCCGGAGCGTGTTATCGATGTCATGGCCCTGCGTGGTGACTCGATCGATAACATTCCTGGTGCTCCGGGAATTGGCGACAAGGGATCCGTAGAACTCATCAAGCGTTTCGGTACAGTCGAACAGGCGCTGGAACGCGCGGCTGAGGTCGAGCGGAAGACCTACCGCGAGTCGTTGCTGAACAATCGCGACACCGTCCTGTTCAGCAAAACCATGGCCACGATCGATACCAATGTGCCGATCGAACTGGACGTGAATTCCATGCGGGTGGGCGAGCCGGATCTCGAGGCCCTGCAAGCGCTCTTCACTGAACTCGAATTCACCTCGCTGCTCAAGGAATTGCTGCCGGTGGTTGAAGTCAGCGAGGCACACTATTTCGAGGCTAAGTCGGCAACCGATGTTGAGAAGGTGCTGAGCGCAATTCCTGCGGGAGGCGTCCTCGCCGTTGCGGTCGAACAGGAAGAAAGGTCAGAACAGCCACAGGAGGAAGAAAAAGAAGAGGAACCGCAGGATGCCCAACTCTCGCTTATGGGCGGGGCGATGACCACAGCTCCGGTTGAAGCCACGCCCCACCGCGTTGCCATCTCAGCCACAGCCGGATCGGCAATTGTTGTGAATCTCGTTTCTGAAGAAATTTCGGAACGACTTCTTCCCGCTCTCGCTAACGGTGAAGTGCCCAAGGCCATTCACGACTATAAGGCTGCGATCCATGCGCTGGGCCCCCTTGGGATTACAGTGGCCGGCGTTCAGCACGATCCGATGCTCTACTCCTACCTGCTCGATCCGACGTACTCGTCGCATCGCCTGGCCGACGTGGCGTTGCGCCGCTTCAACCTGAAGCTGGCAGGCCAGCTTGCCGAGTCTGCCGATATCACGGGAAGGCTGACTGAAGCCCTGCGCGTCGAAGTGGAGCAGGCGGGTCTCGCCAGGCTCTATGAGGAAATCGACCTACCACTCGTTCCGGTACTCGCCCGCATGGAGCACGCTGGAGTGAAGATCGATACCGGCGCGCTGTCGAAGATGTCATCCGAACTCGAGCGCGAAATTGTTTCCAAAGAGAAAGAGATTCACGAAGCCGCCGGCATGGAGTTCAATGTCGGATCGCCCAAGCAACTCGGCGATGTACTGTTCAACCGCATGAGTCTGCCCAAGCCGGTGAAATACGGCAAGGGACGGATGATATCGACGGCGGTCGATGTACTTGAGGAACTGGCGGAACATCACCCCATCGCGCGGATGGTGCTCGACTACCGGCAGCTGACGAAACTGAAATCCACCTACGTGGACGCCCTGCCGGCGCTGATCAGTCCGGCAAGCGGACGCCTGCATACGACGTTCGGCCAGACGGGCACTGCTACTGGCCGTCTTTCGTCCGCGAATCCTAATCTGCAGAATATCCCCATTCGCACAGAACTCGGCCGCGGGATTCGCGCGGCATTCATCGCCGAACCCGGCCACGTGCTGCTCACAGCCGACTACTCGCAGATCGAATTGCGGTTGCTGGCGCATTTTTCCAGCGACCCTTTGCTGGTCGAAGCGTATCGCCGCGGAGACGATATCCATACTCTGACTGCTTCCCAGGTCTTCGATGTCCCACCCCTCATGGTCACAGCAGACCATCGCCGCCAGGCGAAGGTGGTGAACTTCGGCATCGTCTATGGCCTGTCGCCTTTCGGTCTCTCGCAGCAACTCGGCATCGCGACCGCCGAGGCCAGGCAATTTATCGCAAACTATTTTGAGAAATACGCGGGAGTCAGAAAGTTCATCGATAAAACTCTCGATGAGGCGCGCCGCGATATGAAAGTGAAGACACTCTTTGGCCGCGTGCGCCCGATTCCCGACATCAACAGCAAGAACCCCAACCAGCGCGGCTTCGCCGAGCGCACCGCCGTCAACACACCGCTCCAAGGCACGGCAGCGGATCTGATCAAGATCGCCATGATTCGCATCGACGAGGCGATTCTCGAGCGCAGCCTGACGTCCCGAATGACGCTGCAGGTGCACGACGAGCTGGTATTCGAGGTGCCGGAAGCGGAAATCGACATCATGCGGTCGCTGGTCCGCGAGTACATGGAAAAGGTACACGAACTCGCCGTGCCGCTGCAGGTGGAAATGGGCGTCGGGTCAAACTGGCGGGATCTGGAATAACCGCGTTTCTCAACAGCGGGCTATCTGTGTTGTACGACAGTTTGGCACGCTCGCTGCGCTTGCGGGACGGGAGCGCTACAAGTGCGCGCTACGCTCCGAGCGCTTTTTGGATTTCGGCGGCGATGGCTGCACAAACGGACTGCATCTTTGATTCGGATTCGGCTTCCACCATCACTCTTGCCAGGGCTTCTGTGCCTGAGTAACGGACTACTACTCTGCCGCTTCCATCTAATTCTTTTTCTGCTGAAGTGATCGCGGCCTGGACTGCAGGGACCTTCGCGAAGGGGACCTTTTCTTTCACTCGGACGTTCTGAATTTTCTGCGGGAACACTTTCAAATCACTCACCAACTCGGCCAGCGGCTTGCCCGCACGCACGATGATATCCATCAGGCGAAGCGCCGTCAGCAGGCCGTCGCCAGTGGTCGCGTCTCCGTCGAGAAAGATAACGTGGCCGGATTGCTCACCGCCGAGGATGGCGCCCGTCTTGAGCATTTCTTCGAGAACGTATTTGTCGCCGACGTTGGCGCGCAGCATCCGGATGCCGGATCCTTTGAGCGCGATTTCGAGCCCCATGTTCGACATGGTGGTTGAGACTACGGTGTTGGTCTTCAACTTGCCCTGTGCGTGCAGGTCACGGGCAGCGGCGAGAAGCACGCCATCGCCATTGACCACGCGCCCCGAAGCATCACAGAAAAGGGCGCGGTCGGCATCGCCGTCGAAGGTGACGCCCAGGTCGAACTTCTCCGCCGATCCCGCGACATGTTTCCCTAGCGTTTCCGGATGAAGGGCACCGCAGTGTTCGTTGATGTTTCGTCCATCGGGAGCGATGTGGATGAACGTTGCCTGAATGCCGAGCATGCGGAAGAGTTCGGGAGCTTCGGCAGTGGCAGCCCCGTTGGCGCAATCGACCAGGACCCGCAGTTTGCTGAGGTCGGACGTGACACTGGCAGCGAGCGACTTGATATAAGCGTGACGGAGTTCGATCTCGCCGGGGAGGGAAGGGCGCGGGACCTTCAGCGCCGTGTCATCTGCAGCGCCGGAATTCTTGAGCAGCGCGAAGATTTCTTCTTCAATCGCGAGTTCGCGGGAATCACTGAGCTTAAACCCGTCGCCGGAAAACACTTTGATGCCGTTGTCAGTCCAGGGATTGTGGGAGGCAGAGATGACCACGCCGGCAGCCATTCCGCGCGAACGCGCGAGGTAGGCGACTCCGGGAGTAGTGAGGACGCCTGCGCTGTGGACGTCGACGCCGACGGCGGCCAGGCCTTCGGAGACGCGATCGGCGATCCAGCGGCTGGATTCGCGGGTGTCTTGCCCAATGACGGCTTTCGCCCTGGACGTGGTGCGAATGAGATCGTGCCCCAGGGCACGTCCGATGAGATAGGTGCTTTGTGCGGAGAGCGGGAACTCGCCCGCTACGCCACGGATTCCGTCCGTTCCGAATAGTTGCCGTTGCTGGGTCATAGAAAGCTTCTAGCTTCTTGCTCGTAGCCAGGAACAGAAGATGATATACGAGGGACCGAGTCCCTTTTCAGTGCGTGGTCGCGGTGCCGACTTTTTGAACAACCACCGTCACTCGAATCGACGTGGCAGGTCCGACTTGTACGAGAGGGTCGGAGACGTAGACGTTGGTGGTGAAAACGGCACTGCCCAGAGTACCCGTGGCGTCGATGGGATCCGTAGTGGCAGTGTCAATCTTCTCGACGTGATGCCGCGGTCCAGTGATGGTGATACGAGATGGGTCAGTGTCGACCTTGACGATCTGCTCCCCGGTGGCAAAGTTGCCGGTGACGCGGGGGCGGATCTCAACCTCGCGAGTGGATCGCGTGTCGAAGGCGAGGCGCAACTGGCTGGGAACGACTTGTTTCACTTCGATATCGCGCGGGTGACGGACCTGTTGCGAAGTGAGATCGAAGGTGCGCTCGCCGGACTTGACTCCGGTGAGATCGATTTCTGCCTGAACTTCATTCGTCCTCAACTGGCGGATCATGCGCTCGGGGCCACGCACTCGGATCTGTGCCTCGGGAATAGATTCGGTGCTGATTTCAAGTTGATCGGGGACGTGCTGGAAAACGATGGGTGCACGGATAGCGACTTCGGCCGGCTGGTCATCGCGCGCGATCATGAACCACAGGCCGGTTGCCAGCAGCAGCGACAGGAATTTCAGGCTGAAGTTGTGGACGACGTAACGTTTGAACAAGGAGATCACGCGAGTGGCTCCGTGGAATGCGAATCGGATTTGCGCTGTGGCGCTGGCTCCGTCAGGGGCGAGTCGAACGCAGTGTCATCCTCGGGATTGCCGGCAATCGTGGGCAGCGTGGCCGGAGTAATGTGGCGGCGGAGCTCGGCACTCAGGCGCTCGCGCAGTTGGTCGACGGTGAGATCACGTTCGATTTTACCGCCGACGGCGAAGCTGATGGCTCCGGTTTCTTCCGAGCAGATGACGGCGATAGCATCGGTTTCTTCGGTGATGCCGATGCCGGCGCGATGTCGAGTGCCAAGCTGCGTGGAAAGTAGCGGGTTCATAGAGAGCGGAAGGAAACATGCGGCGGCGGCGACGCGATCCTTCTGGATGATGACCGCACCATCGTGCAATGGGGCGCTGGGACGGAAGATGGTGGCCAAGAGATCGTAAGAAACCCGAGCGTCGAGAGGTACGCCGCTTTCGACGTGAGTGCGCAACCCGATTTCGCGTTCGATGATGATCAGGGCGCCTGTCTGGTGCTGAGAGAACAGGTTCGCGGCGAGAACGATGTCGTCGTAGGAATCACCCTCGGCCGATGAGGCGCTGAGAAATGTCAGACGGCGTCCGAGGTCGGCCAGGACGTGGCGAATCTCCGACTGAAACACCACAATCAAAGCAAAAACAACGTAGGGTAGGACGTGGCTAACCACCCAGTTCAATGTGGTCAGTTCACCGATGCGCGCGAGATAGAAAGTGACGCCGACGACCGTGAGCCCGACGAGCATGGGAACGGCGCGCGTGCCTCGAATCATGACCAGCACTTGGTAGATCAGCAGCGCGACAAGAAGGATGTCGAGCGCGATCCATGTGCCTTGCTGCCAGGATGGGATGAGCGGCGACAATCGAGTTCAGATCCTCAGTCTGGAGTTCCATTGTAATGCAGCGGAAATTGCGGGCAGGAGCGTTAGAGTTGTGAGTTACACACATGGCGCACAAAAACGATTCGGCAGCGCTAGCTCTGCTTCTTGGTTACCGCGGCGTGGATTTGGCCGTGGGCGACGCGGGCGGAGATTTCATCACCGATTTTCACCGCGTCGGCGTCCTTGAGCAGCTTGCCGTTGGCATCAAAGACGAGGGCGTATCCGCGATCGAGAATGGCGACAGGGGATAACGATTGCAGCGCGGTTTCGAGCCGTTCGCTGCGGACGCGGTATTGCAACAGAACATTGCGCATGACAGACACCAGCGCCGTGGTGCGGCTGTCGAGCTCTTTGCGCATGCCGTTCAGGACGAGGCGAACATCGTAGTGGCGCACGGCAGAGGAAACCGTTTCCCAGCGGCGGCGAAACCTTTCGAGCAGGTTGCGTTCGGCCAGTTCCATGCGATGGGTGAGGTCGTCGAGTTTCTGCTGGCGCTGGCGGATGACTTCCATCATGCGAGCGAAGGCGCCGTGTTGCGAGAGTTCGGTTAGTGCCTGGCGTCCCATGAGGAGGCGGTAACGCATGGCGCGGATGAGGCGATCATGTAAGGCGGCGGCGTGGTCTTCGATTTCCTGGCGTGAGCGGATGACCAGTTCGGCGGCGGCCGAGGGCGTGGGGGCTCGCAGGTCCGCGACGAAGTCAATGATGGTGAAATCGGTTTCGTGACCGACCGCGGAGATTACAGGAATTGTGGAGGCGGCTACGGATCGGGCGAGGCCTTCGTTGTTGAAGGGGGCGAGATCTTCGGCGGAACCTCCGCCGCGGGCGACGATGATTACCTCGACGATCTTTTGCTGGTTGAAGAAGCGAACCCCTGCTGCGACTTCGAAAGAAGCGGCGTCGCCCTGGACCTGGGCGGGGAAGATCAGCACATTTACCGATCGATGTCGGCGCTGCAGGATGTTGAGAATGTCGCGCAAGGCGGCGCCTTGCGGAGAAGTGACCAGGCCGATGCGGGCGGGGAGCGTGGGGATTGGCTTCTTGCGTTCGGCGGCGAAGAGGCCTTCGGCTTCGAGCTTGGCTTTGAGCTGTTCGAATGCGAGCTGCAGCGATCCAGCGCCCTTGGGTTCGATGTACTCGGCGGAAATTTGCAGTTCGCCGCGATCTTCGTAGATCGTGACGCGGCCGCGGACGACGACTTGCAGGCCGTCGGCAGGACGAAAACGAAGCAAGCGCGCCGACGAGCGGAACATCACGACTCGGATCTGGGCGTCGCCATCTTTCAGGGTGAAGTAGAGATGGCCGGACTCGGGAGCACGGAAGTTGGAGATTTCGCCTTCGACCCAGGCGTCGGAGTATTCGCGTTCGATGTGCGTGCGGACGGAGGCGACCAGGTCGCGGACTTTCCACACACGGCGCTCGGGTGGGCGGAAGGTGAAGCCGAGTTGATCGGAAAGTGACACTTAGGGGAGTGTAACGCAGGGAGACTCGCTCACCACAAGGGCACAGAGGAACACAGGGGAAATCTGGAGCAGAGTTCTGAGCCAGGTCGCAGTCCCCACCCTATCTCGCAAAATATCCGAGACAAGAGTGGGGCACCCGGTGGGACTAATTAACTTCGAAATGGAAGACGTCGGCGATCTGGAAGTTCGCGCGATTGTAGAGGACCAGATTGCCGCCGATAAAAACGTGCACGTGGTTCGGGGGCGGCGGAGGAAGCATGACTTCCAGCTCGTGGGGGCAAGGCTGCATTCTGCCGCGCAGACCGGGAGGAAGCGTGCCGCGGACTATGAGTTGGCGCTCCAAGCCGGGAGGCAGACGATCGCGCTTGGCGAGGCCTGGTGGAAGATGTCTGTAGTGAGTGTGGTACCAGCCGCGGAGGTCGCCGTCGCGATCGGCATAGTGTTCGTGGTCTCGTCCGTGGTTGTGTGCGTTGCCATGGTCGTGGTCGTTATGGTCGCGCCAGCGATCGTCATCGTCGCGATCGTGTTTGTCGTGGCCGTGGCCATTGCCTTGCGCGACGGCAATCGTAGTGGAAAGGGCCAGGCTTAGCAGCGCGGTGGCGCCCACCCGGAACCATGATTTGGAAAACATGAAGACCTCCTGTGATCGGAATGGTCAGGATATGCGACGAGGCGATCGGGCAATAGATTACGGGAGGCCAATTCGGCAAACACACACTTGTGCAGATGGGCGGCCTTCTCAGAGGATCTGGCGGGAGTCGCCGACGCGGCGGGTGACTCGCTCTCGGTCGAGATATTCGAGCAGGGGGATGGCGTACTTGCGGCTGACGCCGGTCATGTCCTTGAAGGCGGCCACATCTATGGAGGAAGACTTCGCTTTGTGGACGGCGATCTGTTGACGCAGTTGGTCGAGTGCGGAGCGGTGAAAGACCAACTCGTCGGAGATTTTGATCAGTGATTTTTCCCGCAGAAGCAGAGTGACGATCTTCTGGGCGCGGGTTTTATCGATTTTGAGGCCGGCCAGGACCTCGTGGAGCGCGGGAACCTTGAGGCCCGCGGCGGCAAAGGCATCTTCGATTTTCCTCTTTGACTCCGCTTCTTCGTCTTTCATCATGACGCCGTGCCCGGGGAGGCGGACGATGTCGCCTGCGATCTCAATTTTTCGCTCGCGTGCGAGTTGCTCGATCGCCACCGCGAATACTTCCGGCGACGCTTTCCCCTGCTCGCGCAATTCTTCTTTCGCCATACCCGGCGACAGCGAGTTCTTCTTGTGGAACGCAGCGACAGCTGCCTGTATGAGTGCCTGAAGCTCAGTGAGCGCAACGCCGTCGACAAGCGTGTCGCCCGCGCGATGTACTTGCTTTTTGTTGAGGGCTGGAGCCAACGCCGCCTGGATTGACTCGCGGCGCCATCCCGTTTCAGCGACGAGTTGAGCGAGAGAGATGCCGGCACGATTGCGGCGCTGGATGCGACGCTCTAAGACGAGAGCGCGGTCTCCCGCTGAGAGCAGTTGGAGAAAATCAGTGAGGTTGGGCTGTCGTTGGATGGGAGCGGCATCGAGGACTGTTCCTCCGCCGATGGTGATCACCGGCGAGAACTGGCGGATGATGAATTTGTCGCCAGGCATGAGCAGCACAGCAGCGGGAAGCTTAATGCGGGCGAATGCTTCGGTGCCCGGAGCGATCTCCTTCGAATTTTGCAGCGCGAGTTCGATGACGGTTTCCATCGTGTAAGCGTGAAAGTGGACCCGGCTGCGGCTGCGCAGAGGTCGCGGTGCCGACGCGAGGAGAGTCAATCGAACGTCGGCGCGGCGCGTGGTAGCAAACGTGTCGGGTGGGGCCAGCATCATGCCTCGCGTGAGGTCTTCAGTACTCACGCCAGCCAGGTTCAGCGCGGTGCGCTGACCGGCAGCGGCGGCGTCCGCATGCTTTCCATGGACCTGTACGCCACGGACGCGGACGCGGCGTCCGGAAGGAAAGACTTCCATCTCTTCTTCTTTGCTAATGGTGCCGAAGATCAGAGTTCCGGTGACCACGGTGCCGAATCCTTTCATGGTGAAGACGCGGTCGATGGGGAGCCGGGCGAGTGCATGGGAATCGCGGGTCGGAATCTCGGCTGCTGCGGCAGCGATGGCACGCTTCAGATCGTCGAGGCCGGCGCCGGTGAGAGAGCTCACAGGGACGATGGGCGCGCGCTCAAGAAACGTGCCGTGCAGAAATTCTTCGACTTCCAGCCGGACCACGTCGAGGGTCTCGGCATCAACCGTGTCGGACTTGGTCAGGACCGTAATGCCGCGCTGCACGCCAATCAGTTGCAGGATATCGAAGTGCTCGCGGGTTTGGGGCTTGATGGATTCGTCGGCGGCGATGACTAGCAGAACCAGGTCGATTCCGCCGACTCCGGCGAGCATGTTCCGGACGAAGCGTTCGTGGCCGGGGACGTCGACGAATCCGATCTGCAGAGTTCCGCCATCCGGTGTGGGCAAGGCCATGTGGGCGAAACCGAGGTCGATGGTGATGCCACGGCGTTTTTCCTCTGCGAGGCGATCGGCGTCGATGCCGGTGAGAGCCTTGACCAGCGCGGTCTTGCCGTGGTCGATGTGACCGGCGGTGCCGATGATGATGGATTTCATCTGTCGGAATCGTAGCAGGGTGGACAGCAGGGACTAAAGCCCGACATTTTGGACGTCGAACGCGGCGCCTGAAGGGCCGCTCTTTCAGCTGAATTGGCCGAGCTAACGAAATCTGGGCGCGACATGCCGCCTTACGCTCGCCGCGCTCGCGGTGGGACGAATGGGTTCGTTCCTACCGCGGATTTATTCGCCTAGAGGCGGCTTCAAATGCGACAATAGAAGTCCTCCATGCCTACTTCTTTGACCTCTGCATTCTCTCCGGAGACCATCCGGCAGCACGGACTGACGCCCGACGAATACGACAAAATCAGGCAACTTCTCGGCGGACGCGAGCCCACGATCACCGAACTCGGCATTTTCAGTGTGATGTGGAGCGAGCACTGCTCATATAAATCGTCGCGTGTGCATTTGAAACGGCTGCCGACGCGCAGCAAGCGCGTGCTGCAGGGGCCAGGGGAGAACGCCGGCATTATCGACATTGGTGATGGCTGGGCGTGCGCGTTCAAGATCGAGTCGCACAATCATCCGTCGTTTATTGAGCCGTTTCAGGGGGCGACGACCGGTGTCGGCGGAATTTTGCGCGACATTTTCACGATGGGCGCGCGGCCGGTTGCGGTGATGGATTCGCTGCGGTTCGGGCCAATCAAAGCGGCAGAGCTTCGCTCCGCTGGGCAGCCGGGGGCGGCTGTCCCCACACAGACCACAGAGGCCGAGATTCATCGGAATCACTCCATCATGGAAGGGGTGATCAGCGGGGTCGCCTCTTACGGGAACTGCTTTGGCGTTCCGAACCTTGGGGGTGAGACGAAGTTTGAGCCGTGCTACTCGGGCAACCCGCTGGTGAATGCCTTTGCGCTGGGGCTGGTGAAGAAGAACGAAATCTTCTATGCACGCGCGGCGGGAGAAGGCAACCCGGTGATCTACGTGGGCGCCAAGACGGGGCGCGATGGGATTCACGGCGCGACCATGGCGAGCGAGGAGTTCAGCGAGGCATCGGAGGCGAAGCGTCCGAATGTCCAGGTGGGGGATCCGTTCCTGGAGAAATTGCTGCTTGAGGCTTGTCTTGAGGCGATGCAGACGGGAGCGATTGTCGGCATTCAGGACATGGGCGCCGCGGGGCTGACGTGTTCGACCTGCGAAATGGGCGGGCGCGGGGGAGTTGGCATCGAGATCGAGCTCGATCGCGTACCCCAGCGCGAAACCGGCATGACTCCATACGAGATCATGCTGAGCGAATCCCAGGAGCGGATGCTTCTGGTCGCGCAAAAAGGGCGCGAGGACGAAGTATTCCGCGTATTCGAGAAGTGGGGGCTTGATGCCGTCGAAGTCGGGAAGGTCACGACCGACAACAAGCTGCGCGTGCTGGAACATGGAAGAGTGGTGGCGGAGATTCCGAATCCGGCGCTGACCGATGAAGCGCCGCTCTACAAGCGGCCTTTGGCGCGATGGGAGCCGCCGGTTTCACGGGAGATGCCGGAACAGATTCAGTTTGGACAAAAGACTGACTGCACGGCGACTCTGAAGCAGCTTCTCGCTTCGCCAAATATCTGCGGCAAGCGCTGGGTGTGGCAGCAATATGACCACATGGTGCAGACGAATACCGTTGAGGCCCCGGGGGCAGGAGACGCAGGGGTGATTCGTATTAAGGGCACTCAGCGCGGGCTTGCCATGTCGCTCGACGGCAACGGGCGGTGGTGCTACCTGGATCCGAAGCTGGGAGCGGAGCACGCTGTCGCCGAAGCGGCACGCAAAGTGGCCTGTTCAGGCGCGACGCCGGTGGGCGCGACCAACTGTCTGAACTTCGGCAATCCAGAGAAGCCGCACATCATGTGGCAGTTCTCGCAGACGATCGACGGAATCACCAAAGCTTGCGAGGAATTGGAGATTCCCATCACCGGCGGCAACGTCAGCTTTTACAACGAGACGCTGGGCGAGGGGATTTATCCGACGCCGGTGCTCGGTGTGGTGGGAATTCTGGACGATGTGCACAAGGCGGTGAAGATGCACTTCGCCGCACCGGGACGCACGGTCGTGCTATTGCGCGGCGGCGAGGCAGGCGATATCACCGATGCGGAAACTGAGTTTGGTTCCACGGAATACGCCAAGGAAGTTTTGGGAGCGCTGTGGGGATATCCGCCGGAGCTTGATCTGGAAAAGGAAGCGGCGCTGCAGAAGGCGGTGATCGAACTGGTGCAGCAGGGGCTGATCGAATCGGCACACGACTGCTCCGAGGGCGGGATCGCTGTGGCGCTGGCCGAGAAGGCGTTTCCGGCGGGAGCAGGGGCGCGCGTAAATCTGGAGTCGGGCGGGCTGTTTGCCGAATACGCACTGTTTGCCGAGGATGCGAGCCGGGTCCTGGTATCTTGCGACCCGGGGAGCGTGGCGCGAATCAAAGAAGTAACGGGAAGGCACGGGATTGCGGCGGACGTGATCGGGGAAACCATTCTCGAGAAGCTGGAAATTTCATTGGACGGGAAGGCCGTGGTCTCAGCTACAGTTGCGGAACTGAGTGAGGCCTACGAAAGTGCGCTGGAAGCGGCATTGAAAACGGATCCCGAGTTGGTGGCGGCGGACTAGGCGATCTGCGTCGCCGGACAGCCGAAGGCGGCTGTCCCCACATGGCCGAGAGTCGCGGAGAGGGTAGGGATTCCTCGCTGCGCTCGGAATGACAAAAGAGGAATAAGGGGCTAAATGCAGATTCCTGACAAATTTCACGATGAATGCGGTGTGGTTGCGATCTTTGCCCATCCCGAGGCGGAGAAGCTCGCCTACCTCGGCCTGCACGCGCTGCAGCATCGCGGACAGGAATCGGCGGGGATCGTCACGTCGGATGGCTTGACCGCGCGCGCACACAAGTCGATGGGCTCGGTAGCAGACATCTTCACCGAAGAAGTGCTGTCGAAGCTGGGCGGGACGCTGGCGATCGGCCATACGCGGTATTCGACCGCAGGCGACTCGGCGCTGCTGAATGCGCAGCCCATCCTGGTGCAGTCGAACAAGGGTGCGATCGCAGTCGCGCACAATGGGAACCTGGTGAATGCTACGCAGATCCGCGCGCGCCTGGAGAGCCAGGGATCGATCTTTCAGACAAACAGCGATACGGAGGTCATCGTTCACCTCATCGCCTTGTCGAAGGAGCACACGCTGCCCGAGGCGATGGCCGACGCGCTGCGGCGGGTGGAGGGCGCGTTTTCGCTGGTGATGATGAGCAACGACCGCATCTTTGCCGTGCGCGATCCGCGCGGATTCCGTCCGCTAGCCATGGGGCGGATTCCGGCTCTCGAGGGACAGAAGCGGGACACGATCGTGTTCGCCTCCGAAACTTGTGCTTTCGACCTGATCGGCGCGGACTATGTTCGCGATGTGAAGCCGGGTGAGTTAATCATCGTCAGTGCTGAGGGAGTCAGTTCGCGGTTCTACTCGACGGCGGCGCCGCAGTCGAGCTGCATCTTCGAGCACGTGTACTTCTCGCGTCCCGACAGCCTGGTTTTTGGACGCTCGGTGCAGACCAGCCGCGAAGAGTTGGGGCGGCAGCTGGCGCGGGAAGCCGGGGTGGAGGCTGATCTGGTTGTGCCTGTTCCGGACTCGGGCGTGACGGCAGCGGTTGGCTACGCAGCGGAGAGCGGCATTCCGTTTCGTTTTGCCTTGATCCGCAATCACTACGTGGGCCGCACGTTCATCGAGCCCAGTCAAAAGGTGCGCGACTTTGGAGTAAGGCTGAAGCTGAATCCGGTGCGCTCCCTGCTCGAAGGCAAGCGCGTGGTTCTGATTGATGATTCGATTGTGCGCGGCACCACCAGCCGCAAGATTGTGCGCATGATTCGGAACGCAGGGGCGAAGGAAGTGCACATGCGCATTTCGTGTCCGCCGACGATTTCGCCCTGCTACTATGGAGTGGACACTCCGTCGCGCAAGCAACTGATCGCGGCCAACAAGTCGGTCGAAGAGATTCGTGAGTACATCGGAGCGGATTCGCTGGCTTATCTCTCGCTTGAGGGCCTGAAGAAGGCCTGCGGCGAAGGAGAGAAGATCTCGTATTGCTCGGCCTGTTATACGGGGAAATATCCGACCGACATTGTGGATATTGACGAGATCCAGCCTGCTACTGTGCGGAGGTAGGTGGGCTCTTAGGTGTTAGGCCTTCTCGCCCGCACTACTCGCGGGATTGACTGCAGATCGGGCTTGATCTCAACCTTCTGCCAGCCGTCTAAAAAAACCTTCACTTCTTCCGCGATTGTGCCGCTGATTTCCATGATGAGCCATCCGCCTGGGCGCAGGATGGCGCGTGCCTGCGGGATGAGGCGGGCAATCACTTCCATTCCCGTTGGTCCGGCGAAGACCGCCGAGCGCGGCTCGAATTTGCGGACTTCCAATTGCACCTGATCTTCTTCTGACTCCCCGACATAGGGTGGATTCGCGACCACAAAATCAAGTTCGCCGTGCAGGCCTTCGAGTAAGTCCATTTGATGAAATTGAATCCGGCGCTCGAGTTGATGGCGGACAGCGTTGGCGCTGGCGATTTCCAGAGCGTCCGGGGAAATGTCGGTAGCATGAATCTCCGCATGGGGCAACTCTTTCGCCAAAGCCAGGGCGATGCAGCCGGAACCGGTGCCTACGTCGACGATACGGATGTCAGACCTTGGACTTCGTGCCTTAGGCATCGTTAAAGCCGCCATCTGAGGTTCGCTGCCTGCTGCCTGACGGCTGCTGCCTGACGCCTGAAGTTCAATGACAGCTTCGATGACATGCTCGGTCTCCGGGCGCGGGATCAGCACCGCGGGCGTGACGATGAGATCCATGCCCCAGAATTCCTGGTGGCCGGTGATGTATTGCGCGGGGACGCCGCGGGATCGCTCGGCCAGCGCGGCTTCGTAGCGGGATTCTTCCTCAGGCGTCAGCTTGCGCTCAGGATGCGCGAACAGATAGGCGCGGTCACAACCCAGGGTGAACATCAGCAGCAACTCGGCGTTCATACGAGGGGACGGGACATTTTCGGTTGTGAGGCGGGTGATGGCCTTGGAAAGCGAGTCTTTCATCTGCACGGAGATATTTCACCACAGAGGACACAGAGGCACACAGAGGAGAGCCTTAGCGACCTGGCTGTCTTTGCCATTCGTAGTCCAGATAGATCATCTGGCCGATGTGGTGCTGCATGTGGGCGGCACACTGCAGGACCATGTCGAGGCGATTGCTGCAGTTAGTTCCAACTGCGGAGTAAGGTGTCGACCAGTCATCAGACGATTGACCGCGAATTGTCTGGATCACCATCGCGACTGCGTGGTCCAGAAGGTTCAGCGCCTCGTCTTTGGAGGGAGGATTGGGCTCGGTGAATTCGCGAGCGCGGTCGCGGACGTAGCCGCTGTTCGCGATCTGCGCGCCGATGTAGTAATTCAGGTTGCCGATCAGGTGCAGGACGAGATGACCGAAACTGTTGCCGTAGGGAAAGGGCTTGGTCCAGAACTGTTGTCCGGTTAGTGGCGCGGCGAGTTCGCGGACGCGCGCGAGGTTCCCGGTGTAGCGATCGGCGAGAGCCGCGGCTAGCGTGGCGTCGAGTTCGGACATTCTCTCCTGCTCCGCGGGCGGGTGCGCCCACGTTTTTCCCTAAACAACGCTGGCGGTTTCCTGCTTCAGCTTTTCGGCTTGATAGTGCGTGATAAGGGCTTCGATCAGTGGCTGGATCTTTCCGTCCATCACGGCGTCGAGCTGGTGGATGGTGAAGCCGATGCGGTGATCCGTCAGACGGTTTTGCGGGAAGTTGTAGGTACGAATCTTCTCACTGCGGTCTCCCGAGCCCACCATGGCCTTGCGCTCTTTGGCGAGGGCCTGCTGCTGCTTTTCCATTTCGATTTCGTAGAGGCGCGAGCGCAGGACGCGCATGCCTTTTTCGCGATTCTTGATCTGCGACTTCTCGTCCTGGCAGCTGACAACTGTATTCGTCGGGATGTGCGTGATGCGGACAGCCGAGTAGGTCGTGTTTACCGATTGGCCGCCGGGGCCGGAAGAGCAGAAGGTATCGATGCGGAGGTCTTTGGCTTCGATCTTAATGTCGACGTCTTCGGCTTCGGGCAACACCGCGACAGTCACGGCCGAGGTGTGGACGCGTCCCTGCTGCTCAGTGGCGGGCACGCGCTGCACCCGGTGCACGCCGCTCTCGTACTTCAGCTGCGAGTAGACGCGGTTGCCTTCGATGATCGCGATAACTTCCTTAAGGCCGCCAGCCGATGATTCCGACGATGATAAAACCTCAACTTTCCAGCGCTGCATTTCGGCGTAACGGGTGTACATGCGAAAGATTTCAGCGGCGAAGAGAGTGGCTTCGTCGCCGCCCGTGCCGGCGCGGATTTCGAGAATGACGTTCTTTTCATCGTTGGGATCTTTGGGGAGCAGCAGGACCTTGAGTTCTTCCTCAACAGATGTGACTCGCGATTCGAGCTTGTCGAGTTCCTCCTGCGCATAGGCGCGCATATCGGGATCCTTTTCTTCGATCAGCATGGCCTTGCTGTCGGCGATTCCCTTCGTCAGATCTTTGTACTCGCGATATTTCTCGACAATAGGCGCAATCTCGGCGTGCGCCTTGGCAGTCTTCTGGTATCTCGCCGAGTCGTTGACGATCTCGGGCGATGCGAGAGCCTGGGTGAGCTCTTCGTAGCGGGCTTCGATTTGGTCCAATCTTTCAAACATGGCGACCGGCCTTCGTAGAGACGTACCTTGCTACGTCTCGGTTTTCGCCGCGGCTGCTCTGGCGCGGGCGGCAGAGACGTAACAAGCTGCGTCTCTACGATTTTAGTTGTGGAAGGGAGGGAGAGAAAGTGTTCGCGGCGGGGCCGCTAAGCGATGACCAGCTCGCCGCCGCGTTCTTTCTCGAGCGACATCGCTTGGTCGAGCGCCGTGATTGCACACAGGGCCTGGTCGTCGGACGGGGGCTTGGTAGTAATGCGCTGGAGCCAGAGTCCGGGGGCGGTCATCAGCGCGAAAAGGGATCCACGGTGTTTGGCGGCGAAGCGGATGATTTCGTACGAGACGCCGGCGATGATTGGCAGCAGCGCGATGCGCGAGGCGAAACGCGCCCAGAATGTCGTGAACGGGACCAGCATGTAGAAGCCGATCGAGATCAACATTACCGTCATCAGGAAGCTGGTGCCGCAGCGGGGATGGAATGTCGGATACTTCTGGACCGCTGTTGTGGTGAGTGGGTCTCCGTTCTCGAAGGCGAACACCGTTTTGTGCTCGGCGCCGTGATACTCGTAGACGCGGCGGATATCTTTCCATAGCGAGACGCCCCAGATGAACAGCAGGAACAGGCCGAGGCGGATTGCGCCGTCAACCAGGTTGAAGACGATGCGTCCGCCTAGGGCGGGATCGATCTTCTTCAACTCTGTTGCCGCCAGCAGGGGAATGTACTTGTACATGAAGATGAAGAAGGCGACCGAGATGATCACGTTGACCGCGGCTAGCCATCCGCTGATGGCGGCGGCTTTCTCGCGGCCTTTGGAAGATTTCGGCGGCTGGGAAGATTCCGCCTCGCTTCGCCCATTCGACAAGCTCAGGGCAGGCTTTGGCGGGACAGCCGAGGCGGCTGTCGCCACATGGTCCTTTGCACTTTCCTCTCCCATCACGTCTTCGATCGCGACGTTCGCGGAGAAGCGGAGGGCGCGGTAGCCTAGCGTCATGGCGTAGCCTAACGTCATTACGCCACGGACGATGGGCCAACCCATCCATTTATGCTTTTCGGAGGGGCGCTCGAGCGGTTCGCTCATGGTGACGACTTCACCAGAGGGCTTGCGGCAGGCGATCGCCCAGGCGTGCGGAGAGCGCATCATAACGCCCTCTAGCACAGCTTGGCCACCGACCAGGGTCTCTTCCCCGCTCTCGAGAGCGGGGAGAAGTTGAATGGTAGCCAGAAACCGGAAATAGTTCCGCAAGAAACGCACGATGATTAGATGCTCCTGAACAGGGCGAGACGCAACCCTTAGGTTATCACAGGGCTGGAGTCGTTTAGGATTGGTAACAGCGTCGGTAAGTGGTGCGTTTTCAATCATGCAGCTGCTTGCAGAGAGCCGGCGGGTGGAGGCGCTGTCGGGGTACGTTGAGATTCCTTCACTCCGCCTGAAAACGGCTACGCTCGGGATGACGCGAGCGTATTCGGTGCGAACGGTTCCAGGCAGAAATTCATGCAACGATTTGCGACAACTTGCGAGGCCATCGCGGCTACCACCAAAAAGCTGCAGAAGACGGCTCTGGTCGCGGACTATCTTCGATCTCGCTCTGCGGATGAGGCGGCGGTGTCGGCTGTGTTTCTGTCGGGACGTCCGTTTCCTGCATGGGAGGAGACCACGCTGCAGGTAGGTGGGCGCTCTCTGTGGGCCATCGTGGCCGAGCTCGCGGGCAAAGAGCAGGGCGAACTTACGGCGTCATACCGGCGGCTGGGCGATCTGGGAGCGGTTGTGGGAGACTTGCTGCCGCAACGTGCCGGGCAGGGGTTGGGCGTGCTTGAGGTTGAGGCGTTTTTTCGTCAGATCGCAGCGGCCCGGGGCGCGTCGGCAAAGACGGCGATCGTGCGGGAACTGCTTTCGCGATCGACTCCACTGGAGGCCAAGTACATCGTCAAAATCATGACGGGCGATCTGCGAATTGGATTGAAAGAGAGCCTGGTCGAAGAAGCGGTCGCGAACGCTTACGGAATCACGCCGGCAGAGGTGCAGCGCGCGAACATGCTGCTGGGGGATATTGGAGAAACTGTGCGACTGGCGGCTGCGGGCCGGTTGAACGAGGCTCGCATGCGGCTGTTTCATCCGCTGGGATTCATGCTGGCGAGTCCAGTCGAGTCAACCGAAGAAGGCCTGAGTTATTTCGACGAAGCGGCAGTGGAGGACAAGTACGACGGGATTCGGGCGCAGGCGCATGTTTCCGGCGGGGAAGTTCGGATTTTTTCGCGCACTCGGGATGAGATCACCGAGTCGTTTCCGGAGCTGCCGCCCGCGCTGGCAGGACTGCCGCAGGATGCGATTCTCGATGGAGAGATTGTGGCATGGGAATATCCGGCGCGCTTGGAGACGGCGTCGTCCGTGGTGGACGAGCCCGCCTCGGAAGAGGGCGAGGCCAAAGCGGACAACCTCGGGCGGGCGCGGCCCTTCAGCGTGCTGCAGCAACGGCTGGGACGGAAGAAGGTCAGCGACAAGATGCTGCGGGAGGTTCCTGTGGCCTTCCTTGTATTCGATGTGCTGTACGCGGACGGCGTGTTGATGATTGAGCGGTCTTTGCGGGAGCGGGCCCGCGTTTTGGATGACCTGCTGGCGGCGCCGCGGAAAAGCGTTCACCACAGGGGACACAGAGGGGCACAGGGAGCTCTAGTCTTCGATGCGGAGACGGAGGAATTGCAGAGCGACGCCGGCACTATTCGTGCTCCAGTGTTTCGTGCTACTTCCGCAGACGAACTCGAACAATTATTTGTGGCGGCCCGGGCTCGCGGGAATGAGGGGCTGATGATCAAGGATCTCGACTCGCCGTACACGCCGGGTAAGCGCGGCAAGTCGTGGCTGAAGATGAAGCGCGAACTGGCTACGCTCGATGTTGTCGTGACGGCAGTAGAGTATGGACACGGCAAGCGCATCGGCGTGCTCAGCGACTACACCTTTGCCGTGTGGGACGCCGACCGTTTGGTCAATATCGGGAAGGCGTACTCTGGTCTGACCGACGCTGAGATTGCCGAGATGACCTCGTGGTTTCTGGAGCACACGATCGATGATCGCGGATTCCTGCGAGTCGTCGAGCCAAAGGTCGTGCTCGAAGTGGCCTTCAACAACATGATGCGCTCCGACCGGCACGAGAGCGGATACGCGTTGCGTTTTCCGAGAATTGTGCGGCTGCGGCCGGACAAATCAGCGGAAGAGGCAGACACCATCGAGCGAGTAAGAGAAGTGTTCGGGCAGCAGAAATAAGCGGCGTCAGGCGTCGGGCGTCAGGAACGAAGGAGTAACGGTCGCGGGACGCCCGCGTTTCAGTGGCTGTGATGATGGTGATGCTCTTCGCTCTCGACCACCGGGATCACGCACCCATGCGCCGTCTCGCAGATGGCGTGTTCAAACTGAATTGTCGTGTGGTCGATGCGGAAGTCGCGCAACAGACGCTCCTTCACCTCACGCAGGATGCCTTCGCTGACTGAAGGCGGGATATCGGCGATGGAGATGTGGCAAGAGAGCGCGTGCGTCTCCGACCCGATGCTCCAGACGTGAAGATCGTGAACATCGTTGACTCCCTCGATGGCGCGGATCGCTAGTTCAATCTTTTCGAGCTTCATGCCGCGCGGCGTGCCTTCGAGCAGGATGTTGAGGGTCTCGCGGACGATGCCGAATCCCGACCAGAGGATCAGCACACCGATCGCGACCGAGAGCACAGAGTCGATCCAGTAATTGCCGGTGAGGAGGATGGCCCAGCCTCCGGCGATGACGGCGGCGGTGGAGAGGGTGTCGCCGACTTCGTGCAGCAACGCGCTGCGAATATTGACATCGCCGCCGGAGCGGTAGAGCAGGAGAGCGATTACGCCGTTCATCACCACGCCCGCCGCCGCGACCCACATCATGACGCTGGCTTGGACGTGCTCGGGATGCTGCAGCCTCTTGAAGGCTTCGTAGAAAATGAAGAACGAGACGCCGACCAGGGACGTTGCGTTGACCAGCGCTGCCAGGACTCCGGCGCGGTGATAGCCGTAGGTTTTCGTCGAGTTTGCCGGCCGAGATTGGAAGTAAACCGCAACCAGCGAGAGCAGCAGGGCAAGGAAATCCGAGAGATTGTGCCCGGCCTCGGAGAGCAGGGCCAGGGAATGGGCGCGCACGCCAGCCACCACCAGCAGCACGATGTAGCCCAGAGTTACTCCCAGCGAGATCTTCAGAACGCGCGTGGGGCTGCCGTGGCCATGGACGTGGACATGCATTCTTTTAAGTTTAAGGGGGGCATGCGGCGGGCAGCAAGCGGGCTGGCGGTCAGAAAAACCTGAGCGCAGAGAGCGCTGACACAATCCGCCGAGGTCGCAGCGGAGATAGGTGCGTCTGAATTAGTTCTTGGTCAGGCTATCGAGATAGCGGTTGTTGTAGAACGTTGTGGTCTTTTGGACGAATTCTAGAATCCGGAACATGCGCTCGCGGGCCTCCCGGTTCATTTCGCGGAACTGCACGGCGGCGCCGGAGCCAGGATCGAGGCGGTTCACGATGCCCTCGACGGAAAGGGTCGGATCGTCCATAGAGAAGTTCAGCTTGATTTTGCTGCCCGGCCCGAGAATGTTGCTGGTCTCGACGTAGCATCCACCCATGCTGATGTCGGTGACGTTGGCGAAAACGGGCACTCCACCGGTTTCCGTCGTGAGTTCGATGGTGACGCGGCACTTCATGCGGGGATGGGCACGGCGATCTTTGTAGGCCAGTTGCTTCTGCTTCTCGATGTACATGCGGCGGTCGGCTTCGGAGAGAAGCTGCTCGGCGTCGTTGCCGTCATCGGGGAAGACCGCCCGTCCTACGCTGAGAGAAAGAATTTCTTCATTGCAGACTTCCTGACCGGCGTGGCGCGCGAGGGAGCGCATCTGCTCAGCCCTCTTGCCGGAGGCATCGGCCCCCAGGCCGGGAGCGATGACCACGAATTCGTCGCCGCCCATGCGCGCCACGTAGTCGTACTCGCGGCAGCTGTCTTTGAGTGCCTGGGCAAAGAGACGCAGCACGCGGTTGCCTTCCAGGTGGCCGAAGCGGTCGTTGATCTGCTTGAAGCCGTCCATGTCAGAGACCATGACGGTGAGCGAGGTGTTGTCGCGCTTGCAGCGGGCCAGTTCGCGGTCGAGTTGCAGAAACAGGGAGCGGGCATTCGGGAGTCCGGTCAGATAGTCGGTGGTGGCGGAACTCTCGGCCTGCTGGTACTTGAGCGCGTTCTCGATCGCGAGCGCCATCTTGCCGCTGACGGCCAGAAGGATGCGGAGGTGGTCGGTGGTGAAGGCATCGCGCTCCGCGCGATACAGCGCCAGGACGCCGATAATTCCGGCAACACCCTCGAGTGGGACAGCCAAGGCGGAGCGCAGGGTGCTGAATTTCGTGGGATCGTTGAGATACCCGGGTTCGACGGATGGATTCCCGTTGATGATGGGCTTGCGATTTTGCGCTACCCATCCCGAAAGTCCCTGGCCGACCGGAATGCGCAGCGACGAGAAGAGCCGGTAGTTGTCGCCGTTCACATATTCGGGAACCAGTTTGTCTTCCCGTTGCACATAAATGGCGATGGCATCGTAGGGAACCATCGGCTTGAGCTTAACGGAGAAGACCGAGAGCGTTTCGCCCAGGCTCAGAGATGCGCCGAGATCCTGGCTCAATTCGAACAGCGATTGCGCTTCCTGGCGGGCGGCAGCGATGGACGACAAGGAAAGTATTCTCGCGTCCGGCATAATCCTGACCTCGGGCACTCTCAAATCCAGCAGCCGGTTCGAGGCCACGCTCGATCTTGATGGCTGTGGAGAGTGGAGCGTTGGGATCTTCCACTGACTTGGCAATGGCCATCTCTTCCAGGTGCTCGTAGCGCCTTTGCAGGACTTCCACGACTTTCGGATCAAACGATTTTCCCGACTCGGCAGCGAACTTCTGCATGACGTCTTTCAAGGGCAGGGCGCGGCGGTACTGCCGATCGGAAGCGAGGGCGTCGAGATAGTCGACGGCCGAGAGGATGCGGGCGCCAATAGGAATCTCTGCTCCCTTGAGGCCCAACGGATATCCCGAGCCATCCCATTTCTCGTGGTGAGCTCGGACGATCGGAACCACTGGATAAGGGAAGCGCACGCGTTCCAGAATCTCGGCGCCAACCAGCGTGTGGATCTTCATCTTCTCGAACTCTTCCGGGCTGAGGCGTCCGGGCTTCGAGATGATGTGCTCGGGCACGGCGAGCTTGCCGATATCGTGTAACAGCGCCGCGGCATGCAGAGCTTCAAGTTCAGGGCCAGCGATACCGAGTTCCTTGGCGACTTCGATGGCGTACACGCGGACGCGCTGCAGGTGTTCGTGGGTGGTGTGATCCTTGGCTTCGATGGCGAGTGCCAGCGCTTCGATCGTGCGGAGATGGAGGTTGGCCATCTCTTCGACGTGACGCTTCTCGTCTTCGAGCTTGCCCAGATAGAGCCGGTACGAGCGGTAGATCAGATAGACAACTGGGAGTATGAGGAGCGAAGTCTCCCAATTGAAGTTATGGTTGAGCCACGCGATCATTCCGGCGATGGCGGCGCCGACCAGATAATAGGGGAATGACCAGAAATAACAATCCACCATGATGCGGTGCAGAGGCCGACGTTCGGTCAGCGAGATGACGGTGGCGATGGATCCGGCGTTGGCGATGAAGTAGACCGTCGCGGCCAGGCCGAGCAGCACCGGCCGGCTGTCGATGATCAGATTCATCAGCGGGTGATGGAACGCAAGATACGCGAGCGCGGTCGAGATGCTGCCGGCGCAGACGTTGAAAGTGATCTGGATCGCACGGGGGCGATCGGGAAAGAGGCACTGCGCTACCATCGAGACGGCACCGAGAATCAAGGTCTCAGTGAAGCTCAGCTCGAGAACTCCGATCAGGATGAAGAGGAAATTGACCGAGAGCGTGCCGGTGATCCCCGGCAGGTTGACCTTGAGGCGCGAGGCCAGGATCGCAATGCCCAGATAGCAAATGAATTCCGCAATGTTCTTACTACTCTGGTGGATGCCGCCGTAAATGAGCGTGCCCAGGCCGGCCATGACAACCAAGGTTATAAAGAGCTTAGCCGGGACCGAGAGTCTCCTCCAGGAGCGTGAAGGCTCGGGCAAGGCTATGGCTGCGCTGGTTGTGCCAGTCATACGTGTAGACACACTAAGGGGATGAAACCATCCCCCAAGCATTCATGAATATCAGCTAACTTCTATAGAAACAATGATTTAGCGGTTTTTTGAGAAACTTCCGTAACTTGCCAAAGGGTTTTCCACAACTTAGGGACATTACCTTCCGGGTAATTGGGGGATGGGGGCGAAAAGAAGCGATTTCTTGTACCAAAAGAGGCCGATACAGGGAAGCCTCCGAGCTGAGTGTCTGCTGGCAGAATGTAGGAATTCAGAACGCGACGAAGCCCTGCCCCAGGTCCGCTGTGGCCTGGGTTATGTTCTCCGGCTTGCCCAGGTCACGCCAGTAGTATTCGTCCGCGCGGAAGGCGAGGATTCTGCGGCCCTCGGCGGCCAGGCGCAGGTAGGTTGTGATAATCGAGAACACGCCCTGCTCGGTGAATAAGCCGAGAAGTTCCGGAGAAATCACGTGAACCCCCGAAAATGCCAGCGCCTTGGTCTGCGGCGAGGGGCGAACCATTTCGGGGGCGTTGGCTTCGGTTTGCCTTCCGCATAGCTGGTTGCGGTCGTCGAAAAGCAAATGGCGGGACGTATCGCGCTGCTGCACCGCGAGGGTGGCGAGCGCATTGTGCTCGCGATGAAAGTGCAGCATGCGCGTGAAGTCGATGGAGCTGATCACGTCGACGTTGTGCAGCAGGAACGGTTCCTGGGCCCGACCGTCTTGAAGGAAGAACCACTCCGCCTGCTTCAGTCCGCCGCCGGTATCGAGCAGAACGTCTTCGCGAGAGATCTCGACGCGCATGCCGAAGTTGCCGTTCTTCTTCAGGTAGTCCACGACCATGTCGGCAAGGTGATGCACGTTGACGATCACTTCCCGGATTCCGAACGAGGCGAGGCGGCGAAGGGTAATTTCCAGCAGCGTGTGTCCAGCGACTTCCACCAAGGCCTTGGGGCGATCGTTGGTCAAGGGCCGCAGGCGCGTACCGAGTCCCGCGGCGAGGATCATGGCCTTCATGTCGCGGCCTTCTCCGCGGCGGAGTTTTCCGCTTTCATTCTTTCGAGTTCGCGATGGGTGACCACTACTTCGACCCCACCGCGACCGCGCAGGCGCTTGGCAAGCTGCTCGGCGAGGTATACCGAACGATGCTGGCCGCCGGTGCAGCCGAAGGATACCATCAGGTTCTTGAATCCACGCTGCTGATAGTTGCTCACACTGGCGTCGACGAGGGACATCACGCTGGCCAGGAACTGGTGGACGCCCTCTTGCTGGTTGAGATATTCGATCACCGGCGCATCTTTGCCAGTCAATGCCTTGAAACGCTCTTCGCGCCCGGGATTGGGCAGGCTTCGGCCATCGAAGACAAAGCCGCCGCCATTCCCGCTGTCGTCTTTCGGCAGTCCGCGATGAAATGAGAAGCTGACGATACGCACGACGAGATTGTCGGCGTCAGTGGCCAGGCGCTGGAGTTTTTCGGAAGCGAGCATGCTGTGGAAGGCTTCCAGCAGAGTCGGCAGCGCGATCGGAAGCTTCACATTGTGCTGCAGCCAGCGAAGGTTTTTCAGCGCATAGGGCACACTCTGCAGGAAATGCACCTTGCGCTCGTAAAATCCGCGGAATCCATACGCGCCTAACGCCTGCATGATGCGAACATAAACGTAGGCGTAGTAGTGCTGCATGAACGCTTCTGGCTTGACATCGATGAAGTTGCGCAGCGTTTCGAGGTAGTGATCCAGAAGCTGCTGGCGGAAGTCCGGGGGCAGGTCGGCCTTCGCGTCATAGAGAAGAGAGGCGACATCGTACTGTAACGCGCCCTTGCGGCCGCCCTGATAGTCAAGGAAGTACGGCTTGCCGGCAGGCAGCATGATGTTCCGCGACTGAAAGTCGCGATAGAGGAAGTAATCGCGTGGCGCGCTCAGCAGAAATTTGGTAAGGCGGCTGAAATCGTCTTCCAGCGCCTGCTCGCTGAAGGGGATGCCGGCGAGGCGCAGGAAGTAGTACTTGAAATAGTTGAGATCCCAGGAGATCGATTGCCGGTCGAAGCTTCCGCGCGGATAGCACAGCTTGTAGTTCAGGTCGCGGCCAGCCTCGATCTGGAAGCGGGGAAGAGTGGCGATGACTTCGCGGTAGGCGTTGGCGACTTGCGGGCCGATGAATTCTCCCTTGCGGTTCTCGGAGAGCAGTTCGAAGAGTGACGTGTCGCCAAGGTCTTGTTCGAGATACGCGCCTTGATCGAGATCTTCGCCGTAGATCTCGGGAACGGGCAGGCCGTGCTTGCGGAAGTGGCGAGAAAACTCGAGGAATGCGACGTTCTCTTCGCGCACCCCGTAGAGTATGCCAATAGCGCTAACGCCCTTCCCGGTCAGGCGGATAATCTTTCGGCCGGAGCCTCCCAGTTCTCCCTGCACCGGCTGCACAGAATCGACGGGCGTGTGAAAGTGCTGCTCGAAGAGTCGTTTGAGGACGTCCATCGGGGGCTCGCGGCTTCAGTTCGAGATTCACCCCAAGATACCACTGCGACGCGAATGTCGGACAAAGGCAGCATCTTCCTGCGAAACACCGTGGTGACCGGACCCAAGGATTTTGGTGGCGGCGGTAGGACTCGAACCTACGACCTACGGATTATGAGACCGTCGCTCTAACCACCTGAGCTACACCGCCACTTGCCTGAAACAGGGAAGATGCGAAACTACTGCGCGCCGGGTGGGACCGGGCACTTTCGCGGCATGACAACAACGCGGCCTCGGAGCGTTGCGCCACTTTGATTTTAGAGGCGCTGTGGAAATAGGTCAAACCTACGTCGCGCTCCAATAACCGAAAGCTCTTGACCGCAGAGGTGTTAAGGAATTCGCGCAGAGATCGCAGGGGGCAAAGAAGCCAAGGCTACGGGCCGGCGGACTTTTTGAGAATCAGCTCAGGCCACGGCTCGGACTTGGCCGCAAGTCGCCAGCCGGTCTCGCTGCGCCGGATATGCCACCGCTTCCATGCAGAGGGTTTGTGGCTGACTTCGCCTCCACCGCTGGATAGCGATGGGCTGCCCAACTTGTCCTCAACCAGTTTGCCTAGCGCGTCCCACTCCGACGGACTGAGCCACGCCTTCTCGAGCCGGACCCAAGAGTGATCGTTTGAGAAGTCGCCTGGCTTCGGCTGCCAGGCGAGCCACAGCCAAATATCCACGCCCTTGGCCGAGGTGGTGCACTGGGCCTTGACGAATTCAATGACCATGGCCGCATCGTGGCATACCCCGCTCATGTGCGTCAGGTCCCAGAGGTACTTGGCCGCTCTGCTTCTGGAATCCGATGGCAGACGGGCAGCGCTCGAAGCAGGACGCTGTCTCAGCCAGGGTCGTCCGGCCAGCGTATACTTTGCGGCATGATTTTTGGCGCGCACGTCCTCTTCTACAGCCGGGACGCTGATGCGGACCGCACATTTTTCTCAAACGTCCTCGGACTTCGCTCCGTCGATGTCGGCCACGGGTGGCTGATCTTCGCCTTGCCTCCGGCGGAAGCGGCGATTCATCCCGCCGACGGCGAGCTTTCCCAGACCCACGCCGGTCACGAACTCATGGGAGCGGTGCTCTATCTGATGTGCGACGACCTGAAGGCAGAGGTCGCGTCACTGCGACGGAAGAACATTGAGTGTAGCGAGATCCAGCAAGCGCCGTGGGGCAGCAGCACAACCATCCCACTGCCCAGTGGACGCGCGATTGGGCTGTACCAGCCGAGGCACGAGACTGCTTTGAATTTGAATTCGAAGTAGCCGCGATCTGGAATAATCGGAAGGTCCATGAAAGCCATTGCCGTGATTCCGGCGCGTCTGGCCTCGACGCGTCTGCCCCGCAAGATGCTGCGCGAAATCGCCGGGAAACCGCTGATCGGGGTCGTGTATGAAGCGGTGCGCTCGTCGCCGCTGCTGGCCGACGTCATTGTCGCGACGGATTCCGACGAGATCATGAGCGCCTGCCACAAAAATGGCTGGAAGGCGCAGATGACCGCGGCGACTCACAAGAGCGGGACCGAGCGCGTGCACGAGATTTCCTGCCGCGAGCGAGCGGACGTCTACATCAACGTGCAGGGCGACGAACCGATGGTTCGCGCGGAACAGATATCTTCGCTATTGCGGGTGATGGAGAATCGTGAAGCTCAGGTCGGCACGCTGATGACGCCGGCCATCGAGGTTGATATTCCGAATCCCAATGCGGTGAAGGTCGTGACGGATCTGGCAGGCCGCGCTTTGTACTTTTCTCGCGCGACGATCCCCTTCGATCGCGACCGCGTCAGCGCGCGTTATTTCAAGCATCTCGGCCTATACGCGTATCACAAGGCCGCGCTTGACCGCTTCGTGACCCTGCCGGAATCCTCACTCGAAAAGAGCGAGCGACTGGAACAGCTTCGCTTTCTGGAGAATGGAATCCCGATCTTTTGCGAGGAAACGCCGTATGACAGCGTTGGGGTCGATACAGAGGAAGACCTGCAGCGGGCAATCGAGATTCTGAAGAACCGGTGAGGACGCTTTACTTCGTGCCCTCGCTTGCCAGTCGTTGCCGGAGTTTCTCGCGCCCGTCCTCGGCAAGCTTCCGGCAGCCTGAATCCACCAGTGGATCGGGCTTCACGCCTTTCTCCCGCTGCGCCAGACGATCCCACAGGCCTGTTACCTCCGGGTGGGCGGTGATCAGAACATCGCAGGGTGTCGCCTCAAAAAAGGCAAAACTCTTTTCGAAGTCCTCGAGGGCTTGGGGATACTCGCGACTCTTTGTAAATCGGAATCCCGGAGCAGAAATGGGATTCAGACTGTCGGCATAGACCATGTCGTAACATACCGCTCCTTCACAGGACTTCCACGTCCAACTCGTGCCGCCGGGAGTGTGGCCTGGAGTTAAGTACGCTGTAACCGTGATCTCGCCTACGTGAAGGCTCTCGCCGTCGCGAAACACGCTTACATTCTTGACCGCGGCAACCGGCGGTAAAGTTCCGTATTGCGGATCTCCTTTCCCCATTCCGCCTTTTCTCAGCACCTCTGCACTCCACGGGCTGGCCACTACGCGAGCGCCGCTTCGACGCTGCAGTTCCGCGATGCCGCCGGCGTGATCGAAGTGCACGTGCGAATTTACAATCAGCTTCACATCTTCCAAGCGAAATCCGAGCGATCGGATACTGTCGGCGATCAGGGCGGCTGACTGCGGCAGGTCGCCGTCAATCAGAACATGCCCCGCCGGCGAAGTGATCAGGACCGAACTGAGTCCATGAGTGCCTACGTAGTAGGTGTTGCCGAAAATGCGGAAGGGAGGCTCCGCCCTATTCCACTCGACACACTTCGCGCACGGTGCCGCCTTCTGTCCAAAAGCCAGGCAGCAGCAGATGATGCCAAGGAGGCAAATCAAGGCCTCACTCTTCATCGGATTCCAACTCATAGGATGTGGCTTGCGCTTTGCGACTTACTCCACGACTCCGCGGCGGCGAGCCGCCGGGAAATCGACGGATGCGAGTGGAAGAACCACTCGACCCACTTTGACGGCACACGCTCCGCCAGATTCTGATCGGCTAGTTTGTTCATGGAGGAGACAAAAGGCTCAATGGTGGCGATCGATTCAAAGGCGTAACGGTCCGCTTGGCGCTCGTTGTATCGGGAATAAGCGTTGAGCGCGGGCATCAACACCAGGGAGAGCACGACCGAAACCAGCGCTAGCAGCGGCAAGTTGGCGAAGTCCGACAACTCCTCGAACATGTGATGGTCGACAGCGTAGTGCAGTGTCCAGTTGGCCGCCCAGAATCCCACGAACGTGATCGCGGCCTGCACGAAAATGCTCTTCAGGATATGGCGATGGACGTGATGCCCAAGTTCGTGGGCGAGCACAGCTTCGATCTCGTCAGGCGTGTAGTTGTCGAGCAACGTGTCGGCCAGAATGATTCTGCGCGTGCTGCCCAGGCCGGTCAGGGCGGCATTGGCTTTCTTGCTCTTTTCCGACAATTTCCACCGATAAACGCCGCGGACTTGCGTGCCGGCGCGCTGGCCGAGCATGATCAGCCGCCGTTTGAGATCTTCGTCGTTGAGCGGCTCGAATTTGTAGAAGATAGGGAACAGGAGAACCGGGGCTAGCTGAGCTAGCAGTATGAACAGACCCATAAACAGGGCCCAGGCCAGGAGCCACCAGTTCTGCGGCCATTGCCGAATAGTGAGATACAGCAACTCGACCACAATGCTGCCCAGTACTAAGCCGACCAGAAAGCCCTTGATGTCATCCCACAACCAGGAGCCGAACCGCTGGTTGGAAAGCTTGTAGCCGCGCTCCACGCGAAATCCGTAATAGTCGAGGCCGATGCCGAGCACCTTGCTGATGCCGAGCAAAAGTACGACGTACATGAACAGGGACAATGAATAGATCTGGAACCCCATCCGGTCGGCCAGATCGCGCAGGGAATCGGACCAGCCCGTAGCCAGCAGCACGACCAGGAATACGAATCCGACGGCGAAGTCGGCGATCCCGAGCCATCGCCGGATGCGGTTGTAGCGTCGCGCCTCTGGCGAGTCAGGCTGGACCGGAATGGATGCGTCTGGCATCTCTAATCGATTATCGCCCATCAGGCGCTGCTTCTCACAAATTGCTCGCCGGTCACAAGTAGTTCCTGCACCAGCTCTTTCGATGCGGCTTCGGCGTAGAGACGCAGCAAGTGCTCGGTTCCCGAGGCACGGAACAGCGCCCAGGCTTCGGCGCCCTTTCCGTTCGTCGGGGCATCGAGAAAGAACTTTACTCCATCCATGTGCTCCTTCTTTAGCACTTTGTACTTGCCGAGACTCTGCGTGTTTTCGGAGCGCGCTCGCTGGATTGCGTTCTGCTTCATCTCATCCGGAATATGCAAGTCGCGGCGGCCGTAGAAATGCGGGCCGAATTCGCGCTGCAGATCGGCGACGAGTTGTCCCAGCGGCTTGCCTTCCTCAGCCATCGCATTGGCAAGAAGGAGAGAGTTCAGGACGCCGTCGCGCTCGGGAAGGAAACGAGAGTAGCCAATGCCGCCTGACTCTTCGCCCCCCATCAGGATTTCGTGTTCCATCATGAGATCGGCGACGTACTTGAACCCGATGGAAGTCTCGTGCAGCTTGCGCCCGTATTTTGCGGCAATGCGGTCGATCATGCGGGTAGTGTTAAAGGCTCGGACTACGTCGCCCGGCCACTTCTTGCGCTCCAGCAGCCAGCGCAGCAGCACGCAGAAAATCTTGTGCGAATCGACGAAACTGCCGTCCTCGGCCACGGCTCCGATACGGTCGGCGTCGCCGTCGGTGGCGAGGCCGGCATCGCACTTCTCGCGCACGACCGTTTCCTGCAGCATGGCGACATGCGGTTCGATCGGCTCGGGATTGATCCCGGGGAACAGCGGATTCACTTCCTGACGGATTGCGACACAGTTGACGCCGCGATCGGCGAAGATTCCAGTCAAAACGCCGCGGCCGGAGCCGTACATGGCGTCGACCGCAAACTTGAACTTCGTTTTCGCGATGAGATTCATGTCGGCGAAGGCGCAGACGGCTTTCACGTACGCCTGCTTCAGATCGACTTCTTCGATCGGCGCGTTGGTTCCTTTCGGCGCGGCTCCGGCGGCGAGTTCAGCCTTCGATCTTCTTCATGATCGCCGGCGTGGCCGAGCCGCCGAAGTTGCCTTTAAACTTAACTCCGTTCCAGTTCCACGGGTTGTGACTGGAAGTGACCATCACGCCGCCGGCCGCACCCTGATGCTTGACGGCATACGAAACGGCGGGAGTGGGGGTGTAGTCGTTGGCCAGTTTCACCGGAATGCCGGCCTCGGCGAGCCCTTCAGCGACAATTTGCGCAGCATGCGGCGAGGCAAAACGTGCGTCGTATCCGACGATGACGCCGCGCTGCGGTTGCTCGTTCTTTAGAATGTAGCCGGCGATCGCGCCTGCAACCCGGCGGAGATTGTCGAAGGTAAAGTCGTCGGCGATGAGGCCGCGCCAGCCGTCGGTGCCGAATTTAATTTCTTGGGCCATAAGTCGAGGGATCAGGGTTCAGGGGCCAGGGATCATAAAATCAGAGTATCGCTTTGACTAGTCCTCGATCCCTGCCCCTACTACACCAGCTTATTCATCTTTTTCTCGTCCAGATACTTCACCACCTTGCCAACATCCTGCGCGTGTTTGCGAGTCGTGATCAACAGAGCGTCCGGGGTTTCTACCACGACCAGGTCCGTCACGCCTACGGCTGCCACGAATTTTCCGGGGGCGTGCACGTAATTGCCGCGGGCATTCAGAACAAATGTGCCGGCGGCGTCGATCAAGTTGCCTTCCGGCGGAGTGCTCTTGGCTGTGTGATGTTCGTGCAGAGCCGTCCATGAGCCGAGGTCGTTCCAGCCGAAATCCGCTGGAAGACAGAAGATGTTGCTGTCCTGTTCGCCCTTGGCGGAACGCGGCTCGAGCACAGCATAGTCCACGCTGATGTTCTCGCACTTCGGATAGAGCTTGCGGAAGCTGGGAGCGAACTTTGACGTGCCGAACTTCGACGCGATTTCTTCGAGGATCGGCGCGGTCTTAGGCAGATGCTCGTGCACGGCGTCAGCCAATGTACGCGCGCTCCACAGGAACATGCCGCTGTTCCAGAAGTAGTTCCCTGCAGCGACAAATTCGGCGGCCGTTCCGGCGTTTGGCTTTTCGGTGAAGCGGCGTACCCGCAGCGCGTCGCTCTCGTAGAGTCCTCCGGCTTCGATGTATCCATAGCCGGTTTCGGCGCGACCCGGTCGAATTCCGAGGGCGACGATGTTTGCCCCGGCTGCGGCGATTTCGATCCCGCGTTCCATGCGTTTCGCGGTAGCGCTTCTCGTCGGCGATTACGTGGTCGGAAGGAAACATCCCAATCACTGCGCCGGGATCTTTACGCAAGAGTAAGAATGCGGCCAGTCCAATGGCGGGTGCTGTATTGCGTCCGACGGGCTCTGCCAACACCTGAGCTTTCGGCAGATTGGGAAGCTGCTGGAGAATCGCGGGGCGAAGATCTTCGTTCGTAATGATCCAAAAATTCTTTGATGGCGCGAGTGGCGACAGTCGCGCGACCGTCTGCTGGATCATGGTTTGCTTGCCGTCGAGCACAAGCAGTTGCTTGGCCCGCTTTTTCCGGCTGAGCGGCCAGAAGCGCGTGCCCCGGCCTCCGGCCAGGATTACGGGATAGAAGTTGGCGTTCTTGCTCATGCTTGCGATTTCAGATTGTAGATTTCAGATTGCAGATTGATTCTCACTGTTCACATCCGCGGAGATTTCAATCTGAAATCTAGACTCTGCACTTTGAAATATCCTTACATTCTTGTCTCCGGCTCGGGCAGTGCTCTTCCCGGCACATAGGCCCGGAGGAACTCAACTGCCCACTGCGGCCGCACGCCAAAATTTCCCAGAGAAGCGGGAATCACAACGGCGTCGCCCTTCGCCAGAGTCACGGGTTCACATCCCGCAGCCTCGATTATTCCGCAGCCCTCCACCGCAACCAGAATCTGCGCCGAGCTTTTTCCAGAATCGTCGCGAACGGCTAATTGCAGCGGATCTTTCGCTTCGAACATCTCGACCACAAAATACGGAGCAGAGACCAGCGGTGCGCGACGGTTTTTGCTGCTGATTTGCTCCGGCGCGGGACGCAGCACCTTTCCCGACTTTACATTCTCTTTCACGGCAGCCAACCCGTCTTTCAGATGCAACTCGCGCGGGCGGCCGTAGTCGTACAGACGATACGTCATGTCAGATTGCTGCTGCGTTTCGACGATGATCGATCCCGGACCGAGCGTGTGGACAGTGCCTCCAGCGACGTAGATCATGTCGCCGGCAAAGACATTGACCCAGTTGAGCACTTCCTCGGCGTGGTTCTGATGAATCGCTTCCTCCAGTTGGGCGGCGGTGACGCCGCGCTTGAGCCCCAGCGCAATTTGCGCGCCCGGCTTGGCATGGGCCACGTACCAGCACTCGGTCTTGCCCCACGGCTGTCCGACGCGCAATGCCTGCTTGTCATCGGGATGCACCTGGACCGAGAGCTTCTCGTGCGGGAAGAGAAACTTAAGCAGGAGCGGAAAACGCTTCGGATCACGGGCGGCTTCGCCCACCAGGTCGCGTTGATGTTCCTCGCTTAGTTGAGATAGCGTTTTGTGCTTGAGCGGACCGTTGGCGATTTTGCATTCATCGCCAGTCAGCCAGGATTCCCCGATCTTTTGCTCGAACCTGTGATTCGGATAGATCGGAGATAAGTCCTGCGTCCCCCAGGGACGCGGATCGAATGCCGGCTGCATCAACAATGGATACAGATTGTCCATTAGACTTGCGTTCATAAAAAAGGCCGCTCACACAGAACGGCCTTGCCGACTAAGATCATCAAGGTTTGTCTCCGTGTTCCCCTGTGACCTCTGTGGTGAAGGGCCTTGAAATCTTCCACCACAGGGATCACGGAGGAACACAGAGTTAAGACTACAGCGCCGCGAAGAACTTCCGCATGCGCTCGAGACCGCGATCCAATTCGGCCTTAGAGGTCGCATACGACACGCGTATGTGATCGGTCGTGCCAAAACCTTCACCTGGAACCGTGGCCACGTGCGCCTCGCGCAGCAGCCTTCCGGCCACATCAGATGCAGACTTCAGGCCTCCGCGACCAAGAAAAGACGAAACATTCGGATAGGCGTAGAACGCGCCCTCCGGCTTTGTGCAAGTCACGCCCGGAATCGAGCGCAACCCGTTTACGACGTGATCGCGAAGCTGGATGTACTCGCGGCGCATCTGGTCAACGCATTCCTGCGGTCCTTTTAGCGCGGCGACTGCAGCCTTCTGGACGATCGACGTCGGATTCGAAGTCGACTGGCTCTGCAGCTTGGCCATCGCGCTGGTAACGGCCGCCGGGGCCATCGCGTAGCCCAGGCGCCATCCGGTCATGGCATAGGTTTTCGACAGCGAACCGAGGACGACGAAGCGTTCCTTATATTCGCGCAGCGAGCCCACCGAGAAATTTTTCCCGGTGTAGTTGAGGTAGACGTAGCATTCGTCGGACAGCACCCATATGCCGCGCTGGTGCGCCAGGCGAATCACTTCGGTCATGTCCTCGGGCTTCATGACGGCGCCCGAAGGATTCGAGGGCGAATTCAGGATGATGGCCTTCGTCCGCGGTGTGATCAGACGAGCTACCATCTCGGCGGTGACCCGGAATCCCTGCGCCTCCTCCGATTGCAGCAGCACGCAGTTCCCGCCCGCGTAGCGAATGATGTCCTTAAAGGAAACCCAGTACGGAACCGGCAGAATGACTTCATCGCCGTGGTCGACCAGAACTTGAATGGCATTAAAAAGTGCGTGTTTGCCGCCGACCGAAGCGATGATCTCTTCGCGGCGATAATCGGAATCGAAATCGACGTTATGACGGTGCGCGATCGCGTCGCGCAATTCGGCTGTGCCGGCGACGGCTGTGTACTTGCTGAAATTGCCTTCAATGGCTGCAATCGCCGCTTCCTTGATGTGTTGCGGCGTGGAGAAATGCGGCTCGCCGGCGCCGAAATCGACGACGTCGATGCCCTGCGTTCGGAGCTTGTCCGCCTCCGCGACGACCGCCATCGTGGCGGAGGGTTCGATCCGATTGATCCTTTCGGTAAGTTTTACCGCTTCCAACGTTGCCGTGGTCATGCTTTTTTCTTCCTTCTCCTGGGCACTTCAACGAGTTGCGTCCCGCCCAGCTTGTAGGCCGGGTCCAGTTTCTCGCGCAACTTCTGTTCGACAATTTCCGGGACTAGTCCCTTCACAGGCCCGCCCGCTTGCGCTACTTCCCGCACCAGCCGCGAACTTACATAGGAGTACTTGTCGGCCGGCATCATGAAGACCGTTTCCAGCGTGGGCTCCAGCTTGCGATTCATCAGCGCCATTTGAAGCTCATATTCATAGTCGCTGATGGCGCGAATCCCACGCAGTATGCACATGGCGTCAATCGATTTCGCGTACTCGACCATCAGGCCGTCAAAGGTGGCGATCCGAATGTTCCTCAGATCGGCGGTCAACTCGCGCAGCATCTCCAGGCGCTCGGACACGCTGAACATGGGACTCTTCTCCGAGTTTCTGAGAATGGCGACCACGAGCTCTTCAAAAATCTTGCTGCCTCGCTGAATCAGGTCGAGGTGCCCGTTCGTGGGCGGATCAAAGGAACCCGGATAGATGGCCGTGCCTTTATTCAATCATCCTCAGTCGGGGACCGCCCGCCTTCGAACGCGAGCAGCAGCGCAGTGACTTAGAGATTCTATGCGGGTGGGAGCGGAGATGGCAATGGAATGTCGGGACAGCCGCCGGGACAGCGGCACTAGGGTTAGGAGGCCCGGGCGCGGCTCCGTGAGAGAGCGTGGACCGCGCCCGGTGGCAACGAGAACTAACGTCTGGCGGCGACGATCGGGGCTTTGGGAGTATCGGTCCCGGTCGGCATCGTGGTCACGCGCCCTGAGCCGTTTGCGCCTGGGGCCGCGGCCGCCGATTGCGCGGGTGCAGCAATCAATCCCAGCGTCTTGCGCACTTCGGTGTCCAGCTTGGCCATGACGTCTTTGTTGTCCTTGAGGAACTGGCGGGCATTTTCGCGTCCCTGGCCTATGCGCTCGCCCTTATAGCTGAACCACGAGCCGGACTTTTCAAGGATGTTGTTGTTGACCGCCAGATCAAGCAGGTCGCCTTCGCGCGAGATGCCTTCGCCGTACAGGATGTCGAACTCGGCCTCCCGGAACGGCGCGGCGACTTTGTTCTTCACGATTTTGACCCTCGTGCGGGAGCCTGTGACGACATCACCTTCCTTCACCGCAGCGATGCGGCGGATATCGATGCGGACCGACGAGTAAAACTTGAGCGCGCGGCCGCCCGTGGTGGTCTCCGGATTGCCGAACATCACGCCGATCTTTTCACGAATCTGGTTGATGAAGATCAGGCAGGTGCGCGACTTGGAAACCGTGCCGGTCAGCTTGCGGAGGGCCTGCGACATCAGGCGCGCCTGCAGGCCCATGTGGCTGTCGCCCATCTCGCCGTCGAGTTCGGCCTTGGGAACAAGCGCCGCGACTGAATCGACGACCAGCACGTCGATGGCATTCGACCGGACCAGCGCCTCGGTGATTTCCAGCGCCTGCTCGCCGTAGTCGGGCTGGGACACCAGCAGGTTGTCGACGTCCACCCCAAGTTTCTTGGCGTAAGCGGGATCGAGTGCATGCTCGGCGTCGACAAAGGCGGCCATTCCGCCAGTCTTCTGTGCCTCGGCGATCACCTGCAATGTGATGGTGGTTTTGCCCGAAGATTCCGGCCCGAACACTTCCACCACGCGACCGCGTGGGAATCCGCCAACGCCCAGGGCGGCGTCGAATGAAATCGAGCCAGTCGAGATCACCGAGATCGGGACAATGGCTTCCTTGGACCCCAACCGCATGATCGATCCCTTGCCGAACTGTTTTTCGATTTGAGATACCGCCAGGTCAATCGCCTTGCCCCGTTCATCCGCCATGGAAGTGGCTCCTTTGAAGAGTGCAGATATTAGTGCTCTCTAAGTTTGGTCGGATTATACATAGGAAAGGAAGCGAAGAAAAGGCGAATCAAGAAGATTACTGTGGAAAGCGTCCCAGAATGGGCATATGGCGAGGTGCGACGACTAGCCGGCATTTAATCTAGAGATTGCTACAACGATGCGTTAAGAGATAGGTTTCGTGCGTTGTCGGTTAGCGAATTGGAATAGATCGGAACTACCTCTGTAGCAGATCCACCGGCGCCGTCACATCGTGCACGCGGAAGTACTTCGCCAGCGCCGGATACTTCCTCGCCACGGCTTCGTACATCGCATACGCCACGTTGCGATAGGAAACATGGCCGGCAGGCGTTGTGCGTAGTTCGGAGATGTAGACCGCCTCGGCGAAGTCCATCTTGAACAGCGCCCGCTTTTTAAACGCCAGCGGGATGGCGTATTGCGAATTCTCTTCGGCTTCGGGGCTTTTGCGGGCAGCCAGGGTCTGCACGGCAGTCTGCACGCGTCGCATAGCCGCATCGAAGCGCCCGCGAACTCCGGCATCTTCCATGTCGAGCAGCATCTCGTAGCCGTGCTCTGTGGTGAACCCCTGCATTACCTGTATGCAGCGGCGGTGCCGGTGCATATCGCGGAAGCCGCCGGTGTCCATGAGAATGTCGAAGCGGAACTGCTGTCCGGCGCGGAACCCGCGCAGCATCTCATCGTGCTTGCCGCGATGGCGCAGGCCGAGATCGATGATCTCGCGGCGGCGGCGCTCGCCCGCCACCTGCACGGCCTGCCGAATCTGCCGGTAGGAGTGATGGCAGTGCTCGTAGAGCAGAGTCGTTGCGATCTCGACTTCCAGCGGCTCGTCGTCGAGCAGATCGACGATCGCTTTCGACGGTGCCAGCGGCTCTTCGGCCATTAACTCGCGCGCAGCCTGCCGCAACTCCTTCCGCGTCTCCATCTCATATGCATTCGGGTCGGCATACTTCACCAGCGTCGGGGCGACGCGCACTTCGCGCAGCAACTCCTGCTCGGCCCGAGCGCCTAGTTCCGGATTCACCGCGCGAATCTCCTCGACCAACACCCGCAAGGAATCTGAATTCACGTTGTATGCCGCGCCCGTCGCAGCCTTCTTCAGCGACTCGCCCAGCGAGCGCACCTCTTGATGCGTGTGCGAGAGCAGATGCGCAACCTGATTCTCCAGCGTCCGCGCATTGACGATCTGGCCCAGCGACGTATTGGTCGCCAGCGGCAGCAGGTAACGCGTGATGTCGAATGCCCGAGCCTTCAGCGTGCGCTCATAGGCCTCCTGCTTCATGTCTGCGGGCTTCGGCGTAATGCTGATCAGGTAATCGGTCATATGCACCGAGAGCGCGTCGTACTCGGTGAACAGAAAGTCGACCGTCTCGCGATAGAGCTTCCGCGCTTCATCGTCCGATCCGAAGTCAGGCGTGTAGTACCCGCTCTTGCGAAAGTCCTGATAGCGCGTGGAGCGCTCCTGCCCGTCCCAGCGCTGCTCGTCGGCCAGTTCGATCGCGGCGAGAATCGACAGGCGCTCGATAGCCAGCGCGATATGCGCAAGATCGGCAATCGAGCGGTGGCCGTACTGGAAGTAAAACGTATTGAGAAACTTCTCCGCTTTCTGTGTGCTGATCTCGCGCAGCGACTCCTTCATCGAAAGCGCCGAGCGGGAATACTTCGCCATGGCGTAGGCCTGGATCTCGGGTTCGACTCCGAAGACGGCGAAAACTTCCGTCGAGGGCTCCGCCTGTGTGGCGCGGGCGCCCCCGCCCGAGTCGGCGGATAGCGACTCGATGGCCGACTTCTGCAAAGCCGAGCCGCGCTGCGTCGATCGGTGGGCGCCAGTCGCGGACTCGGTGGAGTTGTTGTTGGAAGGGTCGGGCATGATGATGACGTTCTTCGCGGGTTGGGACATGGGTGCTGGAATGGTACGCGTCGCGCTTGTGGATTCGCAATGCGATTCGTCGCGCTCTGAGATGAACCATGTAGGGACAGCCGCCTCGGCTGTCCGGTCGAGCGAAGCTCGACGGCCGTTCTGTACCACAACCCTCCCGCGTATAATTCACCGTTCCGCAATCAGCGGTAGCTTACGGAGAACTTCATGTCCCTCTCAGGACGCGTAGCCCTCATCACCGGTGCATCGCAAGGCATCGGACGCACCTGCGCTCTTCGACTGGCCAAAGAGGGCGCGACCCTCGCCGTGGCCGCGCGCAATCAGGATAAGTTGAACGAGCTGGTAAATGAGATCACCACCGCCGGCCGGAAAGCTGCCGCCTTCCCATTGGATGTCGCGGACGAGGAGCAAGTCAAAGCTACGATTAAGGCTGCCATCGCGCAGTTCGGCAAGATTGACATCCTCGTCAATAACGCCGGCATTACGCGGGACCAACTCGTGATGCGCATGAAGCGGGCGGACTGGGACGCGGTGCTGCAGACGAATCTCACGTCGGCTTATCTGTGCACCCAGCAGGTGATTCCCTCGATGCTCAAGCAGCGCTGGGGACGGATCATCAACGTCACCAGCGTCTTCGGGCAGATGGGGCAGGCGGGGCAGGCCAATTACGCGGCATCGAAGGCCGGGCTGATCGGACTGACCATGGCGATTGCGCGCGAGGTCGGGTCGCGCAACATTACTTGTAACGCAGTTGCGCCCGGATTCATCGAAACCCCCATGACCGATGTGCTCAGCGACGAGCTCAAGCAGAACGCGGTGAAGCAGATTCCGCTAGGGCGGGTGGGGACTACGGAGGACATCGCGGGTGCGGTCGCATTTCTCGCGTCGGACGACGCTTCTTACATCACCGGGCACGTGCTGAGCGTGAACGGCGGGATGCTGATGGGATAAGAGCACTCACCACAAAGGACACAGGGGTTCACAGAGGAATCATGAAAGCCGAAAAGAAAGATTTTGAGATTTCCTCTGTGCCCTCTGTGGTGAAAGTTTTTTCTTTTCGCCAAGCCGAATCTGCCACAGAGATTGCTCAGGCGCGCGAACTCTTCCTTGAGTATGCGCAGTCGCTTGGCTTCAGTCTCTGCTTTCAGAACTTCGATAAGGAGCTCGCAGACCTCCCAGGTGATTATGCGCCGCCCGGTGGTCGCCTTCTGCTGGCGGAATTCGAAGGCCAGGTGGCAGGATGCGTTGCCCTCCACAAGCTGGAAGAGGGGATCTGTGAGATGAAGCGGCTTTACCTGCGTCCGCAATTTCGCGGGAAGGGGATGGGGCGGGCGATTGCCGACCGCATCATCGCCGAAGCTCGCCAGTTCGGATACCAGCGCATGCGGCTCGACACCGTCGAGCCCGTGATGAAAGACGCGGTCGCGATGTACCGCCGGATCGGTTTCCGGGAAATCGCTCCCTATTGCAAGAATCCCATCGCCGGCGCGCTTTACATGGAACTGCTCTTGTAATTCAGCGCGTTCTTCGGCAAGAATATCGGCCACAGCATCATCGATCCCACCTTGGTGAAAGGATCCGTCATGAAAAGAATTGCTACGGTTGTCCTCGCCGTTCTATCACTCGCCGCGTTCGCCATCGCAGCCGACAACAAGACTGTCACATACAAAAGCGGCGACGAGACGGTGCAGGGAATTCTCTACACCCCCTCAGGCAAAGGACCGTTCCCGGCGCTGATCGTGATTCACGAGTGGTGGGGCTTGAATGACTGGGTGAAGGACCAGGCGTCGAAGCTCTCGGATCAGGGCTATGTCACGCTGGCAGTGGATCTGTATCGCGGCAAGGTCGCGACCACTCCCGACATGGCCCATGAGATCATGCGCGGCGTTCCTGAAGACCGCGCCAAACGCGACTTGCACGCTGCTTTCGATTACTTGGCCTCACAATCGAACGTGAAGAAGGACCGCATCGGCGCCATCGGGTGGTGCATGGGCGGCGGCTACTCACTCGATGTCGCATTGCAAGAGCCCACGCTCGCGGCCGACATCATCAATTATGGGCATCTGGCAACCGACCCGGCGGCACTCAAGAAAATCAATGCACCAATCCTTGGGCTGTTCGGCGGGCAGGATCACGGAATACCACCCGCGGATGTTCGCAAGTTCGGAGAAACCCTCGATCAGATGGGGAAGAAAATCGAGATCAAGATATACGATGACGCCGGACATGCTTTCGAAAATCCGAACAACAAAGACGGCTACCGCGAGGCTGATGCCGCCGATGCGTGGAAGCGTACCGTGGAGTTTCTGGCGATGACACTGAAGAAGTGAAGGGGAACCCAGACCCGCGAAAAGCCGCGCCAGGCTGGCGCTTCAGCGTTCGACAATTCCTTGTACAGTGTATAAGAAATGCCGGAATCGCCGGAATTTCTCTTGACTGCCATTAGTTTTCCACATGGCACAAAGGTTCCGGGGAATAGCACAAATTTCCACTTGCCAGAAGTTGCCGCTCTGGTTACCATGGCCCATCCTGAAATGCTCCCAACCATGAATATCGGCGAGACCATCCGCAACTACCGGCTCCAAAAAGGGATGTCTCAGGGCGACATCGAAAAGCGAACCGGCCTTCTCCGCTGCTATCTGTCCCGCGTGGAAAACGGCCATACCATTCCGTCTCTTGATACGCTCTCGAAAATCGCCGGAGCCATGGAGTTACCACTTTCGCAATTCTTCTCCGATCCTAATCACAGCAACGGTTCCAAGGGACTGCCCCAGCTTTCCGACGACGAAGTCCGCTTCCTGAGCCAGATCCGCCGCTATTCCACCAGCCTGAACGACAGCGACCGCAAGCTGGTGCTCGCCATGGTGAAGAAGATGGCGTCGAATTCCGCGAAATAATCAAGCCAGCAGCGAGGCAATGAGCTGTGAGCGATGAGCACTTTGGCTCAATGCTTTCCATTCGGCTTGCTCAGTGCTCATTGCTGATTGCTGTTTTCCTATAGGCTAACGACCAACGACCAGCGACTGTCCCTCCCTTACTTTCGTACCATGCCCTTTGGTGCCCGATGGGAACCTCGTGCCCGGGATTGTTTCTCCACTAGACTATGCGTGGAGACACCTGTGACCACCGACGAGGAACTGAATGTTCTCGACACGCAACTGCGCCGGCTGAAGATCGAGTACGAGATTTTCTTCAGCAATCCGAGCAAGCGTCCTCCCACGGACATCGAGTGGAAGGTGCTCGCACTGTTGCGGAAGTTCTCCGATGGCGGCCGCATGAACTTTTCGCAGCGCTATCGCTACAACGAAATGGCGCAGCGATACGCCATCTACAGCGATTTGTGGCGCAAGAAGTGCCGCATCCGCGAGGAAGGCTATCGCCGTCCGCAGGACGCTCTGTTGTCGGTGCAGGGAGTCCGCACCGCCGAGGAAGAGCACAAGCAACACCACCATCCGGTGTACGGCGTTAGCCAGGCAGCGGCGGCGGCCGCGGCCGCCGGGAGCACAGCATCCCGGCCCTTCACGCTGCACAGCGTCGATCCCACGGAACGCGAACAGGTGGAACGACTCTATAACACCTTGGTCGCGGCCAAGAAGAAAGCGGGGGAAAACGTCACCGGTACCATCGACTCGTTCACCGCGTTCGTGCAGAAAAAGACGGAGCAGATTCGCAAGCAATACCACTGCGAAGGCGTCGAGTACTCGGTCGAACTGGCCGACGGGCACGTCAAGCTGAAAGCCAAAGCGAAAACTTAGGATGAACTGGGCGCGATTGAGACGTATTTTTGGCGCAATCGTCATCGCGCTCGTGCTCATTATTGCGAGCGTGTTCTATCTAGCCCCAGTCGTGCTGTCTTTCTACGCTGCAAGAAAGGCCGTGCCTGTCACCAGGGTCGTTCCGAAGGAACTCCCGGACCGTACAATCTCGCAGGCCAAGGCTGTTCGGCTCTCTTACGTCGGATATGACTTTGAAGTCCCGTGGAACGATCTCGACGAATCCAAGACCCTGCTCTACCCGAAAGACAATCCCGCGAAGACTCGGGCCGTCCTCGTTTTTCGGTCAGGCCTGAGAGTGATGGTTACGTCCCTCCGCCCAGGGGAAAGCGCTGAAACATGGGAAACTGAGTTCAAAGTTCCCGCACAAAACATCGAGACAATCTTCGGTCCTGGATCCTCCACTTCTGACTACATCTTCACGAGAAGCGTTTACTCTTTCTCCCCAGACAAGATGCACCACTGGTCCGTCACGCCGCCGGTATATGCCCGCGAGACAGTATTGCTTATCGCCAAGTCGCTGATGCCATCCCGGCCAGCGCGGTCCGGAATTTTCAATGTGCAGACAGGTGAATATCGCGGCTTCCAGCAAGGCAATCTCAGCCTCGACCGGGAAGGTGCCATCTTGACTCTCTTCGCCAACGACGGCGGCGTTGAGTTCGTGTTTGACGCGGTGCACTACACCAATCCGTCCGGACTCACCCAACCCGAGATCAACCGCATCGTCCACACCTTGCGCAAGGTCCAGTACGGCGAATCGTCGAACTCACCGACCGGCAAGCCAAGCTGAAACGCTGAGCCAAAGCGTCGAACACTTCACCCTGTTTCGCGATTGCCAGCGACTAACGACCAGCGGCCAACGACCTCTAACTGATAAAATCTTCGGTCGCCATTCACAATTTTCCAGAGGCCATCATGTCCCGCATTCAGCGCGCGATTCTCAGCGTTACCGACAAGACCGGACTCGTCGATTTCGCCCGTCAACTCTCCGCCCTTGGTATCGAACTCATTTCCACCGGAGGTACTGCCAAACTCCTTCGCGACTCCGGCATTCCTGTGAAAGACATCTCGGATCTGACCGGCTTTCCGGAGATGCTCGACGGCCGCGTAAAGACGCTACATCCCAAGGTTCACGGGGGGATTCTGCATCGACGGGAAGATCCCAAGCATGTGGCTGCAGTGAAAGAGCACGGCATCCAGCCCATCGATATGGTCGTCGTGAATCTTTACGCCTTCGAAAAGACCGCTGCGAAGGCCGGAGTCCCGTTTGAAGAACTGATTGAGAACATCGATATTGGCGGGCCGTCGATGATCCGCTCGGCAGCGAAGAATTTTCAGGATGTCGCCATCGTGACTTCCCCGGCCGATTACGATGCGATCGCCGCCGAACTCGAACGCGAGAAGGGGCAACTTTCCAAAGAGACGAAGTGGCGTCTCGCCCAAAAGGCCTTCGCAGTGACAGCGTCCTATGATTCTGCCATCGCCTCAACGCTCGAACGAATCAGCCCCGAGAAGGTGCAGCAGGAATCCACATTCCCGAACACGTTGCGGTTCTCATTCCACAAAACTCTCGACCTGCGCTACGGCGAAAATCCGCACCAGAAAGCAGCGATGTATTCCGATGGCTCGGGCGCAGGGGTTGCCAACGCGCGCCAGTTGCAGGGCAAGGAACTCTCCTATAACAACATCGTGGACCTGCAGGCGGCGTGGGATTTGGCGCAGGAGTTCGAAGAGCCCGTGGTCGCCATCATCAAGCACACCAACCCGTGCGGCACCGCGACCGGCGAGACGCTTGCCGAAGCGTACAAGCGAGCGCTGGAGTGCGATCCCGTGTCGGCCTTTGGCGGAGTCATCGGCGTCAACCGTCCCGTCGACGGCGAGGCGGCAGACGAGATGCACAAGCTTTTCCTGGAAGTGATCGCTTCCCCCGGGTTCGACGAAGTGGCAAAGGCGAAATTCGCTTCGAAGAAGAACCTGCGCCTGGTAGAAGTCAAACCTGCGAATCAGAAATGGATCCTGAAAAACGTTTCGGGAGGCATGCTGGTGCAGGACGCCGACGCACGCCCGTTGCAGGACTCTGACTTAAAGGTGGTCACCAAACGGCCGCCTACGCCGGAAGAAATGCGAGCGCTGCTCTTTGCGTGGAAGGTATGCAAGCACGTGAAATCCAATGCGATCGTGTATGCGCGTGAAGGACAAACGGTAGGCGTGGGCGCCGGACAAATGTCGCGTGTAGATTCAGCCAAGATCGGGGCCATGAAGGCTCAACTGCCGCTCAAGGGCACAGTGGTCGCCTCCGACGCATTCTTCCCCTTCCCGGACGGAGTTGAAGAAATCGCCAGAGCCGGGGCCACGGCCGTGATCCAGCCCGGCGGCTCGCAGCGCGATCCGGAAGTGATTGAGGCCGCGGATCGTCTGGGGCTCGCGATGGTGTTTACCGGGGTACGGCACTTCAGACATTGAAAAGCCGGCGTCGGGCGTCAGCCAACCTGCTTCGTAGCTCCGTTCTTGGCGAGGTGTTCTCGCCGTTGTGTGCGTAAGGCAGCGCCAAAATGTAAAGTTTTGAAAACCCGCAGCCGCAAGTTTTGCTTCCGACCGTGGTGGAGTCTACGTGCGGATTCCTGAAGCCTGAGGCCTGACGCCGACTATTCCCCGCCAGTCCCTGTCCTTCCGGATTGGCGTGATTTTTCCCGCTCCGAAGCAGCCTCAGGGTAAAATATAAGCACCTTCCCCCCGATGGCTTTGCATCCAACAAGCTTGAGGTAATTTGGAAGTGCGCTGTGAGCGCAGTCAGGTCCAGAATGAAGAGAATTTTCCGTCTTTTCCTAGCCTTGGGAGTGGCATCTACAGCTGTCGCTCAAACCAGCCAATCGACCCCCGCCACGGGGGACTCCAGCCAGCCCGCGCCGCGCAAGTTCGACAAAGCCGCCGCTTACTACCACTACACGATGGCGCACATGTACGAGGAAATGGTCACGGCCTATGGGCGCAGCGATCTGGCCTTGAAGGCAACAGAGGAATACCGATTGGCCATCGAAGCCGACCCCTCTTCGGAATTCCTGACCTCGAGCCTGGCCGAACTCTATGTCAAGACCGGCCGTATTGCCGATGCCGTTCGAGAAGCACAAGACATCATCAAGCGTGATCCCACGAATCTGGAAGCCCACAAACTTCTCGGCCGGATCTATCTGCGCTCTCTGGGCGATATGCCGGGGGGAAACGGGTCAGACAACATTTTGAAGCTCGCGATCGAGCAGTACCAGGAGATCGTGAAACTCGATCCGCAAAGCGTAGACGACCACTTGCTCCTCGGCCGCCTGTATCGCCTGGCTAACGACATGTCGAAGGCGGAGGCCGAGCTGAACACGGCGATCAAGATCGATCCCAATTCCGAAGAAGCCGTTACCACCCTGGCGATGCTCTACACCGATGAGGGCGACACGGCGCATGCGCTCAAAGTTCTGAGCTCGATTCCCGACTCCGCGCGCTCGGCCAAGCTGTACTCCGCGCTCGGCGCAGCATACGAACAGCGCAAGGAGTACAAGAACGCCATCGATGCCTACAAGCATGCGGTCATGCTCGACCGCGACAATCTGGATGCCATCCGCGGCCTGGCCGAAAACTATCTGAACGATGGCCAGCTCGATGCCTCGCTCGAACAGTACAAAGTTATCTCCGACTCGAATCCCGAAGACGCACAAACTTACGTTCGCATCGCTGAGATCTATCGGCGGCAGGCGAAGTATGATCTCGCGCTGGAAAGTCTGAAGCGCGCGGATTCCCTGATTCCCGACACGGCCGAAGTTCCCTACAGCATGGCCGCCGTGTACCAGGCGCAGGGACGCTACGATGAAGCCGCCAAACTACTGCAGGACCTTCTGAAGAAGACCGAAAAGAGCAGTGAAGTGGGCACCAGCCAGGCCGATCGCAACAATCGCGCGATCTTTATCGAGCGCCTGGGGATGATCTACCGCGAGCAGGAAAACTATACGGCAGCGGTTGAGACATTCCGCAAGATGCTCACCCTGGGCGATGAAAACGCCCGCAGCGGATATCAGGAGATTATCGACACCTATCGTGACGCGAAGCAGTGGTCCCAGGCCACGGCCGCGGCGAAAGAAGCAGTGCAGAGGTTGCCGAACGATCGCGACCTGCGCATGGTGCTGGACGCGCAGCTTGCCGATATGGGCGAGTTCGATCAGGCGGTCGCGGATATTCGCGGCATGCTCAAAGGCGGTGCGGAAGACCGGGATGTCTATCTCCGGCTGGGAATCATCTACACCCGCGCAAAACGCTGGAGTGATGCCGAACAGTCTCTGGGCAAGGCAGAGCAACTGTCGACCAAGCCTGAAGATAAGGCCTATGTGAGTTTCCTGCGCGGCGATCTTTATCAGCGGCAGAAGATGTTCGACCAGGCCGATAGTGAATTCCGCAAAGTGCTGTCCGTGACTCCGCCGACAGATCCGCAGGCTGCGGCCACGCTGAACTATCTCGGCTACATGAATGCCGATCGCGGCGTGAAACTTGATGAATCGCTCAACTACATCAAGCAGGCACTTACTTTCGAGCCGAACAATGGCGCCTACCTCGATTCTCTTGGCTGGGCTTACTACAAGCTGGGTAAATACGACTTGGCAGAAGAGAACCTGAACAAGGCCGCGGTGCACATGGGCTCTGATCCGACGGTACAAGAGCATTTGGGCGACCTCTATCAGAAGACCGGCCGGCTGAAATTGGCCGCCTCCCATTGGGATCGCGCGGTTCAGGAATGGAACAGAACCGTTCCCGCCGAACAGGACTCGGAAGCCTTTGCCAAGGTGCAGCAGAAACTTGACGCTGCCAAGGTGAAGCTGGCCAAAGAAGAGTCGAACAAGTAGCGCCGGCGTCCCCCTTTGAAAGGGCGCGGCTTCAGGCCGCGCCATTAAGTTCCACAGAATTCAGTCCGGCTACTCCCGCGCGTGACAATGGCTCGGAGCATCTCGCGATAAACTTCTAGGATGATGCAGCCAGCCCTGAGCATCGCCATTCGCGAAGGCACCATCGCCGACATTCCAGAAATCGCTCGCCAACGCCGCCGCATGTGCGAGGACATGAACTACTCAGACGCCGACGTCCTGTCGGCGATGGTTTCCGGGACAGCCGATTATCTGAAGAAGGCGATTCCCGAAGGCTCCTTCCGCTCGTGGCTGGCGTGCGACAACGGCCGAGTCATCGCGGGAGGCGCCGTGGTCATCAGTCCATGGCCGGCGCACGCCTACGATCTCGAATGCCACAGGGCGACCATCCTCAACGTCTATACCGAGCCCGAGTACCGGCGGCGCGGAATCGCGCGGCAGATCATGGAAATCATGATTGCCTGGTGCAAGCAGGAAGGCTTTGCCCGCGTGAGCCTGCATGCCGGCGAGCACGGGCGGCCATTGTATGAATCGCTCGGCTTCGAAGACAGCAACGAGATGCGGCTGAACCTGCGGTGAGTCGCACTTAACCCTTGGCACTTAGCATTTCGTGCTTAGTATTTGGGGGCTGTCGCTTGAATGATTCAGCCACTCCAGTTCCATCGCCTCGTAGACCAAATGCCAAGTGCTAAGTGCCTCGTGCCATCGCCCGACGCACGCCTCTCCTCTTTGCTAAACTGCCAACATGCTGGCGACCTACGCGGTGCAGGTGACGCAATCCCGCGGCCGGCGCTTCGCCGAATCTCCGCATCCCTATCGCAACGATTTCCAGCGCGACCGCGATCGTGTCATTCATGCCCGCGCTTTTCGCCGGCTCGAGGCAAAAACACAGGTCTTCACCCGCCGCTACTCCGACCATTTCCGCAACCGCCTGACGCACACGCTCGAAGTGACGCAGATTTCGCGCACCATTGCCGGAGCACTCGGGCTCAACTCCGACCTTACTGAGGCGCTAGCGCTGGTGCACGACATCGGTCATCCGCCCTTCGGACATGCCGGAGAGAAAGCCCTCAACGCTGCGATGCACGAGCATGGACTGTTCTTTGACCACAACCTTCATGCGTTGCGCATTGTGGAAGACTTTGAGCAACGCTACGCGGCGTTTCGCGGCTTGAATCTGACGTTCGAAGTGCGCGAAGGGATCATCAAGCATTCGCACGATTACGACGGGAAGGAGCATCCCGAGCTGGCGGAGTATCTCCTGGACCAGCGTCCGCCGCTGGAAGCTCAGTTGATCGACTTGACCGACGAGATCGCCTACAACACCGCCGATCTGGATGACGGCTACGAGTCCCACCTGCTTCCGCTGGAAGAAATTCGGGAGGGCGTTGGAATCTTCGAGCGCTTCTATCGTGAGGTCGTGCAGCTTTATCCGCAGGCTCCCGAGAAGCTGAAGTTCAACGAGACGTTGAAGCGCGTGCTCAACCGGCTGGTGGACGACCTCATCCGGACTACGCAGAAGCGGGTGAATGAAGCGAGGATTCAGAGCGTCGAGGGAATACGCGAACATCCGGGGCGCTTGGCGGCCTTCAGCCCGGAGGTCGAAGCCGAGCGCAAACAGACCAAGGATTTCCTTTACGAGAATCTCTATTACAGCCCGTCATTGGCGGACGAGAAAGATGATGCAGAACGCGTCGTCTCCGAGCTATTCGCCTTCTGGATGGTGCATCCTGAGTCGCTCCCTCACCAATATCAGGAGAAAGCGAAAGACGAGGGATTACCGCGCGTCGTCTGCGACTACATTGCCGGCATGACCGATCCCTTCATTTTCGAGCAGTATGAAAAGCACTGCGGTGGCAGAGACTGAGTAACAGAACGAAGGGGACGGACGTCCAGCAAGGACGGTTGTTTGGAACTTCCCGAGTTAGACCTCCGTACCGTCCTTCACCGGAGATCTACCGCATGCGATCTGCTTTCGCGATAGCCCTTGCAATCGCCGCTCTTCATGCTTCTGCTTACCCAGGACAGAAGTCATCTCCAGATGCATACCCTCCACCAGGCCGTCTAATCGATATTGGTGGTCGCAAGCTGCACATGTACTGTATGGGCGAAGGAACTCCGACTGTCATCCTGATGGCCGGGGGAGGTGCATTCGCCATTGATTGGGCGCTCGTACAGCCTAAAGTCGCCGAGAAGACGCGCGTCTGCTCCTACGATCGCGCTGGCCTAGGGTGGAGCGACCCGGGCCCGGCCGAGGACACGGTCGAGGAAGCGGTACGCGATCTGCACAGGCTGCTGCACTTATCCGGAGAACCCGCGCCGTACATCTTAGTTGGCGCTTCCATTGGCGGAATCTTCATCCAGGCTTATCAGCGCGCGTTCCCGGACGATGTTGCAAGCCTCGTTTTCACCAACAGCAGCAATCGAATTGGCTTCCAGGTCAAAGGCAAGGTCGGTCTGATCTGGGATCTAACGGAAGCGGAAATACGCTCGGCCTACCCGCTGCCTCCATCGGTCAAGAGGGGACCAGCGCCGACTAGCGAGGACGATCCTTTTGATCGACTGCCCCCGGAGTTGCAGAAGGTCCGTTTGTGGCTGGATGTGCGACTTTGGGAGAAGTCCGACCCGTCTAAAGCTGGCCCCGAAACGCTTTCGTCGTGGCGAAAAGAGTTTCTGACGGAGTTCGAGGCCAGCGAACTCGGCAAGAAGCCGCCACTGGGGACGCTTCCTGTGGTTGTAGTGTCTAGTGATCCGCAGGCAACCGAATCTGACCGCCGGTCCCGCGATCAAGCCGCGCCGCGACTCGACTATCTCAGCTCGAACACGCTGCACATTACAGCCGCAGGCAGCGGCCATGAGATTCATCTGTATCAGCCAGACCGCGTAACCCAGGGAGTGGTGCAGGCCGTATCGGCGGTGCGTGGAAGGACTCCTCTATCTCGCCCTTGAAGCCACTGGGCCTGGGTAGCGAGCAGATGGCTTACTCCCCCGCGACTTTCGCTACCACGTCAAACAACACCCGCGGCCCGCGCCTGACTTCCTCCACGCGAATCCGTTCGTCATTGCCGTGCTCGGTATTACCTTCCTCCTCTGTCGCGGTGTAAGGATTGAACCCGTAGGCCACGATCCCCAGCGGCCGGTAGCGCTGATTCTCCGTGTAACCGCTGGTAATGTGCGGGACTACCGGCGTCCCCGGGAAATATTTCGCCGAAGCCTCGCGGATGGCGGCAAAAAGAGCATTGTCGGTCGCCGGAGTAGTTGGCCACGCGGAACTCCGACTCGAGCGGTTCGATGGTCACGTCCGGATCATTCACCACCCGCCGCAGCGTCTCCAGCACGGCCTTTGGATCGCCACCGGGCAGAATGCGCACATCGAGATTCGCCCAGGCCTCGGGAGGAATGACATTGGTCTGCCCCGAGCCTCCGAGCATGGTGAGCGAGATCGTGTCCCGCAACAGGAAGTTCAGCGACTCGTCGCGCTCCACGTCCTGCTGAAACTTCTTGTCTTCGATGGCCTTCTTCACGTTTCGGTAGTATGCCGCCCGGTCCGGTGGCTCGTAGGGTGCCATGTCCCGCAAGAATTCATCCACGACCGGCAGCACTCGCAGGGGCGTCTTGTAAGCCAGGATCTTGTTCAGCGCGCGGACCAGCCGGTTAGGGGCGGAGTCCGGATTCGGCCGCGATCCGTGTCCCGGCCGTCCATGTGCCACCACGTGCAGCCAGTAGGAGGTCTTCTCGCCCACATCCACGCCAATGTATTTGACCTTGCCATTCTCGAGCAGATTCTCGCCGCCCTCGTTGATCAGGAACTCGGCATTCCCTAGCAGATCACGCTGATTCTTTGTGAACCAATCCGTGCCTTTTCCTTCGGCCTCTTCGTCCGCCACTGCAAGAAAGATCACGTCACGGTCCAGGGCGACTTTCTCACGCTTCAGCATGACCATGACAACGAGTTGGGCCAGCCCCTCGTCTTTCATATCCTGCGCACCGCGGCCCCATATGTAGCCGTCGCGAAGCTCTCCGCTGAACGGCGCGACTTTCCAATGGGACGCGTCGCTGGTGACCACGTCCATGTGGTTCAGCAGGATGATGGGGCGCTTTGACTCGGAGGTGGTGTGGGAAATGCGCGCCCATAAGTCCCCGCGACCGGGCGCAATCTCAAAGGCCCGATTTTCAATTCCTTCGTCGTCGAGAATCTTCTTGAAGAATTCCACTCCGCGCATTTCATTGCCTGGCGGATTTGTAGTATCGACGCGCAGATATTCCTGCATCCAGTTCTCGGCGAGATCGGAGTACGTACGAAGATGCTCGTCGGAAATGCGTGACGACGGCATTCCCGATTCCTCGGCATAGATCAGGCCGCAAAAAAGGGCCCCTATTACCAGTAACCTCGTTACCAGTAACCTCGAAAGTGCACAGCCTATGTTGCGATTCGCTCCCAAATCCCCTCCATGGTTCCGGCACAAAATCAATGGTTTCGGCAACAACTACCGGTCGACGATCAACGACGAATTACTGCCTTTTGCACGCACTTTTTATATCAGCTTTCCCAAAATTACCCTGCGCATGCACTTGCAGCTATCCCTCCCGCGCCGGGCCGTCTACAATAGCTATAGATATCAATAATTTAGACGCTCAACCCTCTAGCGTCATTTGGCATCCGACATGTATTAGAACAGACGGCGCTACTGCAGTGGGGCGCCCGAGATTCCAGGCCAGGCGTAGCGTCAGCGCCGGTCGGCTGAGCGAATCTGCTGGCTTCTTTAGTTGCTCTCAGGGACGCGATCAAATTTCACGCACGCTTAGACGTGCCGGAGTGGAGCTAAACGCTCCCCCAACTTGGAGGAAGTGATTATGAACCACCGTCTACTAATCGCCCTGCCCTTGGCCGCAGTTCTTGCTATGCCGGCCCTTGCGCAGACCACCTCGTCTGATCAAAGCCAGCCTGCTGCCACCCAGCAGACGCAGTCGACGTCGAGCGACGCTGGCACTGCCACCGGCAAAGCGCCTCTGGCGGCTCCGTCGCGCGAAGGCTTCTGGGGACGCGTTAACCCCTTTGCCCGCAAAAAGTATGTCCAACGCCAGACTGAACCGATCCGCGATCGCGTAAACGAACTCGATGAGCTGACCGCTGCCAACGGCAAGCAGATCAAAGACGTCGATTCCCGCGCTACAGAGGGCATCAGACTAGCCTCCGACAAGGCGAACCAAGCCGACCAGCACGCCATCGACGCCGGCAACAAGGCCACTGCCGCCCAGCAATCGGCGCAGCAGGTGACCGCTAAGGTGCAGACGGTCGAGACCGTGGTCAGCAACATCGACCAGTATAAGGCCTCGAACCAGACTGAAATTCGCTTCCGTTCTGGGCAAACCGAACTCAGCAAGAACGCCAAGGACGCCCTTGACCAGATGGCTGGTGCCTTAAAGGGTCAGCACGGCTACATTATTGAAGTCCAGGGATTCTCCTCGGGCAAGGGACAGGCTGCCATCACGACCTCGCAGAAGATGGCCGAATCCGTCGTGCGCTACCTGGTTCTGAACCATGAGATCCCCGTCTACCGCATCTATCTCGTCGGCATGGGCAACGCTCCCGTCGCGTCGGATGATGCTTCCAAGACCAAGCGGATCAGCGGAGGCCGCGTCGAAGTCAGCCTCCTGAAGAATGACCTGGAGCAGCTCTCGGCCAACGGAGCCGCCCCGGCCATGACCAACGATCAACAGCAGCAGCCAAAGTAAGGAATTTACCCCGTTGCCCTGGGACCACTGGGCGCCACGCCCGCAGTCCCTCCCCCCAAAAGCCCTCGCGCAAGCGAGGGCTTTTGCATTTGAGAAGTGCGCAAAATAGCTACCTCACCTGTTCCGTGCTCCACTTCTCCCCGATTTTGGGAGAAGTGTGGACTTTCCCCGCCTCCTTCCCAGCTCTCTTTCATTTCGAGGAACGGGAGAACTCTTCTCCTTGCTTCCCCTTCCCCAACTCCCCCGTCCATAATCCTGACTATGTCCGATATCAAATTCGCCCTCCGCCAGTTCGCCAAGGCCCCCGGATTCGCCGCCACGGTCATCCTCACGATCTCCTTGGGCATCGGCGCGAACACGGCGATCTTTACCCTGGTCCACGCGATCTTGCTGAAGTCGCTGCCGGTGGCAAATCCGGCGAGCCTCTACCGCGTCGGCGACCTCGACGACTGCTGCGTGAACGGTGGTTTTCAGAACGACGATGGCGACTTCGATCTGTTCTCCTACGACCTATATCGCCATTTACAAGAGACGACTCCCGAATTCGAGCAGCTCGCCGCCTTCCAATCCGGCCAGCAGACGATGAACGTTCGGAGCGGAGACCATGCGGGAAAATCCGAGCGGACCGAATACGTTTCCGGCAATTACTTCACAACCTTTGGCATTGGTGCCTATGCCGGACGTACGCTGCTGCCCTCCGACGACCTGCCCGGCGCCGCGCCCGTGGCCGTCCTGAGCTACATCGGGTGGCAATCTCAGCATGCTGCTGATCCCAATGTGGTTGGCTCGACGTTTTTCATGCAGGGCCGCCCCGTCACCATTGTCGGGATTGCTCCTCCAGGCTTTTTTGGAGACCGGATTTCCCCGAATCCTCCCACGTTCTGGGTTCCTCTGAATTCCGAGCCGGTCCTCGATGGCGAGAACAGCTTGCTCAAACAGGCCGATAGCAACTGGCTCTACGTGCTCGGCAGAATCAAGCCCGGAGTCGCGCCTGTTGCCCTGCAATCCAAGCTGTCCAATACCCTGCGGCAATGGCTGGCAACACAGCGCTCGTACACCATTGGCGGCGGCGACACGCAAATCCCCAAGCAGCACGTAGTTGTGGTGCCAGCAGGCGGCGGAGTGCAGAACCTTCAGCAAGAGACCGGCAACGGCCTGCGACTCCTGACTGCCATTTCGGCGTTAGTGCTGCTGGTAGCATGCGCAAACATCGCCAACCTGCTGCTTGCCCGAGGCACCGCTCGACGAGCTGAGACTTCTATCCGCACCGCTCTGGGCGCGGCGCGTTCGGTCTTGATTCGTCAATTGCTGACGGAAAGCCTGATTCTCGGGGTTGTTGGAGGCGTGATCGGTATCGGCATCGCCTATGCCGGCGCGCGGATGATCCTCAGTCTAGCCTTCCCCAACGCGACGCAGACATCAATCCAAGCGACTCCGTCGACCGTGGTGCTCGGCTTCGCATTTCTCCTTTCACTGGTCACCGGAATCGTCTTCGGTATCGTGCCTGCCTGGATCTCTTCGCATGCCGATCCCGCCGAAGCGTTGCGCGGTTTGAATCGCTCCACCGGCGATCGCTCCCTGCTGCCACAAAAAGCGCTGATTGTTTTCCAGGCAGCTCTTTCCCTCGTTCTGCTGGTAGGCGCCGGCCTGATGACACAAACCCTGCGCAACCTCCAGCGCCAAAATTTTGGACTCACGACTGCAAACCGGTATGTGATTCACATCGATCCCATAGGCGCCGGTTACAACCTCGAACGAATCCGGGCGCTCACCGACCAGTTAGAGCGCGAGTTTGCAGCCCTGCCCGGAGTCAAGAGCGTCGGCTTGGCACTCTACAGCACGCTGGAAGGAAACAACTGGGGAGAGGGTGTTTGGATCGAGGGCCGCCCCGCGCCAGTTGCGGGTGAGGATCACTTTTCCTCATGGGATCGCGTCAGCGCTCACTTCTTCGACACCGTGGGGCAGCCTCTGGTTCGCGGACGCAGACTCACGGAGCAAGACACCGCGACGTCGCGCATGGTTGCGGTCGTAAATCAGAGATTTGTTCAAAAGTTCTTTCCCAAAGAAGATCCCATCGGACGGCACTTCGGAACGTCCGGTCAGGAGTCCGCTAGCGACTACGAGATCGTAGGCGTTATCGCCGACGCGAAATACAACAATCCACGCGACCCTGTGCGCCCGATGTACTTCCGTCCCCTCACCCAGCTCAATACACATCTCAAAGAATCCAGCGCGATCATTGGCGAAAATCGCTCTTTGTTTCCGAATTCTCTCACCGTTCAATATGTCGGCGATTCCGCTGCTCTAGAGTCCGCAACGCGCCGTACCCTCGCCAATATCAACCCCGATCTGACGATCGAAGACTTCCACTCACTCGACTATCAGGTCGCCGACAACTTTAACCAGGAGCGCCTGATCACGCGCCTCACCGGCTTGTTCGGATTGCTGGCGCTCGCCCTGGCCTCGGTGGGGCTGTATGGGATCACGGCATACTCGGTAGCCCGCCGCACGGGAGAGATTGGACTGCGGATGGCTCTTGGCGCGAACCGGCGTGATGTGGTCGTGATGGTATTGCGCAGGGCAATTCTGCTGGTCGCTCTCGGCCTCGCGATCGGTATTCCAGTGGCCCTCGTCGGCGGACGCTTGATGCGCAGCCAACTCTATGGAGTCCGCACCTACGATCCACTGACAATAGCGGGCGCCGTTCTGGCGTTGTCAGCGTTCGCCGCACTGGCAGGTTTCATCCCAGCCCGCCGCGCAGCCAGCATCGAGCCCATGAACGCACTGCGCCAGGAATAGTCACGTAGCGACAGCCACCTCGGCCGTCCGGTGAAACGAAGCGATAGGTTTCCTCTGTGTACCTCTGTGACCCCTCTGGTGATGGTTTCCCCAGAGTGCCACAGATGGTTCCATCCAGGGCGGCTAGTGAATCGTCTGCTCTGATTTCCGTACAGGAGGCGCGGTCGTCGAGCCTTGAAATTTGGCCGCACCCAACTTCGCGATCCACAGTCCCGAGTGAATGTCGTTGAAGTACATCAGGCCATTTAATTCCGGAGTGTCGCAGGCCACCGAGCAAGGCTGACCTCCCCAGGTGAAGGGAAGGTTTGCGCGGAATCCTTTCGAGTCGCCCGTCCAGAATCGCGCAATCTCACGTCCCTGCCGATAGAGATCGCCGCGCAACTCTCCGGAGATATCCAGCACCCGCGCGCCTCCGCTGTAATAGCCTTCATAGAGCATGTCATTGGCCGCCCAGAAATTATGCGAGCCGCCCTCAGGCGCTTCATACTGCGCGACTTCCTTCGGATGCTTGATGTCGGAAATATCCATCACGTGGCAAATCGCGCGCACCGGAATGCGCTCGCGATCTTCGAGATTGAAGATGGCCGGAAACACTTCATCTCCGACGAAGAGGTAATTCTTGTAGCGAAACACGCTGTGCGTCCCCGCGAGCCAGCCATCGCCATAGAGTTCGTAATGATTGAAGTGATACTGGCTGACAAGCTTGGGATTCTCCGGACTGCCTCCAGCCATCCCGTTCCCCACATCGAGGATGACCAACCCATCGCGCCAGTAAGCTAGATACGCAATCCCATCCTTCACCTGCAAGTCATGCAGATAACGTCCACTCGACATCGATCCCATTTCGGTATTGAGCGTGACAACCGTGGGGTTCTCCACCTGAAACCGCGCAACCTCTTTCGGATGCTTCGCGTCTTGAAAATCGATGATGCGCAGAGATCCCGTCGCGTCGTCGGTGAGATAGACGTAGTGACTGTCGATGTAAGCGCTGTGCACGCCGCCGCTCACAGTCGCCGTGTATTCAGAAAGAACTTTCAGATGTGACGGATCGGAGGTATCGAGAAAGACGATGCCGTTCTTGCGATTAGAAGCACCCTCGCGCGTGAACACTCCGATCTTCTCGTCAGGCGTGGTGCTGACGTCGTTGATCAGCCGTGCGTCTACCTTGAGCGTGTCGAGCAGTTTCGGATTTGCCGGATCGGCAATGTCGTAGACGAAGAGCTTGTCGGCGACTGTGGAGAGATACGCGTGATGCCCGATGATCCACTCTTCCGACATCATCAGGTCAGGCAGCGGGACGTGCGAGACGACGTCCACCTCGCGCTCCACATTGCGCGGACGCACCACCACCGACGCCGAAGCGCCATGCTGGCCGCTGCTGGCGGTGACGACGTAAGTGCGGGCTTTCTCGGCGACGAACGCGCCGTCGGGATAAATGGCTGCTCCGCTCCCCGTGACCGACCATCGTACTGGAGGCTCTTTGCCGCTGTCGGCTGCCGTGAAGTGCACAACATCACCGGTGCGGGCTTCAGCAGTCGCGGGCTTGATGCTCAACTTGCGCACTGCGTCGCGGACAACCTGTACTGTGACTTTTGCGGCGGCTTCGTCCGAACTAGCTTTGATGGTGACGCTGCCCGGAGCAACTCCGGTCACGAGTCCAGCGGCGTCAACGGTGGCGATAGAAGGCTTGTCAGAGGTCCACTTGACGGTCGCGTCACTCCTCGGCTCGCCGTTGACCGTGCGCGCGACGGTGGTCAGCCTTTCGGCACTGCCGGCAACGATCGGTCGCGCCAGCGGCTCGATCTCCAAAGTCGTAATCTTGGATGTGCCTACGTTCACTTTCGCGTAGCCGGTCTTTCCCGCGATCACAGCTCCCACGGTTACGATTCCCGGCGCATGGAAAGTGACTTCCCCAGACTCATCCGCACCCGCGAGATCGAATGGCGCCGCGAACCAGACGGAGGGCTTGGCCTCGATGGGATTGCCGGTAGCGTCTTTGGCGGCGGCGCTGAATTTCACTTTCTGACCCACGTGGACATCCAGCGTCTTGGGCGTGATCTCGACGACTGCGGGAGCAACCGAGGTGGTGGACTCTTGCGCCTTCGCCGCATCCTGCGACCAGATGCGTGGGACTGAGAAGACCGCGACTGCAACCGCAAGCAAGACTGCGTTCTGCTTGAACATGCGCCTCTCCTGTGCTTACTGCTTGCTTGGCTCCATCTTCCAGAAATCAATGCCCGCGGCTTGCGGACCGACATCGACCGTCGCGACGGTTGTCAAACTAGCGAGGTCGATCACTTCGACCGTTCCGGGCTCCGTCCCGACGCCCTCCACCGAAATGAATGCGTAACGGTCATCGGGCGACACGACAGCGCCATGAACCACTTTTCTCTTGGTCGGAATGTTGGCCAGTTCCTTCCCCGTGACCGGATCGAAGACCGAAACCGACTGGCCGCGCTTGTTGGTGGCGATCAGGCGGCCATCTTTCGTCATGGCAAGGTTGTACACGCCGTTGCCCGCCGGGAAGCGTCGTGCCAGCTTCCAATCGGCAGTATTGACGGCGACAATGTCGTTCGATTGATTGCACGCGACATAAACGGTCGATCCATCATTCGAAGGTTGCGCCCACGTTGGCGTGCAAACCGGCTTGTGGTCGGCCATAGTGCTCATCTTCTGATCGGAACCGGAAGCCGGAGGCGGCGCGCCGCTCATTCCCATTTCTTTGCCCGGCGCCAGCATGAAGTAGCGCGAGACTGCGAACTTGCTGGTATCGATTTCGACCAGCATGTCATCCATCATGCAGGCCGAATAATGTTTGGTCCCCGCATGATTGAGGCGTGATCCGTGCGGCATGGTGCAGGTAGTGATGCGCTTCACCTCGATCATCTGATCCGTGGCCACAACCGAGATCGAAGAAGGAACCATGTCACCATGGAAATTGGCGTTGGCGACGTAAATGAAATTGCCATCGGGCGTGATGTCCGTGGTAGCCGGGAACATTCCCAGGCCGGTGTACTTGATGACGTCGTTGCTGCCGGCGCGGTATTTCCAGACAGAGCCTTCGGGTCGCCCGTGCCCTTCGGAAACATAGAAGTACTGCTTATCCGGAGAGACCGCGATCCCGTGCGGCCCATTAATGTCCATCGGCATGAGGCCGGTGCGGGTCTGATTTTCAATCTGCAAACCCTTCGGCCCGAAGCGCAGCAGGACGATTTTGTCGGCGGACTCACAGACGACGTAGACGAGGTAATCCTGTTTGGGAAGTTCAGCTGACGGTTTTGCAGTCTGGGCCAGGGCAGCGAACCCGAGGCACGCAAGCGCCAGGAGCACGGTCGAATTGCGCAGACGAATCCCTCGCTTTTTACGAGAAATGATCCCGTTCAACATTTGGCTGCGGTTTAGACCCTGCCCGTCCCTTGCAGATAGGAACGCCCCCAGAGTTGTGGACTAATCTAACACAGGCTGTGAAGCCGAACGCTTGTGTAGGGGCGGACGCCTCGTCCGCCCCCGCGCGAAGCGCGGTTACGGTACCGCGCGAGATCCTTCGTTCCGCGTGAAAAATCGGCTCCGACCACAATGACACGCGATTTTGGATTTTAGGTATCATTCAGTCCATGCGTAAGCTTCTTCCGCGCGTGGCCGTTGCCCTGGTAATCCTCTACGCTCTTTTTGCCGGCTTCATCTGGTGGGCGATGCGCCAGCCCCCGGAAACATTCGGCCGAGTCATGAAGCACATGCCGGATGTGGCGTACTTCCTGGTTCCCTTCGAGACGATGTGGACGCGCGCCCGCGCCGGACAATTGCAGGCAGGCGATCCTGCGCCAGATTTCTCTCTAGCCAAGCTCGACAAGTCCGCTAGCGTGCAACTTTCGGCGCTCACGGCGACGCAACCGGTCGTGCTCGTTTTCGGCAGCTACACTTGACCACCATTTCGCCGGGAGGTTCCCGCGCTCAACAAGCTTTACGATCAATACAACCGGCAAGTCGCGTTCCTGATTGTCTACATTGTGGAGGCGCATCCCAGCGACGTGTGGCAAACGGAGAGCAATCTTAAGGACAAGGTCGTTTTCGCCAGCCCGCGTGATTACGACGAGCGCAGCCAGGTGGCGGGATCTTGCGTGCGGAAACTCGGAATCAAATTTCCGGCCGTAATTGATGGATTCGACAATAAGACCGAAAACGCCTACACAGGCTGGCCCGACCGCATCTACCTCATCGATCGAAACAACCGCGTCGCCTACAAGAGCAAACCCGGTCCCTTTGGATTCAAGCCCGACGACCTGGAAAAAGCACTGAAGAAGATTACGGCAAGCAGCTAGCGCGGTTTCGTAATCGCTCCCTGTGACGCAGACCAGACCAGCGCTGCATATTTTGCAAATACTCCTGTCGAATACCTTGGCTGTGGCGCTTTCCACTGTGCCATCCGCTCACGTAACACGTCATCGGTGACTTCGACATTGAGTAATCGCTTCTTCACATCGAATTGAACTATGTCGCCGTCGCGCACGCCGGCGATTGGGCCGCCCAGGGCCGCTTCTGGAGCAACGTGTCCAGCCATCAACCCGCGCGTGGCGCCGCTGAAGCGGCCATCGGTGAGCAAAGCCACCGAGCCCCCAAGGCCTTCGCCGACAATCGCCGCTGTCACGCCCAGCATCTCGCGCATTCCGGGACCACCCTTCGGGCCCTCATTGCGGATCACAACCACATCGCCGGCGTGAATGTTCTTGGCCTTCACGGCGGCCATTGCGTCCTCTTCGCACTCGAACACGCGCGCCGGCCCGCGGTGCTCCAGTCGCTCGTGCCCGCTGATCTTGATGACACATCCTTCGGGGGCGAGATTGCCCTTGAGAATTACGAGACCGCCGGTCGCCTTCAGCGGCTTGTCGAGTGGGACGATCACTTCCTGCTTCGGAGACTCTGTTGCTTTCTCGGCTTCCACAGCAATAGTCTGCCCGGTGACGGTCTTTGCGGAACCATGCAAATACTTGCCACTCATCAACCGCTTGGCCAGCAGGCCGATGCCGCCGGCCCGATGCATGTCCGCCGCGACAAATCGGCCGGAGGGCTTGAGATCGGCGAGCAGCGGGGTGCGCTCGCTTACCGTCTGGAAATCTTCAATGTCGAGACTGACGCCGGCTTCGCGCGCAATGGCCAGCAGGTGCAACACGGCATTGGTCGATCCGCCGCTAGCCGCGACCGAAGCAATCGCGTTCTCGAAAGCTTCGCGCGTCAGAATGTCACGCGGTTTCAGGCCCTTCTGCAGGACGCTCATCACGAGTTTGCCGCACTCGAACGAGATCTGATCTTTTTGCGGATCCATAGCGGGCACACTGTTGAAGCCCATGGGTGACAGGCCAATCATCTCCATCACAGTGGACATCGTGTTGGCCGTGTACTGTCCGCCGCAGGCTCCCGCGGCCGGGCACGCGACGTCCTCCAGTTCCTTCAATTCTTTGTCGCTCATCTTTCCGGCGACGTTCGCGCCAATCGCTTCATAGACATCCTGGATCGTGACGTCTTTGCCCCGATAACTGCCCGCAGCGATCGTGCCACCATAAAGCACTACGCCTGGAAGATTCATACGCGCGAGAGCCATCGCAGCGGCGGGGATGGTCTTGTCGCAACCGACCACGCAAATGCACGCGTCGAACATCTGTCCGCGGCAAACGAGTTCGATGGAATCGGCAATCACCTCGCGGCTCACCAGCGATGCGCGCATGCCTTCGGTGCCCATCGTCTCGCCGTCGGAGATTGCGATGGTATTGAACTCCATCGGCGTGCCCCCGGCTTCGCGAATGCCTTCCTTCACCTTGGCCGAAAGGCGCCGCAGGTGAAAGTTACACGGCATGGTTTCGATCCAGGTATTAGCGACGCCGATCAGAGGCCGGCTGAGATCGGCATCGGTATATCCCACGGCCTTGAACATCGAGCGAGCGCCGGCGCGATCGCGTCCTTCAGTAATTCCACGACTGATGTGTTTGAGATCCATAATTAGAAGTCCCGCTGAAAGATTACAGGACAGAGGAGGCAGGTTTCAAAGTTTCAAGGTTTCAATGTCTCTGAAACCTTGCAACTTTGAAACCTTGAAACCTTCCCTCACAAAAATGGGGAACCCGCATGCCGCAGGTTCCCCAGAATGCATGACGCTGCCCAGGGATCGTCATGCTTGCCCAATCAAAATCTCGAATCGTTACGCGCGGGCAGCCGGGCGCGGTTCATCGATGCTCACCGCCGCCGGAGGGTGGGGCGAATTCCACTCCGCCGCCTGCGCCGGTCCGGAACCGACATGAATCACGTCCGCAATTGCATACCACTCTCGATAAAGCTGGCCGACCTGTTTCTGATTCACCTCGAGCACCAGCGTAACCTGATGATCGCGTTCTGCGGCCTCAGCGTGCACATAATGCAGATCAAGCCCGCGGCGCGAAGCCCCGTTCAGGATGCGCATCAGTGTTCCTTGTGTGTTGCGGTAGCGGATGTGGAAAGCGTTCATGTTTATTCGTCCCCAAATCGATTGCAGATTGTTGATTTCAGATTTCGAAAATCCCAACCCGCTTTGAAAATCTGCAATCTAAAATCTGAATTCTGACATCCAATTACTGCGTCGGTTCTTCTTCCAGCAACATCTCGGACAACGCCGCGCCTGCCGGGACCATCGGGTAAACGTTGGCCTCGGGAGCGCAGTCAAAAACCAGCAACTCCGGATCCGGCGAATGCAGGAAGCGGTCAATCTGATCGCCAGTCTCCTGCGACACTGGGAACTCCCGCATCACGTCTTCCTTCACCCGGAAGCTGTGAATCTTGTAGGCCTTCGCGATCTCGACAAAGTCCGGGTTGTCGCTCAGGTCAGTCTCGGCGTAATTGCGCTCGTAAAAGAGCTGCTGCCACTGGCGCACCATGCCGAGATATTTGTTGTCGATGATGACCATCTTGACCGGCAGCCCAAGCCGGTGAACCGTGGCCAACTCCTGGATGTTCATCTGGAACCCACCATCGCCGGAAACGCAGAGGACACAGGTATCCGGTTTGGCAAGTTGCACACCGACCGCAGCTGGAAGGGCAAAGCCCATCGCGCCCAGTCCGCCGGAAGTGATGAAGCCTCGCGGGGAATCCGAGTGAAAGCGCTGCGCAGCCCACATCTGGTGCTGGCCCACGTCGGCAAGAATCACGCTGTCCTCAGGCAGACGGCCGAAGAGTTCGTCCAGGAATCGAATGGTCGGCTGCGCCAGTCCGCGCGGGTCAAGCTCTGCGCGCTCGGGCCCGCAGGCCACGGCGCGCCATTCTGCGAAGTCCGGAAGCGAGTGACGCCGAAGTTCCGCATCGAACGCAGGAATCGTGTCTGCCAGATTACCAATCACGGGAAGATTGCACGGACGTACGCGATCGAGCTGCGCGGGGTCAATTTCAAAGTGAACGATCTTGGCGTGCGGTGCGAACCGCGAGGGATCGCCAGTAACCCGGTCGTCGAGACGCGCTCCGAACACCAGCAGCAGATCAGTCTCATGCAGCGCCGTATTCGCAGCGCGCGTGCCGTGCATCCCGACCATCCCGAGGTAGTAAGGAGCCTGCTGCGGAACCGCACCCAAGCCATGAACCGTAGCAAAAGTCGGAATGTTCAGATGATCAAGCAGCCGCCGCAGCTCGGGAATCGCGCCGGAAATCTTGGCTCCGGCTCCGATCAAAGCCACAGGCTTCGAGGATTGCTGCAGCAAAGCGACGATCGTGTCGGTAAATCCTCCGTCAGCCTTGGCGTCGGCGGGCCGCGCATGCGGCGTGAATTTCACCGGCCCCGAGAATTCCTTCTTCGCCTTCAGCATGTCGGTGGGAATATCGATCACCACCGGCCCGGGACGCCCGCTGCGTGCCCAGTGAAATCCTTCGGCGATCACTTCCGGAATCTCGTCGAGAGTGCGAACCAGCCGGCTCCATTTCGTGAGCGACAAAGTCACGCCGAATACATCGGTCTCCTGAAATGCATCGGTTCCGATCAACGCGCTGCGCACCTGGCCGGTAATGCAGACCAGGGGAACGGAGTCCATCTTCGCGTCCGCAATGCCCGTAACCAGGTTCGTCGCACCAGGGCCGCTGGTCGCCATGGCGACGCCAACTTTGCCGGTAACGCGCGCGTAGCCTTCAGCCGCAAACACCGCGCCCTGCTCGTGCCGCGTCAGGATATGCCGCACTCCACTGCCAACGAGCGCGTCATACAACGGCATGATCGCCCCTCCCGGATATCCGAAGACCAGGTCGACGCCCTCGGCGCGCAGGCACTGCAGAACGATGTCGGCTCCCTTAAGCATTCACCACCTGTTTTGGGGGCTCCTGCGGACTGGCCTTCTTGCCTTCCTTCGGCAGCCAGCTCATCATGGCGCGCAGCTGCGCACCGATGATCTCGATGGGGTGCTGCTTTTCGTTCTCGCGCAGCTTGTTGAAGTTGGGGCAACCGGCCTTGTTTTCCGCAATCCACTCCTGAGCAAACTTGCCCGATTGAATATCGGCCAGCGTCTTCTTCATGGCCTGACGGGTCGCGTCGCCTACCACTTGCTCACCGCGCGTGAGGTCGCCATACTCAGCGGTGTTCGAGATGGAATAACGCATGCGAGCCAATCCACCTTCGTAGATTAGGTCCACGATCAGCTTCACTTCATGCAGACACTCGAAGTAGGCAATCTCCGGGGCGTATCCCGCTTCGACCAGAGTCTCGAATCCCTTTTTGATAAGTGAAGTAAGACCGCCGCAAAGCACTGCCTGCTCGCCGAACAGATCGCTCTCGGTTTCTTCTCGGAAAGTCGTTTGTAGAACGCCGGCGCGGGTTGACCCAATGCCATGCGCATAGGCCAATGCAAGTTCATGAGCGTGGCCACTGGCATCCTGCTGAATCGCAATCAGCGACGGAACGCCGCGCCCTTCGACGTACACGCGGCGAACCAGGTGTCCGGGACTCTTGGGCGCGATCATTACCACGTCCACATCAGTCGGTGGGACGATTGCCTTGAAATGAATGCTGAAACCGTGCGAGAAGCCGAGAACTTTTCCCGGATGCAGATAGGGCTTGATGAGCTGGTCGTACATCTCCGCCTGGGTTTCGTCGGGCGTAAGAATGTGAATCCAGTCGGCGCGCTTGGCGGCCTCGTCGGGAGCCACAACCACCATTCCGTCGGCGCGCGCCTGTTGGGCGCTCTTGCGCGTAGGGTCGAGCCCGACGATGACCTTGTGTCCGCTGTCGCGGAGATTCTGCGCCTGCGCATGTCCTTGGCTGCCGTAGCCAATGATCGCGATGGTTTTGCCCTTCAGGACATCGGGCCGCGCGTCCCGCTCATAGAAAATAGTAACCGCCATCGTGCTCCTCTCGTTTGCGACAGGGGAGGCGAAAAGATGAAGCTCCCGGGGAATTCGAAACGGCCTTACTGCAAACCGACCGGTCGGTCGGTCTTCAATAATGCTACCTGCCCGCCCATTCCGGTGTCAACCCCTAACTCTTGGTCCCCGAGGGGCACAGTCATGTGGCGACGGCCGCCTCGGCCGTCAAAGTCGGGCCGAAGCCCCGGCGCCATATTTCCGCGCCATATTGAAGAACCGCCCCAGCTTTTCCGATGGGACACAGGAGGGCTCGTAAAAGGCCCGCAAAGCGAGTATTGTGCCCGCGAGAAGCAAATATGGGCAAAAATCAAATCAACCACGGGAACGCCAATGGGACGGCAGTACTATCATCAGCCAAGCTGGACCGCCTTCAACCCGCGGCCAAGTCTCTAACCGCCGCTGCTAGGCAAGGATTGCGACTATGACCGCGAACTGCGGCGTCTGCAGATTGAACTGGTGAAGTTGCAGGAATGGATCCGCCAGTCGGGCCTCAAGGTGGTCGTGCTCTTTGAAGGCCGGGATGCCGCCGGCAAAGGGGGCTCCATCAAGCGGATTACCGAAAGCCTGAATCCCCGCGTATGCCGCGTCGTCGCGCTGGGTACACCCACCGAGCGGGAAAAGACGCAATGGTATTTCCAACGCTATGTGGCCCATCTGCCCGCCGCGGGCGAGTTGGTGCTGTTTGACCGCAGTTGGTACAACCGGGCCGGCGTCGAGCGCGTCATGGGATTCTGCACCGAATCGGAGTACATGGAGTTCCTGCACAGCTGCCCGGAATTCGAGCGGATGCTGGTGCGCGCCGGAATCATCCTGATCAAATATTGGTTCTCGGTCAGCGACGAGGAGCAGGAGCGTCGTTTTCAGGTTCGCATGAAGGATCCGACCAAGCGCTGGAAGCTTAGTGCGATGGACGTGCAATCCCGATCACGATGGGCGGAGTATTCCCGCGCCAAAGACGAAATGTTTGCCGTCACCGACATCAAGCAGGCGCCCTGGTACGTGGTCAATGCGGAAGACAAGAAATGTGCCCGCCTGAATGTCATCCGGCACCTGCTCTCGCTGATTCCGTACGAAGATCTCACCCCGGAACCGATCAAACTCTCCGCGCTGGACAAAACCAAGTACATCCGCCCGCCGATTGAAGATCAGAACTTCATCCCGCCGGTGTACCAGCGTTCGAAGGCTTGAGTCTTCCCCGCAGTGAACTGGCAATCCGGGCCGCAACTGTTTACCATGACACGCGATGGCTCGCGACACCCTCGTTGATTCCCGGCAGGAAATCCTGCGCATGGCGGCCCGCCTGTTTCAGCAGCGCGGCTACGACGCCACTTCCATGAATGACGTCGCGGCGGCGCTGAAACTCAGCAAGGGCGGTCTCTATCATCACTTTCAGAGCAAAGACGAGATCCTGTTCGAGATCATGAATCATGCCATGGAGATCACCGAAGATCGAGTGCTGGCGCCGGTGCGTGCCATTGCCGATCCGGAAGCGCGGTTGCGCGCGCTCATCCGCCTGCATATCGAAGTGGTGCTCAGCCCGCAGGACCGCGAGATCACCGTCATGCTGCACGAGAACCATCCGCTGCCTCCGACACTGCGCCGGCGCATCAACACGCGGAAGAAGGATTACATTCACTTTGTCGAGAGCCTGATGGCCGAGGTGCAGCGCATGCGGCAGGCCAAGAATTCGGTCAGCCCGCGCGCGGCTGCGTTTGCGCTGCTCGGAATGATCAACTGGATCTACCAGTGGTATAAGCCCGAGGGCAGCCTGCAGGCCCATAACCTCGTTCCGCAATTCACGGAACTGGTCTTCGGGGGAATCCTCGCTTGAAGGCGTACTTCACCCGAATTGAGGAGATTGACCGCGAGCGCGCCAAGGCGGGCAAGCTTTATCGTGAATTCCTGCGGGTTCCGGCGATGAGCGCCGGATTGTACGTGCTGCCTGCGGGAGCCACCGATCCGCAGAAGCCTCATCACGAAGACGAGATGTACTACGTGATTCGCGGCCGGGGACGCTTCCGCGCCGGCGATGAAGATGCGGAAGTCTCAGCCGGCAGCGCGCTGTTCGTAGCAGCAGAAATCGAGCATCGCTTCTACGACATCACCGAAGAGTTGGCAGTACTGGTCTTCTTCGCGCCTGCGGAAAGCTAGAAAGACTCACCCCAGAGGTACACGGGGTTCCTCTGTGAGCCTCCGTGCCCTCTGTGGTTAAGACTTCGCCGGGATCCAGTAGACCTCTTCCTTCACCGATCCCTTTCCATAAAGCCGCGCCGCTTCAGGATGGCCTTGCTATGCTCGATCATCTCCGGATGTCCACAGATGTAGGCCACCGTATTCGTGGCATCGAGTTCCCAGTGATCGGCATACTTGCGCAAGATGTCGTCGGCGCGTCCGATCTCGCCCGACCAGTCCGCATGGTCCCAGGGACGGCTCACCGTGGGCACGTATTTGAACCAGGGCAGCTCTTTGTCGAACTGCATAAGTTCGTCTTTGTACCCGAACTCAAATGGACGGCTGGCGCCGTTGAGCAGATAAAGCTTGTGCGAGCCATCGAAGCGGCCTTCCTTCCAGTCCTTTGACAGCGTGCGGACGTAGCTCACGAACGGCGCGACGCCGGTGACGGTAGAAATCAGCAGGTGATTGTTCCGCCCGTTCGACGTGTCGAGCGAGAACTTGCCCTTGGGGGCTTTGCGCATGAGGAGTTGATCGCCAGGCTGCATTTTGTGGAGCAGGGGCGTCAGCGCTCCCTCGGGCACCAGTTCGAAAAAGAATTCCACTTCATTTTCCGCGGGCGACGAGGCGATCGAGTAGGGCCGCTCCACGCGCTTTCCGTTGTTCTCCACTCCCAGCGTCGCGTACTGTCCGGGCACGAAATTAAATTCGCCACCGCTGCGGATGCGGAACATCCATAGATCGGGTGCGAAGTCGACCCGCTTGGTGATGTGCGCGCGATAGAACTTTTCGTCGGGAATAGTCATAGCTCTTGCAGGGATGGTCATAAGCTCTGGTCCTCGGCCATCAACAGCGGAAGCCGTTCAAAAAGAAATGAACGGCATCCAGAAAAGTGGACGGCTCTCTCTCTCGAATTCACTGGATATTTGTTGGATGCGGCAACGTACGCGGATGACTCTGCACGATGCGCGCCAAAACCCCAGCCGACCGAACGGTCGTACAGCCTGACTCAAGTAGCTTTATCGTAAATGGAACGGGCTTTCTTGGGAAGGGACTAGTGGACATGTCAGCCGCCGCAGAAGTACAGGAACTTCGGGTGTCGATTTTCATCGACATCCGATGCTTGAAAGGGTGCGGCTTCAGCGGCGCCGTAAGCTCACCATCGAGAAGCGGGAATAAGCCCCTCAGGTCAACACGCCAGCCAGCTGGTGGAAGAGCGGCGCTTAAGCGCCGCGTCAGATACGAAGAGAGACCTGGGCTTTTAGCCCCTGAGGTCTGGGTGCCATGGCCATTCAGGAAATTTGGACTCAGAAATCTAGCGAGCTTCGGAAGAAGCCTTCTCCACCGATAGCTGCTCCAAAATCGTACGCAAGGCTCGCAACACCTCGTCGGCGGCTGTGGGCTTCAGGACGAACTTCAGCATCCCGTCGGGAGTGAACTGAGCCCCTTTCTGGGCCGAGACGAAGCGCGCGAGTTGTTCGGGATCGACGGCGGCATTCTGCCGGAACTTGAACGTAACCGAGTCGCGTTTGCGATCGATGGCATTCACCCCGACACGAAGACATAGCAGCTTGAGCGAAGCATAGTCGAGCAGGTTGCGGACAGCCCGAGGCGGCTCGCCATAGCGGTCCTGCAGTTCGGCTGCAACGTCGGTAAGCTGCGACTCGGTTTCCACTCCGGCCACCCGCTTGTACATTCGCAGGCGCTGGTTCTCCTCCGGAATGTACTCTGCCGGGATGCGGATGTTGAGTCCGAGGTTGAGTTGGGTTTCGGCCTCGTCCGGCGCGGCCTCGCCCTTCATCTCGCGGACGGCGCGGTCGAGCATCTGCGTGTAGAGCTCGAAGCCGATCGCCTCGATGTGTCCGCTCTGCTCGCCGCCCAGCAGATTGCCCGCGCCGCGGAGTTCGAGATCGAGGGCGGCAATTTTGAATCCCGCGCCCAGGTCGGAAAATTCTTTCAGAGCCGCCAGCCGGCGGCGCGCGATGGGCGTCAGTTCGATTTCGGGCGGGATCAGCAGATAGGCATAGGCGCGGCGATTCGAGCGGCCGACGCGTCCGCGCAGCTGGTAGAGCTCGGAAAGCCCAAGGCGGTCGGCGCGGTTGATCAGAATGGTGTTGCACAGCGGAATGTCGAGGCCGTTCTCGATGATGGTCGTCGCGACCAGAATGTCGGCTTCGTGATGCATGAACTTGAGCATCACTTTTTCCAGCTCGCCTTCCGACATCTGCCCGTGGCCGACGATGATGCGGGCTTTCGGCACCAGTTCCTGCAGCTTGGCGGCGATCTCCCAGATGCTGTCCACGCGGTTGTGGACGAAATAGACCTGGCCGCCGCGTTCGAGTTCCTGCTCGATGGCCGACTGGATCAGCTTCTCGTCCCAGCTGGCGACCACGGTCTGGATCGCGATGCGGTCTTTGGGCGGAGTCTCGATCACGCTCATGTCGCGCAGTCCGACCAGCGACATGTGCAGGGTGCGCGGAATCGGCGTGGCCGACATGGTCAGCACGTCCACCTGCTTGCGCATCTGCTTGAGGCGTTCTTTGTGGCGCACGCCGAAACGCTGCTCTTCGTCCACGACCAGCAGGCCAAGGTCGGCGAACTTCACATCTTTCGAGATCAGGCGATGCGTGCCGATCAGGATGTCGACTTTGCCGGCTTCCGTCTTCTGCAGAATTTCTTTCTGCTGCTTGGGAGAGCGGAAGCGGCTGATCATCTCGATGGTGACCGGGAACGGCGCAAAGCGCTGCTTGAAAGTTTCGTAGTGCTGAAAGGCGAGGACGGTCGTGGGCGCGAGCACCGCGACCTGCTTGTTGTCGCTGATGGCCTTGAAAGCCGCGCGCATGGCGATTTCCGTCTTGCCGTAGCCGACGTCGCCGCAGAGCAGGCGGTCCATGGGCTGCGTCGATTCCATGTCGCGCTTGACGTCGGCGATCGCTTGGCCTGGTCTTCGGTCTCGCTGAATTCGAAGGTGTCTTCGAACTCGCGCATCCATTCGTTGTCCGCGGGAGAAGGAGTGGCCCTGCGCCGTCTTGCGCTGCGCGTAGAGCTTGAGCAGCTCGTCGGTCATGTCCTGCATGGCCTTGCGCACGCGAGCTTTGGTCTTGGCCCAGGCCGGCGTGCCCAGATGATTCAGAACCGGCTTGGCCCCTTCCGAAGACCGGTATTTCTGGACCAGATCAAGCCGGGTCAGCGGGACATACAGCCGCGCGCCCTCGGCGTATTCGAGCAGCATGAACTCCGCATTGCCGTCGCCCTGGTTGATCTCCTTCAGTCCCTGATACTGTCCGATCCCGTGCTCGACGTGGACTACGTAGTCGCCGACCTGCAGGTCGCGGAAATCGGAGAGAAATGCCGAGGTTTTCGATTTTTGGCGCTGCGGACGAGAGACGACCGCGTCCGACTCATCAAACAGATCGCGCGCGCCGAAGATGGCGAGGTGCGCATCGGGGAAGATGACGCCATCGGGCACGTAGGCTTTCGCCAGCGTCGTGGTGTTAACCT
>CAVUOS010000040.1:0-256355 GCA_963743105.1 Terriglobia bacterium
ATGGAACTCCCTCGCCTCCTCTGATGCGCGCATGGCCTGGACGGGCGTCTGGCCCGGCACAACCCGTCCACTGCGCGTGGAGGCCGCCGCATTTCAAGGCAAGCCCGTGTTCTTCCGTCTCATTGGCGATTGGACCAAGCCCGGACGGATGGTCAGCACCAAGAAGAAATCCTTGGCCGAAGAAGCCCAGAGGATCATCTTTCTGCTTGTGCTCGTCTTTGGACTGGGTGGCGGAGCTTTTCTTGCCCGCAGGAACTATCTCCGAGGCCGCGGTGACCGTGAAGGGGCGTTGCGCCTGGCGATCGTAATGTTCCTGCTTGAGATGGCTCTGTTTGTATGCCGCAGCCATCTGGCTACGATCGGCGACACTATTGGTCTTACCATTATCGCGATCAGTACGGCTTTGTTCCTGTCAGGAGCCATGTGGGTTTTCTACATGGCGATCGAACCCTGGGTCCGTCGACAGTGGCCGAAGTCGATTGTCTCCTGGAGTCGCCTCCTCGCGGGCAGCTGGCGCGATCCTGTCGTCGGCCGCGATGTTCTTCTCGGTGTAGCCCTGGGCGTGGTCTGGATCCTCGTCTTTCAGATTCGCTACATCCCCATGATGCATATGGGCGCGTCTCCAGCGATTGGTTCCACCGAGGCTCTCATGGGCGGGCGTGTGGCGCTCGGAGCGTGGGTGAGGCAATGGCCCCAATCGATTCAGACTACCTTGGTTTTCTTTCTCGTTCTTTTCGGTCTGAAAGTGATCCTGCGTAAGGAGTGGATTGCCGCCGTTGTCTTTATCGCCATCTTTGCCCTGCCGCGGGGCCTGAGTGGTTCCTACAAGATGATCGAGCTTCCCGCCGAGATCCTGGTCTATGCCATCGCGCTACTGATCGTCATTCGTTTTGGCCTGGTGCCGCTCGCCTGCGCGATCTTCACCATCGACATGATGGTCGGCGTGCCCTTCTCCGCCGACTTCTCCACCTGGTATATGACTACCTCAATTCTGGCGCTGCTCAGCGTCCTGCTTATCGCCGGATGGGGCTTCTACCACTCTCTTGGCGGACAACCTCTTTGGAAAGTGGAGATGGACTGAATCTTTCGGTCGATCCCGACTTGAAGATGAACTCTGCGGATGCTTATTGACCTCGGCCTTGGACCGACATACCATCTCACCAACAGGGAGGCGTTCCTATGCGCCCATTCATCCTGGGAATCCTCTGGCTCTTGTTGTCCGTCGCGGTGAGCGCTCAGACTCCGACTCAGCAGCCCGCGCCGCCAGCCGCTCAGGACGGAGGCGTCCGTGAAGTTCTCGAGAGCATCGTCATTCCGCCGATTCCAAACCAGCCATTTTCCGCAACGCTCGAAACCGAGTGGATCCGCTACACCGGCGAAGGCGGGACCATCACTCTGGTCAACGAACGACCCATTGTGCGCGACGGCAAGGGCCGTATTTATCAGGAGCGATGGGCACTCGTACCCAAGTATGGCAAGGTCAAGTCGCAAAAGATGGTGATCCAGATTGCGGACCCGAATCAGCACACGCTGTATAGTTGCGCACCCTACCAGCACATCTGCGAACTCGAGACCTACGATCCCACCCACGAACTTGCCGCAGCCGAACCGCGCAAGCCCGTCCCCAACGGCACGCTGGTCCAGGATCACCTGACGGTCGAGGACTTGGGAACGCGAAGAATTGCCGGTGTCGACACCGTCGGCCGACGTGAATCGAACACCATTGACGTCGGTGTGATGGGTAACGATCAACCGCTTACGTCGACCAATGAAACTTGGCATTCGCAGGAACTTGCCATCAACTTACTGTCGATTCGCACCGGCCCTATGGTCGGAAAGCAGAACTTCACCATTACGGAGTTGAGTGCGACCGAACCCGACCCTGACCTCTTTAAGGTCCCTACGGGATACGAAATCCGCGATCTGCGAAAGAAGCCTCCAATTTTTTGGTAGATCGAAGGGCGAGCTTGCTCCGCTCCAATTGGGCTCGAACGTTCTGCAACCTGATGCGCTCCAGCCTCATCTAAACATTGACAGTGATCCACTCAAGTCCTATCATGTGGTTGATATAAAAGCACTTCGCGGCAGTAATTTACTGTTGACAAAGGACTTATCAAGTTTTAGGAGGGCAGTTTATGGGCAAGATAATCGGAATTGACCTTGGCACCACCAACTCCTGCGTAGCCGTCATGGAGGGTGGAGAACCCAAGGTCATTGCCAATGAAGAAGGAGGGCGCACTACCCCCTCGGTAGTCGGTTTTACCAAGACCGGCGAGCGGCTCGTCGGACAGGTTGCCAAGCGCCAGGCGATCACGAACCCGGAAAACACGGTCTATTCGATCAAGCGTTTCATGGGACGCCGCTACGACGAAGTCAGCGAAGAAATCAAGATGGTGCCGTACAAAGTCGTCCGTCAGGGCGATCACGTCGCTGTTTTAGCGCAGGGGAAGGAATATACGCCTCCTCAGATCTCGGCGCTCATCCTGCAGAAGTTGAAGAAGGCAGCAGAAGACTATCTCGGCGAGAAAGTCACCGAAGCTGTCATCACAGTCCCGGCGTACTTCAATGACGCGCAGCGCCAGGCCACCAAAGACGCCGGACAGATTGCCGGCCTCGAAGTGAAGCGCATCATCAACGAGCCCACGGCAGCTGCGCTTGCCTACGGACTCGACAAGGGCAAAGACGAAACCATCGCCGTCTATGACTTCGGCGGCGGAACGTTCGACATCTCGATCCTGGAAGTCGGCGAAGGCGTGATCGAAGTCAAAGCCACCAACGGTGACACGCACCTCGGCGGCGACAACATCGACCAGCGCCTGGTGGATTGGCTTATCGACGAATTCAAGAAAGACGAAGGCCTCGATCTCCGCGGCAAGGGCAACGAGATGGCCCTGCAGCGTCTGCGTGACGCCGCCGAGCGCGCCAAGATCGAGCTCTCGACCACAATGGAGACCGAGATCAATCTGCCGTTCATCACGGCCGATGCCGGCGGTCCCAAGCACCTGGTCAAGAAACTCACGCGCGCCAAGCTCGAGGGGATGATCGAAGACATCATTCAGAAGTCGGTCGGCCCCTGCAAACAGTGCATGAAAGACGCGGGCGTCGATGCCAGCAAGCTCAACGAAGTCGTGTTGGTCGGCGGACAGACCCGCATGCCTCGCATCCAGCAGCTCGTCAAAGAGCTGTTCGGACGCGAAGGTCACAAGGGCGTCAACCCTGACGAGGTCGTCGCAGTCGGTGCAGCCATTCAGGGCGGCGTGCTGAAGGGCGAAGTGAAAGACCTGCTCCTGCTCGACGTCACTCCGCTGACGCTGGCGATTGAAACGTTGGGCGGAGTCGCGACACCGATGATTCCGCGCAACACGACGATTCCGACCAAGAAGACGGAGACCTTCTCGACTGCGGCCGATAGCCAGACCTCGGTGGAAGTCCACGTACTGCAGGGCGAACGTCCGATGGCGGCGCAGAACCGCACTCTGGGCAAGTTCCACCTGACCGGGATTCCCCCGGCTCCGCGTGGCGTGCCGCAGATCGAAGTCACCTTCGACATCGATGCCAACGGCATCCTGAACGTCACTGCGAAAGACACGGCGACGCAGAAGGATCAGAAGATCACGATCACGTCGTCCTCCGGTCTGTCGAAAGACGAAGTCGAGCGCATGGCGAAAGAAGCCGACGCGCACGCGGCTGAAGACAAGGCAGCCCGCGATTCGATCGAGGCCAAGAACCAGCTCGACTCGATGGTCTACAACATCGAGAAGATGCTGAAGGAGCACGGCGACAAGATCTCGGGCTCCGAACGCGGCGACGTCGAAAACGCGCTGGCCGACGCCAAGAAAGCCTTGGAGTCGAACGACAAGTCGCAAATGGACAAGGCTCGCGAAGCCTTGACCACTGCCTCGCACAAGCTGGCCGAGCAGATGTACAAAGCCGCTCAGCCGCAAGGCGGAGCGCAGCCCGGTCCAGGCGCAGGCCCGACGCCAGGCGCGAGCGCAGGCGGCGACGGCCAGGCCAAGAAAGACGAAGGCGTAATCGACGCCGAGTACGTGGACGTCGAAGACAAGAAATAAGGTGTCAGCTCTCAGGACTTGTCATCCACGGAGTGTCGAAGGATCCCGAATTCTCGCGCGGCGGTCGCCTGAGTAGAGATCCTTCGACTCCGTTGCCAGCCGCTTCGCGGCTGGCAACTCCGCTCAGGACGACACGAGATTTTTTGGACATAAAGAGGGGAGAAACGAAATTGGACTTCCAGGTAAACAACGAAACCTATTTTCTCGACCTCTCCGACGAGAGAGGGCAATGGCTCGTCTTCGCGGAAACTCCTACGGGGGTGCGCCGCATTCCCGTGTACGTCGACGAGCCAACTTCCGAAGACGCGCCCGTACTGGTAGAAGATAAACACAGACGGAAAATCGTCAACTAAACTTGCGGTTGAGCCGTACCGGTTAAATGGCGACAACGACAAAAAAGGATTACTACGAAACTCTCGGAGTGAAGAAGTCCGCGTCCGCCGAGGACATCCGTAAAGCCTTCCGCAAGCTCGCCCGCAAATATCACCCCGACGTCAACCCGGGCGACAAGTCCGCGGAAGAAAAATTCAAGGCCCTCTCCGAGGCCAACGAAGTCCTCAGCGACCCCAAGAAGCGCAAGATTTATGACCAGGTCGGCTTCTACTCCGACAACATCGACCCCGCCACGGCCGAAGCCTACGCGCGCGCTGGACAGTCGGGCGGCGGATTCCCGGGAGGCTTCCCAGGAGGATCCTCGGGAGCAGGCCAGGGCGGACAAGGCGTCCACTTCGATTTCGACGGATTTGATTTCTCCGACCTGATGAACAATGCCGGCCGCAGCCAACGCTCTTCCGCCGGCGGCGGCAGCAGCTTCCGCGATATTTTCTCCGGAATCTTCGGCGGAGGCCGCGGCGCAGCCCATGCCGAAGAAGGTCCCGAGCCCGGCAGCGATCTAGAATATCAAGTCAACGTCCCCTTCTGGACCTCGATCCGCGGCGGTGTCATGCGCCTCAACATCACCCGCCGGGACGTTTGCTCCCAATGCCACGGGGAGGGAACTCTAGAAGCGCCGGGCAAGTGTCCTGAGTGCAACGGTACCGGACAGATCACCCAAACCGGCGGCCGCATGAAGTTCAATGTCCAGTGCCCGCGCTGCCACGGAACCGGAAAGAATCTGACCACCTGCCCCACGTGCCACGGCGAAGGCACGGTCACGCACACCGAGCCGCTCGAAGTCCGCATCAAGCCCGGCACGCGCGACGGCCAGCGCATCCGCGTTCCCGGCAAGGGAAACGCTGGAGCCCACGGGGGAGCGCCAGGCGACCTCTATGCCATTATCCGCACTGGCGACCACCCCATCTTCCATCGTGACGGCGACGACATCTCGCTCACAGTTCCAGTCAGCGCGACGGAAGCGGCTCTGGGAGCGAAGATAGAAGTCCCTACCATCGACGGGCGCGCCCTATTGAAAATTCCGCCAGGCACGCAATCGGGCCAAAAGCTGCGCCTTCGGGAGAAAGGGGTCCCGTCCGCCACAAGAGAAGGCGCCCGCGGAGACGAAATTGTGGAGATCACAGTTCACGTCCCCATGCCGAGGGATGAGCGCACAAAGGAACTCCTGCGCGAACTCGCGAAGCTGAATCCCGAAGACCCAAGAGGCGACCTCTGGTCGAAGGTCTGAGCGCTCATTGGTTTTCCTCTGTGTCACTCTGTGCTCTCTGTGGTGAACGCCTAATTCCCAAATCTGAAACCGAGAACTCTTTTCACCACAGAGGTCACAGAGGAAACACAGAGGAATTGTGATATGCAGTAGTCATGGCTACCGCCGGCACACTCGCCTTCTATAGCTATCAATCAAGTCACACGTACCGTGATCGCTGCCGCCATGAAAGTCCACTCGGTTCTCGGTCCCGGTCTCCTGGAAAGCGCTTATCAGACATGTCTCGCTTACGAACTCCGAAACCGAGGTCTCGCGGTAGCGACAGAAGTTCCCTTGCCAGTTGTGTATGAGAGTCAAAAACTCGAGGTCGGTTATCGAATCGACATCGTCGTGGAAGGCAGAGTAGTCGTCGAAGTGAAATCGGTGGAGGCGATCCACCCAATCCATACAGCCCAGCTTCTTTCCTACATGCGCCTGAGCGGAATCAACGTGGGCCTGCTGATCAACTTCAACGTCCTGCACCTGCGCGATGGAATCAAGCGAATGGTCGACGGCAAAGACTGGCAGAAGTAGGCCTTCCTCCGTGTCCTCTGTGGTGAGTGCTCTTCCGCTATTCGCCTCGCCAGTTAGTTGACTAAATCAACTAATCTGCTAGACTGCCCCCATGGCAGCCCCGGCGCTCCTCCCCGCCCCGTCACCGGACGATCCCGTCCAGACCGTCCGCCGCTTCAACCGCTTCTACACTCGCCAAATCGGCGTCCTCCAGGAACACCTGCTGCAAAGCCAGTTTTCCCTGACGGAAGTGCGCGTTCTCTACGAACTGGCTCACCGCGAGAACATCACCGCAAAAGATCTCTGCTCCGACCTTGGGCTCGACCGTGGCTACGTGAGCCGCATGCTGCAAAGCTTCGAGAACAAGGGATGGATCAAGACCGCTCCCTCTCCCGACGACCGCCGCCGCCAGTTCCTCTCCCTCACCGCAAAGGGTCACAAGGTCTTCGATCCGTTAGAACGCCGGTCGAGCGACGAAGTGGCGGCGATGCTAGCCCGCCTCTCGCCGAATCAGCAGAAGAAGATGCTGGCCGCCATCCGCGGCCTCGAGGCCGTTCTGTCCCCTCAGCAGCCGACTCCAGCGCCCTACATCCTTCGTCAGCACCGTCCCGGGGACATGGGCTGGGTCGTTCAGCGCCACGGAGAACTCTACTGGCGGGAGTACCACTACGACGAACGCTTCGAGGCGTTAGTAGCAGAAATCGTCGCCGAGTTCATCCAGAACTTGGATCCCAAACGCGAGCGCTGCTGGATCGCCGAGAAAGATGGCGAAAACGTCGGATCGGTTTTTCTGGTCAAGAAGTCCTCGTCGGTCGCCAAGCTCCGCCTGCTCCTGGTCGAGCCCTCGGCCCGCGGTCTAGGGATCGGCAAGCGCCTGGTGGAAGAGTGCGTCGATTCTCGCGAAGGCAGCCGGCTACAAGAAAATCATGCTCTGGACGCAAAGCGAACTAGCCGCCGCCCGCGGCATCTACAAAGGCGCAGGCTTCCAACGAGTAGCCGAAGAGCGCCACCACAGCTGGAGCCGCAAGAATCTAGTCGCCGAAACCTGGGAACTGAAAGCTCTGAATAATCCCCTTTGGCCCCTCTGTGCCCTCTGTGGTGAGAGCTTTTGCTTTCGTTGCACAAGCCGTCGACGACTCGCCGCATTACCCTCGTACCACTCCCGCCGCGTTACAAAAATTTGCAAAATAATCTCAGAAAATTCTTGCATCTGTGGAAATTTCCCGTAATCTCACACATGCGAACTAACTTCGCCGAAATGCCCGGGAAAACGCACGAACCCGGGAGCCGCGAGAAGCAAGTCTTCATTCGAAGACACAAGGGAGACGCGGTGGTGAGAGTGAGTCGCTTGAGGAGGCAGCCATAGAAATTGGCAACAGCTAGCCGGCAACAACTCGAAAATTCCCAACCCCTCGCCGTCGTTCCCAACCGGAAGAAATTCGTCCGCCTCACTCTTTGGCCCCTGGTCGCCGCCACCTTCTTTATGGTGTCGGGCGGAACCTATGGCACCGAAGACATCGTGCACGGCGCCGGTTACGGACGCGCCATCCTGATTCTGCTCCTCACGCCGCTCCTCTGGAGCCTGCCGACCGCCTTCATGATCGGCGAACTCTCCAGCGCGCTCCCTTTCGAAGGCGGATACTACGCCTGGGTGCGCCGCGCCATGGGCAACTTCTGGGGATTCCAGGAAGCCTGGCTCTCGCTCGTTGCGTCAATCTTCGACATGGCGATCTACCCCACGTTGTTCGTCCTCTACCTGGACCGCCTCTTCCCGTGGTTCCAGGAGGGACATCGAGGCTTGTATGTGGGCATGGCGGTCGTGGTTGCCTGTGCTCTGCTCAACATCGCCGGGGTGAAGGTCGTCTCCAATACCTCGCTCTGGCTGTTCTTCGCCCTGTCGGCGCCATTCGCTAGCGATCGTGCTGCATCGCTCCGTTCAAGCTCGGAGCCCTCGCCGTCGCCACCACGCCGACGCACTCCGACGTCGGCATTCTCACCGGCCTGCTCATCTGCATGTGGAACTACATGGGATGGGACAACGCCTCGACCATCGCGACCGAAGTCGAGAAGCCGCAGCACACCTATCCCCGCGCCATGCTGGTCGCGGTCTTCATCGTGGCCATCAGCTACATCGTCCCCGTCGCCGCCATGTGGATGACCGGCCTCCCTGCCAGTTCGTGGGACACCGGCTTCTGGGCAGACATCGCCGGATTCTTGGGTGGGCCGCTGCTTGCGCTTCGGCGTGGCCCTGGGCGGCATGATCAGCGGCTTCGGCATGTTCAACGCGCTGGTGATGAGCTACTCGCGCCTGCCTCTGGCCATGGCGCAAGACGGCATGCTGCCGAAGGTCTTCGGCAAGCTGCATCCCAAATCGCGGGCTCCGTGGGTGGCGATCGTCGGTGCTTGCCTGCTTCGGATGGGCGATTGCCTGCTGCCTAGGTTTTGCGCGCCTGGTCACGCTCGACATCCTTGTCTACGGCACCAGCCTGTTCCTCGAGTTCTTGGCGCTGGCCGTCCTGCGTTTCACGGAACCGCGCTGAAGCGCCCATTCAGAGTCCCGGGCGGCCGCTTCGGAGTGATCGCGATCGGCATCCCGCCCATGCTCCTGCTCGGCTTCTCCGTATTCCGCAGCCAGCACGAGTCGATCCTCGGGATGAGTTCCTTCGCCTTCGGCATGATCCTGATCGCGGCGAGGCTTCGTCGCCTACGCGTTGAACCATGCCCTGAAGCCGGCGGGATGGACCGTGCCAAAGCAGAAGCCGCAACCCGCAGCATAACCTGAAGCTCAAGAAAAATGGACCACGGACAAACTCCCGTGGCCGTTTTCGATTTTCCACGATCCCGGCGTCAGAGCTATGCTGCCTTCGCCTGGTCGCGCAGCATCCTCACTTGTCGTGAGCCGCTGGACGCTGGCCGCCTGCCGCCGCACAATCTCAGCCAACTGCGCCGGCAATGCTCCGCTGAGTGCCTTCTTGTACGTGTCCTTGGCGTTGTCCTCGCCCGCCTCGACCGATTCCAGAATCGTTTTGTCGCCGCCCCCGAGCGCGACTTTCGTATCAATCCATGCGCGATGCATGGCGCCAGCCGCAGATCCCGAAACTTTCTTGTCCGGCTTGCCCAGTCTTGCCAGTTCCGCCTGCAGTTCCAGCGCAAAGCGCCCCGCTCCAAGCTCTGCTCGTTGAAATAGGTCTTCAGGTCCGGCCGCTTCGCGTGCTCTGCAGCGTCCTGATAGCCCTTTTGCCCGTCTTTGTTCGTCTCTATAAGGTTTTCCACTACACTGATAGCATTATTTTCGTCCATAATAAACCCTCCGCCAATTACGGATGCCACTCGGCGGCTCAGGTTTGGCGCCATTCTTCGCGGCAGCAACCAGGCGGCAATTAGCACGAAAATTGATCGTGCTCTAGAATCGGACTAAGAGGACAACCATGACCAAACGGAAATCCAAAGGCGCCTACATGATTTCCGCAGTCGCCGAGATGTACGGCATCCATCCCCAGACTCTGCGCCTATACGAGCGCGAAGGCCTGCTCAAGCCCTCGCGTACCGAAGGCAACACCCGCCTCTACACCGACGAAGATCTGCTCCGCCTGGAATTTATCCTCTCGCTCGCGCGCGATCTCGGCGTCAACATCGCGGCATGGCGATCATCCTGCAAATGCGCGAGCGTATGGAAGAGATGCAGCGCCAGATCCAGGAATTCGTGCAATACATCCAGCAGGAAGTCCTGACTCGCGCCAGCGCCGCCGCCGATCCGTCCAAGGGAGCCATCGTCCCCGTACGGAGGCCGATGGTCGCCCCCGTGCAGCCTTCAAAGAAACGCTAAATCCCAATGCTGCCTGCTAATGCTTTGTCATCCTGAGAAGGGCGCTAGCCCTTCGAGGGACCGTACGACATCATGCGCCGGCAAAGCCGTGGTCGGGATCTTCCACGCGGCATGCATCCAGGGTTTCCCGCCCACCTCATCGACCGGTTTCCGCTATCGTACGGTCCTTCATTGCGGCTTCGCCGCAGTTCAGGATGACATCGTGTTAAGCGTATGATGAGAGGCTTCGCCATGCTCCCCTTCAAGCTCATCTACAGCGACGCGTATTTCCTCCCCATCGGCAATCACGTTTTCCCGGCCGAAAAATACCGCCGGGTCCATGATCGCCTGATCTCCACCGGGGTAGCTGCCGCAGACGATTTCCTCGAGCCCCAGCCTGCCACCGACCAGGACATTCTGCTCGTCCACAAGCCCGAGTACGTGCAGAAGCTGCGACCGGCACGCTCAGCCCTCGCGAAGAAATGGAAATGGAAATCCCCTACTCGCGCGATCTGGCCGATGCCTTCTGGCTCGCCGCCGGCGGATCCATCCTCGCAGCCCGCCAGTCCCTGACCGACGGAGTGAGCATCAGCATCGGCGGAGGATTCCACCATGCCTTCCCCGATCACGGCGAAGGCTTCTGCATGATTCATGACGTCGCCGTCGCCATCCGTCGCCTGCAGCGCGACGACAAGATTCGCACCGCCATGACGGTCGACTGCGACGTCCATCAGGGCAACGGCACCGCAGCAATCTTCGCCGGAACGCGCACCGCCAGCGCGCTGCTGCCCTCGTCATCCGTCTCGACCAGTCGAGCACCCGAAGGACGCCCCTCGCGGCAAGATGCGCGGCGCCCACGCCGGCGACGTGTTCACCATCTCGCTCCACCAGCACAACAACTACCCGCTGTGCAAGCCGCCTTCCTCGATCGACGTCGATCTCCCGACGGCACCGGCGACGACGACTACCTCGCCTGGCTCGACAATGCCCTCAGCTCGGGCCTGCGCCAGTTCGAGCCCGACCTGATCTGTTACATCGCCGGTGCCGATCCATATAAGCGAGGACCAGCTCGGCGGCCTCAATCTGTCGATTGAGGGACTGAAGAAGCGCGACGAACTCGTCTTCCGCGTAGCCCGCGCTCGCAACATCCCCGTCATGGTGACCTTTGCCGGCGGCTACGCCCAGAACGTCGAGGACACAGTGACGATCCACAGCAACACAGTGATTGCTGCTGGCGAAGTGTTCAGCAACCCTAAAATGAATCAGGGCATTTAGAGCCGGTTTCCGTTTAGAGTCTGCTTCGCGTAAATGCGGTTCCGATTAGAGTTCGTTCCGCAGAACGGTTTCCAGATGGAAGTTTTCCGCTTTGATAGGGCGCGGCTTGAAGCCGCGTCGCACCAAGCTTCAGTGACCCGCCCTTAGGCGCTTGAGGTTGACTTGTGATTCGATATCTCCCTATAATATATATGTTAAGCAGCCATAATATTCGTTTAAAATAATATTATGTAATAAAAACGAATAAACATGCTTGTTATATTTATGCAATATTAAAGGTGTAAAAGTAAGTGTTATACTTTGTATTCGCTACAAAGGGCATAAAAGTGCGTTATGAACGAAGATCTATCAAACCTGCAGCATGACCTTGGGCATCGCCTCCGACAGTTGCGCCTTTTCCGCAATCTCGATCAGCGCACCGTCGCGGACAAAGCGGGGATCTCTCTTCGCGCCTTGAGCAAACTGGAAAACGGACAAGGCTCCACTCTCGAGACCTTCTTGCGGACGCTGCGCGCTCTCGACTACGTGAAAGGCATCGAGATGCTTGCTCCCGCGCCCACAGTCAGTCCGCTCGCACTACTGAAGGACCCGCGACCTCCGCAGCGCGTGCGTCGGCCACGGCATAGCAAGGGCAGTGAGTGAATCCCATAGCGGCCATTGAAGTGCGCGCCTGGGGCCAGCGTGTGGGCGCCATCGCGCTCGATCCCCGCCTCGGCTACTACGCGTTTCAATATGCGCCAGCCTGGAAGCGCACCGGCATCGAACTCGCTCCCCTCACCCTCCCACTGGATGGCCCCGACGTCGTCCTTTTTCCCGATCTCCCGGAACTCACTTTCTATCGTCTACCCGGCTTGCTCGCCGATGCGCTGCCTGACGCCTTCGGCAACGCCCTCATCGATGCCTGGATGGCCACGCATGGCGTGGCGAAAAACGAAATCACCACGCTCGACCGCCTTGCCTACATGGGCAAACGCGGCATGGGCGCGCTGGAATTCCACCCAGAGCGCGGCTCTCATCGTGAAAGTTCCGCGCCGCTCGAAATGCAGACTCTCGTCGAAGAAGCCCGCAGGCTGATTGAAGGAGACCTTTCGATCGATCACGAAGCCCAGGCCACGCTGGCGAACATTCTGCGCGTCGGCACCTCCGCCGGCGGTGCGCGTGCCAAGGCGGTCATCGCCTGGAATCCGCAAAGCAATGTCATTCGCAGCGGACAATTCGACGCCGCCCCCGGCTTCGAGCACTGGCTGCTGAAATTCGACGGCGTCGGCGTAGACGCCGAACTCGGCACCGGCGGCGACTACGGACGCATCGAGTATGCCTACCACCTCATGGCCCGACAGGCCGGCGTAGAAATGGCTTCGTCTCGCCTGCTCGAAGAAAACGGACGCGCCCACTTCATGACCCGCCGTTTCGATCGCCAGATCGTCAATGGCCGCACTGTCAAGCATCACGTCCAAACCCTCTGCGGCATGGACCACCTCGATTTCCGCCAGCGCGGCACGCACGCGTATGCGCAGCTTTTCCTGGCGATCACCCGGCTGAAGCTAGGAGATGACGCGCTCGACCAGGCCTTCCGCCGCATGTGCTTCAACGTCATGGCCCGCAACTGCGACGACCACACGAAGAATTTCGCTTTCGTGCTGAAACAAGGTGGGACGTGGGAACTGTCTCCCGCTTATGACATCACCCACGCCCACAATCCCAAGGGCGAATGGACCTACCAGCACCTCATGAGCGTGAACGGCAAATTCGAAAAGATCACCCGCGACGATCTCCTCGAAGAGGGCGACCGATTCATGGTGCGAAGGCCCAAAGCTCTAGTCGCAGACGTACGCGCCGCGGTAGAAAACTGGTCATCCCACGCGAAAGAAGCCGGTCTGGGAGATGCCACGCAAGATCGAGTAGCTGCCGACTTCCACCTTCTGTAACCTCGACTTCAATACCCACTCATGTGGGGACGGCCGCCTTCGGCCGTCCAGCGCAGGCGAAGCCGAGCACCCTTAGGCGCGGGAGGGGGAGCGTAACTTCCATAGAAGACCCGAAGATATACTGAACAGAATGAACGTCACAGCCTCGGACCTTTCTCATAGCGAAATGTATAGCCTGCTCCTGAACTCGGTCGCCCCGCGCCCCATCGCGTGGGTCTCCACGGTCAGTGCTTCCGGACAACCGAATCTCGCTCCTTTTTCCTTCTTCAACTGCATTTGCGTAGACCCTCCGCTGCTCGCGTTTGCACCCGGGCGGCGCACGCCGAGAGACGTCAACTCCATCCACGGAGAGCCCAAAGACACGCTGCACAATATCCGCGAAACCAGAGAATTCGTGGTCAATGTGGTGACATACGATTTGTGGGAGCCGATGAACGTGACCAGCGGTGAATATGATCGGACGGTCAACGAGTTCGAGCTTGCCAAGGTCACTCCGCAGCCATCGCAACTCGTGCGCCCGCCGCGGGTCGGTGAATCTCCGGTCAGCTTCGAATGCAAGCTCTATCAGATCGTCGATTTCTCGACCGCCCCGACCAGCGGCAGCCTGGTGATCGGTGAGATCATCGCAATTCACGTTGATGACGCACATCTAAAAGATGGCCGACTCGACCGTGACTCACTCGACCTCATCGGCCGCATGGGCGGCATCCAATACACGCGCACGACCGAACGGATCGAACTGGCGAGGCCCAAGGTTGAGTAGGAATGACAGTGTCGTCCCGGGAATTCCCTCAGTACGAGAGATTCTCGTAGGCTTGCAAGTCGTCGTTCATTGCTTACTGGTCCCTGCTCAGCGACCGCTGCTCACCGCCCACTGCTAAAATAGAAGCAAATCCATGTTTGAGAATCTCCAGGAAAAACTCCAACGCGCCTTCAAGACCCTCCGCGGACAGGCCACGCTGACCGAGGAAAACATCGACGAGGCCCTGCGCGAAATCCGCATGGCCTTGCTCGAGGCCGACGTCAACTTCAAGGTCGTCAAGCAGCTCATCGACCAGATTCGCGCCAAGGCTGTCGGCCAGGAAGTCATGACCGCGCTCTCGCCCGGCGAGCAGGTCATCAAGATCCTGCGCGACGAACTCGTCGAGGTCCTCGGCAAAGACACCGCGCGCGTGAAGTTCGCCTCGCAGCCGCCCACCGTCGTGCTCATGGCCGGACTGCAAGGTTCCGGCAAGACGACCACCTCGGGCAAACTGGCGAACTGGCTCAAGCAAGGCGGACATCGTCCGCTGCTGGTCTCGGTCGACGTCTACCGTCCCGCCGCGCGCGAGCAGTTGAAAGTCGTCGCGCAGGCCGTCAAGAGCCACATCTACGAAGGACAAGTCGACCGAAGCCAACACCGCGACCGTCGAGCGCCTGGTGAAAGAAGCTCGCCGCGAAGCCATCGTCACCGGCTGCGACGTGCTCATCGTCGACACCGCCGGCCGTCTGCACATCGACGACCAGCTCATGGACGAGATGCAGTCGCTGAAGAAGCTGCTGAATCCGTCGGAGATCCTGTTCGTCGCCGACGCCATGACCGGACAAGACGCAGTCCGCTCCGCCGAAGAGTTCCACAAGAAGCTCTCGCTCACCGGCGTTGTGCTCACAAAGATGGACGGCGACGCCCGCGGCGGTGCGGCGCTCTCCATCCGCCAAGTCACCGGCCAGCCCATCAAGTTCATCGGCGTCGGCGAAAAGTACGACGCGCTGGAGCCGTTCCATCCCGACCGCATCGTCTCGCGCATTCTCGGCATGGGCGACATCCTCTCGCTGATCGAGCGCGCCGAGAAGCAGATCGACAAGAAGAAGGCCGAGGAATTGGCGACCAAGGCGCTCACCGGCGACGGCTTCTCGCTCGAAGATTTCCGCGACCAGCTGCGCCAGGTCAAGAAGATGGGATCGATGAAGAGCCTGATGGGCATGCTGCCGACGATCGGCCCGTTCTCCGGCTTGCAGAAGGCCGCCGACAACGTGGACGAAAAACAGATCAACCGCGTCGAAGCCATCATCAACTCGATGACGCTCGCACGAGCGCAATCACCACGAAGTGATCAACGGCAGCCGCCGCAAACGCATCGCCCGCGGCTCCGGCACCACCGTGCAGGAAGTGAACAACCTGCTCCGCCAGTACGCGCAGATGAAGAAGATGTTCAAGCAGATGGGCAAGCCAAGCTTCGCGCGAAGGCTGGCGGGAATGAAGATGCCGGGGATGTAAGAATGGGGGCCAGGGCCAGTGGTCAGCGAAAGTTGTCAGACTTCCATCTCGAAGATGACCCTTAACGAGTTGTCATCCTGAGCGGAGTTGCCGCGAGCGAAGCGAACGGCAACGCAGTCGAAGGATCCCTATCACCTAGCGGCACAACGATGAAGTGGCGTTCTCTAGAAGAATCCGGTGCGTCGACTGACGTTCGTCCTCTGCGCGAGATCTACGCCGAGCGCAAAGAGCTGATCGCGACATACGTTCCCGCCGAGGCGCAGGCCATCCACGCACAAGCCGTTGTGGAATTGAAGCAGCGAACCCTCGCCACGAATGTGGTGAGGGTCGGCTCGAAGGCGCCGTCATTCGAGTTGCCCGATCACAACGGCAAGATCGTTCGGTCCTCCGACTTGCTCGCCCGCACACGCCTGGTGCTCTGCTTCATCCGCGGCCGCTGGTGCCCCTTCTGTGTCGGCCAGATGGAGGCCATGAACCTGATCATTCCTGAAATCGAGCAATCCGGAGCGGCACTCGTCGCCATCTCGCCGCAAACCGTGAAGCAGTCGTTCTTCATGCACGACCAGCACAAGTTGCGCTTCCCCCTGCTCTCCGACGCTGCAAACAAAGTCGCCCGCCAGTTTGGCCTAACGTATCGTGTGCCCGCCGCGCAGGAAGCCGTTTACCGCCGAGCCTTCGTGAATCTCCCATTCGCCAACGGTGACGACAGCTGGGAGCTTCCCATCCCCGCAACATTCATCGTGGACCGTGACAGCACCATCCTCTACGCCTCGGCGAACGAAGACTACACCGAGCGCCCCGAGCCAGCGGCAATCGCTAAGAATGCCTGAGAAAGTATGGTCTTCAGCTAGAAGCTAAGCGCTAGGAGCTAGAAGCTTCCGTTACACTGATACTTCATGCACTACATCTACGGCATTAACTCCGTCACCGAGGCCTTAAAATCCCGCGGACGCGCCTTCGAATGGGTCGGCATGGCCAAGGAGCGCCATGATCTTCGCCTGCAGCGCCTGATCGAAGACTGCCGTAAAACCGGCATCCCCGTGCGATTTCTGCAGCGCACCGAACTCGACCGGATGGCGGGAAACGCCTCGCATCAGGGAGTCGTCGCCGTCACTTCAGCCAAGCAGTACAACGATCTCGAAGACGTGATCGCCGCCAAGCGCGGCAAGTACTCTCTCCTCGTAGTGCTAGACGGCGTGGAAGATCCCCACAACCTTGGAGCGATCCTCCGCACTGCCGACGCCGCAGGCGCCAATGGTATCGTCATCCCGGAACGCCGCGCCGCTGCCGTCACAGGCACGGTCACGAAGGCTTCGGCGGGAGCGAGCGAGCACCTTCCCATCGCGAAAGTAACGAACATCGCGCGCACAGTCGAAGAGCTCAAAGAAAACAACATCTGGACCGTAGGCCTGGACGAGCGCGCCACCCAAACCTACGACGCACTCGACTACAACATGGACTGCGCTCTGGTCCTGGGCGGAGAAGGCAAGGGCCTGCACGATCTAGTCAAACGCAAGTGCGACTTCCTGGTTTCGATTCCGATGCTAGGCAAAGTTCCATCGCTGAACGTCTCGGTTGCAGCTGCGGTCGTCTTGTACGAGATCGTAAGGCAGCGCCGCGCATTGCATGTCCCATCGGAAACAGAATGAAGTCTGCCGTGAAACCTCTGTGCTTCCTCTGTGTCCTCTGTGGTTCTGTTTTGAGTTTTTCCCTAGACCGCGAAGCCTTCTCCATCTCGAACTACACTCTATCCCTGCAAATAGAACCCGAGCAGCACCGCTTGGGCGCCCGCGGAAAGATTACGCTTAGAAACGACACCCCCACGCCGCAGAAGATCGCTGTCCTGCAAATCTCATCCTCCCTCGATTGGCGCGCCATCCGAGCCGCCGACAAAATGCTCCAGTTCGTGGCCCAGCCCTACACCTCCGACATCGACCACACCGGAAGCCTCTGCGAAGCAATCATCACGCTGCCGCAGGAGATTCCTCCGCACGGAACCATCGACCTAGACGTCGCCTATGAAGGTGTGATCGTGCTCGACACGACGCGTCTCACGCGCATCGGAACGCCCGAGGAGGTGGCGAAAAACTCAGACTGGGATCGAATTGACGAAGATTTCTCTGCTGTGCGTGGCGCGGGTTACGTCGCGTGGTATCCGATTGCGACAGAGTCGGCGAACCTGTCGGAGGGCGAGAGTCTGTTCGAAGTGCTCGGCCGATGGAAGACGCGGGAAGCCGGATCGACCATGAAGGTAAAGTTTGCCGTAACCGCCGATTACCCGTCGATGCCAGAGATACTGCTCAGTGGGCTCATTTGCCCGGATACCAGCTTCGAAGCGACGAGCCAGACGAACCAGCATTCGTTTGCCGATTGTGTCTCCCAGCGACTTGGGCTCGATGCACCCAGCTTGGTGATCGCTGCCTATCAGGTGGTGGAACAGCCGGGACTGGAGATCCGCTACCTCCCGGGTCACAATGCTGCGGCCACCAGTTTTGCTGATTCCGCTAAAGTGGCGGTTCCGCTCGTAAGTGAGTGGTTCGGAACTGCGCGTGAGCGAGCAAAGACTGTAGACTTGCCCTATTCTGACGCGGCTCCGTTCGAGAGTGGGGCTTTTCTGTTAACACCTCTTTCGAGTAGCGATCCGAAACTCGCCGGTCTCTCTGAAACTCACCAACTCACCCATGCTTCTTTCCTCTCTTCCCGCCCGTGGATCGAAGAAGGCCTCGCCCACTTCGCCCAGGCGCTCTATCTGGAACAGCAGAAGGGAAGGCAAGCCGCACTCGATTACATGGGCCTGCACCGCTCGGCCCTGACCAAGATCGAGCCGACCACCACAGCGCTGGACGCTCAACAGGAAAAGAGCCGCTCTCTGGTCAACACGATCAACGAGCAACTTTATCGCAGCAAAGCCATGTGCGTCTGGTGGATGCTGCGCGATATGATCGGCGACTCAGCACTCAAGAAAGCCATCGCCGCCTACACGCCTGAGCAGGACAACGATCCTTCCTACATGCCGCGCCTGATCGCTGCGCAAACCCCGCGCGACATGGAATGGTTCTTCGACAACTGGGTTTACCGCGACCGCGGCCTGCCCGACTTCAAAGTGGAATCCGCCTTTGCCACCGGCACGCCCACCAAGTCGTTCCTGCTGACCATCACCCTCGATAATCTGGGAACGGCCGGAGCCGAAGTACCGGTCACCATCAAGTTCGCCGGTGGAGAAGTCACCAAGCGAATCGAAGTGCGCGCCAAAAGCAAAGCCACGTTTCGGGTAGAAACTCCCGCCGCCCCGCAAGAAATCCGCGTGAACGACGGTAGCGTCCCCGAGAGCGACATCACAAACAACACCTTCAAGGTAGGCACACCGCAGAAGTGACGCGCCCAGACCGCGCACCCGGGCCTGTACCCTGCACCCGAAACAAGAAGCCCTTGTCATTCCGAGGAGCGAATCGACGAGGAATCTGCTGTCCGCCGCCGCCCAGCAGATTTCTCGCTTCGCTCGAAATGACAAATGCGCGTTTTGATCTTTGTCCTCGTCCTCGGTTTGCTCCGGCTTCCCTATCTCCGTGGTAAGTTAATCGCGAAGGGAGGACACTTGGCCTACCTCCAGTTTCTCGGTGCCGCCGGCACCGTTACCGGCTCGAAGCACCTCATCAACACGGGCGATCCCTCCGGCAAAAGCGGATTTCAAGTCCTCATTGATTGCGGACTCTTCCAGGGCCCGAAAGAGTGGCGCGAACGCAACTGGCGCAATCCGCCAGTTCCAGCGAAAGAGATCGATGCTGTCATCCTCACGCACGCCCACCTCGATCACTGCGGCTGGATTCCCCGTCTCGTCAAAGAGGGCTTCCGCGGTCCCATCTGCGCGACGCCGCCGACCATCGATCTGTGCGGTATCATTCTCCCCGACTCCGGCCACCTGCAGGAAGAAGACGCCCGCTTCTATAACAAGACCAAAAAGTCCAAGCACGATCCCGCACTGCCGCTCTACACATTTGAGGAAGCGGAAAAGAGCCTGCAGTACTTCAAGCCCGTACAAGTCGGCGAAACCGTAAAACTCTCCTCCGACCTTTCCTTCCGCTTCGTCCGCGCCGCGCACATCCTCGGATCCTGCATGGCCGAAATTTCACTGATGACAAACGGCGCAACCCGCCTCCTCCTCTTCACGGGAGACGTCGGCCGCGTCCACGACCACAAAGTTGCGCCCGGAAAAGTCGTTCACTCCGGCCCTCAGGAGGGTGAAGCTGCCGATCTCGTCGTAATGGAATCCACTTACGGCAACCGCATGCATCCCAAAGAAGATCCCTTGCCCGAACTTGCCTCGCTGATCACGAACGCGGCGAACCGAGGTGGCAGTGTGATCGTCCCGGCATTCGCCATCGAGCGCACGCAAAAATTCGTCTTTATCCTCAAGCACCTGATCGAGTCCGGCCAAATCCCGCGCCTCCCAGTCTTCTGTGACAGCCCCATGGCGATCAAGGCCGTGGAGGTTTTCCTGAAGCACGACGAGGAATACAGCGACGAAACCCGCGACATGATCCGCAAGTACGGTTCCCCGCTCACCTGGCCCGGATTTACCTTCGCCTCCACGCCCGAAGAGTCGAAGAAGATCAACGCCAACATGATGCCGTCGGTCATCATCTCCTCGAGCGGTATGGTCACCGGAGGCCGAATCCTTCATCATCTGGCGCAGCGCCTTCCTGACCCGCGAAACCTGGTGCTCTTCATCGGATTTCAAGCCCCCGGCACGCGCGGCTTCACCATCAAGAGCAAGTCCGACGAAGTGAAGATTTTCGGCGATTTCGTTCCCATACGAGCCCAGGTCGCCGCGCTAGAACAGTTCAGCGACCACGCCGACCCGCCGGAGTTGCTCCAATGGCTCCGCACGTTCCGCAATCAGCCGGCCACCACATATCTGGTGCACGGCGAAGCGGATGCCTCAGGCCAGTTACGCGATGTGATGAAGAAGGAATTGGACTGGAATGTGCAGGTCGCCCAATATCTCGAGAAAGTGCAAGTAGAGTGAGTTTTCCTTCGTGAACCTTCGTGTCCTCCGTGGTGGATGGTTCTTCTTGATCTACTGAGCTGAACTGAAGCGCACTAAAGCCGCGAGTTTTCCGGCCGCAGCACCGGAGTCGATTGACTTGGCTGCGAGGGGAATCGCCGCTGCAATGTGATCCGCCTTTCCCGCTGCAACCAGAGCGGCGGCGGAATTGAGCAACACGACATCCCTGCGCGCAGACTTTTCCCCACCCAAAACCGCGCGAATGATCCCAGCATTCTCAACCGCATCGCCTCCAGATATTTCCTGGAGCGCTGCCCGCTTCATCCCAAACTCTTCCGGTTCCACTTCGTACGACCGTACCGACCCCTCGCGCGCCTCGGCAATCCGCGTCATGCCGGTGATCGTGATCTCGTCCAGCCCATCCAGTCCATGCACCACGAGCGCGCGCCGCAGCCCCAACATGCTCAGTGCCTCAGCCAATTTCTCCACAAGTTCCAGCGAATACACGCCTACGACCTGCCCGGTCGCCCGTGCCGGATTTGTCAGCGGGCCAAGCAGGTTGAACATGGTGCGCATCCGCAACTCGCGACGCACGCCCTGGACCTGCTTCATCGCCGGATGCAAATTCGGCGCGTAAAGAAAGCAGATTCCAACTTCGCGCAAACACTGCGCCGCCCTCGCAGGAGAAAGTTGAATGTTGACACCGAGCGCTTCCACGACGTCGGCGGAACCGCATTTCGAGCTGATGCTGCGATTGCCATGCTTGGCCACGCGAACGCCCGCCCCCGCCGTCACCAGCGCCGTGGCCGTCGATATGTTGAAAGTCCCACTGGCATCGCCGCCGGTCCCGCTGGTGTCGACAAGCGAGGATGCATCGAAGGGTTCATCGAGCAGGGCATCACGTCCAGTCCCGCTCACCGCGAGCGCATCGGCAGATGAACGCTCAATCGGCAGCGGAGCCGCCGCGGCTCGGATCGCCTCAGCGAATCCCACAATCTCCTCCACGGTTTCGCCCTTCATGCGCAGCGCAATCAGCAAAGCGGCGATCTGCGCATCCGTGCACTTTCCAGTCAAAACTTCGGCCATGACGTCACGAGCTTCGGCACGAGCGAGCGACTCGCTGTGATTGGCCAGGCGATGGAGGGCGTCGAGAATCATGCGTAAGGCGGGCATTGTACGGCATAACGTCGCCGAGGAACGTGTTGGCCCCACGGAGGATGTTGGCGGATCAGGGTGCGACGGGAGTACTGCGGATGCGCTTTTCGAAGTAGTCACGCCAGTCCTCGGGCAGCGCCGGACTGGCAATGGCCTTGTCGAGCAGTTCGCGATTGTATCGGTCGTCGGCGAAGAGGTGGTTCATCTCCGCGACAGTGATGGCTTGCGGTTCCCGGCTGAGAACTTCAAAGGAACCTCCGGCTTCGACGACTCCCTCGCGCTCCACCGAGAAATAGAACCCGCTCCGTCCGCTCCGCAGAAAGCGCGCGAGAATGTCTTTGCGCTTGAACTTGGCCGCCAGCTTATAGCAAGGGATGCGCGGTTGGCGCACCACGAGAATCGCTGACCCGATCTGCAGGCGATCTCCGATGTGAAAGTTGGGTTCGAACAGCCCCTCGGTCGTGAAGTTCTCCCCAAACATGCCCCAGGGAAGATTCGTCCCCGGCAGTTCCTCGCGCCAAAAGCTGTAGTGCTCCGAAGGGTAGGCGTAAACCGCCTTGTTGGGCCCGCCGTGCACGGCCAGGTCAGCCTGCTGATCGCCATCCAGATTGAGCGTCCGAAGCGGAACCGGCCCGGAGACAGGCTGTTTGAAAATGCCAGTGTTGATCGTCTGCCCGTTGTACACAGTCAGCCGAGGCCGCGCGACATTGAGGGAGATGAGTTTCATCGAGACTCTTTCCCGACCTAGGTGCACGATATCACTAGTCGATTTTGGATGCAGTGTTTTCCAGGAAGGGCTCAGGATCCTTGAGTTTTCTCTCTGTCCCTCTGTGCCCCCCGTGGTGAAGGCTTTTCGTGGCAAAAATTAGTGGCTGAAGTTTGCTCTAGTCTCGTCCTCTTCTATAAAATCATAAGTTTGCTGCCCGCACTGCGACGCCGCAAGCAGGGTCCCTCCGAGTCTTAACTGAAGAGTCATCATTATGAAAATTCATGAGTATCAGGCAAAAGCAATCTTAAAGAAGTATGGTGTCACCGTACCGCGCGGATCGATGGCCACTTCGCGCGAAGAGGCCGAGTCAGTCGCCAAAGACCTGCTGAGCTCCGGCTCGACCGGAGTCGTGGTCAAGGCGCAAATCCACGCCGGAGGCCGCGGCAAAGGCGGCGGCGTCAAGATCGCCAAGTCGGTCGACGAAGCCGGCGAATCTCGCCGGGAAGATGCTGGGCATGAAACTGGTGACGCATCAGACGGGCCCCGAAGGCCGCATCGTGCGCCGCCTGCTGATCGAGGAAACGCTGCCCATCGAGAAGGAACTTTATCTGGGAATTCTGGTCGACCGCGCCGAAGGCAAGCCGGTTTTCATGGCGTCAGCCGCCGGCGGCATGGAGATCGAGCAAGTCGCCGCCGAGAATCCCGATGCGATCCTCAAGCAGCACATCGATCCCGGCATGGGCCTCGAGGCCTTCCAGGCCCGCAAGATTGCCTTCAAACTCGGCCTCAATGCGAAGCAGATCAATCCCGCCGTGCAGTTCCTGACCAGCCTCTACAAGGCATTCCTCGACACGGACGCTTCGCTGCTGGAAATCAATCCGTTCATCACGACCACCGATGGCCGCCTATTCGCCCTCGATGCCAAGATCAACTTCGACGACAACGCGCTCTTCCGCCATGCCGATCTTGCGCGAACTGCGCGACATCACCGAAGAAGATCCGCTGGAAGTCGAGGCTTCGAAGTACAGCCTCAACTACATCAAGCTCGACGGCAATGTCGGCTGCATGGTGAACGGCGCCGGCCTCGCCATGGCCACGATGGACATCATCAAGTACGCCGGCGGCATGCCCGCGAACTTCCTCGACGTCGGCGGAGGCGCCAGCTCCGAACAGGTCGCGCATGCGTTCGAGATCCTGCTCAGCGACAAGAACGTGAAGGCCGTACTGATCAACATTTTCGGCGGCATCCTCCGCGTCGATACGCTGGCCACCGGCGTGGTCGAGGCCGCGCGCAAGACCAACATCAAGCTGCCCATCGTCCTGCGTCTGGAAGGGACAAACGTCGAAGAAGGCAAGAAGATCCTGATGAACTCAGGCCTCAACTTCGTCGTGACGGACACGATGAAAGACGCCGCAGACAAGGTAGTAGCAGCGGCACGAGGCACCGCGGGCATGACAGAATGGCGCTAAGTTTCCTCTGTGCTCCTCTGTGTCCTCTGTGGTGAAAGACTTTGAAACTGCCGTTTACGAGGTGCTTTTCATATGGCAATCCTAGTCAATAAAGATACGCGAGTAGTGGTCCAGGGCCTCACCGGCCGCGAAGGCACGTTCCATGCCAAGGCCAGCGCCGCCTACGGCACCAAGATCGTCGGAGGCGTAACCCCCGGCAAAGGGCGGCACCACCCACGAAGGCTGGCCGATCTTCAACACCGTCCGCGAAGCTGTCGACAAAACCGGATGCGAATGCCACCGTAATTTTTGTTCCCCCGCCATTCGCCGCCGACGCAATCATGGAAGCCGCCGACGCCGAGATCGACCTCATCGTCTGCATCACCGAAGGAATCCCGACGCTCGACATGGTCAAAGCCTGGGAGTTCCTGCAGAACCGCCGCTCGCGCCTGATCGGTCCCAACTGCCCCGGCATCATCTCGCCGGGAAAATGCAAGATCGGCATCATGCCGGCGTCGATCCACAAAGAAGGCTCCATCGGCATCGTCTCGCGCTCCGGCACGCTGACCTACGAAGCGGTCCATCAACTCACGCAGCGCGGCATCGGCCAGTCGACCGCGATCGGCATCGGCGGCGATCCGATCATCGGCACCAACTTCATCGATGCGCTGGACCTGTTCAACCGCGATCCCGAGACCGAAGCGGTAATCATGATCGGCGAAATCGGCGGCAATGCCGAGGAACAGGCCGCCGAGTTCGTGAAGACACACATGAAGAAGCCGGTCGTAGGATTCATCGCCGGCCAAACCGCGCCTCCGGGACGCCGCATGGGCCACGCCGGCGCCATCATTTCCGGCGGCAAGGGAACTGCCGCCGAAAAGATCAAGGCGCTGGAAGCCTGCGGAATCAAGGTGGCGAAATCCCCGGCCGCAATCGGCGAGACGCTAGCCGCAGCCATCGGAGTGAGTGTGTAGAGACCTAGCTTGCTACGCCTATTCCAACCACGAACGTAAGAGCCTCGATCGGCAAGAGACGTTGCAAGCAACGTCTCTACGCTAACAACGAACGACCAAGGACCAACGACTGAATGAAGACTCTGCAACGCACCTTTACCATCGTCAAACCTGACGCCGTCCGCAAGAACGCCATCGGCGACATCATCGAACAATTCGAGAAGAACGGCTTCCGCATCCTCGCCATGAAGATGCTGGAAATCTCCAAGCATCAGGCCGAGCAGTTTTACGCCGTGCATGCCAGCCGCCCGTTCTTCAACTCGCTGACCGAATTTCATGTCGAGCGGCCCGATCGTGGTGCTGGCGCTGGAAAAGGAAAACGCCATCGCCGACCTGCGCAAGCTGATGGGCGCCACCAATCCGGCCAACGCCGAGGAAGGCACCATCCGCAAGAAGTGGGCGACCAACATCGAGCACAACGCGATCCACGGCTCCGACGCCGAAGACACCGCCCGCTTCGAGCTAAGCTTCTTCTTCGCCGGATACGAGCTGGCGAAGTAAGTCGCCAGATTTTCCTTCGTGTACCTTCGTGCCCTTTGCGGTTGATGCCTTACGCGGAGACGCAACGGAGCACGAAGGAGATTTACTGATGACTTCTCATGCCAATGGTTCAAATCACGATGCTGCAAGGCCGCACCGCCGATCAGAAGCGCAAGATCGCGAAGCGCATCACCGACGCTCTGGTGGAAGAAGCCGGCGCCCGCCGCGAAGCCATCGTCATGGCCTTCCACGAAGTGTCAAAAGAGAGCTACGCCTCCGGCGGCGAGTTGATAATCGACAAAACCTCAAAGTAGAGTTCCTCGACGCGTCCGATTAGTTGTTCTTTAACGAGAGCCAGAATCGTTTTAGACGCGCCGCTTCGGACGCGCACTGCTTCGAGCCGCGCGTTCCCCTCGGCGGTTTTGGTGACCGCGGTTTTTGTGGAAGAGCGGCGCTTTAGCGCCGCGTCAGATGCGAGTCCGAATGCGGGCTTTAGTCCCCGGCAGGGTCAGATGTAGTTACCGCCGAATTACCCTCGTAATAATTCCTGCCCGCGCCTACTATCTATCTATACTGCGCGAGAAAGCGAGGAGAGCATCATGAAAACGTGGACAGTGGCCGCTGCTCTGCTTTTTGTGAGTACATACGGAATTGCACAGAACGAGCAGACAGCTCCCGCAAGAAAATCCTGTGAAGACCTCAAAGCTGAAATCGCCAAAAAACTCGATGCCAAGGGCGTCGTGGGCTACACGCTCGAAGCGGTCGACAAAGGCAAGGAAGGCGACGGAAAGGTCGTCGGAAGCTGTGACGGGGGCACCAAGAGCATCGTCTACACCCGAGGCGCCTCCTCTGAGTCGAAGCCCGCAGATGGGAAGAAGCCGCAATAATCGAGCTAAGAAGATGTAGCCCCGGACGCCTTCGTCCGGGGTTGCGCGCAGCGCGCAATCCGACGGCTAACGCCATCCCATCGGTGTCGGTCCTGGGAACACGCTCGCGTCGTGTGCCAAGGCGGAAGAATGGGCCGCCTCAACACCAACAACCTACCCTAGCGGTTCGAACAGATGTCCTTCCACGCGATCCGCAACCTTGGGCAGATCCTTCTTCGCGTGCTGCAAAAAATGCGGCGCCCCGCGATGGGCTTCCAGCGCGGCATCATCCTTATATTGTTCGTAGATAAAGAACCGGCGCGGTTCGGTTTTGTGCCGGTGCACCTGGTACATGGCACATCCCGGTTCCTTGCGGGAGTGTTCGGTCAGCTTCTCAAAGAGTGAGGTAACCTCAGCCTCGTGTCCAACTTTTGCCATCCAGGTGACAGCCAACACCACCATCGCTTGCTCCTTCCAGCCCGGCGGGTCTGCCGGGGGAAGTCATTCTAGGCTTTCTTCGCGGCGACCTTCAACTCCGTAATAAACTCGTCGACCAGAATCGTATGATCGCGGTCCGGCCCGGTCGAAATCATGCCGACCTTCGCCCCCGACTCCTTCGCCACAAATGCCAGATACTCGCGCGCCTGTTTGGGCAGCTTGTCGTACGCGGTGATGCCCTCGGTAGAAGTCTTCCATCCGGGCATATTGTGATACACGCACTCGATCTTCTCGTACCCGCTGGCCTGGGGCGGTGCTTCGATCGTCGCCTTCCCGTCGATCTTGTATCCCACGCACACCGGAATCTCCGCGAGGTCATCGAGCACATCGAGCTTCGTCACGACCAGCCATGAGGTTCCGTTGATCATCCCCGAATAACGCAGCAGCGGCAGATCCAGCCACCCCGTCCGCCGCGGACGGCCGGTCACCGCGCCATACTCGTTCCCGCGCTTGCGCAGATTGTCGCCCGCGTCACCATGATCCTCGCTCGGGAATGGCCCTTCACCCACACGCGTGCAGTATGCCTTGGTAATTCCGATTACGGAGTTGATTGCGTTAGGAGCTACGCCGGTCCCAATCACCGCTCCGCCCGAAGTAGCGCTCGAAGAAGTCACAAACGGATAAGTCCCGTGGTCGATGTCGAGCATCGTCCCCTGCGCGCCCTCGAACAGAATCGACTCGCCCTGCGCTAGCGCCTGATTCAGCAGACACTGCCGTGTCCGCCACAAACGGCGCAATCTTCTCCGCTGCCTGCGCGTATTCCGTATACATCTTGTCGGCATCGAGCGGCTCGGAGTTGAACAGCGCGTGCGCGATCATGTTCTTCTCGCGTACTGCGTTCTCAATGTGTTTCTTCAGCAGTTTCAGGTCCAGCAGATCGGCCACCCGTAGTCCGCGCCGCCCCATCTTGTCTTCGTAGGCCGGACCAATCCCACGGGACGTCGTCCCAATCTTCACGCGCCCCGGGGCATTCTCCGCCGCCAGTTCGATCATGCGGTGGTACGGCAGAATCACCTGCGCGCGATTCGAAACGAAAAGACTCCCGTCGACTTGCACGCCAGCCGCGCGCAACGCGCCGACTTCCTTCAGAAACGCCAATGGATCAAGCACCACGCCATTGCCAATGACGCTGCGGCAGCCGGCGCGCAGCACTCCGCAGGGCACGAGTTGGAGAATAAATTTCTTGCCATTGATGATGACGGTGTGGCCGGCGTTGTGTCCCCCGGCATAGCGAGCAACCACCTGAAAGCTCTCCGACAATACGTCGACGATCTTTCCCTTGCCCTCATCACCCCACTGGGCGCCAACGATCACCGCGGTTTTACCTTTTTTCAAGTCCAACTCCGTCAGGGGAATTCGGCCGGCACATGGTTGCGCCGCTCCCGGGTTCGCACACTCCTCACCCGCGGGCGCCATCAAAAAAAGTTACTGGGATAGAAGCGGAGAAGCGTGTACGAGGTATCTTATCGTGCCAGCACAGCGAATGGCAACGCATGATGGACCATGCATGATAGACCATGTAGAGACGGCCGCCTCGGCTGTCCGCTCGAGCGGAGCTCGACGGCGGTCTTTCTGACCCGCGAGTTCAAATCGAACACTGGTGCCCCGTTTCTCGCCGTCTTTGCGAGAAGTGGGAGTTGCGAAGGCAGGTGTTTGTGGTAAATGCTCTTGCGGACCAAATCTGTCCGCAATGCCACCAGTCGCACTTTACTTTTCCGGTAGACTCCCCTTACTTTGTTTGCCATGCCCGCCTACTTCACTCCCGATCTCTTCCGCTTCCTAACTCGCCTGAAGCGCAACAACAACCGCGACTGGTTCCAGGCTCACAAAGACGAGTACGAAGCCGTAGCCCATCAGCCCGCAATCCGCTTCATCACGGATTTTGCCCGACCGTTGTACGAAATCTCGCCCTACTTGGTCGCCGATCCCCGCTCCACCCGCGGATCGTTGTTCCGCATCTACCGCGACACGCGTTTCTCGCCTGACAAGCGCCCCTACAAAACGCATATCGCCATGAAATTCTCGCACCACGGCAAAGACGTGCACTCGCCCGGCTTCTACCTCCACGTCGAACCCAAAGGCTGTTTCGCCGCATCGGGCCTGTGGCATCCCGAGCCGCCCACGCTGCTCAAGGTGCGCAACGCGATGGTCGAGCGTTCGAAGGAATGGCGCCCCGTGCGCAAACTCCTGAACTGGGACGACGCCACAAGACTCTCGCGCCCTCCCCGCGGCTTCCCCTGCGATTACGAATTCGTCGAAGACCTCAAGCTGCGCGACTTGGGCACCGCTGTCGAGTTCACTGAAGCGCAAGTCTGCAGCCAGAAATTCATGACAACATTCGCGAACGCATGCCAGAAGATGTCTCCTCTGGCAAAATTCCTGAGCAGCGCACTGGGATTGCAGTTCTAACAATTTGGGTGTATGGGGGGACAGCCGCCTTTGCCTGCCGTGAGCGAAGTCGAAGGGGCTGTCCGTCAATCAGAGCTCGACGGCTCTACTGTTCCCCCCGTCCCTTGCGGATTTCCTCCAGTCTCTTCTTCAGATACTCCCGATACTCCTCCTGGAGCTTCGGGTCCTTCGGAGATCCGTAGATTTCCGACGATTGGTATTTTCCTTCGTCGAATTTCTTCTTAGTCCATTCATCATGCACGTGAATCTCATCCGAATGGTCAAGCACTTCCTTCACAAATTGCGGAGGAATGAAGTAAACGCCTTCGCGATCACCCACGACTAGATCGCCCGGCATCACGGTGACGCCGCCGACCCGCACAGGCACATTAATCCCCGTCAGCATCACGTTCCCGATGGGAGTCGGATCAGCTGAACGGAAGTAACCCGGCATATCGATTTCGGACAATCCATCCAGATCCCGGATGCTGCCATCTACGACCAGTCCGCCACTTTTCGTAGCTTTCATTACGTAGTAGAAGAGATTGTCGCCCACGATCGTCCCGTCGACTTTCTTCCCAAACAGATCGACAACCAGCACGTCTCCAGGCTGCAGCATGTCAATGGCAGCTTGATTCGTCAGCCGAGGCAGGCCACGCTCCTTCGCCTTTACTTCAGCCACATCCTCCACGTCGGTGCGCAGGGGCATGAACTGCACGGTGAACGCGCGTCCCACCATCGTCTTCCCCGGATGCAGCACCTGAAATCCGTCGGCGTACTGATTGTTGAAGCCCTTCTCGTGCAGCGTAGCCCAGACTTCCTCCGACGAAAGATCGCGTGCTCGCTCGATCATCGCATCAGGAACTTTCGGCCGCCCGTCGGGCAGCCTGTCGAAAGGAGACTTCGCCGTGTAGTCAATCAGGTCTTGCCTGGGAAAGAGAAACAGCTGAGCATGAGCGCTGCTGGATCCCAGCACGAGGGAAATTGAAAGAGCCGCGCCGAAGGTCGCAGCCGTGCGCCTGAGCACACGCGAGCGGAAGGTCATTAGCAATCTCCTTGGTCGATGGATTTTCAACATCTGCCGTCGCTAACGAGCTTACAATTCTAAGTCGCGCGATGGTCCTTTGCGATCCAATTCCATTTCCGCGAGAGAACTGCGTCACGAAATGGCGAATAATCGTACGAAATACTGAATGATCGAACGCGATGCAGAATAAACCGTACGCGATGCGAATAATGAAACGATGCGAATAATCGAACGAGATGGCCGCACGAACGATCGTACGCACGAACGAATCGTACGAGATGAGAATAACCGGACGACATGCGATTGATCATTAATGACACGCGAATGATCCGTGACGCGGAAGAGCGGCCCTTTAAGGGCCACGTAAGTCGCGCTAAATTCCAAGGACTTGAGCCCCTGTGGTCGCTTTCACAACGCCATGATACGAGCTTCTCGTCGAACTACGATGCTACGGTAAACTCCCATGAATAAGACGAGCAGAAACACGTTCGATCGCCGCGATATTTTGAAAGCCTCCGCAATGGCATTCGGCGGAGCCATGCTCGCCACCCCGATCGACGCCTATCCCAAAACAGTCAATACAAACTCTAGCCCCTCCACTCTAAAGATCACCGATCTGCGCGTAGCCACCGTGGTGAAGCCCGGCCCGAGCCCCTGCCCGATCATTCGCATCGATACCAACCAGGGAATGTACGGACTGGGCGAGGTTCGCGATGGCGCCAGCCCGACATATGCCTTGTTCCTGAAGAGCCGGATACTAGGCGAGAATCCCCTGCAACTCGACAAACTTTTCCGCAAGATCAAGCAGTTCGGCGGGCACGCGCGCCAGGGTGGCGGCGTCTGCGCGATTGAAATGGCTCTCTGGGATATTGCAGGCAAAATCTACAACGCTCCCGTATACGCAATGATCGGCGGCGGCAAGTTCCGTGACAAAATTCGAATCTACGCGGACACCACCGAGTCGAAGGATCCGAAAATCTACGCGCAGCGCATGAAAGAACGCAAGGAAGTCATGGGCCTCACCTGGCTCAAAATGGATTTGGGCGTCGAAATGGTCTCTGACACTCCCGGCACGGTCACCAACGCCACCGACCTGAATCAATGGCAGGCCAACCAACTTCCCCATCCGCTCTTGGGCATGGAGGTCACGGACAAAGGCATCGCCATGCTCGAGCAATATGTCGCCGCGGTGCGCGATGCCGTCGGCATGGAAATCCCGCTCGCCATGGATCATCTCGGCCATCTGGGAGTGAAGTCGATCATCCGCTTGGGCAAGGCCTACGAGAAATACAACTTGTCCTGGATGGAGGACGTCATCCCGTGGATGTACACCGACCTGCTCAGGGAAATTTCCGAGCAGAGTCCAACGCCGATTCTCACCGGAGAAGACATCTATCTGAAGGAACCATTCCGTACTTTGTGCGAGCGCCACGCGGTAAGCAAGATTCAACCGGATCTCGCTACCGCCGGTGGCATTCTGGAGACGCACAAGATCGGTGACATGGCCGAGGAGTTCGGTGTCCCCATGGCGATGCACTTCGCCGGCACCCCCATCGCGTGCATGGCCAATGTTCACTGTGCCGCTGCCACGCAGAATTTCCTCGCGCTCGAAAACCACTCGCTCGACGTGCCGTGGTGGTCCTCGCTAATCGAAGAAGGAGTAAAAACGCCGATCGTCAATCACGGATGGATCGAAGTCCCCGACCGCCCCGGCCTCGGCATGACGTTAAATGAGGACGTAGTGCGCCAACACCTGGCCCCCGGCACCGGATATTTCGACCCCACGCCCCAGTGGGATCAAGAACGCTCCTGGGACCGCCTATGGAGCTAAAGAATTTAGTCGTATGTAGGGACAGCCGCCTTCGGCTGTCCGTCGAGCGATGCTCGACGCCTTAGTCACGCTGGCAGTACAGACCGATGCTTCAGCGCCGTGTTCGGCATCCCGCGGAAGCCCTGCCAGGCGTTGTAGCTCGACTGCCGCGGTTGTATACTCAATTCCCAACACCATCAAACCAACGGTTCACCAAACTCTGGCCAACGGCGAATTGGGTACGCCCGGATACGCGGAGTTTTCGTTTTGCACCTCAGAGCATTGCTAGCAACGATATTTTGCGATTCCTCGTTTCCGTTCGGGCAGCCTGCGCGGAGGCAAAAGAAGCCGTTGTGTCTCCCCCTCCAGCGAGAATCGAAAGCGTATTGCATCCCAGTTTTGATCAACCATACCCGACCTTGAGGTAATCCCATGCCCCCGATTGAGATTCTGACCGTCGAAGAAGCCAGCGAACGCGCGGCTCCCACGACCATTCCGGCGAAGGACCGCACGCCGACCCGCCGGCGGTTTTACGCACTGTCACTGAAAGATCATCTCCGCCTGCTCTTGCCGTTTCTGCTCGCCGGAGCCGTAGGTGTGCTCGCGCGGACGAAGTATCCCTACTGGTGGCCTGCCAACGAACTGGTCTATTTTCTGGCCGACGCCTTGATCGTCGCCATGATCTTGGGAGTAGCGTTCGATGTTTTCTCTGCCAAGCTCCTGGTGGAAAGGGTTTCTGACGGTCTGGCGCAAACGCTGGTCGGAAGAGGTCTACCTGACGAAATGCAAGGACTGGTGCGCGATGTTGTGTCCACGGACCTGGTGCGGGATCACTATGTGAAAAGCTACGCGTTTTCGACTCCCGAGGATGGACGCATCCAGGTGAATGTCGAGCTTCGTTACGAGATAAGAAATTATTCGGAAGCAGTGCGCGATTATGCGCCGGAGCCGACCGCCGAGACCTTTTTTCAGCCGGAGTTTCGCTTCCTGGAGTACGGTATTGCCGGAAGAAAAATCTACACGTTTTCTGACGAGAACCTTGCCTCCAAGGTGGAGATCGAAGACGCGCTGGGCGTGACCCGAGTGCCCAGGACCGCGTTACCAGCCTTGAGTCTCAAACCGGTGAAGGCCGGAGAGAAGGCCGCATGCCAGGTCACGTGGAGGTACGGCCTAACCGTGCCCGAACAGTATTGCGACGTAACCGATCTTGACGAGGCCACGCTGGGAGCAACATTACATGTGGAGACCATCCCCGAAGAGTTCGAATTCGCCTCCGGGTGCGATGCCAGCCTGCACCATGAAGCTGGCAGCCAGTCGTGGTACTTCGAAAGGGCATTCATCGCGGGCCAACATCTCCGTGCCTGGTGGTTTCGCCGCAAGCCTTCCTCGCGGGTTCCCCGTCCCCGCACGTGAGAGTCATGCGTAATGGGCCGACCGTGTTTGGGATGGCCGTCCTGGATCAGAAACTCTCGTCTGGCGAATAAAGAGAGAAATGACCCATATGGGCCATTCTCACGCACTGGCAATCTTGGGCAAAATGCTGTCAATGATGAACCTCTTCCCAGGGGCCTGTGATGAACAAATCGAATGTTGGTAACCTGCTTCCGGCTGGCCGATCTTTGAATTCCGTTGCACTGCAGAACGCTGTATTGTGCGCTGAATGCGATGTTGTCAGCGACAGCCCGCACGACGTCTGCATGGTTTGCGGGAGCAGCTCACTAGTGAATATTTGCCGGATTCTGGGCGGCAAGATGCCGAAGAATCGTGCCGAGCTATTGAAGCCGGAGCCGCTGAAAATCACCCGGGAGGTTGTGCTGCACTTCCCGAGACCTCATCGAGTCCGTCGCCGGTTGTCCGTTTAAAAATTTCGCAACTAAGTGGCCAGTTCGCGGACCTCGATGCGTGCTATGGGGATTTTGCGCCCTTCGATTACCACTCTCTTCGCAGCTACCTTTGCTCCCACTAGCATCCGCGGCCTCCGCAAACAGTTGAGCGTGTCTGCTTTGATGCCGCGGCTGTTAAGACTAACTCTCCTTCAGGATTACCTTCGCCAGTTCGCTCCGTTGGGACTGTCCCTCTTCCAGCGCTAGCTTTGCGACACCACAAATTTCGTGTACCGCCGAGCCGTTTTCGTCGATTTTGCTGTCTCCCACCGAAACACTTCTGCCGCATATCCAGCAGTTTGGCTGGTTTGTCGTTGTCATACCAGTCCCCGTGCGTCCTCTCCGTCTGCCCAGCACGCATTCATAGAAAGTGAAGTCGGTTTTGGTCCCGTCACTGCGAGTCAGGCAGAAGCACCGTCCCCCTCGCACGGAGTGCTCAACCGTGAAATGATCTATCCCTTTACCAATTTTCTCTTCGGCACGTGGACGCATGGAAAGCAGGACTGTGAGAAATGAATGATGTGGTTCTTGGATTGCCACCTTGAGCGGTTGGCTGTACAGCAAATCCTCAACGAAGCGATCGGCGGCATTCCGTGTCTCAAAACTCCTCTGCCCGATCATTATCCGTTTGCCGCGGCTCATCGATACCTCCGACTCCAATAGCCCGCGCATCTGTGGGTAGTTGAGAATTCTTAACTCATCTGAGTGTGTCGTCCGTGATCCCAAGCACGAAATTCCATGACGGCCAGCACACCCTGAAGAAGCACGGCAAGCGTAGAGTTGCGCCTCAGAGTGGGATCATAAGGTTGGATGATGGGGATTAGATCCTCGTTGCCCGGGTGAAATTGCAGATAACTTCGCAAGAGACGCTTTTACAAAACTCTACACATCTTTACTCCAGATCTCGGCAAGACGTGTTTCCATGACCCGTAGTTATTGTTCCGGTTGTAGGGATAGGAGCATTCAGTTGTTCACATGCCGCATGTTATGACTCACGAAATCCTGACTGTCGAAACCGGGCGATAGCGTTCAAACCCCTGAAGCGTTCATGGCCTTTCCAGAATTTAGCCTCCCGAACCAATCAATCGAATTGTCCCTACGGTTCTGATCACGAAGAACAGGAGATCGAACACGCCGAGGCCGATTACAAAGGCCGACATCCTTCTTTGGCTGCTCGAACCTGATGCGACTGCCGCCCTCCTGGCTCGTATCCCACAGTAAATCGCGATAGGGCCAAAAATGATACCGAGAAACAACACACCGATAAGCCCTATACCTATACCGTACTTCGCCCACTTGTCGCTATGTTGAGATGACGGCTTAACTTCTGGAGGAGCGCCTTCCATGTGTCACCTCACCGTCGGGTGGAGAGTGAACGGGTCTAGCATGAGGAGCATCACGCATTGTCTGATTGATGAAATCACTTTGTCGCGAATTGCGCGAGCATGGTTCACCGCGCGTCGCTATTCGGGCATGACTATGGCCTCATCCTTTGGAATGGCGTCGAGCGTTCCCTTATCAATCTCAAGGTGAGCAATGACCAATTCGGGTGGCGTGTGCCTGAGCCATTCCGAGAGCGCGAGATCCTGATAAGAGCTACTCTTGAACATCTCCAGGAACTTAAGCTCTGTACTGCCGGTGTTCTGGACATAATGCGGCAGGGTTTTTTGGACATAGCCAACATCTCCAGCTTGAAAGTCCATGGTGCGGGCCCGGCCTCCGGTAGCGAACACCGTCATCCTTCCGCTACCGCTGATGTAGTACTGCCATTCGTCGGCGTTCGGATGCCAATGCAGTTCGCGAATTCCTCTGGGGAGGACGGTAACGATCGCGGCTGCGATCGTGGCGGAGACTTTGAACATGCTCGAATCGACGATCGTGACTTCGCCACCCTGTGTACGCTTTGCAACCCTCATCTGGGACTTGCGGAAAGCAAAATCCTGCGACGATAGACCTTGTGTGCCTGCGATTGCCTTCTGATCATCGGCCAAGGCACCGGGGACCGCCGCTTGGAAAATAAATTTCTCGCGGCGCACCATTTTTTCCATCGCTTGCTGAGTGACGCCGAAATTCGCAGCCAGGACCTCGTGAGGAGTGTGCGCCATCCAGTCAGTGAGCAGCACCGTCTCGTATTCCGAGAAATTACCATCGTCGAAGACCAGGAGGAATTCACAACCGTCGGCATTCAGGCCTTGAATGGAATGCGGGATGCCAGTGGGGAAATACCAGAGATCGCCTTCCGTTACGTCCGTGACAAAGCCCTTGCCTTTAGCGTCAAGCCCGGTAATACGAGCGTTGCCGTACAGCATAATCGCCCATTCGGCAGCAGTGTGCCAGTGCAGTTCGCGTACGCCTCCTGCCGTCAGTCTCATGTCCACACCGGCAATCGTTTTCGAAACCGGAAGCTCGCGGACCGTGACTTCGCGCGACCATCCACCTTGCTGCATTCGCTTGTGAGAAATCCCGAAGGGATACTTGAAGGTTTGCACGCCGCCCGCATCGGAAGATGGCGGCAAAAAAGAGTCCGGATTTTGCTGGTCGATCGACGGGTTGCCGGGTCCAGGAGCGCTCGCGCTGCGATCGTTCTTGGTAGGATAGGGTTTCGGTTCCTGGCCCGCCGTCTCTGTTGCTTTGAGCATTCCGGCAGCCGCAAGCGCCGCCGACCCCATGCCAAGGAACCCGCGCCGCGAAAAAATTTCTTTCCCCATATCGTCGCTCATGCGCCTCTCTTCACGAGAATACTGAAGATCTTTCTCACTTTGGAGAACGCCAGTGTACACCTGGGATTGCTCGTCTCGAGGGCACTCACCCCCCACCCTGTGTACGATCTCTTCCACGAAATAACGCAAACACACGGAATGTTCAACACTTCCTGCGATTGACACGAGAGAAAGGAAGTTGCGGAAAACTTCTGAATGCCGGTTGTACCGTGGAAGAGCGGCGCTTTAGCGCCGCGTAAAGCGCGCAGAATCAACAGTGGGATTCAGCCCCAGTGGTCGCCTTATCGCAGCGATCGGAGTTTTTCCAACCTCAGAAACAACGTGCCGTCCATCGCAGGGTTCCACTTCTCACCCATGCTTTCATGTTCCAAGGTTTCCAGCAGCCTTTGGGTTTCGGCACATCCGCAACGAGTACAATAGCTAGCCAATTATGGAACCGCGCCCTGACGTGATCGTCGACTTCCTCTTCGAAGACGGCATGCTGTTCGTCGTTGTACAGAACATCGGTTCCCAGCCGGCGCTACGAGTCCACGTTGCCTTCGACCCTCCATTCAAGGGCCTCGGCGGGACTGCCTCCATTCCGGAGTTGCCGCTGTTTCGCAACATCGAATTTCTTGCGCCTTCCCGATCCATCTGCACACTTCTGGATTCCAGCGCCGCGTACTTCGCCCGTCAAGAGCCTGAGCAGATCACCGCCACTGCCTCTTACTCAGATCGGTCGGGTCACGAATTCTCGTGCACGATCCTCCACGATCTCGCCATCTATCGCGATATCGCGTTTATTCCAAAACCGGAAAGGACTTGCCCAACCCATGGCCATTCTTCGTGATGTCCCGTATGGGAACCAACACTTTCGTGTCGATCTCGGCACAGGCGACGCAGGTCCTGCCGCCGGTTTCTCCCACATCGTTCTACCGGACATTTCCATCGATGTGGTCCAGTACCGCACCGGCAACGACAAGGAGACGGGAACCCATAAGCTGCCGGGACTCGCGCACTATGACAATGTGATCCTCCGCCGCGGAATCATCGGCTCGCTGGACCTGTATGCCTGGATCAATCAGGTGCGCAACGGCGATGCGAACGCCAGACGGACCGTGACGATTAGCCTTCTGTCGGAAGATCTCACCAACGTCGTCCTTACCTGGAAGCTGTTTCGCGCTTGGCCAGTAAAATATGCCTTTGCAGACCTGAACGCCAAAGGTACCGACGTAGCCATCGAAGAACTCGTCCTCGCCTACGAGCGGCTGGAAATGGAATGAGTGGGGCGCCGGCCCATCAGTAACTCAGGGCCAGACCGCAGGGCGGAGTCGGTTGGCCCACCTTTCGCCGCATTTGGTTCTGTGCTGACATCATTCCTACCGAGAGTGCCCCATCCTTTCGCATTCATTTTGTGCGAAGGGGCGGGAGGTACGGACCAGAAGTCCAAAGCCTCATGCAAAAGATAAACCGATCCGAGAGTCCCACCGTTGCAAAGTACGCAAGTGTGGGCACACGCGTACGGCACAACCAGCATAAAAATGGGATAATCCCGACTCGTCAAGTCCACAAACGGGGGGACTAACATGACATTCGCAAGACTGATTTTCTCGGCGGCGCTGTTGACGGTCTCGACCCTCGCGTTCGCGCAGCAACCTCAAGGTACTGCAGACCCTGCCAGTACAACCTGTTCGTACAGCTATTTCTCGGGACCGCTCACGACGTTCACTCGCTACTGTCTGAGTGCCAATGGCAATATCGTCCAGTTCGACAGCCCATCCGGCTTCGAATACATCAACAACGGAGGCCTCCTGGAGGGCTATGGCATCTGTGACGTAACCCCGAACGTTTCGTATTACGACTACGCATCTACAGACAGCGGCAACTGGGGCGCGACAACGGTCACATCGCCGAATGCGACGACCCAGGTATTCCTGCGCACTACGGCCGACGGTGTATGGCAGCTGAAGCAGACCATCGTTCAACTCAAGGCGACCGCGGCAACAACCGGATCAGTGAAGATCACCATGGCGCTCAAGAATCTCAGCACCATCAGCCGGAACGTAACGTTGCTGCGCATCGCCAATGTGAATAACGGCCCTGTGCCCACGAATGACGAGTTTGTCTCCAGTTTCAATTCCGCTTTCGGACAGGAACCCGGCGCCAGTTGGGGTCTCGGATTGACGACCAACACCTTCACATTTGCCCACAACGGTATCGTTCTAGGTCCCCCCGTCGCACCTGATCCGTGTCACTACGTCACCAATATCCATAACGCCGCTTTTGTTGGAAACGGAGCAATCGGGCACGTGTACGCGATCACTATCCCGAAGGGAGTTACGAAGATCGTAACGATGACATATAAACCAATCTAGGCTCTGTAAAGAAGGAGTGACTCTCGATAAAAGCGAAGGCGGGCGAGTGGCTGATGAGATAACCGCGGGTGGCCCAATCAAGCCAGGGTTTGGCTTGAGTGGCGCTCTTCTAGAGTGCCGCACTCAATTCCATGATTCGGGTTCGTCCTGTCCCCATGTTTAGTGTCTCGACATCTTGGCGCGTGTACAATACCCCTCAATTTCCGTTGTCTTCCCCACGACCGTCAGCCAGGAGGAGGCTACCCAATGCCCAAAGCGAAAAAGAAGAAAAAGCACTCGGTTGTCCGAGAGTTGTTCGTGCAAATGCAGATCAATCGCAGCAATGCCGACGCCGGCGATTCCGGTGCCAACGTCGCTGCCTCCGCCATAATCAGCGTACTGGTTACCTTGGACGGTGAACCGGTTGCAGACTTGGGTGCGAACACCGGCAACCAAACCAGCGTCACACCTCTGCCGGCAGGCTGGACTTTGCGTGACGGATTCAATGTCCGCCCCGGCGGCTGCAATGTTTCGGTTACCGAGTTTCTGAACCAGGGAGAGGGGATATATGACATTCGGATTGTCCCCTACGTCGACAACCCGGCATGCAAGTGGTTGTCCGGCGAGTACATCTATGGCATCCAGATCAAAACCTCTCGTACCGTTCAAGGTAAGACCTTCTTCCTGCAAGGCTCCGCACTCGGCAAGCTGACGATACTGTAATCTGCGGGATGAAATCGGCTGGGGCGGGCTTTTCCGAATGCGCTCGGTCTGAAACCCGGAGACTCGAAGCTGTGACGAAATTGGCCGGTGGCCCATTCAAGCCTTGACTTTGGCTTGAGTGGGGCGGTACGCGGCGTTTTGCGAAAAGGTCCGGCGCTGGGCGGTAGTCATCCGAAGTCCGCGTCAGAACTTTTCCACACCTAAAATCGGATTCCTTGTGACATCCAACCTTGACCCTCGCCGCCAAAAACGCACAATGGTAGCGTGCGCATTTGCACCGCAGAATCGTCCGGTTTAGGCTCCCGAAACCCCGGCGGGATGGTCTATCCAAGCTCGGTTTTGGCTTGAGTGGAGCAGCCGCAAAACGGTCCAGCTAAATCCTTATTACGGAATATTTTACGTGCAAGTCGTTCTTTGACAATATTTTGCGCGGCGTGCCGGCGATCTGAATTCAGCAACTGGCCTGGAATCAATATTTTACGGAATCTGGTCTAAGAAAAATGCTTTCGTTCAAACCTACAGAATGCTCCGCTAAGTCATTATTCTGGAATATTTTGCATGTAAGTTACTTGTTTTGAATATTTTGCGCTGCATGGCAACGATCGGAAACCAGCAACTCCTTTAACTGTAATATTTTACGTCGAACCGATCAAAAATTTTGCATGAAGGCCGGCGGAGGTTGCAGGTTTACGCTGAGCACAGCTAAATTAGGTGCGAGTTGGAGCCATACAAGAAAAGGACGCGTCCCGATGGAACCTGCCTCTGCATTTATTGACCAGAAGATCAAGGAACTTGGGGACTGGCGCGGGAAGACGCTCGCGAAAGTGCGCGACGTCATCCATCAGGCAGACCCTGAGATCGTCGAAGAGTGGAAATGGGCCAAGCCGAAATCGCCGGGGACTCCCGTCTTTTCCCACGGAGGCATCGTCTGCACGGGAGAGACCTACAAGAACGTCGTCAAGATGACATTCGCCAAGGGTGCCGCATTGAAGGATCCTTCCGGTCTATTCAACTCCAGCCTCGACGGGAATGTCAGGCGCGCCATCGACATCCACGAAGGCGACAAGATCGATGAGGCGGCCTTGAAGGATCTCATCCGTGCTGCGGTGGCGCTCAATCTCAAGGGCCAAACCATGCCGAAGAAGTCGAAGCCCCGGGGAGCAAGCAGCAAGCGGGCCGACTAGATCCATCGCAGGTTCCGGCCGAAATCTCCCAGAGGGCCGGCACTCCTGCCTGCAACTGCTGGGTCAAGTGTGGATGCCGCCGATGCTGGCGGTGAAGGTCGGCAAGGTCAAGGCATTTGCGACTTGGGTACGGAATCGATCATCATTTGAGTCGCGGGTTTTTTCGCCGCTAAAATTGTGCTGCATCGGGCGACTCTCGGGAGCCCTTTGCAGATTGAACTGGTCCGTTATGACTACTGCGAACACCGTTCCGACTATCGATGAATACTTCCGTAAGCGACTCATGCCGGTGGAGGGCGCAATTCCGCACCTGCCCGGCATCCAGATGTTTGGAAACTCCATTCCTGCCGGAACGGTTGGTGGAGACTTATTTGAGTACATCAATTTTCAACAGCGCTACGATATCGATGCACGCATCCAGCGGGCTTTGCGATTATCAAAGGATTTTCTCGAACCGCTCCCGCTGGGTCAACCTCCGCGGAACTCGGTGGACGATCACGTAGCCTGGTTGAAAACGACTCAGGGCTACAGACCCGAGATGGAATCCGAGTACAGGCAGGCAAGGAGCTCGGAGGAGGTTAGGGTCGCGGAACACTTGCATGAGCTTTATTCGACAGCGGGTATTCTGCTCGTAGACGCGCAAGGCCACGGAATTATCTCAGCCAAGATTGCTTCCACAGTGCATGACACTTTCCATGCCTTGATGCTTTCCGAACTCGATCGATACGGAAGAACCACGCCCGAGCTATTCGAAAACATAAACCTGCGATTGGCGCAATCAGTCACCGCCCGCAACGCGCTAGGGATAAGCGAAAAGGGAAATGCGCGCGAAATCGCGACCATGTTATATGGGGAAGTGAATCCTCGCGGCCACTTTCGCTTCGTGAACTTCGGGCATCCTCCGCCTCTGGTGTTCTCTGCGGAATACCGCAGGTTCATGAAGATAGATGAAAGCAAAATGGTCCAATTCCTTGCTCTCGGCCTGCAGATCCCTGCAGATCACCCAGATCGCAACAAGTACTACTCCATGAATTCTCGATTGATCGCACTCAGCAGCTCAGGTGTCGCTGAAATCACGTTGATGAGTCCGGGGGATATCCTTGTCCTTTACACCGACGGAGTTTACGACGGTAGCGATGAAGAGGCGCGGGAACAACTTGAAAGGGTCTTGCACGAACACTACACGAAACCGGCAAAAGACATTTGCAATGCCTTGCTGGACTACGCAGTAAAGCAAGACGGACATCTGCGAGAGAACGGCGACGAAGCCCTTATCGACGACAAGACGGTGTTCGTTATCAAGCGATCCTGAAAAGGCCGCCCTGTTAAACGTGCTTGTTCAATTCGATCACGGTCATGGAATCGATAAGTTCGTCCAGCGTCAAGAAGGCGGGGGTCGAAAAATTTACCGAGCATTCATGTCTGGGGCTCGACAAACGTCCGAAACCGTTTGACCCCTCCGCGCATCCTCGGCGACAATCCTGGTTCGATCCAGTAAATTTTTTGGATGAGTAGGTACGATCATGAATCATGATGTTGCGGTTGGAAAGGCCCACGAGATCGCCAGTCGCGTGCTGGCGCCGTCCGCCGGGCAAAACGACAAGGCAGGACGATTCTCTACCGAGGCTGTCGACTCACTTGGTGAGTCTGGACTGCTGGGGCTGCTGCTACCCGCGGATTTTGGTGGTTCAGGTCTAGGTCCCCGCACGTTTGCGGCTGTGATGGCTACGCTCGCCGAGGCCGACGCTTCTGTCGCCATGGTTTACTTGATGCACATACTGGGCGCCGCGACGATTTCAGCAGCGCGCCCAAGCGCGGCTCAGGCCCTCTCGCCCATACTGCAGGAGATTGGTGCGGGCCGCCATTTATCCACTCTCGCTTTCAGTGAATCCGGCTCGCGCAGTCATTTCTGGGCGCCTGTATCCCGCGCGCATCGGAATGGTAACGGCGTGCACATAAGCGCCAAGAAATCGTGGGTGACCAGCGCGGGTCATGCGCAGAGCTATGTCGTTTCTGCGCTTGCCCCTGAAGGGTCGGGACCCACCGATTCGACCCTCTATCTGCTTCGCGCGGACACACGCGGCCTTTCCGTTGCCGGGCCCTGGGACGGTTTGGGACTTCGGGCCAACGCTTCTGCGCCGATTGCGCTGGAGGACTGCCATGTCCCATCCCATTTCCAGCTCACTGACGATGGCGCGGGCTTTCCGGCCATGCTAAACGTGGTACTCCCATTGTTTTGTTTGGGGACCTCGGCGGTCGCGTTGGGATTGTGCCGAGCGGCGGTCGCTGGAACTACGTCGCACCTTAAGAACGCGAAGTTCGAGCATCTCGGCCAGAGCCTGGGCGAGAGCCTGCCTACACTACGCGCGCAACTCGCGGCGATGCAGATTGATACCGACGGGCTGTCGGCGCGTATCGACGATTTGGTCGAGCATCTGGAAAAGCCGCGCGCGACGACCATGCTGCGCGTGCTTGAGTCCAAGGCCGCTGCGGGCGACGTCGCTATCAGCGTTACCTCGACGGCGATGCGCATTTGCGGCGGCGCGGCGTTCTCAAAGCATTTGAGCATCGAACGCCTGTTCCGCGATGCCCACGCGGGCGCTGTGATGGCACCAACCGGCGATGTTTTGCGCGAGTTCATCGGGAAGTCATTGTTGGGAATGCCGCTTTTCTGAGACCAAGAGCCCGCATCGGAAAAGTGTTAGTGACGCCGCTGACTAAGAACTGTGGGGAGCCATGGCTAAAACAAATATGAGTGAAACGATCTGGGTGGGAGCTGTTGCATACAATCCGAAAGTAGTGACGATTTGGGAGGGGATGCGCCGCTATTTTCATGAGGAAGCACATCTTCCCGTTGAGGTCGTACTATTTCAGAGCTACGAGGCGCAGCTTGTCGCGCTCCTCGCGCAACCGGGCGAGGCCGTGCCGCGTATCGATATCGCCTGGAACACAAATCTTGCCTACCTGCAGGCCGATGAGTGGAGCGGTCATGCCTGTCGTGCGATCGCCATGCGCGACACCGATCTCGGCTGGATGACCAAGATTGTCGCGGTCACCGGAGGCGTCATTTCGACGCTCGCGGATTTGAAGAATCGGACGCTCGCGCTGGGCAGCCGAGACAGCGGACACGCAGCGATCCTGCCAGTTCACTTTCTAGAGCAGCAAGGCATGCGCGAGGCAAGCGACTACCGCACCCTGCGCTTCAACAGCGACTTAGGCAAACATGGCGATACCGGCACCAGCGAAGTGGAAGTGGTGCGCGCGGTCCTCGACGGGCGAGCCGACGCCGGCGCAATCGGCAGCCCCTTCTGGAACACGGTTCTTAGCGAGCGCCTGGTGCCCGAAGGCAGCCTTCATGAGATATGGTCCTCTCCGGCCTACAACCATTGCATGTTCACGGCGCGGCCCGATCTCGACCCAGAGCGGGAGCGCCGGTTCGCCGACGCGCTCTCAGCCATGAGTTACGACAACCCGGTTCATCGCCCTATCCTCGACGCCGAAGGACTGCAGCGTTGGCTACCGCCTCACGTGGATGGCTACGCTGCCTTGCGGCAGGCCGCAGCCCAGCAGGGATTCTTCGAGCAGCAATTAGCGAAATCGGCGTAAGAGCTTTTATAACCTTATCGACATAAGGAGCCACCAGGATGTCAGCGTCGAATCAAGCGCAAGCAGGGTTTCTCTCGCGCCGCCGCTTCTTTCGCTGGGCCAGTTCGCTGGCTGCGGTTGTGGGCGCGGCGCCTCTGTCTTCCTCCGTCAAGGCTCTTACATCTCCAGTGGCATCCTCAGAGGGTGAGGACTACTATGCGAAGCTCGGTATCCCGACGATTATCAACGCCGCTGGCACCTATACCACGCTAACCGCGGCCTGCATGCCCCCGGAAGTTTTGGCCGCAGTGCAGAAAGCTGCGCTCCACCCTGTCCGTCTGCACGATCTGCAACAGAAGGCGGGCGAGTACATCGCACGACGCCTCAAGTGCGAAGGAGCGGTCGTGACTTCGGGAGCCGCGGGAGCCATCAGCCTCGCGACTGCCGCGTCTCTGCAGTACGCCAACAATATCAGTCCCCTGGACATACCGCAGGCGATTGACGGGAGAAAGAATCAGGTTATCGTGCAGCGTTCGCACCGCTATGAGTATGACCGCGCCATGTATCTCTGTGGGGCGCGGGTAACCGAGGTGGTCACGCTCGACGACTATAAGCGTGCGTGCGGTGCAGGCAACGCGGTGATGACGAATTTCTTCAACGCCGCAGAGGACGAGGATGGGATTGCCGGCAGCGCACAAATCGGTCGGGAGGAGTGGCTGCGAGTGGCGCACGAGTACAAGATTCCGTGTCATCTGGACGCGGCCGCCGACATGCCACCTATCTCGAATCTATGGAAGTACACGGGCATGGGTTTCGACCTTGTAGCTTTTTCCGGGGGCAAGGGAATTCGCGGTCCGCAGAATGCGGGCCTGCTCTTAGGCCGAAAGGTCCTGACGGACCTTGCACACCAGAACAATAATCCGGCTGACGGAATTGGCCGTGGCATGAAGGTGGCGAAGGAGCAAATTGTGGGCATGGTTGCGGCGGTTGACTGGGTTCTTTCGCACACGGAAGAGTCGATGCAAGGCGACTACCAGAAGCGGGTCGATCTCATCGCCAAGGCGATGAAGGGCATCCCTTCGGTCAGGACCGAGACTGTGGTCCCGAAGATTGCAAACCATGTTCCACATCTGCTCATACGCTTCGACCCAGCGGTCACCGGGGTCACGACTGGCCAGATCGTCGAAACTTTGCGCAACGGGACGCCTTCGATTGAACTGAATCCGAACACCGGCCAAAGGCCCAACCAGGGCATCCCGGCGGATGCAAACACGCTTGTGGTTGGAGTGTGGATGCTGCAGCCCGGCGAAGAAGCGATCGTGGGCCAGCGAATTCGTGCGGCTCTGACTAAGGCGGCCTAGGTTTTTCGCAGAGATGGGTTCGTCTGCTCGCCGACCTCGCCAGTACTGCCCACTCAAGCCAAAAGAGGGCTTGAATGGGCCCCGAGCGTCAACCTTTCGCTTGAGTGAGGAAGTTACTCCGCGTCAACGTCAGGAAAGAGCTGCGCCACGGTCTTCATAGGCAGAAAGAGCCGATTCGGGCGATTCGGAATATCGATGAAGCCATGGCGTCTGTGGATGGCGCGCGCGTTTTCATCGATGGCGTCGACCACTACGGCCACAGACGCGATGTCCTGCTTTGCTCCATTGCTCTTTTCAGAGCCCCATTAGCAGGAGCCCCCCAAGACCACGTCCCTTGAAGTGCTTGCTTCTCGCAAATCGTCCGAGCGACATCGCGACACACTTGCGGGGAATCGCAGATTCTTGCCGTATGAACGTTTCATGCGCAGTTAAAGATTCTCGCCAGCTTATTGGCGTGTTCGCCTTCCCGGTCGAAGGCGCCGCGGACCGCGGCGAAGGAGTCGGAGAGAGGAAAGATGTCGCGCGTGACCAGCAGATCGGCATCTTCCGCGCCGACCGGATGCCAGTAGACACCGTCGACGGTAATCGTGACTTCCGGCACTAGATCGGATCGAGAGACGGCGACACCGTCGCTGGCAACACCACGCAATGCGATCCGGCGTATGACCCGGTCTTCCGCCGCAATCTTCTCCTCGTCTAGGAATTGACGGAACTCCTCGGCCTCGGCATCGGTCGAAACGGTCGCTGCCAGTCGCACTCGAAAGCCATGCTCACGAGCACGCTGAATCCCATCGCGGGTGCGCGCCCATGAGCCCGGGCCGCGATGGAGGTCGTGCAATTCTGGCGTCGCGCTGTCCAGGCTGATTTGCAGGACAATTCGATCGCGTGGCAACGCACGCAAGGTTTCCGCGCGTCGCCCGGTAAACAACATTCCATTGGTCAGCACCGTGGTCGGAGCGGCTGCAGCACAAGAAAGCAGAATCCCGCCGATATCTTCGAGCAGAAACGGCTCGCCTCCGGTCACGAAGATTTCTTTGACGCCAAGCCCCGCCGCTTCGCGAGCGATCCGCTGGACACGCGCTAGCCCCAGTTCCCGACGGGGCGCGGTGGGCGAGGAACGCACGCAGCAGTAGTCGCAATGCAGGTTGCAGTCGAAATTCGTGTAGAGCCAAAGCCGCGAACCCACCGGACGATTGTCTTTGCTTTCGTCTGGGGCAGTCGCCGGAAGAGCTCCGCACCGGAAGACCCACCGCATACGGCCTTTTTCGACCGTCGTCTCCAGCAATGGATTTCCGGTGAATCGGCACCAGATTTCCAACTCGCTCCCGATGCCTTGTTCGTCACCGACAATCGCGAACAGATCGCCCGGCCGGCTGCGGCGCAGCACAGCGATCAGGTCCGCCAGCAGGCCAGACGTAAATGTCTTTCGCCCGATATCCAGCTCGATGTCAGCCCTCATCGGAATGCGTGCATTTTACAGATGGTAATGAGGGTTGAGCGGTGAGCAATCCGATCCGTCGCTCCGATACTCATTGCTATAACCTTGTCTGGTAAATGGTTGCGCCAAGAACAAACGAACCTCAGGGGCTAAAGCCAGCATTTTTGTTGGGTTCTAATGGCACGGCTTAAAGCCGTGCCCTTCTCCAACCTTTTTATGAGACCAGTTGTCATTGCTCAATGCTCTTGGGGTTCCGAGAGGACCTGAGAGAGCTTCGTACAGCGCGCGACTTATTTTGCGTCCATCCATTTGTCCGAGCCTGTCAGCTTCACGGAAACGTCAGAAATAAAGATGTGCAGGGGCTTGCCATCGGCGGTGCCGAGATGCTCCGTTGAGAACAGAATTGGACCTGCCTTCTTGTAGCCTGCCCACGTTGCGAGAACGCGGCTCGGCGGCTTGGCCCCGCCGCGGTGGTAGACAAAGTACACGACGCGGTTGTCTTTACCGACGTAGAGATCCCAGGTGTCGCCCGGCGTGTAACCGCCATCTGCGGGATACTTCACCGGGACCAGGTCGGCCATGCCGGGGCCCACTGGCAGATTAAATTTGCCTTGATCGATCACGCTGGCGCTCTTGTCCCAATAAGCGTGAAAAGGGAACAGGACCCAATAGTTGTCGTTGATGAAACTCGGGTCGACCTGATTTTTCACGGCGTCGGTTTGGGTGCTGAGGTCGGTACGCACGTAGGAAACCTTGACCGGCTTGCCGTCTTTATCCGTCCCCTCGTAGGACACCTTATTGGTCTTGGGCTCCCACTCCCACTTGTGAGCAGCTTTGAAGAGTCCGGTAATCTCTCCGTTCCAGGTGTAGCGGATAGCCTCAACTTGATCCCACGAATCGATACCATAAGTCTTGGCAATTTGGTCGAGAATTGGCGCGCGCTGCTGCGCCCTAGGAGTTGCAGGAAGCATCAAGCAGCACGCTGAAGGATAAACGGCCGATCGCTGTCGAATCGGCCCAAATTCTTCATGAACGTCCCTCCTCGGTGAATTGAACGGATGTTGGGTTGGATGACCCCTCCGGATTTCCGGATACAGAAATTGCGTCTCGGACCCAACAGGTTCGACTGAACTAGTCCGCTTGAGTATTCAGGTGCGGGCGGGCCGTATGAGATCCGGCGCAATGCAATTATGGCAGCGGCCATTGCCACGCATCCATATTCCAGCAGCATGACCCAACCAGGAAGCACGCCCCACGGATGCCCAAGTCTCCGCAAGTGCCATTGGACATAAGTGGGGATGATGCTCACAGTCCAAACGATGATCAGCAGCGTCGAGGCCGACGTCAGAAATGGCAGCAGCCAGAGAAGATACCATGGGAATACGACGGGCGCGCACAAAAGAGATGCTGCCATGGGCCAGGCAAATGCAGAACATTGACCCACAGAGGGCACCCTTCGGCTTCGCTCAGGGCATGCTCCGTCACACAGGGGAAACACCGTGGCATCTTCTCTGTGAAACTCTGTGTCCTCTGTGGTTAAGGTTTCTTTGTCCGGAGACCACTCCGGCGCTCGGCTTCTTAGCCAGGCTGCAGCCACTAATCCGACGAGCACTGCCAGCCCAGCCAGCAACTGCGGAGGCGCCACTCGAGCGAGAATCGCAAACACGGGACCATTAAAGCGAAAAGTCTGCACATACGTACCCAGCGAGCCGATCGGAATGCGGCCGTGATTAAGAAATGGCACGTATAGGAGTCCGACCACGGCTGTCGCCAGCGCAGCGTCGCGAATGCGAACCCGCTTCCAGTAGAGGGGCAAGAGTACGATCGGCAGAAATTTCACCGCGATAGCTAGCCCAAGTGCGACGGCCGCAGTCGTCCGCCATCGGCGCACCAGCGCAGCGGCCGACACCAGCAACAATAGTGCGCCAACAATATCAATGTGACCGCTTCCCGCCACCTCAATGGCCAACAACGGGTTCCAGGCGAACGCCAGAACCAGGTGCGCTGCCTGGCCGGTGTTGCGCAAAACATCGAGCAACAAAAAAACAATTGCGAACTCGCAAACTACAAATGCCACTTTCAGTGCAAAGGTGGACTCTTGAATCGCGGTTACTGCGCGGAAAAAAAGCTGCGCTCCTGGCGGATACGGGCTCGGTAGATCCGGGTTGTTCAACGTGCGGGTTTCCGGGGTATGCAGCTCCTTAACGGCAGGATCGCTGGGAACGACAATATAGGGGTTGTAGCCGAGCCTCTGCAGGCGGCCATCCCAAACATATCGATGAATATCATCGTCAGCGCCCGGCGGGCAGCCGAAGAAATTCAATGTGCCACACAGCAGCCAGGACGAGTCCAATGACGACAACGCGGCGGGAGAATTTTGGCGTAGCGAAAAACTCACGGATCGCTAGGAGGTACGCGATGCCCGCAAGCGTCAAGAGAGGCCATGAAGTACGGTCCACCTCTATCGCCGAAGTTGCGTGAGCAGATCGTTAGCGCCACGCACAACGTGGCGCCGAGTACGTACACTCTCCACGCGGGAGTGAGCTTCACACGTTCTCCCGTGCCCGTCCGAGAGGTTGTCTGAGATTGTCGCCGCCGCAAGCTCCCACTCTTTAAGCCACGCGCGCCGTGCGTGGCGCCCTTGCTGGAGCCAGGCGCAACTCTGCTGCCAGGCGAGTCAGGTCGTCAGCTACATCAATATCGTAGAAAGGATCTGCGAAACCTACGGATAGCTCAAGAGCTCGTGCGCGCGACAGGAGTCTCTCCAGCGCACTGCTGGTGCCCATTCCGTCGCCTGCGAAAAGCGTTGGATGAGAAGCCTTTGCCCCGACGAGATAGTAGCCTCCGTCATGCGTTGGTCCCACGACCACGTCATGTGCGGCCAGCGTTTCGAATGCGTCTTCGAGAACGGAACGCGGCAGGTGCGGGCTGTCGCTGTTGAAGGCAATGGTGCGTCGTTCGTGGGCATCCCTCAGATGATCTTCCCCTCGATGATCTGATGTGAAGTGCGCAAACACCGAAGTGAGGCCTGCGGCAAGACCTTCACCTTTCTGGGCAACTACGCTCACATCGCTGCCTGCCAATTGCGCCAGCCCGTTTACGTCCGAGTCCGGGCACATGATGGCAACTTCCACATCGCCCAATGACCGCGCCAGCGCCAGCGTGTCGTCCAGAAGACAGCAATAGAAATCAGTGACAGCCTCAGGAGAAAGGCTGGGAGCCAGGCGGGTCTTGACCGCGCCCGGCCTCGGTGCTTTCGCCATGATTACCAGCACACGGTCACTGCCAGACGAACGCACCACAGTCTCGCTTGAAGATTTCATAAAATTTTGACGCGGATCTACGCTGGCCGTGGCGTCCCGGCTCTTCGATGCCGGAAATAATAGCGCACGATCAAGCTGAGAATGAACCAACCGGCGCCGACCGTACCCTTCAGCGTACCGCTGATCTTCGATTTTCCGATACGCGGATAGTAGCTCACCGGGACTTCAACGACGCGGATATCCGGCCAGGGCGCCTTTGAGGATCATCTCAACCGCCCAGCCATAGGTGGTCTCTTCGAGGGCGAGCGCGCGTAGTACATCTGCGCGGCCAGCGCGAAACGGGCCGAGATCAGTGATGTCCAGTCCATACAGAAGCCTGATCAGGCTGGCGGCGAGACGATTCCCAAACACTTGATGCCAAGGCAACGCCCCAGCAGAACGCTGTTCTGCAGGCGGGAACCGAGCGTGATGTCCGCACGCCCCTCAGTGATTGGCGCCAAGAGAATCGGCAGTTCAGAGGGCCGATCGCTGTAGTCGCCATCAAGGAATACAACCACGTCAGGGGAATTTGCCGCGGCCAGCCCGGTGAGGCACGCTCGCCCATAGCCGCGGCGCGGTTCCTGAACGACGCGGGCTCCCATTCTTGCGGCGATCTCGGGCGTCCCGTCATTCGAGTTGCTGTCGACAACGATGACCTCCGTCGTGAGATCGGAGGGGAGATCCGCTAAGACGCGCTCAATCGCCCGCGCTTCATTATGCGTGGGGATGATGACGGACACTCGCACAGGGCATCAGCTTAAATCAACCACCACGGAGCCGATGGCCACCGTTGCGACAGCCACGCGTCAACGCCCCATCTCCGGCCGGCGCTTCCGATAGCGAGCCCGAGCGATGCGAGCACCGGAACCAGCAGCTCCCATATCCACGAGGTGCCCCACTCCGAAATCCAAAGGCTGCCGAGAAACAGAAAAGCCACAAATGCGGCCGGTCGCGTAAGCAGGCCGATGACAAGCAGAATGCCGAGAGAGATCTCGGTCAGGCCTTGCATGGGAGCCGCCATCGCGGCGTGGTTTGCCGCCAGGCCCATCACCGCCTTCCAAGCGGCCGGCGAATGACTCGTGCTGAATGTAGTAGTTGATCAGCCCGGCGTAACCCGCCGGAGTGTAGAGGCCTTTCCCCAGATTCTCGAAGAAGACCCACACGAACATTGCCCCAATTGTGACGCGGATCAGGGCCAGACCGTTTGCGGCGGATAGTTGTTTGGCGGCGCTTGATGTCGGGCTTGCGTTCGGTTCCATCACAACCTCGTGACCTGTGAATGATGTCTTTTGCGGACGACCAGCCCTGGTTCGGAAGAATGAGCAAATATCCTATGACGTTTTTTGCGGTATTGCCAGTGGATGTGAAAAAACAGTCGTTGTTAGGAGCTGCCAGCGTGAACCGGAAGAGCTGCGCGTTCCTTTGATCTCATCAATTCTTGCCATCACGCGGCAGCGCGAAGGCTACGTATACGCCGCCGGATCCCGATCTCGGATCTTTTCCACCACCGGCGGCAATCACGATGTACTGGCGGCCATTTACGGCGTAGGTGATTGGTGTGGCATTGCCCGCGTACGGTAGCGTGATTTCCCAGAGAAGTTCTCCCGTGGACTTATCGAACGCACGGAACTTCTTGTCGTAATTGGTTGCGCCGATGAAGAGCAGGCCTCCCGCGGTAACGATCGGGCCGCCGTAATTTTCCGATCCGGTGTTCTTCATTCCTTTGGCTGCGAGTTCGGGATATTCCCCGAAGTTGATCTTCCACTTGTACTCGCCCGTGTTCAGATCGATGGCGTTGAGTGTCCCCCAAGGCGGCGCGATGGCGGGATAGCCGTCGGGATCGAGGAATCGGCGGTAGCCCGTGAGTCGGTATTTCATGCCGGGCAGGGCCGGTCCTGCACTTGCCAGTTCTTTGTTCTCACCGGTCAGCAGGAATTCCACCAATCCGTTGAGTTGGTCTTCGTAAAGATTCGGGAATCCCGGCATGCGTCCTTTGCCGCCGCGGATCGCCGCTGCGATGTCCGCGGGACTTCTGCGGTTGCCGATTCCGTCAAGGTCTGGAATGTCCGGCGGAGCGCCACGCATGTTCTCGCCATGACAAACCGCACATTGGCTCAGGTAGATGGCCTTGGCCCCGCGTTCTCCTTTGTCCTCGAAGAGTGACGCAGTCCATGCCATCTCATTGGAATTGATGTAAATGATGTTGGTGTCGGGATCGACAGCGGGGCCTCCCCACTCCGCTGCCCCATCGAACCCAGGGAACACAATTACCTCGGTGCCCACTCGGAAAGGAACGAATTGTCCTTCATGAATCGATGCCCTGAATCGTTCTAAAGCCCACTGTCGCGCTGCCGGAGTTCGAGTGGTCAAAATATCTTCAGTAAGATTCTGCCGTGCGTAGGGTGCGGGCCATGTGGGCAGGCTCTGCTCGGCGGCGGCAACTTCACCGGGCAGAGTGCTTGCAGGATACTTGTGGTACTCGATCGGGACTAGAGCCTTGCCCGTCATGCGATCGAAGATGAACAGGAAGCCTTGCTTGCTCGTCTGAACCACTGCATCGACGGGCTTGCCGTTGCGTTTCAACGTAACGAGTACTGGAGCTGAGGGAAAATCGCGATCCCACAAGTCGTGCCGGACCGCCTGGAAGTGCCAGATTCGTTCCCCGGTCTCGGCGTTCAGCGCGATCAGACAGTTTGCGAACAGATCGTCGCCGATCCGGTCGGCGCCATAGAAATCAGACGCGGCCGAGCCTGTGGGAACGTAGACAATTCCTCGCTTGCGATCGAGCGCCATGCCGGCCCAATTGTTGGCGGCACCACTTGTCTTCCATGCATCATGTGGCCATGTTTCGTAGCCGAATTCGCCTGGATGCGGAATCGTGTGAAACGACCAGCGCAGTTTGCCGGTGCGAACATCGTAAGCGCGGATGTCGCCGGGCGGGGCGGGCAAGGTTTCGGGGTTGCGGCCTCCTACGATGATCAGGTCCTTGTAGACCATTCCGGGGCTGGTCAGCGAGATCGACTGGAAACGAGGCTCGCGTCCAAGATTCTCCTGCAGATCGACGCGGCCGTCGGTTCCGAAAGATGGAATCGGCTTGCCTGACTTCGCGTCGAGCGCATAGAGGAAGTTCATCACGCCGACGAGGATCCGCTTGTCATCCTTGCCGGACCAGTACGCGAGGCCGCGGTCCGGTTGCATGCCTTTGATCCCGGAGTCGAACTTCCAGAGTTCTTTTCCTGTGGCGGCATCAAGCGCGAAGATCTTCTGTGACGGGCTGATTCCATAGAGCACTCCGCCCACAGCCAGAGGACTGGTTTGCAGTCCGCCCTGCTCGCCGGTGTCGTAGCTCCAGGCGACCTGCAGCTGCTTCACATTCGAACGATTAACTTGTGAGAGCGGCGAGTAGTGCTGGTACTCCGGAGATCCGCCATATGTGAGCCAATCCCGTGAGTCTTGCGATGAACTGCCTTTAGGATTTGCCCGCGCCGTGTACAGAGCGAAACCAGAAGCGAGGATGAGAGTAGTCAGAACAGAAACCGAGAGAACCCCGGGACTCCGCATGCGCCTCAATCTACATTGTTTGGGCGTTGAAGTGCCACTCCCGGCTCTTTTCTCCGGCGAGCTTTCAAGATCATAGCCGCCTGTGATTTGAATCACAGACCCTCGACTGCCCTAACGGCAGAATCGCTTCCGAGCCCTTGCGGCCACAAGGAGAGGTGTATGGCGACTGCGAGCCCGGTGCAACCAGAGACTTTGCCAACATTGCCCACGGATGCGGCGCGTCAGGTGCAATGGAGATTCGCGGACCGCTTCGACTTGCAGATGCTGGTGCAGGCGACGCGAGCGGTGGCACGCGGTCCGGTGGCGCGTCTGGTGGCCAATGGCGGTCGCAATTCGCATGAATGGACCGACGGTAAAGCCTCGCTGCTGGAAGCATTCGACGGGGCGGGAATCACAGCCGTCTTCATGGATCCGGAAGAGGGCGGACTGTTTGCTGGCCCAAAAAACCTGGCCCTCGCACTGGTAGCGTTCGAACTATCGTGGGTCGACGGCGGTGCGGCGACAGCGAGTCTGGCAGGTTGCCTGGCACTGGCGCCCATTCATGAGCGCGGCACGGCGGAGCAGCAGAGCCACTACATGAAGCTTGCGGCCCCGGCGCAGCCTGGGGAGGACCGCAAGCCTTGGCGGGGAGCATTTTGTTTGACCGAGCCCATCCCGTATGTGGGTGTTGATACGGGAATGCTCAACGGGAAATTGCGAATCGTGGAGTGGAAGGACGGGGAAGAGCCGCTCCTGCAAGTAGAGAAGCGCGGACGGTTCATCACCAACATCGGGTTCGCCAATTTCGTGACTGCTGCGGTGGACTCCGACGACGAGCGCATCAAGGGCAGCTGCATGGTCATTCTCGAAGAGGGTGATACGGGAATTTTCGATCGCGGCACGCCGACCAGGAAGATGGTGCACCAGCTTTCGTCGACGGGAGATCCAATCTTCAACCTGCGGGTGCCGGCTTCCAGAATCATTGGTGGATACGAGATCAAAGACGGTATTTTGATTCCTCGATTCAACCACAGCGAGATCATCGAGGCTGTATTCCGGAGGACGCGGGTGACGGTCGGGGTGATGACCGCGGCGAAGCTTCTATCGGCGGTGGAACCGGTGATTCGCTACCAGCGCGGAAGGTTTCGCGGCGCGGAAACCGCTACTCCTGGATCGGTCCGCTACGAGCTTGGCTTGCAGGCGAGGCAGGATTCGCTCCACCGGCTAGTCGATGTCTGGGCTACCGGTGAGGCGAGTGCGTCCTTGGGTTTTGCTGCGGCACGTGCCTTTGACGAACTGGATCCCCTCGAAAAAGAAATGGAGAAGGTATACGCGGAACGGGGAATCGTGGGGGCCAAGGCCAAGATGAAGCTCGTGCGCGAAGCTGCGGATCGTGCGGTCGCACTCATGCAGTTGCCTGCCGGCGACGCGCGAAGGGACGCTCTGAACTCCGACCTGCTGCTGCGCTTTGTTGCGCTGGATTCGTTGGCTGACGTTCTTTGTCCGGCGGCAAAGCTGTGGAACACCGGTTGCGGCGCACAAATGATGCGTGAGGCCGTGAGCCTGATGGGAGGTTACGGAATCACCGAAGACTGCCCGGGATTCCTCGGCAATAAATGGATGGACGCACAACTTGAGGCGACCTACGAAGGACCCGAAGCGGTGCAGCGGCGTCAACTCTCCGTCACGATGACGAATCCGGTATTCGTGGCGCAGTTCCGTAGCTGGATTCGCGAGATGCGAAGCGTTGCTTCGGATCATCCGGGCACGGGAGCATGCGCGCTGGCCACGGCTATGACGATGTGGCTCTGGACGCTCGACCATCTGCAGCACAGTAAAGATGCTGATGGAGGCAAGCTGTATCAAAGCGCGCGCCAAGGTGTGACGTTTCCGCTTGCGGATGCCGTGTGCTGGTTGCTGGCGGCTCGCTGCCAGATTATTGACGTACTGCGTCTAGAGCGAGACGGCGCAGCGGATCCATCCGTTGCCGAGGGGCTGGCGGGCCTCGTCAATTTCCTCAGTGATCTCTGCCACGTGCAGTCGGCGCGAGCCAGCGGTGAAGTGTCGCGCATCTGTGCGGAATTGGTTTTCGGATACAACCGGCATCCCGCGTGGGATGAGCAGGGAATTCGCGGGTGCTGGCACGAAGAGGAATTGGATTCACTCGAAGGCATCATGCCGGGAATTAACTCCTACGGATTTGACATCATCGGGCGAGACGGTTCGCACCCGAAGAAAGCCGGCCCATGCGTGACTTGCTCGGGAGAGAGTCCGTTCCTCTCTCTGCATACAAAGCTGGCTGGTTGTCTCACTGGGTCGCGAACGGCCAAAGATCGTGCGGCTGAGGCGATTTCGAAGATCATGATTCCTGAGGCTCTGGATTATCCCGTATGAGCGCCGCGGCTCCATCTTCCTCCATCGCGGTCGAGCGGCAGCAGATGTCGGTGGACATCGCCGGCGTCGGCTTCGGGCCTGCGATGGGCGGATTCCTCAACACGCTCTCACGACAGCTTCTCAATGATGATGGCACACCACGATTCGAAAGCGCGGTATCGCCTGGACTTCCTCTGCAAGTGATCTGCTACGAGAGGGCCGATGGGCTCGGTTTCGGTGTGTCGGGCGCCGTGACACGCGCTCGTGGAATCCGCGCGAGTTTTCCCGGGATCGATCTCTCGCAGATTCCTATGGCGGTGCCGGTCGCGCGGGAGAAACTCGTCTATCTACTCGATCCGATCGGGGCCAGCCGGCGATCTCTTGCGTTCCGGGCGAAAGATCGATTGATCCGCGCATTCGGATCGTTTGTCGGCTTGCGCGACCACGCGGTCGAATTGCCCTTTATTCCGAAGTTCATGCGCAAAGACGACGGGATGATCTTCTCGCTCGGCCAATTCAATCAGTGGGTGAGCGAGCAAGTGACTAGTTCCGGAGCGGTTCAACTCTGGCCTGGGATGCCAGTGAGCGAGCCCTTGATTGAGAATGATGCCGTGTGCGGTGTACGCCTGATCAACCAGGGAGTGAATCTGACCGGCGCCCCCGGTGACGGCTTCATGCCCGGAATGGACGTTCGCGCCTCTCTCACAGTTGTCGCGGATGGCCCCGTAGGCGCAGTGGGCCGCAAGATTGACGCGTGCTTCGGGCTGCCGAAGGATCACGAGCATCGCGAGTGGGCTCTCGGCATGAAGATGGTCATTGAATTACGCGAGGACTCGGGCCTCGAGCCGGGAACTGTGCTGCATACGATCGGATTCCCTGAGCCGGAGATTTTCGGATTCCTGTACGTGCATCCCGAGCGGCTGGCATCGGTGGGTATCTTTATTCCGTCGTGGTTCCGAAACCCCGTTCGCACGGGGTATCGCTACCTGCAGCACTTCATGCTGCATCCGTACTTGTGGCGGCATTTGCAAGGGGGCACTTTGAAATCCTGGGGAGCGAAGTCTCTCGAGGAATCTGGCCGCCATGGAGAACCGTTTCTCGCCGGAGACGGATACGCCCGTATCGGTGAGGGCTCGGGCAGCACCAATGTGCTTGCGAACTCGGGAGTGGATGAGGCTTGGACCACGGGCGTCCAGCTGGCGGAAGCCGTGATTGAGCTGATGGAACAGAAGAAGCCATTCACGCGCGAGAACCTTGAGCAAACATATGTCCGACGCCGGCGGGAGAGTTGGGTCGACAAGGAGTCGAAAGCCGCCGCAGATGCCCGCAATGGTTTTCAATGCGGGGTGTTGGCTGGCCTGATCGGCACAGTTCTGGCTGGATTCACGGGCGGAGCGATTGCGTTCGGACCGCGCTCAGGGCGAGCGGACACATCGTCGCTGGAAAATGTCTACGGCACGCGAATAGCTCTTGCCGAATTGAAGAAATTACAGGAGGAATGCTCAGGGCAGGGAAGCGCGCTGCATGATCGCATCATGGACTGTTGCGGCTGGCCGCAAATCCCGTTCGATGGCAAGTTACTGATCTCTCACCAGGATGCGTTGCTCACCGGCGGCAGCGTGCAGGCCGCGCCCGGATACGCCAACCACGTGATCTTCATTCGGCCCGAACTCTGTCGAGAGTGCGAATCGAAGTTGTGCGTCGAGATGTGTTCGGGGCAGGCGATCACACGGGGTGACAGCGGTGTCCGCCTTTGATCGCGAAAAGTGTGTGTACTGCGGCGCGTGCCTGTGGAACTGCAATAACAAGGAAGAGAACGTGGACTTCCGTGCCGGAGCCGGTGGATTGCACTCGACACTTAACTGAGAAGAGGCAGGTTTCAAGGTTTCAGAGTTTAAAAGACAACAGTCCGTGAGACTTTGTCTAACCTTGAAACTTTGAAACCTTGAAACATGAACATATGAGCAACGCCTATCACATTGTTGTCTGCGCAGGGATCGTGCCCGACCCGCTGCAGACGCTTGAGCCGATCACCACACCGACCGGACCGGCCCTGAAGAACGAGATGATGTTGCCTGCCGTTCTCGACCCTTGGGCCGGACACGCGTTGTATGAAGCAGCGAATCTGGCTGCGCATTTTCCTGGAAGCAAGATTTGGTTGGTCAGCGCTGCGCCCAAGGCGAAACTGCAGCAAGTCATGATGAACGTGGCGCAGAAGGCGAGCTTCGAACTCATTCCGGTCGACGCTCCTGCAAACGGGTTCGCCGACGCGCACTCCGTGGCCAAGATTCTGAGCGAGGCGATTCAGTCCATTACAGGCCTCGACCGTTCGCGCATCCTTCTTTTTGGAGGATGGGAGTCTGCTTCGCGCGGTGCCGGCGTAACCATGCAGTTCGTGGGCGAGCAGTTGGGAATCCATGATCAATTTCAGGGTGTCGATCAACTCACGGTTCAGGCTGATGGCTGCTTTGAAATCCTGGAACGTATCGAAGGCGGCCGCCACCAGGTTTCGATCTGCCAGGGCCCTCCCGCTTTGCTGGGCTGGGCGACGGGAAATTTGCCGGAACCGAAGAACAATCCACAGGTCGGCATGGCGAATATGCGCGCCATTATGCCGGCATTGCAGAAGGCTAAGCCCGGACCACTATTCCAGAATGTGCGCTATCTCAGTGTGACCCCGCCGAAGCAACAGAGGCAAACACGGGTGGTGAAAGATCGATCGGCGGATGAGGTCGCGGCGGAACTGGCGGAGTGGATTGTGGGGGGCTAGCGATCGCGGAAGAGGAATTCATGTCACAGAACATTCTGTTTCTTGCTCACGTTGACGAGTCGGGAAAGTCGCTACCCAGAGTCGCTTACGAAGTGCTGGGCGCGGCCCTCGATCTGGTCGCGCGAACTAATGGTGCACTGACGATAGGTCTCATTGGCGAGAATATTCAAAACGCCGCGGACGGTCTGACCTCGACGGGTTTGCGCATCCTGGGAGTGTCAGGTCTAGAGTTGGCTCATCCGCGATATTCGACTGATGCCGCCGCTGCCGAAGCCATCTGCCGCGCGGCTTCGCCAGAGATTGTAATTGGCCCCTCCACATCGAGGTTTCTTCGAGTGATCCCTGGTGTCGCGCAACGGATGACTGGGCAAGTCGACACTCACATCTCATCCATCGAAACCGCCGATTCTCGAGTTTCGGTGAAGCGTTGGTTCTACCGGCAACGCCTCGAAGCAGCGATCCAGCGAGATGCGCGCCCTTGGTTCCTACTGATGGATTCCGGATGCCACGAACCTTGGACGGGATTTGCGGGAAAGGCAAACATCGAACCGATCGATCTGCCAGACTCGCCCGGTCACAAGCGCACCGTTTTTGCCGGCATTCGAACGCCGAACAGTGACGCGCAAACCATCCGTCCGGACGCCAAACTGCTCTTCGTCGCAGGAGCGGGCTGGTGCAAGAAGCAGACGGATGGCAAAACCCACGTACCGGAAGCCGAAACCGCAATTCTTGAGTTCCTGCAAAACTCTGGAGCGTCGCTCGGTGGCAGCAAGTCTCTGGTGGATCAGAGCGGGGAGAATCACGCAGTGCTCGGCTTCATGACTCATCTCAACCAGGTGGGGCAGACGGGATCGACTCCCCGCCATTCAAAAGGATTGTCAACCTGTTGCCACGGGGAAGAGCCGCACGTGGTCGGCTGGAGGTTCATCAACGAACGGCGGGCTATCAATCTTGATCCCAACTGTGGGTGGGCCCGCGGCAAGGCCGATGTCCTCTATGTCTCCGACGCCTTTCACGTTATGACCAGGCTGAACGCGCTGCTCGCAAAGAAGTAATCTTGCGAAGGATTGCTGCGAGATTCGGGTTACAATCACGCAGACCTGCGAGCGTTCCATGCTTGAGACTCTCTATAAGACCAAAATTCCTGAGCCCACTATCTGGCGACAGGAGTTCTTTGAACTCTCCTTGGGCGAGCAAACTGTCGGCGGCCAGCTCGGATACTTCGTCCGCGAAACGCAGTGCTGGTGGGATTCGGGTGCATCTCGCACAGTGCGGGTGCAGTACACGCTTTCGCCGCGCGAGGGTTTCGCAACCATCGAGGAAGCACAAGCCCGGTATCAGCTACAAAGAATGAATCGAGCCCGCCGGGGCTTTGTCCACTCTTTCACCTCGGGTAACGACGCAACCAGGAAGAACAAGTATGTGTTGATCGAGATTGTCCCGCAAGCGGCCGAGGAAAAGGAAGCCGCCGCCCAAAAGGGCGATACTGCGAGCTGAGCATTTACCATTGCGCGTTGCCGCGCGCCAACTTCTTCAACAAGCTGAACATGAATGGGTCCGGCTTAGACACGAACAGCACGAGCATCACGAGTCCCTTCTTCGGTACGGCCTGGGCGTTTTTGCGGGCCGCGTGGTCGACTTCCAGACGCGGCCGAACTTCCTGGACGGCTATACTCAAATTGTCGAGCGGAACATGAAGCAGACATCTCGCCCGGCATAGAGGACCTCATGGGCAAGCGATTCTTTGTTCTCCTATTCGTCATTAAGATTTTCACTTCTCCGTTTCTTTTTGCCGGCACGCCTGAAACTTCGGCAAAACAGACCATCGAGATCGACGCCGGCGCGCGTGCGACTCCCCTTCCTCATTTCTGGGAGCACTTTTTCGGATCGGGACGGGCGATCCTCTCTTTGCGCGAGAGTTATCGCCAGGACCTGCGCGACGTGAAGAAGATAACGGGCATGGAGTACATCCGCTTCCACGCCATTTTTCATGATGAGGTGGGCGTCTACGATGAGGACGCTCAGGGCAATCCCGTCCTCAACTTTTCTTACGTGGATCAGATTTACGACGGACTCTTGGCTAACGGAGTTCGTCCCTTCGTCGAGCTGAGCTTCATGCCCAAGAAACTCGCGTCCAATAAAGATGCGCTGCATGCGTTCTGGTACAAGCAGAACGTTTCTCCGCCCAAGGACTACGCCAAGTGGGATGAACTGATCACGCAGTTCGCCAAGCATCTGGTCGAGCGCTACGGAATCGACGAAGTGTCGCAATGGTATTTCGAAGTGTGGAACGAGCCGAACATCGATTTCTGGGCGGGCGATCCGCATCAGGCGACTTATTTCGAACTGTACGATCACACGGCGCGCGATCTGAAAGCGGTGAGTCCCAGACTGCGGGTTGGCGGCCCTTCCACCGCACAGGCGGCATGGGCGGATGCATTTATACAGCACTGCGCCGACAACAAGATCCCTGTGGATTTTGTTTCCTCGCACGTCTACGGCAACGACAAAGCCGAGGACGTCTTCGGCACGCACGAGCAGATTCCGCGCAACCGCATGGTCTGTCGCGCTGTCGGCAAAGTGCACGACCAGATCAAATCGTCCGCTATGCCGAAGCTGCCGCTGATCTGGTCCGAATTCAATGCCAGCTACGGCAATGAGCCGGATGTCACCGATGCCGCCTACATGGGCCCGTGGCTCGCGGATACGATCCGGCAATGCGACGGCCTGGTTGACGAAATGTCCTACTGGACGTTCTCGGATGTATTCGAAGAGCAGGGCGTCGTGAAACAGCCAATGTATGGCGGCTTTGGCTTGCTCGCCGAAGATGGTATCCCTAAGCCGTCGTTCAATGCATTTCTGTTGCTCCACCGGCTGGGCGAGCAGAGGCTTGCCGCATCGTCAGATGACGTGCTGGTCACGCGTCGCCAAGACGGGACTCTGATGATAGCCGCGTGGAACATGGCCGATCCGGGAACGCGGGGGCCGGAGAAAGAGGTAGAGTTGCGATTCACGCACGCCCACGTTTCGAGCGTGCTGGTGACGCATCTTGATCCGGATCATGGAGATGTTCACAAAGCGTACGAAGCCATGGGATCTCCGCAATATCCGACGAAGAAACAGGTCGAGAAACTCCGAGCGGCGGCAAAGCTTGCTCCCCCAGAGACGCATGAAGTGAAGAATGGGGCGGTCATGCTCCGGATCCCGTCGCAGGGCCTGGTGTTGATCGAAACCAAACCCTGATGTTTGGTTATCCTTATTTAGGCGGAAGTTACTGCGCCAGCGTTCAGATTTCCACGCCAACATCTCACGCGCACGTCTAGCCAAACCCTACCGGGCTCTATTGCGCCATGTAACTCCGAGCGAGTGCAGAATCAGGGAATCACTGTAACTCAGAGCGCATGGTTCATTGACGATCGCGTAGGCGTACTGCACCTTGGGATCGCGGATCACACACCAGGCTTCATGATCCACAGTTCCCAGGCAGTGTTCGCAGGTTACATTGGACCGGCTCTGGCTATGGATGAAGTCGGTATTGCTCATAAGTTCTCTCCTCCACTCTCTGCCAGAAGAGCGCACGTGTTGGATGGCCGAGGCAGAGGTGGCGTCAACGCATCCGGTGCAATATTCATCGGCATACCTTGAAAAAGGATTAGAGATGGGTGATTCGACGGGTTCGGGGTCCGGTGAAACTCTTAGCCGGTTCGGCTGACCGGACACAGGGAATTTGCCGCCGCCCGTGCACGAGATAGCAGCGATCTTGTTGCCGTCGCCCCACAAATACACATCTGGCGCGTGCAGGGCGAAACGCGCACGTCGGATGGGAAATCCTCTGCTTTGCCGCAGAATTGTGCACCTTCACAGCGTGGTGTGCGCACCGTCTCGCTGGTGCGTGATTGAAATCACAAGGCGCTCCCTTCCTCATCTATGAAAAGAACTTAGCGCTTACTCAAGATCGACAGACGCGCTGAAAACCCGCTGTTTTCGCGTGTTCTAGCAGATTCTTACTAGTGATCGCGCTTTCGCGGCTCACTAGAATGGCCTCGCTCATGAATCCGAAGTGGAATGGACAATTCTCCTGCTTCGATCTCGTCGCCAAAACCGGCGATTGTCATCGCAGTGTAGTTCAGGTTCGCGACATCGAGATTGGCGGCAGCGACTTCGTGGTCATGGCTGGGCCCTGCGCTGTGGAGTCCGAGACGCAATTGCTCGAGACGGCCGAAGCGGTGGCTGGGGCTGGCGCGCGCATCCTGCGAGGCGGCGCTTATAAGCCGCGATCCTCTCCTTACGCGTTCCAGGGGCTGGGCGTGGAAGGACTCAAGATCCTCCGCAAGGCGCGCGAGGAGACTGGCCTTGCGATCATCACCGAGGTAATGAGTGAAGAAGACGTCGACCTCATCGCCGAATACGCCGACATCATGCAGGTGGGCACGCGGAGCATGGAGAATTATGCGCTGCTGGAAGCTTTGGGCGGATGCGGACGACCGGTTCTGCTGAAGCGCGGCATGACTGCAACGCTGGAAGAGCTTTTGCGGTCGGCGCAGATCATCGCCATGGCGGGCAATTCGCAAATCATTCTGTGCGAGCGCGGTATCCGCACGTTTGAGACTGCAACGCGAAACACGCTGGATATTGCTGCCGTCCCGGTGTTGAAGACGGTCTCGCATCTTCCCGTCATTGTCGATCCGAGTCACGCAGCTGGCGTTCGCAGCCTGGTGCCGGTGCTGTCGCGTGCGGCCGCAGTCGTTGGTGCGGATGGACTGTTGGTCGAGGTGCATCCCGCGCCGGAAAAAGCCATGAGCGACGGCAATCAGTCCCTCGATTTCGCTGAATTCCGCCGCATGATGACGGATCTGCAGCCCTACATCGAGTTGCAGCAGGAATCGCGGCAACTCCGCCCGCAACTCCTCGTCGCAGGAGGAGCAGATTAGTGTTGCGTTCCTTCCTAGCTTTCACTCTCCTGCTAGTCGCCTCGGGGCCAGCGACGCCCGCGACTGAAACCGCGGTCAAGGTCGCGCCGTTCCTGTACACCGTCGCGAAAGTCTTCGAGCCGATGGCTTGGCTTCACGGTGCAGATCGGTTCCCGTCCGGCGCAGAGATCTTCGTGAGCAATGAAAGCGGGCGTCAGCCCCTGGCCCCGGATTTCACAGCCTCGGCCGATCCCTCCATTTCGTTCGACAGTGAGAGGGTGCTGTTCGCGGGCAAAGCGCGAGCGAGCGATCCATGGCAGATCTGGGAACTCGATCTTGCCGGAGGAGCGCCCCGCCGGATTACCTCTTTCCCGAGGATTGCGTCCGGCCGTTCTATCTTCCCGATGATCGCGTCGTCTACGCGCGAAAGATTGCCGGAAGATTCGTCATCGAGACCAAGGAGCTCACCAGCAACAAGACTCTCGACCTGACATACATTCCTTCGAACTCATTCCGACGGACGTGCTTCGTGACGGCCGCATCCTGTTGGAATCCACTTACCCGCTGGGTTCAGAAGGCAATCCTGAAATCTACACGGTGTATTCCGATGGCAGTGGAGTCGAGTCATACCGATGCGACCACGGAACCTTGCGGCACGCGGCTAAGCAGCAGAGCTCCGGTGACACCATGTTCGCGACGTCTCATGGCCTGGCAAGATTCACTTCCGCGCGTGCTCAGCAACTCAGCATCGCCGCACCCGGCGGCGAATACGCAGGAGACATCTCTGAAACAGTTTCGGGCGAATGGCTGATGGCATGGCGGCGCGACGCGAAAGCTCCATTCCAACTCGTACGTTGGACTCCGGGGGCGGGCGATCTGAAACCCGTGCTCGTCGAGCAGGGCGCCAACGTAGTGGAGCCTGTTCCCCTTGCACCCCGCCCCGTTCCTAACCGCCATCCCTCCGGCTTGCACGACTGGCCGAATGCGAACCTGCTCTGCCTGAACGCCTACACCTCGAAATTCCAATTTTCAGTGGGCTCGATTCACTCCGTTCGCCTTTACACGCGTGACGACTCCGGACATCCCCGGTTGCTCGGAACCGCCCCGGTCGAACGTGACGGTTCTTTCTTTGTTCAGGTTCCGAGTGAGCAGCCTCTGCAATTCGAATTGCTCGACGCTTCGGGCAAGAGCTTAAAGCGCGAGGCCGGATATTTCTGGATGCGGCGCGGGGAGCAGCGTGTCTGCGTGGGATGCCACGCTGGCCCGGAGACAGCGCCGGAGAATGCCGTTCCACAGATCCTGCTGAAATCCACCACCCCGGCGGACCTGACCGGAACGAGCGCCCAGAGCGCAGGAGGACACTAGATTGAAATTGTTCGCACTATTGGTGTTCTCCTCTGCGGTGTTCGCGCAAGGGCCGCAGGCCAGCGCGCCTGCCCCCATTCGATTCGAAGACGCTACCGCCAAATCGGGGATTCAGTTCACGCACAACTTCGGCTCGCAGCAGCTGGGATCCCTGCTCGAAAGCACTGGCGCCGGTTGCGTCTGGTTCGATTACAACAACGATGGCTTGCCCGATCTCTATGTCGCCAGCGGCAAGCCGCTCGAAGGCGGTATTCATCCCTATCCGCTGAAGCAAGCCCCGGCAATTCCACCGCACAATCATCTCTACCGGAACAACGGCGACGGCACGTTTACGGACGTCACCGACAAGGCCGGGGTGGCAGCCAACATTTACGGCATGGCCGCGATCGCGGCCGATTTTGACAACGACGGTTTCATCGATCTCTTCGTTACCGGCTACGGCAAGGCGATTCTCTATCACAATAATGGCGACGGAACTTTTGCCGATGTCACCGCGAAGGCCGGCATTCAGGTCGACGGCTGGTCGATCAGTTCTGCCTGGCTCGACTACGATCGCGACGGCTGTGTCGATCTATTCGTCGGCCGCTATGTCAAATTCGACCCCAAGTACCGCAACTACTATTCCGCCGACAACTATCCCGGGCCGCTCGATTACGCGGGCGACACCAATCGCCTCTACCACAACAACTGCAACGGCACGTTCACTGACGTGACGGACAAGTCCGGTATCGGCGCGTACAAAGGGCGCACCATGGGCGTCACCGCTGCGGATTTTGATGGCGACGGTTATCCCGACATCTACGTCGCCAACGACAAAACCGAAAACTTCCTCTTTCACAACAAGCGCGACGGAACTTTCGAAGAAGTGGCGGGTGACATCGGTGTCGCCTACGGCCAGAACGGCGAGAGCACCTCTTCGATGGGACCCGTATTCGCCGACGTTGACGGCGACGGCCGCATCGACCTCTGGGTGACCGATTCCAAATACAACCGCCTGATGCGGAACGCGGGAGCAAACGGATTCGAAGATATTGGTCCGAGCTCTGGGATTTCGCAGGCCACCGCGCAGTACACCAGTTGGGGCACAGGCATCGACGACTTCGACAACGACGGCTGGCTCGACATCATGATTTTCCATGGTGGCCTCATCCATCTGGTTCCCCAGGAGCAATCGCTCTTCCGCGGCTTGGGCAACAGCAAGTTCGCTGACGTCTCCCGCGACGCCGGGCCAGTTCTCGATGTCAAGACCGTCTCCCGTGGCGCCTGCTTCGCCGACTATGACAACGACGGTAAGGTGGATGCCTTCGTCGTGAATCTTGGAGCCCCCGCCACGCTGCTCCAAAACGTGACTCAGAACAGCAATCACTGGCTCACTGTGAAGTTGAGAGGGAAGAAGAGCAACCGCGACGGAATCGGTGCGCACTTGGAAATGCTTGCCGCTGGTCGCAAGCAGATCGCCGAGCGTTTCGCCGGTTCCGGCTATCTTTCTCAGGACGACGGCCGCATTCATTTCGGACTCGGCCCAGCCACGAAAGCAGACAAGCTCACGATTCACTGGCCTAGCGGACAGGACCAGGTTCTGGAGAATCTTGCCGTGGACCGCGTGCTCACGGTGGAGGAGCCGTAATGGCGGTGTGCAAGACTAACTTCGGGTTCTCTCATGCGGCCTTCCGGCTGCTACCGAAGCTTCTAGGCATCCTGGCGGTCACCCTGCTGGCGATCGCGGCGAAGCCCGCTGCCAACCAGTCCGGCGCACTTGTGAAAGAGCACTACCTATCGCCCATCGAAATTGCGTTTTCCTCAGACGGGCATCTGCTCTACGTGGTTTGTCAGGACAGCGACGAAGTGCGGGTCGTCAATCCAGAGTCGGCCAAGGTGGTCGGCAGCATCCACGTGGGGCATGTTCCTCGTGGCATCGCTCTCTCGCCCGATGCTCGCCGACTTTATGTGACCAACGCCTGGTCCGATACGGTCTCAGTCATCGATACGTCGTCTCGCGAAGTCGTGCAAACACTGCCCACAGGATTTGAACCAACCGGAGTTGTGGTGGACAGAGCCGGAGCGGCTCTGTATGTCGCAAATCGCCTCAGCAGTGACGTGTCCGTCATCGATCTCACAGGTGGACAGGAAATCAAGCGCCTGCTTGCCGGACGCGGCGCCAGTTACCTTGCCCTCTCGCCGGATGGCAACCGGATCTACTGCACTCACATCTATCCGAATCCCGGCGCGTTCCGCAGCGAACCGAACTCTGAGATCACGGTCATTGATACTTCCACGCGAAGAGTGGTCGACCGCAAGCCTCTTAACAATGTGGCGGGCGTGTTTCATGTGGCAGCCTCGGCCGATGGAAAACTGATTGCGGCTGCGCAACTCAGACCAAAGAACCTTATTCCTCTGGCCCACGTGGAACACGGAGCCGTCTTCGGTGACTCGCTGACCCTATTCGGCGACGACGTCGGCGGAACCGTTCAGATTCCCATCGACGAACTCGACCGGTACTATGCGTTGCCTTGGGGAGTGGTGATCACCCCGGACAAGTCGAAGATTTTTCTGACCACGGCAGGTTCGCAGAGTGTAACCGTGATAGACGTTCTCCGATTGCTCAAGACTGTCCACAAACGCCAATCGTTCGCGAACGATCTCTCCACCTCCGCCAATTATGTGACCGCGAGAATTCCGGTCGGCCACAATCCTCGCGGCGTTGCTCTCTCGCCCGATGGCAGGCGCCTCTACGTCGCCAATCGACTCGACGACACGTTGAGTGTCATCGACACGAAGGCCGAGAAGGTCATCTCTACAATCGATCTCGGTGGACCGAAGAGCATCGATGTCCTCCGCCGGGGCGAGCGTTTGTTCTACACCGCGGACTTTTCGTTCCAGGGCCAGTTCGGATGCTCCAACTGCCACCTCGACTCCACCATTGATGGTTTGGAATGGGATCTGGAGCCCGACGGATTCGGCAAAGATGTTGTCGATAACCGCCTGCTCGAGAACCTTGCCGGTACTGAGCCTTTCAAGTGGAACGGTGGCAATCCCGACATGCCGACCGAGTGCGGCCCGCGCACGGAGAAGTTCTTTTTCCGATCGCAGAGCTTCGATCAGCAGCAACTCACGGATCTTGTCACCTTCGTCTATTCGCTCCCCTACCGGCCGAATCGTTTTCGGCTCGCCAACGGGGAGCTAACGCCAGTTCAGGAACGCGGCAAGGCTATCTTCGAGCGCACACAGACCAAGAAAGGTTCGCCAATCCCGGAAGCCAATCAGTGCACGTACTGCCATAGTGGGCCCAAATACACGAACCAAAAGCAGATCGATGTTGGCACAGGAAGATCAACGGACCGTTCCCCAGTGATCGATGTACCTCAGTTGTCCAACGTGGCGTATTCGGCTCCCTATCTCCACGATGGTTCGGCCAAGTCGCTGGAAGAGATCTGGACGATCTACAACCCAAGAGACACTCACGGTGTGACCAACGATCTAACCAAAGATGAATTGAACGATCTCATCGAGTACCTGAAAACGTTATGAAGACGAAATCGTGGTTCGCATTGGCGCTGATTGTCACCGCATCCTTGGCGGTCGCCCAGGACTTGCCCATGTTCCGCTGGGAGAACTTCACCGCCGCCAACGGCCTTCCCGACAATCACGTCTACTGCGTTCTCGTGGACGGCAGTCGTGTATGGGCCGGCACCGACAACGGTTTGGGATTACTCGAGAATGGCAAATGGACGGTGTTTCGCCCTAACTCAGACGCGAAGGAACACAGCCTGGCACATCAGGCCGTGCTCTCACTCGCTCTCGACAAGAATACTGGGGACGTATGGGCTGGAACCATGGGCGGCCTGAGCCGCATCTCGGCAGGCCGCATCGACACCTATACCCAACTGAACTCCGGATTGAGCAACGACATCGTTTATGGCGTCGGCGCGCAGGGCGACTACGTATGGACCGCGACCGCAGCCGGAGCGAGCCGCCTAAACACTCACACCGGCCAGTGGTCCTTATACAACGCTACCAATACGCCGATGTACGAGATCTGGACTTACTCCGTCAGCCCCGCGGAAGACAAGGTCTATTACGCGGTCTGGGGCGGCGGCGTGCTCGAGTATGACCAGAAAACCGAGCGCTGGAAGGACTACAACGATCCCGATGGCGAAACGGAGATGGTCGTAATGAAAGACCAGGGATTGATCCACGAGATCACGACGTCAGTCAGCTACGTCGACAAGATCCTCTGGGTTGCGACATACTTCGGCGCCAGCCGCTACGATGGCCGCTACTGGCACAACTTCCTGCAGAAAGACAGCGGCCTGCCCAGCAACTTCCTCAACCAGATTAAGGGCGTCGACGCCAACCGCGCCTGGTTCTCGACCGATAAAGGCCTTGCGTATTTCGACGGCACGAATTGGGCGGTGTACCGCCCGGCTCTTGATACGCACAAACCGGAGATGCTGGTGCGCGACGCGGCAGGAAATGAAAAGAAGGTCTCAGTCCAGTCAGCCCCGTCGCACAACTACATTCTCGGAGTTGACTTTCAAGGAGACGATCTCTGGGTCGCGACAGCCCACGGTTTGAGTCACGGCATTCGTCAGAAAAGTTCAATAGCAGTAGCAAAGGTACTTGGTAGTGGAAAGAAGTGAACGTAGCGCCGACGTCGCACCGGCTGTCGTGAGGGCGGTCCCGTCCTCACGCTCGGCGGCGATCACCGCGACTGTAATTATCCAGGAGCCATCATTATGAATGTTCAAGAACTACTCGCAGAAGTGGTCACAGCCCCAGTCGTCAAACGGGCGATCACCAACCACTCAGCGCTGAACGAAGCCTATGACTACGGAAGCGCCTTCTCCCGCGGCATGCGCATCGATCTGAATGGGCTGACCATTCTTCTGATCTCAGGTACGGCGAGCATCGACGAACAAGGCTGCACCGTGCACGTCGGCGATCTGCGCGCGCAACTCCGCCGCACCTACGACAACATCACCCAATTGTTGACGTCTGAGGGCGCTACCTGGCACGACATCGTGCGGACCACATGCTATCTGCGCGACATCGAGCGCGATTACGAGGCGTTTAACGAAGAGCGCACGGCTTTCTACAAGGAGCAGGGTTTAGACCCGCTGCCGGCATCGACGGGCATTCAGGCGATTCTCTGCCGCCCCGACCTGCTGGTCGAGATCGAAGCCATCGCCATGTTCCGTCGCGAATCGACTTCGGAGTAAGACTCAGGAGAAGCGCCATGCGCCTCGCATCCGTTGCTCTGATCGTCGCCGCGCTGGTGTGCGCGGGTTGGTCGCAGACTCCCGCGCCCTGTGCGTGCGGCAAGAATCCTCCAGTTCAGCAGCCGACTCGGTCGCTGAAGCCGTACGCCGGCGCGCCTGAAGATCTGCGCCCGTTCTCGAAATTCACGACTCCTTACTACGAGTACTACCAGGATCTGATCGAGTACAACGGTGCGGCGCGCGAGACTCCGGACCCTGATCTCAAGGATCTCAGCGAAATTCGCATCGGTTTTCTGGCGCCGCTTTACGACCATCCCGATCAGGTCTTGGGCAACCATATGCTGAACGGCGCGAAAATGGCAATTGACGAAGCCAACGCCTCCGGAGGCTATGGGGAAAAGCCGTTTCGTCTCATCACACACAATGATTACGACAACTGGCAGATCAGCACCGCTGCTACCGGCACTGCCAAAGAATCAGCCATTTGGGGTGCAGCGTCGAACGATGCCGTTCGCATGATCTATGATGACAAGGTCTGGGCGATGTTCGGCTCCATCAGTTCCGAATCCACTCACATTGCACTTCGCCTTACACTGAAGGCCGAAACGCCGCTGGTGAATAGCGCCTCAACCGATCCCACCATTCCCGAAACCATCATCCCCTGGTATCAGACCGTCATCCAGGATGATCGCGTGCAGGGATACACGCTCGCCCGGCACATCTACACAGAACTCGGTCTCAAACGGGTCGCAATCCTACGTGTCAACGATCGGTATGGCCGCTTTGGAGTTCTGAAGTTCAAAGACGCCTCCCGCCGCCTCGGCCACCCAGTCGTGATCGAGCAGAAGTTCATGCGCGGCGATAGCGATTTTCGTCACCAACTTCAAGTCATCGAAGATTCTCGCGTCGATGCGATCGTTTTGTGGACGGATATCGAACCTACTGCCATGATCCTGCAGCAGATGCAGGAACTCGGCATGAAGCAGCGAGTTTTCGGCAGCCATCGCACGATTGGAGAGGATCTAATCAAATTGGCCGGGACCGCTGCGGAAGGCTTCGAAGCAGTGTTTCCGTATGATCCCACGCGCACTGACCCGCGCTGGCTGGAGTTCAATGCACAGTACGAAGCCCGCTATCACGAAAAGCCCGACCACTTCGCCGCTCTGGCCTACGATCAAATGCGAATCCTGCTCGACGCCATCTGCCGCGCGGGCTTGAACAAGGGCCGCATCCGCGACGCGCTCACCGGATTGACCACTTACAAAGGTGTCACCGGCGACATGGTGTTCGATCCGAACTGCAAGAACATGGCGCCACTGTTCCTGGCTCACGTACATAACAGCCAGATCACCTACCGTCGCATCACCATGGAAAAACCGTATGCGCAGGTCGGAGAAGGTGGCGTTCAGTTTGTTGGTCCGTCCGTGTCCGACCAGAGACCAGGGACCCTCCGGATTGCAGTGTTCGGTCCGCATGCCGAAGAACTTGTCCACTCACCTGACATTTCCACGCTTCTGAGCAATTTGAATGCGAGTGGCAAAGACTTATCGCTGGTGGCTGTGCCATCCGAGGCCGCGTGGGGCAAAGCTTCCAATGATCTCGTGCACGCCGTGTATCAGGATCACGTCCTGGCGCTGATCGCACTCGATCGAGCCTCCAGCCATTTGGCCGAGCAGATTGCGGTGAAGTCGTTCGTGCCAGTTGTCGCCATCTCTTCCGATCTGGCTCTCACGTCGACCAACATCCCATGGATCTTCCGCCTCCCCGAGGGCACTTCGCTCGCACAGGCGGTGAACTCTCTCTCTGCCGCGATCGCCCAGGCGGGTGCGAATCGCTTCCGCATTCGTGAGATTCTTGCTTCTGGAAAGACTTTGGCCGGTGTTCGATTCGGATCGACGGGGGAAACTAAGGAATAAAGTCCGCTGTCTCATCGCGGACGTAGTTAATACAATCATCCTTAACAAACTTCTGTTGTCAGGTGATGCAATGGGATTCGACTTGCAGCAAACCATCGCCCTTCTCTCGCGCACGCCTTCTGCCCTTAACGCTCTTTTGCGGGATCTGCCGCAGACTTGGACGCTTTGCAACGAGGGCCCCAAAACCTGGAGCCCCTTCGACATTGTCGGCCATCTTATTCACGGAGAACGTACCGACTGGATGCCCCGCGCCCGCATGATCCTGCAGCATGGTGAGAGCCGCGGGTTCGACCCGTTCGACCGGTTCGCCCAGGAGCGAGAAAGTCAGGGCAAGTCGCTGCGAGAGTTGTTGGATGAGTTTGCGCGCTTGCGCTCCGAGAATCTCGACGCCCTCCGCGCGATGAACCTACAGCCGGAGGACTTCGACCGCCGCGGACATCATCCTGCCCTTGGAGTCGTCACGCTTTCACAACTGCTGGCCACCTGGGCCGTTCATGACCTGACCCATTTTCATCAACTCTCAAGGGTGATGGCCTATCAGTATCGAGAGGTGGTGGGCCCGTGGAGTGCTTACCTGGGCGTGCTCCACTGCGAAGGCCACGGCTCTTAGTTGCCATCAGGGACAGCGATTTATTGCTGCGATTTGTCTTGACTTTCAGCATAAACGAAAGTAATAGTCTTGACTCGTAATGATACGAAAGCTGGAGGGTGCTATGCGTGTCTGCCGCAGGATGGTTGCGTCCTTATTATGGTGCGCGGTCGCTCTGGCTGTGGCCAGTGTGGCGACCGTTGCGTTCGGCCAAGCAAGCTATACAGCGCAGGTGCGGGGCGTGGTGAAGGACCAGAGCGGTGCGATGATAACGGACGCGACGATCGTGATCACCAACGACGCGACGGGCATCTCCACCACAGCTCACAGCGATGAGCATGGTCTCTACATTCTGACGGGTCTGCGTCCGGCGGTGTACACAATCAGGGCAGACCGCCCAGGATTTCGCCCAGCCGAGCAAAAGAATGTTGTGCTGCAGGTCGATCAGCAGACCTCGATCGACTTCGAATTGCACCCTTTGGGCGTGAGCACGACCGTGGAGGTCACGGAAGCGGCACCGTTGCTGGACACGGAGAGCGCCGCGATGGGAACGGATGTGACGAACGAATATGTGCGCGACATTCCGCTTTACGGCCGCAACCCGTTCGCGTTGGTGTTTCTGGCGGGCGGGGTGACGGAGACCACGGGTTCCGACCTCGGGTATCCAGCCGGCACCAACTTTGTCTCCAACGGCCAGCGTAACGCCACGGCCCAGATTACCCTCGATGGCAGTCCTCTCAGTGCGCCGGAGCAGGGCGAAGGCGGCAACTCCAACGTCTACTACCAGCCTTCAGTCGAGATCGTGCAGGAGTTCAAGGTTCAGAACAACAGTTTCTCCGCGGAGTTCGGGAATAACGGCGGCACCATTGTGAATATGGTGCTCAAACAAGGGGGGAATGCATTCCACGGCAGCGGCTGGTGGTACGGGCAGCGTTCAACGTTTGATGCCCGCGATTTCTTCAACTCCGGCGACAAACCCGATCATGTGCGGGATCAATATGGCTTCTCTCTTGGCGGCCCGATCATAAAGAACAAGACATTCTTCTTTGTGGATGTCGAAAAAGTTCGCCAGCAGGACCCGATTAACCTGGAAGGAAGAGTTCCCACCGACTTGGAACGCACCGGGGACTTCTCACAGAGCCCAGCCAACCTGCCTGATCCTACTAACTCTGATACCGCTCAGGCTGGAATCTACGATCCTTGCGCTGGGAACCAGGAATCTAATACGCCTTGCGCGCACGATCAATTTCCAGGCAACGTCATTCCTCCGGGCAAGATCGACCCCATTGGCCAAGCGATTCTGAATCTGTATCCTCACGAAAATATACCCGACGCCGTTTATCCGGATCCCAACTGGCGAAAAGTGGTTGTTAGCACCGACCCAGGATGGCAGTTCGACGTCAAGCTGGACCATCAGTTCACGTCGAATCATAGAATTGGTGGTCGTTACAGCCGTCATCACGACCAATTCACTGCGCCCACTGTTATTGGCAATGGCGACCAGGGTGATGGCTTTATCGGTACAACCACCGCTCAGAACGGGAGCGCAGAATACAACTGGTCCATCACTCCAACCGCACTTTTCACCGGCCGCTTCAGCGTAGATCGCGTGAACGCTCCCGTTCAGGCCAACAACTACCCCACGCTGAGCGATCTTGGGCTCTCTCCGGATCTGGCCGCAAACGGGCTTACGCGTGTGCCAGCGATCGGTGTCGATGACCCATTCCTCTCGTTGTTTACACAATGCTGCGTGGATACACACTTTGCCCACACGCTTGTCAGTTACTCCGCTGGCGTGCAGTGGGTGAAGGGAAGGCATTCCATTAAATTCGGGGGGGAGCAGCGCGTCTTCCTTAACAACTTCTGGCAACCTGACAATCCCACCGGCATTTTCAACTTCTCACGCGATGTAACCACCTCCCAACCCAATAACAGCCTGGGAGACGACGATCACAGGCAGGGCAACCCGTTCGCCACGATACTGACTGGGTATGCCCACGACGCTTCGCTTCACATCGTTCCCGCAGTAGCGGATGAGTCGAAAGAAACCGCCTTTTATGTGCAGGACGACTGGAAGGTTACGCCCAAGCTGACCGTCAACATCGGTTTGCGCTATGAGTGGAGCACTCCCTACTCAGAGCGTTACAACCGGCTTCAGTTCAACGACTTCACTGGAGACACAGGAATCAGTATTCCTGTGGATCGCGATGGCACCGGACTGTTTCCTCAATTTGGACAGATTGGGGGAATCAGGGGTATCTCGACGTTTGCAAATTCGGCCCACCGGAACTCACCGGTGGACAGAAACAATTGGGCTCCGCGTTTAGGGTTCGCCTATCAACTCACGTCCAATACTGTATTGCGGGGCGGCGTGGGAATGTTCTACGGGATGAACGTCGCCACCAACTTCCAGTATGCTGGCCCGGCATTTGCGAAGACTGCCTCTATGTTTTTCACGAAGAACAATTTCGCGAACCAGGACGCGTGTCTTGGACCTTCGCCCATCCAGCCCACTTGTACCAGCCCGTTTCCTGCCGGCCTCGCACCTCCGCAAGGGACCACCTACGGCAATCTGGCGCAGTGGGGCTTCGGGAACTCGAGCGACCTGGACACCGGCACAGTTCGCAACGCGGAGATCTACCAATGGAATCTGGGAATTCAGCACTTGTTTCCGGGGCAGATCGTGATAGGGGTAGACTACTCCGCCAACCGCAGCACTCATCTGCCGTGGGCTGGAGCAGGTGGGATCTCCACTCGCAATCGCAACTTCCTGCCTTCGCCGATCCGCGCTCAACTCGTACAAGCAGCCAACGATCCCTCGATCAACCCACCGGGCCCCGATTATGACCCCACATGGGTTACGGATTATCTAAACACGGAAGTGCCCAATCCCTTCCAATGCTTCTTCACCACGGCTGCGGCGTTGACGGGCCCGTGGTGTCCAGCGAGTCCGATCTTCAACCCTGCTGATGTGGTGGATTCCCGGTATGTGGATGACACGATTCCGCAGCAACTGCTGCTGGAGCCTTACCCTCAGTTTGATGGTGGGTTCGAGGGATTGCCGACGTTGAACGCCAACTCCTGGTACAACTCGCTGCAAATTCGATTCCAGAAGCGTGCTAGCCACTACATTAGCTTCGAAGGCAATTACACGTTCTCCAAATCCACTGACGATTCTTCTGCAGGACGGAACGCGTGGCTGGGCAACCTGGCTCTGGATAATCCCCAAGTCCTCGACAATCTCAGAGTCGAGCATGGGATCGGTTCCAATGACACCCCGCAGCGTCTGACTGCCGCCATTATTCTCGATCTTCCCTTCGGTCGAGACCGCTGGATCGGAGGCGGAATGAACCATGTGCTGGATGCTATCGTTGGCGGCTGGTCACTAAACACGGTGGTCACGCTGCAATCTGGCCAACCGCTGGCTCTTTATAACAGCGCCGGACTGCTGGCGGACGGCAATCAACGACCGAACGTGATCTGCTCTCAGCTTTCGAGCGGCCTGAGTTATCGCGATGCAGCAAGGCTAGGCGAAAGTGTCCTGAATCAGGATTGCTTTGGCGACCCGGGCGACAATATTGCGGGCAATGCACCCCGGCATTTTTCCAATTTGCGAGGTGACGGCATCCACAACCTGGATACTTCGCTCTCCAAGGAATTCAAGATCCGCGAGGGGCAACTGCTTCAGGTGCGCGCCGAAATGTTTAATGCCTTCAATCATCAGCGCTTTGCCTTCCCGGATGTCGGATCAGGAGACGGGGCTTTGGGGCAAGTCACTTCCACAACCAACAACTTCCGCAGAATGCAGTTTGGAGCGCGGTACCAGTTCTAGCGAAATTCCTCACAGGCCTGATCTCGCGTGAGCGGGATCAGGCTTTTTCCCAAGCAAGTTGTCGGCGGCTCTGAGGAGCTGAACATGCGACGAAGGTCGTTCCTGAAGGCCAGCGGCATCGCGCTGGGTACAGGACTTACGGCAAATTCCCTGCTGGCGAAGATTCCACCGCACAACTTTGATAAATACGATTTCGGCGGCGGGCCTCCTGTGTCGGACTGGCTCTATCAGGGACCCTTTTCGGCCGACGACTATCCCAGTTGGTCGGTGGTTATGGCGCTGACGGCTTCGCGTGATGTCGTGCCGAATTACGGGATGGGGCTTATCACCTATGTCTGCGATGAAGTAGGGCCGGCGAAGAAAGACGGGGAGACGCTGGCACAGTCGGTCGAGAACGTGGTGAAGCTTCCGCTGGGGACGAAGCTGTATCTACGCGTGAATTGGAAAGATGTGCAGCAGGGGCCTGGGCGTCTCGACTTTTGCGAGCACTGGAAGCTGACGTTTGAGCTGGCGAAGCGATATCAGAAGCGGATCGGGTTCCGCGTGATGATGAGCAATCCTGACATTCCGAATTCTCCGTTGCCGGAATTCCTGCGCGACAAGATTCCGATGGTCAAACTGGGCGATTGGCTGGGGCGCACGCGCTATGAGCCGCGGTATAACGATCCGGCATTTCAGGCAGCGTTTCGCGAGCTGGTGGACCTGCTGGCGGATTCTTACGACGGCCATCCGGATGTGGAATACGTCGATACGTTTATGTATGGATTCTGGGGCGAGGGGCATACCTGGCCGCTGGAATCGAATCCGTTTCCGGATGGAGTTACGGCGGAGAATACGTTCGTCAATATGTTGCAGCATCAATTGGAACGCTGGAAGAAGACTCCGATGGCGACCAATACGCAGCCGGACTTCAGCAAGGTGGGCAATTCGGAGTTGCTGGACCGCACCGTGCGGAGTTGCAACTGGCTGCGGACGGACACGATCTTCATCGAGAACGAACAGATCGAGGCTCTAAGCAATCGTCCACCATGGACGGGAGTGACGGTGGAAGTGGGAATGTCGGATGGCTCGCCCAAGAGTCTGAAACTTGATGAAGGCGTGACTTACACCGACAACGTCGTGCAGCATGTCCGCGACGTCGGCGCAAGCTACTTCTCGCTGTGGAATTGGCACCGCATACAGGCGGATCGCATTCTGAACTACTATCACCAATTTCCTGAGGCGATCGATGGACTGGCGCGACAGATTGGGTACCGGGTAAGGCCGTCGTGGGTGTGGACCTATGAAGAGGGCGGATATCCTGGTCTGATTGTCGGATTTGTGAATGATGGGATCGCCGCCGTGCCCGGAGTATTGCGGGTGTCGGTCGTGAGCGCAGACGGAAAGGTCACCGTTGGAGGATGTCTCGACGCGGGATATCCGCTGCCGGGAAAGGTGCGACAGGCTAAGTTTGCTCTCCCCAAGGGTACGAGGTGGCAGGGACTGCGGCTGAAGGCAGAGATTGAAGTCAAGGGACAGCGATATCCGGTGAGGTGGGCTTGCCGGCAGAAGGTGAACGAAGACGGAAGTCTGACTCTGCGGCAGACTGTGGGGCTCGGATCAGAAGATGAAACTGGCGGCGTGCCGCGCGGGCCAGAGTGAAGCGGAGTTCGGCAATCGGGGACAAAACATGAAAGCAAAATTCGCATTTGTAATTCTCTTTTTGTTTGCTTGTGGATTGGTCGCGGCTCCGTCGGAGAAGCAAAATTGGACTCACTACGTTCGGATCGGCGCTTACGGGCTGAAGGGCGGTGACGCGGCGGAGATTGTGCGGCGGGCGCAGGAAAGCGGTGTGTCGGGCATTGAGGTCGATAACGATATCCCCGGACGGTACGAGAGTTTTCTTCATCCCGAGGCGAAGTTGAAGGCGATTCATGATCTGGCTGAGGCCGCGCACAAGGCGGGGAATCACGCGTTCGTTTACATCGCTGGGACCGAGTGCATCACGGCGCATGGAGACAAGGCGGAGCACACGTTGGCGAAGGACCATCCGGATTGGCTGCAGAGGAAGATCACGGGCGAGCCGGCGATCTTTGGCGGAGGCACGGCATTCTGGATCAGGGCGGGCGATGAAGATGTATGGGTCAGTCCTTACGCGACAGAGTGGCGCAAAGTCTATATGGAACGCGTGCGGCAGATCGCCCGGACGGGCATCGACGGGATCTATATCGACATTCCGTACTGGATGACGCACTTCGAGGGTTGGGAGAACACCTGGGCAAGCTTTGACGATTACACGGTCGCCGCATTTAAGCAGAAAACCGGACTGGACGCGAAGCACGATGTGAAGGTCGGGGACTTCTCGGATCCGGCGTTTCGCAAATGGGTGGAGTTTCGGATCCAGACGTTCACCGATTTTCTGGCTGAGATCGATCACACGGCGAAGGGGGTGAATCCGGAGATCAAGACGATTCCAGAGATTTATCCGGGGATCGAGGAGGAGGCGGTGCGGGTCGGGGCTGATGTGTACAGCCTCTATCCGGTCGTAGATGCAATTGCCCATGAATATGAGTTTGGGAACGGCGACCATATGGCGTCGGGGCGCACGCCGCTGGATTGGTTCCGGTATCAGGTGGGGATGCACTCGTTTCGCGCGTTCGCGCAGGGAAAAGCCACGTGGATCTTGAATTATTCGTGGGACGGCGACAAGGTCGTCGACAAGCGCGAAGCGATGATGAATCTTGCCATGTCGCAGATCATGGCGGGGGCGAACTTCTGGGACGCGCCGGGGCATTCAATGGCGGGATCGAATGATCTGCCGACCCGGAAGAAGATTTTTGATTGGATTGGAGAGCATGAGAAGACTTTTTATCTGCCGCGGGGGCCCGTGGATCCGGTTGGGGTGTACTTCTCTCCCGAGACGAGGAATTTGTTTGCGAGCGAATTTCTCGCATCGTACCGGGGGATTTTGATTCTGCTGATGCAGAAGCATCTCGAGTTTCAGATTGTGACGCCGCGGACGTTAAATGATTTCAAGGGCAAGACACTCGTAATGCCGGATGTGCGGGTGCTGGACCAGAGTGAACAGAAGTGGCTGAAGGATTTTGTCGGCGCGGGGAAGAGAGTCGTCATCACGGCAACGGATGTAACGGAGTTGGGAGATTCGCCGAACGTCCTGCGGATGCGGGAGTGTCCGGGAAAAACCTACAATGCGGCGATCGAAAAAGACTTTGAGCGCAGTTCGCCGGATTCGCAGCGGGACTTTTTCGCGAGTCTGCAAGGCGCCGATGCGGTTCGCATACAGGCCTCACCCCAAATCGCCACTTCCATTTCGCGCACCACCGATGGGCTCATCAACTGCTTCTTTGCCAACTTCGCCGGATTGCGTGGCGGTTCGAATCCGCTGCAGACGCCGCAGGATGGAGTAGTGGTCACGGTGAAAGCGAAGACGGAAGGGAAGGGATTCTTTCTTCCCTTCTTGGGGCAGGTCCAAGAGGTGAAGGGAGAGCGCAGCGGAGACTCGATTCATTTCAGTTTGCCTACAATCACGCGCGGGGCCGTGTTCTGGTACGCACCTTGAAGCAGCAGCGCGGCGACCGACACAAGGCGGCAAGTTGCCACATCGACAGCCGGCAAGGAAGCCGGCGCTACGTACTTCGATCCCAAGCTTTGGATCGGGAGATGGCTTCGTTCCAGCGGTCGCGCAGAGATTGAGCCTGCGATCGTGGCATCAGGGGTTCGAAGCGTCGGCTTTTCCCAGCGGCCAGAGCATCGAGACCTGACGGCCAGAAACCCACCGCAAGACCTGCCAAGTAGGCGGCGCCGAGGGCTGTTGTTTCCGTGCTGGGCGGCCGGACGACTGGGACACCCAGAATATCTGCTTGAAACTGCATGAGATCGTCGTTGGCGGAGGCTCCGCCGTCAACGCGGAGATCTTTTACTGCACCGTCGGAATCGCGGCGCATCGCGTCCAGGAGATCAGCGACCTGGAATGCAATGCTTTGCACCGCTGCCCGCGCGATGTGTCCGGCGGTGGTACCCCGAGTGATTCCGAAAATCGATCCGCGGGCGTAGGAATCCCAGTGAGGTGCACCTAGACCAACGAATGCAGGGACGAAGTAAACACCGCCGTTATCGGGAACGGATTTCGCGAGCGCCTCTACTTCTTCGGACTTGCGAATTACTCCCAAGCCATCGCGCAACCACTGCACGACCGCGCCTCCGATAAATACACTGCCTTCAAGGGCATATTCGGTCTTATCTTTGATCTTCCATGCAACCGTGGTCACCAGCTGATTGGAGGAAGGCACGGCCCGCGTGCCGGTGTTCTGCAGCATGAAGCAGCCCGTGCCGTAGGTGTTCTTCGTCATGCCGGGCTGGAAGCATTGTTGACCGAAGAGGGCGGCCTGCTGATCTCCAGCGATACCGGCGATCGGAATTCCGTCGAGCCCCTGCACGCCGCAAACTTCGCCGTAGAGTTCACTTGAGGAACGGACCGAGGGCATCATCGAAACAGGGATTCGGAGCAGGTTCAACAGTTCGCGGTCCCATTCACCGGTATGGATATTGAACAACATGGTCCGCGAAGCGTTGCTGGCGTCGGTGGCATGCACGGTGCCTTGCGTGAGCTTCCAGATCAACCACGTGTCGACTGTGCCGAAGGCTAGCTTGCCGGATTCTGCGAGACTGCGGACGCCTGAGACGTTGTCGAGCATCCACGCGATCTTGCTTCCGGAGAAGTAGGCGTCGATCAGCAAGCCAGTGCGTTGCTGGATCAGAAGAGCGTGGCCATCTTTCCTCAGTTTTTCGCAGAAATCCGCCGTGCGGCGATCCTGCCAGACAATGGCATTGTGGATGGGTTGGCCGGTCTCGCGATTCCAGACGATCGTGGTCTCGCGCTGATTCGTGATGCCGGCAGCTGCGACATCGGTTGGGCCGATCCCAGCCTCGGTTAACGCCTGAAGTGCGACGGAGATCTGGGAAAACGCGATTTGCTCGGGGTTGTGTTCGACCCAGCCGGGGTGGGGAAAGATTTGCTCGAATTCCTGTTGCGCAACGGCGCGGATCGAGCCTTCTTGATCGAATAGAAGTGCTCTTGAACTGGTGGTGCCCTGGTCAAGTGCTAGAACGTACTTCACGGTACCTCCTGCAGTTTAGGTGGTACGGACAGAGACGTTGCAAGCAACGTCTTTACGACGGTTTTAAGAAGCGGCGAATTCCAAAATCGTAGAGAGCTGCGCCTATCAGGCCTCCGAGCAATGGGGCGGCGACGGGAACCCACCAGACTCGCGATCCGTCTGTCAGGCCGTTGTTGCGAAAACCTGCGACCACGGTGAACAAGCGCGGGCCGAAATCCCTCGCAGGATTGATGGCGTAGCCGTGCATGCCGCCGAAACTCATGCCGATGGCGACCACGATCAACCCGATCAGCACAGGCGCGAGGTTCGCGCCCGGAGGCATGTTGAATTCGTCGGTGATGGCGAAGATCAGGAGCACGAGCAATCCTGTGCCGATCATTTGATCAAGAAATCCGGCCTGTGGCATCCCCGGGAAAGCGGGAAATGTCGTAAATACGCCGGCCGTCTTTTCCAACTGCGGGTCCACTTGCCGGAAAGCCGGCGAATAATTCCAGTACACCAGAGCGGCGGCGGCAAATGCGCCTGCCGTTTGCGCCACCGAGTATGGCACGACCTTAGACCATGGAAATTTTCGGAAGGCGGCGAGGGCGAGCGTCACCGCGGGATTCAGATGTGCTCCGGAAATCTTGCCTGCGACGTAGATGCCCATCGTGACGGCGAGTCCCCAGCCCAGAGTGATGTTCGTGAAACCTCCGTGGATGACTTCTCCGGAATTTTTCGTTGGAAACAGCACGACCATCGAGACTACGCCGGTGCCGAACAGAATGAGGACGAACGTTCCGAGAAACTCGGCGAGGAGTTCCGCGGTCAAACCAGGTTTTGGAGTCATCGCATCTCCGAGCGAGACAGCGCATATGAACCGCGAAGTAGTCTACCAAGAGGCGAGCGATTGCGTCTGATTTTGTGGTGGGGAGCGTAGTGCTTCTGATGATTCGCAAATGCGGGGTTAGGATGCCCGACACGTCGCCGGCTGCAGCTGCTAAGGATTCCGAAAGTTAAGATCGCGCGCCATTTTTTCTTGACATTTCGACTCAGTCCCATAAGATAGAAACATAATTATTCACTTCACTGAATAATTATTCACAATGAATAAAACATTGCGCCAACGGGCCGTACTCGATGTGCTGAAGCACGGGTCTATCGCCAGCCAGGAGGACTTGCAGCGGCATTTGCGGCGGCGCGGATTCAAGGTGGGACAGGCAACGCTCTCGCGGGACATCCGCGATCTGAATCTGAGCAAGACCGCGCACGGCTATTCCCTGTCCCATGGAGAAAACGGCGTGGGCGTTGCGCTGCCTCCTGTGTCGCGACTGGTGAAGGAGTTCGTTCTGGACATTCGTTCCGCTCAGAACCTGCTCGTCGTGAAGACGATCGTTGGGAGCGCGCAACCGGTGGCGGCGGCGCTGGATGAGACCGACTGGAGCGAGGTGGTCGGGACCATCGCGGGCGACGACACCATCCTTATTGTGTGTCCGGACAAGGAAGAGGCGCGTGACGCTGGCGGGGCGCATCGAGGAAATGCTGGAGTAGATGACTGCAAAGCTCAAAACGGCGGTGCTGGGCGCGACCGGATATTCCGGCCTGGAATTGACGCGCATTCTTCTGCGGCATCCGCGGCTGGAAAAGCCTGTTCTGTTGCGGCGCCGCGCTGACAACGGCAGCGCTACAGACCTGGCAGACGTGTTCCCTGCTCTTTCAGGCAACGGCGGATATCCGCTGCATTCGCTTTCGTGGCCGGCGTTGAAGCAGCAGGGAGTGCAATTGCTTTTCCTGGCCACGCCGCACGAAGTATCACGTTCTCTGGTTCCCGAGGCGATCGCGCAGGGACTGCGCGTGATCGATCTGAGCGGAGCATGGCGGCTGAAGCAGGAGCAGCACCGGGCCATTTACGGATTCGAGGATTCAGATGCGGTCAGTGCCGCGCAGTTGACGGAACGAGCCGTATACGGGTTGCCTGAATTGAACAGCGATCGCATTGCGGACGCTGCGCTGGTGGCGAATCCGGGCTGCTATGCCACATCGGTGATTCTGGCGCTGGCGCCGCTTCTGAAGGCTGGAGTCGTTGACCGGAGTCGCGGGATTATTTCGGACTCGAAATCGGGAGTATCGGGAGCGGGCAAGGAACCGACAGCCAAAACACATTTCGTCTCGGTGGCTGACAATCTTTCCGCGTATGCCGGTATTCAATCACCGGCACCTGGGCGAGATTGTCGAGCAGCTTGCATTGGGCGATCAGGAGCTGATCTTCACGCCGCACCTTCTGCCGATTCCGCGCGGGATTTTGTCGACGATCTACGTCCACCTGAACCGCACGATGACGGCTGTCGAGGTGGAATCTTGCTTGCGAAATTTCTATTCGGGAAAGCGCTGGGTGCGAATCTTCCAGACGCCGAAACTCCCACAGGTGCAATTTTCGCTGCACAGCAATTATTGCGATCTCGGATTTTGCCTGGCGGAAGACGGTCGCCGCCTGGTTCTGATCTCGTGCATCGATAATCTACTGAAAGGCGCGGCCGGGCAGGCAGTGCAGAACATGAATGTGATGTACGGGTGGGGTGAGGAAGAAGGACTGCAATGATTATCGTAGTGAAAATCGGGGGAACGGCGCTTGAAGATGCGGCTACTCTGCGCAAGTGCGCGCGTGCGATCGCGGAATTGGCGCAGGATGGGCACCGCGTGGCCGTGGTGCACGGAGGCGGCACCGCGTTGACGCGGGTTCTGAAGCAATTGGGTAAGCAGAGTGAATTCGTCAGCGGCCTTCGCGTTACCGACGCGGAGACTCGCGATGTGGCGCTCATGGTGCTGGGCGGCATGGTGAACAAGAAACTGGTTGCCGCCATTCAATCTGCCGGGATGCCTGCAGTCGGATTCTGCGGCGGAGATGGCATGACGTTCCGCGCACGGCGGAAGCAGATGAACGGAAACGATCTGGGATTCGTGGGCGAGATTTGTTTTGCCGAGCCGTGCTGGATTGAAGCGCTGTGGCAGCAGGGCGGGATTCCGGTTCTGGCGTCGCTGGCGCTGGGAGCGGACGGCGAATACTACAACGTCAACGCCGATGAGATGGCTGGGGCGTGCGCTGCGGCATGCCACGCAAATGCGCTGATTTTTCTGACCGACGTACCCGGCGTGAAGGATGCTCAGGGCACTGTGATTCCGTGGCTGAGCACAAAGCAGGCGCAGGATCTGGCGGCCGGTTCGGTGATCAGCGGCGGGATGCTGCCCAAGTTCGCGGCCTGCACGCAGGCCCTGAAGCAAGGTGTGGGCCGAGTCCGCATTCTGCCCGCATCTGAGGCGGACGCATTGCCGCAGTTTTATCTCACGAAGTTGAATTGTGGGACGGAAGTCACGTGTGCATAAGCAGCGCCGATGAGCGCTGAAGGTGAAAAGAAAGAGGAACATAGAAATTGGAGCCTAAGTTGAATACGCAATTGCAAAGTAAGATGCCGGTAGCGCCGGATACATTTCCTGGAATCTTCTGGTGCCCGGATCTCGTCTCGACGCGCGATCTTGGACCGCAGGGCGTCGAGGCCGTACTGCATCTGGCGGAACTGATGAAGTCCCGCCCATCGGTGTTCGCGCGCGCGCTGGCCGGGAAGCAGATGGTGATGTTCTTCGAGAAGCCCTCGCTGAGAACGCGGCTGACCTTTGAAGCTGGAATGGCGAGCCTGGGCGGAACGACGATGTTTGTCGATCAGTCCAAGAGCAGGCTGGATGCGCGCGAGACGCTGAGCGACATTGCGCACAACCTGGAGCGCTGGGTGGATGTAATCGTGCTCCGAACGTTTGCGCAGGAAACCATCTCCGGCATGGCGCAGCACGCGTCGATTCCTGTGATTAACGCGCTGAGCGATCTGGAGCATCCCTGCCAGGCGTTGGCGGACTACTTCACGCTGGTCGAGCGCTTCGGAAGTTTGAAAGACATCACTCTGGCCTACGTCGGAGACGGAAATAATGTCGCGCATTCCTTGTTGCTGACTTGCGCCTGCGTGGGATCGTCAATCCGCATTGCGACTCCGAAGGGTTACTCGTGCAATACGCAGATCATCGCGGATGCGCGGAAGATTGCGAAGCAGACGGGCGCGCGGATTGAGTTTTTCACCGATCCTCACGCAGCAGTGACAGGCGTCGACGCCGTCTACACCGATGCGTGGGCCAGCATGGGGCAGGAGCACGAAACGGCGCAGCGCGCAAAGATATTTCAGCCATATCAGGTGAATCGCGCCCTGATGGCGGAAGCTGCGTCTCACGCGGTATTCATGCACTGTCTGCCGGCGCATCGCGGTGAAGAGGTGACGGATGAGGTGATGGATTCAGAGCAATCTGTCATATTCGAGCAGGCAGAAAACCGCATGCATGTTCAGAAAGCTATTCTTTATCTGTTGTTGGGCGGTGCGGTTCGACTGCCCGTAAGGAGCGCTCATGCCTGAAAAAGTCGTTCTTGCTTATTCCGGTGGTCTGGATACGTCCATCATCATTCCTTGGTTGAAAGAAAATTACTCCTACGACGTCATCGCGATGGTCGGAGATGTCGGACAGGGAGACGACATCGAGGCTGTTGTCGAGAAGGCATACAAAACCGGGGCCAGCAAGGTGGTGGTCGAGGACCTGCGAGAAGAGTTCCTGACTGGCTACGTTTTTCCAGCGCTGAAGGCCGGCGCGGTCTACGAGCACAAGTATTTGCTCGGGACATCGCTGGCGCGTCCGGTGATTGCAAAGCACCAGGTGGAAGTCGCTCTGCGGGAAGGAGCGACGGCCGTAGCGCACGGGTGCACGGGCAAGGGGAACGACCAGGTGCGATTTGAGCTGACCTATCAGGCGCTGGCTCCGGAATTGAAGATCATTGCTCCATGGCGAGAGTGGACTCTGAAATCGCGCGAGGATTGTCTCGATTATGCCGAGGCGCACGGGATTCCTGTTGCAGCGAGCCGCGAGAAGATTCACAGCCGCGACCGTAATCTGTGGCACATCAGCCATGAGGGCGGCGAGCTGGAGGACGCTGGCAATGCTCCTTTGCCGGCGACATGGCAGATCACGAAATCTCCACAGGAAGCTCCCGACAAGGAAGAAACAGTCAGCATTGGATTTCTCAAGGGAGTTCCGGTGTCGGTGAACGGGATGGAGATGGATCCCGTGTCGCTGGTTGAGTTGTTGAACGAAATCGGCGCGCGCAATGCGGTGGGACGCGTCGACCTGGTGGAGAACCGGTTCGTTGGGATCAAGTCGCGCGGGTGCTATGAGACTCCGGGCGGAACGTTGCTGATTGCAGCGCATCGGGAGCTCGAGGCCTTATGCCTGGAGCGCGACGTCGCGCATTTCAAGCAACATATCGGACTGAAGTATGCCGAACTGGTCTACTTCGGTCTGTGGTTCACGCCATTGCGTGAGGCGCTGGATGCGTTTGTCGAGAAGACGCAGGCCTACATGACGGGGTCGGTGACCTTGTCGTTGTACAAGGGGAATGTTTCGGTCGCGAGCCGGCAATCGGAGCATTCGCTGTATCGAACCGATCTGTCGTCGTTCACGATGGGAGCGGAGTACGACCAGAAAGATGCGGAGGGATTCATCCGCATTCTGGGGCTGCCGTCGCGCTCGCGTGCACGGTCGCGAGTCGAGGTCGCGCAATGAAGATGTGGTCGGGACGGTTCCGGCAGCCGCTGGATCCGGAATTCGAGCGCTGGCAGCGGTCGTTTGGTTTCGACCGGCGGCTGCTGCGGTATGAACTCGCGGCAAGCGGCGCGCATGCGAGTGCGCTGAAGAACGCCGGAGTCTTGTCAGCTGACGAACTGATCAGCATTCTGCAGGGGCTGGAGCAGATCGGGGAAAAGGCCGCGGCCTCTGGCGCATTTCTCGACGATGACGAGGCGGAAGACGTTCATCATTTCGTCGAGAAGCAACTTGTCGCGTTGATCGGCGAAGTCGGCTACAAGCTGCACAGCGGGCGCAGCCGCAACGAGCAGATCGCGACCGATCTGCGGCTGTACGTCCGGGCTGCGATCGATCAGCTGCGGGAAGAACTGGCGGAGTTGTGCGGCGCATTCGCTGATCGCGCAGAACAGGCTGGGGATGCGGCGATGCCGGCTTACACGCACTTGCAACGGGCAGAGCCGGTGCTGGTCGCGCATTGGCTGCTGGCGTACGTGGAGATGTTTCTGCGAGATGCGGATCGACTGGCGGACTGCCGCAAGCGGCTGAATGTTTGTCCGCTGGGATCGGGCGCAGTGGCGGGGGCAACTCTGCCCCTCGATCGTCGCTTTGATGGCGGACAAGCTTGGCTTTGATGCCCCTACGGCGAACAGCATTGATGCGACCAGCGATCGCGACTTCGCGATCGAGTTCGTGCAGGCTTTGTCTCTGCTGGCTCTGCATCTGAGCCGCTGGGCGGAGGAGATGATTCTGTTCTCCTCACAGGAATATGGATTTGTCGAACTGCCCGAGGCGTACTCGACGGGCAGCAGCGCGATGCCGCAGAAGAAGAATCCGGATCTGCTGGAGTTGGTGCGCGGCAAGAGCGGGCGCGTGATCGGCAATGCAACCGCGCTCATGGTCACGGTAAAAGGCTTGCCTCTGGCTTACAACAAGGATCTGCAGGAGACGCAGGAGCCGCTGTTCGATTCGGCCGACACGCTCTTGCAGATGCTGCCGCTGGTTACGGGTTGGATGAAAGCCGTTGAGTTTCACCTGGAGGTCATGCAGAAGGCGGCGGACTCGGGATTCATGAACGCGTGGGCCGCAGCTACCTATCTGGTTAAGCGTGGCGTGCCTTCGCGTCTGGCTCACGAGCGCATCGGGAAAGCGGTGCAGATGTGTCTGGAGCGGAATTGTGAGCTCAAGGATCTGTCGCACCAGGATTTGCAGTCGCTGAGTCCGGCTTTTGGCGAGGACTTCAAGCAATCACTCACACTCCCCGCGGTGCTGGCCGTCCATGATGTAGCGGGCGGGACGGCACCGGGACGGGTGCGGCAGGCAATTGGGGCCGCCAGGAAGAAAATCGAGTCTCTTCGCGAGGAGGTCCATGCGCACGCGTAAAGCAATCTTGCCGGATGCAGAGCACATTCACGAGTTGATCGCCGCTTATTCCAGCGACGGCACGCTATTGCCGCGCACGCTGCCCGAGATCTGCGAAAACGTGCGGGACTTCGTAGTGCTGGAAGACGATGGCCGCATCATCGGTTGCGGCGCGCTGCATCTTTACGGCACGCATCTTGCCGAGATTCGCTCGATTACAGTCGCACCTTGGACGCAGGGAAAAGGCGGCGGAAGCCGACTGGTGAAGGCACTGATGGCTGAGGCAAAACGTCATCGAGTGGATTGCATTTGCCTGTTCACGCGCAAGCCGGACTTCTTCGCCGGCCAGGGATTCTCGGTCGCGCAGCGCGAGGACCTGCCGGACAAGATCTACAAGGACTGCCATGCGTGTCCGCGGTTTCATTGCTGCGATGAAGTCGCGATGGTACGCGGGAATCTTCCGAAGTTCGCGATCCTTCCGGAGCCGGCGAACTGGCTGGTGAAGCTGCAAGGATGGTCGCCGACGAGCTCGCGTCAATCGTAGAGACGTAGCTTCCCAGGCAAGGACGCGACCCATCTCCATGACCGTGACCGCGCAGTAGCCCGGCATCCTGCCTGCTGTCGCGAGGGCGTCCCACTTCCGCACGGCGGTATGCATACCCGTAGGGATAGAACAGATCGCCAGGAGTCTGGCATCATGAAGCGGGAAAGTCTACCCCATGAAAGCCGCCATCCTCGCCTCGCCTGCCCCAGTTTCGGAACGTCCCCTTCAGATTGTTGATGTGGCAGACCCGCGGGTACGATCTGGGCACGTGCTATTGCGCGTACGCGCGTGTGGAGTGTGCCGTACTGATCTTCACATTGCGGAAGGCGAATTGCCACCCAAGCAGTTGCGGATCATTCCTGGCCATCAGATCGTGGGCGAAGTCATCGAAGGAGCGACGGCGGACATTCGTCCAGGCATGCGTGTTGGCGTCTCGTGGCTTGGGGGCACTGACGGCACATGTCCGTACTGTCTGAAAGGTCTTGAGAACCTCTGCGATGCACCCACGTTCACCGGCTACACGGTCGCAGGCGGTTATGCAGAGTACGCATTCGCCCGTGCCGACTTTGTGTTTCCTTTGCCTGATTCGCTCGACGATCTGCGTGCGGCGCCACTGCTCTGCGCCGGCATCATTGGATTTCGCAGCTTGCGCGTCGCCGGCGTCGAAGCGGGCGAGCGCATCGGGTTGTTTGGTTTCGGTGCGTCGGCTCACCTGGCCATTGCGGTGCTGCGTGCATGGAACTGTGATGTGTATGTATCTACGCGTGGAAAGTCTCACCGCGAGCTGGCCGCATCGCTCGGAGCTACCTGGGTTGGCAGCGAAACAGAGAAGTTACCAGTTGAATTGGATCGTGCGATAACCTTTGCTCCCAGCGGTGACGTGGTGATTGCGGCGCTGTCAAGCTTGCGCAAGGGCGGTGTGGTTGCGATCAATGCCATCCATCTGGATCGCGTTCCACAGTTCGATTACGACACGCTGTTGTGGGGTGAGCGGCAGATTCGCAGCGTAGCGAACATGACGCGCGCGGATGCGCGTGACTTTCTTGCCTTGGCCGCGCGCATCGGGTTGCGGCCGAAGGTGACTGTGTTTTCGCTCGACCAGGCCAACGAAGCACTCATGGCAGTTAAACGTGACGCGGTGGATGGGGCTGCGGTGATCGTGCCGGTCCCGCCGAAATAAAAGCGGCTAACCACAAAGGGCACGAAGGAAATGCATCCCTTCGCACTTTCGGAGCCCTTGCACTTTTGCCGAGATCAAAAAGCCCGAAGGTGATCCATACCATAGTGATTGCCGTCCCGCGGACCTTGGTGTAGGTTAGCCCGATGAAAACGAAACCCCTCTGCACCGGCGTGTTGGTTTTCTCCTCCATCTGGTTTGGGACAGGTGCACATGTCCTGCTGCAAGGCCAGCGGAGCGCGACGGCAAGCGAGAGTCACATTCCCGTCGGCGGCGCGGAACTCTATGCCCGCGAGGTTGGCAAGGGGCCGGCGATTATCGTTCTGCATGGCGGGCCCGATTTCGACCAAAGCTATCTGCTGCCCGAGATGGACCGGCTTTCCGATTCGTACCACCTCATCTATTACGATCAACGGGGACGCGGGAAGTCCGCCAACAATGTGCGACCCGAAGATGTCACGCTCGCCTCTGACATCGCGGACCTGGAAAAAGTCAGGCAGTATTTCCATCTGGAGTCCGCGACGTTGCTGGGACACTCCTGGGGCATCGTGATCGCACTGGAATACGCTCTCAAATATCCGGAGCGGGTATCGCACCTAATCCTGATGAATCCCGGCCCGGCGTCGAGAGAAGACTACATGCAGTTACGGAAGGATTGGCTCGAAAAACGGGCGGATGCCATGGCTCAACGCAAGGCCATTGCCGAGACTGCCGCCTACAAAGAGGGAGATCCCGAGGCCGTCACCGAGTACTACCGCATCCACTTCAAGCCTGCGCTGGCGCGACCAGAGGATTACGAGAGGCTGATTGCGAGGATGAGGGCGAGCTTCACCCGGGAGGGCGTCCTTAAGGCGAGAGCAGTCGAAGATCGTTTGATGCAAGACACATGGGCGTCTCCGGAATTCGATCTGATCCCCAAAATCAAAACTCTAAAGATTCCGACTCTGGTCCTCTCCGGTGATCACGAATTCATTCCTGCCGCAAGCGCCGAGCACATCGCCCGAGCAATTCCCAACGCGCGGCTGGTCATATTGAAGGGCTGCGGACATTTTACGTATATGGAATGCCCTATTCCTGTTCACGAACAAATCGACGGATTCTTTGGCAGAAAGGCATCTTTCTAGCGGTGAGCGATAACGATGTTGAGGGGCCATGACGTGAGAACATCGCTGCTACATGCGTCGCGGGCGAGACGCCCGCGAGACAGCGGGCGGGGACGCCGGCATCACTATCTCGCCAGGATGAAGGTCGCAATCAGCAGCACGCAGAATGCGGTGGCGTGCTTCAGTTCACCCCAGCCGAGGCGGCGAACGACCAATGGCGTCGGCTCCTGAACGAAGTAGAACCATCCGCGGAACAGGAGTGGAGCGAAGGCCAATGAAGCGATGGGAGGCATCAGGCGTGCCAGGCAAGCAAGCGTGATGATCGCGGTCATGAGGGCCTGTCCGAGGGCGAATCCCCAGCCATGGGCAAACTTCGCGCGGAATCCCTGAATCTTTGCCGTGTGGATGCGGAGTTGGACGTAGTGAATCTGGTCACCGGCGAAGAGGATGTTGGCGAGCCACAACATCCAGGCAGTAGCGTTGAATTCTCCCGTGATGACGTAATAAGCAGCGGGTGCCGAAGCTGTGAGGCCGACGGTTCCCACCATCTCGGAGAGCATGCGAAGTGAGTACGTGCTTCGGGGCCGCTCCGTCTGGCCTTCGCGGGACGGCCGCGGCCGCCGTCTCCACATCGTTCCCATTTTCCTGATGGCAGCCTGGCCAATGAAAGCGGCCGCCACTGCAGCACCAAGCGGCCAGAGATCGGCATTTCTTCCCGCCCAAAGCAGCGCAGCCAGCGCGACAGCTGCGATTCCTCCGAATAACACGATGGCCGAGCGGAGCGTATGGGACTCTTCCAGCGTTTGTGCGCGCATGGCCGATGTACCCAACAAGCTTTCGAGGGGCGTTCTCAGCCAGAACAGGGCAAGGGCTGAAGTCAACAACAGAATCAGCGGAAAGATGTGGCTCGCCTGATGGAATGCCACGCCTGCCCCGGTAACCATCGGAACCAGCAGCAGACCCCATGCGCCATGTTCGCGAGGAAGGATCAGGGCGCGGCGCCGTTCGAGGCGGGCTTTGTCGGTAGCGGACAAGGCATCGCCTGTCGGCACGCGGCCTTCGGCCAGGACAGCCGCTGGTGGCTGTCCCCACATTGTCTGTGATTGAACCTGGGCTTTAGTCGACATCATCTCCATCCTGCCATGTGAATGTGAGTCATGCCTTTTACGGCGCGCATGTACTGGGCGCGTTCGAAGGCTCCGGGATCGGGGCACTTGATCTGGCTCATGCTGCCTTGCATCTGCTGCACAGATTCGTACTCGTGCTCTTCCATCCACTCGCGCAATTCGCGCTCGACGTGCCGCAAGTGATTGATCCCGTGGCGCATCAGAGAAGAGCAGAGCATCGTCACGTTGGCCCCGACCATCAGCAGCTTCACGACATCTTCCGCCGTGTGAACGCCGCTGGTGGCCGCCAGGCTTGCTTTGAGCTTGCCGTATAGGATTCCGATCCACGTCAGCGGTAGTCGCAACGCCTGCTGCGAACTCAGCAGCACGTTGGGCGGATCTCCAGTTCCTCGAGATCAATATCCGGCTGGTAAAAGCGGTTGAACAGCACCAGTCCGTCGGCGCCCGCGTCATCGAGCCGGTTGGCCATGTTGGCGAAGTTGCTGAAGAACGGGCTGACCTTGACGCGACCGGAATCGTGACCGCTGCTCTTCACCGCCGCGGACGATGTCGAGATAAGTCTTCTCGACATCATCGGCTGTCAGCTTCGGATCGGTCGGAATGTAGTAGATATTGCATTCGATGGCGTCGGCGCCGGCGCTGCTCGATCTCGCCTGCGAACTTCGTCCATCCACCAAGGGTGGAGCCGTTGAGGCTGGCGATGATCGGAATGCCGACAGAGGCCTTCGCCTTGCGGATGTGATTCGAGATATCCCTCGGGTCCGGTGTGGAATTCGCTGGGCTGCGGAAAATAGGTGAGAGACTCGGCGAAGCTCTCGGTTCCGGCCGAGAGATGGTATTGCAGGTCAACCTCTTCCTGGCGCAACTGCTCTTCGAACAGGGAATAGAGCACGACCGCGGCCGCGCCGGCATCTTCCAGACGGCAGATTCCGTCGACGTCGCGCGACAGAGGTGAGGCGGAGACGACCAGCGGGAGAGCGCAGTTTGAGGCCGAGATAAGTCGTCGTCAGGTCGATCATCAGGTTCTCCTTACTTCAGTTCATTCAGCTCTTTGGGCTTGCCGTAATTCCCACTTCTCGCAATTGCGGCAGGAGTGGGCACCCTATTTCGTTGTGCCCACTGGACTCGGTTTTTCCGGGCTGCTTTCACGGGTTCTTCTTTTGGTGCAGCGGCCGGCTCCGGCTTGCGGGCAGCCAGGTATTCGTACATGTGGAAGCGGTTCTCGACGTCTTTCTGCGCCTGCTTTCCAGAGCCGCTTCGCATCTTCCGGCTTGCTCTTGGTCAGCATCTTGAAGCGCGTTTGCTGCAGCAAGTACTCCTGCACTTTGCGCGTCGGTGCCCGCGAATCGAGAGCCAACGGGTTCTCGCCGATCGCCGCTTTCTCCGGGTTGTAGCGATAGAGCAGCCACTGTCCGGAATCGACCGCAACTTTCTGATCGGTCATCGCAGTCGTCATATCGATGCCGTGAGCGATGCAGTGCGAGTACGCGATGATGATGCTGGGCCCGTCGTAGGCTTCGGCTTCGAGGAACGCTTTCAGCGTGTGCTCGTCTTTCGCGCCCATGGCGACGCTGGCGACGTAGACGTTGCCGTAGGTCATCGCCATCATGCCGAGATCTTTCTTCGGACCGGGCTTGCCTCCGGCAGCAAACTTCGCGACGGCGCCGCGCGGGAGTCGACTTCGACGCCTGTCCGCCGGTGTTGGAGTAGACCTCGGTATCGAGCACCAGCAGGTTGACGTTGCGTCCGCTGGCGAGGACGTGATCGAGGCCGCCGTAGCCGATGTCGTAGGCCCAGCCGTCGCCGCCGACGATCCAGACACTCTTCTTCACCAGCATGTCGGCGAGGGCGAGAAGCTGCTTGGCTTCGGGCGTATTGAGCTTGCGCAGGCGTTCTTTCAGGATGTCGACGCGCTGGCGCTGCTCGTAGATGTCGGCTTCGTCTTTCTGTTTGGCGGTGAGCAGGGCGGTGGCGAGGTCTTCGCCAACATTGTCAGCCACAGCGGCGCAGCAGTTCCTGCGCGAACTCGGTTTGCTTGTCGATGGAGACGCGGAAGCCGAGGCCGAATTCAGCGTTGTCTTCGAACAGAGAGTTGGACCACGCCGGGCCGCGGCCATCGGCGTTCTTGGCCCAGGGAGTCGTGGGCAGGTTGCCGCCATAGATTGAGGAGCATCCGGTCGCGTTGGCGATCGACCGCGCGGTCGCCGAAGAGCTGCGAGACCAGCTTTAGATAAGGCGTCTCGCCGCAGCCCGAGCAGGCGCCGGAGAACTCGAACAGAGGCTCCTGCACCTGTTGCTGGCGAATGGTGTCCGACTTTGATCTTGCGGCGATCGAGTTCAGGGATGTTGAGGAAGAATTCCCAGTTCTCTTTTTCCGGAGCGCGCAGCGGAGGCTGCGGCACCATGTTGATCGCCTTCAGCCGCATTTCGCTCTTGTTCTTGACCGGGCAGATATCGACGCAGACGCCGCATCCGGTGCAGTCTTCGGGCGCGACCTGGATGGTGTATTTCATCCCCGCCCATTCTTTGTCGCGGGCGTCGCAGGACTTGAAGGTGGCCGGAGCGCCTGCGAGTTCCTTGCTGTCGTAAACCTTGATGCGGATGACAGCATGCGGGCAGACCATCGCGCACTTGCCGCACTGAATGCAGATCTTCGAATCCCAGGCAGGAATTTCGAGCGCGAGGTTGCGCTTCTCCCATTGCGCAGTGGCGGTGGGGAAAGTGCCGTCGCACGGAGAAAGCGCTGACCGGAAGTTCGTCGCCGTTGCCGGCGTAAATCGTGCCGAGCACTTCGCGCTCGAACTTCGGAGCGCTCCCGGAAATACCGGGGGCAGTTCGATCTTGCTGGTGACCGCTGTCGGGAACCTTCACTTCGAACAGATGGGCCAGCGTCTCGTCGACCGCCTGCATGTTCTTCTGGACGACTTCTTCGCCCTTCTTGCCATACGTGTCGCGAATCGACTTGCGGATCGCTTCGATCGCTTCGTCGCCCGGCAGAACTTTCGAAATGGCGAAGAAGCAGACCTGCATGATGGTGTTCATGCGCGATGCCCATGCCGGCGTCGCGCGCGACCTGGTAGGCGTCGATCGCATAGAACTTGGCTTTTTTCGCGATCAGCTGTTGCTGCACTTCGCGGGGCAGGTGATCCCAGACTTCGTCTTTGCCGAAGGGGCTGTTCAGCAGGAAGACGCCGCCTTCGCACCAGCGAGCTGAGCATGTCGTAGCGCTCGAGGAAGATCCACTGATGGCAGGCGACGAAGTTCGCCTTCGAAACCAGGTAGCTGGAGTGGATCGGCTGGGGTCCGAAGCGCAGGTGCGAAACCGTCATCGCGCCGGACTTCTTCGAGTCGTAGACGAAGTATCCTTGCGCGTAGTTGTCGGTGTTCTCGCCGATGATCTTGATGGAGTTCTTGTTCGCGCCTACCGTGCCGTCTGCGCCCAGGCCGTAGAACATGGCGCGGACCACGCTGTCGGGTTCGGTGGAAAATGCGGCATCGTAGTCGAGACTGGTGTGAGTTACGTCGTCGTTGATGCCGATGGTGAAGTGATCTTTGGGTTGCGGCTTTTTCAGGTTGTCGTAGACGGCCTTGACCATCGCCGGAGTGAATTCCTTGGAGGAAAGTCCGTAGCGTCCGCCGACCACCGCTGGAGCCGCTTTCAGCTTGCCATAACCGAGTTTCAAACCTTCGTTCAGAGCGCGTTGACGACATCGAGGTACAGCGGCTCGCCGATCGCTCCGGATTCCTTGGTGCGGTCGAGAACGGCAATCTGGCGAACGGTGGCGGGGAGGGCCTCCATAAATGACTTCACCGAGAACGGGCGATACAGGCGCACTTTGAGCAGGCCGACTTTCTCGCCGCGCGTCGCCAGGTAGTCGACCGTCTCGTGCGCGCTTCCGCGCCGGAGCCCATCATCACGATCACGCGCTCGGCATCGGGCGCGCCGACGTAGTCGAACAGTTGATACTTGCGTCCGACGACTTCGGCGAACTTGTTCATCGCCGCCTGGACCTTCGCGGGGCAGCGTCGTAGTAAGGCGTTCGCGGTCTCGCGAATCTGGAAGAAGACGTCGGGATTCTGCGCCGTGCCGCGCAGCACCGGATGATCGGGCGACAGCGCGCGCTGGCGGTGCTCGATCACGCGATCCATGTTGATCATGGCGCGCATGTCGTCTTCGTTCAGCATCTCGATCTTGTTGACTTCGTGCGAGGTGCGGAAGCCATCGAAGAAATGCAGGAAGGGAATGCGCGTTTCGAGCGAGGCGGCATGCGCGATCAGCGCCAGGTCCATGGCTTCCTGCACGGAGTTGGAGCAGAGCATGGCCCATCCGGTCGTCCGGCAGAACATCACGTCGGAGTGATCGCCGAAAATCGAGAGCGCGTGCGTGGCCAGGGTGCGCGCCGTAACATGGAAGGCCGCGGGCGTCAGTTCGCCGGCGATCTTGTTCATGTTGGGGATCATCAGCAGCAAGCCTTGCGACGCGGTGAAGGTCGTCGCCAGCGATCCGGTCTGCAGCGCGCCGTGCACGGCTCCGGCCGCGCCGCCTTCGCTCTGCATCTCGACGACATGGGGAACGCTTCCCCAGGTGTTGGGAACGCCTTCCGACGCCCACTGGTCAGCCCACTCGCCCATCGGCGACGAAGGAGTGATGGGGTAGATGGCGATGACTTCGCTTAGCGCGATAAGCGACATGGGCGACCGCCTCGTTGCGCGTCCATGGTCTTGAACTTGCGCTTCATGAAATCCCCCGTTCAGTTATCTCGACGGGAACCACTGGGGTGGTCCTGCGATAGATCAAGGATGCCGCAAGGAAGGGGTGGATGTCGGGACGTAGATTCACAGGGGGGTGTGATTGGAATCACAGGAGTTTGAGAAGTGCTGCAACTTCAAACACTTAGCAAATCTGTTATCTTGCTGCAGGTATCTTTCAGGAGGAATGAATGGCTGATCACTATCATGATCCCGCCGATCTGCGGTTGCTGAAGGAAATGGGCAAGCTCGCGCCGGCGGAGTTCAATGCGTGGCTTAACCTGGACAAGATTGTTGGCCGCGAGGATGGCGCCATTCCGAGGAAATACCGCGAGTTGATCGCGCTGGCCGTGGCGTGCACGACGCAATGCCCGTATTGCATCGAGGTTCACACGAAAGCTGCGAAAGGCGCCGGCGCTACGCGCGAGGAAATTGTCGAAAGCTCATTATTGGCGGCGGCGTTGCGGGCAGGAGGCGCGGCTACCCATGGAGCCATGGCGCTGAAATTCTACGACAAGGCCTAGTGTCGTGAATCTGAGTTCGCACAACAAGCAACGAGTGATTTGAAAAGGGGTCCAGCTTCAGGGCCGCAATCAGGCCTTAATAGCTCTCTACGGGTTCTGCGCCCGTACTGCGATTGGCGGTGGAGTGTGGCGTATTGGACTCCGCACCAGGTCGCAAGCCATCAGATGGTCGAAGCCGCGCAACTTCCTCAATGCCTCCGCGTAAAAACGAGCCGCCTTCGAATTCGCTGGGAAACCAGCGCGCACATTTGCACCGTCATTGGATGTCACAGCGTTCACGCGGAGAACTGTTCGAAGTCTGTGGCCGCTTCTTGAGACTAGCTCTGCGAGGTCGGCTTCGATGCCGTCTTCGGAAACTGCGGCGACGGTTTCCCCGGTCCTCGCATCCTGCACTTGCAGGTTGATGCGAATTTTTTGGCCGCCGTCTCTGCCACCAGCCAAGTAGGAGCCCAGCCCAACCATATCGGTGCCCAGCCGGCTGCGGACTTTGGTCAGAGTATCCCGGCTGTAAGTCTCCGCCACGGGCAGGGGCAGGTCCACCTTCATCCGCGCGACGTCCTCTCCAGGAATAATGCGCAGTTGTTGTCCGGCAGCCAGATCCGCGCTCAGCAATTCTGCCATGGCGTTTGAAATCCACGACTCTTCCTCTTTTTGGGATAGGTTCTTGAACCCGAGCACCGCTATCGAGGGACGAGCGTGGAATGAGGTTGCGGACTCGCCGGATGTCACGGAGTGGAACAACAGGGCGCGCACACTTTCGATGTTCAGGCTCACGATCCCCACGACGAGGAGCAGAACGACAGTGCTTGCTCCCAAGCTCACAGTGCCGCGCAGATTTCGGTGCAGAGATTTCTTTTCGTCAATCTGTGAGTCAGGTGCCGGTGCTGTTGTCGGAATTTCAGGTATTGGGGAACCGGTATCTTCGATTGTTGCTATGAAGCGATAACCTCGCCCGATCACCGTTTGAATAAAACGCGGCTGCTCGGAATCGTCTTCAAGAGTCTGGCGGATTCTCCGAATCGTGGCGTTGATGCCGTTATCGGTGTCGATAAAAACGCCTTTGCCCCATACCTTTTCAATGATCTGCTCGCGGCTGACCAGTCTGCCACGGTGCTCAACCAGCAGGAGCAGCAGTGTCATGGGGGTACGTCCAAGTTTGATGGACTGGCCTGCCCTCCGGAGCTCATATGCTCCGGGATCGAACTCAAATTCCTCGCCAAACCTGATGGAGTCCGAAGAAATAGTGCCATTCGCTGCCATCTGGCTGACCTCCCATCGGCAGAAGATGTCATTTTATGTAAGCGTCACGAATCGAGTTGTCTGTTTTTTGTAACTTCGCATTTGCATGCAGATTTAAGACAACCTTCATTGGTTTGCCATTGGCACAATGTGAGATTTCGGCCAGTATCTCGCAGCCACCACGCTGGGCCGCACAGCCCTCGCCGGTGGCGAAAAACAGATAAGTAAGATAGGAGATTGTTTGTGAAGAAGTTCTGCCTTGCAGTTAATACCTTGGCCCTCTGTTTCGTCAGTTTTTCTGCAACGATCAGCATGGCCGCCGATAACAATCAACTACAAAAGACCGACAAGCAAGCGTCGACCCTCAGTCCGCAGGCGACTGTTGTTTGCTCGTACAATTTCTCTTCGGGCTCTGACAATACGTTTCTAGGCTACTGTGTCACCGTGAACGGCAATGTCCTCGGCGTCAATACACCAGCGGGTCAGCAGCATATTTTTGGTGGCGAGGGCTATGGCATCTGTGACATCAATTCCAACACGGAGTATTTCGACTATGCCGCCGGGGGTGATACTCCGAACTGGAACCCTCCTGTCCTTTTGAGTCAAACGGCGAATAGCGTCAAAATTGCCCGCAATACCAGTGATGGGATCTGGACGTTCACCCAAACCATCACCCAGGTGCCAGCGACTTCGTCGATCAAAGTGACGATGACAGTGAAGAACAACACCGCGGCGAACCGTGAAGTACAACTCTCCCGTTTCGCGGATATCGATGCAGACGGCACCACCCTGAATACGTTGGATGCCACCATTAACAGCGCCATGATCTACGAGTCCGTGGGACGCGGCGTTCCGTATGGATTGGCTCTGCAAAACGTTGGCACTTCGCCCTTCACGTACCTGGGCTTCATACGGAACACTTCCGCTGCGATGGCCCCTTGCACGCCTTTTACAAACCACGTCATTGGACCGGTGATCAACACGGATGGTACCGCCGTGATGACCTATGTGGTTCCGGTTCCCGCGCGCGGATCGAAAACCGTGACGGTCAGCTATAGGGGTTTGTAGAGTTTTCCGGGTCCTACTCGGCCTCGAAAGAGGCCGGGTTCACTTCCTGGAAGTATGATCGGAATTGGCAGGAATCTGGCCGTGGAGTCTTTTCTCGCCGATAGCATGATTCTGGGATCCGGCACACTCAAGGCCATACGTCGAAGCGAATAACAGCCGGTGAGCGGACTGAGATCTATTTCCGTTAGCCGCTGACCGTTGCCAACATCCCCTGGGGAATTGAACCACTCCATCTCTCTTCACCCCGCCGTCCTGATTCGCATCAATCTACCGGCCCGGCTCACCTTGGTCATTGAGAGCCGGGTGACGTGGGTTTTCAGTCGGCTGACGCAACCACGATGTGCCCCACTCTCCGCACTTTGCGGAGGGTGGATATCTCGACTGCCGACAGGACGAGATTCCACGCACGGAACCTCCTATCCACGCGATTCCCGAAAAGAAAATCTATCCCAATCCGAGATTCGCTCTCCTGCACTTTTCCACAGGCCGATGTTTGCGATGTGTGACATCTGACCTTGCGTTCCACAGCCTCAACATCCGATCATGGTATCGCCCACAGGCAGAGAGCGCGGAATTCGCGACATAGTATTGGCTCGGGACTTCGGATTCAGGACTTGCGACCCGATCCAGCTAAGTTATTTGAAAACAATATTTTGCATGTAAATCTAGGCACCTCAAGATTTTGCGGGGATTGCTCACAGAAAACGTCGAGCAAGTTAAATGTTTTGAATAGTTTGCGGAACTTTACCGAGAAAGATGTGCGAGGCACGTTCAGACTAAGCCTAGCATTTTCAAGATTTTGCCCGCAAAGTATTGAGGCCAAGAATTTATTCCTGGATTCGCGCCAAACCCGTGATTCCAGAGGACCGGTAGAGGGGGGTACCCGGAATTAATGACGCAAAATACCCCACTGGAAAAAACTCAGGACTCGGAAGCCAGGGCTCGACTAGGCGGCCCGGAATCCAGAGCAGAATTCCAGGGCCGTCTGCGATGGCCAGTTATTCTGGATCGCTAGGATCGTTAAACAGAACCGTCAGCTTGATGCTGCCATGGCCGTACTGAGGAAAGTTCGGCTTCGCTGGATTCTTCGGATCGAGCGTGGATGCGGTGTCATCCGGAGGGAACAAGACCAGTGAATTCAGAAACGCGATGAGACTATCCTGAGCGCCTGGATGCAGCGCGGCGAATGCATTACGCGACTGCAAGGCCTCACCTCCGTGGCGCAGGATCACGTCGTTCAGAGTCATGCTTCGACCATCGTGGCCATAAGGTCCTGTGCTGCCGACGCCCCACAGGGGCCGGGTCAGGAATTGCGTCTGCAACGTGCCGTCCCAATTGCGCTCGTAGAAGTTGGCGCCCAGGTCGTGGCGTTTGAAATCGGTGAAGAGGTCTTTCACCGCGAACGAGCTTCCCAGCGGCTTTTTGAGCAGAGGATAGCCGCTGCCGTCATCCTCCGTGTAAAGGAGGGCGCTGGGAGTGGCGAAAAGGTTATTAAACATTCCGTTCACCGTGTCGTAGTTGGTCTCGACGTCGGCAACGCGGCGATCATGATTGATTGTCATGTTTGCAATGTGGCAAGAGCCGCACCCAATGCGATTGAAGATATATCGTCCGCGTTCGGTTGTGTCAGTCTGCCGGTAGTGGCCGGGCTTGAAGTAGTTCAGAAGATAGAACTCGAGGTGATCCACGAGCGCCGGATCGATCTCGTTTCCATTCTGCGCATCCGGAGCAGGCGGCGGACTGATTTTGTCTTTCGATCCATCGAGCACCATGCCGGAGGGTGTAACCACGCGTCCGCCGGAACTGGCGGCCGTCAGGTCCGGGTCCGAGGAAGCTTCGAGCCCCATCTCTTTGTGAAGGGCGCCAACGACAAACTCGCGGATCGAGATGGTCGATCCTTCGGCGAAGAACGGTTTTATCCGCAGATCAGCGTCGACCCCAACGACCTTTGACGTGTCCACCGTACCGTCGGGTTTGGCAGTGATGCTGCCAAACTGCACACCCTTCGTGAAAAGTGACATGGTGATCGGCCGTTTCCAAGTCTGCGCGCGGTTGACAGCAAGATTACGAGTGGCGCGAAGGTCCGTGGTCATTTCATCGGCGAGCATTTCCTTCAGACCCAAACCGAACAGGTGCGGGGCATCACGGCTATCGGGACGGGTTACAACATCGCCGCCGACACCCGCCGAGCCGCGGGGACGGCTGTGGCAGCCCGCGCAACTGTCGGAAAGGCCCGCGCCGATCGCGATATTGGTGTTGAGATCGCCGACGCCGTCGCCAACATTCGGCCCGAGCCCTTGCGCCTGCGTGAATTTTCGTTGGAACAACTGGCGTCCGCGGCGAATGGAGCGGAACGGATCTCGGTTGATAAGGTATAGGGACGAGTTCGGAATCAATATGCTGCCGCGTCCGGCGCCGACCTCATCGCTAAGTGATTTGTTAATCCCGGCGCCCGCCGCGTTTGTGGCTTGAGTATTGTCGATCATTTGCGCATGAGCGACGAACCCCAATAACAAGGTGCTTCCAGCAAGTGCAAGGGTCTTGCCTAGGAGCTTCATACTCCATCTCCTCCCAAGTGGTTCCGGTGCCTCTCGGCCACTCCCCGATGTGGCCAGAGAGGCCCGGCTGTCTAATAAGGAGATCGGAAAGGCAGGAGAAAACACGACAGCATGAAACAAAAAGTTTAGCTCGTGGGTGCCGTCACCCGTGCTTTGCCGTGAGGCTTACCTGCGGGAGTCGCCTTTCGAGGTTCTGAAGAGGCTGCAGATACTGCGTGCCCACTTCGCGATGAGAGCCGAGCGCCTGTTTCGCGGCCCCGGCCAGGTCGACGGCCTTGGCGCTATCCCCTAAGTCGAGATAACAATCAGCCAAGCCGATCTGGGCCATGGCCAACATGGGACTCACCGCGTCAACGGTAGCCTGCCGCAGTTCGACAGCGCGTTGCAGCAACGGCAGTGCTTCGCGTGGGTGCCCAAGCTGCAAGTCCGCCCGGCCCTGGACAAAGGCGGCACGAGCCTCGAGCCACTTGACATAGTCCCGAGCATTGGTGGCTGCAAGCTCCTGCAAGACCGTTGCCGCCAATTGCGCCGCGACCTCATTATCACCACGCGCAAGGGCGTTCTCTGCTCTCGACACGTGCACCCTCCACGAGTCCAGTTCCAAAGCGCCAGGGACCGGAGTTGAGGGATGGAATGCGTCGAGTGCAGAGTCTGCTTTTCCAGCCTGACCGGTGGCGATCAGAAGGCGGGCTCGTTCATTCGCGGCCATATAAGCGGTGGGATAGTTGACTTTTTTGGCGATCTCGTCGGCCTCATCCAAGACACGCTGGGCCTCTGCGTAACGGCCCAAATCGATCAGGATCGACCCCTGCAGTTGAAGCATTTGGGAAAGATAGCGAGTGCCGGGACGGTTCTTGCGGCGGTTTTCCACCGCCTTAAGAACGTACGCCAATCCCTCTTCCCAATGACCCGCATTGGCCAAGGCTCGTCCATACTCGAGAAATACCTGGGGCGCAAAAAAGGGATCTTCCGCGCCGCGCGTGCGGAGCAGAATCTGTTTCGCGCGCTCGATGTGCTGCAGACCCTCCGCGGTGCGCGACGTCGCACCCAGGAATATGCCCAGCCGCATTTCTGTCTCGAGCGTGTCAATGTGCTCTTCCCCATTGATCTTGCGAGCAGCCAGAAGCGCGCGGCGAAGACTCTCCTCAGCTCCGGCGAACTCCGTTAACTCTTGTTGATTCTGACCCAGGTAGGCATAAAAGCGCGGTAAGTTGGCATTCGGATCTCCATCCAGTTTGATCGACAACTGAACCGCCTCCTTCAGCAGCGGTTCAGACTGGCGAGGTTGTCCCATAGTGGTGAGCTGAATGGCTTCCACATATAACGCTTCGGCCAGGTTCGGCTCACCAGGGTACTTGCGATAAACATCGACTGCCTGACGCGAATAGTCGAGGGCCTTCTGCATGTCCGAGCTTTCATAGTGCTGCGCAAGGTTTAAGGACAGAGTTCCCCGTTGTAGCGAGCTGAAATCCCGCCGTTGGTCCAGGATGCGCTTGGCCTCGAGCAGTACGCCCTCGCTCTCACCCACTGAGCTTGATTGGTGCAGCGCGCTCCCGAGGTCGGTTAGGGCTTCGGCCAGTTCCACTGAGTTGTTACCGTAGACCTTCCGGGCTAGATCGATGCGCTTCCGCTGCATGGCTACACTTTGATCGCTGAGGCCGAGATCGAAGTACATGTTCCCCAGGGTGTCCAGGATTCTGAATTTCGCCTGTGGCACTCCCGCCAGCTCATCGTCGATTTTGCGTGCGCCGATGTCGAGCAATTCGCGAGCTGTCGTTTGCCGAGCTTTTGCCGGGTCGTCCTGGAAAGAGCTGTTGGCGCGGAAGATATCTTCCAGGAATTTCTCCATAGCGGTTGCGACCTGGGTTTGGCGCCTCGCGACATGGGCTTGCCACAAGGCGGCGCTCAAGCCTGCTGCCAACGCGAGCACAACCGCGCCAACTGACGCCACTGCCCAGCGGCGCCGGGAGATAAACTTCTTCGTCCGATACCATGTGCTCTCCGGTTGCGCAATGACGGGTTCACCTGCGAGAAACCGCCGCAGGTCTTCGGCGAAGGCATCGGGAGTGCTATAGCGCTCGGCGGGTTGTTTCCGCAGCCCCTTGAGCAGGATCGCATCCAGGTCGCCGCGCAGTTGACGCCGCAGTTTGTCTGGAGTCGTGCCCCGGTTCGGCGCCGCGGTGGTGCCGGCATCCGAAGCAATGGTGTTCGATGCCCGCGGCGGTTCAGTCTCTACAATGGCTTTCACCAGGTCGGCGGGAGAATGTACGCCCGCGCCCGCGGGATGCTGCCCAGTAAGCAACACGAAGAGCAGCACCGCAAGTTCATATACGTCTGTCGCAGTTGTCACCGCGCCGGCGGTGAGTTGTTCGGGAGCGGCGAACTGGGGTGTGAATGCCGATCCTGCTTCTTGTGTGAGTACAGTCGCGGCACCCTGCTGGCCCTCGCCCTCCAGCAACTTGGCGATTCCGAAATCGAGCAATTTCACAAACCCATCGTGGCTGACCAGCACATTTGAGGGTTTGATATCGCGATGAACGATCAGGTTCGCGTGGGCATGTGCCACGGCTCCGAGCACATCGAGAAAGATACGAATTCTCGCGCGCACGTCCAGCTTGCGCTGGTCACAGTACAGGTCGACAGGCTTACCTTCAACGTATTCGATGACGAGGTAAGGATGCCCAGCAGAGTTCACTCCGGCGTCAAGCAGCTCGGCGATGTTGGGATGCGAGAGCCGCCCCAGCATTGCGCCTTCCCGCTTGAATCTTTCTTCGCCCCCATGGCCGATCAGAGCCGCGCTCAGAAACTTCACCGCAGCTTTGCGTTCGAAACGACCATCGCTGCGCTCTGCCAGCCAGACGGTGCCCATGCCGCCATGGCCAATCGGAGAGACCAGGCGGTAGGCACCGAGAGTCTGGCCGGCCAGGCCAGGATTATCCGAGAGCGTAATCGGACCCGTTTCCAGAAATGCTTCCTGTTGGGCGGCCTGGTGTTCGCTCAGGAGTTCCTGCAACTGCCCTGCGAGGTCTGGGTTCTCGGCGCGTAGTGCTGTGAGCCAAACGACGCGTTCCGTTTCCGAGAGAGTGAGCGCTCTATCCAGATATGGGCTCAGGGCGCTCCATCGTTCCGGGCTCAGGATTGACATGCTGACCTCACAGTAGATCGGTGCGTAATTCGCGATGGAGATAGATTTTTGCTTTGTCCCATTTTCGCTGTACCGTGCGCTCTGACAGGTTGCGCATGGCGGCAATTTCGGCGAAGGAGAACCCGCAGAAGAACTTGAGATCTACGAACTCGGCAAGCTCGGCATCCACCGTCGCGAGCTTGTCGAGCGCTTCGCTGATCCTGGTGAGTTCGCCTCCATCGGGGACTTCGGCGACGTTCTCGTTTTCGAATGAGGTAATTTCGAACTGACCGCCGCGTTTCTGAGCCTGCCGGTTGCGGGCATGATCGATGATCAGGCCGCGCATTACTCGGGCTGCATATCCCATAAAACGGGCGTGATCGGGAAACCGCGCTTCGGCCCTTCCCGCCATGTCGAGATACGCTTCGTGCAGAAGTGTGGTCACGCTCAGGCTAACGCCCCCGCCGCGGCGCGCCAGTTCGCGTTTCGCCAGGCGATGCAATTCGGAATAGAGGGTGCTGAACAGGGATTCGCTGGCGGAACTGTCGCCGGTTTCGGCAGCCGCAATCAGCGAAGATAGTGTGGGTTCCAAGCGCACAATTCCCAAGGCGTGGGGGAAGTGTCGCTGAGCGTCTCGCATTTTGGGGCGTTAGTCAAGCTGCAAGTTATGCTGCGCCATGGCTTTCCGGGACTTCCGGAAGAACTTTGATGAGCTGGGAGAAGTCCTTAGTCGGAGATTGGATGCTTCTTCTGGCGTAAGCGAGCTTCGACCCGACCTGCAGGGGAGTTTTCTGATGAGAGTAGCGAACTAACAAGCGTATCAGCGAGCCAGTCCTGGTATTTCTGGGAAGACCACCCGCGCTCGCGAACCAGCATCCGGTATGCGTCTCTGCCGGTAAGCATCCATAAAATATCTCTGGCAGTAGTGTAGTCCAGACCCGGTCGAAGGCGCTTAGCATCTCGCAAAGAGATGATCATCCGCTCCTGCCTTTCATAGCGCAGGCACTCTCGCTGCTCTTCTAACTTTGCCAACTCGGGCGCCACCACACCCGCGCCTCGGAGCAAATCAAAGGTTGCACTCTGCGCGTCGTGGATCTGCCGGGCAATCGGGGCGGCCAGGCGCAACCGAGTCTCAGGATCAGTTGCACTCAGCGCCCGCTGTACCGCTTCCTCGTATTCCGGCCCGAACGTGGATTGATCGAGCAATTCGATGAGAACGCCCGTCTTCGACTTGAAGATGGCGTACACGCTTTGCGCGGAGACCTCGGCTCGACGGGCGATCGCCTCAATGGTCATTCCGGCATAGCCTTCGCGATGGAGGAGTTGCCGCGTTGCTTCAACAATCCGCCGGCGGGTATCGCCCGCCTGGCGCTCTCGCACCAGGGATTTGTAGGGACGCTTTTTCGTCTTTGGCAAAGTCCCAAAATTATAGCATCCTTTAGTAAGTATAGTTATCTATAGCCAATATGAAAGTTTCGGTGAGGCGGGAGGGAATGATGAAACTGATTGTGCTGGGTGCAACCGGCGGGACCGGATTGCAGATTGTCCGCCAGGCATTGGAACGCGGTCATTCTGTGACCGCACTCGTTCGTTCAGCGGAGCGACTGAACGGGTTCAAGGATCGTATCAACGTAAGGCTGGGAGATGTTCTGGATCCCGCCGAGCTGGAACGCACGATTCAGAGGCACGACGCAGTTCTGTCGGCGCTTGGTCCAAGATTGCCGATTTCAAAAGCTGACGCTAACCTGCTCCAACGATTCGCAGTAGCGCTGACGACCGCCATGCCGCGGACCGGGGTCAAACGCGCGGTTGTGGAGTCAGTAGCTTTTCTATTCAAGAACTCCGTCCTGCCTCCGGCTTACCTTCTCGGCCGGTTGTTTCTCTCGCAGGTCGTCGCCGATACTTCGGCCATGGAGCGGATCTTTGTGCAGAGCGAACTGGACTGGACGATGGTGCGTCCGCCGGAACTGACGGACAAGGCGTTCACCGGAAAGTATCGCGTGCGCGAAGAGCATCTGCCATTTTTCGGCTTCAGGGTCTCGCGCGCGGATGTTGCCGATTTCATGATTAAAGCGGTCGAGAATCATTCTTCGAGCCGCAAGGTTGTAGGGATTTCCAACTAGTCACAGGCGCACCTTGCGCCGGAATGGTGAAACAGTGGATTCTACGGCCCGGTGCCGCCGGTGTGGCAATCGGCGCAATTGACTTGCGTCAGATCGCCGATATCGACGGGATGCTGGAATGTCGGTGCGGGGCGCCGCTGCGGTGGCGGTGCCCTCGGTTTCCGACATGACGGTGTGGCACTGGTTGCAGTCTTTGCTGATCGACTCTTGCCGTCCGCGCTGACGTGCTGGCCGTCATGGCAGCGGAAACATCCTGGATAGTAATAGTGCCCGAGATTATTGGGATGCGTCTGCCAGTTCAGCTTCATCTCCGGAAAAGTAGTGCGGCTGTAGATCTGCTGAATTTCGGCGACTGCGTTGCGGATCTCTAGCTGCTTGGTCTTGGCCACGTCTGGATATTTCGTTTCGTAGAAACCCTGCAGGCCGCTGGCAATGGACCGCGACGCTTCATCGTTGGTCTTGTACGTCGCCGCCAGAACGGTGACGGCCTCTTGCTTGATGAAGGGCAGGGAAGCATCGATGCGGCGGGCCAGCAGTGCCTGATCCACCGATTGATCCGGCGGAACGTAGATGTGCGTGGGACGGTTATGGCAGTCGACGCAGTCCATGTGGTGACGGGGAGACTTCGCGATCTGATCCTTGTTTAGGGTTGAATCTTTCGCGTAGTACTCGGTGACGCGTCCCTGCAGGTCTTCGACGTGGATGTAGGGGATCACCTGGCGCTTGTCATCAGCGGCGACATAGTCGATCTTGTTGCCGATGTTCATGTGCCAGTGGATGCCTTCGGGCGCGCCCGTGGCGGGATCTCCGCCGCCGGTCTTGATCAGCATGCGAATCTGACGGAGAGTGTTCTTCTCGTCGCTGCCGTAGTGCGAGAAGACTTTCAGTTGGCCGCCGTAGAACTTCTTCGGCCAATGGCACTGTTCGCAGGTTTCCTGCGCCGGACGCAGGTTTCTGACGGGAGAAGGAATCGGGCGAGGAAAGGTGTTGAATATGGTGGCAAACACCTGCCGGCTGCCCGAAAGCTTCGACTTCACGAACCAGGTCGCTCCCGCGCCCACGTGGCACTCCGCACACGCCACACGGGCATGCGGAGAAAGTTGGTACGCCGTATATTCGGGAATCATCACCGTGTGGCAGAGCTGTCCGCAGAAAGATGTCGACTCGGTGAATTCGTACGCTTTGTAGCTACCGGCAGCGCTCACGACCACAAAGACGAGTAAGAACGTAACGAATGAAATGACTGCGCTGCGCTGAGCACGATCGTTCAGATCAATGCGAGGATAAAAAGCTTGGGGGGCGAGATGTCTTGCGCCGTTCCAGCAACACGCCGGCGAGCATCATCAGAAAGCCGAGAATCAGGAATCCCGGTGACACCATGTAGGCAAGAATGCCGATGTAAGGGCTGGGCTTGGTGGCAATCTGATCGATCAGGAAGAAAATGAAAATGTTGGCCAGACTGACGATTCCCAGCGCCACTCCCGCAAGGCTGACCGGATTGCGCAGCAGCATGCGCGAACGGTGCCAGGGTTCCACCGCCGGCGGTGGAGCTTTCTCAGTGTCCATGCTTGACCTCAGTTGGCTTCGGATTCTTCCGTCATCAGTGCGCCTGATTCGGCGTCGTTCGGTGATCTCGATAGCCGGATTCGGATCCAAGCCCGTGTTCTTCTTGATAGTGGTGCAGCGTCATTTTGCCATCCCACCAGGCCCAGTTCATCGGGATAAACATCGGGATCGAGGAATACCTGGTAGAAATGCCAGACGATGATCGCGAGCGTCGCCAGCACCGCCTCATAGTAGTGGATGGCGGTCGCGACGTCGAGCCACCAGCGCGGCAGATGATTGCCGAACGGACACTTTCGCCCACAGCATGATGCCGGTTCCGGCCATCACGAACATGCCCCAGACCAGACGCCCAGTATTCCGCTTTCTCCGCGTAGTTGAAGCGCGGGAAGTCGGGCTTGATACGCGAGAAGCCCAGATAGTACGAGAGATTCTGCCATGCGCCCTTCACGTCATCCAGCGTGGGGAAGAGATCGCGTGCCAGGCGGCGTCCTTCGCGCGTCAGCAAAAGGTCGAAGAGGTGAATGATGCTGACACTGATCAGTACCACGGCGGCGACGCGATGCAGCAAATGCCGCATGCGCTCGCCCAGCGAGAGCATCGAGGCGAACCAGGAATCCGGGAACTTCAACGCAAAGCCGGTAAGCACGAGCAGGATGAAGCTGGTGAGCAGAGCGGCGTGCTGCCAGCGGAAGCGCAGTGGCATGCGCATCACGAAGCGATGTTCGAGCTTGCGCCGCGCAATCGCTTTGGCGCGCCAGATGATGAAGTTATGCGCCAGCATGCCGCCAATGACGATGAAGATCAGGGCGAGATACATGTTACGAATCCAGCGAACCGCCTTGCTGCCAATATCTGCGGAGAGCGGAGCGTCGACGTGCACTTTGGCGGCAGTAAATTTCTCGGTAACTCCGGGATGGCACTGCCCGCAAGTCCGCGCCAGATTCGAAGCGATGAATCGTAGACCGCGGATCGCTCGAGGGAAAGATGCTGTGCGTTCCGTGGCAGCTGGCACAATTGGCCACTACCTGCGAGCCTCCCCGCGAAGCTAGCCCATGGTAGCTGGCCAAATAAGTGGTCTCGCGGCGGCCTTCGACGCCAAACTCCTGCGAGAGCCGCATACCTTCGTGGCAGCGCGCGCACGTGGCCTGCGCGACATTCTGCGCCGATACCGGAGAGTTGGGATCTGTGTGCGCCTTGATCGAGTGGATCCCGTGACAATCGGTGCACACCGGCGCCTGCCAGTTGGCCTTGGCGATGGCCTGCCCGTGAATGCTTTGTTGAAATTCTTTCGAGATCGTGGTCGTGGCACTTGCCGCAGGTCAGGCGGCACATTGAATTTGAAGATGGGAGACTTCGAATCTTTGGCGTCGAGAATTTCGTGCGTGCCGTGGCAATCGGTGCAGACCGCCGCCTTCTCGGATCCGTTGGCGACCGCATGTCCGTGCACGCTCTGCTCATAGGAGGCCACGGTCTGGACACGCAGCCCACTTCCGTCCATCACAAACTTCTGACTATGACAGGCTCCGCACGTGGCAGGAATATTGCTGTGATGCACGCGCGACTTAGGGTCGCTCGCCGGCAGCAGCTCGTGCGGGCTTCCGTGGCAGTCGACGCAAGTGGCTGCGTTGTCGTTCCTGCCTTTGACAGCCTTGGCGTGGAAGCTGCGCTCGTAGGCGGCCTGCTCGTCGGCGTGGCAGGTGGCGCAAGTGATTCGCTGCGGAGGAGTCTCGTGCGCCGAGTTCTTTACGTCCGTGTGGCAATCCACGCAGGTGAACATGCTGCCATGGATGGAATCTTTAAACGCCTGAGGATCGACATGCAGGCTGACAGTCTTGCCGTTGACTTCGTGCGACAGAGTGGCGTCGCTGTGGCAGGCGAGACATTCGTCGGCTGCTGGGTTTGGCAGGGTCTTTCTTGGACGCGGCGTGGAGCGCTGCCCGCCGTTAAAAGAAGGGTGAGGGCAACTCCAGGCGCAAAAAGATTCCGTATTGTTCGCGTGGACATGCTCTCACCCGCCAATTTCTTCAGAATCAAGCGATTTTTGCTGGCGGCCGTTGTCGGCCGCCTTTCTTGCTGAGATTACTTGGCCAGACTGCGAACGTAAGTGACCAGGTCCTTAATCTCGGTATCGGCTTCAGCTTGCCGCCATAGGCCGGCATCTTGCGCCTTGCCCTTGGTGATGATGTCAGTCAACTGCGCATCAGTCTCCGCCTTGACTTCTGGCGAAGCGAAATCGCGGGTGCCCATCTTTGCCGGCCCTTGCCGTCGGCGCCATGGCACATGGCGCACTTTGACTTTGTATGTTGCGGCCGCATCCTGTGCGAATGCCGGTGACGCGCAGACCGCGATCAGACCGCAAGCCAGCAGAGCTACAAGGCCTGTTCGAAAGCAGAGATAAGTTTCATCGTGTCAGCTTCCTCCTGAGGAAGATTTTTCGTTCGCACGATATCACAGAGCAAGGGTGGCCGTTGCCTGACTGCCACAATCCGTAGCGCACGGATTGCAGTGGATCGTGCCATCGTCCCGTACCCTGAGAACTCACTCGCAGTCGTAGGATCGCATGCCGAGGAAAGCGAACCTATGGCAGAAGTCACTCGGCCCTGTGACATGAATCACAGGGTTTTCTCCAGTCAATTGTGATGGTTATCACCGGTTGGTGTGCGATGCGGCACTGCTCGGACAGATCTTCAGGTCCTACGATGGGCGGCATGCCAACAGCCTCGCAGTTGTCCGAACGGAACTTCAAAAGCGACGACGCCGGAAGGGTGCCGGTTCTCGCGGACGAATGGGACTAGCGCCGCACGCACGATTTAAGCTGCGGCCATTGCAGGTGACCTGGGAGATGACGCGCGCCTGCGGGTGGAAGGCTACAGCGCGCGGCCGGCGAAGAGCGCGCCACGCGAAGCCAACCGCTTCTCAACAGCGGAGGCTTTTCATCTCATCGAGGACGTTGCATCGCATGCACGTGCCGCTGTTGGCGCTGACTGGCGGCGATCCGCTGATGCGCCCTGACTTGTTTCCCGTCATCGAATTCGCGTCGCGACGCTCGGTTCGTACCTCTCTTACCTTGCTGCCGACGCCCAATCTCGAAGCCAGCATCATCGCCGAACTGAAAGCATGCGGGCTGATGCGGGCGGGGTTCTGGCTGCATGGATCGACTCCGGCGCTCAATGACCGTTATTGGGGAATGCCAGGGTTACACCGGCGCACGCTCGACCATCATCGGCGCGTGTCACGAAGTGCAGCTGCCGGTGCAGGTGAACACCATGGTGTCGAAGCGGAACGTCCAGGATCTGGATTCCATGATTGAGCTCCTGACGCGTCTGGACGTGGTGTTGTGGAATGTCGTTTTCTTCGTGCCGGCCAGCCGCGAGGAAGCCGGCGAGATGTTGAGCGCCGAAGAGCATGAAGATGTTTTTGCCAAGCTCTACGCGGCCTCGAGGCATGTACATTTTCAGATCAAGACCACCGAGGGGCAGCACTACCAGCGTTATCTGCTGCAGCAAAGGGTGCGGGAGTCACGCGGGCGGCTGACCGAGGCCGAGGTTATGACCTGCGCTCCCGAAAGGAGTCAACGACAGTAGGGGATTGGTGTTCATCAACCATCGAGGCGAGGCCTACTCCAGCCGTTTTCTTCCGCTATCCGGGGGCGACGTGACGAGGCAATCGCTCAGCGAGGTCTACTGCGAATCTCCCCTGTTCGTCTCCCTGCGCGATAGTTCGCGTTTGAAAGGGAAGTGCGGGCTGTGCCCGGTCCGCACCGTGTGCGGGGGATCGCGCGCCCGCTCCTATGTGATGACCGGGGATTTGTTCGCATCCGATCCATGCTGTGCATTCGAGCCGCGAGACCCAGTTCGTCGTTCTCAGTCCAAGACTGGTGGTTAGCTCTGGCGTGAGCGTGAGTGAAATCACATGGGGCTGTGATTCTCTGTCGGGCTGGGTCTGACACAAAATCGAGTCTTGCCGGGCCTATAGGCAGCCTCCATTCGCCAAAGTCCGCAGAATTCGACGTGATTAAAATCACAATCTCAAGTGCGATTGATCACGCAGCCCATTTCGGGATTCTTCGAAAATTGGGGTAATCCCGTGAGGGGGCGGTCAGGCGCAAGCATTTCAGTGTGATTCCAATCACAATTCCCGGTGACTCGATATACGGTCTTTCTCGCGGCCCTCTGGCATCCTGACACGCAATTGAGGTGCCCTATGGCTCAAGACGATCGTGACATTCTCGATATTCTCAAGTTTGAGTTGGGCTTCTTGGAAGATGGTGGCTATGGACGTTCTCCGCACGCGTCCCTGGCGCGCCCCCGCGATCTTCGAGGATTCGCCGATTTGTCCGAACTTCTGCGATCCGGCGCGTCCGCATCCGTGCGAGAGTTGCCTGCTCGAACAATTTGTCCCGGAAGGCCAGAAGACGGAAAGCATTCCTTGCCGGTTCATTCGCCTGACGGAACAGGGGCTGACGGTCGAGGACCTGTATCGCACCGGCAGCCAGGCCGAAATGGAAGAGGCGCTGGCCAATTGGCTTCGCGCCCAGATCGAGAGAATCGAGCGGGAACGCGCCATTTCTCCAAAACAAGGTGCAGCCTAAACCGCCTGCCAAGCGCTAATCGAAGCTGGCAGGTTGATCCGGTCCAGCCTAAAAGATCAAGGAGACGTGAGAGTCATGAATGAAGAGCACGCATATCGAGTAGCCGCATGGTGGACCTCCGGACGCACTGGGTTGGCGAAATCCGATTCTGCCCCCAACGCGATCCACTTCACTGCACCCACGGAATTCGGCGGCCTGGAAGGCCGATGGACGCCTGAAGAACTTCTGCTGGCTGCTGTGGCTGGTTGTTACACGACGACGCTGCGGGCAATTGCTGGCGGAGCACAATTCGATTTCACGGATCTGCAGGTGGAAGCCAGCGGCACGGTGCGCAAAGCCGAGTCCGGCTACAGCTTCACGCAGATTGTGGTTCGTCCGAATCTGAAGATCGCTTCAGCGGAAGAGCGCGACCGTGCTCTGGATCTGCTCAAGCGCGCCGAGAAGTTGTGCTTGGTTTCCCGGGCCTTGGGCACTACGCTGAAGTTCGAGCCGCAGTTGGAGATCACGAAGCCGGCATCGATCGCTTAGCCTGGCTGAAGCCCAACATCTTGCGACATTGCACGCTGCGCTAAAGCGCCGCTCTCCCACGCTTCGTAAAAGTGTGGTTTTGTGGCGTCTTCTCGGTTCAGCGTTGAAAGCTAGAGTTCCAGCAGCGCCGACACCGACGACGGATCTTCCATCGCCCGCAGCTTGAATCCAATTTTCTTGAAAATCGCTTGCGTGGCCAGGTTGTCGCGCAGGATTTCCCCTGAGAGGCGTTTGAACTTCTCTTCGCCCGCGACGCGCGCCACTCCGGCGAGAAGTTCGGTACCGAGTCCGCGCCCCTGCCATTGATCGGAAACGAGCACGGCTGCCTCGGCTTCGCCACGATTGATGGCGCTGAATCTGCCGACGCCTAATACTTCATGTTGTCCGGTCACGGGATTCTTGCGATCCGCCACTAACGCGAAACCGCGGTCGTAGCTGCCGAAGCAGATGCGCACCAACCGCTCATGCTCGACTCGGGTGCTCAGACTTAGCGAGCAGAAATACCGCAGGTACACACTGCGCTCGGAGAGCGTGTGATGGAACTGCACCATGAGCGGCTCGTCTTCGGGCCGAATGGGGCGGATCGTGACCGGAGTTCCATCTTTCAGTTTCCAGTCCCAAACGTACTGCGCCGGGTAAGGACGAATCGCAGCACGCGGCAGGCGCTCGGCAGTCATGCTGGAGTCGTGCACGACGACTCGCGCATCGAGCGCCAGCAGGTGCTCCGGAGTGGCGAGCAGGGGATTGATGTCGATTTCCTTGATCCACGGCTGCTCCATCACCAGCTGGCTGAAGCGGACCAGCAGTTGCTCGAGGGCGGACAAGTCCACCGGCTTGCGTCCGCGTACTCCGTTTAGAGCGGCGAAGATTTTCGTCTGCTCCATCAGGCGCTGGGCGAGCGTGGTGTTGAGCGGAGGCAAAGCGAGCGCGCGATCGCGATAGACCTCCACCATCACGCCGCCCGATCCGAACAGGATCACGGGACCAAACTGCGCGTCGATGGTGCTGCCGAGAATCAGTTCGTATCCGTCGCGCCGCACCATGGGCTGCACGGTGACTCCCAGAAAATGCTCTGCGCCGGCTTTCTCGGTGACCGCGGTTCGAATCGAGCGAAACGCGCCGCGCAACTGATCCTCGTTCTGCAGACTCAGGCGGACGCCATCTACGTCGGTCTTGTGCGCAATCGGTGTTCGACAGGAGTTTCAACACGACGGGATAGCCGATCGCCGATGCCGCCGCGACAGCCTGGTCTTCACTCTCGGCGGCTCGAGTCTCCACGACAGGAATTCCGTAGGAGGCGAGGACCTGCTTGGCCTCGAACTCGTTGAGCAAGGTTCGTCCCGAGGCGCGCGCTTTGCTGGACAAATTCGGTGACCTTCTTGCGCGCATCGATTGCGGGCTCAGGCCCTTCCATCATGGCGGGCGTTTCATAGAGTCCGCGCAGGTTGTAGGTGTAGCGCCACATGTAGGTGAATGCCCGCGCGGCGGTATCGGGATAAGAAAATGTGGGGATGCCAGCGGTATTCAGAATCGCGGTTCCTTCTGCGACCCCGTCGCCGCCCATCCAGCTCGCGAGCAGCGGCTTTCCCGTCGTGTGGGCAGTATCTTGCCATCTCCTTGGCGGTGGCAGTGGGATCGGCAAGCCCCTGCGGCGCGATGATGGCCAGCAATCCATCGCCGGCCGGATCTTTGGAGACGATGTCGACAGCTTTCACGAAGCGCTCGGCGTCGGCATCGGCCAACACGTCCACCGGATTGTGGCGGCTCCAGTGCGAGGAGAGGAAGCTGTCCAATTCGTGCAACGTCGCAGCCGAGAGCATGGTCAACTCTCCGCTGGTAGCCATGAGAGCGTCGGTGGCCAGGACACCCGGACCGCCTGCATTGGTGACGATGCTGAGGCGCGGTCCTCGCGGACGCGGCTGCTTGCTCAGAGTCTCTGCCATATAGAAGAGGTCAGCGATGTTCTGCACGCGCAGCACGCCGCAACGGCGGAAGGCGGCTTCGAGAACGTCGTCACTTCCGGTCAACGCTCCTGTGTGGGATGCAGCAGCGCGGGAAGCAGCCTCGGAGCGTCCAGCTTTGATCACAATGATCGGCTTGCCGAGAGCAATTTCGCGCGCCGCCGAAAGGAAGGAGCGCGCGTCGCCCACGGACTCCATGTAAACGAGAATGCTCTTGGTGTGGGGATCGTCGCCGAAGTAGTAGATGAGATCGCCCCAGCCAACATCGAGCATCGAGCCGGTCGAAACGATCGCGCTGAAGCCCACGTGCTCCTTCTGGCTCCAGTCGAGAATCGCGGTCTGTAACGCGCCGCTCTGGCTGAGGAAGGCGACGCTGCCTTTTTTCGGCATGGACCTCGCGAAAGTGGCGTTGAGACCGATCGTGGGATTCATGAACCCCATGCAGTTGGGACCGATCAGGCGCAGAGATCCGCGCTGCAGATGCTTTTTGTATTTCCTCTTCCAGCAGGGCGCCATCGGGGCCTTGCTCGCGAAATCCAGCCGAAATCACCACTGCCGATTTCACTCCCGCATCGACGCATTCTCCAATGATCTGCGGCACGGTCTGCGCCGGAGTTACGACCAGCGCCAGATCAACCCCGCCGGCAATGTCCGCAATCCGCTTCTGGGTCTTGATTCCCGCGACCTCCGGGTGGCTTGGATTGACGGGAAATATCTTGAGCGGGAACTTGCTTTCCAGGAGGTTGGACACGACGCTGCGTCCGACAGTGTCGGGCCGATCTGTGGCTCCAATCACAGCCACGGATCGCGGCAGAAACAGGGGTTCAAGCGCTCCCCTCGCCGGTGGGGCTGCGGTGTAAATTTTCCCAACAGCAGACGCTACACGTGGGCTCGACAGCTGGCTCACAAACTCCCTCCGCCGGATGCGTCATTGTTTCATAGGGATAGCGTTTGTGCGCGCCCGGCTTCTCTTAACTCATGATGGCAGAGTGTTCTATCCCATTGTGGATCAAGGACATATCCACGATCACAGGGGCTTGTGATGGCGGTCACACCCAAAAGTGCGCAGGTGCACTCTAATCGAAAAGGAGGTGCTGCGAGATGCGCGCCCCTTACGGTCTTAATATTCTTGATAATTGCCTTACTTGTTCGGTACGAGAAGAACATCTTTTTTGCAATCTCTCGATTCATGCCGGACAACGACTTAACGAAATAAAATCGACGGCCGTGTATCCCAAAGGCGCGATGCTCTTCATTGAAGGGCAGCAACCTCGGGGCGTATTCGTGCTGTGCGCCGGGAAGGCGAAACTTTCCACTTCCTCGCGCGAAGGCAAGACCATCATCACCAAGCTCTCGGATGCCGGCGATGTGCTGGGCCTCAACTCGGTGATCTCCAACCGGCCGTATGAAGTCACAGCCGAAATGATGGAGCCAGGTCAAGCCAACTTCATTCCCCGCGAATCTCTATTGCAGTTCCTGAAAGATCACGGGGAAGTGGCATTGCGCGTCGCCGAACAGCTTAGCCGGAACTATTACACTGCGTACGAAGAGATTCGGACGCTGGGCCTGGCAACCTCGCCGTCGGAGAAGTTCGCCAAGCTCCTGCTCTCCTGGTCCCCGAAGTCGGCGAACAACGACGGTGGCGGGATGCAGGTGAAGCTGACGCTTACGCACGAGGAAATCGCGGAGATTATTGGCACAACGCGAGAAACCGTCAGCCGGCTGTTTTCTGAATTTAAGAGAAAACAGCTGCTGCAGCTGAAGGGATCGACGCTGATCATCCGGAATCGTCCGGCGCTGGAGAAGATCGTTCAATCCTGATTGTCTTCCGACCTGGCGATTGCCGCCAGCGAGGCGGCACTGTCCCGGCGGGGGCTTTCTGGGCAGTCCTGCGGCGGCAACGCGGGTTTATCTCCGGTGCAATCCTGCCGATGCGGTGCCCTTTCTTGGAGTGTCCTTCTCTTCGACTTCCACTGAACCCAGCGGAGGAGGCGCAACCGGCTCAGCCGGCAGAGGCACAAGCTTGGCCTCGGTTCCTCCCCAGACCAACGTCATTTCCCTGCAGCAGTTGTCGCACAACCAGAACCGCTCATACAGCGAGGGCGGAAAGCCTCCGCCAACTGCCTCAACCTCGGGTGTAGGGGTCAGTTGGAAAATCTTCCCCTGGTGGAGATATAGAAATTTCTCGGAACATGCGGGATTGGCGCATTTCGAAACCATACGCACACGCCTACCGACGATCTACTAAGAATTGTAGTACAGATCGGACCAATGTGAGGTGACGCGGGGTACGGAGTTGGGTGACTCGCATCACCCAGGTGTAGAGGAGAGGAGCCTCGTTATCCAGTGGGTTAGAATCGCAAGACTATGGGCAACGTCGGATGTGCCAGTCTCGTATGATGAAGGAAATCTCCTGCGCCGCACTGCTATTCGATCTAGACGGAGTTCTGATCAACTCCACTCCGGCCGTGGCGCGCGTGTGGCGGCGATGGGCCATAGAGCACGGCTTCAATCCCGAGGAGGTGGTAGCTCGAGCGCACGGCCGCCCCAGCCTGACCACGGTGCGCGAGTATCTCCCGAACGTCGATCACGAGGTGGAGAACCGTGAGGTCGAGCGGCGTGAGATCGAAGACCTGGAGGGTGTGGTCCCCTTGCCCGGCGCACTCAACCTGCTTGCCAGCCTTCCCGAGGACCGGTGGACGATCGTGACTTCCAGCACACGGCCGCTGGCCGAAGTCCGCATCAAAGCGGCCGGGCTTCCGCTGCCGCGGAAGATGATTACATCAACCGACATTCAACACGGGAAGCCACATCCAGAGCCTTACCAGAAAGGGGCTTCCGTCCTGGGATTTCCGGCGGAGGAGTGCGTCGTGCTGGAGGATATCCCTGCCGGAGTTCGAGCAGGGAAATCAGCAGGGGCGAGAGTAATTGCGTTTACGACGACCGTCGAGGCATCGGGGCTGAAGGAGGCTGGCGCAGATTGGATTCTGAACAACTGCGCGGACATTCAGTTGTTGGACCACTCGAAGGGCCTGCGATTGGGACTTCACCTGTCCAGCTGAAATGGCTTCAAACGGCCAGTTGTCTCCTTGAGTATCCATCAACAACTTTTTTCGGGCGTGCCTCAATTTACTTTCTTTCCCCAAACCTTCGGTCCCGAATGTGTTTTCTTCTTTCGAGGTTTAAAATCTTCAGGCTTTTGACCAACTAATGGTCTGGGAACCGCATCCACTAAAAGTCGTCAATAGCGAGGTTGAATATGAGAGTCAAATCGCTTGTTTCTCTTGGCACTCTACTTTCGCTTCTGTGTTTGAGCGCCGCCGCACAAGACACCCAGCGCAGTCAGCCTTCGGCCAAGTCAGAAGACCGCATCATCAGGGAGGTCCGTCACGAGTTGCTTATGCTGCCGTATTTCGGCGTGTTCGACAATATCGCCTTCAAAGTCGATGGTGACACAGTCACGCTGATGGGCCAGGTAGTGCGGCCAACTCTGAAATCCGACGCCGAGAATGCCGTCAAACGGATTGAGGGAGTCGAGAAGGTCGATAACCAAATCGACGTGCTTCCTCCATCTTCTGCAGATGACCGGATACGCTTGCAGCTATACCGAGCGATTTACGGTGCGCCAGGATTGGAAAAATACGCTCTGGGAGTGCAGAAGCCGATCCGCATTATCGTCAAGAATGGCCACGTGATGCTGGAAGGTGTCGTGGACAATCAGGGTGACAAGGACTTGGCAAACATTCGTGCAAAGGGCGTGCCCGGCACGTTCTCAGTGGACAACAATCTGCAAGTTGTCCCCTCAAAATAACCCAGGGCGAGAGGACGGTGCGCCCCACCTTCTCGCCTTTGTTCTTCCCAGGTCTTCCACTCGACTCCAGCCTGGGGCTAAGCAAAATCGTTATTGACGCGGGGCGGAGCTTGCAGTTCCGCGTATAATTCTCCCCGGATTTGACTTCCGCCCCAACGGAGCATCGGAGGACACGTCGTCATGAGTTTTCATGCCATCAATCGTCGTACGTTTTTGAAAACCGCGAGCACTGCCGCGGCGGTAAGTTTGCTGCCTGGCCGATTCCTGTGGGCCGCCGGCGAGCACAAGATCAACAAGGTCGGAGTGCAACTCTACTCCGTCCGTGACTTGATGAAGGACGACTTCGAAGGCACCATCGCGAAGGTCGCTCAGATCGGATACAAGGAAGTGGAATTCGCCGGTTACTTCGGCCGCACCGCGGACCAGGTGAATGCGGTACTCCAGAAGAATGGTCTCAAGGCTCCTTCCACCCACGTGCAGTACGACGAACTCGACGAAAAATTTCCCTCGGTCATCGAGTTCTCAAAGGCCATCGGGCTCGAATACATCATTTGTCCCTGGATTCCCGAAGACCTGCGGAAGAGCCCGGACATCTGGAAGCAAGCCGCGGACAAGTTCAACAAGGCCGGTGAACAGTCCAAGAAGGCCGGCATGCAATTCGGATATCACAACCACTGGTTCGAATTCCTGCCCACGGATGGGAAGCTACCCTATGACGAACTGCTCAAACTTTGTGATGCGAATCTGGTGAAGATGGAAATGGATCTCTGCTGGATCTCGACCACAGGCACGGATCCGATCAAATACTTCGACCAATATCCTGGACGCTTCCCGCTCGTCCACGTCAAAGACGTGAAGACGATGCCTAAGATATCGTCCGGTGGCGCGCAGAATTTCGGTGACACGGTGGACTTGACCGAGGTGGGCAGCGGAGTGATTGACTGGAAGCGAATCTTCGCGCACGCGGACACGGCCGGCATCAAGCACTACATTGTCGAGCACGACCATCCCAAGCAGCCGCTCGAAAGCATAAAGGGCAGCTACGAATACCTGAGCAAGCTGCGCTGGTCGTGAACCGATGATGCACGAACGCCGCCGCTCCCGCGGCGGCGACCTTTCTGAGGGCGAACTTCACTGGGGACCATGCAGGTCAAGCGCACGCCGAAAACCTACGATGTTTGCATCATCGGCTCCGGTGCCGCGGGCGGCACTGCGGCCAAAGTGCTTACCGAGGGCGGCCTGACCGTCGCTCTGCTCGAGGCGGGACCTCCCCTCGATCCCGATCGCGATTACAAGGAACACGTCTGGCCCTATGACTTGCCGCACCGTGGCGCGGGAATCGGCGGGAGAGCACGGCACGACCTGGACAACGAATTTCTCGCACCCAATGGGGCCTGGGAGATCGACGGAGAACCCTATGTTTCCGCTCCCGGCTCGAAGTTTCGCTGGTTTCGTTCGCGCATCGTGGGCGGACGTACCAATCACTGGGGGCGCATTACTTTGCGGATGGCGCCGGTGGATTTCAAAGTCCGCTCGCATGACGGCATGGGCGATGATTGGCCCATCCGTTATGAAGACGTCGCGCCGTATTACGACAAAGTGGAATCGTACATAGGAGTGTTCGGGACTAAGGAGAACATTCCCAGCGCGCCCGACGGCGTTTTTCTGCCGCCGCCGAAGCCTCGCTGTACTGAGACCATCATCAAGAAGGCCTGTGACAAGCTCAGCGTCTTGTGCATCCCCTCACGGCTGGCGATTTTGACCCAGCCTCACAACGGACGCGTTGCCTGCCACTACTGTGCCCAGTGCGGACGTGGATGCAAAACGGCTTCCAATTTCAGTTCGAGCCAGGTGATGATTCCGCCGGCAGAGAAAACGGGTCGCCTGACCATGATTACCGGCGCCATGGCCCGCGAGTTAGTCGTGGGAAAAGACGGGAAGGTTGCGGCAGTTTCCTACATCGACAAGGCGACGAGAGAGGAAAGGCAGCTGCACGCACGCGCCTTCATCGTCGCTGCCAGTGCCTGTGAATCAGCACGGCTTTTGCTCAATTCAAGATCCACACTTTTTCCCGATGGTCTCGCGAATTCTGCCGGCGTTATCGGACGCAACTTGATGGACACTGTCGGCAGCGATGCAGGTGGATATTTCCCCCAACTCGAACGCATGCCTGCTCACAATCATGATGGCGTGGGCGGAATGCACATGTACCTGCCGTGGTGGAAATTCGATCGCAAGAATGACTTTCTTCGCGGGTATCACACCGAGTTCGGCGGCGGGCGCGGCATGCCCGGTGTAGGTGACTATGATGAGCTGTGCGACGAATTCGAAGGTTATGGAGTTTTCCTGAAGAAGGAGTGCAAGAAGAAATATGGCACATACATCGGATTCGCCGGCCGCGGCGAGATGATTCCCAACGAGAATTGCTACTGCGAGATCGATCCTTCGGCGGTCGACCAGTGGGGCATCCCGGTCCTGCGCTTCCACTGGAAGTGGAGCGACAACGAAATCAAGATGGCGAGAGATATGCAGGAAGGCTATCGCGCCATCGTGGAGGCCGCTGGCGGGACCTTCATTCCGTCGACGCAGGAAGATGCGGCTCATCCCTATGGCATCGCCGATGGTGGCGTCATCATCCACGAAGTTGGAACGGTCCGTATGGGAGAGCACCCTGCAACTTCCGCCCTGAATCAGTACTGCCAGGCGCACGATGTGAAGAATCTCTTCGTCACCGACGGTGCTTGCTTCGTCACCAATGCCGACAAGAATCCAACGCTCACGATCATGGCACTTACGTGGCGGGCTTGCGATTACTTGATCGACCAGGCAAAGAAAGGGAATCTGGGAGCCTAAGCATGGCGATCTCACGGCGCGACATCCTCAAATCGCTCACGATGGCGGCGGTCGGCGGATCGGTCTTGCGCGTGATTCCGCTCGAGGCCGCCGAATACGTGCACCGCATGGTGAAGGCGGAGAAGGCCGCCGCGGAGACTCACGTTTATTCGCCGAAGTTCTTCTCCGCGCACGCGTTCAAAACGCTACAGAGTCTGTGCAACGCGATCATTCCTCCGGACGATGAAGCGAAAGGGGCATTGGAGTCCGGCACTCCGGAATTCATCGATCTGCTTACCAGCGAGAACACGGACTACCAGGTCGCGCTCGGCGGCGGCCTGATGTGGCTCGACAATACCTGCATCGACCGTTATGAAAAGCTTTATCTCGCTTGCGCCGCGGAACAGCAGAAAGAGATTCTCGACCTGATCGCTTATCGAAAGAACGCGAAGAAGGATCCGAGCCTGGGCCAGGGAATTGAATTTTTCAGCTTCCTGCGCAAACTTACCGCCGACGGATTTTTTACCAGTGAGATCGGCATCGATTACTTGGGCTATGTCGGCAATACCTACCTTCAGGAATTCCCCGGCTGCCCGCCGGTGCCCGAATAGGCTCTTTCCGGCGCTGTTTTGAAGCCCGGAACAGGGGACCATGTACTTGAGTCACGCTGCGCGCACCAGTCTTTCTATGGCACCTTGAAGTGTGGCCAGATCAGACAAGGGCGACTTCATCGATTGGGACTCGGGCCGCGAAGGCTACGTCAATTCCCAGGACCGCTTCGTACCAGTGGTTGAGATTCCCAAGGCTTCCAAGCGAGCCAAGAGCCAGGGCGGCGGTCTCGTCAGTATTCGCGCGGAAGAACATCTGGGCAGCTTGATTGCCGCCGGTGGCACGGTGTGGGCGGTGTACGTCGCGACGATGGACTACGCCAATCTGTGGCGGATGCAAATCATGCCGCCGGGCCCGGTCGAGGTTTGTGCTCTGGGAATTCTCTGCTGGCTTCATGCCAAGTGGCGGCGCTCCATGAAAGTCAACTGAATATAGAAATATTCTTAGCCCCCAAAGCCCGATCCTTGCCCGATAGCCAAAGGGCGTAAACCACAAAGGACACGAAGTAACACGAAGGGAGTTTAAGATGTCCTTCGTGGACCTTCGTGTCCTTTGTGGTTTAGGTACTTACCGGCCGAACGGATCCTCCAGCGTGGGACTCTGCGAGGTAAACAGTTCCGCACCATTTTCGGTGATGTGCATGTCGTCTTCCAGTCGAATGCCAAACTCGCCGCGAATGTAGATGCCGGGCTCATTGCTGGTCGTGATATTCGCCTGCAACTTCACTGGATTACCGCGAACGAGATAAGGCCATTCGTGGCCATCCATCCCAAGCCCATGTCCCAGGCGGTGGGTGAAGTATTTGTAGTCCGGGCCATAACCTGCATCGATCACAACCTTGCGCGCCGCCGCATCGATTGATCCACACTCTGTACCCGGCTTGGCCGCTGCCAGCGCCGCCGATTGGGCCCGATGGACAATGTCAAATATGCTCTTCATTTTGTCGGAAGCCTTCCCTAACACATATGTTCGCGTGATGTCCGACTCATATCCCTCCACCGTGCATCCTCCGTCCATCAGAACGATAGTGCCTTCGCGCACCACTTGCGGCGTCACTGAGCCGTGCGGGAAGGCAGAGAACTCGCCCACCTGTGCATCCGCGCCGCCCTTGAAGCCAAGTTGCGCGTGCGCTTTCTCTACCAGGTCTTCCAGCTCAAGCTGTGTCATGCCGTCTTTTACCGCCCGATAGGCTGCCTCGTAGGCGGCGAGGGTAATCTGCGAGGCGAGCCGCATCAGCGCGATTTCTTGTGAGCTCTTGATCATGCGGCAGCCGGCTGTCACCGCGGTAGCACCGGCGACCGTTGCCTGCGATGCGGCCTTCGCAGTGCCATCCACAAAGACAAACCGAACCGTCTCCTCAAGACCGATCTTCCCAGTGGCGATGCCTCGCTCCTGAAGTCCCTGAGCCAGGCGCTGGTACGGGCTCTCGTCTTCCTGCCAGATACGCACGTCAGGATGCTCGCCTTCGGGCGCATTCTTGATTTGTTCTCTCGCGCGTCCTTCTTCGAAAGCGGGGCACACGTAAAACGCCTGCCCCTTCGCGGGCAGGACCAATGCGAACATCCGTTCGCCGCCCCACCAGCGAATTCCCGCGAAGTATTGCAGCGACGTGCCGGCCATCAGGACAATCGCGTCCAGCGAGTTTTCTGTCATCAGTTTGCGGGCGCGTTCCTGACGCTGCTGCCGTTCCTCGCGAGTGATGGGGATGGCTTCGTCCTTGCGCGACTTGAGCATCGCAATCGAAGGAGGCAGGGCAGCATCTTGCGACCCGGCGCCCGCTCGGGGCGCAGCGAGGGCCGCGACTCCTGCCGATGTCGCGCCCAATTCCAGGAACTTTCGCCGCGAGATCATGAAGCCTCCAAGGTTGAGGATCGCGATCCGTCATTATAGGCAAGAAGTTGACGGATGCGGGAACAGGGAAACGGGAATGGCGGCTTCAGTCGTGCCATTCATGTCGCCGCCGCGGCTTTAGCCACTGAGGTAAGCTCTCCTCAACCATGGAAGCCGGCTTCCAATGCGCCTCCTGCGGAGAGTGGAACGCCACCTCGGTTGATGAATCCGCGGGGCGCCGCCAGTCTTATGTCGAAGACTGCCAGGTCTGCTGCAAGCCCAATGTGCTCCGCATTGAGTATGACAATGCGTCCCAGGAATTCTTTATTACAGCCGAATTGGAATGAGTCGCGTGCATGATGGCGCAACTCTCAAAATACTCGTCCTCGGACGCAGAGCGCGCTATAGTCTGTTCGGAATAACGCGGCGACAGTTATGCCCACTAGAGAGGATTCTTCCTTATGGTGACAGGCTACAGTGCTGGTAGATCAGTCAGTCACAACATGGTGACAACGCAGTTCGAACTCGATGGATTTCACGTGACCCGCACGCTCGGTGTTGTTCGTGGCATTGTTGTGCGCTCGCGGTCGATCTTCGGCACCATCGGCGCAGGGCTGCAAACACTGATCGGAGGCAACATCACGCTGCTTACCAATTTGTGCGAAAAAACACGGCAGGAGGCATTTGATCTCATGCTGCAGCATGCCGCCGAATTAGGAGCGAACGCGGTTGTGGGCGCGCGCTACGATGCGACCGAGATCATGCAGGGCGTCACTGAAGTGCTGGCATACGGCACCGCGGTCTTCGTCGAACCTGTGAAGTAGAAACGTGCGAGCTAGCTGGGGCAAGGGAGGGTTTCATCCGAGGGAATGACAAATGCGTCGGCGCAAAGAGGATTCTCCGAGGCTTGTTCCACGCGATTGCGGCCGTTGGCCTTGGCGCGATACAGAGCATCGTCAGCCCGACGTAGCAGAACCGAACAACCGCAATCCTCACGATTGGACGGCGAGACCACGCCCAGACTCAACCGGACGGGAATTACCCCGAAGGTGGTGGGAACTTCCAATTCGGCGATCGATCGCCGCAGCCTTTCCGCGCTGGCAAGAGTTTCGTCCCGATCACAGTTGGGAGTAATGATCAGAAATTCCTCTCCTCCGTAACGGCCTACAGAGTCGTAACTTCGCACGGTGTCTTTCAGCTTGTCGGCCACTTGTTGCAGGATGAGATCTCCTGTGGGATGACCGTAGTTGTCATTGATTCTCTTGAAGAAATCGATGTCCGCCATGATCACGCCGAAGGGCTGACCGCCTCGCTTGAAGCGCTGGGCTTCTTTTTCTAGAATGTCAAAAATTGCGCCCCGGTTCGGCAAACCGGTCAGGGCATCGTGAGCGGCCTCGTGTTGCAGAGCCTCTTGGGCTTGCGCCAGGCGGTGCTGAATTACCAGGACGCGAATGCAAAGTGCCGCGAAGCTGAGGACGACAATGGCCGAAGCGAGCACAGTGTGGGTATGAGCCACCTGGACCAACAGCAGCATGCTGAAGAAGGGGTATAGCAGAGGGAAGAACTGATTGATCGCAAAACTGTGGGCGCGCTTGGGAGGCGCGGCGGGAAACTCCTCCTGGTGCCAGGTCACCGCAATCAAAACGGGGATCACGAGTAGCGCGGTCCAGACCAGATCGAACCATGTTCCCGACTGCAGATTGTTGGGAGCGAAGTCGGCATAGGAGTCGGCAACCGCGGAGCCAACCAGAAAAGCCGCCATCCGCCCGAAGAAGGCGCGCACCACGCGGGAATCGGCCAAGGACCCGCGCAAGATGAAGGCAGCGATCAGCGTGATGTTAAAGGCCAGGCTGCCTGTCCAGCCGAAGGGGCCGAGGAGGGCGATGGTAGTCAGCCTGCCGGGTCCGTGCGAGAAATAGAGATAGACGCTGACCAGGAATACGCATACCTGAAGGAAGTCAAGCCAGTGCAGGCGATCGAAGTGATTGGATTCGCGATCGGGATCCAGAAAAATCAACATGCCGAGCGGCACCTGGGCGCCGAAGAAAAGCAAATCGTCGATGAAATCGATGGAGTGGTTCGAAGTGAGATCGATGTAGGTGCCCAGTCATTGCGCAGCCATCCACGTCAGAAACGACACCACCAGCCATCGCCAGAAGTAGCGGGCGACGCTTCCCGAACGCCGGAATGCCTGCACGGAAGTGAGGACACACAGCACTCCAAGCAGGAGTTGAACGAAATCGGAGAGCACGGCCCCTAATGAATGGTTGCCGAAAGCGCCCAGGATCGCGACATGAGTCAACAGCAGCAATCCAGCCGCGATGATAGTGGTGCGGGTCGAAGACATGGTTACCATGCTTGCGCGATGCCTGGGCCGGGGAGTTGCTGAGTGTCGGCATCGCCTTTCCGTACACCGGGCCGACGGTGGAATGTTGCGAGCTGACGTCGGCATGCAGAACCGACCGCATGAACCCTAGCCCTAGGTCCCCATTGAGATATCGGCAGTTATCGTAGGATTCTTTAGTTGAGTCCTTCGGCCTTCGCACCTGGGCCCGGTTGACCCCTCTTCTTCGGCGGTGCTATCAGACGCCTGGGAAACTCTCGAAAACACACCCCTAAAAGCGCCCGGCTGACGGATATGCGCAAATTTCCACAAGAAAATCCGCGCCAGTCGCGGCAAGCAAGAAAAATCTTAGCGAAAGAATAGCGAAAGAACCAGGAGTGTAAACGCAACTCCTTGTGGTCGTCTGATTGGTTAACCACAAGCCTTCGTATTTTCCGGAATCAGTTCTGGAGTGGGACGGCCACCTGCAAGTTCCTGCTTGACAATAAACGACTTAGAGATAAGATGTGGTACAAAGTGGTAGAAAGTGGCATTAGCGGTAGGGTCCGTGTGAGTTAGGCGCTGAAATCGAGGAGCCGGTGGAAATCCGACCCAGCAACACGACAAACAGCCCGAATCGCCCGACTTTAACCATACTTTGCGCCGCTTTTACCTCCTTTGAACGAAGAACGGATCGCCTGAGAACGCACGATCAGCGCCATGTTTCGCGGCAATCATCCAACCCGGGTCGACGAGAAGGGCCGTCTCAAAATCCCGGCCGAGTTCAAGCGGGTGATCGACGAGAAATACGGGCAACAATTCTACATCACAAGTCTCGATGGCAAGGTTGCTCAAGTGTATCCCTTCGAGGAGTGGGAACGGATCGAGCAGAAGCTGGCCGGGCTCTCCAATTTCAATCCCACGAAGAAGAAGTTTCTGGATCGGACGAACTACTACGGGCAGCAGGTCGAAATGGACGGGCAAGGCCGCTTGTTGCTACCCCAGTTGCTGCGGGAATCAGGACAAATCAAGGGCGAGGTAGCGGTTCTGGGGAATTTGACGTTTCTCGTTGTCAGGAACCTGGAGCTGTTCAAACGGGAGATCGAAGAAGAAAAGTTTACGCCTGAGGATGAGAAGACGCTCGACGAACTGGGCATCTAGTGGGCGAGGGATCAACAGACACCCCTCAGGGGGTTGGGCATGGTGGTGGAAGAGCGAGCCATGTTCCGGTTCTTTTAAAAGAAGCGATCGACTTTTTAGCCGTGCGGCGTGGCGGGACCTATATCGACGCCACGGTGGGCCTTGGCGGTCACAGTTACGAAATCGCAAAACGCCTCGGCGCACCGGGACATTTGATTGGGCTCGATAAGGATCCGGCGGCGCTGGAAATCGCGCGCAAGAAGCTGGCACCGCAAAGTCCGGATTGGCCGGAGATCACGTTTCTGCATCGATCTTTCGCAGAAATCGCGAAGGGCGTCGAGCCGGGAACGATTGCCGGCATCCTGGCCGACATCGGTGTCAGCAGCCTGCAGCTCGACAACGCCGCGCGCGGATTCAGTTTTCAGGCGGAAGGACCGCTCGATATGCGGATGGACCCGCACTCCGAGCGTACCGCCGAACAAGTGGTAAACCACCTCGACGAGCGACAGCTTGCCGATGTGATTTACGAATTCGGAGAGGAAAGGAGGTCGCGGAGAATCGCCAGAGCCATTTGCCGGTCGCGGCCGATACGATCTACCGCACATCTTGCGGATGTCATATCAGCCGCGGCCCGGCCAATGAATCAGGCTGAACGCAGAATTCATCCCGCGACGCGAACTTTTCAAGCTCTTCGAATTTTCGTAAACCGCGAACTGGACGATCTGAAGGCGCTGCTGGCCGCGGCGCCTCAGATCCTGAAACCGGGTGGACGAATCATAGTGATTAGCTTTCACTCGCTGGAGGACCGCATCGTAAAGGATGCCTTCCGCGACGGCGCGATGAAGGACATGTACTACCGCATTCTGACGAAAAAGCCGGTAGTGGCATCGGAAGAGGAAAGCGATCGCAACCCGCGGGCCCGCAGCGCGAAATTGCGGGCGGCGGAGAGAGTTTGAAGCGCGTCGGACCTGGTCGGACGACGCCAAGAAGTTTAGCTCCGGAAAACCTGCCGGAGTCCCGGCACGAGCTGTGATGGCAGTGCCGGGCCTAACAGATCAGATTTGAACCAAGCGGACAAAGATCCGCTGGAGCGCAAGAAGTTAGCTGAAAGCTGACATCTGGTTTCACTGGGTTCCGTGGTAGGAATCCAATTTGAGGTTGCAGACATGTACACGGGCACACTGATCAACGATCTGATGAAGACGGCGGAGCGGGTCGGGGTATTGGCAGAGCAGCAAATCACGGAGGAACTGCACGAGATCTTCACGATGCAGGTCCCAGTGACGGAAATCGATCCGGCTTACCAGGGGGCGGCATAAATGGCGGCTGCGGCGGCAACAATGCGTGGTGCGATTCCGGCGGCAGAACGGCGCTCGTTCTGGACAGGCACGCCAGAAATCTACTTCGCCAAGGCGATCGACAATTCGCGCCTGGTGAAAGTCGAAGACCCGCGGCGCAACCGCGAGATGAAGCAGTTCTGCACCGCCATGGCATTTCTGTTCCTGCTCGTCTTCACTTATGCCTGGCAGCACTTCAAGGCCATCGAGTACGGCTACCAGATCGAATCCTCCAAGCGCGAACTTGCCGTGATTACCGAGATGAATCACGCTCTGCGCCTCGAAGACGCGTCGCTGCGTGATCCGGAACGAATCGATCTGCTGGCCCGCCGCATGGGCTTAGTGCCGCCGGAGCCGGGACAAGTCATCCGCATGGAAGGGAACGCCGCGGAGACGCAAGGCCCGGTCATGGCGAGCAATACCCCTGTGATGGTGGTAGCGCAATAGTTTGTGTAGGGGTGGACGCCTTCGCCCGCCCAAAGGTTTATGTGGGGACAGCCGTCATCGGCTGTCCGCCGAGCGAAGCTTGGCTGCCGTTCGCTGGCAGTTGCACGAGCGGTAGGGATCCTTTCGGCTTTCGCCTCAAGGCAGGCTTTTCAACTCCGTATGCCGATTCGCTTTGCTCACCGGCACACTCCACCCAGAACGACAGGTTCCCATGTCCGCTACTGACTCAAGGCTCTCAAAGAACTCTCGCCTCTATCTTCTCGGCGCGATACTTGCTTTATGGTGCGTCGCCATCTGCGGCCGCCTGATCTACCTCCAGGTTTTCAGCTACGGAAAATTCGTCAAGCAAGCCGGACACCAGCAGCAACGTGCCATTCCGCTCGCCGCCAAGCGTGGCGTGATCTACGACCGCTCGGGCCACGAACTCGCGATGTCGGTGATGGTCGACTCCGCATTCGCCGTTCCGACGGAAGTCAAAGATCTCCCAACCGCAATCGCACTCATCACCCGAATCACCGGCGAAGACTACCACGTTGTCCTCGCCGATTGCCGCGCGCACAAAACGTTCTGCTGGGTCGCGCGCAAGGCCGACGACGAAACGATCGAGCGCATAAACTCGCTCAAGCTGCAGGGCATCCATTTCCAGAAAGAGCCCAAACGCTTCTATCCCGCGCGTGATCTTGCCGCGCAGGTGCTCGGGTCGGTCGGCATGGAGGACAGCGGTCTCAGCGGCATTGAGCATGCATACGACGATGAACTCCGGGGCAAGCCCGGCAAGATGTTCATCTCCGTTGATGCGCGTAAGCAGTGGTTCTCAGACATCGCAACCCAGCCAGATCCCGGCGACAACATCGTCCTGACTATCGATAAGAACATTCAGTACATCGCTGAAAAGGAATTGGAGCAGGCGATTCACGACACGCAGGCGATCTCGGGTACAGTGATTGTCGAGAACCCGCACACCGGCGAAATTCTCGCGCTCGCAAATCGTCCGACATTTAATCCAAATGTAAGCAAGCAGATCAAGCCCGAGACGCTTACCAACCGTGCCGTGAGCTATGTCTATGAGCCCGGTTCGACGTTCAAGCTGGTTACGATCTCGGCGGCGCTCGAAGAGAAAGTCACGAACCCCAACGAACTGTTCGATTGCCAGATGGGATCGATCGTTTACAACGGCATGCGTATCCGCGACTCAAAGCCGCATGGGATTCTGCCGGTGTGGGGAGTGCTCGCCGAATCGAGCGATGTGGGCTCGATCAAGATCGCCCTGCGCCTGGGCGAAGACCGCTTCTACAAATACATTCGCTCTTACGGATTCGGCCAGCCAACTGGGATCGAACTTCCCGGCGAAACGAGGGGGCTCACCAAGCCTCCCAGCCGATGGTCAAGGGTCTCGATCGCCGCGATCTCGATGGGACAGGAAATCGGCATCTCGCCCCTGCAGCTGGCGGGCCTCGTCTCAACCTTCGCAAATGACGGCGTGTGGATTGCACCGAGAATTGTCGCGGGCACAGTCCAGCCCCAAGGCGCGCCTCAGACAGTCGCGTTCCATCCCGGCGCCGCGCACCGCGTCATCTCTTCGTATACTGCGGCAGAGATGCGCTCGATGATGGAGAAGGTTGTGCTCGACGCCCACGGTACCGGCCGGAGAGCCATTCTGGAGGGATACACGTCGGCGGGAAAGACGGGGACCGCACAGAAAGTTGATCCGGCAACCGGCGCTTACTCGAAGACGAAGTACATCGGTTCCTTCGCAGGATTCGCCCCAGTCAACAACCCGCAGATCGTGGTTGCAGTCATCTTAGACTCCGCGGTCGGGCTCCACCAGGGTGGACAAGTCTCCGCCCCCGTTTTTCGCCGCATCACGCAACAGGTCCTCGAATACCTGCACGTTCCGCACGATCTGCCTCTGGCGCCAAAGCACCAACTCCTGCTGGCGAAAGTGAGAGACAAGGACCTGGATGAAGGCACGCCCGATCACCCGGGACAGCCATTAGAAACCGCAGAAGTGAACGGGAATGCTGACGAGGGGTCGAAGCCGGCGAGTGTGGCGCGGTCGCCCTCGTCTGCGACCGCCGACACCGCCCAACCGGTAGTACAGGCCGCAATGCGCGAGCCAGTGGTCTCCTCCGTTGCGCCAAATCAGGGCAAAACACCCGAACCACCGCCGCAGCCCACGCTCCCGACAAGTGGCACGGTAGTTCTGGACGTCGAGCAAGGCGGTATCGAGGTCCCATCGTTTGTAGGGAAAACATTCCGCGGCGCGGTAGAAGCGGCCCAGGATGTCGGCCTAGAACTAGAAGCCGTCGGCAGTGGCCTGGCCCGCCAGCAATCCCCCCTAGCCGGAAGCCACGTCCCCGCAGGCTCGCGAGTGACGGTGCAATTCGGACGATAAACGCACCTCAGTTTCACAACCAGTTTTCCACTTCCACCCGACTTAGAATGACCCATATGAAGCGAATCTGCGTGTTCTGCGGTTCCAGCGCAGGCAGCCAGCCTGAGTATCGTGCATGTGCCGAACAGCTAGGCGCTGAACTAACCCGTCGAAAGATTGGCTTAGTCTACGGAGGCGGCAACGTGGGTCTCATGGGTGCGATTGCCGACTCGGTCCTCGAGGCAGGCGGTGAGGCTCTCGGAGTGATCCCCGAGCACCTAGTGACGCGCGAGATTGGGCACAACCGCCTGACCAAACTTCACATCGTGCGTTCGATGCACGAACGTAAGGCGCTCATGTCCGATCTGTCGGATGCCTTCATTGCCCTGCCCGGTGGATTCGGAACGCTGGAGGAATTCTTCGAGGTCCTGACCTGGAGCCAACTCGGCTTGCACGCGAAGCCATGCGGCATCGTGAATGTCCTGGGATACTACACTCCATTGCTCCGAATGCTCGACCATGCCGTCGACGAGCGATTTCTAAAGCCGCAAAATCGAGCATTGGTGATAGCCCGCGAGACGCCTTCAGAGCTGCTACAAACGTTTGAGGATTGGCATCCAGTGCAAGTCGAGAAATGGTTAGATCGGGATACGCGCTAGGGCTTTACCCTGTGAACCTCTGTGCCCTCTGTGGTGAGCGATCTTCGGTTTGACCCGCCGAAAAACCGCGTGTTACGGTAATCAGTCACACCATCCCGGCAGTCAGGCACTGCTCGTTGATCGAGGTCGATTTTGTCGTCGGTCCAGGCGCCCGCCACCCGCAAAACTGCGCTCAACGCAGTCCATCGCCAGATGGGCGCGAAGATGGTGGAGTTTAACGGCTGGGACATGCCCGTCGAATATCCCGTTTCCCTCGGCGGCGGCATCATAAACGAGCACATGGCGGTCCGCACGGGCGTCGGCATCTTCGATGTCAGCCATATGGGCGACATACGCCTGGCTGGTCCACAGGCGTTAGCCGCGGTCCAGCACATCTCGATGAACGACGCTTCGAAGCTGGCCATCGGACAGGCGCAGTACTCCGGGCTGCTCTACCCGCAAGGCACGTTTGTCGACGACGTCATCGTCCACCGCCTCGCCGAAGACGAATACCTGCTGGTCATCAACGCCGGCACGCGCGAGAAGGATTTCAACTGGGTCCGCGACAACACGCGCCAATTCGACTGTGTGGTCGAGAATTTGTCTGACGATTTCACGCAGATCGCGGTTCAGGGCCCGAAGGCGGTCAACCTCCTTCAGAAGCTAACCGACGCCGATCTGAGCAAAGTGAAGTTCTACTGGATCACGCGGGGCAAGCTTTGCGGATTGCCCAACATCCTGATGGGTCGCACCGGCTACACCGCTGAAGACGGATTCGAAATTTACATTCCCGCGGACGAAGCTACGAGCGCCCGCGTATGGAACGAAGTGATGGCGACCGGTAAAGAATTCGGAGTCATCCCCTGCGGCCTCGGCGCCCGCAACACGCTCCGCCTTGAAGGGAAGCTCCCCCTCTACGGCCACGAAATTTCCGATACGATTAATGTCTGGGAAGCAGGACTCGACCGCTTCTGCAAAATGGAGAAGTCCGAGTTCATCGGCCGCGAAGCGTTGGAAAAGGCGAAGGCCTCGGGCGTAACCCGCACGCTCGTGGGATTAGAGATGACCGAGCGCGGCATCGCTCGCGATGATTACAAAGTGCGGGACGAATCCGGCCGCGAGATCGGCTACGTGACTAGCGGTTCTCCCGCCCCATTTCTGAAGAAAAATGTAGCGTTAGCGTACGTGCCAGTAGAACATTCGGCGGTAGGCTCAAAGGTGAAGGTAGAAGTCCGAGGTCAAGGCGTCGGGGCGGTGGTCGTGCCAACTCCGTTCTACAAGCGCCCGAAGAAAGCGGTTTGAGTTTGCTTTGAAAGGGCGCGGCTTAAAGCCGCGCCGTTAAGCCGGTAAATTGATGCGGCTTTAGTCGCTGAGGTCGAGCGAGGCTATCAACCTGGCAGCCAGGAGCTAGAAGCTTTATGCCCTATCCCACAGATCGCAAATACACCAAAGAGCACGAGTGGATCCAGGTCAACGCTAACACCGCCACCGTGGGCATCACCGACTACGCGCAGGAATCGCTCGGCGACATCGTGTTCGTTGAGACCCCCAAAGTGGGTGCGGAACTCACGGCGGGCAAGACGTTCGGCACGGTTGAGTCGGTGAAAGCGGTGTCCGACCTGTTTGCCCCAGCCTCGGGCACTGTTAGTGAGGTGAATGGAGACTTGGCCACGTCGCCTGAGAAGGTGAACAAAGATCCGCATGGTTCGTGGATGCTGAAGATGACTCTGAAGAATGCGGCCGAACTAGATTCGCTGCTCTCCGCCGCCGATTACGAAAAGTTCGTCGCTGAGGAGGCAGGCCACTGAAACGATTTCCTTCGTGTACCTTCTTGCCCTTGGTGGTTGTCGCTTTTTGGACGAACGCAAGCAATCAACCCATGAATTGTGAGCCGCATTCAAACGCCCGTAACACCACGAAAATCCAACTGCCCCTGAGCCACATCTATATAACTTCTTATGCGCTACTTACCTAAATCCCCCGCCGACCGCGAAGCCATGCTAAAAGCCATCGGCCTGCGCTCGGTCGACGACCTGTTTGCCCCGATCCCGGCGGAGTACCGTCTTAACCGCGATCTCAACATTCCGCGCCAGATGGCGGAATCCGAGATCGTCGACTTCTTCCGGCAACGTTCCCGCGAAAACGGCGACGGATACACCAGTTTCCTTGGGGCCGGAGCGTACTTTCATTACCGCCCGGTCATCATCGACAGCTTGATTTCGCGCGGTGAATTCCTCACCGCCTACACGCCCTATCAGGCTGAAATTTCGCAAGGCACGCTGCAGTCCATCTTCGAATTCCAGACGATGATCTGCGAACTCACAGGCATGGAAGTGGCCAACGCCTCCATGTACGACGGTTCGACGGGCGCCGCCGAAGCGGTGATGATGGCGGTGCGCTTGACCGGTCGCCGCTCGGTGGTCGTGGCCCGCAGCCTGCACCCGGAATATCGCGAGGTTCTCGCAACCTACGCTACGCACCAGGGAATGCCGCTGTCGACATTGGGATTTGCCGACAACGGTCGCATCAACCTCAAAGAACTTGAACAATCGATCACGGCTGAGACCGCCTGCGTCCTTATCCAGTCTCCAAACTTCTTTGGCACCCTCGAAGACGTCGACGCCATCGCCGAAATTGCCCACAAGCATGGCGCGATGTTGGTAGTGTCCATTGCTGAGGCCGTTTCGCTCGGCATCGTTGAGCCGCCGCGGCAGGCTGACATCATCGCAATGGAGGCCCAGTCGTTCGGCGTGCCTCTCGGCTTTGGTGGCCCGTACTGCGGTGTGATCGCCACCCGCGAAAAATACGTTCGCCAGATGCCCGGACGCCTCGTCGGCCAGACTGTCGACAAGCAAGGCAAGCGCGGGTTCGTCCTTACCCTAGCCACCCGCGAGCAGCACATCCGGCGCGAGAAGGCTACGTCGAACATATGCACCAATCAGGCGCTGGTCGCACTCATGGTCAACATCTTCATGACGGTCTATGGAAAAGTGGGCCTGAGGGAATTGGCGAAGCAAAATCTCGCGAAGGCCGCCTACGCCGCGAGCCAATTCGCAAAGCATGGGAAAGTTTTATTTGGAGGCTCGCCACGTTTTAACGAATTCGTAGTCGAAACCAGTGAAGATCCCTATGCGGTCAACAGTCGATTGCTGGGACACAAGATCGTGGGCGGCCTGCCGCTGAGAAAGTTCTACCCCGAGCTAGGAAACGCCGCGCTCTGGTGTTGCACAGAGCTAACCACCCGCAGCGCGATCGACACCGCCGCCGGGCTAATCGCCGAAAGCGAACGCTCCGTGCGATCGGCGAAAGAAGAAGTCGAAGAGGTGGCGCGATGAAGCACCCAACCCCGAAAGCCACGCGTCACGTCAACCAGAACGAAGCATTGATTTTCGAAAAATCCTCGCCCGGCAAAGCCGCCTGGAAACTACCGCCGCTGGACGTTCCTGAAGTCGACACAGCCACACTCCTGGGCTCATCCGAGCGCAAAGACCTCGGGAACATGCCCGAAGTCAGTGAGATCGAGATCATCCGCCACTTTACGCGCATGTCCACGTGGAACTACGCCATCGATCTCGGCATGTATCCGCTGGGTTCCTGCACCATGAAGTACAACCCGCGTGTGAACGAAGCGGTCGCACGTGTCGAAGGTATCGCCAACGGGCATCCCTATCAGCCCGAAAAGATTTCTCAAGGCGCGCTGCGCATCATCAAAACGCTCAGCGACTGCCTCATCGAAATTACCGGCATGGACGCGATTACGCTCCAGCCCGCCGCCGGGGCGCACGGGGAGATGACGGGCCTGCTGATGGTTCGCGCCTATCACGAATTGAAAGGTAATGCGCGAAAGAAGATTCTGATCCCCGACTCCGCTCACGGAACGAACCCGGCCACTGCAGCCATGGTGGGCTACGCCGTCGAGAATCTGAAGTCCGATTCTCGCGGCATGGTCGACATCGCCTCGCTAGAGGCGCAGATGAACGAAGACGTCGCCGCCCTGATGCTCACGAATCCGAACACTCTCGGCGTCTTCGAGCAAGACATCCACAAGATCGCCGACATCCTCCACGCCAAAGGCGGCCTGCTCTACATGGATGGCGCCAACATGAACGCCCTTGTCGGCAAAGTCCGTCCTGGAGATTTCGGTGTCGATGTGATGCACCTCAATCTGCACAAAACGTTCTCCACGCCGCACGGTGGCGGAGGTCCCGGCTCCGGTCCCGTCGCGATCAAGAAAATTATCGAGCCGTTCCTGCCGAAACCCGTCGTCATCACACACTCCGACGGCACACTCGGGTTCGACTATAACCGCCCGCACTCCGTCGGGCGCGTTCGCGCGTTTTACGGCAACTTCGGTATGTTTGTCCGCGCGCTTGCCTACATCCAGGCCAACGGCCCGGACGGCTTGCGGCAGACCACCGAGGACGCGGTGCTCAACGCGAACTACATCCGCAAAGGTCTCGAAGGTACCTACGATCTGCCGTACGCGACGCCGACGATGCACGAGGTTGTCTTCAGCGACAAACTGCAGGCGAAAAAAGGCGTACGTACCATGGACATTGCCAAGCGCCTCATCGACTACGGATTCCACCCGTACACAACCGCTTTCCCGCTGATCGTGCCCGGCGCCCTGATGATCGAGCCCACTGAAAGCGAATCGAAAGAAGAGATGGACCTCTTCGTCGATGCCATGAAGTCGATTGGACAAGAAGTTGAAGAAGACCCACAGACGGTGCTCGATGCCCCGCACTCGACGCGGGTGTCGCGCCTCGACGAGACGACAGCAGCCAGAAAGCCAGTTCTGCGGTGGAAGCCGGCCTGATTGCAGATTTCAGATTGTAGAGTGCAGATTGAAATCCACGATTTTCGACGAGTTTTCAATCTGCACTCTGAAATCATCAATCTGCAATCGAGACCCGGTGACTTCGGTGCTTCCCGTCCCGCTGTTCCTCTGTGTCCCGCGTGCCCCCTGTGGTTAAATCTCTATCATTGCCACCAAAAGCTAAACCTGCACCTGAGCCGAAACCGGGTGGCCTGTTCGCGTCCAGCGAAAAGCGCAATCCAGTCGTGTGTCTTCTGCTGGCGGTGGTGACCTTAGCTCTGTACAACCCAGTCAACCGCCATCCCTTCGTCAATTACGACGACGACCGCTATGTCACCGAGAACGCACACGTCCGTCAGGGCCTGAGCGGCGATACGATTGCCTGGTCTCTCACCTCGACCGAACAAGCCAATTGGCACCCGCTGACGTGGCTGTCTCATGCGCTCGATGTCTCGCTCTTTCGTCTGAACCCAGCCGGGCACCATCTGACGAGCGTTCTCTTGCACGTTGTGAACGTGTGCCTGCTATTTCTTCTGCTGATGTGGGCCACGAAGCGCCTAGGTCCAAGCCTCTTCGTCACCGTCCTCTTCGCCGTGCATCCCATCAACGTCGAATCAGTAGCATGGGTTGCCGAACGAAAGAATGTCCTCTGCACACTGTTCTTCTTCCTCACTCTGTGCGCTTACGGCTGGTACGCACAAAAGCCTGGCTGGAAGCGGTATTTGGCCGTGTTCGGATTGTTCGCCGCCGGGCTTGCTTCGAAGCCCATGGTGATCACACTCCCATTCGCGCTTCTGTTGCTCGACTACTGGCCACTCGCGCGAGTCCCGAGAACTGCCGAAAACAAGACGTCGTGGTCCCAATTGGTTCTCGAGAAAGTTCCACTCTTTGCGCTCTCCGCCGCGAGCGCTGTCATTACCATGCATGCCCAGCAGAGTGGCGGAGCGGTTCGCTCGACCGCGGATTTCTCCTCCGGCGTCCGCATCGCGAACGCGATCTATGCCTATGCCATGTATCTCTGGAAGATCTTCTGGCCGAGTCACTTGGCACCGCTGTACCCGCACCCGGGCGATTCGCTCTCAGCATGGCGGGTACTGCTCGGCGTCGTCGTTCTCGTGATTATCACGGGGCTCGTCTGGAAGTTTCGCCGCCGTCGTTACCTTCTCGTTGGATGGTTCTTCTTTCTAGGCACACTCGTCCCCGTGATCGGCCTGGTCCAAGTCGGCGAGGCTGCTATGGCTGACCGCTACGCTTACATCCCGCTCATTGGAGCTTTCGTGATGATCGGTTTCGGCGGAGCCGATCTGTCTCAGCAAAAAAACTGGGGTTTGATCCCGAGCCTCGCAGCGGCAACTGCCCTCATCGCCCTCTCATTCGCGGCCCACCGACAAATCGGATACTGGCACTCGAACCAAGAACTTTGGTCGCATACTCTCGCGGTCACTACCAACAATTTCGTCGCGGAAGATAATTTAGGCGGAGCGCTGATCCTCGAAGGAAGAGAAGAAGAAGCTCACGCACACTTCGAATCCGCCGCGCGCATCAATCCTCGCGACCCGATGAGTCATAGCAACCTCGGAACCTACTGCGAGACGCACAACCAGATACGCGAGGCGGTAAAGGAATATGAAGCTGCGATTGCGATGACATCGGATCCCGGCCTGCTCGCTCAGACCTACGCCAACCTGGGCGCCGCTTGCCGAGGGTTAGGCGATGACGAGCGCGCGCAATCCAGCTACAAGCGGGCGCTCCAATACAATCCCAACCAATTCAATGCCTGGCTCGGTCTTGGTCTTCTGGCACAGAAACAGGGGAAGTTCGGCGAAGCGCTTACGAGCCTTTCCCGCTCCGTCGAAGGGCAACCCACCGCGCGGGGTTTCCTTGCGCTCGGCAAAGCGTTGCAGCAGTCCGGAAGAAATGTTGAGGCACTGTCTGCCTACCAACAGGCGCTACAAATCTCTCCGAACCTCACGGAAGCTCAGCAGGCCGCGGACTCCCTCCGGCAGCAGTTGAGTCACCCAAAAGCGATCTACTAGCTTTTCTTGGAAGTCACCGCAAAGAACGCGGCCACTTCCTGCTCCACATTCTTGCTCCCGCAATGCGGGCACTTCGGTTTTTCCTTGTCGTGTTCGTTCAGGGTAAGAACCGTTTCGAAGGGCTTATGGCAATCGAGGCAAACGTAATCGTAAACGGGCATGGGGTCCTCCCGTGGAACGTTAGAAGAATTGTACGCTCACCCGGGAACTTTCAACTTTCCCATCGTGTCCATTATGCTAGAGAGGTATGACGCTCCTGGACGCGAAAGAATTTGATCCGGAAAAAGAATCGAGAAAGAGGAAGCGCCTCATCCTCATCATCACCGTCGTGGTGATCATTTTGCTTTTCGGATGGTGGTTCCGCTATTGGCCTGAAGAGCATGTCGTCGGAAAGTTTTTTGATGCGCTCCAGAAGCAGGATTTCAAAACCGCTTACGGCATCTGGATGCACGATCCCAACTGGCCGCAACATCCCGCGGAACACGCAAAATATGCCTTCAACGATTTCTACCGCGATTGGGGTCCCGGAGGAGAATGGGGACCGATTAAGACCGTGAAAGTGAACGGCGCCAGCACCTGTCCTGGGCCCAGTAGCGGAGTCCTGGTCGACGTAATCGTGAATGATCGCACGCAACATGCCCAGGTCTGGGTGGAGAAATCAGATCGCACGCTAAGTTATCCACCCTGCGAACTGATCTTCCACTGAGGTTCGACGTAAGTAAAGCGACGAATTCGACGCAAACCGAAGCGACAAGTTGGTCGCCGGTGCTACCGTGGAAGAGGGGCCCTTCGGGGCCGCGTTACCGTGGCAACAAATCAGGGCTTTAGCCGCTGTGGTCGTCTTTGGTGACCTGGTCTCTAGGCCGCGTTTGATAGACTCTCCACCGTTTTCGCCAACGACCCCTCGTCGCTCACATTGAAACAAGTCTTCGACCGGTCAATCTGGCGCATCAATCCGCACAGAACCTTTCCCGGCCCTACTTCAATGAACGTCTCGATGCCTTGCCCGATCAGCAACCGCATACACTGATCCCACTGTACCGACCCCGTGACCTGGCGCACCAGCGTGTCCAGGGCCCGCAGATCATCCGTCACCAGTTCCGCCTCAACATTGCACGCCACGGGATACACCGGCTTGTTCCACTTAATCTTTGCCAAGTCAGCTTCCAGCCGGTCCTGTGCCGGCTTCATCAACGAACAATGGAACGGCGCGCTCACGGGCAGCAATTTTGCCCGCTTCGCCCCCGCTCGTCGGCCAGTTTGGCCGCGCGTTCGACAGCACGCTGTATTGCCCGAGATGACTACTTGCTCTGGCGAATTGATGTTCGCCGGCGAGCAGACTTCTCCCTGCGCCGCATCCTGACAAACGCTGGAGATTTTATCCAGTCCCATTCCCAGGATTGCCGCCATGGTCCCTACCCCGACCGGTACCGCCTCCTGCATATACTTCCCACGATTCCGGACCGTGCGGACAGCATCGGCAAAGCTGAACGTCCCCGACGCGACATGCGCCGAGTACTCGCCCAGGCTGTGTCCCGCGACGTAGCATGGTTTTGGAATCTGCGCCTCGAGAACACGCAAAGCCGCTATCGACGCCGTGAGAATCGCTGGCTGCGTGATTTCCGTCAATCGCAGCTGGTCCTCAGGGCCTTCGAAACACAGTCTTGAGAGCTTGTAGCCCAGCGCCTCGTCGGCTTCCTCAAACGTCTGCCGAGCTACGGGATATTTTTCGGACAGGTCCTTGCCCATACCCACAATCTGCGAGCCTTGTCCCGGGAAGATGAGTGCGATTTTGCTATTGATCATGGAAGAGAATTGTTAATTCGATTGCGCCGCTGTCTCAACCGGGGCCGGGTGCAGCGACGCCAGTCCGCGCTCGATCGAGTCGTTAACCCCGCGCCGGGAGAATTCTGCCGCTACGCGGATTGCATTCTTCATGGCATTGGCGTTGGACGAGCCATGCGTGATGATGCACACTCCCCGTACGCCCAACAGTGGTGCGCCGCCATATTCGGTATGATCGAGCCGCTTCTTGAAATCGGTGAAAGCGCTGCGCGATAGCAGCGCCCCAACTTGTCGCGTAATCGTTGCTTTCAGCGATTCCTTCAAAGCCGTGCGCACCAGGTTGGCCACGCCTTCGGAAATCTTCAGGGCGACATTGCCGACAAATCCGTCAGCAACGATCACGTCGACCTGTCCGTTATACAGATCGCGACCTTCCACGTTGCCCACAAAGTTCAGGGGAAGATGCTTCAGCAGCTGAAAGGCTTCTCTGGTCAGATCGTTGCCCTTGCCTTCTTCCTCGCCAATGGAAAGCAATCCCACCCGCGGTCCGCGCGTGCCCGGCCGTTTGCCGAACATGGCGCGAAAATACACGTCGCCCATTACCGCAAACTGCTCAAGATTCTGTGGAGTGCAATCGACGTTCGCGCCGACATCGAGCAACATCGCCGGATTTCCAGGCGCAGTGGGGAAGACCGCGGCCAGCGCCGGACGATCCAGCCCCGGCACCGCGCCCAGCACGATCTTTGCAGTGGCCATCGCCGCGCCGGTGTTCCCGGCCGTGACGAAGCCGTTCGCCTGTCCCTCGCGCACCAAGCGCAGTCCCACCCGCATGGAGTTGTCCCGCTTGGCGCGGATCGCCTCCACCTTGTCTTCCATAGTGATGTATTCGCTGGCGTGGACGACTTCGATGGGCAAGCCGCGCGGCCGAAAGGTGGCGCTGCAGCTCTGGTTTGACCAGAGTTTCCGGGCCGACCAGAAGAACGCGCACGCCGTACTGGCGTGCGGCGTGTATCGCGCCCTCGATCTCCGGCTTGGGCGCGCGGTCCGAACCCATCGCATCCAGCGCGATGACGCTAGGCATGGCTGTCTTTTAGCTGGCTTCTTCGACGTCGAGGACTTCGCGTCCCTTATAGTATCCGCACTTCGGGCAGGCGCGGTGCGGCATTTTCTTCTCGTGACAGTTGGGACACTCAGAGAGGCTATGCGCCTTCAGAGCGTCATGCGCGCGCCGTGTCGAGGTGCGCTTCTGGGAGTGTCGCCGTTTTGGATTAGGCATGATATTTAGATTCCTTCTGCAGGGGCACATCGTCCCCAAACTAGCAGTTAGCACTTAGCAATTAGCATTTGGCTCTCCGGGTCTGCACCGACTTGTGACGGCCAAGTGCTAAATGCTAAGTGCTAATGGCTGATCTTTCAGTGTTCCAGCCGGCTGCGTACATCCTTCAATGCCGCCCACCGCGGATCTTCCACTTCGGTCGAGCAGGAACATTGTTCCTGATTCAAATTCTTGCCGCATTGCGGACACAGTCCCTTGCAGTCCTCGCGGCACGTGACCTTCAGGGGCAACGCCAGCAACAGCTGCTCGCGCAGGACATCTTCGAGCAGAAGCCCCTCGCCCTGATAGTAACCGATCTCCGCCTCCGCATCGGTCACGGAGAGTTCATCGCGCCCAGCGTCTGCGCCCAAGGGACGGTACAGCAACTCGAAATCCCGCTTCACGTGCTGCGGCACCGGCTCCAGGCAGCGGGCGCACTGCAATTCCAGCCCCGCCGACAACCGCCCACGCAGTCGTATGTCCTTGATTACCTGATGCTTGCCGTGATGCTCCTCGACCACCTCGGCGCGCCCTGAAGCCTTCAGCGGGCCTCGCAGCCGCGCTTCGCCACCCAAGTCGACGACATCCGGCTGAAGCTCCTCCGCAAATTCCAGCGGATGAAGTTCCAATTCTTTGATGTCGAGGAACATGGCGAAACCTCCGCGGCGATCGCAGCCGAACCAGCCCGCGGGAGCACGCCAAAGAGGCGTAAGTACCGCAAGGAGCAAGACTTAGAATAAAGGCCAGCGGCTCCGGGTGTCAAGAAACGCAGGCCAGAGGAAGTATTCCTTCTCAAGGGCAGCCCTGGCTGAAATCCCACCATCAAAGGCGCATGCGTACCGGATCTAAAAAGAGTTTCTGGCGGCAGCACTCTCTCAGTTTCGTCACAGCGGGCATTCTTTCTGCTTGGACCGTACTTTACAGCCGTTCCAATCCCGAGAGTCATTCAGGTTCATTCTTCGGCAATGCCATCGCCGACTGGACCGGTCTTCTGGTCACCGTTCTCGCCACCAAATATTTCTACGAGATTGGATCTGCCGAGAGCCGCCAGCCTCCCCACCACTGGCTTCGGCCGTTTACCAAGTTACTGCAGCAGCATTCCCTCACGATATTTCTTCTTGTCACCGGCACAGGATGGGTTTGGCTATTTGCCAGATGCGACCCGACGTCCAAGTGGGGACAAGTCGTCGGCAACATCGTCTCCGAATGGACCCAGATTTTAGGAATGGTCGTTCTCACCAAGCACTTGCTTGAGTCACATTCGAAGGAAAGCCGTCGATGAACAGCCTGGGGGACTAACCCTCTGTCGCGACAGGAGAAATTCCGCCGACCGAAACCCACGTTAGTAGGTACTGGGTACTGGGAGGGCTATTCCTTCACCAGCCAGTCCATCGCCTCTTCCCTTGTCTCAAACGTGGGAAAGTCCCGCTGGGAGAAGTTTTTGAAGTTCTCATAGAACACATGTGGCAGGCTGTCGGTTCCCACCCACGCCGACTTTCTTACGTACGGACGATCCAGCACCAGCACCTCTTTAATCTTGGTGGCCACGGCCTTGTCGACGTGCGCGCCGCTGAAGTCTGCCAGTGTCAGCACCGATCCGGGCGCATGCCTGGCAACGTCAGCCCGTACTTGATCGAGAAGCAGCAGCATCTCTTTGCCCTCGCAATGACTGAAGTCGATCAGAAAGATGGCTTGCCCTTTGTGCTTTACGAAGCGCAGCCGCTCCGGATAGGCGCCACCAACCGTGTCGTCCAGGTTCATGCGAGGAATCCCTCGACCACGCCGTAAGCCCCGTCCAGTGCGGCATCCAGCTGGGATGCATCTTTCCCGCCCGCCTCGGCCAGATCCGGACGACCGCCGCCCTTCCCGCCCACCTTCTGGGCGACAGCACCGACCACTTTGCCTGCCTGAACGCGCGAAGTCAAATCCTTGGTTACGCCGACAATCAACGCCACATTCCCGTCCGAAGCCGATCCCAGCACTACCACGCCGGAGCCAATTTTGTCGCGAAGTTGATCGACCAGTGTTCGCATCTGCCCGCGCTCCAGGTTATCGACGCGATGCGCCAGCACCTTCACGCCCTTAACCTCTTTCACCTTCTCGCCGATATTCGCGGTCGACGATGACGCCGACTTCATTCGTGCCTGATCGAGTTCCCGCGCCAAACGCTTGATCTCCGCGTCCTTCTTTTCGAGTTCCGCCTTCAAAGCGTCAGCCGGAGAAAAGGGTTTGTCACCGTCGGAATCCGTCTCAGAAACGGGTGCCCCATCCGTGCGCGTTTTTTGCGCAAGGGTGGGAGACACGAACGCAGACACCACGTTCTCAAGCTGATGGTCCTTTCGAAAATGCTTGAGCGATCCCTCGCCTGTAATCGCCTCCACCCGCCGCACGCCGGAGGACACACTGCCTTCCTTCAAAATCTTGATCAGCCCGATCTCGCCGGTCGCCGCCGTGTGCGTTCCGCCGCAAAGCTCGGTGGAGAAGTCGCCAATGCGAATCACGCGCACCTTGTCGCCATATTTTTCGCCAAACAAAGCCATCGCGTGGTATTCATTCACGGCCACATCGATCGGAACATTTTCGATCACTTCGACCTTGCGGTTGCGCAGGACTTCCTTGTTGATGATGTCTTCAATATCCTGCAGTTCTTCGTCCGCGACCGCCGTGAAATGGGAGAAATCAAACCGCAGATGCCCAGGCGAAACCAGCGATCCAGCCTGCTTCACGTGCTTCCCCAACACCTCGCGCAGACCAGCATGCAGCAAATGCGTCGCTGTGTGATTGCGCATGGTCGCCTCGCGGATGTCGGTATTCACGACGGCATCCACTTTGTCGCCCACGCGGATCATCTGCTTGGCAAATACCTGATGCGCCCGCACTCCCTGAATCGGGTAATAGCAACCCTTTACCTCGGCGACGACGGTATTGTGATCGTCGGAATAGAGCCATCCGCGATCCCCTACCTGCCCGCCCGCCTCCGCATAAAACGGAGCGTGATCGAGAATGATTTCGCCCTCTTCGCCAGCCTTGAGCTCTCGCACACCCAGCCCATTAAGAATGATCGCCAGCACCTCGCAACCGTCAGACCGCGTTTGCCGATATCCCTCAAACTCGGATTTTGGCAACTGCTGGTACGCTGGGTTCGCCGTCTGCTTGGCCGCGCCTTTCCACGAAGCCTTGGCGAGCGCTTTCTGCTTGTCCATCGCATGATCAAAACCGGCGCGATCAAACGCGATTCCCTGATCTCGCGCCGCATCCTGCATGAAATCGAGCGGCATTCCGAACGTGTCGTAGAGCTTGAATGCATCTTCGCCTGCAAGCTTCTCCGGAGAATTCTTTAGCAGTGTTTCGAGTTTCTCAAGGCCAACTTCCATCGTGTGCGCGAACCGTGTCTCCTCCGCCAGCACCGTTTTCGAGACTCGCTCCGCGGTCTCATTCAACTCCGGATACGCATCCCGCATCAGATCCCGCACCGCAAACACCATCTGATAAAGAAACGGCTTCGTCTGCCCCAGCAGCCGTCCATGCGTAATCGCACGCCGGATGATCTTCCGCAGCACGTAACCGCGCCCTTCATTCGATGGCTGGACGCCGTCGGAAATCAGGAACGTTGCTGCCCGCGAGTGGTCAGCGATAACTCGGAGCGAAGCCGCTGCCTTATGGCTGGTAGAGCCTGCCGAGCTTTGCTCGGCATGGACGGGCGAGGCGCCCGTCCCCACACGGCCTTTGGTGACTCCAGTCAGTTCAGAGGCCCGCTTTATCAGCGGAGTAAACAAATCAGTTTCGTAATTCGAAATCACTCCCTGCAGCACCGCGGTAACCCGCTCCAGCCCCATCCCAGTATCAATGGAAGGCTTTGGCAGTGGCGTCAGCTTCCCCGCAGCATCCCGGTCAAATTGCATGAACACCAGATTCCAGATCTCCACATACCGACCGCAGTCGCATCCGAACTCGCAGTCCGTATGCCCCTGATCCGACGCGATCGCACCCATATCGTAATGAATCTCGCTGCAGGGACCGCATGGCCCTGTGTCGCCCATCTGCCAGAAGTTGTCTTCTGCGTTGCCTTCGAAGATCCGTTCCTTTGCGACGCCCTGCTTGAGCCACGCCTCCTCCGCTTCGCCATCGCGCGGAACAAGTCCAAGCTCAGGCCCTGCTCCTTCAAAGATCGTCACGTACAGCTTGTCTTTCGGAATCCCGAACCATGCGGGCGAAGTGATCAGTTCCCACGCATAGGCAATCGCGTCTTTCTTGAAGTAATCCCCGAACGAGAAATTTCCCAGCATCTCGAAAAATGTGTGATGCCGGTTGGTGAACCCGACGTTCTCCAGATCGTTGTGCTTCCCGCCCGCCCGTACACACTTTTGCGAAGTCGTAGCCCGCGAGTAATCGCGCTTCTCGAGACCGAGGAAGACGTCTTTGAACTGGTTCATCCCCGCATTGGTAAATAGGAGCGTTGGATCGTTGGCCGGGACGAGCGACGACGAGTGCACTTCCTTGTGCCCCTTTTGCACAAAGAAGTCCAGGAACTTTCTGCGGATTTCAGACCCTGTCAGCATGAATCTCTAATTCTAAATGATGAACAGCAGCGTTCCGTTGTAACCGAAATTCGAAGGGCACAGAGACCAGGATTTCCCCCCTGTGTTTCTCTATGCCCTCTGTGGTGAACTGTTTCTGGTCTTACTTCAATGTATCCGCGGTCTTCTCAGTCCCTTTCTTGACATCGTGACCCACGTCGTTGACGCCTTTCTTCACCGCGCTACCCGTCTTGTCGGCTGCCTTCTCCGTATCCTTTCCAGCCGTCTTCGCGCCTTTTTCTGTATCTCTCGCAGCGGTCTTCGTACCCTTCTCCGTTTCTTTGGCAGCCGTCTTTGCGCCGTTCGCGGTGTCCTTCGCTGCGACTTTTGTATCTTTCTCGGCGTCCTTGGCCACCGTCTTGGTGGCGTGTCCCGTATTCTTGACTGCCTTCTCGGTGTCCTTGGTCGCGGTCTTGGCGCCCTTTTCCGTGTCTTTCGTGGCTGTCTTGGCCGCATCCTTCGTTTCTGTGCCGGTTGACTTCTTCTCCGTATTAGCATCCTGCCCAATAGCAAACGTTGTTGCATACATCAAAGTGAACACAAGTATCAAAGCCCACTTCTTTGTCATGGGATTCCTCCTTGCCCACTGCGGGGTAGTTGTAGCAGTGATCAAAGTATGCTCCAAGGCGGAAGAGCGAATCAAATCCTCGGAGAAGTGTCCGGGCGGAATTTCACTCCCCCGATTCGCCCTCTAGCGCCGTCAGCGTCTCATCATCTACATCCCACTTCTTCAATATCGCAAAGATGGTCTTCGTCCGAAACCCCGCCCGCCCCAGCTGCCGGAAAATCCGCGCCGCCTGCTTCTGATCCTTCGGTTTCTGCGTGCGCTTCTTGCGCAGATACTCCCGCGCCTGTTTCTCATCGCTCACGCCGTCGTAGGCGTTCTCGATTGCCTTTTCAATCACAGACCCATGCACGCCGCGCGTCTTCAATTCTGTGATCACCCGCGCCCGCCCGAACTTCTGATTGTCGCGCCGCATCGACGAGTAGTACGCCGCATAGCTCGAATCGTTCAGGTAGCCCCGATCCTTCAGGCGCCGGATCACCAGCTCCACCAGCGTCTCCGCATACTCCGATTCCGGGTCTTCCACGCGCGCCCGCATCAGTCGCTTCAGCTCAGCTACCGTGCGCATGCGTCGCGCCAGCGACCCGACGGCATACTCGTACATCTCCTCTTCGGAATACTGCTTTCGCTTGGGCCGCGAAAACGCCATACCCGTAACCATAGCGCAACGCGTCGGCGGGCGCGAGTCGTTCTGTCGGTCGCTCTCACTGGTCTCCGGCATACTCCGGATGTCGTGCCGGTGCGCGCCGTCGCACTTCACGCTCCAGCTTCCGAATCCAGCGCAGTTCCGTGCGAATCTGCTGGATCGCCAGACTGACCATCCACACCGCCTCATGGAAACGATGGCCAACCTCGCGCCGAATCGCGCGCAGCGTCGCGTTTTCCCGGAGCAGTTCCATCTCGAGAAAGCTCAGCCGCCGCCGCAACTGTCGCTCAAACACACCCGGGCGGGCTTGCCACGACATGGCAATCCACGTAAGAAATGGAGGCCGCTCCCGCTGGTTCGTCCACTCCGCGCGCTCCAATGCCTCGGCCAGAGCTGCTCGACCGGCGGCGGTCGTGGCAAATACGCTGCGCTCCGGCCCGGCCACTGGCTCGTCGCTGTTCGCAGTTCGCACCAGTGCCAGCCGCGCCAGTTTCTCAAGCGAGTAATACACCTGTGGCCGCGAAATGCCCGCCCAGTCCCGCACCTGCCGCCGCTCCAGTTCCAGGTTCGCCTGATAGCCGTGCATCGGACGCTCCGTCAGAAGGCTGAGCAGCACCAGGTCCGGCGTAGTTAACTCGTGCGTCCTAGTCGCGGGCATCACGCGCATTTCGCCGGCGGCTCCAGTACCACCACTGGCATTGTTCCGCAGGAAGGCGTGGATTCCGCGCCTGTGCAACGGCTGCGCGAAACACGTCGAGGCAGCAGATATCCTGCGTCTGTCCTGTGCGCTCGCAAAGCTTTTCGTACAGCTTCTCCGGGTTATGGCGCGACAATTGCGCCACACTGTGGATGCCAAGCAGTTCGAAATCCTTCGCGATCGCCGGCCCCACTGACGTTAAGTCCCTCAAGCTGCGCTCCTGGATTGCCATCGAGATCCTCCTTGACACGACGCTCAGAGTTTTAGTATTGCGCACTAGTCTAATTTAGACTACATTGCTTTAGCAAGGGGAAATCGATGCCCATCGCAACCTTCGTTTTGACGCTCATACTTCTGCTGTCCACATTGCCTTTGACAACGTCCAAGGCAGAGGAGAAAAACAAGCCTATGCATGTGAAGAAAATTACGCCCGTGCTTTTTGTGCAAGACGTGGAGCCCTGCGTCAAGTTCTGGGTTGGTCGCTTCGGCTTCGAGAAGACCGCCGAGGTCCCCGATGGCGATCACCTCGCCTTCGCCATGCTCCAGAAGGGCAATGTCGAACTGATGTATCAGAGCTTCGCCAGCGCCGACAAGGATGTCAGCACGATTTCACCAATGGTGCGCAAAGGCCCAACGTTCCTCTACGTTGAAGTCGATAGCCTGGAGGAGACGATCAACGCGGTCAAAGGCGCGGAAGTCGTGATGCCAAAGCGGAAGACGTTCTACGGATCAATAGAGATAGGTATTAAGGATCCAGCCGGGCACTTCGTTACGTTTGCGGAATTTACGGCTTCAGTTCAGCATTGAGGGGTCGCCAGCCAAAAGCAGAAAAAGGGCGCGATTTGCATCGCGCCCACATTGAAACGTCGAAATCTTGAAATCTGCTCTTATCGTCCGCCAAATCCTGCCGTCTGCATGGATTGCCGCGAGAGATCCGCTGTCGAGGCAATACCCTGCATACGCAACTTGAAGTCGTCAGCATTCGAAGCATTCTCCAGAGCGGTTTCGTAATTCACCAGGCCCGCCTGGAACAAATCCCAGAGCGACTGGTCAAACGTCTGCATGCCGTACTGCGACGTGCCCGCCGAAATCGCATCACGAATCGATCGCGTCTTTTCGGGAACCAGCACGCACTCTCGGATGAACGCCGTATTGATCATCACTTCCACCGCAGGCACTCGGCCTTCGGAATCGCAGCGGCGTACCAGTCGCTGGCTGACGATAGCCCGCAAAACCGCCGCCAACTGCATACGAATCTGCTTCTGCTCCGGTGGCGGGAAGATCGAAATCACGCGGTTGACGGTTTCCACGGCATCCAAGGTGTGCAAGGTCGAGAACACCATGTGGCCGGTTTCCGCCGCATGCAGCGCCGTCTGGATGGTTTCCAAGTCTCGCATTTCGCCTACCAGAATTACGTCCGGATCCTGACGCAAAGAAGCTCGCAGCGCCGCTCCAAACGAAGGCGTATCCACTCCCACCTCACGCTGGTTGACGTATCCCTTTTTGTCGCGGTGGAGAAATTCGATCGGGTCTTCGATGGTGACAATGTGCTCCGCGCGCGATGAATTCACCCGATCCACCATCGCCGCCAGAGTCGTAGATTTACCGGAGCCGGTGACGCCCGTCACCAGTACCAACCCGCGGGGCATGTCGCAAATCTGCTCAACAACTTTGGGCAGGAATAGTTCGTCCAGCGCCCGAATCTTGGTCGGGATGACGCGGAGTACCAATCCCACATTCCCGCGCTGCTGAAAGATGTTCACACGGAAGCGTCCGAGTCCGGCGACGCCGTATGCCATATCGATTTCCGTGGTTTCCTTGAATTTCTGTTTCTGCCGCGCCGACATCATGCTGAACGCCATGTTCAGCATGTCTTCCGCGCTGATACGGGGCTGATCGGTCAACGGCGCCAACTCGCCATCAACGCGCAGGTGCGGATAGTTTCCCACCTTCAAGTGCAAGTCGCTGGCTCGCCGTTCGGTCGCGATTCGAAGCAGGTCATCAATATTCATGCGGAATTCTTCCCATCGAAGCCCAGAGCTTCAGCGTCGACTCTCCCCAGCATCATCGCCCGAATCGTCACCTTACCCAAGATGACCTAGGTAATGGCCCTCCGCGTGAATCTGGACACTCCCTCCATGGACGGTTGAGACGGCCTGACTCATGCTGGCGCCCTCGCCGTTCCACTTCCGAGCCAGCGACTCCAGTTGAACACGCCAATAATAAAGCCGCCCGGTAAGGGGCGGCTTGCTGCAAAACCGACCAGACTATGCGGCTGTCTGCGCTGGCACCGGCGGCACGAACGGTTCGTCATAGCTGCCTCCGTAGATCGAAGGTACCTTCGAACCCATCGGACGCAGGTAGGTCGAAAGTTCTCCGCGGTGGTGGACGCTGTGATTGTTCAGGAATCCCAGATAGAACGCCGCGGGCAGATTAAACACGCCGAAAAACTCGACTGGCGTCATCAACTGCTCCGGCGTCATCTGCGCTATGCGAGCCAGGCCGCGCTTCATGTTCTCGTCGTACCAGGCAACCACCTCGGCAGAGGTTTGCGGCTTCTCCGCGGGTGATTCCATGTTGAACTTCAGGTCAGCAATTCCGTCGAGGAACTGTATGTCGCTGTTGGCGATATGCCATGCCAGTTCCTTGGCGGTGCGGGCGTTCGGGTCAGGACGATAATCCGACTTGGCATCGGGTACGGCGGCAATGACGCGCTTCGTGCATTCCGCTTCGCGCGCGATGCCATCGAGCATCATGGCGCGATAGCCGAGGATAAAATCGGGAGTCAGGCCTTGGGACATAGTTGTTCTCCTTCTTGACATGGTTTTGTTTCTTTAGGGCAGAGAAGCCAAAGGGGCGCAAGCGTTCTCGAAACGCGGCGCCCCAGGATCGAATTGACGAACGAATTATACTCCGACGGGCTGCTTACTGCGCACCGGGACCGGCGTCAGCCAGCCGTGACGGTCGCTCTTCTCGCCGCGCACGATGGCGTAGAACTCCTTCTGCAACGCCTTTGTGATCGGGCCCATTCCGCCGATCCCGACTTTGATCTTGTCGACCGAGCGGATCGGCGTGACCTCTGCGGCGGTACCGGTGAAGAAGACTTCATCGGCAATGTAGAGCATCTCGCGCGGGATCATCTGCTCAACGATTGAAATGTTCAGGTCCCGCGCGATCTGCAGCACCGAATCTCGGGTTATGCCCGGCAGGACGGAGTTTCCGAGCGGCGCCGTGATCAGTTTGTCGCGGTGCACGAGGAAGAGATTCTCACCTGAGCCTTCGCTGACAAATCCGTTCTTATCGAGCGCGATGCCCTCGACATAGCCGTTGGCGATCGCTTCCATTTTGATGAGCTGCGAGTTCATGTAATTCGCGCCCGCCTTGGCCATCGCGGGAAGCGTGTTCGGCGCCAAACGCGTCCACGAAGAAACGCAGACATCAACGCCATCGCCGTCGCCGCTCAGATATTTTCCCCAAGGATAGTTGCAGATGTAGACCTCGACCGGGCAATGCAGCGGATTGACGCCGGCGTCGCCGTATCCACGAAACACCACCGGCCGGATGTAGCATGGCCACGCGCCATTATGGCCGACGGTCTCGACCATGGCGCGCACCAGTTCGTCGCGCGTGAAGGGAATGTCCATGCGGTAAACCTTGGCCGAATCGACCAGGCGCTGCATATGTTCGACAGCGCGGAAAATCGCCGGGCCCGTGGGCAATTGGTAGCAACGGATGCCTTCGAAAACCGAAGAGCCGTAGTGGACGACGTGCGACATCACATGCAAAGTTGCGTCGTCCCAGTTGATCAGCTTGCCGTTGTGCCAGATCTTGTCGGTCTTCTGGATGCCCATCGAGACTCCTTACAGGTGAAAGTAGCAACGAGGGGATCCATTCCTCCGGCAGGGAAATTCTGAGGCGCGAACCCAACCCACGTTACAGATCATTATATCTGACCGTCGATGCGGCTCCTGGGCGTTGGCCCGGTGATTCGGTCAGTGGGCGCCTGACGGAGCAGCCGAATTCAGCGCAGCCTGTACCGTCGCGGTTGGCAGTTCATCACCGCGGAAGTAACGTGGATCCTTCGATCCTTCCTTATAGTTGGCCGACTTCATTTCGGGCATCGCCGTGAAGGGCTTCGAGTAATCGTTGGCCGCATTCCAGAACAAGAATCCGATGCCACCCTTTAGCCTGGCGGTCTCCACCTGGATCTTTATGTATTCGGGTGAATAGGTTTTTGTGCGCCAGTGGAAGGCCTGCAGCCAGGGTCGGATGACGACGCCGCTGCCCTTGGTGATGAGTTCAAATCGGTCCATGGACTCGCCGATGAAGTGAGCCGGCTCGTCTCCGGGATGCGCGATGTTGTCCATGCCGAAGAAGTGCGAAGGGTAGATCATCGGGCTGAGTACATCGCAATAAGGAGCCATCTGGACGATGTCTTGTCCAGTATGGGACAAGTCGATGGGACGTTGCCACGCCATCACTCCGAAGACGTCAAGCGAAAGCAGGACGCCCGTGGGATGGAGCTCGGAGTAGGCCTTCTTCAGGAAGCCGGCGATGACATCGGAGCGCTGGGGACCGCGGGGCTTCACGGTGCAGGCGGCGTTTTTGCCCTCCCTGCGGGACTTGGTCGGATTCTTCGTGGCTGCCGCTGCATCTTTTGCCCCTTGGCTGGTGGCCGGGGCAGAACTCGGTTTCGCTTGATGAAGGATTCGTAGTGGTGCGGCAGATTTTGTTTCGGCAGTCGTGGAGGTTCCGCCTTGCTTCGCATCGGCGGGACGGCCGAGGCGGCCGTCGCCACATGTTCCGTTGCCGCTCCGGCTGCGGATTCGCTTCCGGCTGGTCTTTTTGGAAGACGAATGCTGCGTCTTTCTGGTCGCCTTCGGCGGGGAAGCGGACGTAGTCGAATTGAATCTCATCCACGCCGAGCTGGGCTACGTGCTTGGCGAGGGCGATGTTGTAGTCCTGAACCTGGGGATTGGAAGGATCGGTCCAGACCAGCTTGCCGTTTTCACGCCATGCCGTTTTGTTCTTGCGGGACTGGACGGCGAGTTCGGGATGATTCACGACCAGGCGCTCGTCGCGGAAGATAGCGATGCGGGCGATGGCATGCATATTCTGCTGGTGCAGGAAATGGACGAGCTTGGGAACGTCGTGAACGTAGACGTTGTGCTGGCCGAGTAGAGGATGCTCGTAGGCAATGGTGACGCTGCCATCGGAGTCTTTGATGTCGAAGACTACGGCGTTGCCGCCGACTTCCCGCCAATGCTTAATGACGCGGATGCCGTGCTCGCTGCCGGCCATGAATCCGGTGAGGTAGATGGCGCGGACTTCGAAATCCTTGGCGACCGGAATCGTTTTTTCGGTGATCGGCGCGGCGCAGAATGCCCGGGATGATGACGTTTTCGTTCGCCTTGAGAATGTTGGACGATTCCGACTTGTGATTCACGTGCCCGGATCGCGTCGGACAGTTCGGACGACGTCAGGTATGAAGTCTTGCTTAGATAGCGACGGGCGATGGTGGGGATGGCCTCTCCGCGCTTCGCCGTATAAATTTCGGTGCCGGGCGCAGCAACGGGCTTAGGGTCGGGGATCGATGGTTTGGGGGGCGTTACGCTGGCCGTCTGCAGTTTACCCGCGTACTGTGTGGCGACGGCGGGCTTGGCGGCCTGCGGCGTTTGAGCCTGGGCGACAAAGTCGTTAGCGGAACGCGGCCCCAGGCGCCACGCGGCGGCGCCGAAGAGAAGACAGGAAACTCCCGTGACAATGCGGACAGACGAAAGACGCAAGCGATCCTCCCCCTACCGAATTTGATGGTAGAGGCAGGAGTATCGGGTCGCTAGTTACGGGTGGCGTAGGACGGTTGACTGAGTGAGTACCGGAGTTACTCAATTCCTAGTTGAGGCAGCTTCTCAATTGGGGATGGAGTAGGGTGTTGGGCATTCGCTGCTTCGGGCCCACTCGGCTATGCCTTCGCGGGACAATCGGAGCCGGCTCTAGGCACATGGCTGTTACCTCATCCGCCATCGAGGTGGTACATGTTCCTTCCGTGATGGTGCAAACTATTTACCTTGGGTTACTAGCCGGGCTCCGAATGGGTTCGCAGAATTGCCAGGAAGGGCCTCTAACTCCATATCCTTAAACGACTTGTGTCGGAGACAGGTTTTAGACCGGCGGTGGCTAAGCATTTGCTTATTTCACGGGTAGCCGGATGCGCCACAAATTCTTGGAAGTTTGGGGAACTTTCAGGGTACGGGCCGGGGGGCTAGGCCTAAAAAGTCCGGAAAAACATCTAACAGAAGAGCCTAAACGGCCGAAAGGGAATGTCCCGGTTGAGGCGGACAGCGATCTTATGAGAACGAACCTCGCAACAGTGCTCGATCCGAACCGTCGGAGCAACGACGCTGGAGAGTTTGACGCAGCCCTTCGTCGCCGGATTGTGGGTCAGGACGCGGCGATCGAGAAGGTGGTGGAGATCTATCAGATGTTCCTGGCCGGGTTGAATGCGCCGGGACGTCCGGTAGGGAATCTGTTGTTCCTGGGACCGACTGGATCGGGCAAGACGCGCGTAGTCGAAGCCATGGCCGAAGCGTTGTTTGGAGACTCGAGGGCCTGCATCAAAATCGATTGTGCGGAGTTCCAGCACTCACACGAGATTGCAAAGCTGATCGGGTCGCCTCCGGGATATTTGGGACACCGCGAGACGCATCCGCTGCTGACGCAGGAAGCGTTGAACCAGTGGTTCACAGAGAAGTTGAAACTCTCGATTTTGTTGTTTGACGAGATCGAGAAGGCGTCGGATTCGCTTTGGCAACTGCTGCTGGGAATTCTCGACAAGGCGACCTTGACGCTGGGCGACAACCGTCGTGTGGATCTGTCGCAGTGCATCATTATCATGACCTCGAACCTGGGCGCGAGCGAGATGACGAACCTGGTGGATGGCGGGTTCGGATTTGCGCCGAAGGCCGTCGAGGTGGACGAGTCGTTCGACGACAAGATTCAGCGGACGGCGGTCGAGGCGGCGCGGCGGAAGTTCACGCCAGAGTTCATGAACCGCATCGACAAGACCGTGGTGTTCAAGACCCTGCGCGATGAGCACCTAGCGCAGATTCTCGACATCGAACTCGGCATGGTGCAGCAACGCGTCCTGATGGCGGCGGGCACGAACCAGTTCGTGTTCAATTGCACCGAGCCCGTGAAGGAGTATTTGCTGAAGGAAGGTACCGATCCGCGGTATGGCGCGCGCCACTTGAAGCGGGCCATTGAGCGGAACCTGGTGTTTCCATTGGCAAACCTGGTGGCTACCGGGCAGGTAAAGCTGGGAGATTTCGTGCGCGTCGATATGGCTTCCGAGAACAAGATGATTTTCGTGAAAGAAGCCGAGAACGCGATGGCTCCGGTTCTGCTCGAGCGGTATGGGGCAGTGGCCTCGAATCAGCCATCGGCGCGCGGGGCACGCGTCGCTGCAAACAACCGCCGGGATTTTGGCGCTCCGTCGCCCGGGGTGGCGGAGAGCAAGTAGCCCGCGGTTAACAAGTTCTGTCTTCTCGCTAGACCGCATCTCGCGAGTCGTATCTCATAGGCGCCGGAATTTTCCCGGCGCCTTTTTTATTGGTGAGAGCGTTTTACGGCGACAGAAAGCATCGTAAAGGCGCCCAGGTTGTTGTACGTGTCGGCAAAGTCGAGAGCAGACTTGCCTTCAGCGTCGAGGACGTTTGGGTCGGCGTGGTTCTCCAAGAGAAGAGGAATTGCGTCAGATCGTCGTCCCGCGGCGGCGTGCATGAGCGCGGTACGGCCTTTTGCGTCCCGCAAGTCTACGTCGGCCTGGTGATCGATCAGTATTTTGACAGTCTGCTTCAAGCCGTAGCCAGATGCTCTCATCAAAGCAGTTGCGCCGTCGCGGTCCCGAGCGTTCGGGTCGGCTCCGCCCTCGAGAAGTATCGTTGTCACGTTGGGATCGAAGAACCCGGTACTCAGAAGGAGGGTAGCGCCCCGATGGTCAAGGGCATCAACTTTTGCTCCCGATTGGAGTAGCAGTTTCATGATCTCGAACTGCTTCGCAAAGGCTGCATCAGACAACGGTGGCCACAGGACGGTGTAAGGAGGGTTTACTGGAGCGCCAGCGCGGATGAGGATCTCGACGATTTCTTTATTGCCGGAACGGATCGCAGTGCGCAACGCTTCGGATTCGCTGCCGTTCTTGCTGTCGATGCCGTCGGCGGCCAGGAATTCTCGAACTTTTTCGACGCAGCCTCGCTGGGTGGCCCGATTGAGGGTGTCTGCCTGGGCGCAGAGTTCGGCGCGCGTCGGCGGCGATTGCTGATCGCCGATGGATTCCTGACCTTGCAGATACGATGCAACGAGCAGCCTTGTGAAGATCACCAGCGCGGCCAGGGTTCGCTTCATTGCAGCCTCAGCTGGAAGTCTAGCGCATCTCGTGTGCTGCATTCATAGTCTCAAGACCTTGCAGCGACGTGATTTGGATTATCATTCCCGGCATGAACTACTCACCCTGCGGTTCGTTGCGCCTGTAGGGATCCTTCGACTCCGTCGCGACCTTCACTTCGCTGCGGTCGCGACTCTGCTCAGCATGACAAACGATGGAGTTCCGATGCCGGCCTCAGGCCTAATCTTGTCATGCTGAGCGAAGAACAAGCGTCGCGGTATGACGCTTGTTCGTAATCAAAGCATACCTACTTTCGTTACGATGCTTTCTGCCACGGGACCCACCCGGATGCTGGATCGTGATCGAGGCCGGGATCCGAGTTATCTGGCTTGGTACACCATTTTCCCCGCTACCATTGTCCACACGACTTTTGTATCCTGCATCTCTTCAGGGCTCACCGTAAGTACGTCGCGGTCCAGCAGAACCATGTCGGCCCTTTTTCCCGGGGCGATCACTCCGATCGAATCCAGGTTTAACGCTTTCGCCGAATTCCTCGTGTAGGCATAGAACATGGCTTCCCGGGGCATGGCCTGGCTCGCGTCCAGCACACCTTCGTTTCCTTTCCGTGTCTCCGCTTTGTAAATCGCACGAAATACATTCGCGGTCGACACCGGCCAGTCGCTCGCCCCTGAGATGATGCCGCCGTTCTCCAGGATGGAGCGCGCGGGATATTGCCACCTGTAGATTTCGGGATCGACGTAGGGCTTGAGAATCTCGATGGTGTCATTGTCGCCTTCGGCCCAGTAGAGTTGCAGGGCGCTGATGACGCCGAGTTCGTGGAAGCGGGAGAAATCTTCGGGGCGGATGAACTGCTCGTGCGTGAGCGTGTGTGGAAGGTGAGAGTCTCCATTGGAAGAACGGGCGGCGGCGATTCCATCGAGCGCGGCTTTAACCGCACCATCCCCAATGGCGTGGACATGGATGATGAGACCTTCTTTGTCGGCGGCGATACAGAGTTGATTGAAGGTTTTCTGATCAAAAAGAAGCTCGCCGTTGCGTCCGGAATTCTTGTACGGCCTGGTGAGATGCGCAGTCTGGGAAGGGAACTCGGCGACTCCATCCGCAAAGATTTTGATTCCTGTGATGTGCAGGTGAGGAATGTTTCCGTACTCTTGCTGCCGCTTGTGCACGAATGCAAGTTCCGCCACCGGATCTTTAGCGAGGACCTTAGGGAAGGCGACGACTTCGGAATTCAACTCGCCACGATCATTCAGCATTTTGTAAGACTTCAAGGCTGACTCGGGGGCACTGGGTTCGAGCCAGGCGGTGATGCCGAGGCTGTATTGGTATTCGAGCGCGGCGTGTCCGGCGGCAAGAATTTCCTTATCTGTCGCTTCCGGCATCAGACGGTCAACTTTGTCCTGGCCAGCGTCGACCAGAAATCCATTCGGCTGCATGCCCTTGTCAAAGCCGAAATAACTGCGCTGGTCGGGCGTGAGCGTCTTGAGATAGTCGGCAGTAATGCCGGCGCGCTCCAGCATGGCGCGATTGGCCCATGCGGTGTGACCGTCCATGCCACGAAAAATCAGGCACTGTCTTTCATAAGGGCCGCTGCTGAAGTCTTGATTCAGAGTATCGGGGTGCGACCAGAATTTCAGAGGCAGGCCGAGGATCTCGAGGATGTCGCCATGCACGCCGCGTCCGGACTTCTTAGCCTCTGCGACGAAGGCCTGGAGCTTCTCGAGAGTATCGACTTTCTCGGTAGCATCGGCATTGATGAGGTTGAGACCGCCGTCGATGGTGTGGCTGTGAGAATCGATGAAGCCGGGGAAAAGGCTCTTGCCGTCAAGATCCGTACGAGCGGCGTCAGGGGCCGCCTTTGCGACATCGGGCAGGTTGCCGATAGCAAGAATCTTGTCACCGCGAATCGCGACTGCCTCGGCGTATGGACTCTGCGGGTCGGCGGTGAAAATCTTCGCGTGGAAGAAGATTCGGTCTTGCGCTTGAAGGAGGGTTGCAGAGAAGACGATAAGCCCCAGGAGTCGGCCCATGGATTACCTTCCGGATGTGAGTTGGGACAGAAGGAACATACTATACATGGGCGGGGCAAAGAATCTCACCACAGAGGGCACAGCGGAGCACAGGGGAGATCGGGGGATGGGACCGCAATTTAAGGAGAACCAGAAAAGTAGGGATCGAATGGAATTGTCTTATGACAGCAGTGTTAAGTTTTCAATGGTTGTCTTTTGACGGCCTGACTTCTCAGCACAACAAAGGCGAGCGTCAGGACGCCGAACAGCGCGAGGCCGCTCCAGAGATTGGCCAGCGGATGAAGCCATGTCTGCAACAGTGCAACGGATACGGCTACGAAGCCGAGCACGGATCCCCAAATCCCAAGTGGCGAACGCAGCGGCAACGCCGCCAATTCGGCCCCTGAGCGCCTCCGACGAAAACTGATGTGCGCTGCGAGGGAGACGAGCCAGGATAGGATCATGCCGGTGAACGCGGCGCCGAGCATGTAGCGGAACGCATTCTTTGGGGCGAAAAGTATCAGGGCGAGCGCGAACAGGATTCCGAAAGAAGAGTGCAGGACGGCGTTCTGCGGAGATCCCTCGGGATTGAGCCGTCCGAGGCTCGCGGGTGCCCATCCAGTGCGGGCCAGAGAGAAGACCATACGCGAGGCAACATAGAGAGTTGCATTCGCGCCCGAGAGCGCCGCGGTGAGGACAACGAAGTTCATCAGTCCTGAGGCGTGCGGAATTCTTACGGTGCGGAACGTGGTGACAAAGGGACTCTCGCTTACTCCAGCGCGATTCCACGGCATGACGCCGAGAAGAATAACGATGGCTCCGACATAAACGACGGTGAGAGTGAGAAAGGTCATCCAGACGGCGCGTGGGGTATCTTTTGTCGAGCGTGACTCACCGGTGGTCACGGCAACCATCTCGACGCCACCGAAGCTGTAGATGGCATAAGTGAGGGCGACAACGGGAGCCCAAAGACCGGTCGGGAAGAATCCGCCTTGTGCGCTGTATTGTGGCGCGGCGCGTCCGGTCGTGAGCAGTGCGGCGCCGATGACAATGAAGGCAATGATCGTCACCAGCTTAACCATCGAAAGCCAGAATTCCACTCGCCCATACGAACCGACATTCCTCAGATTGATGACGAGCAGAAGCGCTCCGAAGAGGACGATCCATACATAAGCTGGTACGCGGGCAAACCACACCGACATGTAAGTTGCGGCGGCGATCATTTCCGTACCAATCGCGAGGGCGAGACCGACCCAGTATCCGGCGCGAGCGATAAATCCGGCGAACGAGTTCAGGTAGAGATCGCCATAAACACCGAAGGATCCAGCGGCGGGATGGGCGCAAGCAAGTTCGCCCAGGGCCATGGCTACTGTCCAGTTGATAAAGGCAGCAGCGATGAAACTGAGGATAGCAGCAGGGCCGGCGATCTCCATCGCTGCCCCGGACCCGAGAAGCAGCCCGGTGCCGATGGAGCCGCCGACGGCGACCATGGCCATCTGTGCGGCGGAGAGTTGGTGGCGGAGTCCTTCTTCGTGGAATTGCGGAGGAGCGGAGGACTCCATGGGCATGCAGCAACATAGCATAGGGTCTTGCGACACTCCGCGTTCGCGCGCCGATTTCTGCACCCTCGGCGGATACCACGCGTTTTCGAGTGCAATCTGTTGATGCGCAGATCACGTAGAAATGCCCCGCCGTTATCGCCAGGGCAGGTAACTGTTACAAAGGAGTCGGCATCTGGGTTGTACATAGGCCCAGGCGAGGCGCTAGGGTCTGCCGGCTGGCGCTGTGACCTTGGGAACTTGGGCGGCTACGATGGGGTCTGTCAACATTAACTGCTGAGCGATTGCCGCGGCGGCCGAGCGATGAGACAGAAGATGAGAGCGAGCGACTTGTTTCTACGGTGGGGCGTCTGGACACTGGCTTTGTGTCTGGCTGCGATACCGGGGTTTGCGCAAGAAACCGGCGCGCAGCCCGCAACAACACCGGACGAGACCGCAGACTCCAAGACGGATGGGAACTCCTACAGTCTTCTAGGGATCGTGATCAATGCCATCACTGGAGAGCCGGTGCGGCGCGCGGCCGTGCAGATCTCCGGCCAGAACGGCAGCATCGCCCTGACCGATGCTGGAGGGCGCTTTGCGCTGGAAGGGTTGGCTGAGGGCAACGTTTTCCTGACAGCGATGAAGCCGGGATTCTCCGACGATGAGACCTCGCACGCAACCGCCGTGCGAGTCGGGAAGGACGCTCCAGCCGTAGTTTTGAAGCTGACACCGTGGGCTGTCATCAGCGGGCGCCTGACCACGAAGGATGAGCGGCCGCTCGAAGGATTTCAGATTCGCATCCTCGCGCAGAAGAACGTGGCAGGGCGACTGATCTGGGTCGATCAGCAGAACATGGCGCGAACCAATGAAGACGGGGAGTTCCGCGTCGCCGGTCTGCAATCGGGGACTTACTACGTCTCAGTCGACCAGAGCGCGGGGACAACTCTGAGCCAACAGGGAGTTCCAAACGCGCGCGAGCAGACTTTTACGAAGGTTTTCTATCCCGGTGTTTCCGAACTGAGCTCGGCAACACCAGTCGAAATCGCTCCGGGCCAGGAGGCGGAGGTTAATTTCAGCCTGTCGGCCGAGCCGATTTTCCAAGTATCCGGCAGTTTGACGGGGCAGTCGAAGGTTGTTAATGGGGTCATGTTTGCGAGGAAAGCCGGCGACGATGCCGACTTCACGCAGACGGCGGATTTGCAGGATGGCAAGTTCCAAGTGAACTTGCCTGCCGGTGCATATAGCGTCAGTGGCACAACCTCTGATGGAGTCGAACTGAACGCGGCGGGAGCGACTGTGGTGATCCGTGCTGATGAAGCAGACCTGCGGGTTCCGTTGCATGCGGCGCCAACCATTCCCGTCGAAGTCGAGAAGGAACAGGGCTCAGCTGGCTCGGAGCGGAGAGTTCCGGTGCAGGGAGGCCTTCCAGGAGTGTCCCTGCAGTTACTGCCTCGGTCGCAGTCTTGGCGGGGGACCAACGTCTGGAGAGGGCAAAGTGGCGGAATTCAAGTGGCGCCGGGAACTTACGGACTGCAGATCACTACGACGGGAGAATGGTGGGTACAGTCAGTGCAGAGCGGGGCTGTCGATCTGCTCAGTGACGAACTTACCGTGGTCGAGGGCCAACAGCCCGACCCGATCGAGGTAATCGTGCGCGAAGGCGCGGGGACGGTTAGCGGAACGATCACCCCGGCCGGAGATCCGGGGCGAGTACTGGTGTTGCTGGTGCAACCGCACGGGTCGAGAAACATCGTTCACGCGGTGCCAGCGACGCAGGGCAACTTCACGATCCCCGGAGTCGCGCCGGGAGATTATTCGATTTTGGCCTTGGACGAGGGTGAACGCCTGGAATATGACAATCCCGAAGTTTTGAATCCTTACCTCTCCGATGCCGAGCACGTCAGCGTGCAGCCGCACGGGGCGGTGATGGTCAATCTTGGTCTCACTTCAGTGAAAAGGTAGTGTCCATGCCACGACGTCTCCTGCTTTCACTCGCGCTGGTGCTTGCTGTCGTAACCCACCTTTGTGCCCAGAATGTTCCGGCGAAATATCGGGTCTCGGGCAAGGTGGTGAACGCGGTCAATGGGCACGCTCTGGCGGGAGCCGAGCTGTGGTTCGGTAAGGCGGGGGACTTGGAAGCGACACAGCAAAAGCTGCTGACCGGAGACGACGGGGCATTTAAGTTTACGGTTGCCGATCCGGGCAAGTATCTGCTGGGCGGTCAGGCAAATGGTTTCAGGAGACAAGGCTTCGAGCAGCACGGAATGTACGTCAGCGCGATCGTCGTTGGACCAGGTCTGAACACCGGGAATCTGGTGTTCCGGCTGCGCCCCGATGCCCGGGTCCTCGGAGTAATCGAGGATGAGGAGCACGAACCGGTAGCGGGCGCGACCATTTACCTATTCCGCACGGACGCAACCTTCGGTTTAAGGCAAACCTTCCTTTCGGAGCAAACGGTATCGGACGACCGCGGTCATTATCGCTTTGCTCATTTGGAGCCGGGATTCTATTACCTGGTGGCTTCGGCCGCTGTGTGGTTCAGCGGCCTGCTTCAGCCGGGAGATGCCGCCGGCAATTCTGCTCTCTCCCAAAAACCGGAATTCGATATTGCGTTTCCGACGACTTTCTATCCGGGCGTGACCGACCCGGCGTCTGCATCGCAGATCGCGCTGAATGAAGGTGAGGACTTCACTGCGGATTTTACGTTGAATCCAGTGCCCGGATTGCACGTGCGAGTGAACCATGTAAATGCTGATCCGGAGAAGCCAATAAGTGTGACTCTACAGCAGAGAGTTTTCGGCACGACTATCAACCAGACGTGGCTGCGACAGGTTCAGGTGGACGATTCGGTGGAGATTCAAGGCGTGACACCCGGGAAGTACGCGCTGGAAATCGACTCGTTTGATGCCAGCCGCGGCAAGCGCTCGACCGTTGTGAATCTCACTGCCGACACTGAGTTGGACCCGGAAACCACTTCGGCCGTGATGCCGATTCACGGGGTAGTTCGGATGGAAGATGGGCAAAACCTGAAGGATCAAGCCTTCGTGAGGCTATCGAACAGCCGCATCGATGAAGTGCTGGATTCACGAATCGGCGACAAGGGGCAGGTTCAGTTCGATACCGCCTTCCTCACTCCCGGTACCTATTCAGTCTATGCGATGAACGGCGTGAACTCGATCATGTCGAGCCTGAAGGCTACTGGGGCCCAGGTTGCGGGACAAACCGTGCAGATTACTGGCGGGAAGCCGGTCGAACTGGAAATCGAGATGTCGAACAGGCTGGCCAAGATCAATGGCACGGTGAAGCGTGACGGCAAGCCCATTGCGGGGGCGATGATCCTGCTCGTTCCCGAGGATGCCGGGGTGAATCTGCCGAAGTTCCGGCGCGATGAAAGTGACAGCGACGGGACTTATACGCTCCGCGATGTGCTGCCGGGCCGCTACCGGATGCTGGCGATTGACGACGGTTGGGAACTCGAATGGGGAAATCTGTCGCTTCTTAAGAATCGGCTTGAACACGCGCAAAAGATTGAAGTCCAGCCGAACAAAACCTACCAGACAGTCTTGAACGTCCAGTGACGGTCGGCGCCGTGCGCGGATCCATCGCCCTGAGGAAAAGTCCTGCCCGAAATGCCGATTTGAGATAGGTTTCCGAGTTTACTTTAGCCTCCGACGCTCAAAGAGAGGGTGACCTTCGTAATCGCAGGCTGCCGTTACCGCATTGCTGGGGTTGGCGGCGCACTCCTAGAATCTGAGCAGGGTTTACTCCGCCAATTTCGCATGCCTGAGATCACACGACGACTGGACCGAGCCGAGGTGGGCAAGCGCATTGAGCGCGCGGAGAAGCTCCTGCAAAAAGGCAAGACCGCTGAAGCTCTCGAAGAATATCTGCTGGTCCTCAGAGACGATCACGAAAATGATGTAGTACGGCAGTTGACCGCGGATTTGTGTCTCTCGCTGAGCCGCAACGCCGAAGCTGTGAAGCTGCTGGGTGACTTGTTTGAGCGGCAAGTCACGGCCGGAGATGCAACGCGTGCGAGCCTGACTTATAAGAAGCTGGCGCGCCACGGGAGTCCCACGTGGCAGCAGAAATTTCGCTTCGGACAGCTGCTGGAGGGATCGAACAAGAAACTGGCCGTGGGCACCTACGAAGCGGCGCTGCTCGATTTGACCAAGCTGGGGAAAAAGCAGGAAGCGGCAGAGGTTCTGGATCGCATCGTAGCGATCGAGCCGACACAGGCGAATCTTGCTGCGGGTGGCGGAACTGGCTTCGGAGCTGGGGAATCGCAAGGTGGCGGCAGCATCGTTCCAACGATTAGCCCTGGCCGCCGCGGCCGAGGGTGGAGATTCGGCGCAGTGGTATGAGCGGGCGTATCAGGAAGATGCTTCGGATCAGTCGATCGCGCTGGCGTATGCGAAGAGCTTGCTGGCGAAAGGACAGGTTGGAGCCGCGATCTTCATCTTGGAGCCGCAGATCGAATGCGGGACCGGTTCCGCAGGAATTGCGTGAAGCCTACGCCGATCTCTGGTCGCTGCGGGCAGATTTGCCGAGGCCGAGCCGTTGGTATGGACGCTTTTTGAGCAGAATCCGGCACGCGTGCAGCAGGTCATCGGACTGATTGGAAGTTTTCTTGACGGCGCGCAGGAAGATGAGGCGGTGTCGCTGGCGCGCAAGCTGGAGCAATTCCAGCGGCGTCGCGGCGAGCGGCGGCAGTTCATCGCGATCATGGAAGACATCACGTCGACGCGGAAGCCGTCGTCGGAAATGCTCGAGTTCCTTAGCGAACTCTACAACTCGTCAAACCGCGAGAATGATTACTGCCGACGTTGCTGAAGCTGTTCGATCTCTACTGCAGCACAGCAGAGTTTGCGAAGGCCGCGGAGTGCCTGGATCGCGCGGCAGAAGTCGATCCTTATGAGCCCGGACATCTGAAGCGTCTCGAGATGATCAGGGGAAAAGTCGAAGACGCGCGCTTCAAGGTAATCGCTTCCCGATTCAGTTCGGCCGCGAAGCCGTCGGAAGAGCCGGTGCACGTGGACGAGCGAACTCTGGGAGCTTCGACGCTGCAGGATCTGATGCTGCAAGCGGAAATTCTGGTGCAGTACGGGATGCGCAATAAGGCAGTAGAGCGGCTGCAGAGAATCCAGGAACTGTTTCCCCGCGAGGAAGAGCGAAACGAAGATCTGCAGCGGCTGTATATGTCGGCGGGTGTGACGCCCCGGTATGCGGGATCGGCGCCATTGCCTCCGGCGGCTGCAACAACAGCGCCCGGTCCAGTTCCCGTCGTTGCAGCTGCGGATCGCCAGTGCCGGATCCAGCGGCCGATGTGCGGACGTTTACGCGGGTCGCTGAGATCACGCGGAAGCTCTATCACCAGAGCACGGCTCCTGCGGTCCTGAGTACTGCCGTCAAGGAGATTGGAGCGCAGTGGGAGGCGACACGCTGCATTGCGGTGATGGGCAAGTCGGGAATGCCTCCGACGGCGATGGATGAGTTTTGCGCCGACGGAGTCAAGCGGTCGAGCCCCGCGGTCATCGGTGAGTTGGTCGGCGTGCCTGCACTCCGCGCTGGAAGGGCACGAGCCGCTGGCGATTCAGGATGCCGGCCAAGTCGAGCCTGCTGCAGGGCGCGAAAAAGGCCCTCGGCGGAGATGGGAGCCGCCACGATCCTGTCGATTCCGCTGATGGATGGCGAAGAAAGAGCCGGAATTCTGGTGCTGGCGCACAATCGCCCGCGCTCGTGGCAGCAGGCCGACATGGTGGTGCTGAAGACCGCTCGCCGACCAGATGGTAATTGCCCTGAACAATGCCGGGCTGCGGCGGCTGGTAAAGAATCTTTCGGTGACCGATGAGAAGTCGGGACTGTTGAAGCGGGCTTCGTATCTAGATCTACTGATGGCGGAGAGCAAGCGAGCGGTCCAGAATGCGACGCCGTTAACGGTCGTTTTGCTGCAGTTCGGCAAGAGCGGCGCCATGGTGAAAGAGCATGGTGATTCCGAAGTCCAGGCTGCTGATGGAACGCGCGGGACAGATGTTCGCGGCCAATATCCGGTCGAACGATCTGGCGTTCCGCTACGATACGACGACGATCGCAATCCTGCTGGGTGAGACGGCGGAAAAGGAAGCGATGCTGGCGATCGAGAAGCTGCGCAAGATCGTGGCGGACCTGCGCTGGCCTGCCAAGGATGGCGCCGACCACGGAGCGACAGCATTATTCTCCGCCGGAGTGGCTGAGGCGGTGATCCGCAGTGAATATGATCCGATCGACGTGGTCACTGAAGTCATCAATCGCGTGGAGCATGCGCTGGGTCAGGCCATGGGCCAGGGACTCGGGCATGTGGTGGCGCTCGGCCCAACCGCCCTGGCGGTGAGCGCGGTCGCGTAGAAGAGCGGCCTCAGACCTTTCTTGTTCCTTCCTTATTCTTGATTCTTGGCCTCCTCTGTGTCTCCGTGGCTCTGTGGTGAATTCTTCTTTCCACTGCTACACTGACAAGTTTGGCGAAATCACTCTGGCCGGGTCCGGTTGGGGTTCTGCGAGATATTCAATCATGTTAAAAGCCGGTGACATTGCGATCGTCAGTGGGGCGCGCACGCCTTTTGGGCGCTATTGCGGGAAGTTGAAAGATTTTACGGCGCAGGAGTTGGGCGCGATTGCGGCGAAGGGCGCAATCGAACGCTCGGGGATCGATCCAAAAGAGTTCGACCACGTGGTGTTCGGCAACGCGCAGCAGACTTCGGGCGATGCGCTGTACGGAGCGCGGCACGTGGGCCTGCGGGCAGGGATTCCGATTGAAACTCCGGCGCTGACAGTGAACCGCCTGTGCGGCTCGGGGATGCAGTCGATTGTGAGCGCGGCGCAGATGATCCAGACCGACGAGGCGAAGATTGTGCTTGCGGGCGGGATGGAGGCGATGTCGCAGGCTCCGTTCGTGATTCGCGGGCGTGATGGGTTCACGCTGGCTCCAGGCGGAAAGCTGGAAGATTCGCTGATGGTGGCGCTGCTCGATTCCTATTGCGGGTCGTATATGGCGAACACCGCGGAGCTGTATGGATCGCAGCAGGGCATCACGCGCGAGATGCAGGATGAGTTCGCGCTGCGTTCGCAGAAGTGCGCCGATGATGCGTACAAAGCAGGGCGCCTGCAGGAAGAACTGGTGCCGGTGCCGCTGCGGAATCATAAGGGCGAGCCGACGGGAGAGTCGCTGACGGAAGATGATCACCGGCGTCCGCAGACGACGATGGAGGGCTGGCGAAGCTCGCCTGCATTTGGTAAGAACGGAACGGTGACGGCCGGCAATGCTAGCGGGATTGTGGATGGCGCTGCGGCGGTGGTGGTGATGTCGCTGGATCAGGTCCGCAAGCGCAACATGGAACCGCTGGGACGGATCGTGAGCTGGGGCATTGCGGGCGTGGAGCCGAAGCTGATGGGGCGCGGTCCGGTGCCGGCGACGAAGATTGCGCTGCAGAAGGCAGGGCTGTCGCTGGATTACATCGATCTGATTGAAGTGAATGAGGCGTTCGCGGCGCAGTATCTGGCCGTGGAGAAAGAGTTGGGGTTAGATCGCGAGAAGGTGAATGTGAATGGCGGGGCGATTGCGCTCGGGACATCCGCTGGGCGCGACCGGGACGCGGTTGGTGATTACGTTGCTGTATGAATTGCGGCGGCGGAAGAAGAAGTATGGGCTGGCGACAGCGTGCATTGGCGGCGGGCAGGGGATTGCGATGATGGTGGAGAGCATGAATTAGATGATCGTTGCATCAGAAGAGCGTTTCACGTTACTGCGATGGGGCGACGAGAGGGGTGGTCAGCTTTATGGCTTGCCCGAGCCTAATTCGCAGAGTTCGCGGTGGACGGTGTATGTCTGTCCTACGTGCAAAACTGAGACAGGATTCGAATGGGCTGACTTTCTCAAACACGTGGGGAGTACTTTCTCCAATCTTACCTATCAAGATCGACAGGCCGTCGATCGTGAGGTTGCCCCCAACCTTAAGGATGAAAATGGTTTTGCCGACTTTTATTGCCCGGGATGTGGCGGGATTGTCCGAATCTATTTTCGATATGAGGAGCCTGAAGAGAAGGTTCATTGCGGCTGGTTGGCGTTACGGTTAGTGATTGAGAGAGATCCAGCCGTCGTAAAGCCAAATTGATCTTGCGTTGTATGGATGGACTCGATGGAAATTAAGAAAGTTGGCGTGCTGGGTTGTGGGTTGATGGGGTCGGGCATTGCGCAGGTGTGCGCTATGGCTGGATTTGACGCACGGTGCTTGAGGTCGAGCAGAAGTTTCTCGACAAGGGGTTTGCCGGGATCGACAAATCTTTGGCGAAGTTTGCCGAGCGGCCGGTCGAGAAGGGCGGGATCACGGCGGCAGCAGAAGGATGCGGCACGCGCTCGGCTGAAGGGGACGACCAACAAATCCGACTTGGCGGATTGCGACATCGTCATCGAGGCCATCATCGAGAACGTGGAAGAGAAGAAGAAGATGTATGCGTCGATCGATGCGATCGTGAAGAAGGACGCGATCTTTGCTTCGAATACATCTTCGATTTCGGTGACGGAGTTGTTGACTGCGGTGAAGCGGCCGGAGCGGTTTATTGGGCTGCACTTTTTTAATCCCGTGCCGCTGATGAAGCTGGTGGAAGTCGTCCGGACCATCGCTACGGCTGACGACGTTTACGAGACGGCTTACGCGTTTGCCAAGAAGCTGGGCAAGGTTCCGGTGCGCACGTCGGACAAGACGGGATTCATCGTAAACCGGCTGCTGGTGCCGTATTTGCTGGATGCGATCCGCGCGTACGAAGAGGGTGTCGGGTCGATTGAGGATATCGACAACGCGATGAAGCTGGGCTGCGGGTATCCGATGGGGCCATTTACGTTGCTCGATTTCGTCGGGCTCGATACGACTTACTACATCACGCACGTGATGTATGACGAGTTCAAGGAGCGCCGCTTTGCGTCGCCTCCGCTGTTGAAGCGGATGGTGATGGCGGGCTGGTACGGACGGAAGTCGGGCCGAGGGTTTTATGATTACTCGGACCCGGAGAGGCCGCGAGCGAATAAGTTTTAGATGAGCCTGTCGTCCTGAGCGTAGTGAGAATTTCGCGAAGCGAAGGCCTCACGGAGTCGAAGGATCCCTTTCAGCTTTGCGTGACGGCGGACTCCGTATGGCATTCTGATCACGTGCACGGAGGGACCCGATTCGAGCCGCCGGGAAGTGAAGATGAAAGGAATCCCTCGACTCCGCAAACCGATTCGCTATCGAATCCTTTGCTTCCCTCAGGATGACAGGGTTAGGGGTTAGTGAATTTATGAACTACGAAAACATCATTCTCGAAAAGAAAAACTCGATTGCTTACGTCACCGTCAACCGGCCCAAGGTGCTCAATGCCCTGAACATGGCCACGATGGAGGAACTACGCTCGGCCTTCCATGACATCAAGAACGATGCCGCCATTCGCGTCGTCATCTTTACGGGTTCCGGCGAGAAAGCGTTCATTGCCGGCGCTGACATCGGCGAACTGTCGAAGCATGATGCTGTAAGCGGCAAGGAATATACACATCGCGGACAGAACGTCCTGAATCTGATTGAGAATCATGGGAAAGCCCGTCATTGCCTGCATCAATGGATTTCGCCCTGGGCGGCGGATGCGAAATTGCAATGGCATGCACTATGCGGCTGGCCAGCGAGAATGCGAAGCTGGGGCAGCCGGAGGTAAAGCTGGGGATTATCCCGGGATACGGCGGGACGCAGCGTCTGCCCCGGCTGGTCGGCAAGGGGATCGCGATGCAGATGGTGCTGGCCGGGGAGATGATCACGGCTCAGGAGGCGCATCGCATTGGGCTGGTGAATGAAGTGGTGCCGGCGGCGGAACTGATTCCGCGCGCGGAGGCGATTGCGGCGAAGATTATTGCCAACGCTCCGCTGGCCGTGCAGTACGCGATGGAGGCCGTGAACAGAGGGATGGAGATGACTCTGAGCGAGGGCCTTTATCTCGAGGCCGTGCTCTTCGGCGTGGCTTGCGCGACCGAGGATAAGACTGAGGGAACTCGGGCGTTCCTTGGAGAAGCGGGCGGCAGCAGTTTAAGGGGAAGTAAGATTAATTTCACATTGTGGATGTACAGGTTGCAGAATCGAGCAATGTCATCCTGAGCGGCGTTCTTTGCTGCGAAGGACCTATGCAATTTGCTCGCGCCGGCGAACTGCATAGGTTTCGCCGGTGAATGCTGCGGCTCAAAATGACAAGCATCCAATTGAAACACCACGGAGACACTAAAATCGCGGCAAAGAAAGACAAATTGAAGACTGAGTCGGTGCCTGCGACCATTCCCGCCCTCGAAGGCAAGCTCGACGCTTCCGGGAAGCGGTTTGCGGTTGTGGTCTCGCGATTCAATTCGTTTATCACCGAGCGCCTCTTGTTGAGCGCTTGTGATGGGCTATTGCGCACTGGGGCCGCTCAGAAGGACATCGATGTTGTACGCGTCCCGGGAGCATTTGAGATTCCGTCGGCCGCCCGAACTTTGGCATCGACCGGGAAAGTATGACGCGATCATCTGCATTGGATGTCTGCTCCGCGGGGATACGGCGCACTATGACGTCATCGTCAACGAAGTCACGCGGGGGATTGGACAGTCGGCGCAGGAGACTGGAGTGCCGCATGCCTTCGGAGTGTTGACTTGCGATACGCTCGAGCAGGCCGATCGACCGGGCCGGACTGAAGATGGGAAATAAGGGATTTGAGGCGGCGCTGGCGGCGGTGGAGATGGTGTCGTTGAAGGAGCATGCTGTCAGCTCGCCAAAAGCCGCTCGGGTGTCAGGCAAAAAGCGGATTCCTCGTTCTCGCTCCTCGAGCCGTCGGAATGACAGGACGTGCGTAAGAAGCCAACTCTTCGAAGCAACGCGCGGGTAGGTTCCTTTCTGAAGTAAACTGGCAAAGAAGCAAAACGTGGCAACATGAAAACGCGGGCGTTGCCCGCGGGAAGTGAACCTTCGGCCTCGCTCACGACAGGCTGAGGCGCTCGGTCCCGTATAAGCAATGGGTACACGGCGAAAATCCCGGGAAATCGCGCTGCAGATGCTTTTCCAGGCGGATATGGGGAAGCAGGATGCGGAGCAGGTGCGGCGGACCTTCTGGGCCGAGCACGGCGACTACGAGCGCGGAAGTGCGCGGGTTTGCCGATGATTTGTTTCGCGTGGCGACCGATCGGGTGAGCGAGATCGACACGCTGATTGAGAAGCATGCCGAGCATTGGCGGATGGAGCGGATGGCGGCAGTTGATCGCAATCTGCTGCGAGCGGCGGTGGCGGAGCTGCTGGCCTATCCGGAGACGCCGCGGGCCGTCGTGATCAATGAAGCGCTGGAGATTGCGCGCAAGTTTTCTTCCCCGGAGTCGGTGCATTTTGTGAATGGAGTGCTCGATAGTGTCGGGAAAGAGTTGGGCGGCGGGCAGTAGCCGTACTCAGGGTCCTCGGTTTTCCTTCCTTCGCGCGTCTATTGTCGTGCCTGCTCCGCTCGGCTTTCTCCTTCCCGGGATAACCGAAGCGGCTACCCCTACGTGGTCTGAGTCTCGCGGTTAGGGCTTGACCTGTGCAACGTTAAGCGTGCACGGGCCGGCGAGTGGAGTGAAGGAGCAGAACGGGTTCAGACCATTGGGGATATTGGGAAATGAAATAGGAACCGAGTCTCCTCCGCCCAGAGCGGTACTGACTTCGTGCAACATGCCGTCACTGCCGGCAATAACGATGGTTCCCGCATCCGATGACATGTCGGCGGTCAGCGCCGTGGCATTGTTCTGAAGCTCAATGCCTCCGATTACCGACCCATTGATGAAGCTGTAGACGATGATGCTCGAACTGCTCGAGGAAACGACGTAAAGCTGCGTGTCGTCAGCAGAGTAGAAGAAGTTCACTGGCTGAAGCGTCCCTTGCCCTAGTTCGATCCGCTGCACGTCCGGTTGATTCTTGTAGTCCGTGAATGTCAATTGCTGCGGACAGAGAGTTCCGGGGTCGGCTGGCGGAGAAATCGTCGACGTGACGATGTCGAATCCGGTGGAGTCAAGAATGAAGGACGTGTACGCCGTCCGGGATGGGATGTCCCAGGGAGTCTGTGCCATCGATGTGCAAGGCCGGCAGGACTTTCATCAGAAGGGGCGCCGCGGGCAACGCAATGCTGGCGGCAGGCTGGATCGGGGAAACGGCGGCATTGGTGCAATTGGCGAATGCGGTCAGATTCGGAGCGCTTCCGGATTCGGCGATATAAGTGAAAGCCGCATTCGGGGAGAAAGCTATGGCCTTGGCTGGCCCGGCCAGAGCAATCGGGCCTCGCAATGCCTGCAGCGGTGAATACACATACAAAGATGTTCCCCCAGTTCCCCCTACGATGAACGTCTTTAGTCCGTCGGGCGAAAAGCCGGCGATTTCAGTCAGTGGAGGTATCGGAGCAGGGATGCTGAGGGCAGTAGGATTCGAGGTATTCGCGGAGTTGACGATGTAGACCTGGTTGGGAACGTGCGTGGTGTCGGCAAAGGCTGCAATGGTACCGCTGGCCGAAGTCGCAAGCACGCTTCCCGTGACTGTGCCGAGGGAGGTGAAGGCAGGATTCGCCGTAGCGAAATTTGCAGGATTCACGATTTCGGCGCCGAAGTCGCTTCCCATCCAAACCCTTGCCCCGGTTGGATCGAAGAGGAACGAGTTGGGCGAAACGGGCAGAGGGTTTTCGTTGCCAGCTGAGGTCCTTGTCGAAGCGTAGTACGCCGAAGTGTTACACGTAACAGGAGGCTCGTGTGCGCATCCGGTACTCGACGCCAGTACGGTTGGCGATGACGTAGACCCAGTGACTATGCCCGAGACAGCGGCCATCGGGGAAAGATCCAGTGGCGGATTCGGAGGATTGACGAATACCGGAGATGCGTAGACAGGGACTGGAATGAGTTCCCGACAATCCGTTAACTGCGGATACAACGCTTTAAAGAAATCGGTGCAGGCGTTGACTTTAGTGCTGTCGATTACGCCGTTAGTCAGAAACGCGTTGGGAATAGTGGGGAATCCAACATTGCAACTCGGGGGTGAGCAAGACGCGGTCACGGTCGCGGAACCTGGGTTGGACAGGGTGAGACCGCAGGACTGTGAACATCCTGTGCTGCCAGTCCCAATGGACCCTGGCTGTGAGGACGTCCAGGTGAGTGGAATCTTGCTGAGGACGATTCCTCCCACTGTATTGGGCAGGGAACTGTTGCCCATGATGTCGGTGACCGTGGCTATGACCGTTTGCGAACCAGAAGTGGATCCCTTGGGGACGTTGAATGTGGTACGTCCGGAACCTGCGGCGCCAAGCTCCAGCGCGATGTTCTGAACCGCGCAGGTGGCGAAGAAATCGAGAACCGGGGCCCCGGCGCCCTGCGAGTTGGTCAGCGGCGGCTGTTGAAACGAACTGCTGCTCACCCCATTCGCGGAAGCGTAGATATACGTGATCCCTGGAGTATTCGCCGTCGCAGTGGCCTGATTGGTGGCGAACTTAAAAAGATTGTTGGGCAGAGGCGTCAGTGTGACAACCGATGGATTGTTTGCAGACCAGGTGAATGGCCCCACAGAGGCGGTGATATCGGTGCCCTCGCTAAAGGCGTGCGCCTCGACGGTCATAGCTTGCGACTGCGAAAGGCAAGGTTCCTGCACCTGGATGCCGTCTGGAAGAACGCCGACCACGGAAATGTTGTCGATCGGAGGATGGACAAAGACATAGGTTGGAACGCTGGTGCCTCCTAGCGCGCTGGCAGTGACGGTGACTGGCCCGCTGGATCCAGGGGAACAAGTCGTGAACGCGACATCCCACTGTCCGGCGCAAGCCACGCCATTTGGAGCCAAATTGAGGATAGAGGTATTGCTCGACGCGAAAGTGACCGGGGTAGCGAGGGTCGTTCCGGAGGCGGTTTTGACGATAGCGGTGAAGCTGAGACTTCCGCCGAGTACCAGCGAAGTAGTGGAAGCGGGAGCTAGAGCGATCGTCCCGGGAAAGAGAGGGGGCCCGGGGTGGGATCCTCCTCCACATCCGGTGATGGCTGAAAATGAAAGAAAGGCGACCGCCAGACGTAGACCTAGCGAACGAAACCGACCCATGCACTCCTCATTGTTCATCGCTTATGATAGCCAACCAAGCCCGTCCGCCCGCGGAGACGCAAAGGACTTAAATGAAACGGAAAACCTGTAGTGTAGAGGTTGAGGCCGGAATCGGCAAGCGCCGGGATCGTGCCCCTTCGTTCCAACTGCTCGACATCCCGTCAGTGGGATGCAAAAGAACGAGTTGACGATGTTTCGAGCGTCTTGCTATAGTAGTTTGGTTCCGCGAGTTCATCCAGGCTTGCTGTGTGCTGCAACTTTTTGCGGGCGTGTGTGCAGAGAGGGGCGGTCGAGCTTTAGAGAAACAAGGTTTCCGGATGCAAGTTAGGTTCGGAAGCATTCCTCGCTGAAACGTACCTGCGGCGCCTTTCGCCCTTATGCGAAAGGATATGCAGGGCAAGGTTGACGAAACGGAGTGCCCCCGGAGTTTGGCCGGGCGCCACCGTCGGCAGCGTAAGTCTTAAAGGGAATCCAGAATCTCTCGCCAGCGCGGGTGTGCTGCTGCGCAGCCAGCGACGAGAAGTAATGACCGGCGGTGGCCGGTCATGCCCACGGATGCGCTTCTGAGACTGTGTATTTGAAGCCGCCCGCCGAGTGCGAGCGTGCGGCTAAGGAGTGGCAACAGTGCCTACGTTTAACCAGTTGGTGGCCCAGGGCCGTAAGCGCCCCCGATACAAAACGGCGAGCCCTGCGTTGCAGGGATGCCCGCAAAAGCGCGGAGTATGCACGCGCGTGTACACCCAGACCCCAAAGAAGCCGAACTCGGCTTTGCGGAAGGTGGCTCGTGTGCGGCTGACGAACGGCATTGAAGTCACCACGTATATCCCCGGTGTCGGGCACAACCTGCAGGAGCACTCGATTGTGCTGATCCGCGGAGGCCGCGTGAAGGATTTGCCAGGCGTGCGCTATCACGTCATTCGTGGAACGCTGGATGCGGTCGGCGTCGCCAATCGCATGCAGGGACGCTCGAAGTACGGAGCCAAGAGACCGAAGAAGGGCTAGTGATCAGTGGCCATTGGTTAGTGGCCAGCAAAGCTCAAGCTAGAAGCTAAGAGCTAGGAGCTAGAAGCTTAAATGCCAAGAAAAGGACATATCGCAAAGCGGACGGTGCCGGCCGATGCTGTTTACAGCTCGGACCTGGTAACGAAGTTCATCAACTCGATGATGTGGCAGGGAAAGCGGTCGACGGCCGAGGGCATCTTCTATGAGGCGCTGACGAAGCTGGAGTCGAAGGGCGGTGACGAGGCCCTCAAGCTCTTCAAGAAGGCCGTGGAGAACACGAAGCCGCTGCTCGAAGTGAAAACCCGCCGCGTCGGTGGCGCGAACTATCAGGTGCCGGTCGAGGTCAATGCTGACCGCCGTACCTCGCTGGCGATCCGCTGGATCATTACTTATGCGCGTGGTCGTGGCGAAAAGGGAATGGTCGACAAGTTGATGAATGAGTTGCTGGACGCGGCCAACAGCCGCGGCGCCGCCATCAAGAAAAAAGAAGACGTGCATCGCATGGCGGAAGCGAACAAGGCGTTTGCGCATTACCGCTGGTAAGAGACATTACATAAGTCCTTCGGCGCAAAGAACGCGCCTCGGGATGAGAGAAATTTAGATCCAGAGCCCCAGAAAGAGCAGATAGAGTCGTGCCAAGAACAGTCCCATTAGAGCGTTGCAGGAATATCGGCATCATGGCCCACATCGATGCCGGGAAGACCACTACGACGGAGCGCATCCTGTTTTATACGGGCCGGACGCACCGCATCGGAGAGGTGCACGAAGGCACTGCGACCATGGATTGGATGGAGCAGGAGCAGGAGCGCGGCATCACGATTACGTCCGCGGCGACAACCTGTACCTGGCGCGATATCCGCATCAATATTATTGATACGCCCGGCCACGTGGATTTCACGGCTGAGGTGGAACGTTCACTGCGCGTGCTTGACGGCGCGGTCGCGGTGTTTGACGCGGTGCACGGAGTGCAGCCGCAGTCGGAAAAAGTATGGCGCCAGGCCGACAAGTACGGCGTCCCGCGCATTTGCTTCATTAATAAGATCGACAAGATGGGTGCTGATTTCGAGCATGCTGTCGATACCATCCGCAAGCGCCTCAGTGCCAAGCCCGTCGCGATTCAATTTCCCATCGGCCAGGAAGATAAGTTCAAGGGCGTTGTTGATCTGATCAACATGAAGTCGATCGTCTGGAAGGACGACACCATTGGGGCCGAATATCTCACGGAAGAAATTCCCGCCGAGCTGAAGAAGAAAGCCGAAGCGTTCCACGCACAACTGGTTGAGACCATCGCCGAGAACGACGACGAAATTCTGCACAAGTTTCTCGAAGGCGAAGAAATTACCGCGGACGAACTGCGGGCGTCGCTGCGCAAGTCGACCATTGCGTTGAAGGTGTTCCCGGTTGTCGTGGGCACGGCATTCAAGAATAAGGGCGTGCAGCCGCTGCTGGATGCAGTAGTGGATTATCTGCCTTCGCCGCTCGATGTGGGCGAAACGCACGGGACCGACCCCAACAATGGTCAGCCGATCACGCGCAAGGCGGACGACAAGGAGCCTTTTGCTGCCCTGGCGTTCAAGATCATGGCCGATCCGTTTGTCGGACAGCTGACATTCATCCGCGTATATTCCGGGCAGCTCAAGACCGGCGATTCCGTGTTGAACGTGCGTACGGGAAAGCACGAGCGCATTGGACGCTTGCTGAAAATGCATGCCAACAAGCGCGAAGAGATCAATGAAATTCTCGCGGGTGACATTTGCGCAGCAGTCGGATTGAAGAACGTTTCGACCGGCGACACGATCTGTAACGAGGCTCATCCGATTGCCCTCGAATCGATTGAGTTTGCGGCGCCCGTGATCTCGGTTGCAGTCGAACCCAAGACTAAAGCTGATCAGGAAAAGATGGGCATGGCGCTCGGACGCCTGGCCCAGGAAGATCCTACGTTTAAGGTTCACACCGATCCCGACAGCGGACAGACCATCATCAGCGGCATGGGCGAGTTGCACTTGGAAATCATCGTCGATCGCATGATGCGCGAGTACAAAGTCGAGGCCAATGTTGGCAAGCCGCAGGTGGCCTACCGCGAGACCATCCGTAAGCACTCCGAAGCCGAGGGCAAGTACATCCGGCAAACGGGCGGCCGCGGCCAGTACGGCCACGCGAAAATTTATCTCGATCCGCAACCTCCAGGGACCGGCTACGAGTTCGTTAACGACATCGTGGGCGGCTCGGTGCCGAAGGAATTCATCAAGCCAATCGATCAGGGCATTCAGGAAGCTCTCGAAGGCGGCGTGTTGGCCGGTTATCCGATGGTCGACGTGAAAGCCACGTTGTTCGACGGCAGCTATCACGACGTCGATTCGAACGAAATGGCGTTCAAAATCGCGGGATCGATGGCGTTCAAAGAGGCGGCCCGCAAGGCTTCTCCAGTGCTGCTGGAGCCGGTGATGGCTGTGGAAGTCGTAACGCCGGAAGATTACGCGGGAACGATCATGGGCGATCTGAGCTCGCGTCGCGGGCGCATTGAAGGCATGGAGCACCGCGCGGGTTCGCAGGTGATCAAAGCGATCGTTCCACTGGCGGAGATGTTTGGCTACGCGACGCACATGCGCTCGTCAACGCAGGGCCGCGCAGAATACTCGATGCACTTTGCGCGCTATGAGGAGGCTCCGCGTTCTGTCGCGGAGGAAATCATCGCCAAAGTGCAAGGCACGACGAAGTGAAAGACAGCGCCGCGGTTCGTTGTCGACCGCAGGTTCTGGGTTCGCGAAGGCAAGCGAGTTGAGTTTGTAAATGTGTTTCGGGCTGAGGGAATCTGGGCGCGGTTTTTGCGGCAGGCCCAAGGCTACATCGCTACCGAAGCTGAAGAGCGAAGGCGATGGGCGGTACCGGGTGCGGGATTTCTGGAGTTGGCATCGCGGGTTCGAGATTTTCCGCGAGCAATATGCGGAAGACTTCGCAAGATTCGACCGCGAGATTGTGGAAGAACTGGTCGAGAAACAGGAATTTGTTGGCGCGTTTTACGAAGCTGATGGGACGAATTTCGAGATTATGTAGATTCCTTCCCGCCAACGATGGCACCAAGTGATGACGGTTTTGGCTGGAAGCTAGGAGCTAGAGGCTGGTTTATGGCGAAAGAGAAATTTGAGCGGAATAAGCCGCACTGCAACGTAGGGACGATTGGACACATTGATCACGGCAAGACGACGTTGACGGCGGCGATCACCAAGGTTCTGCAGAAGCACAATCCGAAGATTGTGTTCCGGTCTTTTGATTCGATCGACAACGCGCCGGAAGAGAAGGCGCGTGGCATCACGATCGCGACGGCGCACGTCGAGTACGAGACCAACAACCGGCACTACGCGCACGTCGACTGCCCGGGCCACGCCGACTACATCAAGAACATGATCACGGGCGCGGCGCAGATGGATGGCGCGATCCTGGTGGTGGCGGCGACGGACGGTCCGATGCCGCAGACGCGTGAGCACGTGCTGCTCGCCCGCCAGGTGGGTGTGCCCTACATCGTCGTCGCTCTGAACAAGTGCGATGCGGTGGACGATCCCGAGCTGCTGGATCTGGTTGAACTCGAAGTGCGCGAGTTGCTGAAGACCTACAAGTTCCCTGGCGACGACGTGCCGGTGATCCGGCTCTCGGCGCTGGGCGCGCTTGAACGGGGAAGCGAAGTGGGAGAAGCAGATTGACGAGCTGATGGAGGCGGTGGACAAGTACGTGCCGCAGCCGGCGCGCGAACTGGACAAGCCGTTCCTGATGCCGATCGAAGACATTTTCTCGATCTCGGGCCGCGGCACGGTCGTGACGGGCCGCATCGAGCGCGGCAAGGTGAAGGTGGGCGAAGAAGTCGAAATTGTCGGCTTCCGCGACACGCGCAAGACGGTAGTGACCGGCGTCGAGATGTTCAAGAAGCAGCTGGACGAAGGCATGGCGGGCGACAACGCAGGCTTGCTGCTGCGCGGCATTGGCAAAGACGACGTGGAGCGCGGCATGGTGCTGGCGAAGGGTGGATCGATCACGCCGCACACCAAGTTCAAGGCCGAGGTCTACATCCTGACGAAGGAAGAGGGCGGACGTCACACGCCGTTCTTCAAGGGATACCGTCCGCAGTTCTACTTGCGAACGACGGACGTGACGGGCGTAGCGGAGTTGCCGGCGGGCACCGAGATGGTGATGCCGGGAGACAACGTGGGCCTGGTGATCGAACTGATCACGCCGGTGGCGATGGAGAAGGGCTTGCGCTTCGCGATCCGCGAAGGCGGCCACACCGTGGGAGCAGGCACGATCGCTGAGATTATGCAGTGAAGCAGCTGTCAGCCATCAGCTCGCTCAGAGAAGCCCAGAGCGGCTTGCAGCTTGCCGCAGGTTCTTTCCTCTCGGAGATGCCGGGAGGGGTTAGGAAACGAAACACGTGATTGGAAAAGAGAGAATTCGAATCCGGTTGAAAGCGTACGACTATCGCATTCTGGATCAGTCGACGGGCGAGATCGTGGAGACCGCGCGGCGTACCGGGGCGCAGATTGCGGGACCGATTCCGCTGCCCACGATGAAGAACAAGTACTGCGTGCTGCGTTCCCCGCACGTGGATAAGAAGTCGCGGGAGCAGTTTGAGATCCGCACACACAAGCGTCTGCTCGACATTCTCGAGCCGACGCAGCAGACGGTGGATGCGCTGATGAAGCTGGATCTGCCGGCGGGCGTGGATGTTGAGATCAAGGCGTTCGGGAAAGAGCATAAATAGCTTCGAGCCTCGTAGCTTTGCGCTACGAGCAGAAGCTCCCAGCCAATAGCGCACTGAGCCAAGCTGGGATGGAGAAGGAAATGGCAACGAAGGTCGCGGGAATTCTGGGCAAGAAGGTCGGGATGACGCAACTGTTTGACTCGAAGGGCGACGTTCGCCCGGTCACGGTGCTGCAGGCCGGTCCTTGCGTGGTGACGCAGCACAAGTCGGCTGGAAGGACGGATACGAAGCGGCGCAGATCGGCCTGGTCGAGTTTGTGAAAGAGTCGCGGCTGACCAAGCCGGCGAAGGGACATCTGGCGAAGAACAATCTGCCGCCGGTGAAGTTCATGCGCGAAGTGCCGCTGGAAATTGAGGCACGCGCTGATGGCGACGGAGCGGTGAAGGTTGGCGACCGCGTGCTGGTCGAGATTTTCGAAGGCGAGAAGTTTGTCGACATCGTCGGGAGTCAGCAAGGGCAAGGGTTTCCAGGGCGTCGTGAAGCGGCATCATTTTGCCGGCGGTCCGAAGTCGCACGGTTCGATGTTCCAGATCACGGGTTCGATCGGGTCTTCGGCGTTTCCGTCGCGCGTGTTCAAAGGCATGCGGATGTCGGGACACATGGGCAATGCGCGCGTGACCAAGCGCAACCTGCGGGTGCTGGGCGTCGACAAGGACGAGAATCTGCTGGTGGTCGAAGGCAGCGTTCCGGGACCCCAGGGCGGATACATCGTGATTACGAAAGCGAAGAAACCGCCACGAGAGCGGCGTGGATTCGCGGGTTCGGCGACGGTTGATCCGTTGAAGGCTGCGAAGAGAGCGGCGAAGAAGGCATAAGGCGGGCGGGCGAGTGCGTCCGCTGCTACACGAGAAATATATGGCAACGATTGACATTCACAATTTGAGCGGCGAGAAAGTCGGGACGTTCGATCTCGCCGATGAGATCTTCGGCGCGGTCAACGAAGATCTGCTCTGGGAAGCGGTGAAACATTACCGCGCCGGGCAGCGCGCCGGAACGCACAAGACCAAGGGCCGCTGGGAAGTTTCCGGTTCGGGCAAGAAGCTCTGGAAGCAGAAGGGCACGGGCCGGGCCCGCATTGGATCGATCCGTTCGCCACTGTGGCGGCATGGTTACACGGTGCATGGTCCGGTGCCGCGGTCCTATGACTACACGTTCCCGCGCAAGAAGCTGCTGGGCGCGTTGCGTTCGGCGCTGGCTGCGAAGTTTGCGGATGGCAAATTGATCGTCGTCAATGCATTCGACGTGAAGGAACCGAAGACCAAGGAATTCCAGAAAGCGCTCGACTGCGCTGAAGGTCGACAAGACGGTGCTGATGGTGGAAGAGGCGAAGCACGAGAACCGCAACCTGGAATTGAGCGCGCGCAATATCGACGGGCTGGAACTGGTGCGAGGCAACGAAGTGCATCCTTATCACCTGCTGCAGCTACGACCGCGTGATTTTCTCGCAGCCGGCAATCGAGAAGCTGCAGGTTTCGCTGAAGGAGTCGGTTTCGAAGAGACAGCGCAAGGCGGGCAGCCGGAGAAGACGAAGCGGCGAAGAAGCCCGTGAAAGAACGGCGGCGCCGGCAGCGCAATGAAAAAGCGGCGGAGGTGGCGTAATGAAGAGCGCATACCAGATCATTCGCCGTCCGGTGATTACCGAAAAGGGTCTCGCGATCAAGGAGAACCAGAACACGCTGGTGTTCCAGGTGGCTCCGAAGGCGACCAAGACGGAAATCAAGGAAGCGGTGCAGACGATTTTCAAGGTGAAAGTGCATTCGGTGCGCACGGCCACGTATCCGGGAAAAGAGCGGCGGCGCGGGAAGTTTGCAGGCTACCGTCCGGATTGGAAGAAGGCGTACGTGCGGTTGCGGTCCGGCGAGAAGATGCCGGAGTACGCGCAGAATTTGTAACAGTGTAGAGACGTAGCTTGCTACGTCCGTGCCGGCTGCAAGCAGCGACGGCATGTGGCAGAGAGACTTGCGAGCAACGTCTGCTAAGAGCTGAGAGCTGATTATGCCAATTAAGACATACAGACCGACGACGCAGACGTTGCGGTATCGCACGACGCTGGTCAACGACGACATCACGACCAAGCATCCGCATAAGCCGCTGGTCGAGCCCAAGCCGCGCACGGGCGGACGGCGCAATTCGGGCGACACCACGATGCGGTTCATCGGTGGCGGCCACAAGCGGAAGCTGCGCATCATCGATTTCAAGCGCGACAAGACCGGGATTCCGGCGACGGTTACGACGATCGAATACGATCCGAATCGCTCTTCGCGCATTGCGCTACTGGCGTATGCCGACGGCGAGAAGCGCTACATCCTTCAGCCGGAAGGATTGAAGGTTGGACAGAAAGTTGTGAGCGGTCCCGATGCCGACATTCTCGTGGGCAACGCGCTGCCGCTGCGGAATATTCCGCCAGGCACGGTGATTCACAATCTGGAACTGAAGCCCGGCAAGGGCGCGCAGATGGTGCGGTCGGCGGGCGGATCGGCGCAGTTGGTTGCGAAGGAAGCAGAGTACGCGCTGGTGAAACTGCCTTCGGGCGAGACGCGCAAGATTTCGCAGGACTGCATGGCGACGATCGGGCAGGTCGGCAACATCGATCACGAAAACGTGACCATCGGCAAGGCGGGACGGTCGCGGTGGCTGGGAAAGCGCCCGCATAACCGCGGCGTGTCGATGAACCCGGTGGACCATCCGCATGGCGGTGGTGAAGGCAAGACTTCAGGCGGACGGCATCCGGTAACGCCGTGGGGCCAGCCGACACGCGGTTACAAGACGCGGAACAACAAGCGTACGGACAAGTTCATTGTGAGCCGCGCAGCATCCGCAGGGTGAGCCCGCTGGGGTCCTGAGCGTTGTTTGCGAAGGTCGTTACGAGCGGCGGTTCGATCACAGTGATTTAGGAAGCGGTTGGCTGAAAGCTGACGGCTGAAAGCTGAGAGCAGATTTATGGCACGTTCAACGAAAAAAGGCGCGTTCGTGGATGCTTACCTTCAGGCGAGGGTCGAGGGCATGAACGCGCGCAACGAGAAGAAAGTGCTGCGCACGTGGTCGCGGCGTTCGACCGTGGTGCCGGAGATGGTGGGGCACACGATCGCGGTGCACAACGGGAAGAAGTTTATTCCGGTGTATGTGACTGAGAACATGGTGGGACACAAGCTGGGCGAGTTCAGCTTCACCCGCACCTTCAAGGGACACTCGATGAAGGCGGCGACGGAAGTGGCGGCAAAGCCGGCGGGCATCCCGGGCGGGCCGGGAGCGATTACTCCTGGCAGCGCCGGCGGGCGGATCAGCGCCGGCGGCACCGAAGGCGTAGAGCTGCGAGCTAAGAACTGAGATTACGACTATGGAATTTCGAGCAGAAAAAAAGTACTTGCGGGTTTCGCCACAGAAAGCGCGGCTGGTGCTGGATCTGATCAAGGGGCGGCGCGTGGAAGAGGCGCGCAACACCCTGCTGTTCACCAAGAAGCGCGTGGCCGAGCATGTGGGCAAGCTGCTGCAGTCGGCGCTCGACAACGCGAACTTTCTCAGCGACCGAGAAGGGGCTGGATGTCGAGATCGACAACCTGTATGTGAAGAGTGCGATGGCGAATGACGGTCCGCGCATGAAGCGGATACGTCCGGCGCCGCAGGGACGTGCATACCGGTATCAGCGGCGCATTGCGCATATCGAGCTGATCCTGGCGGAGCGCGGGAAGAGCGGCGAGGCTGTGGCGACGGTAGTGGGCGAGGAAGGGGCGGCGGCTCCGGCCCCGGCGAAGACGAAGACACGGAGACGGGCTCCGGCAGCGAAAAAATCTGCTGGCAAGAAGAAAGCGGCCGCGAAATAAGTTTACGCAGTCTGGGTGAGGATTAGGAGAAGCAATGGGACAAAAAGTCCATCCTTATGGTTTTCGGCTTGGGTTTACAAAGCCGTGGAAGTCGCGCTGGTTTGCGGAGCGGGACTACGACAAACAGTTGCACGAAGACGTGAAGCTGAAGAATGAGCTGAAGGACAAGCTCAAGTCAGCGGGCGTCAGCGCGATTGAGATCGAGCGTCCGGGCAACAAGCTGCGCATCATCATCAAGACGGCGCGGCCCGGGATCATCATCGGGCGCAAGGGCGCGGAAATCGACAAGCTGAAGGGCGAGCTGCAGAAGCGCACCGGCGGCAAAGATATTTTCGTCGACATCCAGGAAGTGCATAAGCCTGAGCTCGACGCGCAGCTGGTGTCGGAATCGATCGCGCTGCAGCTGGAAAAGCGCGTGGGCTTCCGGCGGGCGATGCGCAAGGCGGTGGATTCGGCGCTGCGCTTCGGATGCAAGGGAATCAAGGTTCGCGTCAGCGGCCGTTTGAACGGAAACGAAATCGCGCGGTCGGAGTGGTATCTGCAGGGGCGGTTGCCGCTGCATACGCTGCGCGCGGACATCGATTACGGCTTCACCGAGGCGCGTACCACGTACGGCGTGATCGGCGTGAAGTGCTGGGTGTACAAGGGCGAGATCCTGCAGCAGAAAAAGCGGGAAGCGCAGCCGGCTGCGGTGGGCGGATTCTAAAGGATTGTTCGTAGAGACGTAGCTTGCTACGCTCCTGCCGACGCAGGCAGACCAGTATGTGGTGAGAGTGAGACGTTGCGAGCAACGTCTCTAAGAGATAATTGTTATGTTGATGCCAAAGAAAGTGAAGTATCGGAAGCAGCAGCGCGGGCGCATGACCGGAAAGGCGTGGCGCGGATCGACGCTGTCGTTCGGAGACTTCGGACTGAAGGTGCTCGAGCCGGGCTGGGTGACGGACCGCCAGATCGAAGCCAGCCGCGTGGCTATGACGCGTTTCGTGAAGCGCGGCGGGAAGATCTGGATCCGCGTGTTCCCGGACAAGCCGGTCACTAAGAAACCAGCTGAAACCCGTATGGGCAAAGGCAAGGGCGCGCCCGATCACTGGGTTGCGGTTGTGAAGCCGGGAAAGATCCTGTTCGAGATGGAAGGCGTGACGCATCAGGATGCGAGCGAGGCCATGCGGCTGGCGTCGCACAAGCTGTCGCTGCGCACGACGCTGGTGAAGCGCGAAGGGGCGCACTAATAGCAGCTATCAGCTTTCAGCCGTCAGCTATCAGCAAGGCGACGGTGAGGAATGAAGTGAAAGCTGAGAGCTGAGAGCTGAGAGCTAATTTATGAAGGTAGACAAAATCAGAAATCTGACCGACGTTGAGTTGAACCACCAGGAACAGGATCTCGCCGACCAGTTGTTCAAGCTGAAGTTCCAGATGAACATGGGACAGACGAGAGCTTGAAGAAGATTCGCGGGTTGCGCAGGGACATTGCGCGAGTGAAGACGATCCTGGGAGAGCGCAATCGCTCGGCTGCTACGGAGAAGAAATAATGGCGGAAACGACACAGAAAGCGCAGGGCCGCCGCAAGGAAGTGGTGGGCGAGGTGGTCTCGAACAAGCATGCACAAGACCATTGTTGTGCACGTGACGCGCAAAAAGGCGCATCCGTTCTACGGGCGCGTGATCGCGCGGCAACAAGAAGTTCTACGCGCACGACGAAAGAACCAGGCACACGTTGGCGATGTGGTGCGGATCGAGGAGACGCGTCCGCTGTCGAAGCTGAAGCGGTGGAAGCTGAAGGACATCGTGCGCAAGGCTGCACTGCTGCCGGAAGCAGCGGTGGAAGCGGCGAGCTAGGGACAGATTGGTCCATCCGGCCTTGCGAGTGGTCGGTGCAACAAAGGATTCAGGGAGATTGCCATGGCTGTGATGATGAGATCGATGCTGGAGGTCGCCGATAATTCCGGCGCGCGCAAGCTGCAGATGATTCTGCCGCTCGGCGGATCGACCGGGATTGAATGCCGGACTCGGCGACATAATCACCGCGGCGGTCAAAGAGTCGGCGCCCGAGGGCCAGGTGCAGAAGGGCAAAGTGGTGAAGGCTGTCATCGTGCGCACGCGTAAGGAGCATCGGCGTCGCGATGGAACCTATATCCGTTTCGACCAGAACGCGGCAGTACTGATCAACGATGCCGGCGAACCGGTTGGAACGCGCGTCTTCGGTCCCGTGGCGCGCGAACTGAGAGAGAAGAAGTTTTTGAAGATCGTTTCGCTGGCGCCGGAAGTAATTTAGGTGCAGGGTTCAAGGTTTTCAGAGTTTCAAGGTTTCAAGGTGCCTTGAGAAACGGAAGCCTTTGGCGTGCGGAACTTTGAAACTTTGAAACCTTGAAACTTTGAAACCTGAGATTTGATATGGCGACAGCAACGGTTGGACATAAGCGAGTAGACATCCGGCGCAACGACACCGTGAAGGTGATCACCGGACGGGACAAGGGCAAGGAAGGGCGCGTGCTGCGCGTGTTTCCCAATGACGCCAAGCTTCTGGTGGAGCACGTGATGATGGTGAAAAAGCACGTCCGTCCGAATCCGCAGCGGAACATCAAGGGTGGCATCGCCGAGCAGGAAAGCCGGATTGCGATTTCGAACGTGCAACTGGTTTGTCCGACGTGCGGGCCGGTCCGGATTGGGCACGAAGTGCGCGGCGACCGGAAAGTTCGCGTGTGCAAGAAGTGCGGAACGACATTAGACAAATAGCTCTGAGTCATTGAGCTCAGATTGGGCCATTGAGCTGATTGAAAATGCAGTTCACGACTTTTGCAGTCACTCAATCACAGAGATCGCAACTGATTACTGACAATTGCTCACGAAACGGTAACTGCAACTCCGAAACCGTGAGAGGAAGTTGAAGAGATATGGCAAAAGATAAAAAAGGTCAGAAGGAATCGGCGGCACAGGAGTCGAAAGCTCCGGAGCAGGCGCGGCATAGCGCGAAGGAAAAACCACGGCTACGCGCGAGGTTCGAGAAAGAAGTGGCGCCGGCTCTGTTGAAGGAACTCGAACTGAAGAACGTGATGGCGGTTCCGCGGCTGCACAAGATCGTCGTCAACATGGGCGTGGGCGAGGCGACGCAGAACGCGAAGGTGCTCGATCCGGCCGTGAACGAACTGGGACAGATCACCGGACAGAAGCCGGTAGTGACGCGGGCGAAGAAGTCGATCGCAGCCTTCAAGGTTCGCCAGGGCCAGTCGATCGGCGCGATGGTGACGCTGCGTGGAGACCGCATGTACGAGTTCTTCGATCGGTTGGTCAATATCGTTCTGCCGCGCGTGCGCGACTTCCGCGGCGTTTCATCGAAGTCGTTCGACGGCCGAGGGAATTACACGATCGGACTGCACGACCAGTTGATCTTTCCGGAAATCTCTTACGAGAAGGTCGACAAGTTGAAGGGCATGAACGTCACGATTGTGACGACGGCGGCGAATGACAATCAGGCGCGGTCGCTGCTGAAGCACATGGGAATGCCGTTCAGAGCGTAGGTCGGCGTTCGAGACATTTCACCGGACAGTTTCGAGACGCCGACGCTACAAGGATTAGGAGCTAATTGGCAACTACAGCAAAACGAGTTAAGGACGCAAGAAAGCCCAAGTTCTCCACGCGCAAGCACAACCGCTGCAAGCTGTGCGGACGTCCGCGCGCTTTCCTGCGCAAGTTCGGCATCTGCCGCTTGTGCTTCCGCCAACTGGCGCTGCGCGGGGAGATTCCAGGGGTTTCGAAGTCTTCCTGGTAAAACGTCGCTGGTCGCTCGTCGCTGGTCGTTCGCAACGACGAGACGGAAGCAATCCAACGACAAATGCAGTAACGGCGAACGACTGATGAACAAGCCGCTGCAGGTTCTCCGCGGACGCGGAGCGAACGGGTGGCTTAGAGGAGAAGCAGACGATGAGGTTGACCGATCCGGTCGCAGACATGCTGACGCGAGTGCGGAACGCACTCCAGGCCCGGCACCAGAAGGTGGATATTCCGGCTTCGCGATTGAAGGTGGAGATTGCCCGCATCCTGAAAGAGGAAGGCTACATCTCCAATTTCAAGCCGACGGAAGAAGAGGGCCACAAGATTATCCGGATTTACCTGAAGTATGGCGCCAACAACGAGGCGGCCATCTCGAAGGTGGAGCGCGTGTCGCGCCCGGGATGCCGCGTCTACGTGCGGCGCAGCGAGATTCCACGCGTGCTGGGCGGGATGGGGATCAACATCCTCACCACGCCGCGCGGCGTAATGACCGGCCGCCAGGCCCGCAAGGAAGGCGTGGGCGGCGAGTTGCTGTGCGAGATTTATTGACGGCAGCTTCTAGCTACTAGCTTCTAGCTACTAGCTAAAGCGGCGATGGGAAGTTTGATTTCAACTTGAAACAGATTCGGCCAGTGCCGGACTGAAAATCAAAGCAGCCTAGCTAGAAGCTAGGAGCTAGAAGCTAGAAGCTTATGTCACGAATTGGAAAAAAGCCGATCGAGATTCCCAAGGGGGTCACGGTCAAAATTGAAGGAAATACGGTCCTGGTGCAGGGACCGAAGGGCAAAGTGGACACGCCGCTGCCGGTGGGGATCAAGGTCGAGCAGAAGGATGGACATCTGGTCGCTATCCGCGAGAACGATTCGCAGTCGGCGGTGCATGGGCTGGCGCGCGCGCTGGTCAACAATGCGGTTGAAGGCGTGACCAAAGGCTGGACACGGGAACTGGAGATCGTCGGCATCGGGTATCGCGCCGAGATGAAGGGCAAAGTGACCGTGGTGTTCAGCCTGGGCTATTCCCATCCGATCGAGTATCCGCTGCCGACTGGCGTGGATGCCGCGGTCGATCCCAAGCAGACGAAGATCACGCTGACGGGGATCGATCGCCAGAAGGTCGGCCAAGTTGCGGCTGAGATGCGGTCGCTGCGTCCGCCGGATCCGTACAAGAACAAAGGCGTCCGCTATGTCGGCGAGCGCCTGAAGAAGAAGGTTGGAAAGACGGGAGCGAAGTGATCGCGTTTGGCGGGCGTCTGAGCCCGCTGCGATCATGCTGAGGGAAGCGAACGATCTCTCGCTGCCTAGTTTGAGAAGGAATAGAAGCAATGCTTACGAAAATTACAAAGAACGAGAAGCGCGGGCACGTTCACGACCGCATCCGCAAGAAGATGCAGGGGACGGCGGAGCGTCCGCGGCTGAACGTGTACCGCTCGCTGAATCACATTTATGTTCAGGTCATCGACGACCTGCACGGCAAGACGCTGGTTTCCGCCAGCACCGCGGAAGGCAAGAAGGAAGACCGGCGCACCGGCGGGAACGTCGCTTCGGCGAAAGACGGTGGGCAAGACGATTGCCGAGCGCGCCAAGGCGAAGGGCGTGACCAAGGTCGTGTTCGATCGCGGCGGATACATTTATCACGGGCGCGTGAAGGCTCTGGCCGATGCGGCGCGGGAAGCGGGATTGCAGTTCTAAAAGCAGCTCCTAGCTTCTAGCTCCTAGCTATTAGCCTGTGAGTCCGGGCTAGCTAGAAGCTAGTAGCTAGAAGCTAGAAGCTCAGGTTTACAAATGCCAACAGTGATTAAGAAACTCGATGCAGAGTGCGTTCCAGCTGAAAGATCAGGTGGTTGCCATCAACCGCGTGACCAAGGTCGTCAAGGGCGGAAAGAATCTTTCGTTTGCGGCGCTGGTCGTGGTGGGAGACCCATCGGCCGCGGTCGTGGGCTACGGTTCCGGCAAGGCGAAGGAAGTGCCGCAGGCCATTCGCAAGGGGATTGAGTCGGCGAAGAAGAATCTGATCAAGGTCAACCTGACCCAGACCAGCATCGCGCATCTGGTACTCGGGACGTTACGGTTCGGGCAAGGTGCTGCTGAAGCCGGCTCCGGAAGGCACGGGCGTGATTGCAGGCGGTGCGGTGCGCGCGGTGATGACGTCGGCGGGTGTGCAGAATGTGCTGACGAAGTCGATCGGGACCACCAACCCGCACAACGTGATCAAAGCGACATTCGACGCGCTGAAGCAGTTGAAGAACCGCGAAGAGCGTGGCGCACCATGCGGGGCAAGACGGTGCAGGAACTGTAAGGACAGTACTCGGTACTGCAGTACAAGCGTGGAACAGACTTTGGGGTTAGAGATGACGGCGAAGAAAACAAATTCGGGCGGCGGGAAACTTCACCTGAAGTGGGTGAGATCCGCGATTTGCGCCCCGGTGAAACAGAAATTGGTGATCAAGGGCCTGGGATTCACCCGGTTGAACCAGGTGATCGAGCGTCCGGACACGCAGGCCATCCGCGGGATGGTGGCGAAGGTGCCGCACATGGTGGCGGTGGTGGACTAGGGATTCGTCGAGCGTAGCTTCAGCTACAGTCTCTGCAGCGCGAGGCAGATCGGCGGCAAGAGAAGTTGACGAGCTGAATGTCCTACGAGAGCTTAACTTATGAATTTATCGAATATTCACGCACCGAAGAAGGCGACGAAAAGCGCAAGCGCGTGGGCCGCGGTATGGGCTCCGGCATGGGCAAGACTTCGACCCGCGGCCATAAAGGGCAGCGTTCGCGCACCGGTTCGCGCATGATTCGCGGATTTGAAGGCGGCCAGATGCCGCTGCACCGCCGCATGCCGAAGCGCGGCTTCACCAACATCTTCCGCAAGGAATTCAATATCGTGAGCCTGGAGCGGCTGGTGGAGATCGGCGAGGAATCACGGAGAGATCACTCCTGATGTTCTGCGCAAGGCCGGGGTCATCAAGACGAAACATCCGGTAAAGATTCTGGGCGATGGCGAATTGACCGTAGCGCTTACCGTGACGCGCACAAGTTCTCGAAGTCAGCGCAGGAAAAAATCACCAAGGCAGGCGGCAAGGTCGAGGTCTTGCAGTAATGTTTGACAAGCTGGCAAACATCTTTCGCATTCCGGATCTGCGCAAGCGGATCCTGTTTACGCTTGGGATGTTGTTCGTGTACCGGCTGGGCGGACACCTTCCAACTCCTGGAATCGATACCGCCAAGCTGGAGACGTTCTTTACCCAGGGCACCACGGGCGGTTCGCTGCTCGGATTTGTCGATCTGTTTTCCGGCGGCCAGCTGCGCCGCATGACGATTTTCGCGCTGGGAATCATGCCGTACATCACGGCATCGATCATTCTGCAATTGCTCACTGTGGTTTATGAGCCGCTGGCCAAGTTGCAGAAGGAAGGCGAACTCGGCCGCAAGAAGATTACGCAGTGGACGCGCTATATCACCGTCATCCTGAGCGCTGTGCAATCGTTCGGAATTGCGATCGGTCTGGAAAAGGGCGGTTTCGCATTGAATCCCGGCTGGGGATTCCGCCTGATGACGATGCTGACGCTGACGACCGGCAGCGCCTTCATCATGTGGCTGGGCGAGCAGATTACCGAGCGCGGCGTCGGCAACGGCATGTCGTTGCTGATCTTCGCCGGCATCGTGGTCGGTCTGCCGCGCGGCGTCGTGGAGTTGATTGACAAGGCCAAGAACGCTTCCTGGGGAGCGATTACCTTCCCGCTGATGGTCATGCTGATCATCTTCATGGTGGCGGTGGTGGCATTCATCGTTTACGTCGAACGGAGCGAACGGCGAATACCGGTGCAGTACGCCAAACGCGTTGTCGGGCGCAAGGTGATGGGTGGACAATCCACGCATTTGCCGTTGCGCGTGAATGCCGGTGGCGTCATGCCGGTGATTTTCGCGTCTTCAATTCTGACTTTGCCTCAAACCATCGGCTATGGCTTGCGAACAACCGATACTTCGGCCCGCTGTTTGATGCGATCCGGATGGGGCGAGCCGCTGTCTACGCGCTGCTGTACGCGGTCGGGATTATTTTCTTCGCCTACTTCTACGTTTCCATCGTATTCAATCCGAGCGAAGTTGCCGACAACATGCGCAAGTATGGCGGATTTATCCCCGGCATTCGTCCGGGACGCCGAACAGCCGACTTCATCAACGAAGTGCTGACGCGTATCACGCTGGTGGGCGCGCTTTACCTGATCGTCATCTCGTTCATTCCCGAGTGGATGATCACCGGCATCCACCTCAACCATCTTTGGGGACCAATCGGCCGGTTTTTCGACAACTTGCCGACTTGGGTGACCAACGGTTTGGGTGTGACGTTTTATTTCGGCGGAACGTCCCTGCTGATCGTGGTGGGCGTGGCGATGGACACGGTGCACGCAGATCGAGGCGCAGTTGATCATGCGCCACTATGACGGATTTACGCCGCGCAGTGGTCGTATCCGCGGCCGCCGCTGTGTAGCCGTTTTGCGGCCGGTAGGACTTGCAGTTTCGAAAGTGAAGGGGTTGCTGCACCTCGGCGGTCCACGACGGGCGTCGGGGAGATTGAGGTCGGGAGGCTTTGGCCAGCCGATGGCGCAGGAAACCTCGCGTGCAGTGGGTCCCGTGGTGCTGCTCGGACCACCGGGTGCCGGAAAGGGCACTCAGTCCAAGCGAATCATGGAACACTACGGCATTCCCCAGGTTTCGACCGGGGATCTGCTGCGGGAGAACGTGGCGCGCGGAACCGAGTTGGGGCAGGCGGCCAAGGCAGTCATGGCCCGCGGGAGAGCTGGTTTCCGACGATCTCGTTTGCAACATGGTCCGCGAGCGGCTGATGCAGCCCGACTGCCGGCGCGGTTACATTCTTGACGGATTTCCCCGGACTGCGGCCCAGGCCGGGTGGCTCGATGCGTTGCTCGAGGCTGAGCTCTTTGACAATTCGCGTCCGACCCGGGCGTGGCCGATTGTGGTGCGCCTCGACGTCGACTATAATCAATTATTGCTCCGGATTACTGGACGACGTTCTTGTCCCACCTGTGGGCGGATTTATAACGTCCACTTCAGCCGCCGCGCGTGGATGAATTGTGCGATGAGGTTCACGCGACGAAGCTGGTGACCCGCAACGACGACCGGTTGGAAGTCATTCAGCCGCGAATCACGGCTTATCAGGAGCAAACTCGTCCGGTGGCGGACTACTATCAGCGCACAGGACGTCTGATCTCGATAAATGGAGATCTGCCGATGGACGAGGTGACGGACCAGATTTTCCGGATTCTCGAAGACCATCACGCGTGAGAAGAGGCATGGCGATTGTTTGCAAGTCGGTCGAGCGGAAATAGAAAAGATGCGGCAGAGCGGCCACATCGTGCGCCAGGTGCTGGATCATGTGAAAGCGATGGTGAGCGCCGGGCGTCACCACGATGGATCTGGAACGGGCGGCCGAGAAGAAGATCAAGGAACTCGGAGCCAAGCCGGCGTTCAAGGGGTACTACGATTATCCGTGCGTGCTGTGCACTTCGGTGAACGAAGAGATCGTGCACGGCATTCCGTCGGAAAAGCGGGTGCTGAAAGAAGGCGACATCGTTTCGATCGATTGCGGCGTCGTGCTCGACGGATATTATGGCGACGCAGCGATCACGGTGCCGGTCGGCGACGGCCTGAAGCCGGAGTTGAAGAAGCTGCTGGAAGTGACGGAAGCATCGCTCTACCGCGGAATTGAAGCGGCGCGAATCGGCAACTCGATTGGCGATGTTGGCGCGGCGGTGCAGGAGCATGTGGAAGCCGCGGGATTCAGCGTGGTGCGTGAGTTTGTTGGGCACGGTATCGGGACGCGGTTGCATGAAGAGCCGCAGGTTCCGAACTTCGGAATCGCGGGCATGGTGCGAAGTTGCGTGAAGGTATGGTCATCGCAATCGAGCCGATGGTGAATTCACGGCAAGCCTGAGACGCGAGTGCTGGGCGATAAGTGGACGGCAGTTACCGCAGACGGAAGTTTCAGCGCGCATTTTGAGCATTGCGTTGCGGTGACGAAAGATGGGCCGGTGATTTTGACGCAGTAAAACAGCTTCTAGCTGCTAGCTCCTAGCTTCTGGCTAGTCGGGTCCTGGCGGTTTCGCTAGAAGCTACTGGCTAGAAGCTAGGAGCGAATGAGCAAAGAAGACGCGATTGAAGTGATGGCGGTGGTGCTGGAACCGCTGCCCAATGCGATGTTCCGGGTGGAACTGGAAAACAAGCATCAGGTGCTGGCGCACGTTTCCGGGCAAGATGCGCAAGAATTTCATCCGCATTTTGCCCGGGGACAAGGTCGCGGTGGAACTTTCGCCCTACGACCTGAATCGCGGACAGGATTGTGTATCGCTACAAATAGTCACGTAGCGACAGCCGAGTCGGCTGTACTGAGCTCAGGGCGAACGATCGGCCGAAGGGCGGATAAGGAAGTTATGAAGGTAAGAGCATCGGTAAAGAAGATTTGCGACAAGTGCAAGATCATCCACCGCAAAGGTGTGGTGCGGGTGATTTGCGTGAACTCGAAACATAAGCAGCGCCAGGGCTAGGAGCTTCTAGCTTCTAGCTCCTAAGGTTCTAGCCAAGTCACGGTGTTGCTAGAAGCTAGCAGCTAGAAGCTAGTAGCCGAGAGAAGCCGGCAGTTGAGGACTGAGAAACATGGCACGTATTGCAGGCGTGGATCTTCCGCGCCAGAAACACATCAACATCGCGCTGACCTACATCTACGGCATCGGGCATCCACGCGCGCGGACGCATTCTCGACGAGGCGAAGGTCGAGCCCGATGAAGAAGGTGCAGGACCTCAGCGAAGAAGAGGTCAACCGCATCCGTACGGTCATCGAGGCCGAGGGATTGGTGGAAGGCGATCTGCGCAAGGAAGTTTCGATGAACATCAAGCGGCTCATCGAAATCGGCTCCTATCGCGGGTTCCGCCACCGCCGCAACCTCCCGGTCCGCGGCCAGCGCACACATACGAATGCCCGTACCCGTAAGGGTCCGCGCAAGGGAACGGTCGCGCAGAAGAAGAAGTCGACGGCAAAGACATAAAAGCAGCTTCAAGCTTCAAGCTTCTAGGTCTCAGAGAGCTTGAAACTTGAAAGCTAGGAGCTTGAAACTTGAGGTACTATGGCAAAACCAGCAGCAGCGGGTGGCGCAGCAGCCGCACCGGAGAAAAAAGGCAAGAAGAAAACCTTCAAGAAGAAGGAGCGCAAGCACGTTCCGCATGGACTGTGCTACGTGCAGGCATCCTTCAACAACACGATCGTGACCATCTACCGATATGAACGGCAACGTTCTGTCGTGGAAGAGTTCGGGATCGCTCGGCTTCCGCGGATCGCGCAAGGGCACGCCCTTTGCCGCGCAGCAGGCCGCGTCGAACGCCTGCGAACATGGCGCGCGATCATGGTGTGCGCAGCGTGGATGTGCGCGTCAGCGGCCCGGGTTCGGGCCGCGAGTCGGCGGTGCGTGCGCTGGCGGCTTCGGGAATCGAAGTGCGCTCGATTCGCGACGTCACGCCGATTCCGCACAACGGATGCCGTCCGCCGAAGCGTCGCAGAGTGTAAGCAAGCGGCCTAGCTGGCTAGGTTCCAAGGGCAAAACTAAGGTTTCGGTTAGAGCTAGAAGCATAGCGGCTAGAAGCTGATACGTTGATTTTTGTCCGGGACGAAGGGTGAAGCCAAACCCGTAAACCGGTCATCTAAAGGAGAAGAAACTTGGCACGTTATACCGATGCAGTCTGCCGTCTATGCCGCCGCGAGGGCATGAAGCTGTTCCTCAAAGGCGCAAAGTGCTTCAGCGATAAATGTCCTATCGAGAAGCGCAACTTCGCTCCCGGACAACATGGGAAAGACCGCAAGGCCAAGATCGTTGGCTACGGTCTGCAATTGCGTGAAAAGCAGAAAGCGAAGCGCATTTACTTCACCCAGGAAGGCCAGTTCCGCAACTACTTCGAGAAGGCCGCGCGCTCGCAGGGGCGTAACCGGCGAGAAGTTGCTGCAGCAACTCGAGCGGCGTCTGGACAACGTCGTATTCCGCCTTGGGATTCGCCCAGTCGCGGCGCCAGGCGCGCCAGTTGGTGCGTCACGGGCACGTGGCCGTCGACAACCGCAAGGTCAACATTCCTTCCTATGAAGTGAGCGCGGGCGAAGAGATCTCGATTCGCGAGAACAGCAAGAAGCTGGCGGTGCTGGAACTGGCGAAGGAATTTTCCAGCCATGGCACGCTGGTCGAGCTGGCTGGAAGTTGATCGCGACAATTACAAGGCGCGGATCTTGATCCTGCCCAAGCGCGAAGATATTCAGTTGCCGGTGAATGAGCAGCTGATCGTTGAGTTGTACAGCAAGTAACGGCGTTCACGAGCCATCTAAGGCCACGAAGGTACGTCGAAGTCCTGCGTGAAACGTGGTGATCCTTAGTGCGTCGATGGTAAGTTTCAGGTCCGTATTTTCGAGCCAGATCAGCCTTTGCTGACGCTGACCTGAGTCCGGACCGATTCAGGGAGTCAGGTTTGAGCCAAACGGCCGAAGGAGAAACACATGCTTTGGAAGGGTTTTCAGAAACCGAAACGTCTCGCAGTCGACACCTCCACTCTCACCGACAAGTACGGCATCTTCTGGGCGCAGCCGTTTGAGCGCGGATTCGGTACGACCGTGGGCAACGCCCTGCGGCGCGTGCTGCTGAGCTCGATCGAAGGCGCGGCCGTCACCGCGGTAAAGATGGAAGGCGTGCTGCACGAATTCCAGTCGATCCCCGGCGTGGTCGAGGACGCGACCGACATCATCCTCAACCTGAAGCAGATTCCGTTCAAGCTTGCGGGCGATGCGCCGAAAGCGATCTACCTGCGCGCGGATCAGCCGGGCGTCGTGACCAGCGGCATGATCGAAGCCGATGGAGACGTCGAAGTTCTCGACAAGGACGTCTACATCGCGACGGTCAGCGAGGGCGGTAAGCTCGACATGGAAATGCGGTTGAAGCGCGGCCGCGGCTATGTTTCCGCTGACAAAAACTTCGACGAGGATCTCGGCATCGGATTCATTCCGATCGACTCCGTCCACTCGCCCGTGCGCAAGTGCAACTACACGGTCGAAGCCGCGCGTCTCGGACAGATCACCGACTACGACAAGCTCACCCTCGAAGTCTGGACCAACGGCTCCATCACGCCGGCCGACTCGATCGGCCTGGCGGCGAAGCTGCTGAAGGACCACATGAACATCTTCATCAACTTCGAGGAAGAAATCGAAACCGGTACGTCGTCAAGCGACGATCGCAAGCCCGAGATTCACAACGAGAATCTCAATCGCTCCGTCGAAGAACTCGAGCTCTCAGTTCGCAGCTACAATTGCCTGAAGAATGCGAACATCCAGACGATCGGTGAACTCGTGCAGAAGACCGAAGCCGAAATGCTGAAGACAAAGAATTTCGGCCGCAAGTCGCTGAATGAGATCAAAGAAATCCTGTCTTCGATGGGACTGAGTCTCGGCATGAAGATCGACGAGCACGGCAACGCCGTGCCCGGCCCGACATCGAACGTACCGTTGCCCGCATCCGCCTACGGACCGGACGACCAGCTGTAGCGCCTGCTTTCGGTGCCCGGCTTCCGACGTTCGGAGGCCGGGTCGCCAGCAAGACTGGATTTTGACTAAAAGCTAGAAGCTAAGAGCTAGTAGCTAGAAGCTGAGGGTTCTCATGCGTCACAAAGTTGCAGGACACAAACTCGGACGGAACACCGCGCACCGGCGTTCCCTGCTGCGCAATCTCGTCACCTCGGTGATCGTCGAAGAGCGGATCGAGACGACGGTTCCCAAGGCCAAGGCGGCGCGCCCGCTGGTCGAGAAGATGATCACGCTCGGCAAACGCGGCGATCTGGCTGCGCGCCGGCTGGCCGCTGCCTATCTGATGACCGACGAAGCCGTGGTCAAGCTGTTCGACACCGTAGGTCCTCGTTTCGGCGACCGCAACGGCGGATATACGCGCATCATCCGCACGGCATGGAATAAGGGCGACGGCGCCGACAAGGCTTTTCTCGAACTCCTCGGCAGCGAGAAAATTCTCGACGAGAAGAAAGAAAAGCGTGCCGAAGTTCGCGCCAAAAAAGCCGCGGAAGCAAAGAAGGCGATGGAAGAAGCCGAGGCACAAGCGCACGCCGAATCCGAAGCGGCACCAGTCGAAGGCGGCGAGAAGAAAGAGTAGCCACTGGTTCACGACTTTGTAGAGGGCACGGCATTTTGCCGTGCCCTCTTTTCTTGCGCCGTTCCCGCGCACGAGACTCTCTTCCACTCTTTCGAAACCCCTACTGGGATCTACCTACACGGTAGTTCCATTGACTTGTCCCAACGGCCCACGTAAGATTCGCCCCGCATGATCGACCGGACAATCTCGCACTATCGCATTCTTGAAAAACTTGGCGGTGGCGGGATGGGAGTGGTCTTCAAGGCCGAGGATACGGAGCTCGGCCGCTTCGTCGCCCTGAAATTCCTACCCGACGAAGTGGCGCACGATGAGCCTGCACTGGAGCGCTTCCGCCGTGAAGCGCGCGCTGCCTCTGCCCTGAATCATCCCAACATCTGCACCATCTACGAAATCGGAAAGCATGACGGCCAATCCTTCATCGCGATGGAGTACCTCGAAGGCTCCACGCTGAAGCACTTGATCGGCGACCGGCCGATGGAACTCGATGCGCTGCTGGGGATCGCCATTGAAGTAGCGGAAGCGATGGATGCAGCCCACACCAAGGGCATCGTTCATCGCGACATCAAGCCGGCCAACATTTTCGTCTCCAAACGCGGGCACGCTAAGATTCTCGATTTTGGATTAGCCAAGATGGCGTCCGCGCCTAAGCCGGTCAGCCATGACTCTCAAACCTTGGCCGACGCGGCTTCGTTAAATCTCACAAGTCCCGGGACCGCGCTCGGTACGGTCGCGTATATGTCGCCCGAACAGGTACGCGGCAAGGAACTCGACGGGCGAACCGATCTATTCTCCTTTGGCGTCGTCCTCTACGAAATGGCGACGGGTATGCTCCCCTTTCGCGGCGAGACGCAGGGCGTCATCACCGAGGCAATTCTCAATCGTGCCCCGGCCGCACCCATCCGGTTGAATCCAGATCTTCCTCCGGAAATCGAGCGCATCGTTCAGAAGTTGCTGGAAAAGGACATTGAGCTGCGCTATCAGAGTGCCGCCGAAGTTCGCGCCGATCTGAAGCGGCTGAAGCGGATGCGAGACTCAGCGCGCATTTCCTCGAGTGTCATAAGTGAACCAGCGAGCGATTCGGCCGTGACTGTACCCACCGCGGCAACGGCGAAGGTCTCTTCGTCAGGAATCAGAGCAATCCCAGAACAGCGATCTCGCGGTACTATCTACACGCTGGGAGCCGCACTGGTGGCGGCCTTGGCCGTGATCGCATTTCTGCTCTTGCGTCACGGTGCAGTCGCAGCAACACCGGCGTATCACCTTCTGACCTATCGCCGCGGCACTATCCGCATGGCTCGGTTCGCGCCTGACGGCCAGACGGTGGTTTACAGTGCCGCCTGGGAGGGCGGTCCGGTCGAAATCTTCAACACGCGTTTTGGTACACCCGAGTCGCGTCCCGCCGGAGTTCCAGGAGCGGAGATTCTGGCAATCTCCTCCACCGGAGAGATGGCAGTCCTGCTGCGTAGCCAGCAGTCCAAGTCCCAGGTCTTTACCGGAACCCTGGCCCGCATGCCGCTTGGCGGTGGCGCGCCCCGCGAGATACTGGAGAACATCCAGTGGGCCGACTGGTCTCCAGACGGAACGCAACTCGCAATCGTCCGTGATGTAAACGGCCGAAATCGTCTTGAATATCCTCCAGGCAAAGTGCTCTACGAAACAGGTGGATGGGTCAGCCATCCACGTATCTCCCGCAAAGGCGACATGATCGCCTTTATCGATCATTCCATCCCCGGCGATTCCATCGGCAGCGTGGCGTTGGTTGATATGAGCGGTAAGAAACGAACCATCAGCCAGACCTACGGGGGCGGCGCTGTCGGCCTAGCGTGGTCGCCCAATGGAGATGAGGTCTGGGTTACGGCGACTGTGATCGGCATCGACCGGTCCGTGTTTGCCGTTCCTCTGAACGGAAAGGAACGGCTCGTAGCTCGGGTGCCGGCTGACCTGACCCTGCAGGATGTCTTGCCCAATGGCCGCGCTCTCCTTGCTCGCGACAGCTGGCGGCGAGGGCTGATTGTTCGCCGCGCTTCCGATGCGGCTGAACACGATTTCACCTGGCTGGATTGGTCTTACCCAGTGACGCTGTCGGCTGACGGCCAGACGCTCTTGTTCCGCGAAGAGGGCGAGGCGGGTGGACCGACCTATGCCGTCTACCTCCGCAAGACCGACGGCTCACCCGCAGTTCGCCTCGGCGATGGCCTTTCTCTAGCGCTGTCTCCCGACGGTAAGTGGGCGCTTTCCAGTCGTGGCGACAACCAAGCCGATTTGTTTCTGCTTCCCACTGGCCCGGGAGAGCCCAAACCTTTGCCCGGGCACAATATTGTCCACGGTTCCGCGTGCTGGTTCTCCGACGGCAAACGGATTCTGGTTTCCGGGACCGAGACCAATCGCGGGACGAGGCTCTACGTTCAAGATATCGAGGACGACAAGATCGTCGGCGTCACGCCAGAGGGAACGAACGGGCTTTCGTTCGCTCTGTCGCCCGACGGTCGCCAAGTCGCGGCCATCGGCCCGGACGAAAAAGGCTATCTCTTTCCGATTCCTTCCGGCGATCCTCTGCCGATTAAGGGACTGCAGCCGGGAGAAGTGCCGGTCGCATGGACCCCGGATGGCCATTCCTTGTACGTATACCGTGGTGGTGATCTGCCCTCCAAGGTTTATCGATTGGATATTGCTAGTGGCAATCGAACCCTCTGGAGAGAGCTCATGCCTCCCGATCCCTCCGGGGTCGAATTTGTCGGTCCGGTGCTTCCCACTCCCGACGGCAAATCCTATGTCTATGGCTACCGGCGGCTGCTGTCCGATCTCTACCTCGTCGAAGGCCTGCAGTAGATTACAGAGCGCGCTGATTTGAAGCTGCTTTCTGCATCGTCCGCACTCGTACATGTCCGTCCGCGTCTCCCGCCGGTAATCTTGCGGCTTCCTTTGACGTCTCCTTAAACTTCCTTAATGGCCTTCACTCGGACACAAATCGGCATTGCTGTCGGTGTCGGAGCCCTGCTCGTGTTCGGTTTCGTAGGCTATTTGTGGTGGTTGAGCAATCAGGGTCCGGTGCTCGCGCGGTCAGAGGATCACGATCCGCTGACAGGCTTGCCGGTCAGCATCAAAATGAATCCCTTGCGGGACCGCTCGACCGAAAAGTCTGCGAATAAATTCCTCCGCGAAATGCGCGACGGACACTGCGACGATCTTCTCGAAAAGTGGGAGCACGACTACCACAAGAAATACGCCCGCTACCTCTGCAAGTCGGAATCCGAGCACCCCCTGCTCTCGTGGGAACTAGTGGAATGGGAAGACGCTCCGCCGCTGGTAGTTCTTCACTATCGCGGCAAGCGCCCAAGCAACGCGGGCGCCGGCCAGCGTGGAATTGATGAAAGCCTGTTTACTCTCACCCTCGAGCATAGGGTCGGCGAGTGGGCCGTGACCAAGTACGACGCGATGTACTGAACACCGTCGTTGGTTGTTAGCCGGTCTCTCATGAAGACCCATCCCAAGTGGAAAACTTGTAGACCCGCAACCTGGTGTCTAACTACTATATGAGGATTCATTGGCGGCTGATTCTGCCGGTCTTCGGGCTGCTTCTCTTCTCGTTCGGATCTTATGAGTCATTCGCTCACCTGCCTTCGACTCGTGGGCGCTACTTCTGGTGGTCCTCGATCCGGCTCGACAGTGATCCGTCGAACAAGCGCTACTCATCTGAGAAGCCTGTATGCACGCAGAACCCTGATGGTTCGATGGATTGCGTTTCGACAGAGCCGATGACAATATGCATCTATCCCGGCTGGCTAGCCAGGTGTCTGTTCTTAACCGCGCTTCCAGCGTTTCTTCTCGGTGTCGGGATCGTAGGCGGATTAGGACGAGTAGGAATCAGCCAAGTATGGAGCTTCATGATTTCCATGCCGCTGCTGATTTCTGCATGGTTCTATTTCATCGGCGTGCTTCTGGATCGATGGCGTACTAAGAAATCAACTGCCAGGTGAGTGATTCGGTCCTTCGTCTTCTTGAATCTTCCCTCCGTGGTAAAACCGATGCATGCATGATCGATCCCCCCAGCCTCGGCCCTCTGCCGCGCGCAACATCTACTCTTTCGGCCTCACCTCCTTCTTCAACGATACTGCCAGCGAGATGGCGTACTGGGTCCTGCCGGCGTTTCTAGTCTCGCTCGGCGCGGGGCCGGCACAGTTGGGTTTGATTGAAGGCATCGCCGAGAGTGTTGCTTCATTCGCCAAGCTCTTTTCCGGATATCTCACCGACCGCATCGAACGCCGCAAGCCCCTGGTCGTCGCTGGATATTTCGTTGCGAACGCCGTGAAGCCCCTGCTCGCAATTACGACCGCATGGTGGCACATCCTCCTGATTCGATTTGCGGACCGTCTGGCCAAGGGAGTGCGCGGCGCGCCGCGCGACGTGATGGTAGCCGAGTCGGTTGGGAAGCACCGTCTGGGGTCGGCTTACGGCCTGATTCAATCGATGGATTCGGCGGGCGCCATCGCGGGGCCTCTCATGGCTCTAGTGCTCCTGCCACGATTTGGCATGCGCAGCGTGTTCTGGGCCGCCGCTGTACCGGGAGCGCTTGCCATTCTGGTCGCGGTCTTCGGAATTCGCGAGGCGAAACGCAGCACGTCAGAAACCTCAGGCGAAACATTCGTACAAAAGAAGAACACGCCTCCTACCTCGACCGGTGGCTTATCCGGATCGTTCTATGTTGTTCTAGCTGCGGTAACTCTGTTTTCCCTCGGCAACTCCAGCGACATGTTCCTGGTGATGCGCGCGCAAAGCATCGGTATTGGCGTCAGGCTGGCGCCGCTGCTTGGGCTGGTTTTCAATTTGACGTATACCTTGGGATCCTGGCCCGCCGGAAAGTTCAGCGATCATTTTTCGCGGCGTTGGATTGCTGCCGCGGGCTACCTGATTTTCGCGGCCGTGTACTTCGTGTTTGGACGAGCGCCCTCGGTGCTGGCGATCTGGATCACCATGGCCGTATACGGAATCTACTACGCCCTGACGCAACCCGTGCTCAAAGCGCTGGTCGTCGAAACGGTCGGCCAGGACATTCGCGGACGCGCGCTGGGGATCTATTTTTTTGCAACGAGCGTTGCGACTCTAGCCGCGAGCTTAATCACGGGTGAATTGTGGAAACACTTTGGCCCGAGTGTGCCGTTTTATGCCTCGGCAGGATTAGCGGTCGTGTCGGCCGCGATGTTGGCGCTCAGCCCTTCGCGAACCACTGAGCGCCCCGCCTAAGGCCCGAATGTTCGCATGTGGCGCGGGCGCCCACGCCCGCGCAGCCTACAGCGAAGATGGAACCGACGTCGGCGTGGCTCCGGCGCCCATAAGTAGGATGAACCCTGCCGTGAAAGCGTTCTCACTTCACGTTCTCAGAGCGTGGGCGTCTTCGCAGTTTCTTCTTCCGGCTTGGCCGTGCCGTTCTTAATGGCCTCGTCAAGAAGTTCCTTCATCTGGCGCGTAGCCTTTTCTGCCAACTCCCCCTGCTGGCGGCCAAGTTCACCCTGTTGCTCGCCGAGCTTCCCTTGCTTCTCACCAAGTTCGCCTTGCTTCTCGCCGAGCTTGGATTGTTCTTCACCAGCATTGGATTGAATCTCCCCGATCTTGCTTTGCAGCTCTCCAATTTCCGATTGCAGGTCGCCGATCTGCTCCATCGTCGCGCTGGGACCAAGCTTCTGCAGCTTCGCCTTCAGCTTGTCAAGAGCCGCTGTCATGTCAGGCACATTCACGCGAACCTGCTCCATCTTCTCGCCCAGTTCTTCCTGCTGTTTTCCAAGGGCCTCTTGTTGTTTTCCGAGTTCTTCCTGCTTCTTTCCGAGTTCTTCTTGCGGAGCCCAGAAGCCGCGCGCGCGATCCACCGTTGCCTGGTCGCGAATGATGTACGACTTCTCATCGCGCTGGAACCAGATGAAATCTCCGGGGATCTGCTTCTTTAGCTTCTCGACGTGCCGTACATCTTGTGTTGAGCCCGACATGGTGAACGAGTCGCTCTTCCCGGAGACGATCACGAATCGCTCCTCGTCATCGAATCCAAACGCATACGAGAAGCCCTTTCCAGAGCCCCTACCTGACGAGTGCCCCTGGCCGAATCCAGTCGATGCAGGCGCTGCCGGCGCCAGTAGTGCCGTAGGACCCTTCGGAGCCATTGGTGCGATCGGCGCGATCGGGGCAACTGGAGTCGCAGGCGCAATACCGCGTGCTGGAGCCACTCCCGAGATGCCGCCGACCGGCGGCGCAGGGGGCACTGCGGGCGGGACCGCTTGCGACATCGCCGCATTCGAAGCTGCAAGAACCGCATTAGTAGGATGAATCGAAGCCGCCAGATAAACCACCAGAATCGCGAGAACAAGAATCGCGACGGCAAGCGATGTTTTTAAATTCATAGTGACTGTTCCTTTCCACGCTAGAATTCGTTCGAGTCGCTGTTCCGCCTGTCCCGGTCGTGCTATGGCGACGCCTTGCCAATGAATCCGTCGTGGCGTGGTTTGCAGCACCGCGAAGAAGCCCAGCAACGTTCGGGCATAGTGATTCTGATCGGCCCCGCTGGACAGAGCAGCCTCATCGCTGGCTTGCTCGGCTAGCGCGGACAGATGTCGGTTCATCCACCAGGCCAGCGGGTTGAACCAGAATAGGGCGCGATATAGCAAAGAGATGTGCTGTGTGAGAGCGTCACGACGGATTACATGTGAGAATTCGTGCGCCAGGACGGCGTCGAGTTTCTCCCCGTCCCATTCGCGCCAGTCGGAGGGAAGCAGGATCGTCGGCCGAAAGACGCCCATAGTCACCGGCACGGAGATGCACTCAGAAGTCGCCAGCAGCGGGGCAATGTGCCGGCCAACACCCGGAGCCAGCCTCGAGAGCGCGAGAACTTCATTGATCGATCGAGACCTGCGCACAAGTCTCCGCGACATAATTATGCCTGCCGCGAATCTGGCGAGAAAGAAGAGCGTCACCGCCGCATAAATCAACGCCGCAACAACATTCCACGGAAGCGCCGCCCACGCGAAAGCGGAACTCTCGTCGACCACACCCTGCATTCCAGAATTACTCGGCTCGTCCGTGACGCGCAGGGCAGGATAGCTCACTGAAAGCTTCGCTTCATTGCTGCTCTTTGCTGAACGGCTGGCGACTCTCGAAATACTCTGTCCATCCCCGACCTCTCTGAGCGCCGTTTGAGAAATTCGATGCCCCAGGAATTGCGGCGCAGAAAGCTGCAGTGGGGGCAGCATCCATCCGAGAAGCGGCAGGGCAAGGCTCGCGTACAGGACTGCAGTCCAGGTGAAAAGTCGAAGGGAAGTGGCCCTGACGCGAAAGCTCGCAAGTCCCGTCGCAGCGACTCCGGCTAAGAGAAACGATCGCGCCGCCGAACTTGCCAGTTCCGACACCAGAAACAGGGAAGCTCGATCAACGAGCTGCATCATGGTTTTCTCTCCCTTCCCGAATTGACTGGGCTCCCGCTGCCTCGCTCCGCAATCTTGCGGGCCAGGCGTTCCAGTTGTTTATGATCAAGCACTTCACTGTCGACCATGCCCAGCACCAACTCCTCCGCCGATCCGCCGCAGAAGCGGTCAATAATGTTTTTCACCGCGCGCACGGCGACGTTCTGGCGCCGGTCAGCGGCTCTGTAGATAAATGTCCGCCCCTCGACATTGTGCGTCACATAGCCCTTCTCTTCGAGGCGGCGCAAAACAGTGCGGATCGTCGAATCCTTCATCGGCCGTGAAGCGGCGAGCGCCTCCCGGCACGCCTCAGCCGTCGACGGCCCGTGGCTCCAGATGTAGTCCATCACGCTCTGTTCTACTTCTCCCAAGTTCTTTAGACGGGGCTGGCGTGTGTTAGTCATTGTAGCGTTACAATATGTAACATTGGACGAGACAACTGTCAAGCGGTGAGCATCGCGAGTTGGGTGCCCCCCTTCTCGCCGCTTTTGCGAGAAGTGGGAATAATCGCTGACCACATGAGTTAGGGGCAGCTAAGTCGTTCCGAATTCCGCAATTTGCCGAATGCGCCTGGATTTGTTAAGACCAGCGATAGTAGAGAAAAAGGGCCAGCTGCGCCGCGAGGCCCGCGCAGGTGTCGAGAATGACGTCGCGCACGTTTCCGGTACGTGTGGGCAGGTAACTCTGATGCCATTCATCGAGACTGGCAACCAGGCACGTGCCCAGCACCGCAATGTTGCCCCATCGCAAGGTCCACTTCGCTCGCATTAAGGAAGGAAGAGTCTCCCGCCAGGCGCGGAACAGGAGAATGCTCAGCAGGCCATAGCCGAACACGTGTCCTGATTTTCGTATCAAGACGTGGTACGGCTCGAATCCGGCTTCGTCGATCCCAAACAAAAAGTGGAGAAAAGGATACAGAAAGCGGCTGGTATGTTGCGAGGAGAGATATGTTGTCGATTCGATCGCGATAACAATAAGCCACAGGACCAAAGCGATCCAGGCTTTCAGAGCTTGTTTGCGATCGGTCTTCAAGCGGATCGGGAGCCCTTGGCACACTGGGGTGCCCCACTTCCCGCCGCTTTTGCGAGAAGTGGGATTTTCGACCCAGCAGACTGAAGGGGTGGGGCGGTCAAATCGTTATTCGATGGCATAGTTGGGGGCTTCGCGCGTGATCATGACATCGTGCACATGGCTCTCGCGCAGGCCGGCGCCGCTGATGCGCACGAAGCGCGTTTTCTGCAGCAGTTCGGGAATCGTGGAGCAGCCGCAATATCCCATGCCCGACTTCAATCCTCCGACCATTTGGTAGATGATCATGGCGACCGAGCCGCGATAGGGCACGCGTCCCTCAATGCCTTCGGGGACGAGTTTGTCCAGGCGGTTGCCTTCGCCGTCAGGGGCCGAGTTCGCGGTCGAAGAGTCCGCGTTGGCGTTCTGGAAATAGCGCTCGCTGGAACCTTGCGCCATGGCCCCAAGCGATCCCATGCCGCGATAAGACTTGAACGAACGGCCTTGGTAGAGAATCAATTCGCCGGGGCTTTCGTCGGTTCCAGCGAACAACGATCCGATCATAACCGCACTTGCACCGGCGGCAAGGGCTTTCGTGACATCGCCCGAGTACTTGATCCCGCCATCGGCGATGATCGGCACGCCCGAATCTTTCGTGGCCCGATAAGCTTCAGCAATCGCGGTGATCTGCGGCACGCCTGCGCCGGTGACAACCCGCGTGGTGCAGATCGATCCCGGCCCGATTCCGACTTTGATCCCGTCGGCTCCGGCGCGAGCCAACTCGCAGGCTCCGTCGAAGGTGGCGATATTGCCCGCGAGCAGCTGCACTTCGGGCAACTTCGACTTCACCAGTTTCACCGCTTCCAGAACTTTCGAGGAATGTCCGTGGGCACTGTCGATGGCTAGCACGTCTACTTTCGCTTCCGCCAATTCCTGCGCGCGTTCGAGAAAATCTCCGGTGGCGCCGATGGCTGCGCCCACCCGCAGGCGGCCCTGCGTGTCCTTTGCGGCGTTGGGATACTTCAATTTTTTCTGAATGTCCTTGACCGTGATCAGACCCTTCAGGTTGTAGGCGTTGTCTACGACAAGAAGTTTTTCGACACGGTGCTGGTGAAGGATCTTCTCCGCTTCCTCGAGCGTCGTTCCCACCGGGACAGTGATCAGGTTTTTCTTAGTCATCACGCTGTCGATGGGAATGTCGAAGCGGGTTTCAAAACGCAAGTCGCGGTTGGTAAGGATTCCCACGAGTTTGCCGTGCTCGGTGATGGGCACACCTGAGATCTTGTACTTGCGCATGACCTCGAGCGCATCGCTGACCTTATCGGTCGAATGCATGGTGACCGGGTCCACGATCATGCCGCTTTCCGACCGCTTCACCTTGTCAACTTCGTTAGCTTGCTGATCGATGGTCAAGTTGCGATGAATGATGCCGAGCCCGCCCTGTTGCGCGAGCGCGATCGCCATGTGCGATTCGGTCACAGTGTCCATGGCAGCGCTCACGATGGGGATGTTGAGGCTGATGTTGCGCGTCAATTGCGTCTGTGTGCTGGCCTGTGTGGGGATCACGTCCGAGCGGGCGGGCAGCAGCAGGACGTCGTCGAAAGTGAGAGCCTCAGGAACAGGAAAATGAATCATAAATGTCTCGGATTCCCCAGTGATGTGGGTAAACCTTCATTGTAGAGAGAGCGCAAAAATCAGGCAAATGGTGGCTGGCCCTTCCTTGCCAATTGGGCCCATTAAGTCGAGACCCGAATAATTCAACGCAAGAACTCCTCAGCGAATCGTATTGTTATGCGATTTCTCACGCAAAAGAGACAACCCCTTGACCACTCTCTGACATGACAGTGATTGTGCGAACGGTACTGTCTTCTGTGTTCCTTCGTTACTTCCCCTAAAAAAATAAAAGGAGAATGAAATTGAAGAACACCTTACTCACCTTGACTATGACTGCTGCGGCAGTTTTGAGCGGCATGGTGCCGCGCGCTAAAGCAGAGGACAGCTTCAGCTTCGACATGGTGCGCGCTGCAGGCGCCACTTGCCTCGCCAGCAACGCACATGGACGAGTCACCATCAGCAACCTGGGATCGGTCCAGCATATGCACGTCGAAGTGTTCGGCCTCACGCCGAACAATGATTTCACGCTGTTCATCACGCAGCACTCAGCCAGGCCATTCGGTTTCAGCTGGTACCAGGGGGAGATCAGAACCGACCGGAGAGGTCGCGGCGTTGGGGACTTCGTTGGCATCTTCAGTGACGAGACCTTCACTCTCACCGATACCAACACGCCGGTCCAGATGAGCCATGTAGCCATGTGGTTTGCGGATGCAAACGACGCGGCAAACGCTGGCTGCTCTGCCATCGTTACTCCGTTTGATGGCGATCATCAGGCGGGTATCCTCGTTCTCAGTACCAGAAAATTTCCCCGATGATCAAGGGCCGCTCCTGTACGCCGGGCAAGAGGACTAGCAACCGGAATAGCCAATTGCTCTTAACATACTCTCGCGGAGCAATTGGCATCAGGCCCACAATAGCCCAGGGGAGTTGCCGTGGTTTGTGGCAACTCCCGGCCTGATTGCTTTACCTGATTTGTCTGGCGAAACTGCCGGTTCTCGCATCCAGACATCAGCACGATTTGTTCAAATCCCTCTCAGCGGATTACCGTCACCTACCCCTGTGATTTAAATCACGGAGTGAGGTCGAGGAATCAAGCATAAACACTGCATCCGGCTCGCGTGGTCTGACCGTCCGAAACAGACGCCGGAAAGAGAGAGGACTGGGAGGACTAACGAAACTACGCGCCGGCTGGTAATAAGCTATTTCATGCGTCTTCATGCTCCGTTCGGATACCAGCGGTTCTTAGCCGAATAGTCTCCCGGAACCAAGCCAGGAAAAACGAGGCCAGAAAGCCCGGATTGCTATTGCTCGCAATCCCACAAAGAGGCTCTTTCTGTTTTCGCAAAGCCAGGAATCGCTTCGTCATTGGCCCCGACGCCAGGGAGACGTCTATGTCGACAGTTCAAAAAGAAACCATTGCCGCACACTTGCGGAACAGCGGCGTATCTCGCCGCAGTTTTCTTCAGCTCTGTTCCAAACTCATGGTCGCGGCGCCGGTCGGGCTGGCCCTGACGAACAAGAGAACCGTCGCTCAGGTCGCGCAGCTTGTTGGCCAAGCGCGGCGCCCTTCCGTGATTTGGCTGCACTTTCAGGACTGCACGGGGTGCACGGAAACCCTCCTGAGGACATCCGCCCCTGACGTCGCCCACCTGATTCTCGACGTGATCTCCCTCGACTACCACGAGACGTTGATGGCGGCATCGGGCGCGCAGGCCGAGGCAGCCTTGCGCTCCGCCATCGACGAGAACGCGGGCAAATACGTGCTGGTGATCGAAGGAGCCATTCCCGCAAAAGATGACGGCGTCTTCATGCAACTGGCCGGAAAGCCGGCCATTCAGGTTGCGAAGGACGTAGCAGCGCAGGCAGCAGCTGTCATTGCCATCGGTTCCTGCGCGTCTTGGGGCGGAGTTCCTTCCGCCGATCCCAATCCCACCGGCGCTGTGGGTGTCGACTCAGTCATCTCCGGCAAGCCGATCATCAATCTCCCCGGCTGCCCGCCCAATCCGTACAACCTGCTGGCGGTGGTTTTGGAATACGTAACCATGGGCCGCTTGCCTGCCATGGATGAATTCAGCCGCCCGAAGTTCGCATACGACCGCGTGATCCACGAGAACTGCCCGCGTCGTGCGCACTTCGACGCTGGACGCTTCGCCACCGCCTTCGGCGATGAGGGCCATCGCAAAGGCTGGTGCCTCTATAAATTAGGTTGCAAGGGCCCAGTGACGCACGCCGCCTGTGCTTCTCGCCACTTCAATGAGATCCCCGGTGTTTGGCCGATCGGAACCGGCGTCCCGTGCCTGGGGTGCACGGAAAAAAATGTCGTCTGGAAAATGGGAACTTTCGAAACCGTCCCCATCCACCTTGCCACCCCACCCGAAACCTACCCGCCAATTTACAGCACAGCTGGTGGATTGAAGGTCGGTGCAGCCGCCCTGGTTGGCGCCATCGCCGGTGCAGTCGGCGGTGCGGCCTGGGTCGCATCGCAGCGCTTTCAGAGCAGCACAGAGGCGGGCGTGGCGCGAGTTTCGGCCGACATCGCACACGCCGAAAAACTGAAGGGAAAGCCCAGCCCGAGGAAAGAGGACTGACGTGGCCATCACTCGGCGACAACTCATCACGGGCATCGCCAAGGCGGGAGTCCCGGCCGCTATCGCGGGTTCGGTCTGCACCGAGAACTTGCATGCGGAATCCATCGCCGTGCCCAGCGCCGCCGTCGGCATGCTCTACGACGCCACCATCTGTATCGGCTGCAAGGCCTGCGTGGCTGCCTGTGCCGAAGCCAATGACACTCCGCCCGACACGCGCGGCGACGCGTTGCATCAGGCTCCATCAGACCTGAACGATCTCACGCGCAACGTCATCAAGCTCTACAAGCCTGAGGACGGATCCGTCTTCTCATTTGTCAAGCGCCAGTGCATGCATTGTCTGGACCCGGCTTGTGCCGCGGGATGTCCCTTCCAGGCTCTGCACAAAGATCCGGAAACCGGGGTGGTCAACTGGTCCGCCGAAGAATGCATCGGATGCCGCTACTGCACAATCACCTGTCCGTATCACATCCCGCGATTCCAGTGGGTGGGTTTCAATCCGCGCGTCACCAAGTGCGAATTCTGCAGCCAGCGTTTGGCCAAAGGCCTGAAGCCGGGATGCACCAGCGTCTGCCCCACCGGGGCCGTCATTTTCGGACCGCGTCCCGTCTTGTTGCGCGAGGCGAAGCAGCGAATTCAGAACAGTCCGGGCCGCTACTACCAGAATCGAGTCTATGGCGAGACCGACAACGGCGGCACGCAGGTCTTGTATCTCTCGAAAGTCCCCTTCGAAAAACTCGGACTGCCGGAACTCGGGCCAGAGTCAGTGCCGGCCAAGACTCTGCGCTGGCAGCGACGGTTCTATCAGTACTTCGCTTTGCCGGCAGTGCTCTATGCGGGGTTGGTGCAGGTGATTCGAAAGAGCCTCAACGGCCACGAATTGGAAGCCCATGAACGCGAAAAAGAGACTGGACTGAGGGCGCAACTATGAGCAGCACGGCGATGAACACTGATCGAGACACTGATCGAGATAGCGACCGCTGGGAACGAACCGTGCCCATTTTCGGGTTCCCGGTGGTGAACGGGTTCTTCCTCGGCCTCTCTGGTCTGGTGTTAGTGGCGCTCGCGCTGACCGCCTATCGCGAACTCGCCGGCCTGGGACCAGTCAGCGGGATGAACGACGCCTTCGGCTGGGGAATCTGGAAGACCTTCAACGTTATGGTGCTGACCGCGCTCGGTTCGGGCGCGTTCGCCGTGGGCATCGCCGCATGGGTGTTCCGGCGCAAGAAACTCCACGTCCTGATGCGGATGGCACTGCTCACCAGCTTTCTGTCTTACGCATGTGGCTTGCTTCTCCTGGGCATCGATGCTGGCCGCCCGTGGAACTTTTATTGGATCGTGTTCCCGTGGCGCTGGAACATGCACTCTCCCCTGGCAGAAGTTGCGATCTGCATGTCCATCTACGCCATGATCCCGCTGGCCGTCGAGAATATTCCGCCTGTATTGGAGCGTCTCTGGTACTTCGATTCCCGCCTCAGGCCAGGCGTGCAGAAGATCGAAAGAGTACTCCACTATTTCTTCCCCTGGATCATTGCGGCAGCGTATCTGCTCCCTGGCATGCACCAGTCCTCCCTCGGCGCGCTGATGTTACTGGCCGGCGAACGGGTTCATCCACTTTGGCAGTCCTCGTGGTTGCCGGTTCTTTACCTCGGCGCCGCCACCTTCATGTCATTCGGCTGCGTGGCCGGCACCACGATGTTGTGCTGCCTGGTCTGGAAGCGCGCCATGGACATGGACGTTCTCAACGAGGCGGCGCGCATCACCGCATGGTTGATCTTCGGCTGGCTCGGCCTGCGCTTGCTCGACATCCTTTTCCGCGGAGCATTCGTCACCGCGCTGCACTTCGACCGTTTCGCAGCCGTGTTCTGGCTGGAAGTCTTGTTGGTCTCGGTGGGTGGCCTATTGCTTTTTCGTTCGGTAAAGACGGGCGAAAAGCGCTACATGTTTTTGGGATACGTCCTCAGTTCCGCGGGCGGCATGATTTATCGCTTTAGCCCAACCACGCTGGCGTTCCGCCCGAATCCCGAGGCGCTCTACTTCCCGGCAACCATCGAAGTTCTGGTTTCCCTCGGATTCATTTCCCTGGGCATCGTGGGTTTTCGGGTCGCGGTGAAGCGGCTAGCAATCCTTCCCGCGCCTCTGCACGAATGGCACGACATGGCGAGCTACTTCCGTTTCCGGCGGCCGTATATCCGCTGGACCGGATATTTCAAGTACGGATACTTCGGCGAAGACGAATCCGAAACGTCAAGCAACGACTAACTGGCAGGCAACTATGGCAAAACGAATCACCATTGACCCCATCACCAGAATCGAAGGCCACCTTCGCATCGATGTCGAGGTCGACAACAACTCAGTCAGTAATGCGTGGGCCTCATGCACCATGTGGCGCGGTATCGAAAAGATCCTTCGCGGCCGCGATCCGCGCGACGCGTGGATGTTCACGCAGCGTTTCTGCGGAGTGTGCACTACGGTGCACGCGATGGCCAGCGTACGCTCGGTCGAAGATGCCCTGAAGCTCGAGATTCCGGTGAACGCGCAATATATCCGCAACCTGATTCTGATCGCGCACGCGCTGCATGACCACATCGTGCACTTTTATCAGCTGTCCGCACTGGACTGGGTCGACGTGCTCCAGATTCCGAAGGCCGACCCGGCGGCGGCGTCTAAACTCGCCGAGACCCTCTCGCCCTGGACGCGCAACTCCCGCAACGAACTCAAAGCCGCGCAGGATCGGGTGAAAGCCGTCGCTGCCAGCGGACAACTTGGCATCTTCGCCAATGGCTATTGGGGACATCCTGCAATGCGCTTGTCTCCCGAGGTGAATCTGCTCGCTTTCTCACACTACGTGCAGGCCCTCGAGTATCAGCGCAAAGCTCTGCAAGTGGTCGGCATCCTCGGATCCAAGACGCCGCACATTCAAAACCTGACTGTCGGAGGCGTTGCCAACGCGATCGATCTCGACAGCCAGGCCGCGCTCGGCATGGACAAGCTGGAAATGATCAGCACGCTGCTGGCTGAAGTCACTAAGTTTGTTCAGGAAGTCTACTTCGTCGACGTATGCGCCGTGGCCGCGATGTATCCAGAGTGGTTCAAGATCGGCAGCGGCGTGCGCAACTATCTTGCGGTTCCCGATCTGCCCCTCGACAGCAAGGGTTCCTCCTACGACTTGCCCGGCGGCTACATTCGCAATGGCGACCTCGCTGCTGTGAAGGGATTCCAGACGGCAACAGACCAGGTCTTCCGCCAATCAGTCAGCGAAGACGTGATGCACGCCTACTATCAGGGTGAAAGGGCCCTGCATCCATGGCAGGGAGAGACCGAGCCCGCCTTCACCGGTTGGGATGGCGACCAGAAATATTCCTGGGTCAAAGCCCCGCGCTTCAATGGTGAACCCATGCAGGTCGGGCCGCTGGCGCAGGTATTGATCGGCTATACGCAAGGACACGCACTCACCCGCAAGTACACCGATCTTGCGATCGAGAAGATCGCGGCCATCGGAGGCATCCGTCCTACACCCGCCATGCTGCACTCCACTCTTGGCCGACATGCTGCTCGCGCGATTCGTGCCTGCATGCTGGCTGACCTGGCGCAGAAGCATTGGCAGTTGCCGGTCAACAACATCGCTAAAGGTGATTACACTGTTCACAACCAGCCCGTACTGCCGTCCCACGAAGTCGAAGGCGTAGGAACGCATGAAGCGCCGCGTGGAACACTCTCGCACTGGATCGTCATCAAAGACGAAAAGATCAAAAACTACCAGGCAGTGGTTCCTTCCACCTGGAACGCAAGCCCACGCGATCGCGCCGGGGCCCACGGACCTTACGAAGCTTCGCTGCTGCACACTCCCTTAGCCCGTCCGGAAGAGCCGCTGGAAGTCCTCCGCACCGTGCACTCGTTCGATCCATGCATGGCGTGCGCCTGTCACGCCTTCGATCCAGCCGGACGAAAGATTGCCGTGGCGAAGATCCTATGAACCCGAGGATCCTCATCGGCGGCATCGGCAACGTGTTGCTTGGTGACGATGCCGTTGGCCCGTACGTTGTTCGCCGTCTCGAATCCGAATACAGCTTCGGCGACAACCTCGAGATCGCCGATCTTGGTACTCCAGCCTTGGACCTCACGCATCGCATCGTCGGATTGGATGCGGTGATTTTGGTCGACTGCGTTGCTCCCTGCGGCCAGCCCCCCGGCGCTGTGCTGCTTTTCCGCAAAGATGACATTCTTCGCGTGCAGCCCGCGCAGCGACTCGACCCCCATTCTCCCGCCCTGTCAGAGTGCCTTATGACCGCCGAAATGCTGGGCGCCAGCCCAAGGGATTTACTCCTCGTCGGCATTGTCGGCGAGTCTTTTGAGACCGGACGCCCGCTGAGCCATGCCATCCAGCAAGCGGCTGGCAAAGCCATGGATGCGATCCTTGCTCATCTGGATCGGTTGAGTGTTCCGTACGAGAGGCAGTTCTCCAAGCTCGCAACCGGCATGTGGTGGTGCGATCCTGTGCCACCTCAGCCCTCAAAATCACAATAAACAGGCCTCCCCGCGCCCGTTTGTCTTTTAGTCACTCCGGGCGTATATTAAGAGACTGAGAACTGCTGTGTACCGGCTATTGGCGAAGCACACCAGTGGGCGCAAGCCCACTTTTTAGTTGGAGCCCCGTCGGTGTTGCGGCCATCCGCCAGTAAGTTATTGGATTCATGGCGCTTGACGTTGAACGTGTGCGGGAAATTGCAGACCGGGTCGCCGCCTCGAGCGGGCTCGAAGTTCTAGATATCGAGTTCCTGGGCGGAGGCAAGGCGCGCATGCTGCGGGTGTTTCTGGATAAACCCGCGGCAGGGGCCGATCCGCTCGCGGGAGTGACGCACGAGGACTGCGCGAACTTCAGCCGCGAGTTTGGCACGATCCTCGATGTAGAAGATGTGATGCCAGGTTCGTATACGCTGGAAGTTTCGTCGCCCGGGCTGGACAGGAGGCTGGTGAAAGCCGCTGATTTCACGCGCTTCACCGGCAGCCGCATGAAGCTGACGACGCGCCAGCCGGTGAACAACAATCGGAACTTTGAAGGCCGGCTGGAAAGCTTTCAGGACGGCCGGTTGATGTTGGACTTAAGCGTGGCCAGCCACAAGTCGCGCAAGAAAATGGGCGACACGGCCGGCCAGAAAATTGAAATTGAACTCGCCAATGTAGAGAAGGCGAATCTGGTACCGGAGCTATAGGTTTCAATGTCTCAAAGTTTCAAGGTTTCAAAGACCTTGAAACTTTGAAACTCTGAAACCTTGAAACTTTGATTTTTTATGCCTAGCGAGCTTTACAACATCATCGAAGGCGTGAGCCGGGAAAAGGGAATCGATCCGCAGATTGTAGTCAGCGCGGTGGAAGACGCCATTGTTATGGCTACGCGCAAGCACTACAAGTCCCAGGAAAATTTCCGCGCCAAGCTCGACAAAGACAGCGGAAAGATCAACGCCTACGTCGTGAAGACGGTGGTGGATACTCCCGAGCAGGTGGAAGATCCCAACCTGCAGATCACGGTGGAAGACGCGCGCCGAGTCGATCCCAGCCTGGAAGTCGGCGGCGAGTTGCTGACTCCCAAGCCGATCGATGGAATTCTTGGCCGCATCGCCGCTCAACTCGCCAAGCAGGTGATTTTCCAGAAGGTGCGCGAAGCCGAACGGGACACGGTTTACAACGAGTACATCGGCCGCGTCGGCGAGATCGTCAACGCCACAGTGAAGCGCGTCGAAGGGCCGGACGTGATCTTCGACATCGGCAAAGCCGAAGCGCGCATGCCGCGCAAAGAGCAATCGCGCCTCGAATCGTTTGCCGTGGGCGAGCGCGTCCGCGTGGTGATCGCGCGCGTTGAACGCGCTTCCAAGGGCCCGGGCGTTGTGGTTTCGCGTGCCGCGCCAGAACTTGGTACAGCACCTGTTCCAGACCGAAGTTCCGGAAATTTACGATGGCACGGTCGTCATCCGCGCGATCGCGCGCGAGGCCGGCGAGCGCACGAAAATCGCCGTCATGTCGAAGGACAAAGACGTGGACGCCGTCGGCGCCTGCGTCGGCATGAAGGGCATGCGCGTGCAGTCGATCATCCGCGAATTGCGCGGAGAGAAGATCGACATCATCGAATTCCACGAAGATGCGGTCACGTTCGCTGAGAAGGCATTGCAGCCCGCGAAGGTGAGCCGCGTGACCGATAGTCGACAGCGCGGAAAAGCATCTGGAAGTCGTCGTCGACGACAGCCAGCTCTCGCTTGCCATCGGCAAGAAGGGGCAGAACGTTCGTCTCGCGGCGAAGTTGCTGGGCTGGAAGATCGACATCAAGAGCGAGGAAGAGAAGCGCCAGGAAGTCGAGCTGCAGATGGCTGCGATGGCGCCGCAGGCGACCACTCCGCTCGAGAATGTTCCCGGCCTGGGTGAAGGGGTGCTTGAGAAACTGAGCGCTGCCGGCGTGACGACGGTTGAAGCGCTGGCCGACATGACGCCGGAACAACTCGAGGCCATCGAAGGCATTGGGCCGAAGACGGTGGAAAAAATCAGTCTCGCGGTGAATAATTATTTCGCGAGTTTGGAAGGCGAGCGCGGAAGCCGCGGTTGCCGCCTGAAAGCGCCGAGGCCGAAGCCGCTGCCGAAGAAGCGATCGGCCGAGGCCGCAGCCGAAGCGAGCGAAGCCGCACCGGCTGAAGCCAGCGGCGAAGCAGAATCCGTAAGCAGTGAAGGCGAGCCTGCGCCCGACGAGGGCGCAGCTCAAGAAAAAATAGAATAATCATGGCACGCACACTCAAGTTCGATTGCGTGCGAGTCCAGGAAGCTGACTCCGTGAGGTTGCGATGAAGACCTAGCACAACGCGGGGAAAAGAAAGGCCGGATGAGTAAGGTTCGAATCAACGATCTCGCCAGGGAGCTGGAAGTTAAAAGCAAAGCCATTCTCGACGCGCTACCTCTCGTCGGGGTGACGGAGAAGAAGACCCATTCCAGTTCGCTGGAGGAGCATGAAGCAGAAAAGGTACGGGCCCACATCCGCGGCTCGTCCGAAGCGCAGTCGTCCGCGCGCGCTGCGCGCACACTGCGCGGCGAAGAAGAAATAAAAACCAAGATTGATCTGTCGCACATTTCCCGTCCCGGCGATGTGCTGAAGGCCATCACCCAGAAGAAAGAAGCTGCGGCTGCGCCACCGCCGCGTCCCGCGCCGCCGCCGGCTCCGCCGAGGCCAACGGTCGTGGCTCCGCCAGCGAAACCAGCTGTGCCCGCGGCCACGTCTGCCCCGCACGCTCCGGTTTCGGCTCCGCAGACGCCCGCAATTGCTGCGCGTCCCGCGATCGTGCCGCCGGCGGCTGAGAAGCCCGCGGTCCCGGTTCCGCCTGCACCCCCGACGGTAGTTGCGCCATCGCCACGTCCCGCACCCCCGCCGGCAGCTGTGGTAACTCCGTCCGCGCCCGCAACGCCATCGATTGCCGCTTCCGCATCGCCGGCTGCTCCCGTGGCCCCGAGTACGCCGCGTCCGGCCGCTCCACCGGTTGCTGCCGCGCCGCAAACACCCGCGCCGCGCATGATTGTTCCGCAGACCGGGCCGCGTCCGGTGTATAAGGCCCCGCCTCCGCGTCCTGCTCCGCCGCCGCCAACAGTGCAAGCAGGAGCTCCGGTCGGAACCATGCGTCCCGCGCCGGGGCGACCGGTCCCAGGTCAGCCGATTTTCCAGCGTCCCCGTCCGCAGGGAGCGCCCGGGGTTGGTGGGCCGCGTCCGCCGCTTCGCCCGGGCGAGCGCCGTCCGATGCATCCCACGCGCTCGGCTCCGACTGGGCCGCGTCCGCTTGGAGTTGGTCCAGGCCTTCCTCCGCCCGGTCCCGTTCGTCCCGGAAGCCGTCCCGGTGCACCTTCGCGCCGGCCAGGACAACGCTATGTTCCTCGCGGAGTAAAGGAAGGCCCAATGAAGGGCTACGTTCCACCGCCGCGCATGGTGGTGTCGAACGAGCCGATGCCGATCACACGCAATATCACGATCACGGAAGGCATCAGCGTCAAGGATCTGGCCGAGAAGCTCGACATCCGCGCGAAGGATCTGATTTCGCGCCTGCTGGGTCGCGGTGTCTTTGCCACGATCAACCAGACTCTCGATGCGGAACTCGCCAGCGAGATGGCACGTTTCTTCGGCGCCGACACGAACGTAATCACCTTTGAAGAGCAGGCGGCGAAAGACATCGACGCAGCCTCTGGCGGCGGAGAAGAATCCGCAGTCGAGGCCACGCCACGTCCGCCCGTGGTCACCATCATGGGCCACGTCGATCACGGCAAAACTACGCTGCTTGACTCGATTCGTCTCACCAACGTTGCCGAAGGCGAAGCCGGAGGCATCACGCAGCACATCGGCGCCTACAAAGTACGCATCACCGACACGGAGTCTCCGGCATACGGGCGCGAGATCGTATTCCTCGACACGCCGGGTCACGAAGCGTTCACGCGCATGCGTTCGCGCGGCGCCAAAGCGACCGATATCGTTGTGCTCGTGGTCGCCGCCGATGACGGAGTCATGCCTCAAACGCTCGAAGCCATCGATCACGCCCATGCTGCGGAAGTGCCGATCATCGTTGCGGTAAATAAGATCGACAAACCGGACGCTCTACCTGATCGAGTCAAGAAACAGTTGGCCGATCGTGGTCTGGTTCCTGAAGACTGGGGCGGCAAAACAGTCTTTGTTGATGTTTCAGCCAAGAAGAAGACAAACCTCAACCTGCTGATGGAAATGATCTGCCTGGTTGCGGACCTGGCCGAGTTGAAAGCCACTCCCGAGCGCGCCGCCACCGGTGTCGTGCTGGAAGCGAAACTCGATCGCGGTCGCGGACCTGTTGCCACCGTGCTCGTGCAGAACGGCACACTCAATGCTGGCGACAATTTCGTCGTCGGCAACGTCTTCGGCAAGGTTCGCGCCATGTTCGACGATCGCGGCGCCGCCCTCGAATCCGCGCCGCCCTCGACTCCAGTTGAAATCCTTGGCTTGGAAGGATTGCCGCAGGCAGGCGACCAATTCGTCGTCGTGGCTGATCGCGACAAAGCCCGCGGCATCTCTGAATACCGCGAGCAGAAGGCGCGCGAAGCCGCGCTGGCCAAGAGTTCCCGCGTCTCGCTCGAAGGATTGGCCGAGCAGATCAAGACCGCCGGAACGAAAGAACTCAACATCATCCTCAAGGGCGATGTGCAGGGCTCGGTCGAAGTGCTCAGCGACCTGCTTTCGAAACTCTCGAACGACAAGGTTCGCTTGAAGTTGCTTCGCTCCGGTGTTGGTGCCATCACCGAAACCGACGTGCTGCTGGCCTCAGCGTCGAACGCCATCATCATCGGCTTCAACGTGCGTCCAGAGCGCAAGGCGCAGGAACTGGCTGACCAGGAAGAAGTCGACATCCGCCTGCACTCGATCATTTACGAACTGCAGGATGAGATCAAGCGCGCCATGACCGGCTTGCTCGAACCGACGATCAAGGAAACGTACCAGGGACGCGCCGAAGTGCTCGAAACCTTCCGCATCCCGAAAGTGGGGACGGTGGCCGGGTGTCGCGTGATCGATGGCCTCATCAAGCGCGATGCCGAAGTTCGCCTGCTGCGCGACAATGTCGTCGTCTTCAAGGGCAAGGTCGGATCGCTCCGTCGCTTCAAAGACGATGCCAAGGAAGTCACCAACGGCATGGAGTGCGGCATCTCGATCGCGAACTACGGCGACATCAAGGCGCACGACGTGATCGAGGCCTTCACCACCACGCGCGTCGCCGCGGAAGTGATCGCGTAAAAACAGGGTTCAGGGGTCAGGGATCAGCAGGTCTGGGCCTTGACCTCTGACCCCTGATCCCTGAATGATCGCTTTCCTCACCCTCGAACTCCACATCGAAGCCGCGCAATCCATCAAAGACCGGCGCCAGGTCGTGCGCAGCCTGAAAGACCGCCTGCGGACCAGCTTCAACGTTTCCGTTGCTGAGCTGGATGGCGCTGAGCTGTGGAATCGCGCCACCATCGGTGTAGTCAGCATCTCGCACTCGCGTGACTATCTCGATGGATTGATGAAGAACGTAGAACGCGCCGCCACGCGCATCGCAAACAATCACGGCGCCGAAGTGGCCGACTCGTTCGTAGAATTCCTATAGAACCATGTAGAGACAGCCGCCTGGGCTGTCCCGCCGAAGCGGAGAAAGGCGGAATGACTACGATTCTTGACCAAATTCATCCGTCCGCGCTTAAAACGAATCCTGCTGATTTTCTCAACATCCCTAACATATTGTTACCTCCGTACTTACCGCCGCCCGCAAGAATCGATGGACAATAGCCACATCGGTTGCGCTTGGGCCAACACCGGCATCCAATTTTCTGATATTCTCAACCGTTTTACCTGAGGTGGAGTCGTGGAGAAGCGCGGGCTCAAGCATCATCGCGGACGGGTCGGCGAGGCCCTTCGCGAAGAAATCGAAACTCTGGTGGAAGGCGAACTGGCCGACCCGCGCATCGGCCTGGTGAGCGTGACGTCAGTCCACGTCGCTGATGACGGAAGATCCGCCGAGGTCTGGGTCAATGTGGAGGGCGACGACGTTGAGGCCGATAGAAGTTTAGAAGGCCTCGAAGCAGCTCGCGAATATATCCGTCACGAGTTGGTGGAGCGGCTGCACCTCCGCCGAGCGCCCGAGCTGTATTTTCGTCTCGACCGGGCTGAACAGGCAAAAGCTCGGGTCGAAGAATTGTTACAGCGGGAAAAAAGAAGACGCAAACCCCGCAAGGAATCCAGTGGAGAACAGGCCTCATAACATGCTCGAAGACGTACTCCGGCAGATCGGACAGCACGAGCGATTTGTGCTCACATCGCACGCGCGCCCGGATGGCGACGCTGTCGGATCGGCGCTCGCCTGCTGCCAGGTCCTGCGCGAAATGGGAAAGCAGGCCGACGTCGTACTTCACGACGGCGTTCCCCGCATCTATCGGTCCCTGCCATTTGCAGATCAAGTGGTGCAGTCCAGCAAGGTCACCGGCAGCTATGAGGCGGCGATCATCCTCGAGTGCGACAGCATCCACCGCACGCGGCTCGAGGGGCTTGAAGACCGTGTCCTGATCAGCATCGACCACCACGTCAGTGGCCGTCCTTTTGCCCACGTGAACTGGATCGATCCGCACGCCGTCGCGACCGCCGAGATGGTTTTCCGCTTGGCAAGAGAAGCTGGTGTAAAGTTCTCCCCGGAAATCGCAACCTGTCTGTACACCGCGTTGATGACCGATACCGGATCATTCATGTTTCAGGGCACGAACGAGAATACGTTCGCCCTCGCCCGAGAACTCGTGCTGGCAGGAGCCGATCCCGCCCACTGCGCCCGCGGAATTTACTTTGCCCATTCCGTCGCCAAAATCAGGCTTCTCGGAGAAGCCTTGCGCAACCTCAATCTCGAGGGCACCATTGGCTACTTCTGGGTAACGCAGAAACAAATGGAACGATGCTGCGCTATTGAAGAAGACTGCGAAGGCTTGGTGAATTATGTTCTCTCCATCGGCGGAGTCGAAGTGGCCGCATTCTTCCGCGAGTTGCCCGATGGCCGCTACCGCGTCAGCCTGCGCAGCAAGGGAAAGCTCGACGTCGCCCGCATAGCCGAGACCTTCGGCGGCGGTGGCCACGAGTGCGCCAGCGGATGTTCTCTCGACGGCCCGTTGGCCGAGGCAGTCCGTGCAGTAATTCTCCAACTGGGACGCGGTCCTTCCGTACAATAGATTTCCGATTGTCGATTGTCGTCGGGGTCTCGCAGTCCGTTTCTCAATCAGCAATCGAAAATCTACGATCTGAAATCTTCATGACCGCCCGCACCCGCACCGACATCCTGCTCCTCGCCGGTTTCTGCACTTTCCTCTTCTTCTACGGCATCGCACAGTTCGGATTGATCGGAGCCGATGAGCCCCGCTACGCGCAAGTCTCCCGCGAGATGCTCGAACGTGGCGACTGGATCACTCCAACACTTGGCGGCCGCGCCTGGCTGGAAAAGCCGCCGCTTTATTACTGGCAAGCCATGCTCGTTTACAGCGTACTCGGGGTGAGTGATGCCGCGGCGCGCATTCCTTCGGCGATCGATGCAACTCTCCTCGTCCTTGCCATCTACGTGTTCTTTCGTAAATTTCGTTCCGCTATGGCGATCGACGCGGCCCTGATCGCGGCTTCATGCGCAGGAATCATCGGCTACGCCCGTGCCGCTTCCATGGACATGGCTTTGACAGCCGCCTTTTCCATCGGAATGCTCGCATGGTGGGCCTGGCGCGAGAGCGGAAAGCGCATTTATCTTGCCGCATTCTACTTCTGTATGGCGCTCGGCACATTAGCCAAAGGGCCTGTCGCACCATTCCTGGCCGCGGCTGCGATCGTGCTTTACTCCATCGCGATGCGCGAAAGCCGGCTGATTGCCAGGACCTTGTGGGTGCCAGGCATTCTCTTGTTCCTCGCAGTCGCGCTCCCATGGTACGTCGCGGTCCAGATTCGAAACCCGCAGTTCTTTCGTGAATTCATCCTGGAGCACAATCTCGCCCGCTTTTCGAGCAACCTCTACCATCACCCCGAACCCTTCTGGTACTACATTCCAGTCATCCTTCTGGCCCTGGTGCCGTGGATCGTGTTCGTGATCGTGGCGTTCGCGCAATCGGTCCGTGTCTGGTGGGCCGAACGTCGAACCGAACGCGACCTCGAACTGCAATTCCGAATCTTTGCCTGTTGCTGGCTGATCGTACCGGTACTTTTCTTCTCGATTTCCCGATCGAAGCTTCCCGGCTACATTCTTCCCGCCGTGCCCGCCGGAGTCGTTTTGTTGGCGGACTACTTGCGCCAGCAACTCGAGCAGCAATCTCCGCTACCGAAGTGGACGGCAATCCTCCACGCATTGTTAGCCTGCGCCCCTATCGTACCGGCGGTTCCCATTAGCTACATCGTCACCGAGCATCGATTGCCTGCGGGTCGTCCGTTATGGATCACCCTGGCAATTGCGATCGCACTCACAATCGGGATTGCGATCACCCTCGCCGGCCGCCTGCAATGGCGGATGCTGCGCTTTGTAACGCTCATTCCCGTTGTGCTCGCGGTAGCTGCCGTGCTCAAACTCGGAACGACGGCGATCGACCAGAAACTCTCGACGCGTCCGCTGGCCATTGAACTTGCGAGCGTAGAGACGCAAAAGCTGCCAGTCGCAGTGTGCGGAGTCTCCCGCGAAGTCGAGTTCGGATTACAGTTCTATCGCGATCAGGCGATCGATCGCTACGAGACCGGCAAAATTCCGGGAGGCGAGCATCTGCTCGTCGCCGCACCGTCTTGGAAGCCGAATGTCACCGAGTGGACCAGAGGCCGCCGGGTGACATCCCTTGGACACTATGCCCCGCAGGATGTTGATTACTATTATGTCTCCGCCGGCGCACGCCCTTAGCGCATTTCCGCGATTTGACGGCGCACATCACCTTAACAGCCTTGGCCGACGTCGGGCACGAGGGCCAGATTTTCCTGACCGGCGAGGCCACCTACCTCATGCGTAAGGCTACAGTGGCACAGATTTTCCCAGTAGGCTGGCCGCCTCTCTCCGAATTGCAGCAGAAAGTCGTGGCCAAACACATCCAGGTCTTCTCTTGAGGAGCCTGCTCCCGGGACCGTGGGTCTCGGAAACAGATTTGCAAGATGGGGGCGCGAAGTTCGGCAGTCCCGCAGTATTCGTTTCGTTGGTGGAATGGGCGGACCGAATTATCACTGAGTAATGGCGCTAGGCGAATCGACGCACTATCGCTAGTCGCCGCTACTCTTTCGAATAGGCCAGTTCTTCCAATTCCGGCGTTGGCGGAGCACCAGCCTGCGCAGTCGTGCCGTATTCAAATCCCTTGTCGAATGCCTTCAGGTTCAATTCGCGGAAACTCGATGGGACGGAGTCTGCCACGGCCTTCCGTACCGCGTCAGCGCTGAGCAGCTTGGTGACCGCGGTGAAGAATCCGACCATCACCGAGTTCAGCACCATGCGCTTGCCCAGTTCCTCGGCGAAGCGCGTTGCCGGGATCGCATACACTTTGGGGTCGCCCTTCAGATCCGACACGCGGACGAGGTCCTCTTCAATGATGAGCGTACCTCCGGGCTTCAACTCGGGCGCAAAGCGGTTGTAAGCCTCCTGCGACATGATCACCATGATGTCCGGCCGCGTCACGTACGGATACAGCACCGGAGAGTCCGACACCACCAGTTGCGCGCTGCAAGCGCCTCCGCGCGCCTCAGGACCGAAGTTCTGCGTCATGGTAGCGAAGCCGTTTTCGTAAATCGACGCCGCCTTGCCCAGCACGACTGCCGATAGAATGACTCCCTGTCCTCCGAAGCCTGCGATTCGAATTTCGGTCAGCCGCATACGCACTCCATTTCTGGTTCTTCGATGTAGCGATCGCCCAGCGATTCCACATATTGCGCCCGCATCATGCTTTGATAATCAGGCCGGTCGCGGTCCACGAACTTCCCGACGGCAATCTCGCCGTTAAGCGTAAGCCCGACTTCGCTCGTGGGCGCGCCGTTCTTTACCTTGCTCTTCTCCTTGTAGTACTTCATGGTGTCGAGCCCATCGCCCATCTTGTTGCGCCGCTGGTAGAGCGTCGGGCAGGGCGAGATGACTTCGATGAACGAGAATCCTTTCTTCTGGAAAGCCTCGCTGATCGAGCGAGCCAGTTGCCGCACATGGAACGTTGTCCAGCGCGCGACGTAGACCGCGCCAGCCGCCTCCACCAGATGCGGTAGGTTAAACGCCGGCTCGAACGTGCCATAAGGATTCGTAGACGTAGTAGCGTGCCCCGGGGTGGTCGGCGCGGTCTGGCCGCCGGTCATCGCGTAAATCAGGTTGTTCACACAGATGACCTTCAGATCGATATTGCGCCGCGCCGCGTGAATCAGATGATTGCCACCGATCGCTGACAAATCTCCGTCGCCAGAGTAGACCACGACATTCAATTTCGGGTTCGCGAGCTTAAGGCCCGTGGCAAACGGAATCGCGCGGCCGTGCGTAGTATGAAACGAGTCGAGCTTCACATATCCCGCGACCCGCCCGGTGCATCCGATGCCAGACACAAGCGCGAGTGACTCGAGATCGATCTTCGAATCGATCAGTGCGCGGGAGAAAGAATTCACGGTTGTCCCAATGCCACATCCCGGACACCAGATGTGCGGCATGCGATCGGTGCGCAGAAATGGTTCTACTGGATTAACGGTATCATCAACAACGTTCAGCATCGGCTTGCCTCCTCGATGGCGCTGAGAATTTCTTTGGGATTGTGGACTCCGCCGCCCGCATGCGGCACCGGGAAAGTTCTCGCTTTACCCGCGGCAGCGCGCTCGACTTCACGCACCATCTGTCCGAGGTTCAGTTCCGGCACGACAAACGCTTTCACGTGTTCCGCCAGTTCCACGATCTTCTTTTCGGGGAAAGGCCAGGCGGTGATGAGCCGCAGTTTGCCCACTTTCAATCCGCGTTCGTGCGCCATATCGATAGCGCGTTGCGCCACGCGTGACGTGATGCCGTAAGAAACCACCACGACATCAGCGTCCTCCAGCCCATCTTCTTCGAACAGGCAGATGCGATCCGCCGCCGACCGAATCTTGTTCTGCAGACGCTTCACCAGTTTGTCCTGTGTCTGCGGCGTCATGTCGGGATAGCCCCGTTCGTCGTGCGTCAGTCCGGTGACATGGAACTTGTATCCCTCGCCCGCGTGCGCCATCTCCGGCACCATGTCACCGTTGGTCTCGTAAGGCAAGTAATCCTCTACGGACTTGCGCGTGTGCTTGCGCGGGACGACTTCGATCTGATCGGCCGGCGGAATCACAACTTTCTCCGTCATGTGCCCCACAACTTCGTCCATCATGAACATCACCGGCACGCGGAATTCTTCGGACAAGTTAAAAGCTTTGATCGTGAGGTCGAAGCACTCCTGCGGCGAGTTCGGGCACAGCGCGATGATCTCGTAGTCGCCGTGCGACCCCCAGCGTGCCTGCATCATGTCCGCCTGCGCTGGAAGCGTCGGTAATCCGGTGGAAGGCCCGCCACGCTGCACGTCCACGAATACGCAAGGCGTTTCCGTCATCGCCGCGTACCCGATGTGCTCCATCATCAGCGAGAAGCCCGGTCCAGAAGTCACCGTGAATGCCTTGGCTCCTCCCCACACGCCGCCTTGCAGCGCGATCGAGGCCGCGAGCTCATCTTCCATCTGTATGAAACTTCCACCCACCATCGGCACACGAGCGGCAAAGCGCTCGACGACTTCAGTAGAAGGTGTGATCGGATATCCCGCCGCGAACCGCGCCCCGGCCGCCAGCGCCCCCTCGCAGCAGGCATGATCGCCATCGAGGAAATGGGTGCCGGTCAATACTCCATGAGGATCAGCTTTCATTTCTCACCTCCGGCAGCCTTTGCCTCTTTCGCGGCGTCGGCAGTTTTCATCTCAGCGGATTTCGTCCCATAAATCGCAAAGTCGGGGCAGTACATGCCGCACAAGTCGCATCCGCTGCACTTTTCCGGATGCACCACGTGCGGTGGATGGTAGCCCCTCGAATTGAATGCGGATGAGAGCGCCAGCACGTGCGTGGGACAGAACTCCACGCAAAAGCCGCAGGCTTTGCAGCGCTCGACGACGATCGAAACACGTCCTTTTGCCACGAGAACCCCCAGCTCGGAGTCACGATCACTCCGGTATTTCAACAGCGGAGGATGTGATTATGCGGGGGTAGGACGCCGAGAGGGTGTGATGGCAGTCACAGTACGTGGTGAGGGCGAGCACGAGTCTGTTCCACGCGACATGCATCGTAACTGATTGTTACGAATGGAGTTAGTGTAACCTGCCGGACGAGAGTGTGCCGTCGAGTACGCGGCGAAAACACAAGTTTAGTGATTCTTATCACGGTAGTCTGTGACGTCTGAGGTCCCAGTCGCACGGGTAGTCGGGACTCGTGACTACTCGATGAGTCGAAGAATCGGTGACGTGTTAAAGTCGGGCCACATAAATCATGACCATTGCTGACCCGCGGCCTGAACTGATCATCAACTATTCTCCGCAACTCGATTTGCGCATTACGTTTGCCGAGATAGTGGGCTATGGAGGATTTGCTTGCCCCGACTATCGCTTTGAAATGAATTGTTGCTGGCGGCATCCCAGTGGCACATTCGGATATTCAGCAAACAACCTATACTTTGGTCTCGACGGATTCCAAAGATTTGCCGAGGAACTTCAAGGGCTGCAGCAGGGTCTAAGACAAGAGGCGGCCTTGAAAGATCCAGGGGAGATGGTAGTCCTGCGACTGGAGCGGACGTCGAACACACTGTTGGCCAACTTCGATATTCGTGAGTACCTGCCACCGTCATTGGCAAAACTCCACATCGTCCTCGAAGTCGACTACGATTTGTTCGTCAACAAGCTGAAAACGGAAGTCGACCGCTTCCTCGACGAACTGCGCGGGATTCGCCCGTCGGACTGAGTGTCCGAACATCACCGCAGACGTGTTGCCGCCTGATGTTCACCGAGTTTGCCTCTGCCGGGCCGAACCATCTACACTCGGATTTCGCTACGGCCTTTGGCGCTGTCCGCCAGCGCACGCCGCTGCAGGAGCCCTTTGGAAATCCTCGACCTCAGGCATTTTTCTTCCCTGGATTTGCGTCCCCTTCTCGATGACGAGACGCAACTCTGGTCGCGCCTGCTTTCCTGGGACTACACCAGCTCCGCCGAGATGATCCTCCGCTACGTCGACGCGAAAATCCTTCCGGGTTACGCCGCAGTAGACCGCGGCCGTGTCTTTGGTTATTCGTTCTTCGTGTACGAAGGCAGCAAGGGAGTCATCGGCGACCTCTACGTCACCAACGGGAATCGCCTGCCCGATGCCCGCAAAGTCGAAATCAGCCTGCTGACTCATGTGATCGAGACGCTGCAGCAGTCGCCAGGCATCCATCGCGTCGAGGCGCAGTTGCTGGCTCATGAGGCGAATGTGGTTTCGCGGCCTTTCCTCGAAACCGGCTTCCAGCGCCATCCGCGGCTGTTCATGGTTCTTGGTTTTGCAAAATCGACTCCACCGAACATCGCCACACACATTGACGCAGAAATCCGGCCGTGGACCGAAGCCGATTACCAACCATCCGCGGCGGTGATCACCGCTGCATACCGCGGCCACGTCGACGCGCAGATCAACGACCAGTACCACACGCTCAGCGGCTCGCTTCGCTTCCTGAATAACATCGTGCGCTTCCCGGGCTGCGGAGTGTTCGATGCCGAGTCGTCGTTCGTGGCGCTCGATCGCAAGTCGAGAGCCCTGATTGGTCTGATCCTCTGCTCGCGTGTGCGGCACGACGTAGGGCACGTGACTCAGGTCTGCGTGCTTCCGGATTTTCGCGGGAGAGGTATAGGAGAGTCGCTAATGGCGGCCACGGAGCTGAATCTGCGCAAGAGAAATTTCTGCATGCTCTCGCTGACCGTGACGGAAGCGAATGCGCGCGCCGTCGCACTCTATCGCAGATTGAATTTTGATTCGAAGCGAGTCTTCGACGCGTTCGTCTGGGAAGGCGAGCCGTAGAGACGTTGCTTGCAACGTCTCTCTGTCCACGATCCTGAATCCGGCCGGTAGCATCGCAGCAAGCTAGGCATAATGAATCGCCCGGCTACCTTTTCAGCACCCACATCGCCCAGCCGGCCACGAGCACACCGCCAAGAAACATCACAAAGCAATATGCCCCGTAACGCACCATATCGCGCGTGTTCTCACGATGCGTAATTCCGAAGACGATGGAGGCGAACAGCGAAAATACCAATGCGGCACTGAAATGATTGAGAGTAATAGTCACCGAACGAATCCCCGTGAAAAGGATTGAGCTGATAGCTGACGGCTGAGGGCTGAAAGCTTCTTCACTGTTTCTTCCCAATCGCAATGTGATACGCGTCGGCGATCGCAATAAAGTTCAGCAGTCCCGCGACGATCATGAACTTCGTGCCGTAATCCGCGGTTGCGAAGGCGATTGCCCCCTGGCCCCAGTCCATCGCCAGCGAAATCAGATAGAGCCCGCCCGCACCCACATCTCCCACAAATCCGAGAATGTCGAGAATGTCCCCGCCATTCGCCTTGTAGATCCGCCCCTGCATCCCGAGCCCGAGCAGGAACAGCGTCACGATCGAGATGAACAACAGCGCGCCGCGAATCCAGCGCTTCTGAATCATGTGCCCCGCGCCCGGGATCAGCCACGCCACGGCGGGGGCAATCACCGCCATCGCGCTGATGTTCTCCGCCGGAGCTGCTTTTGATTTTTCAGTAGTGGAATTAGCCATTCAGATGGTCACAATCTCGCGCTGAATTTTCCCCGTCACTTCCGCCGACTTGGCGCGCACCAGCACGTTTACTTCGCTGCGCACGCCAAACTCCGGCAGATAGATGCCGGGCTCAATCGAGAAGCAGGAATTAGCAAGAATCTGCCGCTCGTCATGGATCTCGAGATCATCCATGTTGGCTCCATTAGAATGGACGTCGGTCCCGATCGAATGTCCCGTGCGATGAATGAAATATTCGCCGTAACCGGCTTTCTTGATGTGGCCACGGGTAGCGCGGTCAACTTCCCACCCGGCGATGCGGCGGCCCGAGTTAACGGCGTCAACCACGGTTCTCACGCCGGCATCGCGGGCGTCGCGAACAATTTCGAAAACTTCACGCATGCGGTCTGACGGCGCGCCGCCCACAAAGCCCATCCACGTGATGTCGTAGTACACCGCATTCGCCGTATTTTTCTTGCCCCAAACGTCGAGCAGCACCAGGTCGCCCTCGCGGATGGCCACGGGATGGCTGGCATGCGGCTCGTAGTGCGGATTGCCGGCATTGGAATTCACGGCCACGATCGGCGGGTCGTCGGTTTGCAACTTCTCGCGCGCGAATGACTCCAGGAACCATTGCTGGATCTCGTGCTCCTTCGTTCCTCCATTGCGCACCCGCCGGCCGATCTCCTTGAACGATTCCGCAACAATCGAATCGACGCTGTCCCGGGCCGCATAGTGGGATGCAATCTGCTCCTCGCTCCAGGTCGATTCGAATTGCGCCACCAGATCGGCCGAACTCACGATATTTTTCCCCAGGCCGCGCAGTAAATCGATCGTTCCGCCATCCACTAGCGAAATTGTGAATACGCTGTTGTTGGGCGAGTACTGCATGGCCAGATCAAGATGCTTGGCCAGCATCGCCTTCAACTGGTCGAACAGTTCCTGCCACCCGGAGTACTGATTCTTCTTGCCGGGAAGGGAATCGAGATGCCCCGCTTCAATCTTGTGCACGAGTTTGACTGGCTCACCCTCGGCCGGGATCAAATAGAACCAGCGCCGCGTCACCATCAGGCTGGTGGGCAAGCCAAGCACGCGATACGCGATCGGGTCGCGGTGATGATGGTCATAAAACAGCCACGCGTCGATGTTCCGTTCGCGCAGCGCAGACTGAATGGCCAGCAGGTTCATGGGCAAACCCCTATTGTAAACAAGAGCAAGGATTTGGGCGAATCAGGATGAACTAGAAAACGAATCAGCCCGCCAGAAAAAGTTCATGTGCGGACAGCCGCCTTCGGCTGTCCGGTCGAGCGTAGCTCGACGGCTTGAACCCGCAGGATGCAACTCACTGTCCGCATGCACAGCACTCCTTAGATTACTTCTTCTCATGGGCAAGAATTCTCCGCTTCGCCGCTATCGGCAGCGTCTCGCATGCCGTCCTTAGCACCAATCTCGGGGCTCGTCCTCTAATCTTCATCAAATACGGCACCGTGCGCTTCGCATCGAACTTCGCCGTCTCCCGCAGCAGCCAGCCCAGTCCCTTCTGCACCATGTCGTCCTTATCCCCCAGAAGCAAGTCGGATAATGTCACAATCTCCGGAAAGAACATCTTTGCCCGCGCCCCGCGAATGAGCGCCACGCATGCCGCCCGCCGATGCCAGCGATTCGCGGACTTCGCCCACCGGAATACAAATTTCGTGCGCGCCGGCTTCGCCGCCACCATCGGCGCGATCAGACAATGCACCAGCCCGTCATGATCGGCCCAACTGCTGATCCGATCGAGCCACGATTCGAACATCTCAAAGTCCCGATCGGCGCTTTGCGCGTCCAATGTCTCAAGCAGGAAAATACCCGCGATCTTCTCCTCGAGCACGGGGCCCAAGAACAACTGATCTGCTACCTCGGTCAGAAATTGAAAATCGTGCTCGCGCAAAATCTCGCGCCGGCATCGCCGAATGGCCCTTCGCAGATCAGCCGTATACCATCCATGCGACTTGATTTCCTCTTTGAAAAACCATTGCACTCCTGCGGCGTGTTCGGCGGACCCACCATCTTTCAGCGCCTGCCGGATTTGCCTGGCGATTTCTTTCGCAGTGCCGCAAAGCGCCGCGATCTCCTTCTCCTCGATTTTCTTCCTCGCGCCTGCCATACTTACTTCGCATCTACTGTTTCTGCTCTTACCAGCCGGTCGTAAATCCACAAGAGAACTGTTGTCACGACGCCGACCCCGACGACCCACCACCAGACCATTTGTGGCCGGTGCATTTCCTCTCCATAATGCCGCATGAGCCATCCGCTGAATTTACCGGCGGCGAAAGACCCTATCCCCAGTGGCAGAAAGGCGAATCCCATATACGTGCCCTGTTGTTCCGGCGGCGCGAGGCGCGAAATGTAATCGTAGTACCGCGGTTGCTGGATGATTTCTCCAATCGCAACCACCACGAGCGTTGCCACCGCCATCAATACCGAAGGATGCAGAATCAGTAAGATCCACGCCAAGCTGGAAACCAGCGTCCCCAGCACAATCGCGTGAAACGCGTGCATGCGCTTCGTCAAGAAGCCAATTACCATCGTCAAAAAGATGACCACCAAGGGATCGGTCATCAGGATCTTTTCCGTATCAGCCTTTGGATCGATGTAGGTGGAAATGTACAACGGCAGTGCGATGAATTCCTGCCAGAAAACGATCCAGTACCCTGTGAAGATCAGCAGGAAGACCATGAACCGCGGATTTGAGAGCACGGTGAGGAAGTTCTTGCCAACTTCCCCGAGACTGGCTGCAGGTGCATCGTTCGTGCGGCGTGGCTCTTTAAAAAAAAGCAAAACCACGAACAGCATTGCGAGCACGCTCAGCGCTGCCATGCGGAAGACGTTCTCCATACCACGGTGCCGATGCACCCAAGACGCAAGGTAGGGCCCCGCCGTGCTCCCGACATTCACCAGCGTGTAATAAATCGAATATCCGACGGACCGAACTTTTTCATTCGAAGCACGAGCTGTAGTCCCCACAACACTGGGTTTCACCAGCGCTACTCCCAACGCCGGCAGGACCAGCACCAACGCCACTAGCGTCGTGAGTGGCATCGCGTTGCGCAGCGGAGCGAACCAGTCGGCGCCAATCGATCCCAAAGTGAAATAAGCAACGCTCAGAAACAGGTATGCAAGCGAAAGCGCCCGCCGGAACCCGAGTCGATCCGCCACCGCACCGCCAATCACAGCCAGAAACCATACCCATCCGCCGAACATCCCGGTCAGGCTGCTCGCGCGCTCCACATCAAAGTGCAACCCCTCGTGAAGATACCGTGCCAGCACCGCAAACACGGCGTAGTACGAAAGCCGTTCAAACAGTTCGCTGATGTTGGCGACCCAGAACGGCCGGTCAAATCCTGTGCGGATTTCGTAGAAACGTTGGCGGATTTCGTGGAACCGTTCGGAGAAGGTCAAAGTGGCTCCTGTGCTATGTGCCGCGGGCGCCCCCGCCCGCAATCATCCCTGCAATCGATCGCTTACGTACTCCCGGGTTACGCCTGTCACGCAAATGATTTTGTTGCGGCTAGTCTGGCCGGACGCAATGGTAACGGAAGATCGCGGCACCTTCAAAAGTTTTGCGAAGAACTCAATGCAGGCTTCGTTTGCGCGTCCTTCGACCGGAGGCGTGGTGAGCGATACTTTTAGCGAGTCCCCGACCTCCCCGGTGATGGCGTTCTTCCGAGCGCGCGGGTGTACCTTCACAGCAAACGAGACTCCGTGACTTCCATCCCGAATCTTAACCATTTGGTGGACCCTCGCCGTCTCCAGGAAACTCTCGCGCCACGCAAATTCTGGCCGACAAATGTGACCTTATCCCACCTCAGGCCTCAGTATTGACGCTGTTCTTCTCTCATATTTCCCAACGGCAACCTCTTATCCCTGAAGGCATCCAAGTTAGCGGCAGAACTGCAGCACCCTCCCTCCAGCCTCACTGAGCGGAGAGGGGTTGGAGGGTAGGGTCGCAGCGGTGTCTGCCCACTGAGGCAACGTCCCACGCGCTCTCTGAATCACACAAAGAGGTCGCCGGGTCCCCTACTCCCGCCGCGATTCGATAAACTAGAGACATGAAGGTATTCAGTTTCCGTTTGTTATTCTGCCTTCCGTTGCTGGCCTGCGGACTGGCGGCAGCACCCGCCTCGGCCCAGGAAGGCCCCCTCGACACTTCACCTCCCAAGGACACGACTCCCGAAGAGATTATCAAGCGATTCGCGGCCAAGGAGACGGAATTCGCCAAAGCCCGCGACCAGTACACCTATCGCCAGGATGTGAAAGTCCAGACGGTCGATGGTGAGACAGTCGATGGCGAATATCGCGAAGTTTTCGATGTCATCTTCGACGACAAGGGCAAGCGCATCGAAAACGTTGTCTTCGCGCCTCAATCCAGCCTGCAGAAGATTTACATGTCGCAGGAAGACTTCGCTGACATCCGCCACCGCCTGCCCTTCGTCCTCACGAGCGAGGAAGTTCCCGAATACAACATCCTCTATGTTGGTCAGCAGACGGAAGACGAACTGCACTGCTACGTCTTCGATATCGCTCCGAAAAAGATCGAGCCCAAGAAACGATACTTCCAGGGCCGCGTCTGGGTCGACGACCACGACTTCCAGATTGTGAAGACCTACGGCAAGACCGTTCCCGACCTGTGCAATGGGCGTCCCTGCAATGAAGTCAAGAAGCGCGGCGATCAGGAAAATCTCTTCCCAAAGTTCACCACCTGGCGTCAACAGATCGACGGCCAGTACTGGTTCCCCGTCTACACCAAGGCCGATGACGAACTCCACTTCAACACGGGAGACGTGCGCATCCGCGAGATCGTCAAGTACGAAGACTACAAGCGTTTCGGCTCAAATGTGAAGATTCTGTACGAGGGAAAAGAGATTCCAAAGTCAGACCAGAAGAGTCCAGACCAGAAGCCGCCCGACCAGAAGCAGGATGAAAAGAAGCCTCAGTAACCAGGTTTCAAGGTTTCAGGGTTTCAAGGTAAAACCGGGCGCGTCCGGCGGAGTGATTCGATCAGGCGGTTCAACAGGCCCAGCACTTCGTAGCTTTCCTGCGCGAGTGCCCGTTGCCGGTTCTGGTCCAGGTATGCGAGATCGAGCGCGATTTCAAGCTGCGTTTCCATTTCCAGCAGAGACCCCCTCGCTTGGCCAAGGAAATGTGAAAACTCACCCGCAGTTAGGCCTGCCTTGCCTTCCGCGATGTTGGAAGCCACAGAGACCGCCGCACGTCTGATCTGGGAAACTAGTCCAAACATCTCAGTCTTTGGGAAGTGCTCTGTGGCGCTGTAGGCATGCACTGCCAGCGCTTTAGCCTTCTGCCACACGAGCAATTCGCGGTAGGTACGCGCCACACCAAAAGTCTAGGTGGATGGAGGTGCAGACACAAGCTCTGGTTGAAAATGATGACCAGCGGAGTCCCACTTTGAAACCTTGAGACATCGAAACTCTGAAACCCTGAAACCTTGAAACCTTAATAAAACAAATACTTCCGCCACTTATCGTCCGACCGCCCCATCAGCCGCATAATGTGCCGGCTGGTATGCAGATTAAACGCACGCGGCTCGCGCATCAGCTTCATGCCCGCCTCGCCAGGGAACTGATTCCCCTTACGCCGGTTGCACGGATGGCAGCAGGCCACAAGGTTCTCCCACGTCGACGAACCTCCGCGCGATCGTGGAATGACGTGGTCCAGCGTCAACTCGCTCGAAGGCAGAACAGTCGCGCAATACTGGCACGTATTGCGATCACGCAGCAAAATGTTCTTGCGCGATAGCGCGCGGCTCTGGTGCGGAATCCGCCGGTACTCCAGCAGCCGGATCACCGACGGCAAACGCATGGCGACCCGCGCCGAATGCAGAAAGTGCCCGTTCTCCTCTTCTGTCATGGCCACGCCCTTCAACACGAGTACCAGCGCCCGCCGCGCAGCGCATACGTTAATCGGCTCGTAGGAGGCGTTCAGCACAAGAACAGGAGAAAGCAGCGCGTGCCCGTCTCCAGGGCGATGCGGAGCCGCCGGCGCGTACAGCCCGGCGGCATGCCGGGATCCTGGGTCGTGTTCCATCCGTAGAGACATAAATTCCAAGATTCAAAGTTTCAAGGTTTCATAGCCTCAAGGTGTTCCTGATCGAGCTCCTCGGCCGATTCAGTTTTGTCCTTGAAACCTTGAAACTCTGGAACGTTGAAACCTTCGTATTTTGATGCTAGTTTCAGCGTCCGCGCCACCGTCGCCACCCACACCCTGGCTGCTCCCGCCTTGCGCAATATCCGGGCACATTCCGTCGCCGTGGTCCCCGTAGTATAGACATCATCCACCAGAACGATTTCGCGGCCAGTGACTTCTGCGGCACGCGCAACCGCAAACGCGCCGCGCATGTTCTCGCGACGTTGATGGCTGGTCAGCCCGATCTGCGACTCCGTGGCGCGGGTTCGCAGCAAGATGTCGGTCGCGAGCAGTAACCGTTCATCACGACGGCTGTTTAAGGCGCTTCGCGCGATCAACTCCGCCTGGTTGAATCCCCGCTGCCGCCTCTTGCCCTTATACAGGGGCACCGGTACGACCAGCACTCTGCCTGGTTCAAACTCGGGTTCCAATTTAACCAAGGCTTCCGCCAGCATCCGCCCCAGCACGTTGCCCGCCGGCTGCACTCCGTTGTACTTCAGCAGATGAATCAGCTCGCGCAACCCGCCGTCATAGCTGCCATACGCCACGGCCCGCACAAATGGACGGTCCAAACGCCGGCACACCGGGCACCGCAGCATTCCATCGGCGTCACACTCCGCATAAGAAGAGAGAACTCTCTCCCCGCAGATCGAGCACACTTTCCCGCGTATCGCATGGATCTCCCCCAGACAATCAGGGCACACCGGCAGACGCGAGATGTTCAGCAGAGATAAGCCGCAGAGGCGGCACTCGGAAGGAAATAAGACTGAGAAGAAACCTTCGGCAACGCGACGAAGCCTGCGCGGGACATTCGGCCAACTCAACCCGGAGACAATAGAATGCCCAGCTACTGCAGTGGTGGCCTGGCCAGCCCGGATTCGGTCCTCACTACTGCTGAAGACAGCCTCCTCGCACCCCCGCGGCTAAAACTCGATCCGCGGCCAATCCCTACACTAGCAGTATAGCGGCGATTGGCGTGCCTAGGCAACGTTGCGGTTGGGCGTGACCGTATGTTTCCCCGGCATCATTCGTGGAGTGTCCGACAGCCGGTCACGAACCTGCGTGAAGATCAGCCGGTAATCCCGGCGGAAGCATTCGCCGCAGCGCACCGGCATCAATAGAAACAACGGCAGCAGATACCGCTCGCTGAGCGTACGCCGCCGTGAGCGGAACCCTGTTTCACTTCCACAATCATGGCAACGATAGGACGGGGCGAACGGAAAATCGGGGGAAGGTCTCATACACTGCACCTCGGATTTCGGAATGCGATGGGTGTGTGAACAGATTGATACTATTCTACACCTCCTGACCTGGGTCTAAACCTCCTTTCAACCCGCCGCCCACCTTAGCGTAGATCGGCGGAGCTTGCGGCGCTCCCTCGGTCCCGTACTTGTCACGCCCCCTCGCCGCGTGCTAACGTGCGCCGTTGCTTCGAATCCGCCTCATAAGGCAATGCAAACAAACGTGCTCCCATCCCACGCCCTAAAAGGACTCCGTCCATGAGCAGCCCAGTCACAGAACTTCCACCAAAGAAGAAGCATACGCCCTATGTCCCCGAAACCATGGAGATGAAGGAGTTTACCCTCCGCGCCGTGCTGATCGGGGTGGTCCTGACAGTGGTCCTAGGATCGGCGAATGCCTATCTAGGATTGCGTGCCGGAATGACGATCGCCGCGACCTACCCGGCGGCCGTCATTGGCATGGCGCTTCTGCGGCTGCTGAAGGGGTCTCTGCTCGAAGAAAACATGGCTAGGACCATCGGAACGATCGGCGAATCGGTAGCGGCAGGCGCGGTATTCACGATTCCCGCATTTGTAATGGCGGGATTGTGGCCATCTTTGACTCCGAGTATCACGAGCCCGCAATACTGGAAATCGGTTGCACTAATGGTGATCGGCGGCACCCTTGGCGTACTCTTCGTTACCCTTCTGCGGCGCGTGATGGTGGAAGATCCCGATCTCCCTTATCCCGAATCGGTCGCCGCCGCAGAGATTCACAAGGCCGGTCAACAGGGATCCAAGGCCGCAAAGATTCTGTTTGCCAACATGGGCTTCGGAGCGTTCATGTTTCTGCTGGGCCAGCTCAACATCTTCAGCTATTCCAACACGTTTCACGTAAAGATCGCCGAACTAGGAAAGAAACTGCTACTCCGCACCAGCACGAATCCCAGCGTTGCGACAACTGTGACGGGCGGCGCCACCCTGTTCAACGCCCCTGACATCAGCCCCGCATACCTGGGTGTTGGCTACATCATTGGCCCTCGGTTGGGTGCGCTGAACTTCGCGGGAGGCGTGCTCGCCTGGGGACTGCTGGTTCCCATCCTGACGTTTATAGCAGGCCCGTACATTCAGGCTGCGCAGCCGGGGAAACCCTTGGAATGGGACCTGCTGGCGGGTGCGATCTATTACTCGATTGTCCGTCCGATTGCGGTCGGCGGGATGTTGGTCGGCGCTTCCTACACACTCTTCAAGATGCGGAAGCAACTAGCCATGGGCATTGGACGCGCCGTTTCAGACTTGAAGAAATCAGCCGCAGCCCAAGCAGCGACCAATCGCACAGAACGCGACCTGAGCTCCAAGTTCGTTTTCGCGGGCATCGCCATCACCTTCGTCGCGATGTTTCTCCTATATCGCTTCTTCATCAGCGGTGCGGGCAATCTCGCAAGCTCGAAGGTGATCTCTGCGGCATTGGTCGCTGCCGGTGTGATGGTTATCGTTGGCTTCTTCTTCGCCGCGGTTTCCGGCAACCTTGTCGGCATGATCGGATCGTCGAACAACCCAGTCTCGGGCTTGACGCTGTGTACATTAGTCATTGCGGCATTGCTCATGGTCGCATTGGGTGTCTCGGGTTCGGGCGGCGTTGCGGCAGTACTGGGAGTGGCGGCTGTCATTTGTGTTTCCTCCGCTGTGGCTGGCGAGTTGCTGCAGGATTTGAAAGTCGGACACATCCTTGGCGGAACGCCGGCCAAAATGGAGATCGGAGACTTGATTGGCATTGTTGTGGCTGGGTTGGTGCTCTTCCTGCCCCTCTCCCTTATGGACAGCGTGTGGCATTTCGGTTCTACGAAACTGTCTGCGCCCCAGGCAGGTCTGATGGCCATGCTGTCGAAGGGGATCGTCGGCGGCGACATGGCATGGCCTCTCGTCATCGTCGGAATTTTCCTCGGATTGGCAATGATCATGATCGAGGTCAAGAGCGTGATGCTGTTCTCGATCGGGATGTATTTGCCGCTGGGAACGACGTTTGCGATTTTTGTAGGTGGCATCATCCGCTGGATGACGGATCGCCTCCGTGACCGGCGCAACCTCAACGACGCCCAGAAGGCGCGTGTTGAAAATGCCGGCATTCTGACGGCCTCCGGGCTGATTGCCGGTGAGGCGCTGTGTGGGATTGCGGTTGCTGCGGTCCTGGCGAGAAAGCTCCAACATGACCCTGACGCCTTGCCGCAGCTGTACCAATTCGCGAGCGGCAACTACTTGATCACCGCCGTGATCGCCCTGGCCGTGCTGGTGGCCGTCATGATCTTCGTGCCGCTGGCGAATGCCGGCCGCCCCGAAGATCCGGCCCCGCCCACAGCGATCATGTAGTCTAAAACAACGAAGGACGTGAGTGTTCATAGAGGAAAGAACTCCTCTGTGAACCCCAGTGTCCTCTGTGGTGAACGTTTTTGTATGTCCATTCCCGAGAACATAGCGGATCTGCAATCAAAGCTTGAGCAATCGGCCAAGCGCGCCTTAAGAAGTCCGTTAGAAGTGGCGCTGATGGCAGTCACGAAAACGCACCCTCCGGACCGCATCCGCGAAGCCTACGAGTCAGGCCTCCGCCTCTTCGGTGAAAACCGCGTGCAGGAATTCTCCGCCAAAGCCAGCGCCCTGGCCGATCTCCCCGGAGCCAAGTGGCACATGATCGGCCATCTTCAATCGAACAAAGCAGCAAGAGCCGCAGAACTGTTTAGCGCCGTCGACTCGGTCGACTCCGTCAAACTGGCGGAGAAACTAGACGCCGCCGCCCGCGTGCTGAACAAAACGCTGTCAGTCCTGATCGAAGTCAACGTAGGCGGCGAGGAAGCCAAGAGCGGCGTCGCTCCCGATTCCCCGGAATTAGAAGACTTGCTGAAAGCCGCCCCCCGCCTGGAAGCCTTGAACTTCCGCGGCCTGATGACAGTCCCTCCCTTCACCGAAGATCCCGAAGCCGCCCGCCCATACTTCCGCAAACTCCGCGCGCTGCGCGAAAAAACCGCCGCGCGCCACCTCCCCGCGATCACCCTGGAAGTTCTCTCCATGGGCATGTCCCACGACTTCGCCGTAGCCATCGAAGAAGGTTCGACCTGCATCCGCATCGGCACCGCCATCTTCGGTGAAAGACGTAAAGCGTAACCAGCCTTTCGTGAGGTGATGGTGGACAGCTAGGAGCTAGCAGCTAGAAGCTGCTCCTGCTACACTCATCCGTTTGCCGCAGGAGGCCCTTCATGCGCCGCATTCTTCTCTTTCTTCTCGTTCTTGCCTTAACTCTTCCCGCGTTTGCCCAATCCAGGCACCCCTTCACCTTCGAAGACCTGATGAAGCTGAAGCGCGTCGGCGACCCCCAGGTCTCTCCCGACGGCAAGTGGGTAATCTTCAGCGTGGTCGACGTAGATCTAGCCGCCAACACCAAAACGCCCCACATCTGGATCGTGCCTCTGAATGCTGATGTAAGGATGAATGGTGATGTGGGGACGGCCGCCCCCGGCAGTCCGGCGGAGCATAGCTCCGCAGGCTCTTCATCCGCGGAAAGAATCCTGATCGCCGACCAGGACGCCGACCGCCCCCGCTGGTCGCCAGATGGCAAGCGCTTCGCATTCCTGTCAACGAAGGAAGGCGGCTCGCAAGTTTGGATCGCCGATTTCGACGGTCCATCGGGGACCGTACCGCGGAAGCACAAGTTCACTTCGATTGCGACCGAGGCCGGCGGCGAACTCTGGTCGCCTGACGGCAAGAACATTCTCTTCACCTCGGATGTTTATCCGGAATGCGCCGACGAAGCGTGCAACGCGAAGAAGTTAGAAGCAGCCGAGAAGTCGAAGGTCAAGGCGCTGATTTTCGATCACCTCCTGTATCGCCACTGGAATGCATACAAAGAGGGCAAGCGCAGCCACATCTTTGTGGTCCCCGTCGATGCTTGTGTGGGGACAGCCGCACCCGGCTGTCCCGCGGGCGCAGCCCGCGATTTGACCCCCGGCGACTACGACTCCCCCGTCTTCTCTCTGGGCGGTCAGGATGACTACGCCTTCTCTCCCGACGGAAAAGAAATTTGCTACGCGTCGAACCACGACAAGAACCCAGCCGCTTCCACCAACAACGATCTCTGGATCGTCCCGGTCAATGTAGGGGCGGACGCCTCGTCCGCCCCGCGGAGCGAAGCCACGCGTGCAGCGACCGATGCAGATTGGGCAAAGACGGGTCTGTCCCACACCAAGAACATCACCGCCGACAATCCCGCCAGCGACACCTCGCCGCTCTATTCCCCCGATGGCCGCTACATTGCCTACCGCGCCCAGCAGCGTCCCGGATACGAGAGCGACCGCTTCCGCCTCATGCTCTATGACCGCAAGACCGGCGGGAAGAAAGATCTGACCGACAGATTCGATCAATGGGTTGGCTCGTATGTTTGGGCGCACGATTCGAAGATGATGTATTTCAGCTCAGAGCACAAGCGCCACTCTCTGATTTATGTGGTCGATATCGCTACGGCAGCAAGGCGCACTTTGGTCGGCGGCTACAACGACGATGTGAGCATCACACCCAACGGAAATACGTTGCTATTTAGCCGTATGTCTCTAAGCGCTCCCAACGAAATCTACGCGGCGAGTGCAACCGGAGAAGGTTGTCCTTCAATGACGGGAGACGTAGATCCAGGAAAACAATCTTGCTCGCTGAATAGGGACCAGGCTCTCACCCACATCAACGATCAACTGCTCTCGCAAATCGATATGTCAGAGGGCGAACCGTTCTGGTTCACCGGCGCTCACAACGACGAAGTCGAAGGCACACTGGTCAAGCCTCCGAACTTCGATCCCTCCAAGAAATATCCCGTAAAGTTCCTAATCCACGGCGGTCCGCAAGGCGCCTGGGGAGACGACTGGAGCTACCGCTGGAATCCCGAACTCTTCGCCGCACCAACCTCTGGCAATCAGGGATACGTCGTCATCATGATCAACTTCCACGGCTCGACCGGATACGGCCAGAAATTCATCGACGCCATCAACGGCGACTGGGGCGGCGCTCCCTTCGAAGACCTGATGAAGGGCCTAGACTACGCCGAGCAAACCTATCCCTTCATCGACAAGAACCGCGAGTGCGCCCTCGGCGCCAGCTACGGCGGATACGCTATCAACTGGATCCTTGGCCACACCGACCGCTTCAAGTGCCTGGTGTCGCACGACGGCATGTTCAACGCTGAGTCCGCCTGGGGCACCACCGAAGAAATGTGGTTCAACAACTGGGAGTTCAAAGGCACTCCCTACGACAACCGCGAGGGCTACGTAAAGTGGTCGCCGCACCAGTACGCCAAAAATTTCAAGACACCCACGCTGGTAATCCACGGCCAGCGCGACTACCGCTTGGATGTGAGTGAGGGCTTCCAACTCTTCACCACACTGCAAATGGAGGGTGTCCCCTCAAAGATGCTCTACTTCCCCGACGAAGGCCACTGGGTCCTGAAGCCCCAAAACTCGAAGTTGTGGTACGAAACGGTAAATGCTTGGGTAGATCAGTGGGTAGGGAAGTAGGCCACACCTCCGACCGGCATTGGACCTCGGCAAGACTCATGTGGGGACCGCCGCCTTCGGCTGTCCGCCGAGCACAGCTCGGCAGGTTTGTGTGGCGGTTTTGTTCGCGAGTACTCCCGCCCGCGTGGACCAGGAGGGATCACTGATAATAGCCCGCCAGTTTTACTGGCGGGTCACTTGCCCCGACTTTGGACTCGTGCCGTAGGCACGATTAACAGCCTAGTCCAGACTCAGCCGCTGAATCTCCCCCGCCCCCTCCTTCTTAATCCCCAGCGCGATCGGCCGTGGCGGCCCTTTGCGTGGGATCGTGGCCAGCACCCACACCTCATCGCCCGTCCGCGCCACTCTGGGATCTTTGGCGGTGTCCGGAATAAAGAACAACAGCGGTTCTTCAATCCGCAAATGCGTGACGCCATCGCTCGTGCGCCAGCGTGAAAAGCCCAGGTTGTCGCAATCCCACGCCGGGCTGTTATCAAAGAGCACCGTCGGCGTTCCATCGCGCGCCACAATCGAACCGCACTCCTGTCCAAAGCCGATCCACGCATAACGGTCCGTGACGCCGAATTTCTTGGCGATCTCCTCGGCCGACCGCGGATCGTTCAACTCGATCTGCAATCCCAGGTAGCGTCCGCGAATCGGCAGGTTCGGATCATACCGCGCCGTCTTGAACCACGCCTGCGGGCGCGTCCTCCGGTCGTACAACAGCTTCGTCCCCAGCGAGCACACGATCAGAACTTGAATCAGCGCCACCACGATCGCCTTGCTCAACGGCTTCACGCGGCGCCTCCCGCTGAGGCCGCAGGCCGGGTACGCGCCACCAGTTTGCGCCGAAGCTTCTCCAGTTGCCATCCGCCCACAAGAAACAGAATGCCGAACCCGATCAATGACGCGGAACGTCCCAGCTTGTCCATCACGGTGGAGAAGTAGAACACGATGATCGTGATGGCGAATCCGGCGACACCCAGGTTAATGCGTTCGCGGCGAGTCTCCTGCAATCCCCACATCACCAGCCCAACGGCCGCGAGTGCGCAGAGCGCGTAGCTGGTCAAATTTTGCGCAACAACGTGCCCGTCAAGCCGGGATACGACATACACCCACAGTGCGTATCCCAGATTCCATACTGCTCCCTTTCCCCGCAGCAGAAACGCAGCCAGCAAGGGAAGCACGAACGCCATCACGAAACCTATGGCTTGCAGCGAAAACGGAAGCTGCGGCAACGACCGGTTCCACAAAAATTCTTGCTCGCCCGAAGCGACAACGGCGCACAGCGGAAGCACGGCCAGCCCTCCCGCCCAAACCAGCGCTCGCCGAAAATAAGACTCCTCCCGCCCGCGCCGCGCACTCAGATAGGTAATCGCCACCACCGCAAGGAACCGGAACAGTATTCGGTCCATGCCGCTGTAGTGCCGGGCCCGGACGCTCCACTCCGAAGCGATCCACGCGGGAACCAGCAGCGCGCTCAGTGTCGCTTGCAGCCAGTCACGCAACACCAGCCAGGTGAGCACCGCGCCGATCGCCCAGAGCAGGATTCCCCCCGGCCAGTGTTCCTGCAGATTGAAGATCTGGCCGGCCAGGAAAATGCCTCCGCCCAAAACGACCGTGCCAATCGCGTGCAGAGCAAGGCCCAACAGACGCAAGCGTGGCATCAGCGCTCCGCCTGCCAGGTGAAAACCGGCGATCATCACCACTACGAGCAGGAATCGCTGGGCAGGAGAAAGTTCGTCCCAGTGAGCTGCGACAAACAGCAGGACGCCGGCCGCCACCATGATCGAGCCGAATGCGATGGCGAGCACCACGGGCCAGCGCATCCCCGGACCTTCGCGCGCTGTCTCAAATTCGCGAATGCGCCCGGCAGTCGGTAAGTCAAGGAAGCCGGCTTCTGTCCAGCGCTGCAGTTGTTGCTCGAGTTGCTCCGAGGTCGGCATGAGCCGTCGCCGACAACGTATCGCAGTCTGACGCGGATAGCAATAACACGGCTGGTATCGAAATGCCCTCCGACTCCCGCCATTAGGACTGACTCAGCGCTGTTCTGCGGTTTCGTTCCGAAGTACCGTTCCCCGGATCGGACGGTTAACCGGAGTTTTTGCCCCGGCACCGGCATCTCCATTCGAAGGCGGTGGGAATATCAGCAGAGGATCATCAAGCGTGGCACCCGTCCCGGCCGTAGCCATGACGTTGACCTCAAGCGGCGGGCTGAAACCTCCGCTCGCCGCCACAACGCTCGCCAAGCCATTGCTGTCGGTACTCGCAATACTCTGCGTGACCTTCAAGATGACCGGCATGGCCGGGTTGCCCGGATTGGTGTCTCCGCTTCCTACACCCGGCCCCATCTCACCCGGCCGCAGCACCGTCGTCAGAAAACTCACCGGGGCGGCTACCACCGGATGTGGGGACGCCGCCGAATCCACCACCCGCACCACGACCGGCTGAAACGACTGTCCCGTGGAGATCTGCCCGGCGCCCGACACCTGCTGCAAGACCTGCTGCGCGAGCGCAACGGGATTGGCATAGAACACGGCACACGGAGAATTTGCCGGAGCCACGCACGCGTTTACCTGCACCAGCACATTCACATTCGTCAGCGAAAGCGTCACCGTAGCGTAGCCGCTCCCGTTCGTGACGGCACTACCAGCGCTGAGACTCGCCGTGCCGCTCGCAATCGTGAAATTCACCGGCGCATTGCTCTGGGCTATTCCATTGCTCAGAACTCGTGCCGTGATCGGAACGCCGGCCGTCGCGCCCTGCGACACGTAAATATAAGAAGTGGAAACTCCATTATCGGCCGACGATTGCGTGGCGCTCAGCGTTGCACTGACTGACTTCGCTGGAGAGTACACGCCCGGCGCCAGAGTGGCAGTCACGATCGCGGCCCCCGGAGCCGCCGCAGTTAGCCCTGTTGCCGCGTTTCCATTCTGATCGGTGATCACTAAGCACGCCGAAGCGCCGCCACACGCCGAAAGTTGAACGCCATTTGTGCCGCTCCAGCCGATAGTCGCTCCGCTGACAGCAGTAACTCCATCGGTGGCCACCACACGCACGTTCACCGGGTTCGCTGCTGGCACTCCCACCCGAGTAGAAGGATTCGCGCCATTTAGCAAAATGATGTTATCCGTGTCGGCAGCCCCGTATGTGAGCGCGCGCCGTCATCGTCGTCGACCCGCCGCTCACCGGATCGCTAACGCTGATGCTCTGCACCCCGTCCGCATGTGCCGGAACCGCCAACGTCATGAATGTGCCGCTAACCGCAAGCGCACTGGCTGAACTCGTTCCCACCATTGAACTCAGACCCGGGGAGAATCCCGTCCCCTGCAGTGTGATCGTGCCGCCGTTCACGCTGACCCGAGCTGGCCAAACCGAATCGGCGTAGAGTACGTGCGCATGATATCGATAGTCAGGCCGGCCATCGCCGCGCACATCCGAGATGCCAATCAGGAAGTTACTCGATGTGAGTATGTTCGCATCGAGACGAGTTAATCCGAATGGAACTTGACTGAACGGTGAGCGAGTGAAAGCGCCCGGCACGCTGCCATAAGGATCGGACGCCGCCCACATCCCGATAACCGGCTGAGCTTTCAACTGGCTTGCGTGTCCAGACTCGTCCAGCGCGGTCACGGAAACCGACAGCGTTCGCTTCGACTGTGCCCGCAGCAGGACATAGTCCACGTCCGCATAGCTCGCCAACGATCCAGCCCAATCGCCCCCTGAGGGCAGCGGCAAAGGCGCACTCCAGGAGGAAGCAACCTGCCGCAGCGGCTGCGCGCTGCCCATCATAAGAATGTCTTGCTGCATGTCGCTGCCCGGCGAAACGGTCACGGTAATGGGTTGTGCCCATCCCGAAGGCGCGACCGGCCCGGGTGAGTACGGACCCACTCCTGCCGACCACTTCGGATCGAGCCCTTCGACCGTCAGTTGATACTGCGCACCGGCCGTCGGCGGCCGCAATCCCGCGAGATCGAAGAACCCTTCCAGGCTCGAGTCCGTCGATCCCCATTCCCCGAGAGGATCCCCGATCGAGTCATCGAACCCGGTAATGGGATTGCCGCCATCTCCGCGGAACAAAAATCCAGAAACCGAAGACACCGCATACCTTCGTGACGGCAGCCGTGTGACCGGATCAATCCACCGCGCCACCACGTTCACGCCCTGCATCGGCTGCGTGCGGTTCCCATGCGCGTCGGTGAAGTACACCGACCCGTGAATGCGAGCCGTCGCACTGGAAAAAACCTGCTTCCCCGGAAAGCTGGACTGATTTTGCGCCGTGACCGGATACAGTCGCGACGCTGCCGCCACATCGTCCATCGACAACAGATAAGGATTCGGATAACAAAGCGTGATCGGCGCGCAATTCCACACATCGATATAGTGCATTACAGGGAATCCCGCGTAATCGTCGCTGCTCGGATAAGGTGCCCCGGTCTGCACATTCACGTTCAGCTGCGACCATCCCAGCCCAAGCACGCCGCCAATCACCCTCACCAGGCGATACTCAACATCATTCAGTTGCGACGCTTGCTGCGCGCACTGCCCATTGATCACGATCAGCGCGTGCTGGTACGCCGCCAGCGATCCGTAGCTGTCGTTGCCTCCGAACACCGCATTGAAGAAACACTGGCTCGAACCGCCCGCGCCCGCTCCCAGCAAGGCGTCGGTGACCCGACCATCGTAGTCATAGACAATGCCAACCGGAGTGCCCGTCGCCGTCGATTGAATATCGTCCGGCATCGATATCGTCCTGTCCGCATTCACCGCGACATTGGTCCCGTTCACGTCCTCTGCGAGCGAACCCGCACTCGTCGCCGCCAGCACCGCCGTTGGCACCGAAGTCCACACGCCGAACGCTCCCGCGACAAAGCTGTTCGCCGACGCATTCGGCAGAATCGGACTTAGGTCTCCCTGATCGGTGTAGTAAGTGATCAGGCCCTGAGGCCACGTAAGTGCCTGCCCGGTCATCGTCGCATCAAAGTAACTCGTCCCCGCGACACACTTCGGCCCGCCCGCCCGCATCACCATCGCAAACACGAGCACGATCCCTGCTGCCACGGACAGCCTGAGGAGGAATCCGCGACCCGTTGATGCCATGCGAGTTTTCATGGTCACCTCTCTCATCGCAGTCGTTCCTCCTCATCGGCCTGCCTCACCGCCAAGGCGAAATCGCCAAATCGTGCGCGCGACTTCCCACCCAGGACGGGATCTCCTCGAAACGCCACTAGATGCTCTGCCGTAAGCACCACCCACCGCGCGCGGTCCACTGCTAAATGTCCCAGCGATCCGCCTACGGTGCTAGTAAGTCCCAACTTACTATTCGGATACAAAAACAGGACAACGCGCTCTCCCACGCGATACCGTTGCCCCGAAGACCACAGCCCAATCCATTGCGTAATAGTAAGGTCCTGCCCCGGAATCGCTCCGCGCACCGCATTCTCAACGTGAAACGTCACTGCCACGGTCTCAACGGACTGCCCGCCACTCGCCCCCCGCCGCTCAATCTGAGTAACCGTTCCCGAGAAAATCATCCCAGCCGCGCGCACGAACGCGGGGAATCCGAATACTCCGGGAAGAGGAATAGGACGAGGAAGAGGAATGGGACGAGGAAGAGGCGGCGGCGGCCGCCACGGACGAACGATTCGTCCGGGATCACTCTTGTCCAAATTGTGAATCCGAGAACTAACACGAAAAAAGCTGAGCTTCTGATAATTTGAGATTGAGTTCTCGCCAGAACCAATCACAAACTCAGGAGGCTCAGCTGTGAATCGAGTATGCAGCATATTTTCGCAGATGTTGCAGCTTTTTTCTCGTTTGGAATTTGAATCGGCGGTGCGCCAACACAAAGCCGAGCGCCATGCCCGGGGTTTCACCTGCTGGGGACAGTTCGTGGCCATGCTGTTTTGTCAGCTGGGACATGCGCAATCGCTGCGTGAAATATGTGGGGGTCTTGCCGCCAGTGAGGGGAAATTGAAGCATTTGGGATTACCGGCGGCACCAGCGCGGTCGACCTTGGGCTATGCCAACGAACACCGACCCTGGCAGCTGTACCAGACGGTGTTTCAGCAACTGCTGGAGAAGTGCCAGCAGGTGGTGGCTAGCGCACCCGGAAAGAAGAAGCGGAAGTTCCGTTTCAAAAACCGGCTCTTAAGTTTGGACGCCACCGTGATTGCCCTGTGCGTGTCGGCGTTTGATTGGGCGCAGTTTCGGCGCACGAAAGGGGCGGTGAAATTGCATTTGTTGTTGGACCACGACGGGCATTTGCCGAGCTTTGCGGTGGTGACCGAGGGCAAGCTGCATGAAGTGCAAGTGGCGCGACAGTTGCATTTCGCGCCCGGGACTATTCTGGCCATCGACCGCGGCTATACCGATTACGAGTGGTTCGCGAGACTCAGCGAAGAGAAGGTATATTTTGTGACCCGGTTAAAGGACAACGCGGATTATGCGGTGGTGGAAGAACGCGAAATCCCGCAACGCAAGGGGGTGCGGCGGGACCAGGTCATCTTCTTTTACAAACTGGCGCGGGCGGGAGTGGACTGCTTTTTCCGTCGGGTGGAGTACTACGACGAGAAGACCGATGCCCTGTTGGTCTTTTTGACGAACCATCTGAGCTTGGCAGCGGCCACGGTGGCTGCCGTGTACAAGGAGAGGTGGGCAATCGAATTGTTTTTCAAGGCGCTGAAGCAGAACCTGCGGGTGAAGACTTTTATTGGGACCTCGGAGAATGCTTTGCAAATCCAGATCTGGACGGCGCTGATTGCGCTGTTGCTGATCAAGTATCTGCAACTGAGAGCGACGTTCGGCTGGTCGCTCTCGAACCTTGTGTCCCTGTTACGGCAGCAACTGTTTGTGTACCGAGACCTGTGGGCCTGGATCGACAATCCTTTTCAACCACCGCTGCTGGTGACACCCGCTTTGGAACAATTGCCTTTAGGGCTCGGTTAGAGTTGGACAGCAACCTTGTCGGATGATGCCACTTTTCTCGAATATGCCGGGAAATCCAGAGTAAGGAGACGCTGCAACTTAGACAGCATACCTGTGCAGAAGACGCTTCACGATGGCCAACCTGCTCTTTGTGCAGACGTCGGGGGGGCATGATGTGCTTTGGTTTCAGGAGCGGTTAGGCGGCTCGGCGACTAATTCGGACAGCAGTGGTCCGGGATATATCTGCCCCGACGTCGGCTCCGCCAAAACCCATGGCGCCACACGAGCCGACGCCCCCGCCTGCGCCGCGATAAAGGCCGAGACTGAAATCACAAACCCTGCCACAAGCAGACACCACCCACCTCTCCCAACCATGGGGAGACCTCAACCCTATAAAATCTGCTCGGAGGGACCGGGAAAACCCGTCAGCATAGTCCGTTCGCCAATTCAAAGTCTGTGACAGATGTCACAATGCCCTGTGGATTTCTCCCTCGAACCTTGATCCGCAGGATGCCGCGCTGCCATCCTGAAAAGGTTTGTCATCCCGAGGGCTTGCGTTTTTCGCAAGCCAAAGAGCCTGCCCTGAGCGAAGTCGAAGGGCCCCATGCACCTCTGAAGCCATCCCGGACGCAGTCGAGTAATCCCGAAACTCTGTCATCCCGAGCGAAGTGAGGCGATAGCCGAACGCAGTCGAGGGACCCCTGCCCTCTCACAACGCCTATGGCGGTACGACCCTACTGGATGCGCCGCACCCGGACACTGTATCCAGAGATCGTTCGCATCGAGAGCAGCCCGCGGGTGGCCCTGGTCGGCGTAAGCTAGGCCCTAGGTGTTGATTGGGTGCTCTCGCATCCCGGAGAGACGGGATGTTCGCATTGAAGAATCATGGTCGAGGTCTAGGCCGGATCGATGGTTGGTGGAACGATCTTCCACCGTGGGTGATTCAGCCTGAGATTTTCAGAGTCTTGATCCTTAACCTCTCTGGCAAACCAGGCGGTGCTGACGCACCGCCCAGAACAACTATGCCCTTGACAGTGCCTTCGCTCTTATCGAGGGCCACCCGTCCACCCGTCGGGTTCCTGGCACCGAGTAATCCACTTTTTCTCGCAGATAGTATGGTTGCCAGTCGAATTCTGTTCTTTGTCTACTGTACGACCAGCGTTACCTTGCTGGTCTGGCTTACGCTTCCGGAGGTCCCCGTCACTGTGATCGTGTAGCTCCCGCTAGGCGTTCCACCCGTCGCTCCGTTCTTGCTACTGCCACCCCCGCAACTTAGGACCGAAACAATGAGGAAGGCTAAGGTAGCTGTGGCCGCGAGACGCCGCGGCCTCTTCCAGAGGATCACCACCAGTCCCACGAGTCCCACAAGAGCTGGGCCGAAAGTCCCCTGTTGCCAGGAAGCAGTCGCATGGCTGATCGTAGTGATCGTCGCCGTGGCGGTGGACGATCCGCTGACCGGAAGGGCTATCGAAAGCGGTTGTATCACGCACGTTGGCAGCGCAGGAGACACTGAGCAAGTCAGGTCTACGCTAGCTGTTGAACCGTTCTCCGGTGTCAGTGATACCTGGAAGATGGCATTCTGCCCGGCGATAGTGGTTTTTGTGTTCGGTGTCGTGGCGATCGTGAACGCCGGCGGGGGCGAGTTGACGACTTCGGTTAACGGGCTAGAAATGCTTGTTGCGAACAGCGAGTCTCCGTTGTAAAAAGCAGTCACAACATGGCTCCCTATGCTCAAGGAGGAAATCGTGAGCGTAGCCGTACCCGAACTGTCCAGGGTTGCCGTGTTCAGAGTGCTGGAGCCATCTTTGAAGGTCACATTCCCTGTAGGGATTCCAGACGAAGATGTTACTGCCGCCGTGAAAACTACAGACTGGTTGTTGGTTGACGGGTTCGTCGATGAAACGAGACTCGTAGTTGTGGAAGCGGGCGATCCCGTTAAAGTATTCGGAGTGTAGTAGGTCCACGCCAGGATGTCTTGAATGCCGGTTAATGATCCCGTGCCGCCCGTGAATCCCACAAACGCTAGTGCTGTATCGGATGCGCCCCATAGTCAGCGGGCAGGTAGGCTCGGGGAGTTGTGTGGGGCGCGTCCGATACAGCCGTTTGAAGGAAGCCGCCCGTGGGGAGGCACTTATGCAAATTGAATGGTGTTGGAGTGATGAGAAAAGCTTCGGGAACAAGTAGAGGAGCAAGAAAAAAGCGAGCGTAGGATTGTTTTCTTTGTAGTAGGCATGGAGAGGAGTGACAGTTGGAGCCGAGGTTGGAAAGGGAGAGGTGGTTTGGGGTGAGAAGGGCGCACCACACCGGTAGGTGGCGAGACGCACCGAGTGAGGAAGGTTGGAGCTGTAGTTTCATGCGGCGACTCCGGCGATAGAGGGCGGAGAACGGAGTTGGATCTGAGCAGCCGTAAGTCTTTCGATGACCACCATGCGGCCGCCACATTTGGGACAGCGACAAAGTGGGTTGGGTTCGTGGGCAGGGGAGGCTTCTGGTTCGGTCTGCGATGGCGGTACTGCTCCGAGTAGTTGAAGGCAAAGCGGCAGAAGAGTGGCCCGACGCCGGTTGGCGAGGAAGCCAAAGTGGCGAATGCGGACAAAGCCTTTGGGAAGCACATGCAAGAGGAAGCGGCGCAGGAACTCATCGAGGGATAGGGTCATCAACTTGAGTTCATTGTGGTGAGCGCGGTCGCGCCAGCGAAAGGTAACTTGGTCATCGACGAAAGCAAGGAGTCGATGATTGGAGATGGCGACTCGATGGGTGTAACGGCCTAAATAGCGCAGTGCTTGTTCGGCTCCTCCGAAGGGGGGTTTGGAGTAGACGTGCCAGTGGTGTCGGTATAAGGTTCGCAACCAAGCGGAGAAGGCTTTGGGGTGAGTGAGGGGCTTCAGGGTGCCATGGAAGCCAATCTTGCCCTGACGGAAGTTGCGTTTTAGAGCGATGACAAACTTGCGGCGAAAAACCTTTCGGAGCACGGGAATGGGAAGAAAGAAGCGAGAGTGGGATGGAACCCAATGAGAGTGGTCGAGCGACAATCCGCCGGCGGGCACCACACAATGGGCATGGGGGTGATGTTCAAGTTTCTGATTCCAGGTGTGGAGCACACTGAAGAAGCCGATGTCGGCGCCGAGATGTTGGGGATCGCGAGCGACTTGGAGGAGGGTTTCGGCACTGGTCTGCAGCAACAGATGGTAGAGGATTTTCTTGTTCTGCAAAGCGAGCGGCGCCAGTTCATGGGGCAGAGTGAAGACAACATGAACGTAGCGCGTCGGCAGAAGTTCCTTACGACGTGCTTGGAGCCAACGGTCGCGAGCGTTGGCCTGACAGGGTCGAAAATCCTCTCCTCCTCATGCCGGAATCAATGCAGGTTCGACTCGGTAGCCAAGGGTTCGGAGTGTCCGGATCATTCGCGAAGTGCGGGCTCGCTTGGCCTTTTCGCATACTGAGGGACCGCGTTCCTCATAGCGAACACCCTTGTGCAAAATGATCCAGATCAGCTCACAGAGGCGATTTGCAATGGCTCCGATGGTTTTGTTGTGTCCGAGGCGTAGCACCAAACGACGATAGACGATCTCGAAGATGCTCCCTTTGTGTTTGACGGCAGCATTGGCAGCTTGATTGAGAATGCGGCGCATCTGACGGGTCGCCCTTGGAAGGGCGTCCGCCGTGGTTCACACCTGCGCTCTCTTCGTCTCCCGGGCATGCTCCTACCCAGGAGACCAGATTCTTGGCGGAAGGGAAGGTCGCTGCCTTGGCACCCACCTCGGCAATGATCTGTGCGCCGAATCCACCCCGAGACCGGGACTTCCGCCAGCCGCTGGACCGCGTCCTGATGCCGCCGGAGAGACTCGCGATCTCCTGGTCCAGTTGGCCGATCTGCTGCTCGATCAATTGCAACTCCTCGAGCGCCCTCTTCACCAGCCGGCGGTAGACCGAATGGAGCTCCGTGCACGCGCCCAATGCGTCGCGCAACTGCGCCGACGTGGCGCGCAAGCGCTGGTCGGCCAAGGGCGGCCAGAGCGCCGGATCAGTGCTCCTCCGGCCAACGCCTGCAGCATCCGCCGTGCACTGGCGCCCAGCAGATCCGAAACCAAACTGGACAACTTGATATGGGCTTCTTCCAGTAGTGCCTCCAGTTGATTCTGCAGACGT
>CAVUOS010000041.1:0-44049 GCA_963743105.1 Terriglobia bacterium
GAAATCTCCCGTGATTTGGTCGACTCGCAAACCCGCAACGGGTGTCGCTTTGAGTAGGCGCCAGCCATTGCGATAGAACTTCTTGGTTTTCTCCTCCAACCTGCCATCCTCAACCCAGGTGTCAAATCGCTCAGCAAACTCAGAAAGGACACTGAGGCTTGCTTGGAAATGGATCGGTGCCTTCGATCACTGAGCCCAATTTCACGCTTGCTGCCTTAGCCGCCCTTGCTAACTTTGTTTCTTGAGTTGACCGACGGTAGCGATGGCCTCGCACCGTGAAGTCGTACCAGTAGAACCTGGAGTTTGGTTTCCTGAAAAGCTTCACGAGTTTCCTCCTTGCTGCCCGCACGGAAGCAACTCGCATGTTCTCCACAATACAACCGGGAGAACGACTGAATGATAGCTCAACGGGTCTCGAAGGCGAACGCCTGGCTTGGGCGCACAAAAGCCGGTCTTTTTGCTCTTCTTCTTCTGACACCCTTCCCGAGAAAACAATAACTTGGGGAGTCTGCTCTTCGCTCAAAACGCCGACGCTCCAATTTACATCCCAGTTGCCAAGACTAGGATTCCAGCAGCGCCCGTAACTTGTGAGCGTATCTGCGGCTCGACGTGACCACCGTTCCTTCTGCCAGTACGATGTCGTAAACCCCATCGAACATCGGACGAATCTCGCTAATGCAGGCGCCGTTCACGATGGCCGATTTCCGCACGCGGATGAAGTGGTGTGGCGCCAGCTTTTCTTCCAGGTGTGCCAGGGTTTCCCGCAACAGGTGACTGTCGCTGGCGGTGTGTATGCAGGCATAGTTTCCCGTGGCTTCGATCCACAAAACGTTAGAAACGGGAACAAAGAAAATCCGCTTCTTGTCCTTCACCACAAAGCGTTCCAATGGGCGGAGACTACGGAGGGATTGGAGCAGTGGTTCGAGACCTCGATTTGCTTTCCCGCGCTGTTCGAGGACCTGGAGTGCGTGAACCAGGGCCTTGGCAAATCGCTCCTTATCATACGGTTTCAACAGATAGTCAACAGCGTGGACTTCGAATGCGCGAATGGCATGCGCATCGTGAGCCGTGACGAAGACATAAACGGGAGCGGGGCCGGCCGATGGCTCCACATTTTCGATGACTCCAAAACCATCCAGATCAGGCATCTGCACATCGAGAAAAACGATGTCGGGATGAAGTTCGATTGATCTGCTCCACCGCACTGATTCCGTTCGCCGCCTCGCCTACAACTTCAATGTCGTTGTGTTTGGCCAGATAGCGACGGATACCGCGCCGGGCGATCGGTTCGTCATCGACGATGAGGACTCGCGTCTTCATGCGAACTCCGCAGTGGAATGGTGATGATGGCCTCACAGCCTCGACCGTCGCCCCCGGTAAGTTCCAGCGACGACTCGTCCCCGTAGAGCTGTTTCAAGCGTGACTGGACATTGGTGAGTCCAACGCCGAATCGCAGGCGCGATCCCGGTGCCGGACCCGGGCCATCATCGCGGACGCAGAGCCAAACTCTGCCGTTGTGGCGTTGCGCAGCGATCTCTAGCCGGCCTGCGGCGGAATCGACGCTGATGCCGTGCTTGATGGCATTCTCAACCAGAGGCTGAAGCGCCAGGCTCGGTACATAGACTCCGAGAAGGTCAGGTGGCACGTCCATGTGAACTTTCAACCGATCATGAAAGCGTGTCTGTTCGATCTCCAGATACTTGCCGACGAACTCGAGCTCGCTCTGCAAGGTGATCTCGTTCTCCCGCCGTTCGAGGGCCATGCGCAGCAAGTCGCCGAGGCTGACCAGCAGATGGCTCGCAGCATCGACGTCTTCCTGCATCAGGACTCCAATGGTGTGAAGACTGTTGAACAAAAAGTGCGGATGTAACTGGCTCTTAAGGTTCTCAAGTTCGGCATGGGAGAGCTGCGTCTCCAGTTGCGCCGCTCGAGTCTGGCGCTCCATAGCGGCCTGGTAAAAGTGGATCGACTGATACAGTCCCACAACTAACCAGTACGTAAGCACGCCAGTGAAGCTCATCGACAGAACACTGACTGTGAACGTCGGGGGAAGGCGTGGTGCACCAGGATCGGTTATGCGAAAAATGACCGCAGAAGTCCATGGCTCAGAAAGTATGCGGTGACAGATCCCAGGGGAGCCATCAGAAACGACGTGATCGTGTGGATCGCTATATGAGGTACAAACCTCGGCCCCGTCAACGGGAACCGTTTTGCCAGAGCAATCACAAGCGGTGTGCACGCCGCCCATACGTTCCAGTAGACGAGTTCGATCACACCCACGATCACCCAGCTGACGTGCCCGCCGTGAACCTTCGCCACCACGATCTCTCCGCACCGTGAACAACAGTCCTACAATCGTCCACGCACACAGGATCAAAATCCATCTCGTCCGTCCCATATCTGTTGTGGCCTGCAGCAATGGGTGTGTCGACCTCTCCGGGACGGATTATAGCTGAGCCTTCGAAGGAGACATCACTGAGGACAGTGTCGAGAGCGCCACCAAGCTGGCAGTATGAGGCCACTGACCGCTTGTCTCACTTCGGACGCCGCATGTCACTTTTCCTGCAAACGCTGGTTCTTCGCGGCATATGTTCCATACCAGGAAGTGAGCAAAGCATCGCCAGAACGCTGCGATGACGCCGTGGGCTACAGGACCTACAAGAAGAAGCGAACGAAATCGAGATCATCCGTGGCCGGATTTTTATCAGAACGGGCAATGATTCACTTTGATATTGAAGATCCCACGACTGTTGATGCGCTTGGTGCTTCAAACAATATTTCGGTGAATTAAATGATCGTTTCGACGGCGGGTTTGACCCAGACCGAAGCATTTCAGCAAATGCTCATGAACTCACGGAGCCAAGAGGCGTCTTGGTAGTCGCCAGACGTTGTGGAGAACCGATCGGCTGCGGAGCCTTGAAGTTCGGCAACAACCAAATCGCCGAATTGAAAAGAATGTGGGTTGCTCCTGAGGTGCGTGGAGTCGGCGTGGGCCGCCGAATCCTAACTGAACTTGAACGGTTAGCTGCAAAGGCAGGTATTCATGTAGTTCGGCTTGAGACAAACAGAGCTTTGAGCGAAGCCATTTCGCTCTATCGAGCCTCGGGATACAGCGAAGTCAATCCTTTTAATGCAGAGCCGTATGCTCACCATTGGTTTGAAAAGCGATTGCCCTGAACGTGAAAGGAAAATGGTTAGATGAACAAAAAGAAAGCGGGCGCAGCATTCATCATGCTTCTTACTTGCGGCTTGATCACTCAATCATTCGCGCAGGGCCAGGAGATCAAATTCAATTCCAATGCCGATGACATCGCGAAAATTGGAAGCGTGCTGGAGGAGTTCCGTCAGGACATTATCCACAAGGATCCGTACGCCCTGACGAAGCTCATGCTGTATCCCAATGTGCTCTTTCATTCGATTGACAACCAGGAATCCGTTGATAGCGCTCGAAAACTTAACGCTCAGTCGATGGGATTGGCCCGAGCGCACTCGATGGATTTGTGACATTGCTCGCCACGTCAAAGGACAAACTCGAAGAGACGTTTCACAACATAGAGATTCGCCAGGACGGCGACCTTGGATTGGTGACATTTAATTACGATTTTGTCATCAATGACAAGGTTCATCATTCAGGCCTCGAACACTGGCAGGTACGCAAAATTGATGGGCAATGGAAGATCTTATCGGTTACCTGGACGAAATACAGTCACAACTGACCTTCGCCGCGGAAAATCGGCAGTAAACGAGGCAACTTTTAGGTGAAGTCAGTAGTAACCCAGTATCCACAGGAGTTTGCCATGAGCAAGACCGCAATTACCTCTCCGGAACTCGCGCCGCCAGTCGGCCCGTTTTCCCAAGCGGTCGAAGTCGGTGGTTTCCTCTACTTCAGCGGACAGGTCGCCCAAGACCCGGCCACTTGCAAGTTGGTCGAGGGGGGCATTGTGGCCGAGACGGAGCGCGTCTTCCAGAATCTCTCGGCGGTTCTCAAGGCGGCCGGCAAGAGTTTCGACGATGTTGTGCGCGCCGGTGTCTTTCTCACGAACATGAGTGATTTCGCCGCGATGAATAGCATCTACGCAAAACATTTCAGTCAGCCCTTTCCTGCCCGCACAACGATCGCGGCCGCAGCGCTACCACTCGGGGCCTGCGTTGAGATCGACCTCGTCGTCAAGGGTTGAGGCCAGACACGGAGGGTGATCTCATGAAGTACGCATTTCAAATCGTCGATGTTTTCAGTTCGACATCGTTTGGCGGTAATCAACTGGCGATTCTGCCTGACGCGGCCGGCATTTCGACCGAGGGCATGCAAAAGATTGCTCGCGAATTCAATTTCGGCGAAACGACTTTCGTCCTGCCGAAGAACGATTCTGCAAACAACTTTCGGGTGCGCATCTTTACACCTCGGGTGGAGCTCGATTTTGCGGGACATCCCTCGGTCGGCACAGCCTGTGCTCTTGTGATGAAACAGCACGTACGGCTTAGTGATCCAGTCCGGCTCATCCTGGAGGAGAATGCCGGTCCCGTGACGGTTGATGTCGCTCAGCGAAACGGGGGATTCTACGGCAAGTTGACGCTATCGGGGAAGATCGAGACGCCGACCGGCGCACCTTCTCCGGCTGAACTCGCCGCCGTACTATCCGTCGAACCCGCCGAGGTGAACCAAGCCTTTTTCGCGGGCGCCGGTGTTCCATTCTGTTTTGCGCAACTGAACTCGAACGAAGTGGTTGATCGGGCGGCGATTAATCGGGCGGCCTGGGTAGCAACGCTCTCACGAGCGTGGTCTCCCCACATCTTCTTCTTCGCAGGAGATCTACGGGATGGCGGCAAGATCTATGCGCGCATGTGGGGACCCGCGCTGGGCATCGAAGAAGATTCCGCGACGGGCAGCGCCTGTGCCGCCCTCGTCGGCGCCATGGCATCGAAGCAAGATTTTGGCGGGACGGCCTATCGCCTTTCGATCCAGCAAGGCGTCTCGATGGGGCGCCGAAGCGAAATCGAAGCGGAGGCGCGTAAGAGCAGAGGCGTCGTGACCTCTGTCAGCGTTGGTGGCGCCACGGCCTACATCGCAAGCGGCGAAATCGAGGTGCCGCCGTCCGCGCTCGTGTCATAGACCCGTCGAGAGCGCCCACATGCGCGGACGGGACGCCAAGCTACACCATCCGGACCTTGGACGATTGGATCGCCCGCGTTGCGACGCCTGGGCCATGGCTTGTTTGGAGCAAGTCGCAACTGGCGGGATTCAGTCTCATCGCGGGCATCTTGGAGCCTTCAAAATGCAAATACTGATAGTGGGCATCGGCGCCTTGGGCGGAACAATTGCGGCGCGTGCCATCCGCACAGGACTGCCCGTCCGGCTTGCGGCTCGCAACACCGATTCCGCGAAGGCATTGCGCAGATCGGGCCTGCGAGTGTCCGGCATCGGAGGAGAGGTAAGGGCAGACGCTATCGACGTTGCCGCAATTGAGGACTACGGAAAGGGCGACCAATTTGACCTGATCCTGCTTGCCACCAAAGCGCAGGATGCTCTGGAAGTCGTGCCCTACGTGGTGGGCCTACTTGCCCCCGAAGGGGCTATTTTGCCTATACAGAATGGCGGCGTTGCACGGGTGCTTGCGGATCGTCTAGGCGAAGATAAGATCCTTGGTGGATTCTCAAATCTTGGTGCCACGATGGTAGAACCCGGCGTCTACGAGCAGAAGAATGCAGGGCATCTGCTGATAGGCGAACTTGCTGGTGGTGTCAGTGAGCGCGTCGAGCGGGTTGCGCGCGTCTTAGGTCGAGCGATTGAGGTCAAGGTATCTTCAAACCTGACCGGTGCCATCTGGTCGAAACTCCTGATCAATTGCTCGGTTACAACCCTCGGCGCGCTCTGTTCGCAAACCATGCGTCAGTACATGGAAACGGAGGCAGGCAAGAAGGTCTTCCGACGGACGTACGAGGAAGCGTTATCCGTGGCACTTGCAATTGGCACTCGGCTGGAGCGGCTGGCCGTGGACCCAATTCCGCCCGGATGGCCGAGCAATATTGCCGCAGGGGAACACTATGAGTCGTGGGTCGAAGCAATGATTGCTTTCTACGGGGACGTCAAACCCTCCATGCTCCAGGACCTTGAGCGCGGCCGTAAGACTGAAATCGACTTTATCAACGGCTATGTGGTGACGTTAGGCCACGCGTCCGGAGTGCCGGTACATATGAACGCCACAATTACAGACCTTGTACACCAGATCGAACGTGGAGTTCTCCAGCCGACACGAGAACGGATGAACGACCTAGCTGCTCAAACTGCGGACTAAGGCGGGAGAAGATTTTTCGACAGAAAAGGTATCGTACCGGAAACAGTCTATGAAAAACCGTCTTTTTGCTTCACCTATAGTTGCTGCATTCTTTGTGTTGAACTGCTGGGCTCAAAACGCGCCCGCGAGCACTCCGCCACCTAACTCCTTTCTGGACCGTTTAACCAGCCTTACCGATTCAGACTGGAGACCATGGACGGCAGAACAGTTTGCAACCATGGGGCGCATCCGCGATGCGGCAATGACGGACCCGAATGCATACAACATGCTTGCGCACCTCACGGACAATATAGGTCCGAGGCTCAGTGGTTCGCTGCAGGCTCAGGCCGCTGTCGAATGGGTAGCTGCCAAGATGCGGGAGATGGGGACGAGCGTCACGCTGGAAAAAACGACTGTTCCTCATTGGGTACGAGGAAAGGAAGACGCAGTCTTAACCCGGTGGCCGGGAATGCCGCCGGGGACAACGCAGAAGATCGTTGTCACAGCATTGGGAAACTCTGCGCCAACGTCGGAGGATGGTCTTACTGCAAATGTGATGGTCGTAGGCTCCTTTGCAGAATTGAGGAGCTTGCCCGTTGGTGAAGTCAAGGGAAAGATCGTCCTGTTCAACAAGCCTTTCGATAAGGAATTAACTGCGCAAGGGTTTGGTCTTGATGCGTATGGGCAAAATCTAGCTTATCGTGGCGTCGGCCCATCGTTTGGCGGGTCGCTTGGAGCCGCAGCTGTGCTGGTTCGCTCTCTGGGCGGCGGAGACTTTCGACTTCCGCACACAGGTCTGACTTTGTACGGCGAGGGAGTCGACAAGGTTCCCGCAGCTGCAATTACCGCAGAGGATGCAGATCTGTTGGCGCGACTGTCAAAACAAGGACCCGTGACGATGCGGCTCACTCTTACGCCGAAAACTCTTCCTCCGACAAGCAGCTACAACGTAATCGCGGATTGGAAGGGGTCGGAACACCCCGAAGAGGTTGTATTGGTCTCCGGACATCTGGATTCATGGGATCTTGGGACAGGTGCGATCGACGATGGCGCCGGGGTCGCTATTTCAATGCAGACGATCCATTTGTTGCAGTCACTGAACATCCATCCAAAACGCACAATCCGTTTTGTCGCCTGGATGAATGAGGAGTTCGGCGTCAGTGGCGCGACAACATATCTCCAGGAACACTCCAGCGAACTCACTTATCACATAGCGGCGCTGGAAAGCGACTTAGGCTGCGACCATCCAACAGGCCTCAGTTTCTTTGGCGCGCCTGAGGCTGCCAGATATCTCGCGCCCGTTGCGAACGCACTGGCACCGATTGGAGCAAGCGTTCTCACCAGATCTGACGAGGTAACCGCCGAGGATATCGCCGGTATGGTCCAGCTCGGCGTTCCCGGTCTCAGTCCCTCGCAGGATTCGCGGTTCTACTTTAGCTATCATCATTCTGCCGCGGACACTCTTGATAAGGTGAATGTGCAGCAATTGAATGAGAATGCAGCGGTGATGGCTGTGACGGCATATGCGCTTGCTGATGCGTCGGAAGCAATACCTCGGAGGAAATAGATTCCGAAACCTTGGTCACAGGGTTAAAGTCTCCTGCCAGGAAAGTCTTCTAGGATGTAAGCAAGCACACTCGATGATCCGTGGCACCAGTATTTGACGGCCAACTCTGACCGCTTGTCTCATTTCGGACACCGCATGTCACTTTTCCTGCAAACACTGGTTCTTCGCGGCATATTGTCCAGTCAGCAGGAACGAGCAGTAGAGTCGTTTAGCGACGTAGAGGAGTTCCACATGAAGAAGATTCTGACTCAGTACGGAGTGTGCGCGCTTGCGGTCGCTCTGATGTTGCCGTTGGCGCAGGCGCAACCGGCAGGGATGCAGGCCGCCTTCGGAAAAGATGCCGGAACGCTTTCCGACAAATTCACCGGACTCGCGCGCGTTATGTCGGGCAAGTACGACTGGAAGCCCGGCCAGGGCGTTCGCTCCGTCGGCGACGTGTTCAACCTGATCGTTACGGAGAACGGCATGCTCGTCGGCGTGCTTTCGGGCACACCGAATACGGAGGCAAAGCCCGCGCCCATCACCGATCCGGAAAAATTGCAGGAAGCTCTGAAGGCTTCTTACGTCAATCTGCAAAAAGCGATTACGGAACTTTCCGACAAAGACCTGCAGACGCCGGTGAAACTGTTCGGAAGAGACATGACGAAGCTCGGCGCGCTGATGCTGATTCTCGAAGATCAACACGAGCATCTGGGGCAGTCGATCGCGTACGCGCGCAGCAACGGCGTGGTTCCGCCCTGGTCTAAGTAGGAGCGCCGCGCGGTGGGACACTCAGTTCGCGTCGTCTAGGAAGGAGTATCGATGACATTCAACTGCTGGAAATTCAAAGGCGGGAAATCCAAGGGATGCAGTGTTTGCGCCATTGCCCTACTTTCTTTCACCGCCGGATCGCTCATTACTGCCCGCCTTGCTCACATTGACCACGTGAGGGCCGACAGCAATCGCGTCTTCGAGCTTCGCATTTATCACACTGTACCGGGCAAATTGCCGGCACTGGAATCGCGGTTTCGAGACATCTATTCAAAGCTGTTAGCCAAACACGATCTGCAGGTCGTGGGTTACTGGGTACCTGAGGGGGCAGCCGATTGGGACAACACATTCGTATACCTCGTGGCTCATTCCAGCCGGGAGGAAGCTAAAAAGAACTGGGACGCGATGCTGGCCGACCCGGAGGTTCAGGAAGCAATCAAATCCGAGGAGGCCAACAAGCTGGTGGAAAAGATAGACCGGACGTACATGCGGCCGACGGATTTTTCGCCGAAGTAGTGTCGCATTTCGCGAGATTCGATTCGTTAGTCGAGTTCGACGCCAGAAGCCTTCCTCTAGGGCTGGCGACATTCAACTGCGATTTTGTCATCAACGACAAGGTTACTAATTCAGGCCTCGAACACTGGCAGGTGCGCAAAATCGATGGGGAGTGGAAGATATTGTCCGTTACCTGGACGATCTATTGATAGTCACAGCTGACAGGCCGAGAGGAGCGTCTTCATGGGGACTTTACTTCAGGATGTTCGCTATGGTTTGCGCATGCTGGTCAAGAAGCCCACATTCACGATCGTGGCTGTCCTGACGCTGGTTCTGGGCGTGGGAGCCAACACGGCGATTTTCAGCATCGTGAATGCCGTGTTGCTGCGTTCTCTGCCCTACCCCGATCCCGATCGTTTGGTACGAATCTTCTTTAACGAGCCCGGCGTAGGATTGCGGGACGTTAGGTTTTCCCAGCCCGAACTGGATGACCTGCAGACGCGATCGGGTGTATTTGAAGATGTGACCCCGATCTTCGAGGGTAGCGAGGATTTGACCGGCGCCGGACAGCCCGAGCGTGTCGAGGGGGTCAATGGCAGTTTCAGCTACTTTTCCATGCTGGGTGTGACCCCGCAAATTGGACGGTTGTTCGGCCGCAGGACTTCGTGCCTGGTTTCGCCGCAGAGGCCGTGATCAGTGATGGCCTGTGGCGCCGTGCCTATGGCGCCGATCCGCATGTTCTCGGCCGTACCATCCGGATCGACAATGATCCCCTTACAATTATTGGGGTTCTGCCACGCGGATTTCGCCATCCTGGACCGACGGTTGCCGGCGACGCGGAAGTGTTTGGCGCCGGCGGTTTCAGCGGAGATCCCTTTCCCCCGCCAATGCGTGGTACCCGGGTTTTAGTATCAGGAATCGGACGACTTAAACGTGGCCTGACACTGGCGGAAGCTCAGGCGCGGCTAACCGCCATGGCTGCCCAAATACGTCACGACTTTCCCACCGACTACCCGCCGCAGGCGCAATGGACAATTGAGATTCAACCATTGCAAGAAACTTTGGTGGGCAAGGTTCGGCCCATGCTGCTGGTGTTACTGGGCGCGGTAATCCTGATCGTTTTCATCGTATCGTTGAACATTGCCAATCTCCTCTTAGCGCGCGCTTCGGGGCGACAACAAGAGATGGCGGTGCGGTCAGCGCTGGGGGCGAGCCGCGGCCGCATGGTGCGCCAAATGCTGACCGAGTCTATGCTGCTGTCGCTCATCGGCGGTGTCGCGGGAATCGCAACCGCAGTGGGCACTTTAGGCTTCATCCTGCGCTTTGTGCCATCGAGCGTTCCCCGGCTCAGCGAAGTCCGAATCGACTGGGTGGTGCTGGCGTTCGCTCTGCTGATTTCCATTCTCACCGGCTTAATGTTTGGACTTGCTCCAGCGCTTCATTCGGCAAAAGGCGCTCTTTCCTCGGCCATTCGTGAAGGCGGTCGCGGGTCCGGCTACAGCACCAAGACCGGCCGATTGCGGGATGTTCTAATCGTCTCTGAACTGGCGTTCGCCGTCATACTGATGGTCGGAGCCGGCTTGCTGCTGCGTACGCTGCGGGATCTGTTGCAGGAAAATCCAGGCTTTAATCCAACTCAAGTTGTCACGGCAAACATACAGCTTCCGAATCCCAACGAATCGGAGGCGGATCCGTATCTCGATATTCCTCGCAGAGCCACCTTTGATCGTGAGTTGCTGCGGCGCATGAAGGCAATTCCGGGAGTGGAACTCGCCGCAATCACCTCAGCTCTACCGACCACCAATAGCAACCCCAACGCGGTCGGTGGCGTAGCGAGTGAAGGCTTCGCGATTGAAGATAGACCGGTCGAGTCCTCGCAGGATCTGAGCGCCGAAAGAATTCGGATAAGCTCCGATTATTTTAAGGTGTTACAGACGACGCTCCTGCGCGGCCGTTCATTCACCGAGGCGGATGAAGACGGCAAACCGCTGGTGGCCATCATTGATGAAAGCACCGCTCGTAAGTATTGGCCAGCCAGCGATCCGCTGGGCCGCCGAGTGCGTTTCGGACGAGACCGTACCAAGCCTTGGACGAGCGTTGTGGGTGTTGTTAAGGATATCAAGAGTGACGGTCTCGATATCGATGGCGTTCCCCACATCTATGTTTCGACCTATCAAGACAACAGCAAACGACTGAGCGTGGTGTTGCGGACGTCTCTGCCCGCGACCCTGCTCGAACCACAGATTCGGCATGAAATCCAGAGCATTGATTCCGGCTTGCCGGTATTCAATGTTTCTTCGATGAACGACGTCCTTGATCGGTCACTGGCTTCACGCCGTTTTTCTGCCGATCTGGTGGGCGGATTTGCTGGACTGGCGGTGCTTCTGGCCTCCATCGGAATTTACGGCTTGTTGGCTTATATCGTCGGTCAAAGATCGCGCGAGATCGGTATCCGCATGGCCCTGGGGGCGCGACGAGAAGACATTCTGAGAATGTTCTTACGCAAGGGGGTGGCGCTTGCTGGCATGGGCATCGTTGCCGGAGTGGCCTTTTCTGCATCCACTGCGTCCATGATGGCAAGTCTGCTCTATGGTGTTCGCCCCCATGATCCGGCTGTGTTTCTGATCGTGCCTCTCCTTTTACTTGCAGTGGCCGCGCTGGCGAGCTATCTCCCAGCACGCCGCGCGACGAAAGTGAATCCGATGATTGCCCTTCGTGATGCATGAACTCACCGGTTTAGGGCCCGTTCGTCAAGGGCAGGAAATCTTGATGCCATCTTTTACTTAGCGGGAACGCGCCTCTATACCTTGGTTTATCGTGGTTTGTGTTCGATTTCTGGAAATCATCCAGAGAGTCCTTGAAATCCACCACAGAGGTTCATAATGTGCTGTGAAACTGCGAGCATTGTCACAACTTGGAGCCTCATGCCATCGCAGTGATAGTTAAGTCAGCGGCGGATGCGATCTCCCAGCCGTTTGAATACTCGCGAGTGAGATATGCCGGAGAACAGATACAGACACCGGGTTACAGATTGGCCTGTTCAGCTGCCAACGTCACGGTTTGATTTGCGGCCACCTTCGGCACGAGGCCGTGATCCGTTTGTGATCCGTTAGCACTGTTTACCATTGCCTTTCACTGCTTTAACGGTGCCCGCCGTGTTCTCTATGTTGTTGAAACTACGTCTACCCCAAAATTCGAATCCTATAGCGCCCACCATCTTTCAACAGCTTACGATCCGCTATCGGATCACCTCCTTATTTTTCAATAGCTTAAAATCGCGTGGTCCGTCTGGCGATCACGATAGCGAAGACTGCTTTCAGCACTCTGCTAAGCTGCAGTCCATTCCGCGTCGAGAGACCGAACCGATTATTCTCGCCCACTGAGCTTTCGCTGCCAGAAGTTAGTAAACACAGGCCGACTTAAGGGTAGCAATCGTGTTCAGTGAGTGCATTGGCGATTTATGACGCGCAGGTGTCAGGGTTCAGAGACCAAGGAACAGAAATCTGGGCTCGCGGGAATACCGCTTGACATCGGAGGGAAATCCACTACCATGTGGTTGTGGATAGCCTGGGTACAACATTTGCGGCTTTGTCTGATCCAACCCGGCGGGCGATGATCGAGCGGCTCTCCCGTGGGCCTGCCTCTGTGCACGGCTTGACAGAACCGTTTGCACTCTCGCAGCAGATGATTTCAAAACATATTGCCTACCTGGTGCGGGCGCGGATTGTGATCAAGACGAAGCGTGGACGAGAGAGTATTTGCAAGCTTAGACCAGAGTCGATCAAGGCAGTCAGCGACTGGGCGATCAGCTATCGCCAGTTCTGGGAAGAGAGTTTCGACAAGCTGGATGTGGTTGTGAATCGAATGAAAAAAGCGGAGGTCAGAGATGACAAAAAACACGGTGAGTGAGACGGAGCGGATGGTTGTCACAAGAGTCTTTGATGCTCCACGCGAGTTGGTTTGGAAGGCGTGGACAGACCCGCAATATGTGATGCAGTGGTGGGGGCCGAAGGGCTTTACTGCGCCTTTTTGCGAGATAGATTTTCGCGTTGGGGGGAAATTCCTCTGCTGCATGAGATCTCCAGATGGGCAGGAGTTCTGGAATGCGGTTGAATACCACGAGATTGTTCCGCACGAGAAGATCGTTTCCTTGATGTACTTTTCGGACTCGAAGGGAAACAAGATTGATCCTGCGCAGCTAGGAATAGAACATGAGGCCATAGAGGGTGCGTACGACGTGACCATCTTTGAGGATCTAGGAAACGGCCAGACGAAACTTACCTTCATCGGAAATGAACCCATAGAGAGCGCGAAAAATAGCGGTCAATTAGAGGGCTGGAACCAGATACTCGATAAACTTGCTGCAGTTGTTGCGGGGCTGACACAGGCGCAATAAGAAGCTGAAGCTTTGATGATCGTCATGTGCGAGCTACTGAACATAAAGTAAAGGCAGGCGCAACCGAACATGCAGAACTTGGCTACTGGAGAAGACTATGCGAAATAACATTCTGACACTCATAACTGTGCTGCTCTCGAGTCTCGCTGGCACTGAAGTTAGCGCGTCAGGAGTTCCTGGGAACGCGGAAAGTAAAACTGGATACGCACCGATTCATGGCATGCAGCTCTACTACGAGATTTATGGCCAAGGTAAGCCGATGGTTCTGCTCCACGGCGGAATCACCGCTTTCGAAGGCTTTGGCACTAATATCGAAGCTCTGGCGAAGTCCCGTCAGGTGATTGCGGTGCATTTGCAAGGACATGGAAACACCGCCGACATCGATCGTCCTTACCGCTTTGAAGCACTGGCCGATGATGTAGCCGCGCTGGTCGAGTACCTGAAGCTGGGGAAAATTGACTTGGTCGGCTATTCATTCGGTGGAGGTGTCGCATTGCAAACTGCTATACGACATCCCGAAGTCGTCGATCACCTGGTGGTGATTTCCTCTGTCATGGCCCAAACCGGATTCTATCCGGAAGGGCTTGCCGCGTTCGCACAGATGAGCAAGAACGCACCGATGCTTGCAGACAGCGTCAAAAAATCACCACTTGCGACGATGTACCCGAAGACGAACTGGGAAACGTCGTTCAAAAAGATGGGCGAACTGGCCAGCACGCCATTTGACTGGTCAGCGCAGGTCAAGGCTCTCAAGGAACCGACACTTTTGGTCTTTGCCGATGCAGATGCCGTTCGCGCCGAGCATATCGTTGAATTCTACAAGGCTCTCGGTGGCGCACAACGGGACGCCGGACTAGACGGATCGATGAGGTCGATGGCGCAGTTGGCCATCCTTCCCGGCACGACTCACTACAACATCATTGCTAGCCCGTCGTTGGCGGTCGTAATCGATGAGTTCCTGAGGCGATAGCCCGATTCGGCGCGCGGGCAACGCCGCGCACTAGTTTATCGGCTCATTCCAACTGCGTTGGCCTCGACGTAACTTGTTCGGCGTCCAAGACAGCAGTTTTGGACGTTTCGACGGCGAGTTGTGGTCCTAGCTGCGCGGCGTTATCGGTAAACAGCATCGCATCCTGACTGGCGCGGGATACGGCTACATACGCGAACCGTCGAAGGGACAAAGGGTTGAGCCTGCGCAATACGGAATAGAGCATGAGGCCATAGACGATGGGCTCGACGTGATTCTTTTTGAGGATATTGGAAACGGCCAGACGAAACTCACCTTCATTGGAAATGAACCCATGCAGAACGCAATGAAGAGCGGTCAACTGGAGGGTACGAAGCAGATACTCGATAAACTTGCTGCAGTTGTTGCGGGGCTGACGCAGGCGAAATAAGAAGCTGAAGCTTTGATGATCGTCATGCGCGAGCAACTGAGCGTAGAGCAAAAGGCAGGCCATCTCGGAGACCCCGGCTAAGGGCGGTGGCGGCTTAGTTGAAACCTGCTTCTCGTCACTTGGCCAGATGGTCGCCTTTCCGGGCAATCGACCTTGGCTCGCTGATGCCTTCAGGGCATAACACTCATCGAGTGCAACTTGAAGCGTGATTCGGCGGATTAGTACCGATAGACGGGCGTGTCGCCATCAACTTCAGAATTGTTGCCACGCCGAAGTTGAAACTCGGTCGCCGACGTAGGCTATACATATTGGCCCGTCTCAACTAGCAATGTCACGGTTTTACGTTCTCACCTTCGTGAGCACTTCTCAGACGATCGCTCAGCCGTGATCCGTTTGTGATCCGATAGCACTGTTTACTATTGTCTTCCATCACTTTTACGGTGCCCGCCGGGTTCTCTATGTTGTTGAAACTACGTCTACCCCAAAATTCGAATCCTATAGCGCCCACCATCTTCCATTGTCTTGCGGAATTGGCTTCATTGACAGGTATTGCGGGCCACCGGAAGTCGGCAGCCGTGCCGATCCCAAGCGTTGCGAATCATCAGTATCGGCAGGAAAATGCGCAGGCTTGCGGCCGTCGCGGCCCTACTCACCTCTCTGAGAGCGAGTAGGCGTCCACTTCCAAGCCTGACTCTGCGGGGAGGGGTTCTTTATTCGATCTGGATGGGAAGGAGGAGCAGATCGGTTCCGAGAATCACTCGCTTCGCCTTCAGGCCGATTTCTTCGCCGGCACAGGGAACTCGATCACTTTTCCCCGTTGCTCGGGAGGAAGCCACTTCACGCGCTTCGAGAACGTCGACGGTATGTAAAATTCAATTACTCTTGCCACAAGTCAATCCTTCTGTTCGTTTGTTATGTGCAATGTCGGCCTTGCCGATCCATTTCAATGTCCGAGCCACTCCCATCCGCACTGACAGCGGACAGAATCAATCAACCTCAGTTTTTTCAGAAGCGCCTTACACACCGCGCATGATCTCATCCACATGTTCTTTCTCCCTTTAATGCCCGCACAACGTTGGACTCGCTAATCGTGGATTGCGATTCAGCGCGGTTGTCATTTGATTGTCAAACGACTGTCTTGGAATCTCCCCATGAAGCGATCATTCACGTACCGCCTCGTCCCCATAATCATTGTGTCAATCGGAGCCAGACCGTTTCACATAGTTCTCAGCACTCCTCATTCAGTGAGTTAGTCCGGTCGCTATCCGTTTGCGTTAGTAACACGATCGGCGCGACTTTTCGGCTATGGTGCCCGCCGTCCAATGCCCGGTTAGAAGCTTTCTCCCCCGTTTTTCCAGGCTTTTCTGCCAACCACATCCATCTGTTCCGCCAACCAAAACAGAGCGGCACTCAGTGGACTGTATGAAGGGAAAACAAAATGGCGACCGATCCGGAAAAATCACGCAAACCATCGGCTGAGAGCATCGAATATCAGCCCGTGGAATCACAAGGCGACCCGACGCGTGAGCCCGAAAGCGGGCAGGAAATCAGTGAGCGTCGCAGCCTGGAAACCGACACAGAGACCAGGGAAGACTCCGTGTAGGGTGGCAGGGGGACTAAGATGCGGGTGCATCAGACAAGGGGCTCGCGCGGCTCCGGCACAAACCCATCGCGTGCGGCTGATTTAAGAACAGCTGCACACCTTATCCCCGGTGCTCCGTCTCTGGCGACTCTGCAGATTGCCGCGCGCACCTGCAAGGCCTGTGATCTCTGGAGGAATGCTACGCAAACCGTATTCGGCGAAAAGCCAGCCCCAGCGCGCGTGATGTTCGTCGGTGAGCAACCCGGCGACAGCGAAGACAAGGCCGGACATCCCTTTGTCGGCCCCGCGGGCAAAATGCTCGATGAGGTCCTGGTCGAAGTTGGAATCGATCGTTCAGAGGTCTACGTCACCAACGTCGTCAAGCACTTCAAATGGGCCGCGGCTGAGCGTGGCAAACGGCGCATCCACAAGAAACCGCGTCATTCGGAGATCGAAGCGTGCCGTCCCTGGCTGGATGCAGAGTTGCAGGCTGTGAGGCCGGAAGTGCTGGTCTGCCTTGGAGCGAGCGCAGCGCAAGCTCTGCTCGGTAGAGATTTTCGTGTCACGCGCCATCGGGGAACTCTGATGAAGAGTGAACTCGCGCCCAACGTCCTGGCAACGGTGCACCCATCCTCAATCTTGCGCGCGCCCGACAGCGAAGCTCGCGAGCAACAGCGGCGTGAGTTTGCTCGAGACCTAAAAAAAGTCGCGGACTTAATCAAAGGGCGTCACGCATCGGCTGCGTGAGGCGCCGCTCAAGAAGTTTCAACGAGAAAGCCATTGCACAACGCTCGCCGGATTTCGACTCTCTTGGACAGCCCGGTCTGTTCCTCGAAAACTCGACAACCCCATCACCCAATGGATTTCTCTAACTTGCAGGAGGAAACGCATGCCGGGAAAAAAGAAATCATCAGGTCGTAAATACGGAAAGACCGCGAGCAAGACCGTTGCCAGCGCGATGCGCCGGAAAAAGCACGGCACTCTGAAATCGGGGCCGGGCGGCAAGGGCGGGAAGGTCAAGAGCCGTAAGCAGGCCATCGCGATCGGCCTTTCGGAGGCCCGCAAGAAAGGAGCCAAGGTCCCCAAAAAGAAGGCGGCCTAGAATCGGCATCCGCGATTAGTTGACCCCCGGCACGACCGTATCTTTTAATCGAAGCCGGATGAGTTCAGATCCGGAAGCAATCGTGATCGGCGCCGGCGTGGCAGGACTGGCCGCGGCCTGCCAGTTGGGCCGCGCCGGCGTTCCCGTGCTAATCATCGAGGCTCGTGACCGCATCGGCGGTCGCGTCCTCACTCATATTGATCCAGGCTGCGACTGCCCCATTGAATTCGGAGCCGAATTCATTCACGGCAAGCCTCCAGAAATCTGGGAGCTTCTCCGCAAGGCCAAAACCGAGACTATCGAGGTTCAGGGCGACGCGTGGTGCGCCGAAGAAGATCGCCTGTCCCCGTGTGGATTTTGGGACGACGTCGACGAAATCCTCGGCCAGATGGACGACTCAAAGCCCGACGAGTCATTCGCCGTTTTTCTTGATCGCTGCTGCGGTTCTCCGAAAACGAAAGCTAAACAGCGGGCGAAGCAGCGTGCACAAAGCTATGTGTCGGGATTCAACGCTGCCGACCCCGCTCTTGTCGGCGTTCATTGGCTCGTGAAAGAAATGCAAGCGGAGGAGAAGATTGCAGGATCCCGTGCCTTTCGCTCTCGCAACGGATACAAGGACCTGATCGATGTCTTCCAACAGGAATTAAAGACCTACAACATCGCGGTACACACTGAGTCGGTCGCTCAGCAGGTGCACTGGAGCGCTGGCAATGTGATGATTGGCGTTCGCAATAAACGAGGCGATTCTACCCTCGAGGCTCGACGAGCTCTGATAACCCTGCCGCTCTCTCTTTTGAAAGCACCTATCGGCCAACCAGGAGTAATTCAATTCACGCCCGAAGTGCCGCGCCAGAAAAAGGAGGCTCTGGACAGGCTCGAGATGGGCAAGGTGATCCGCGTGACCCTGCGCTTTCGTGAGCGCTTCTGGGATTCGATCAAGCCACTCAGCGCACGCGCATCCTTATCTGATATGAGTTTTCTCTTTGGCCAGGACGACTGGTTTCCCACTTGGTGGACTGCGCATCCGGCGAAGAGTCCCATCATTACCGGTTGGGCGCCGTTCCGCTCCGCCGAGCGTCTGTCAGGAAAGAATCGCTTGTTTGTGGTGGAGCGCAGCCTGCCGACGCTGAGCACGCTGTTACGCGTGAGTCAGTCAGAACTCCAGAACCTTCTGGGAGAAGCCTACTTTCACGACTGGCAAGCGGATCCGTTCTCGCTCGGAGCCTACAGTTACGGAAAAGTTGGGGCCAACGAAGCGCAGCAGGTGCTGGCGGAACCCATCCAAGACACACTCTACTTCGCTGGCGAGGCCACCGATACAACGGGGAACAACGGCACCGTGCATGGAGCGATCGCCAGCGGATACCGCGCAGCGAAGCAGATTCTGAACGCAGCCAACTGAACGCTGCGATGCGTCCGAACTACTGCGCCGATTTCTCGACGTCACGCAGACGCGCTGCCTTGCCGCGCAGGCCCCGCAAGTAGAACAGCCGAGCCCGGCGCACCTTCGACGAGCGCACCAGGTCCACTTTATCGACCACCTTCGACTGGAGCGGGAAAATTCGCTCCACGCCCTGTCCAAAGCTGATCTTCCGCACGGTGAAGCTGGCCTGAGGACCGTTATCGCGTTTGATCACCACGCCTTCAAACGCCTGCACGCGTTCCTTGTCGCCTTCTTTGATCTTCACGTGGACGCGCACCGTGTCCCCAGGGCGAAACGCCGGAAGGTCCGTGCGTTGTGACTTCGCGAGCAATTTCTCAATGATTAGATTTGACATGTCATTACCCTTCGACTGCTCTATCTGAGTCTCGAATTTTATCTTGACCTTGAACTTTATCTTGACCTTGAATTGAATCTTGTCATCCTGAGGCCCGCGCTTTTTGCGGGCCGAAGGACCTATGCAGCGCCGGCCCACGGCATGAACGCCTAAGTTCTCCCCGCTGCTCAGAACTAGGAGGAACTTTTGATCCGTTCCAGTATCTTCTTATCGTCTTTCCTGAGTTCCATGCCCTCCATCAAATCCGGGCGGTTTCTCAGCGTCTTCTTCAGTGCCTGCTCACGCCGCCAGCGCCTGATCTCCCGATGGTTGCCGTTGATCAGCACCTCCGGCACCGTCAACCCGCGAAACTCAGCTGGACGCGTGTAATGCGGATAATCCAGCAACCCGCCCGAGCCACAGGTCGAATCAGGCCCCTCGGTTTCACCGCCGTCCTCATGCGACGTGAACGATTCCTGCTGCGTCGATGCTTCGTTTCCGACAGCTCCCGGCAGCAAGCGCGTGACAGCTTCGATGATTACCGCAGCACCTAACTCGCCGCCGCTCAGCACATAGTCGCCGATCGACAGCTCGCGGTCGGCGAGAAACTCCGAAACACGCTCATCCACGCCTTCGTAGCGCCCGCAGATCAGCACCATGCGATCCAGCGCCGCCAGTTCCGACGCGACCTTCTGCGTGAACCGCTGCCCTTGCGCCGAAAGCACAACCACGCTCTCTTTCACCGCGCCGGACAAACGTTGCTCGCGCGGGGCAAGCTGCATCCCTTCCAGACATTCAAAGATCGGTTCCGGCTTCAGGACCATGCCCTCGCCGCCGCCGAATGGGCGGTCATCCACCGTGCGGTGCCTATCGTGCGTGAACCCCCGCAGATCGTGGACTTCAATCTTTACCAGGCCCATTTCCGCGGCCCGGCGCGTAATCCCGTGATCCAGTGGCCCGCGAAAGAAGTCCGGAAAAATCGTGACAATATCGGCCTTCATCTGCGAACCCAAGAATCCTGATCCCTAGCCCCTGCTTTTCTGTTGCTGCTTCTCCTCGGCGGTCAAGGGTGCATTGACCTCCAGCATCCCTTCGGGAAGCTTCATGCGCACCTGCCTCAACGGCAAATCCACGCCTTCCAGGTACGCCTCGGCGAACGGCACATCGTACTTCTTGCCGCCCGCACCGGCCACAATCAGCAGCGGCGCTTCGCCTGCCCCCGACTGCACATCTTCAATCCGTCCGATCTCGCGGCCGTGATCGAACACGGTACACCCAACCAGATCGCTGACGTAATTCCAACCCTGCTCAAGCTCAAGGCGTTCAGCTCTCCGAACTTGCAACTCCGATCCGATCAGCGTCTCAGCATCCGACATCGAATCGATGCCGGCAAACTTCAGAACCAGCAGCCCCTTATGCGGCCACAGATCTTCAATCTGAACTTCACGACGCGCGTCGCCCGACTTGTTCAGCGCGGAAAGCTTCATCCCCACGGCAAACCGATCGGGAACATCGCTGTGAACCTCGGCCGCGACCTCACCATGCCGCCCTTGGGTCTTCACCACCCGGGCCAACGTGATGAACTCCGTCGATTCCGGCACGAGACCCTACTCGATGATCTCGAGCTGATACCGCGTACGCGCCCGATGTCCCGCAGCGCTCAGCAGTGCTCGCAGCGCCCGGGCCGTCCGCCCTTGGCGTCCGATCACCTTGCCCACGTCGCTTTCGGCGACTTCCAGTTCGATCACGTTATCGTCGAACTTCTCGACGAAGACCTCGTCCGGAGAGTCGACCAGTTCCTTCGCGATCAACTCGATGAGCGCACAAATATCTCCAGAAGGCTCAGGCATAAATTCTCACTGTAGAAACGAGATCTGAACTTGAGGAGCCGCGGTCGAATCTACGCGGCGGGAGCCGGCGCCGTGGCTGGGGCCTTCGCATACAGCTTGTTCACCCGCTCCGACATCTGCGCGCCCTTCGATACCCAGTAATCCACCCGGTCGCGCTTCATTTCGATGCTGGCCGGGTTGGTGCGAGGGTTGTAGGTTCCCACCACTTCCACCGGACGGCCGTTGCGCGCCCGCTCCTTCTCAATCACCACAATGCGATAGTGCGGTTGTTTGCGCGCACCCATGCGCGACAGTCGAATCATTAACACGAGGCGTATATCCTTGTTCCGGAAGAGTCCGGCGAGATCAAGACAAACTATGATTATGCAGGAGCTTAGCCCGAAAGGCAAGCTTGTGTAGGGGCGGACGCCGAAGCCTGCCCTGAGCTTGCCGAAGGGTCCGCCCTCGCGAAGCCGAAGCCGAGCGGTGCCGCAGAAAAAACTCTGCTGTGTGCTTGAGTAGGAGCGAAAAGCTGCGTTTCATTTCGGGAAATGGCTGCAGTTCTGAGGTATCCCCCCTCCCCTCCGGTCTAGTGGGATCATTGAGGTAAGAGAGATTCTCCGGCAAAATCTTGGGGCTCAGCAGGTTAGAGGCAAAATCCTGAGCCACAAGGACTTAGGTCTTGCCGATCGATACTTGCTTACACTGCTTTCGCTTCGGCGATGATCTGCGCTTTTGATTTTGGGCGCAAGGGCGGACGTCACACGGCGGTGTGATTTCTCTCACGAGTGCTTCAAAGACTAGTGAAACGTCCCATCCTGTCCCCACATGTTCGTCCGGAGTCTTTATGCGCCCATCTTTGGTGACAACGGCATAAGCCGGACAAACTTACGGAACCGGAATACGGTAAATATTTCGACGCGGCACGTAGCGGCTGAAGGCGTACAGGGATCCGTTAGGTCCTGGACGAACCAGATCGTTGACTACTTTTACCCCTACCAAGCCAGTCAAGTCCTTGTCTGTCTTTATTCCAGCAGCCGGCAATCTTGGAAAACTCTCACCGGCGCGTAACGGAATCACGAACGTCCTGTAAGTATCGGAGTGACTGCCGCCCCCGAGTAATCCGATGTAAAACCATTTTCCGTCGAGGCTCCAGCGCGCAACGCATAAACCCTGACAGATTCGTTTTACGGCCCCATCATCGACGCCGAAAGCGATGACGGCTCGGTTCAATTCCTCACCTCTAAGAGGCGTCTCGGCAACTGCCCACTTCCCGTCGGGGGAAATGGTTTGAAGATAATTGACCGGACTCTGCGTCACTTTCACACGCGGACCGCCGTTAAGCGGGCGCCGGCAGATATAGGAGTGCCCATTCTCGATCGCCTGAAAAACGACCTCTCCCCTGGCTCCGAAAAGGGGATGCATTTCAGGCGAGTCGGACTGTATTTGTTTAGGAGCAGAGCGACGGTCCAGTACTGCGCTCCAAAGATGAGGTTCGCCCTTGGTGTCCCGGGAATCAAAGACAACGTGCTTGCCGTCGGTCGAAATGTCGAAGGAACGGGCCACCGACATCCCCGGCATCAGCCGCTCCGCAAGTCCGGAAGTTAGGTCCACCGCCCACAACTCCTCGGCATCTTTGGGGCTGTGTTTTCCCAAGACAAAGAGTTGCTTGCCGTCGGGAGAAAAAATCGCGCGTGAGCTGTATTGTCCTCCGATTACGCTTGCCGAACCTTCGAACGGAACCTGGCGTTCTCCTGTTTTATCGTGTACCCAGGCAGTGCTGGTGGTAAGGCCAACCGATGTCAGAACGGAGCGGCCGTCTGGTGCGACAGCTACGCCTTCCTGCTCGGTCGGGCCGAAAGTAAGTTGTTCTGTTTCTCCATCCGGAAACCTCTGGCGCCAAAGGTGGAAGCCGGAAGTCCAATTCGCGGCACTGAAATACATCCAGTTCCCATCTGGCGACCAGCCTGCATACGTGCAAAAATGGCCCGCAGGTCCAACGAGTCTTTCCGTTGCGTGGCCATCGAAGGAAACGAGGCGGCAGGACTTCACTCCCTGCGAATCCATCTCTTCGGCGATCAGTACCGACTTGTGATCTGGAGAAAGGTAAGAGCGGTGTGCCATGCCGTCTTCCTGAGAAGGAATGTAAATATCGCGTTCTTGCGCACGTCCCTCGATGGCAGTCACCACCGCCATGTGAATTCCACTCTTGATTTCCGAGAACAAGATGTGCTGGTCATCTATCCAGGTAAGACCGGAAGCGTTGGGAAGCATCAATCGAGGCTTGCCGCCAAGCACTTGTACGATCCAGGTATCCCAAGCGGGCACCACGGAGTATGCGATGCGAGAACCGTCGTAGGAAAAGGCGGGAGTCGCCTTCACGTTTTGATCGTGAGTCAGCTGAACCGGTTCACCCTGCGGAAGCAGTTTCACGTAAAGGTCTCCGTCAGTGACGAAGGTGTCCGGTCCGCGAATAAACGCCAGCATCCGCCCATCTGGGGACAGAGTAGGAAAGACGGCGGAATCAGGGAAGTTGGTCAGTTGCTCCCACTCCTTCGTGGCAGGCGGGCGGTTTCTTGCTCGGTAAGAGAAATAGATAGAAGCAAGGAGCGCTAACACCGCTGCCGCCAGGCCCCACACCACGTATTGACGCTTACCAGCGGCGCGCCGTGGTTCGGGACGCCTAGCTTGATCCGATAAATGTGAGGCGGACGCATCGGAAATAGCTTCGAGGGCAAACGCCACATCGCGGACTGAGTGAAACCGATCGTTCGGATTCTTGTCCAGGCAGCGCAGGATGAGCCTATCAAGTCCGGGCGGAACGGAAGGGTTGATGTCCCGCAGCGGCGTTGGGTCGCGGTTCAGTATTGCTTCGATCGTGTCCGCATTCGTGTCCGCCCGAAAGGCTTTCTTGTCCGAAAGCATCTCGTACAGGATTGCGCCCAAGGCGAAGATGTCTGCGCGCTGGTCTATCGCCAGCCCGCGCACTTGCTCTGGCGGCATATAGCCCAGTGTGCCCAAGACGGTGCCCGCATCGGTTTTTCCCGTTAAGGTAGCCGCCTCGGGGTGGAGTGGTCCTCCCATGAGCTTAGCCAGGCCGAAGTCGAGAATCTTCACGTGGCCGCTGCTAGTCAGAAAGACGTTTTCTGGTTTGAGGTCGCGATGAACAATCTCTTTGTTGTGCGCGGCTGCCAAGCCACTTGCCAGTTGTAGCGCAAAGTCCAGAGTCTTGCGTGCCGGAAAGGGTCCGTGGCCGAGGGACTGGCGGAGTGTTGCGCCTTCCAAAAGCTCGGAGACAACATACGGGGTACCATCTCCCGTTTTCCCTACATCGTAGATGGCGACGATATTGGGATGGTTTAGAGCCGCCGCCGCTCGCGCCTCCTGCTCGAAGCGATACAGGCGATCGGGATCGCTTATTGACGCTCGGGGCAAAACTTTGATGGCGACGTCGCGGCCCAGGCGAGGATCGTGCGCTCGATACACTTCGCCCATTCCGCCGACACCAAGTAAGTTGACAACTTCATACGATCCGAGACGTTCTCCCTTTCCGAGCCACGCACGATCGGAGGAATCAAAAGAGAGGGACTTCAAGAACTCCTCCTCCACCCCCGATGCGGACGCCAGCAGCGATTCAACTTCGAGTTGCAAGGAACGGTCAGCCTGACATGCATGCCCCAGAAAAGCGGACCGCTCCCCGGGGTCTTTTTGCAGAGCGCCGTGAAGGAGCTCTTTAACCTGCTGCCAGCGCTCCGGAGTCATGTCGTGGGCGTCTTCGCGATTTCATGGTGCAGCCAGAGGCGGGCCGTGGTCCATTCCCGCGAAACGGTTGCCGCCGAGATACCCAATGCTTCGGAGGTATCTTCGATGGAAAGGCCGGCAAAATAACGGAGCTCGACTATGCGGCATTGACGCTCGTCCAGTTGGGCCAACCGTCGCAGGGCATCATCGAGAAGAAGCAAATCCAGATTCCTCGGTTGCCCAACGCCCAGGGCCTCGTTGAGCGCGATTGGAGAAAGGCCTGCTCCCCGCTTGACCGCAGCACGATTGCGCGCGTGATCTACGAGGATTTCGCGCATGAGGCGAGCGGCCACGCTAAAAAAATGGGTGCGGTTCTTCCAGTCTTGAGAAGTATTTCCCGCCAGCCGAACGTAGGCCTCATGAACCAGAGCCGCACTCTGCAGAGTGTGATTGGGACGTTCCCGCCGCAAGTAGCAGCGCGCCAGCTTGCGAAGTTCCGAATAGACCAGCGGGATAAGCGACTCTAGCGCGCCAGCATCGCCGCCCTGCCAGCGCACCAGTAACTCACTGACCTGATGCGATGAAGAAGTGGACCCGCTCATGTGCTTGCATAACCTCGGCGCGAAGGGGGGAGCACAAATGTGGAAGGCAAGCATAGCCTCATTCAAATTGCCTGTCAACGCATGGAAACAAGGCATTTAGGTCCGCATTCTCACTCCATCAACATGAGACACCGGTGAACCAGCCAAACTTTTTTTCTTTTTCTATGAGGTGAATGCGGACGACTTTCCGCATGAGGTTAGACGAGGGTGGCTCACGTAGCATACTCGGCACAAAAATCGCTGGGTGCGTGCGAAAAGATGCGATCGACTATGACTAACTACCAAAGGAGGCTTTTATGAAGCACATCAGTTTCGTTGCGGTCGTGGTTATTGGCCTGCTGCTCACCGTGCCAGCCTGGGCAGGGGACTGCCAGATTGTGGGCGGCGCATTGATGACGAACATTGGGGCCATCGAGGGCGTGACCAATCTAGGTCCCGTGTCCGGCGATCTCCAGGGATCCGTCGCAGCAACAATCAAGGGTCAAGATAGTGAAGGCAACTATCTGGTTCAGCACTACTGGGTTACCAGCGCAGGTGAAACCATCCTGCTTAAGCAGGCGGTTTTGAAGCCTGTCGCTACCAGTGACCCGAACGTTGTGGCAGTGCTCTGGGGAAACTACTCCTCCGACATCTTGGGTGGAACCGGCAAGTTCACCCACGCCACCGGCAGAATCGACTATTTCGGAATTGCTGATTTCAAAGAGGGGACATTAGTGCTGCGGTACAGGGGAAGGGTCTGCCACTGAACAAGCCTGAGGATATTGCGCAGCGATCGGAACGTTCCGCGGGTTCCCGGTTTTAAACCTCGCCGAACGCCAGCACGAGAGTGGGCGCCCCGTTCTTTGCCCAGTTTGCGAAGGGCGGGCACCTCTCCCGTCCGATAGCGTGAGATTTCGCGTCAACTGCGTGACAAGAATCACAGCCCGATGTGACATTCGCCCTTGCGCCCAAAATCAAGAGCGCAGATCATTGCCAAAGCGAAAGCGGTGTAAGCAGGGATCGCTCGATAAGACCTAAGTCCTTGCGGCTCAAGATTTTGCCCCTAAGCTGTTGAGCACCATAGATTACTTTGCGATTTTTCGCTATATCGCTCATTCCAATAGACCGGGAGGGGGAGGGGGTACCCCGAGCTGGATCCGTTTCCCGAAATGAAACTCAGCTTTTGCTCGCTCACTCAAACCCAAATCAAAATTTTTCCCGCCGCAACGCTCTTTCCGCCGCCGCATTCACAACCAAAAGAAATCCCACCTTCCCCTATTAATAAAGAAGGTGGGTAACAAAAGAAGCTGGGTGAAGACGAAGCAGAACCAATCACATCCGTTTATGCGACGGCTTCTTCCTTCGTCCGATCCGCTTGGACAGCTTTCTTTCCCAGGAATTTCAGCAGCGCCGCATTCACTTCTTCGGCGTGCGTCCATGCGACATTGTGCGGACCGTCCTTGATCACGACCAGTTCCGCACCCTTGATCAGCTTTGCCGTCCTTTGACCAGCCGCCGAAAACGGCACGATGCGGTCCGAGTCGCCGTGAATCACCAGCGTCGGCACATCGATCTTCGCCACATCCTTGCGGAAGTCTTCGTGCCACGTCGGCACGCACGCCAGACTCGCGTACGCAGAAGCAATCGCAGCCGTATTCCAACTCGCCTGAACGGCCTGCTCGCTGACGCGCTTTCCCAGGTTGACGTCAGTGTCGTAGAAGTCCATGAAGAACTTGGTGAAGAACGCATAACGATCGGCGCTCACCGCTTTCTGGATTCCCTCGAATACCGATCCGTCAACGCCCTCCGCATTGTCCGCAGTCTTGAGCAGATACGGAGGAACGCCGCCAATGATTACCGCCTTGCTGACATGCTTCGACCCATGCTTTCCGATATAGCGAGCCACTTCGCCGCCGCCCATCGAGAAGCCAACAAGAATAGAATCCTTCAACTTCAAGTGCGTGATCAGGTGATGCAGATCTTCCGCGAATGTGTCGTAGTTGTATCCGGTTGTAGGCTGGCTCGATTTTCCAAAGCCGCGCCGGTCGTAAGCGATCACTCGATATCCAGCCTCGAGTAGCACAGGGATCTGTTTTTCCCATGATGCACTGCTGAGCGGATAGCCGTGGATCAGCACTACAGGCTGTCCGGAACCGTGGTCTTCATAGTAAAGATGGATCGAAGTGGAATTCTCTTTTCCGACATCAACGTAGGACATGATGAGCCTCCTGGCAATTCGTGAAGGAATTTAGTTGGTCGCTGAAGATTCTGCTGTTCAGTAGATGGTATACCTGCTGATCAGGTTTCAACTTCCGGATGACTTTTCTCGACATTCCGGTCTCCTGCTAGACTGAAAGGTTTGGAGGTAGCACGTGCAAGGCGTCTATATCCTTTCCGCGGTCCGAACACCCATCGGTAAATTCGGAGGCTCGCTCTCCCCACTGACAGCAGCCGATATGGGTGTGGTCGCGGCCAAAGCGGCGATCGAGCGCGCCGGAGTCCGCCCCGAGCAGATCGAAGAGACGATTTTTGGCAACGCGCGCCAGGCTGGAGGCGGACCCAATCCTGCCCGCCAGATTTCCGTCCGCAGCGGCGTTCCGCAGGAAGTTCCCGCGTTCACCGTCAATAAAGCGTGCGCTTCGGGCATGAAGTCGATCGCGCTCGCCTATCAGGCGATCCTTCTCGGCGAGTCGAGTTGCATTCTCGCCGGCGGCACCGAGTCCATGTCGCGTCTACCTTATTATCTGGACGGTGCGCGCTGGGGATACCGTCTCGGCAACCAGGAGCTCGTCGACGGCATGTATCGCGACGGATTCTTCTGCCCGCTGGCCAAGATGGTCATGGGAGAAACCGCCGAAGTCCTCGCCGAACAATACAAGATCACCCGCGACGAGCAGGACGAATTCGCGCTGATGTCGCAAACCCGTGCTGCCCGTGCCATCGCCGCGGGCCGACTCGATGCAGAGATCGCTCCGGTCACAATAGAAGGTAAGAAGGGAACTACGGTGTTCGCGCGCGACGAGCACCCTTTCCCGGACGCGAGCATGGAGAAACTTGCCAGTCTTCCTCCGGTATTCTCGAAAACCGGAACCATCTCGGCGGGAAATTCCTCCGGCATTACCGACGGCGCGGCGGCAATGGTCATCGCCAGCGAGCACTTCGTGAAACAAAATAATCTCAAGCCGCTCGCTCGCATTGTCGCAGTCAGTTCCGCGGGAGTTGATCCGCGCACCATGGGCATCGGCCCGGTTCCTGCGCTCCAGAAGCTTGCCGACAAGCACAACCTCCGCGTGCACGAATTCGGTCTAGTCGAACTCAACGAAGCCTTTGCCGCACAGGTGCTCGCCTGCGATCGCGTACTGAACTTCAACCGCGAACGCCTCAATGTGAACGGAGGCGCCATTGCCCTGGGACATCCGATCGGTTGCACCGGCACTCGCATCACGGTGACACTCCTGCACGAGATGCTGAAGCGCAACACGAAGAAGGGCGTGGCCACGCTGTGCGTGAGCGGCGGTATGGGGATGGCACTCGCGCTCGAAAACGTGGTCTAGATCCCATGGCTGACGAGCCACAATTTTGTGTCGCCGACGAATCCGCCGCCGAGCTTCTCCTCGATTTCATGCAGGCGTACTACGCGTTCGACGGCCACGGCTACGATCGCGAGAAGGCCCGCGCCGCCCTCATTCCGCTGCTGCAGAATTCCAACTTCGGCCGCGCCTGGCTCATTCTCGCCGACAGTTCCCCAGTTGGATACGTCGTGCTGTGCTTTGGCTACAGCCTCGAATGGCTGGGACGTGACGCCTTCGTCGACGAATTTTTTCTGCGCGAAGACTATCGAGGCCGCGGCTGGGGCAAGAAAACGATGGACTTCCTGGAAGCGGCGGCCCGTGAACTCGGAGTAAGAACTCTCCATCTCGAAGTTATGGATGGAAACACCACAGCGCTGCGCCTTTACGAGGCGATCGGATTCCACAAACACCAAAGCGCTTTCCTATCGAAGTGGATCGTGCAGAACGACTCGAAGCCCGCACGAAGCCGTTAATGCTTGAGTAGCGTTCATCGAGCGACCATCTGCCGGACCGTCGGGCTCTGACTCAGCGGAGTTTCATTGCCGACATCTTTCACCGCGGACCCTCCCGATTGTGTAAAATGCCTCCGGCAAAAGAGGAGTCCGGTAAAAACCCGAGGAGGAGCGCATGAATCCACTCTGCCGTGCAGTCAGAGGGATGTTCGTCCGGGTCGTTGCTGTTACCTTTCTCGCTGTTTCGCCTCTCGCACTCTCACAATCCGGCACCCCCGCCGCGGAAGACAGCCCTGTCTTCAAGGCATTCAATCAGTTGAAGGGGCAGTCGAGCTATCGCATGACCATCAACATCGAGTCCAAGGATCCGCGCATGGCGCAGATGGCCGCTTCGGGCATGGGGATGGGTGCGATCGAAAAGCTGGTGCAGGGGAACACCACACAGGTGGTCATGCACATGAAAATTCCAGCCATGGATCAGCGTGGGGCGATCGACGACTGGGAGATCCGCGCGGTGGCGAAAGACGGACGCGCCGCCCGGTTGATCACATCGCCCGCGGCGCCGCGACTGCTCAAACGCAGCGATCAGATGCTCGACATGCTGATGGGGATGATGGAGAAACAGGCGGCAACCAGTGTCGCGCAGGCCTTAGCCCAAGGCCCGCTGGGAGCGATCAGCACGGCTATGCAGGGAGCCGCGGCAGCAGCCAGCATGGCACAGGCAGTCGCGCTCAACAGAAAAGCCCATGAGTTTTTCTCCTGGCAGTGCGTACCAGGGGCCGGGCAGTCCGCTGAGAAAACTGCACCGCAGTTGACCGATCTGCGTGCGATAGCTGATCAGAAAGTGGGGGAAACAAGCGCCGCTGCGTACGAATTCTTTGTCAACGAGGACGGAAAGTCTCAGGGCCCTGTTCGGCTGCTCGTAGCCAAAGATAGCGGGTTGCCCGTCCGCATCGAAATGAACGACCCGCAAGGACACGGAAGCGTCCACATGGATTACACCGACTTCAACAAGAACGCATCGATCGAGATTCCTGACTGCCTTTCGAAGTGACCTAACCCGCAGATCACTGGCATCCCGAGTGCGCAGCTGGCGTGCTCGGGAACCACTCGCATTGCGCCGCAGGTATCCCGCCACTATACTCAAGTCAGAATTCTTGTCAGGAGTAGTGATGCCGCTATCTGCAGTCATCGTCGATGACGAGCAACTTGCCCGCGACGAACTTGCCTACCTCCTGAAAAATGCGGGTGAGGTCAATGTGGTGGCTCAAGGCAAGAACGGTGTGGAAGCAGTCAACCTGATCAAAGAACATAACCCTGACCTGGTTTTCCTTGATGTACAAATGCCCGGGCTTGACGGCTTCGGCGTCATTAAGAAGCTTCTTGATAAGAAAGTTCCTCTTCCCAAGATCGTCTTCGCCACGGCTTTCGATCAGTATGCGGTAAAAGCTTTCGAGGTAAATGCGGTCGACTATCTGCTGAAGCCGTTCGACAAGAAACGGGTCGCGCAGGCCATCCAAAAAGCCCGGGCCCAGCAGGATGCGAAGACCGTTCCTGGTGAGAAGTTCGAGACTCTCGTCCGGATGCTCGAATCCCAGAAACAACCTGCCTCAAAGATCCTGATCAAGGCCGCTGGCCGCATGTTTCTCATGGACCAGAAGGACATCTGCTACGCCTGGATTGAAGACGGCGTGATCACAGTCGTGACTGCGGGTGCAGCAGGTATGGAGGGACAATCCAACTGCCGGACGCTGGAAGAGTTGCTGGACAGTCTCGACACGAACCTTTTTTGGCGGGCCCACCGCTCGTACCTGGTGAACATCAACCGTATCCGGGAAGTCGTGCCCTGGTTTAAGAGTTCGTACCAGTTGCGAATGGACGACAAGAAACAGACGGAGATCCCGGTCAGCCGCGCTCAAACCAAGCGGCTTCGGGAACTCTTCGGACTTTGAACCCGCCCCGCGGAACTCAGCCTCGATCTCCGATTCACCCGGTGGCGGGTCCATGGTTTGTATTTGCCGAACGGAAGGGACATTCCGCACCCGTTCTGCCATGTCCAACAGTCCCTTGATCAGCGTTCCGGTATACATAAATTCTTGCGCGAAGCCGGCCTTTGCAAAAAAGGCCGGAGAAAGGCGTTGAGAGAGTGCGCCCCTCTCCGGCATTGGGGGAAGGCTTACACGGCCAGAGCCTCTAAGGCGGTTCGGTCCCTGATGACCAGCATAGGTCCATCCAGGCGAATCAATACGCTTCCTTCGCAGTCTGGTCAGAAGCCGGGTCACGGTTTCACGCGAGGCTCCAATACGCATCGCCATTTCCTCGTGGGTCATCGGCGTTGGCTTGCAGCCCGCCTCAGGGTCTTCTCCATCGCGAACCGTTTGCGAGAGCAATAATCGTGCCAGTTTGCCGGCGGAGGATCGGGTCAGTACCAGATGGTGAATGTCGCGATATGCCGCCTGGTAGTCGCGGCTCAGGCATCGCGCCGTAAGCAGGCCGATCTCGCAATGGTTCTGCATGAGTTCCAGAAAATGCTTTCGATCAATGAAGTTCAGGTGGCACGGGGTCGATGTCTCAGCCGTCGTTTCGTACGTCACGCCTGAGACTGCCGCGCTCAGGCCCAGCGCTTCCCCGGAACCGGCCGTCTTGAGAATCAGGATTTTGCCTTCCCGCGAAGTCGTCGAAAGGTTCACCTTTCCCGAGCACACGATGAACACTCCGCGGGGATCTTGTCCTTCCACGAACAGGATGGCTCCGGCCGGCAGAACGCTTTTCTGGCTCGCTTCGGTCAACGACTGGAGCGCCGATTGGGAAAAATCGCAAAAACGCCCGTTTCCCGACTTGGGACACTCGCAACAATTTTCAATAATGTCGAGCCCGTAAGGCGCTTTCATTTCATCCTCCACTCGAGACTGGCGTTTCCTGGTAGATGTTTCACTCAGCCCGATTCCTCCCAGATGGCGCGAACTGGAAAGCAGCGCCCGGGCGTGCGACCGCGTCTCACTGTGGGGGCTTTGCGCGGCTGCAATCAGTTCCCATCCCGCGCTCGGCTCTTCGCTCCTCTCCCATTCCATATGACATGCGAATAAGAAGAGCGGATCAATCTCCTGGGGGCGGGCCGGAAGTTTCAATTCCGGCGCATTCTCTGGAACAGCGACCTCGCGACCGGCGTCCAGTATCGTCCACCGGATTTCGGTCCTGCTATGGTTGCCCATCGATCGGCATCGGCGCGATCGGGGCACCGTGACAAGGGGTTCTACACTTCGGCTGGCAACGCTTGAGGTGAGCGGTTGTACCTGACTTGGTTGTAACAATGCCATAACTCCAACCGTGGCCACTTGAGGGGTGCCCTCGGGTCTGGGACTTTTAGGATTGCGTTTTTCTGCGTAGGCGGGACACTAACCTCCGGCCAGAGGCAGAAATCTTTAACTATGCACTTGGGGTTCCGAAAACGGCACTGCCAAACGAGGCGGCAAGTTCCCTGTTTGGAACGAGTTCCGAAATAGGATGCTAGACTTCAGTGGTCTCAATTCTGCCGTTGTTTCGGCAGCCGCCGAATGGCCGTCACCGGGACCCGTTACTGGGGTTCGCGATCGGAATAATCCGTGCGTGTGATCCCCAGTCGCCGCATCTTGGACTGCAAGGTTGTCCTTTTCAGGCCGAGTCTTCGCGCCGCCCCTTCCGGCCCAGACAGAACTCCTCGCGTCTCTCGCAACACGCGGATGATGTGCTGTCGATCTGCCGTATCGAGGTTTCGATCGGCGTCTTCGGTTCGGGAACTGCTCTGTACCCGCAATTCCGCAAGCGGGACCCGTAACGCATTTCCGTCGCTCAAAATGACGGACCGCTCCATCAAGTTCTCGAGTTCGCGGATATTGCCTGGCCAATCCCATTGCATCAGGGCTCTCATGGTTTCCTTGGGTATGGTCTCGATGTATCGGTCCATCCGGCGCGCAAATTTTTGGACGAAGTGGCGGATCAGCAATGGGATATCTTCGCGGCGCTCCCGCAACGATGGCGCGCGGATGGGGAAAACATTCAACCGGTAGAAAAGGTCACTTCGAAATTCGCCCTTTCCGATACTTTCCGGCAGGTTGCGGTTCGTCGCTGCCACCACCCGCACCTTCACCTTGACCGTGTGGTTGCTCCCCAGACGTTCGAACTCCTGATCCTGGAGCACGCGCAACAGCTTGGGCTGGAGTTCGGTCGGAATCTCACCGACCTCGTCAAGAAACAACGTTCCCCCGTGTGCCAACTCGATCCGCCCGATCTTGCGGCTGACGGCGCCGGTGAAGGCGCATTTCTCATGCCCGAACAATTCGCTCTCAAGCAGGCCGGTGGGGATGGCGGCGCAGTTGACTTTGATAAAGGGTCCATCCTTAAGGAGGCTCATACGATGGATCGCGTGGGCCACGAGTTCCTTGCCGGTCCCGGTTTCTCCCAGAATCAGTACGGTCGCTTCACTGGCGGCCACGGTCGCTACCTGGTCGAGGACCTGCTTGAGCGCAGCACTGTCTCCGACGATCTCGGGAAACTGCCCTTCGATTCGGGTTTCGCCCTCAAGGTATCTGCGTTCCTCCCAGCCGCTGCTTGAGTTGCTCGATTTCGGCCGCGGTGCGGTGGTTTTCTATTGCTACCGCCAGTTGGCTTGCAACCTGATTGATCAGTCCCACGTCCTCGCCCTGGAACGCATCCGGGCGGGTGCTTCCCAGAACCACAACTCCTAGAGGTCCTTTCGGACGCATGAGTGGCACACAGCACAGCGATTGGAGCCCCTCTGCCAACAGACCTTTCGCGACTTCATCATCGAAGCCCTGCAATTGCTCTTTCGAGAAGATCATTGGCTTGCGCTCGTGCATCGAGCGTCCCACCGGAGTTTCGCTCGGGCTGACTTGGACTGTGGGCATGAGACCTTTGCTCAGTGGAAAGTCAGTTGCCTGGTACACGAGCAGCCCGGTCCCGGCGTCATGCAGGGCAAAGGTGGCAAAACTCCTGATACAGCAACCGGCGAATGCGCGCCGAAACCCGCGGAAAGACCTGCACGACATCCCAGTTCGAAGATAGCAAGGTGGTTACATCGGTCAACAAATGCAGCCGGTTGGTTTCCTGACGCAATTGCTGATCAAGGTTTTGAAGAGATTCTTGAAGTTCTCTGGGCGCCGTCATCTCCAGTACAACCGCCCCGACCCGGCTGACGACGCCTTGCGCACTCATGATGGGAAGATAATGCGCGATCCAGTGACTGCTTTCTTTTCTCGAGGAAAGCTTTCCGGAGAACTCGAATCCCATTGGTTGCCGTGTCTGCAAGACCTCCGAAATCTTTTTTTCGATCCGATCGGCAACTTCTCCTAAAATCTCCCGCACAGTTTTTCCCAAGTGATCTTCTGCAGGAACGCCGTTTATATCAGCTAGCGTTCGGTTGACTGCGATGTAATGAAGGCCAGAATCGAGAATACAGAGCCCGACCTTCGAGGCATTGAAGTAAGCGGATGCCAGCTTATCGAGTTCGTTCAGGGCTTCTGGATGTTGTGATGAGATCATCCTCTCACTCAACATTGCCGAAGACCTCAGCCAACGGGGCTAGTTCTTTATGCGCAGTCGGCCCTCTACGAATCTCCAGAGTGCCCGCAACTTTCGTCTTATTCTGACCTTTATTCTGATTACCGCTTGTCAGTAAGGCAGTTGACGCGGTGATGGCGTCGGGATCATTCGAAAGGGGGGTTCGCCGGATGGCAAAAAAATGAATGTTTCCGCTTCCTTTGCCGAGCCGGTCAACGTGAGCAGCGCACTGCCATCCGCGTCTGAAACTGCGGGTTCTCCGCGCGCGCCGCTTGGGTGAGAGGTCCACGACAAATGACTATTCGTGACCGCCTCCCCCTCAAAAGGCGGATCGTATCTCTACTCGCTTTTGACACCTCGGATTATACCCACGCCGTCAAGAGGCAGACATTAGATTTGCGCAATGTTCCGTCTTCGTAATACATATCGGATTTCCAGGTGCCGATGCTCTGGAGCGTTGCCAAAATAGGTCTCCGCCGCGGGAACTATAATTAGGAAAATGGCGAGAGGATGGGAGAGCAAATCCGTTGAAGCCCAGCAGTCGGAGGCTAATGAGAAGCCAGCCGAGTCTCGGCCCAGGCTCACAGCGGAGGCAGCTGCCCGCGTGCGAGAACGCGAGACTCTTCGATTGTCGCGCCAAAGAGTTCTGCAACAACTCGAGCGAGCCGTGAATCCGCGGCACCGTTCACTTCTCGAGAACGAACTAGCCGATCTCGATCAAAAACTCGCCTCCATGAGATCAACTTAGAACGGTTTCTCCAACAAGCGGTCACGTATAATAATGAGTTTATGACAGCCTACGTCTACGTTTCTCTGAAGAAGAGTGTTCTCGATCCCCAAGGTAAGACGATTCAAGGCGCGCTCAAGAAAATGGGCTACAAAGGCCTGGAGAGCGTCCGGCAGGGAAAGTATTTCGAGCTTACGCTCGATGGAGGCCTGAGTCGGGAAGAAGCTCAGTCCGAAGTCGAACGCATCGCCCGCGAGGTCCTGACCAATCCCGTCATTGAAGAGTTCCGTTTCTCCCTGGCTGAGTAGCCGGGTCTCCGAGGTCGAACATGTGCGGCATCGTGGGTTACGTCGGCAAGAAGAGTGTCGTTCCGGTCATCATTGAAGGCCTGCGGCGGCTGGAATATCGCGGCTACGATTCAGCGGGAATCGCAGTATCGGGCAACGGAGATGGTCTGGAGATTCGCCGTGCCGAAGGAAAACTACGCAATCTGGAAGAGGCGATCCGGCAGAAGCCACTGCATGGCACCTACGGCATAGGCCACACCCGCTGGGCTACTCATGGACGTCCCACCGAAGAAAACGCCCACCCTCATCGCGACTGCACGGGCAAGATTGTGGTCGTGCATAACGGCATCGTGGAGAACTATCTCAGCCTCAAGAAGAAGCTCACCGAGGAGGGACACAGGTTCACCACCGAAACCGACACGGAAATCATCGCCCACCTGATCGAGAAGTACTCCACTGCATCTGGAAATGGTCGCCACGTATCCCTAGAAGACGCAGTTCGCCAGACCGTGAAACAGATTTCCGGCGTGTTCGCGCTGGCCGTGATCTCCACGGACGAACCGAATAAGATCGTCGCCGCACGCAACGGCCCCCCTACGGTCATCGGCATGGGCAATGACGAGTACTTTGTTGCCTCCGACGTGCCGGCGCTTCTGCAGCACACGCGCGACATTTTCTTTCTCGCCGACGGGGATATGGCCATCGTCACTGCAGATGGCGTGCAACTCACCGATTTCGACGGCAAGCCTGTGGTCCGCCAGGTGCAGCACGTTACCTGGGATCCGATTCAGGCGGAAAAAGGCGGCTTCAAGCACTTCATGCTCAAGGAAATCTATGAGCAGCCGCGCGCCGTCCGCGACACCACCCTGGGCCGCGTTTCACAAGATACCGGTCACATCTTTCTGGACCACATGGAGATCACTGAGGCCGAGTTCCGATCAGCGGAGAAGATCAACATCCTCGCTTGCGGAACCAGTTGGCACGCCGGGCAGGCTGGTAAGTTCATGATTGAATCGCTGGCGCGTGTGCCCGTGGAAGTCGACTATGCCAGCGAGTGGCGATATCGCAATCCTATCGTCGAGCCCAACACCATCACCCTGGTGATTTCGCAGTCCGGCGAAACCGCCGACACTATCGCCGCGCAGCGGGAAGCGAAGGCGAAAGGCTCAAAGACGCTTGCCATCTGCAATGTCGTCGGATCGATGATCACGCGCGAAGCTGCCGGAACGATCTACACGCACGCCGGCCCCGAAATCGGCGTCGCGTCCACCAAGGCTTTCACCGCACAACTCACAGCGCTCTACATTTTCGCGATGTATCTTGCGCAGGTGCGCGGGGTGATGCCTCTCGAAAAATCGCGCGCTGCCATGCTGGAGCTGACCCGCATTCCCGCCAAGCTTGAGAGCATCCTCGCGCATGACCAGGCCTGCGACGATCTGGCGAAGGTGTATCAGAAGGTTCACGATTTTCTTTTCCTTGGCCGCGGCATTCACTACCCGATCGCTCTCGAAGGCGCACTGAAGCTGAAGGAAATCTCCTACATCCATGCCGAGGGTTATCCTGCCGGCGAGATGAAGCATGGTCCCAATGCCCTGATCGACGAGAATCTGCCGGTGGTTGTGATCGCAACCCGTGACGTGAACAATCCTGACGCGGTGTTGCGCTACGAGAAAACCATGTCCAACCTCAAGGAGGTGAAGGCCCGGTCAGGAGTGGTGATCGCACTGGCTACGGAGGGCGACGAAGAAATCAAGGAAGCGGCAGACCATGTCTTGTATATTCCGTCGGCACCTGAAGAACTCTCGCCGATCCTCGAGATTGTGCCGCTCCAGTTGCTCGCCTACCACATCGCCGTGCGCCGCGGCTGCGACGTGGATCAGCCGAGGAATCTGGCGAAATCAGTAACAGTGGAATAGTTTGAGAATTGACCCTTTAGTATTCCGCGGGTCTGGGTACCGATCAAGTACTCTCTGTAAAGGTGTACTCGTGTTGCCCGTCGCGAATGACCAGCACGCGCTTCCCGGAACGTTCTCCGACCACGAATTCAAAACCATCGGTTCCCGGATCGATCGTGATCAATGATGTTGTCCCATCGTCATTCTTGCGCGAGGCCACGCTGCTCTTCCACTCGCCCAGGTCAAAGATCGTGCTCCCGTCCTTGGTCACTACCGCGAGATCGCCCAGTTCCTTGCTCGAGTACTGCTTGGCCAAACCAGCAACTACTTCCGGCGCAGCCGGCACGACCAGCCGTTCCCGATCCTTCGCAAGCCCGGCTTTGTGAGCCGCCGCACGCGATGCTACCTCTGCCTCCGCTTCGGGCTTCCCGTCATAGACAACTTCCAGCAGTCGGCGTCCGAAGGGATCGAGGAGCATCCCTCCATTGTCGGAGTTCGTCAGCAGCACAGCGCCGATACCGGCTTCCGGCACAGCCCACCAGTTGCTCTTGAACCCCGACATGCTGCCTCCGTGACTCACCACCTGAACGCCATAGGTGTGATCGACAGTCAGGCCCATGCCATAACTCGCTTCTTCACCGAGTTGAACCTGGGGTGTGCGCCGCATCAGCAAGTTCTGCGCCGATACCAGTTGTTTCCCGTTCGGCAGCTTGCCCTGCGTCAGCTCAAGTTGTACGTAGTGACTCAGATCTGCGGCCGACGTCCAGACCGCTCCGGCCGGACGCGCCGGAAGAATCGAATAATTGATGTCCATACTGGCGACCTTCGGATGTCCGTCGACGTCATCGCCGTGCGGCGTTGCGTGATTTCCCGCCAGTGCCTTCGCGTAGTCGAAGGTCGTTGACTTCATCTCCAGCGGATCGAATATCATCTGCTGCATCGCCGCGTCATAGGCCGCGCCAAGTTCCCGCTCCGGATACACAATGTGTCCGCCGATATAACCCGCAGCCGCCGCCATCAGGTTGCTGTACTGAAAGACTTCTCCGAACTTGCTTGTCGGTTGCATGGTGCCGAGCAGGGCGATCTCAGATTCCGGAGTAGCGTTCTTGTATTCGAAGAGCCATTCCATATCCTGACGTGGCAATCCGGTGCACGCGCAGATCAGGTTCTTAATCAGCACCTTCTTCGTCGTATCAGCGTCCCCAAGCCTGAAGCTCGGATAAACTTCAATCACCGGCTGATCCCATTTCAATTTCTTCTGGTCCACCAATTCCGAGAGCAGCAGCGTGGTCATGCCTTTGGTGTTCGATGCCGCCATGAACAGAGTGTTCTCGTCGACCGGCTCCGGCTTGCCGAGTTCCTTAACACCGAATCCGCCCTGATACACAACCTTGCCTTGATCAATGAGCGCGATCGAGGCGCCGGGAATCCCCAACTGTTGCATAGAACTCTCGAGGAATGCGGTGAGCTTCGCGATCCGCTCCGCATCGAGCGGGTGAGCCTTGCGTCCCGCGAACGACTCTCGCTTGTAGTTCTTCGGACGCAGACTCTCGAAGACCAGTCCGATCGCGGCTGAGCGTTTCTCGGCCGTGGGCTCTGTGCCGTCGAGAATCGCCACTGTCCACGAAGTCCCTGCTCGCAGTGCTAGCGCCTGCACGGCCGCCCTCTCATTGGGCGAGGTTTCATAATCAAAGGCCTTTCGTTCGTCCCAGCCTTCCTTGGGAGGAAGCGGCGTTACCAGCTTTACCGGACGCTTCGATTCGGGCCTGTAGGCCACCCATGCCGTCTTTACGACAGATTCTGCATCGCCGGCCTGTGCGTCGAAGATCACAATGTGCGTGTCACTTTCCGGCGGCTCCAAAATGACGAGGTTCTTTCCTGTCACAATCGACCATTCTTTGGGTACAGTGAACGTCGCTCCACCTGGAGTCACCCGCGGAGTGTCCGCAGACACCCGCTCGGGCGCGCTCCGCTCTTGTGCACCCGTCCGCGGACTTGCTCGAGGCGCCGCTTGAAAGACCGTCGTGTGCAACAGCGCAATGAAAACAACGAGGGCAACAAGGACAGGACGGAATCGATTCATGAGAATCACCTTTCTGTGTCAGAGGTTCGTTCGTAACGTTGCGCTTTGAAAGAGTGCGGCTTCAGCCCCTGAGGTCATCGAATTCTGCTCTCGTCCCAGCTGCCATGGGTATTCAACGAATTTCGGACTCAGGGCACCAAGGAAGCCGTGGGAAATCGGCACCAACAATAGCGCTTGAGGCAGCACTTGTAAAACTCCTCAGGACGCCGTCCGGGTAGCCGCCCTGAGCTTCCACAATGTTGCCGCAAGCGCTGCCAGAGCAAGGCCCCCGATGGCGAATGCGGTCTCCACTACCCACCGCGGCACCACTCCAACCCTGCGCAACAAGAAGGGGAAAAAATTCCACGTCGTGATGTGCACGTAATCCCACGGGTCGTAGCCCATGTCGTCAGTGTTCAGTCCCCACGCGTCCATCTTTCCCATAGCGAATGCCGCGATGTTCTTGAACCGCAGGGCGATCACAAACGTCGGATGGCCCAGGGTTTCCATCTGATAAATCTCCAGCGGCAGCCAGAACATAAGCGACGCGAGTTGAACCACGAAGCTGACACCGATCAGCACCATCGCTGCCGTCCACATCCATCGGCCGACATGCGCCCGCTGCTGCAGCAGCAAGGGCACAGCGAGGATCGCCACTATCTGCACTGCGGTTGAGACGTAGCGGTCCCCCCACGCGAAGTCTCCAGCCCAATAGGTATAGCGCGCATAGAAGGTGAGATAGCCGGTGAGCATGAGAATGGAACTGACCACATAAGCGCGGACCACGCTGTCGAGTCTCTTCCACAAGATCACAATCAGCACGATCGCGAGCACAATCAGCGGATCAAAAAGAAAGATGGACTTCTCCGGCTTGAACAATGCCCCGAGAACTCCCTCGTGAAGGGGCGTGCTCCAAGGGAAGTTTGCGGGCAGCGTTGGATCCTGAGCCTTCATCTCCCGGGCAAAGATCGGCAGGTAAGTTTGGGTGAACGACCCGAAACGGTAATAGCTATAAAGGCGTTCGATCACTGCAAAGAATGCATACACCGGAACCGCCACTCTGCAATAGATCAGAACCCTTCGCCACAGCTCTCCGCCTCTTACCTCCTCGAACCAAAGCACCAGCAGCAGAAAAACTCCCGCTGCCATTACATCGATCCCGGTAGTCACGCGAGTCAGCAGATTCAACCCCAGCGCCGCCGAGCCGATCCACAACGCCCGGGCGCTTCCGCTGCGCAGCCACTCGTACTGATACGACAGCCCAACCAGCGTCAGCAGCAGGATGTGATTGTTCTCCTGCATGTTCTGGGTGTAGTGCAGGTGCGTAGTGCAGAACATCAAGGCCAGCACGCCAGCCACGGTTTCGTTCACGCTGAATTGCAACTGGCGCAGGAAGCGGAACACGATCAGCGCGGTCAGTACGTTGATGAGAATGTTCGTGCTGTAGCTGACCAGGATGCTGCGCACAGCCGGATCGTCCTGATACTCCGCAAACATGTGCCAGTGCGACACCCAGGTGGCAACCAGATCCGCAGGCAACATAAGCAAAGACTGCCCGATGCCGTACCAGCTGTAGATCCTGCCGCCCCGTCCATGCAGCCCGAACTCGGGATACTCGTTAGGAAAAACCTGCGGCTGCGAAGTCCATAGCCAGTGCGTGGTTTGCAACCGGTGCATGGTATCGGCTGTGCCAAGTTCCCCTGATTGCACAACGAATGCGAGCAGCCCCGCCACGAGGCACAAAAGAAACAGAGGATCCCGTAACCACCGTCCCAATCCAGAATTCATCGCTTCGGATGGTAATACAAAGCTGGCGTCGGGCATCAGGCGGCAGACCTCAGACCCAAAACGGAGTTCCCAGATGATTCGACAGACCCGACTGAGGTCTGAGGTCTGAAGTCCGAGGTCCGCCGCCTCGCCCTCCGCCTGAGGTATCCTGTTGCGGGGAATTTCATGCCTTACTGCTCCTTCTGTGGCACCGCGCTGGCCGCTGCAGACGTTCGTTTCTGCTCTGACTGCGGCAAGCCCGTATCCAGCGCGAAGGCAACGCCGAACTCGGACGACCTCGCAACCATCGACTACGAAGCCACTGCAACTTCGCCCCTGCCTCCGCGCCCACCCTCGTCATCGTCGCAGCGTTCCGCGTCCCGAACGTCCGCTTCGATCGATTACCTGGTCAGTGAAGGCCGCTTCCTTCCCGGCCGCCTCATCGCCGGACGCTATCGCATCATCGCACTGCTCGGAAAAGGAGGCATGGGCGAAGTCTATCGCGCGGACGATTTAACCCTGGGCCAGGCGGTCGCCATGAAGTTCCTCCCCGAAGAAGCCACCAGCCACGAGGGCATGCTGGAGCGCTTCAAGAACGAAGTGCGCATCGCCCGGCGCGTCTCGCATCCCAACGTGTGCCGCGTATACGACGTCGGTGATGTCGATGGCGCCACCTTCTTCACCATGGAGTACGTCGACGGCGAAGACCTCGCCTCCCTGCTGCGTCGCATCGGCCGCCTTCCGCCAGACAAAGCCGTCGAGATCGCTCGCCAGATCTGTGCCGGCCTCGCCGCCGCCCACACCAAAGGCGTCCTGCACCGCGACCTGAAACCTGCCAACATCATGCTGGACGGCCGCGGACAAGTCGTCATCACCGATTTCGGTTTGGCGGGCGTCGCCGACGACATTCGCGGCCCTGAGGTCCGCAGCGGTACTCCCGCCTACATGGCCCCCGAGCAAATCGAAGGCAGGGAAGTCACCATGCTCAGCGATATCTATGCGCTGGGTCTTGTGCTGTACGAAATCTTCACCGGCAAACGCGCCTTCGCAGAAAAAGCAGCAGGAGTTCTGCACGGTCACGACGACCGCACCCCAAGCCGCCCGTCCTTCGTCGTCAAAGATCTCGACCCCATCGTCGAAAAAGTGATTCTCCGTTGTCTCGAGACCGAACCGTCGTCCCGCCCTGTCAACGCGCTCGCAGTATCCGCAGCTTTGCCTGGAGGGGACCCGCTCGCCGCCGCCTTAGCTGCTGGAGAAACGCCGTCCCCGCAAATGGTCGCTGCCTCCGGAGAGTCGGAAGGATTCCGTCCTCCCGTAGCCGTCGCGATTCTTGCCGCTGTGCTTCTCGGGCTGGCGTTCTCGGTCGGTTACTCCATTCACTACAACGCCTTTGACAAGATGAGCCTGGAGTTGACTCCGGAGGTCCTCACTCAGAAGGCTCACGAAATCATCGCCCATCTCGGCTACGAAGGCCGCCCCGCCGACAGCGCATCCGGCCTCGATATCGACGGCGATTTCCTGCAAGCAGTCGAGAAGAACGATAGGCCTCGCCCTGATTGGAACAATGTTCTTGCGGCGCGACCTTCTCTGCTGCAGTACTGGTACCGCCAGAGTCCCGAAGACATGGTCGCCAATGAATTCCATGACAATCTGCTGACGCCTGGAATCGTTCAAGAGAATGACCCGCCGCCCGTGACCTCGGGCATGATCAACCTGGAACTCGATCCCCAGGGCCGGTTGACCGATTTCCAGGCGATTCCGCAGCAAAAACTGCCAGCCAGCGGAGACTCCACCAAACAGCAGAAAGCCATACCCTATGACTGGAACATCCTGTTCAGCGCCGCAGGTCTGGATCCTTCAAGATTCCAGCCCACCGAACCGGCATGGAACTCCCTCGCCTCCTCTGATGCGCGCATGGCCTGGACGGGCGTCTGGCCCGGCACAACCCGTCCACTGCGCGTGGAGGCCGCCGCATTTCAAGGCAAGCCCGTGTTCTTCCGTCTCATTGGCGATTGGACCAAGCCCGGACGGATGGTCAGCACCAAGAAGAAATCCTTGGCCGAAGAAGCCCAGAGGATCATCTTTCTGCTTGTGCTCGTCTTTGGACTGGGTGGCGGAGCTTTTCTTGCCCGCAGGAACTATCTCCGAGGCCGCGGTGACCGTGAAGGGGCGTTGCGCCTGGCGATCGTAATGTTCCTGCTTGAGATGGCTCTGTTTGTATGCCGCAGCCATCTGGCTACGATCGGCGACACTATTGGTCTT
>CAVUOS010000042.1:0-42936 GCA_963743105.1 Terriglobia bacterium
CAGTCAAGGCAACGCCGCGGGCCCGGCGGCTGTCGCGGAGTCGTCTCGCCTCCGTACTTCGTTTCAGTTGTTAACCCTGCTTCTGATGTGCACGCTCCTGCTCTCAGGAGCCGCTCCCGAAAAGCATCTCTCCGTTTATTCGGTTGCGGCCAACTACTGGGTCCCACTGGTTCAAAGAGAAGGCCATGGATACGTCGGGCTCCTGGAGTTGTTGGAACCACTGGGCCGAGTTACCGCCAAAGCCGACAATTCCCGCTGGCGCCTCCGCTACAACAACGTGCAAGCCGAGTTTGAAGTGAATAAAGCTCGCGCGCGCGTGCAGGGTCGGGACGCCGAACTCGGCGGAAAGTTTCTGATGGAGAACAAGCGCGGCCTCGTGCCTGTGGGCTCGCTCAGCGGCTTGCTGCCTCGCATTCTCGGTGGACCCGTCTCGCTGCACGAGGTGTCCGACCGGCTTTTCATCGGAAACGTGGCCACGCATTTCACGGCATCGCTCTCTGGCGATAATCCGCCAAAGCTGGTCTTTCATTTCACTGCGCCGGTGAACCCCACCATCGCCACCGAGGCTGGCGTGCTGCGGATGACATTCTCCCGCGAGCCCCTGGTCGGCCCAGCCTCGCCCACGCTGACCTTCGGCAGCAAGGTGATCGCCTCCGCCACTTACGGCGAAAGCAACGGTTCGGCAGTGGTCACGGTCAATGCGACCGTCCCGGTGATCGCCAGCTTCGCCAATGAAGGACGCACGATCGCAATCTCACCCACTTCGACCCCTGTGCAGAGCGCGACACCCTCCGCCGCACTACTCCCCCTGCTACCACGCCACAGCCCGCACCGCGCCGTCCGCTCCGGCCCCACCCCCATCCCGCCGCTATTTCGCTGTCGTCGATGCCAGCCATGGCGGTGACGATCACGGGGAAACTCTCAGCACCACACTGGCGGAAAAGGACGTGACGGTCGCTCTGGCTCGCAGCCTGAGGCAGGAACTGGAAAGCCGCGGCATCTCAACGTTGGTGTTGCGCGACTCGGATGCAAATCTTTCTGTCGATCAGCGTGCCGTCTTCGCCAACGCCGATCATGCCGCGATCTACATTGCAGTGCACGCCAGTTCCAGCGGCCACGGTGTGCGCGTCTATACCGCGCTGCTTCCTTACGGAGAGGATGATCGCGGCCCCTTCCGCTCTTGGACTACCGCGCAACATCCGGCCCTGCCCTTGAGCCAGAGCACGGCCTCCGCCATCGCCAGCGAATTGCAGAAACGTCAGCTCCCGGTTCGTACTCTCTCGGCTCCGCTCAGGCCCCTGAACAACCTGACCGGACCCGCCATCGCGATCGAGGTTGCGCCGCAAGGATCCGATCTCTCTCAACTGACTGCGCCCGACTACCAGCAGCTCGTCGCCGGCGCGGTCGCAACAGCGATTGCGGCGGTACGCGACCAGTTAGGGAATGCCCCATGAGGTGGACACTGTGATCCCGCGACATCTTGTTATCGGCTTCTCCATCCTGCTGGCAGCAGCGCTCGGTCTGAGTCTTTACGCGTGGCATATGCGGAAGAATGCGGCGGCGGTACCTCCCGCCGCTGCGGTCGATACCCGCCCGCTCGCTCCGCCCGTCTCCGGACCGAGCGAGAGAGTCGTACTCTTCGTCGCTCGCGACGACGACGGTACGCTGCGCGGAGAGTCAGCCCAGATTCCCATGCCCTCCGGCCGTCAGCAGCGCGCCGAAGAGTTGTTACGAGCGTTGTTGTCGATCTACCTTGATAAGAACTCGCCGCATCATCTGGGCGCGGGCGCTGAGATTCGCAGCGTCTATCTGGTCGACCCCGGAGTCGCCGTCATCGATGTAAACTCCGCCTTCGCCGATACCCACCGCTCCGGCGTGCTGGTCGAGCAACTCACCGTGGCTTCACTGATCCAGACGGTCTCGGTGAACACTCCGAACCTGTTAAAGGTGAAAATCCTGGTGGATGGGAAGCAGCGAGACACGCTAGCGGGCCATGCCGATCTTTCTTCCTACTACGATGTAGCAGCGGTCAATCAGCTAGCCACGCAACTGCAGGTCGGACAATAGCGGGATGAATTCCACAGCTCTGATGACGGTCTGACAAGCCCAACTTCTGAATCAGCACCGCCAATCCAGACCACCGCATCCAGCCTCATTGTTGTTTATTTCAGGAACCGCTGATATCTTGCTACCGGTCCATGGGAGGACCTATCTGTGAGGCGCGCCCTCCTCTCTGTTCTTCTTCTCCCGGCCCTGATTACTCTGCTGTGCACACTCATTGTGCGCAGTCAGTCCACAGACAACTCGAACCCCAACGGGAGATTGCGGGTTGGCGTTCTGGTGTCGGACGCGAAGGGTGCTCCCCTTCCCGCGCTCCGAAGCGATGATTTCACGATCGAGGTCGCAGGAAAGACCACGTCAGGCGGTTTTCAGATTGTGGCCCCATCGTCCGAAGGCGGCAAGCAAGCGCAGCCCGCGGCCCTAATCAGCAGCAGCGACGGCCGCGGCCTTGTCGTTGTCGTCCTGGATACGATCCACACCCGTTGGCGCGACGACAAAGATGTTCGAGCTGGTGCGCTGAAGTACTTGTCCGGCTTAGCCTCCCAAAATGCCCCGGCAACCTTGTTCGTACTCGACCACGACGGAAAGTTGAATCCTGTTCACGAATACCAATCTGGTTCGGCAACTCTCGCTGCGGCCTTGGAGCTCACGGATGCGGAACTGCACAAACGAAAGCCAGCAGCTGCGGCTTCATCCGAAATAGAGGCCGAGACCCGACGATGGGTGGACTTTTGTAAGGGAACTGGCAGATTTGCTGCCGCCTATGAAACTGAAAGGGCATATCCCGGATACGTGCTTGCTGCGATGGAGACGGTAGCCCGGTACGCCTCCACTGTGCCCGGGCGCAAGTCGTTGGTGTGGGTCAGCAGCATAATTCCCTTCGAGGTGGAAGAAAAGCAAAGCAGAGTGGCCACACTCGCCCGGCAGCGTCACCTGCTGACGCGATGATGAAGTCGAGAAGTTACAAGCCTTGTGGAAAGAGTCGATCGGAGCGGTGCAGCGTTCGGAGATTGCGTTATACCCGGTCGTAGTTCGGACTGACCCCACTATCCAGGTAGAAATCAATGTTCTTCACGCGATGGCGAGTCTGGCTCGGGTGACGGGCGGGCGCGAATTGCATGGCACGGGCGACGCCTTTCCCCAACTCGGCGATCTAACGGAAGGTAACCGGGCCGCTTACGATGTGCTCATACCGCCCGAGGCCTTCCGCGAGTGCCGTTCCGACTGGTGCACGCTCAAGATCTCGGTGAATGTTCCCGGGGCACATGTGCTTGCCCCCACCGGTTTCTTTCGAGATGCCAGCCTGGAAGTTGCCTCCCCCGCTGAGCTGGAATCCGGCCCCGATGCCATTTCATTTACAGTCACCTGGAAGCCTTCCGAAGATGCGGGGACGAAGAAAAAGTGTCCGTTTGTTATCACATTTGGCCCGAACTCGCGTATTCCGTCGAATGGGTCTAGCGACTTGAAGTTAGATATTACCGTTAGCGCAATTTCTGACGCAGTCGCGAGGCAGACCATCACATTCAGCGCCAATAGCCAGTTGGCTCCAGCGACGCTCGAGCAAATCAAGCTCAAGGGATTCGCGTTGAGCAACGCGATTGAGCTCCAACCCGGAGCGTACGAGCTTAGCTTTGTGGTGCGCGACAAGGTGAGTGGACGGTCTGGGGTGCTCAAGGTACCGCTGAAGGTCTCCTGAGGACTTGGATCGCCCGTGCCTCCGAACTACGGGTTTCTCCAGAAGTTCAATTTCTCGCTTCGTGCGCTCCATGATCTCGCGGATCTTAGCGATCTTTGCTGAGTCGTACGATCCCCGAGTCAGCGCCTTGAGCGCCGTCTCGATCAAAGGCCACAAGTCCAGGATCATTTACAATCGCCAGTCATGTTCTATCGCTCGGATAACCGCTCTCCAGATCAGCTTCGTCCCGTAAAGATCACTCCCGAATTCATCACTACTGCCGAGGGTTCGGCACTGATTGAAGTGGGCAGCACACGCGTCATTTGCACAGCATCGATCGAGGAGACCGTTCCGCAATTCATGCGCAACTCGGGCAAAGGATGGATTTCCAGCGAATACAGCATGCTTCCCCGCTCCACACTGACTCGTACGCCCCGCGAAGTCTCCAAAGGACGCCAGAGCGGGCGAACTCACGAAATTCAGCGCCTGATCGGGAGATCGCTGCGGGCGGTGACCGATCTCGCGAAACTCGGCGAGCGCACGATCTGGATCGATTGCGACGTCATTCAGGCCGATGGAGGGACCCGCACGGCGTCGATCACAGGTGCTTTCGTCGCTTTAGGCTTGGCACTGGAGAAACTCGTGGAGGCTGGAACTCTGCCATGCCGTTCCGCTTAAAGATTTCGTCGCTGCCGTGAGCGTAGGAATTGTCGACGGCGAAATCCTGCTGGATCTCTGCTACGAAGAAGACTCCCGCGCCGACGTCGACATGAACTTCGTCATGACTGCCAGCGGCAAGATGGTGGAACTGCAGGCCACTGCCGAGCACCAGGTCTTCGACGACGCGCAGTTGGCGAAGATGCTAGGGCTCGCGCGGAAGGGCGTGCAGGAGTTGATCGCCGAGCAGCAGAAGCTCCTGACCGGACTCACCCTGAAGCGGTGAGTAGGGGCATTCTCATTCTTCAACGTACCCATTCTTGAACTTTCCCGAAGTGGGAACGCGCCACCGACTTTTGACTCAATCACGCGGCGGCGTAACCTTTACCCTGCCATGCGATGACGATAGGGTGAGAGAGCCAATATGGGCATCCTTCGTACCTTCGACCGCCGTCGCGAGCCGCGCAAGCCACTCGATCTTCCGCTATTGGTTTGGGGTGTCGACACTCAGGGGGAGCGCTTCCTGCAGGAGGCTCATGCACGCGACATCAGTTTGTCTGGAGCGTTACTCTCCGGGCTCGATGCTGATCTCAAGTCCGGCGATGTCATCGGGATTCTTTACGGAAAGAAGAAGGCCCGGTATCGCGTGGTGTGGGTCCGTTACGACGAACTGGGAGACAAAATGCAGGCGGCAGTCCACCGGCTGGAGTCTGACGCTTGTCCGTGGCTGGATTTGTTGACGGAAGAAACGGCGGAGAGTTCCCCACCAACGGATCATCCGACTCCGTGACGGCTCGCCTCGACTTGTTGCAGGCGGGGTTTCACTTACGCGATCCAGACTGTCTTTGCGTTCACGAATTCCCGGATGCCTACCATGCCGAGTTCTCGTCCGTGGCCCGAAGCTTTCACTCCCCCGAAGGGAATGCGCGGGTCCGATGCCACCATCTTGTTGATGAACACCATCCCGGCTTCGATCTCGTTAATGAAGCGCTCCCGCTCTTTTTCGTCGTTGGTCCAGATGCTCGAGCCCAGGCCGAAACGGACGTCGTTCGCTAACTGGATCGCTTCGTCAACACCTTTGACCCGGAAGATGGAAGCCACGGGGCCGAAGAACTCTTCCCCGTAAGCGGGCGACTCTTTGGGAATATTGGTCAGCACCGTGGGTGCGTAGAAATTTCCCGGACGCTTCAGCGGATGTCCACCGGTTAACAGCTTCGCCCCTGCCTTGACGGACTTGTGCACATCGGCATCGAGGTCTTTCACCGCATCGGGAGTCGAGAGCGGACCCAACTCAGTCTTCTCATCGAACGGATCGCCCACGCTGCAGGCCCTCCATCTTCGCGACGAACCGGCGCTCGAACTCATCCGCAATGGGCTCGGCGACGATGAACCGCTTGGCGGCGATACAGGATTGGCCATTATTCTGGATACGCGCTTGAACGGCGTTCGAGACGGCGGCTTCGAGATCGGCGCTGGGCATCACGATGAACGGATCGCTGCCGCCCAACTCCAGCACGACTTTCTTGATCCGCTTGGCAGCGCCTACACCCACCTGAATGCCGGCCTGCTCGCTGCCAGTCAGCGTCGCCGCTACCACTCGCGGATCATTGAGCAGCGCGTCCACCTGCGAAGAGCCGATCAGCAACGTCTGGAAAGCGCCCTCGGGAAAGCCCGCTTCCAGGAAAATGCTCTCGATCGCCAGCGCACACTGCGGCACATTCGAAGAATGCTTCAGCAGGCCAACATTGCCGGCCATCAGCGCAGGCACAGCAAAACGGAATACTTGCCAGAAGGGAAAGTTCCACGGCATCACCGCCAGGACTGGCCCAATCGGCAAATAGCGCACAAAGCTCTTTTTCGCACCCGTCTCCACCACCTCGTCGGCGAGAAAGCGTTCCGCATTCTCGGCGTAGTAGCGGCAGGCTGTGGTGCACTTAAGGGCCTCGGCTACCGCGGATTTGTAGGTCTTGCCCATCTCGAGCGTCATCAGGTGGCCGAACTTGTCCTTGTCGCGTTCGATGATCTCGGCGGCTTTCCGCATGCGCTGGGCGCGCACAGCGAACGGCGTCTTGCGCTCGGATTGAAAGGTCCTGACCGCGAGTTGCAGTTTCTTTTCGATTTCGGCTTCCGCCAGCGGCTGGAAGGTCTTGATGACTTCTCCGGTAGCAGGATTAATAGTAGCGATCGGCATAGTGGACTTTCCCTCTTCCTGGTTCGTATGGATCTGCTTCTGAGTTTGATAACTGAATTCCAGCCTGGTTTACAAATCGGCAGATCGAATCGAAGCGGCCGTACCACTATACAACCCTTGTTCCTTTGGTTTCCGAATGGGTGCCGGGACTGGCTGCAGTCTCTCTCGGCTCCGGCATCGGAATCACCCGGTTTCGCGCAGCAGAGTCGGTCGGTGAGTGTTCAGGATGCTGACGGAAGGCTTTCGCGTCTTCGATTCTCAGGCCTGAAGGATGGTGCGGGAATTCTTCGATCTCTTTGTGCTCGGGGTGCGTCCAGACGTCCCGGAAATCGTCGAACACTCCGAGAGCGAAGAGCAGGACGGCTCCCGCCGCGCAGGGGATCATGAACAGCAACATCGGTGTCACCTCTGGGGGCGGTGACTTAGCAACAACAGCATAGGTCTAACGAGGCGACCAGTCAGTGACCACGGTCACGCGTCGCTGGGCGGAGGCTCAGTCGGGCGGTCGTATTTCACGTGGATCGGGTGCATAATGCACGAGCACATGCCCGAATACCAAAGCCTCACCGACGACGAAGTACTGCAGTTAGCCGTGGAGCGTGAGCAACTCACGGATGACGCCAGGCTTGTCCTCGACTCGGAACTCGCACGGAGAAGACTTTCGATCAAAGAGGTCCAATCGCACAGGGTCGCCTACGATCACGCTCAGAAGCTGGAGCGGGCCCGCACGCAGCACAGGATCCTCAGCCGTGGATCGTATGACCGTTCTGGAATTGGATTCAGATTCCTCGGGAAGCGGAACCTCCACCGAGATCCATCGGGACAATCAGAGGAATACGATTCCACCCGGTGGTTTGTCGCTCTCTGGATTCCCGTTTTTCCCATCGCGACTTTCACGGTGAGGAGGACTCTCCCTCGGCGGCTGGGCCTGACCTCCAGGTCGGACCCGCAGATCGTCGCAGGTCTTACACGAGACTGGGAACAAATCTTGCGGACATGTGTCAAGACGGCAGTGGTGCTGTTGGCGCTCCGGTTGCTGTACCTTTTCCTGGAGTATCACCACGAGTGGCTGCGGTAGCTTGTCGCAACAAACGCGGGGTACACAGCAGGGTGCACGTCGCGAATGCGATCTCGAAGGTTACGATCGTGTCGTCTCTGCAAACGGTTGAAAGCTTTGCTTCTAGTTCCGATAAGGAATTCTGATCGGTTAAAAGCGCCCAACAACGCTCTAATTTCGCTATCTCATTGGGATACAATAGCTAGTTTCCAGCATTCATTCCGTTCCTATCAGGAGGAGTCTCATGAAGCTTACCCCGGGCAAACTGGCCGGCCTTAAGAAAGTCTCTAACGAACGCGGCGTCATCGCGGCCGCGGCCATGGACCAGCGCGGTTCGCTGCAGAAATCGCTGGCCAAGGAAAAAGGCGCCGAAGTCACCGACGCCATGATGGAAGAGTTCAAGTCGCTCGTATCGGAAGTTCTCACCCCGCATGCCACCGCCATCCTGCTCGATCCCGAGTGGGGACTGCCAGCCTCGAAGCGCCGCGCCAAGAATGCCGGCCTGCTCCTCGCCTATGAAAAGACGGGATACGACAAGACCGGTCCCGGCCGCCTGCCCGATCTGCTCGATGTGTGGTCGGCGCGCCGCCTGAAGGAAGCGGGCGCGGATTGCGTGAAGATCCTGCTGTACTACACACCGGACGATCCCAAGCACGTCAACGAGATCAAGCACGCCTGGGTCGAGCGCATCGGCGACGAGTGCCGCGCCAACGACATCCCGTTCTTCCTGGAGTTCGTCGGATACGAAGAGGGCGCCGATGAGAAGGGCGCCGAGTACGCCAAGAAGAAACCGCACATCGTAACCGAGAGCATGCGCGAGTTCTCGAAAGACCGCTACGGCGTCGACGTGCTTAAGGTCGAAGTACCCGTCAACATGAAATTCGTGGAAGGCGTGAAGTGCTTCGGCGGCACCAAGGCTTATACCAAGAAAGAAGCCATCGATCACTTCCACAAGGCCGCTAGCGTCGCGACCAAGCCGTTCATTTACCTGTCGGCTGGCGTGAGCAACGCGGAATTCAGCGAGACGCTCGAACTCGCAGGAGAATCAGGTGTGAAGTTCAACGGCGTGCTCTGCGGCCGAGCGACCTGGAAAGATGGCATCCCGGTGTACGCGAAGCAGGGAGCGGCGGCGTTCCGCAAATGGCTTGAGACCGAAGGCGTAAAGAACATCAACAACGTCAACGACAAGTTGAAAGCGGCAACCAGTTGGCACTCAATCTACGGAGTAGAACTGGTACACGCATAATTAAAGCTCGTGTAGGGGCGGACGCCTCGTCCGCCCCGCGGAGCGAAGCGACGCGTGTCGGGTTTCGCTCACATCAATTGCGTTCTGTTGTGGTCAGTTAACATTCTGACATGCGGCGCTATACCGTCATAACCACTGTCGCCATCTTCTTAGGGATAGTCGCGTTCCTCGCGAGTCGCCGCTCCCAAGTCTGGATAGGACACGAGAACATCCATCAAAATTCTCTCAGCTATGCGGGCCAATTCTCATCGCTCGAAGCATGCCGCCAGGAGGTTGAAAAATACGGCGGCGACTGTTCTTCCAAGTGCCGATCGATAGACAACGACCGCGGCGGCTATTGCAAGCTAATAGTCACAATCGAAGCGAAGCATTGAGCGGGTGATGCGGCGTCGCAATTACGAAGCTCGTGTAGGGGCGGACGCCTCGTCCGCCCCGCGGAGCGAAGTGACGCGTGTCCGCGGCTGACGTCACATCGAGCGTGTGCGCTTCTATTTCGGCGTAACTGATCCTCGAATCATTAACCACACAGCATTGATCTCAACCGGCGTACGGTTTCCATTGCGCGCTTTGCGCGCAACCCCGGACGTGGCGTCCGAGGCTACACGAATCCCGCTAGAATATCCGCATGTCTACCGTGCTCATCACCGGCGCGTCCGGCGGCATCGGATACGAACTCGCCAAGCTCTTCGCTCGCGATCATCACAATCTCGTACTCGTTGCCCGCAGCGGCGACAAGCTGGCCCAGGTTGCGGCCGAACTGCGGGCGCAGAATGTTACGGTCAAGACCGTCGTCCTCGATCTGGCCACTCCTTCGGCTCCGAAGTTCCTCTTCGATCAATTGCAAACCGAAGAAATCGCCGTCGACATCCTGATCAATAACGCCGGATTCGGCGCCTTCGGCGAATTCGCGCAGATGTCGAACCAAGAAATCTTCGGCCAGATCCAACTGAATATCACAGCACTGACCGAACTTACTCGCCTCTTTCTGCCGCCGATGCTGGCACATCGCAGCGGCCGCATCATGAATGTCGCGTCCACTGCCGGATTTCAACCCGGCCCACTGATGGCCATCTACTACGCCACCAAGGCCTACGTCATCTCTTTCTCCGAGGCACTCGCCAACGAAGTCCGTAACTCCGGCGTGACGGTGACGTGCTTCTGCCCCGGAGCCACGCATACCGGATTTGCCAAGCGCGCGGGCAATGACAAGTCTCGCCTCTTCAAGCAACTCGGGGCCATGAATGTTGAAAAAGTCGCGCTCGATGGCTACCGCGCGGTTATGGAAGGCCGCGGTTTAGCCATCTCCGGCGCACATAACTGGATCGTCGTGCAATCGACGCGATTCGCCCCGCGAAAACTGGTCACCGCGATTTCGCGTTGGATCTCAGAACCAACCCAATAACCACAAAGGACACGAAGGCACACGAAGGAAAAATCTTGCTCTTCCTTTGTGTACATCCGTGCCCTCCGTGGTGGGTGGCTTTTCCTTCGTGAACCTGAGTGTCCTTCGTGGCTGGCGATTTTGGTCTCCCTGCCTTACACCTGCGCCATTCCACCGTCTACGAACAACTCCACGCCGGTCACAAAACTCGCATCCTGAGATGCGAGGAACACGGCCGCGTTGCCAATCTCCTCGGGTCGCCCCATCCTTCCAAGAGGCACAAGCGAGGTCAGGTGGTCCTTTATACCTTTGCGCCCATCTTCCGTTTCCGCCAATCCATCAAGAATTGGCGTATCAATCGGCCCGGGGCTGATGGCGTTCACACGGATCTTGCGATCCTTCAAGTCATTCGTCCAGCTGCGGGCAAACGAGCGGACCGCGGCCTTCGTGGCGGAGTACACGCTGAATGCCGGCATACCCTTCTGCGAAACGATCGACGCGTTTAGAATAACCGACCCGCCATCCGGAATCAGCGGTAGCGCCTTCTGCACCGTGAAGAGCACGCCCTTCACATTGGTGTTGAAGGTCTGATCATAGAGTTCTTCTGTGATCGTACCCAGCGGAGCGAGGCTGCCTAAGCCAGCATTGGCGAAGACCACATCCACTCGTCCTTTCTCCTGTTTGATCTGCGCGAACAGGCGATCGAGGTCGCCGAGGTTCGAAGAGTCGGCGCGCACGGCCTTCACCTGGCTTCCACCGATTGCTTTTACGGCTTTGTCCAATTCCGCCTGGCGACGGCCCGTGATGTAGACGAACGCGCCTTCCTTGACGAAGTTCTGCGCCGTGGCGAGCCCGATTCCGCTGCTGCCGCCCGTAACGAGTGCGATCTTCCCTTCCAGTTTGCCTGCCATGACATTCTCCATTTCTGCGGCCACTTTTGGACCGTACGGTTCAGATGTGAGCCGATTCCCCGTGGATTCATCTTTTTTGAACTGGATGGTATAAAAGTGCATCGAAGGTGTTATGGAGCCCGCAAAAGACAACCTGGCGCGGATGGGACGCCCCCGCAGGTTCCGGGAGGAAGACGCGCTGGACGCGGCGATGCGCGTCTTCTGGCAGAAAGGGTACGAAGGCACATCGCTCGACGACCTGACCAAAGCCATGAAGATTAACCGGTCTAGTCTCTATTCCACCTTCGGAGACAAAGAGGCATTGTTCCGAAGGGTGATGGAGCAATATAACGCCGGGCCGTTGTCGTTCTTGCCGCAGGCCCTCAATCTGAAGACTGCCCGGGCGGTCGTCGAGGCTCTATTGCAGATGAGCGTCAAGTTCCTCGGCGACCCTAATCACCCTCCGGGGTGCCTCTCGATCCAAGGGGGCTTGGCCTGCGGCTCTGGAAACGAGGGCGTGAAACGGGCGATGGTCGACTGGCGCAAGGCCGGGCTCGCCCAGTTGCAGAAACGCCTGCAACGTGCCCGGGCAGAAGGCGATCTCCGGCAGGAAGTCGATCCCAGGGACCTTGCCCGTTTGGTCATGATCCTGATGAATGGGCTGGGCGTACAAGCGGTCAACGGCGCGACTGCTGGGGAGATGAACCGCGCTGTGGATTTGGCGCTGCAGTCTCTGCCTCTGTAGGGGTCATGGGGCGGGGGGCAGGATCAGGGATCAGACGCGAGAGAATCACGACCAGGAATTGTCGCCGCATTGGTGATTTCTGAACTCTAGCCTCTGACCCCTGGCCCCTGAACCCTGCCGCTCGGAACTGTTGTAATCTAGACCCCCGCGGAATTCCCGGATTCCGCAAAACAACTATGCCAACTCTCATCCCGCAATCGACGCGCATTCAAGCGGCCGGTAACAAGCCTAAGATCATCGACGAATATGTCGGACGAGTGAACTCTAAAACATCCACGGCCAGCGTTGCCCACATGCGCAGTCCACAGGGATGGCTCGAGCCCGGGCAGACTCCAGAATTCGATGAGTTCACAATTGTGTTGAAGGGAACGCTGCGCGTGGAGCACAAGCAGGGCGTGCTTGACGTTAAGGCTGGCCAAGCCGTCGTCGCCCATGCGGGCGAGTGGGTGCGCTATTCAACTCCAGAGGACGGCGGGGCAGAATACATTGCAGTCTGCCTGCCGGCATTCTCCATGGACACAGTGCACCGCGATTCCTAACCGGCGTAAGCCTGGGGCTTAATCAGCGGGCAGGCTGCGCAGCAAGATTCGAGTCGACCGGCACATCGACCGAGCCCATCTTTCCGGAGTTTCCATCGCGTAGCAGCACACGAACCTTCGTTGCCGACGGTTTTACGATCACTTCACTAGCAACCGCCACTCCGTCCTGCAGCGCGGTCTGATACGCATCCGTGGACAAGCGAAAATCGCTTTTCGAACTCGTGGTGGTTAGGTCGTCGCCGGCGGCGCGTTTCTGGACGAACCAGACCTGCAGGCTTGCCGACATCTTCTCCTCTTCCGAGGACCATTGCAGCTCTGCGGCCGGCACATGCAACACGAACTCGGCATCGGAAGCGTGTCCGGGGTTGAGGTCCACGCTGAAATGGATACCAGGATAGTCCAGCGGAGACGATGATAGCTCCGCCAGCATCTGCTGCTGCTCTTGTGGGTTAGGACGCGTGGGCAGAGTTGCGCGATAGCTGGCGCGATAGCGAAGCCGCACGCCGGCGCGCGACGTCTTCACTTCCAGTTTGTGCAATTTCCCACGCCAGTCCCCGTGCAGAGGATAGTAATCGAGTACATAGACGAGACTGCGGTCCTCCATCGCCTGGCTGATCGCGCCGTCGAGGCGGTTCGTATTGTGGTAGCCGACGCCGCCGGTGCTATTGGCGATGACCGCTAGAACGTCGCCACGGCGCAATTCCCTTTCCTCCTGCAGCGGCGCTGTTAAGTCGTTCGTATCTGTGTCTGCAGAGACTCCCGGATCGAGCAGCACTCCGCGGGCATCCACTGTGTACACGGCGACATTGGCGTCATTCAATTTGTCAATGGCGTCCTCGACTTCAGTTGCTGCTCCCGAAGCGGCTAATCCGCCCGTCACCCATAGCAGACTCTTCCGTCCTTTCATGCGTCGCAACTGCTCACAGATCACATTTAAGGCCGCCAGAGTGCGGACCGTCCGCTCACGATCTTCCACGCGAAAGGCATGCGACGTGGCTTTGTAGATCATACTGTCGCGTATGGGATTCCCCGTCTTGCGCGCTGTGATGGCAGGACCGAAGCCTTCCGGGCGAACGCCCAAGCCATTCCCTGCAGCCTTGCTGAGTGAAATCGTGCTGGTGGTGAAATCGCTGACCACGGTCAGGTCGTCGCCCAGAATAAGAAGCGCAACCGGAGTTCCTTCCTTGATCCGGTTCAGCGATTGCAGCAACCCCTTCTTCATGGCCGACTGATCTTCGACCGCCGTATTTAGAACGTCGAAGAGGATGACGGTTGGCACTGCATTCTCCGGATGGCTGTTCGAGAAGGCCGTATGCATCGCCTGGTGCGTAGACGATGGAGCAGTTCTTTCGCCGCTAGGAGGAGAGGCCGCGCCCTCGACTGACAAGTGGCTGACCTTCTGCGGCTTTCCATCATCGAGCAGAATGAAATCGTTCGCCTCGAGCCCAGCCACTGGATTTCCATGCTTGTCTTTCGCAATGACATCCACTTGCACCAGGCGCACACTGCTCTTGATCGTTACCGAGGGCGAGTCTGCGGGGGTTTGCGCGCGAATCGATGAGACAAGAAACAATGCCCCGAGCCGCGCCCAAGCTCGACACGATAACCGGAGGTCAGCACAAGAGAATGGCAATCAGACCCTTTGACGCAGAGAGGAATCCCCACAGAACGAACCGAGCAGCCTCGATGGTATGCGAGGCTATCGCTCGGGGACAAGGGCATCCCTAAGTGGAAGTGGCATCACTCCGCCCCGGCGTAGTATCCGGTCCGCGCGCTTACGCGTAGGAACGTGGGCCACTTCTTCGGCAGGAGCAACTTCACATTGATTTTGTGCCACTTTCCGTCGTGGGAGCGCGTCTGCGGACGGTAGGTCAGCATGTACTGGTGCCGCAGGCGAGTACCGATCGCGCGCGTGACCTCAGGCATCTCCGCCACATTGCTGATTGTGTAGGACTGCCCGCCGGTCACTCCGGCGACGTCCTGCAGCAGTTCCGGGCCTAACAATTCTTCTTGTGTGTTGGCGTATCGATCGTATGTGCCGACTGCATAAATGAGAATGTCAGCTTCCCTGACCGCGCTCTTGACGTCGCGCTCGCTGTAACGGCTGTGATTGTCTCCGCCATCGGAGATGATCAGCAGGGCTCGCCGCGAGTAGCGGGCATCTTTCATTTTACGGATTCCTATGTAGATGGCGTCTAAGAGCGATGTGTGGCCTTTCGGTTGGGCAGTGAGCAGCGCGTTCTCAATTTCCTCAGGGCGATCGGTGAAGTCAGTGGCCAGCCGTGGAACATCGGAAAAGGTAAGCATGAAAAACTCGTCCTGCGGATTGGAAGCTTCGCAGAACTGGCGGACAGCCTCACGCGCCCGCTCGAGTTTGTTCGCCATGCTGCCGCTGACATCCATAATGATGCCGATCGAAACCGGGGTGTCTTCGCTGGAGAAGTTCTTGATTTCCTGCGGCTGCTTGTTTTCAAAAAGTCGGAAGTTATTGCGGTCCAGTCCGGTCACCGGACGGTTCATGTCGTCGGTGATCGTAACCGGCACCATGACCAGGTCAGTGCTGGTTCGAATCAGAGCGCCGCCAGCGAACCGGGGGGCAGGGGAAGCCGTGGCGAGTTGGACTGAACTTGCCCGCGCGGAAATATGTACATCATCGATCGAGCTCTGTGAGTAAACCTTGGTGGAAGTGAAGGCCAGGAGTAGAGCTAGGGGGAGAGCGTCGACCGTACCGGGTGGAACATGGCTTACACCGTCCGAAATCAATCCAACACAAGCAATCTCACATTGGTCGCCTTGATTGTGATTGTCGTTGTAGGACGAATCTGGTAGGCGAGCAAGGAAAGATCATGCAGAAACTAGACGGAAGTAACGCAAGCTGCGAGAGTTGGGCGCGCGACGACGGCTCTGGTTCAGCGGCCCAGATTGGTCCGTTAAAGAGTGAGAATTAACAGCTACTAGCTAATCGGTGGTACTCACTCCCACTCGATCGTCCCGGGCGGTTTTGACGTCACGTCGTATACCACGCGATTGACGCCCTTCACTTCATTCACGATCCGCGTGGAGATGGTTTTCAGCACTTCGTGAGGCAGCGGAACCCAGTCAGCAGTCATACCGTCTTCCGAACTGACGGCCCGGATCGCACAGGTGTAACCATAGGTCCGCGTGTCGCCCATCACGCCCACCGACATTACCGGTAGCAGCACCGCGAAGGACTGCCAGATCTTGGTATAGAGGCCCGCTTCCTTGACCTCGCTGACCACGATGTCATCGCACTCGCGCAGCAAGCGGAGCCGCTCGGGCGTAACCTCGCCCAGCACCCGGACGGCGAGCCCCGGTCCCGGGAAGGGCTGTCGCTGCAGGATTTCCTGCGGCATGCCCAGATCGCGTCCGATGCGACGCACTTCATCTTTGAAGAGATCCTTGAGAGGCTCAATCAGCTTGAGCTTCATCTTCTCGGGCAGGCCGCCAACGTTATGGTGCGACTTGATCACCTGCGACGGTCCGCGTACCGACCGCGATTCGATCACGTCGGGATACAGCGTCCCCTGCACCAGCCACTTGACCTTGCCTTCCGTCTTTTCGATTCGCAGGGCTTCTTTCTCGAACACTTTGATGAACTCGTTGCCGATAATCTTGCGCTTCTTTTCGGGATCGCTGACACCAGCAAGTTTTGCGAGGAAGCGGTCGGTGGCGTCGACGGCCTCGACATGCAGGCCAAGCTTGTCGCGCAAGGTGGCTTGCACTTTTTCGAATTCGTTCTTGCGCAGGACCCCGTTATTTACGAAAACGCAGGTCAGTCGCGACACTTCGGCCCCGCTCCGGGCAGGCTTGCCTTTCGCATCACGCAAGGCGCGATCCACCAGCACCGCGGCAACCGAGGAATCCACCCCGCCGGAAAGCGCGCAGATGGCGCGTCCGGCGCCGACTTGCTGCTTGATTTGTTCGATGGTCGAGGTAATGAAGTGCTGCGCCGTCCAGGTGGGTTTTGCGCCGCAGATCTCAAATACGAAATTCTTCAGGATCTGCGTGCCCTGTGGGGTGTGATGCACCTCAGGATGGAACTGCACCGCATACCATCGCTTCGCGACATTCTGGATGCCCGCGACGGCGTAATGCGTCTTCGCCATCAACTCGAAGCCAGGAGGCAGTTCCAGCGCCTCGTCACCATGTGACATCCACACGGCGAGTTTCTTGGCGAGCCCTTGAAACAAAACGGAGTCGGAAACGATGTCGATCTCCGCGCGACCGTACTCGCGCTTATCCGCCGGGCGCACTTTGCCTCCCAGGGTATGCACCATGAACTGCAGCCCATAGCAAATGCCCAGCACCGGCACGCCCATGTCGAAGACATGCACGTCGGCGGGCGGAGCATCCTTGTCATATACGGACCATGGCGCGCCCGAAAGCACAATTCCGACCGGATTGTAGCTCTTGACTTCCTTCAGCGACGCTGTACATGGCAGCACGACCGAGAAAACATTCTGTTCCCGGATGCGGCGCGCGATGAGTTGTGTGTACTGGGCCCCAAAATCGAGGATAACAATCGAATGGGTTACTGAAGTTTGGTTGAGGGGAGATTTGGTTTCCACGAGTGAGTTTCTCAGATTCGGGGAGACGGTGTAAAGCAGTTCCGAATCATTCGTAAGAGATGTTGCTTGCAACGTCTCCCTAACCACGTCGAAACTGCTGATACCACAACTCTCTCCGCCCAGCGCGTACGCGGCGACTGAATAGGGCAGGTCGCCGAGGATCGACGCCTGTCTGATTCCGGACACTTCCGTCCGGCAGCGGACGGTTTCCTCGGCCCCAACTAGACTGGCGTGTTGCAGGCACGGGACTTTTCTTCCCGTAGTCTGGAACTTCCAATGCTGCGCATCACTTCGAACATCGAAGGGAGGGGTGTCGACACATGAACAAGACGGAGAGGGTGCGTCAGTTGGTCTCGGGGCCGCCTACCGAGGCGGATATCAAACAGCAGACCGAGAAAGGTTGGAAGCTGGTCGCCATCGAGTGGGAGAGGGAGGTTGAAAGTCACGAGAGCCAGTTGCCCGGCGATGTGCCTTTTGGTTTACGGGTGGCGGCCGAGACCCAGCGGTTAGAAGAGAATCCGGAGGAACGGGAAATCCTAGTGCAACTGATGGAACTTCTGGTTCAGGAGGGTTCCTACGCGCGCATTGCCGACGAAATCAATCGTCGCGGATACCGCACTCGCCAGGGTATGCCCTGGAGTCCGATCTCGGTGTTCGAAATGCTCCCACGGTTGATCGAGGTTGGGCCGCACCTGTTTCGAAGCCAGGAATGGGGAAAGCGCAGACAACATTCCGCGGCGCGTTGACGGCAGGCGGTGTTGGTGTTTCCCAGTAGCTCCAACCCGGCTAAGCCGCTGATTCTTCTGCAACGGCACGATGCCGCGGAGCGGCGCAAGAATCCGCTCCCACGGCTTGCGCCTGGGCTTTATTGTTACGCCGCTTCGCGGCTTCTCGACACTCCACCATCTCTCATCTTCAACTCTGCCCCCTTCCTTTATCTCACTTCGCTCACACATCTGCCTACGCCCAATACGTCCTGTCTAGGCTGCGGTATTGAATCGCCTCGGCGATGTGTTTGGGCCCGAGGTCGGCAACGTCTTCCAGATCGGCGATGGTACGCGCGACTTTCAAGGTCCGATCATGGGCGCGGGCGCTTAGCCCCTGCTGCGTCATAGCGCGCTCAATCAGGCGCTCGCAATCGGCGGAGAGTTCGCAGAAGCTTCGGATGTGGCGCGAGCTCATCTGCGCATTGCAGTAGAGCTTTTGCCGGGACGTGGCGAAGCGTTCCAGCTGCTTCTGGCGAGCCGTCACCACGCGCTCACGAATCCTGGCTGATCCTTCGGGCTCCGTACTCGAGCGCATTTCCTTATAGTTCACCGCTGGTACGTCGATGTGGATGTCGATGCGGTCCATGAGCGGGCCGGAGATTTTCGAGATATAGCGCTGGATCATGGGAGGTGTGCACTGACAGTCGCGGGTGCGGTCGTTGTGGAACCCGCAGGGGCAGGGATTCATCGCCGCCGCGAGCATGAAACGCGCGGGAAAGGTGAGCGACATCGACGCGCGCGCGATCGAGACGGTCCCATCTTCCAGCGGCTGACGTAACACTTCCAGAACGTTTCGTGGGAACTCCGGAAGTTCGTCAAGAAACAGCAATCCGTTGTGGGCAAGCGAGACTTCCCCGGGCCGCGGGATCACACCCCCACCGATCAGCCCGGCATCCGAGATGGTGTGGTGCGGGGATCGGTAAGGGCGCGTTCCTACCAAGCCCGTGCCGGAATCCAGGACCCCGGCCACGCTGTGAATCTTCGTCGTCTCCAGCGCTTCTTCAAACGTGAACGGCGGCAGGATGGTCGGCATGCGCTTGGCCAGCATCGTCTTGCCCGAGCCCGGCGGGCCGATCATCAGGATGTTGTGCCCTCCGGCGCAAGCAATCTCGAGGGCGCGTTTGGCGGTCTGCTGTCCTCGGACATCCTTGAAATCGACGAAGAACTGCTGCGACTCGCGTAGCAACGAGTCACTATCCGCTTTGATCGGGACGATTCCGTTCCCCGAGTTCACGAAGTGGATTACGTCAAGGAGTGAACGGACGGGGTACACGTCGACTCCGCCAACCATCGAGGCTTCCCTGGCGTTGGCTTCGGGAACAACCATGCGCGAAATCTTTCGTCCTCGGGCTTCGATGGCAATGGGCAGTGCGCCGCGCACACCGCGCACGCCGCCATCGAGGGAAAGTTCGCCCACAAAAAGGCAATCGGAGATCTCTTTCTTCGTCAGTCCGCCGTAGGCACCGACAATTCCAAGCGCCATGGGCAGGTCGAATCCAGAGCCTTCTTTCTTGATATCCGCCGGCGCGAGATTAATGGTGATCTGGGTCGGGGGGATATCGTAGCCGCAATTCTTCAGGGCGGCGCGCACGCGATCGCGACTCTCACGGACAGCGGCGTCTGGAAGCCCTACGGTGTGAAAGTGGTCTTGATCGCACTTGATGCCCGAGCAGTCGACCTCGACCTGAATGATATTGGCGTCGATGCCATAAACAGCCGCGCTGAGGGTCTTGTAGAGCATGGAAATAAAGCTCCGCTGATTCGACTCAACCCCTTCTCGCACAAACCATGCTCGAGAAGATGGGGCGCTCGTCGTCGCGCACACGTGGGCCGAACAATCGCTCTGGTTCTTTCGGCTACCACCATACGGACTGGTCGCGGGTGCTGGCTGTGACGGATGTCACCATCGACTGTGGAAAACTCAACGATGAAATTGCCCGTCCGATTCCCATTTTGGGCGAAAGTCTATCGTTTCTCTGGAACCAAGAAGCCAAACAATCCGGTTGTTGGGGCCGATTGCGGTGCATTAGGATGGGGCCTCAGGCAAGATCCTTATTCTATGAGTCCGGACCCGCTTCCCCCACGCCCAAGTCCCCCCGGAAATCTTGACCGAGAAGAGTCTCAACTCTGGCGCTGGGCGCTGTGGTTCATGATCTTCCTGGCCTTCGCCCTCGCCGTTTTGCTCTGGGAGCGGCTGGAGAACGTCCCCTTTTCGCTTCGCGCCATTCCCGTGGGAATCCTGGGCCTCTCGGTGCTGTTCGCGATCTACGCATATGGGCGGCGGCAGGAGGTCAGCGAACTCAAGGGCTTGTTGCGAGGCTTGCAAGACCATGTGGGAGCGGCACCTTCGGAAGAGCAGCTTGATCAGCTCAGCCAGGTCATCATGCGCTCGCAGCGCAACTTCAAGGAGCTTATTGATTCGCTCGATGATCCGGCCTGCGCGGTTTCGCTCGACGGCACGCTCCGAACGGTGAACCGCCGCGTCGCAGAGCTGACCGGTCTCACCTACTCGCAACTGGTGGGCAGCAAGGTATACGACTTGCTGGAAGAACCCCTGCGCGATGAAATCGAACGCGGACTGGGAAGATTTCTTGAGAAGAAACGTTGGACGGGAACGGTCCGAATCCGCCTGAAAAACAACACGCGGCCACTTTATTTTGATTGCGTACTGAACGGGATTCTCAAGGGAGATGAAGTAGTCGGCGCGAGCGTTCTGGGCCGCGATATAACCGAACAGCGCGAGAAGGAACTGCGCTTCACGGAGTTGTTCGAGACCCTGCAGGAAGGCGTGTACTTCAGCACTCCGGAAGGACAGCTGCAGGATGCCAATCCAGCGCTGGTCAGCATGCTTGGATATGCCGAGAAAAAGGACTTGCTCTCGGTCGAACCGGCGGCGCTAAGCTTCGACGGCGGACCTCCCGTGCTAGGCCGCGCGGTCGATGACCGCGGCAGCGTACGCACCCGCGAAATCAAGTTGCAGCGCAAGGATGGCAAGCCTGCCATTTTTCTTGATTCCTCGCGGGCCGTCTGGGATGCGTCGGGCAATATCATCCGCTACCAGGGAACGCTCGTCGACATCACCGAAAAACGCAACATGGAGCGCCAACTGGCCCAGCAGGAAGAGTTCCGCGGCCGGTTGCTCGAGAGTTTCCCGGATCTGATTCTCGTAGTGGACCTGGAGGAGAGGTATACGTTCGTGAGTTCGCGGGCGCAGGCCCTTCTCGGCTACCGGCCAGACGAGATGTTAGGAAAGAAAATCTCGGAACTCGAGGATCACTCGCCGGATCTGGTCTCGCTGTATCGCACGCTGGTTTCGGGCGACCAGGCGTTTGGCGCGGCGGAGTACGGTGCGCGGCATCGCGACGGCAGCGGGCGGACCATGCGCGCGGCCGGCAGCCAACTCGTCGATGCAGATGGAAAGATCAGCGGCGTGATCTTCTCCCTGCGCGATATCACCATCGAACGCAAGCTGGAACAGCAGGTCGTGGAAAGCGAACGCCTGGCTGCCATGGGCGCTATGATTGGCGGCGTTGCGCATGAACTCAATAACCCGCTGACCAGCATTCTCGGTGTGAGTGAACTGCTCCAGGACACCGAAACCAATGAGACTGCACGCAAGCAGCTCGGCATGCTCCAGCAGCAGGCACGGCGCGCGGCTGAGATTGTGCAGAACCTGACATATTTCTCCCGCCCCCCCGCGCCGGGAAAGAGCCGCATCAATCTGGTCGAGATCGTGGAGCGCACACTGAACCTGCACGCTTACTCCCTGCGCAAGAACAACATCACGGTGGATTTTCTGAAGGAGGCCGGAATTCCTTACGCGCTGGGAGATCCGCACCAGCTGATGCAGGTGTTCCTCAACCTGATTGTGAATGCCGAGCAGGCAATCCGCGAGGCACGAGATAAGGGAACCTTGCGCATTCGATTAGGCAAAGGCGACCGTACTGTGTGGGTGAGCTTCCATGATGACGGCCCGGGTATACCGAAGGAAAATCTGCCAAGCATCTTCGATCCGTTCTACACGACGAAGCGGCCAGGCCGCGGGACGGGTCTAGGCCTGAGTATCTGCAAGTCCGTGATGAAGGAACACAATGGCAGTGTGGAAGCGGCGAACGCTCCGGACGGTGGAGCGGTGTTTACGGTGACGCTGCCGCTGGCGGGAGCGAATTAGAAATCCTCTGTGAGCCTCTGTGCCCTCTGTGGTGAAATCGTGCTCAGCTAATCACGCTCGACTGCCATTGCGACCGCGTTTCCTCCGCCAAGGCACAACGCAGCGATGCCGCGCTTCACGTCGCGGCGGATCATCTCGTAGATCAGCGTGACCAGCACACGCGCCCCGCTGGCACCGATCGGGTGCCCGATGGCAACTGCGCCGCCGTTGACATTGACCTTGTCAGGATTCAGCCCAAGTTCGCGCATCACGCCGAGCGCCTGCACGGAAAAAGCTTCGTTCAGTTCGTAAAGGTCGACGTCCTCGTTCTTCCAGCCAGTCTTCTTCCAGATCTGCTGCACCGCCCCCACGGGGGCCATCATGACCCATTTGGGTTCGACGCCGCTGGTGGCTTGGGCGATGATGCGCACCATCGGCTTGGCCCCGAGTTCTTCGGCGCGCTTCGCGCTCGTGACCACCACTGCGGCAGCGCCGTCATTCACCCCGGGCGCATTGCCCGCCGTCACGGTTCCATCTTTCTTGAACGCCGGCTTCAGTGCGCGCAGAACGTCGATGGTGGTGTCTTCTCGCGGGCTCTCATCCTTGTCGAAGATGGTCGGAGGCGCCCCCTTCTTCTTCGCGGGAATTTCTACCGGTACGATCTGCGACTTGAACCGGCACTCTTTGATCGCGGCGACTGCCTTCCGGTGCGAGTTCACCGCAAACTCATCCTGCTCCTCGCGCGTGATGCCATACTTTTCCGCAACGTTCTCCCCTGTGATACCCATGTGGTAATCGTTGTAGATATCCCAGAGCCCGTCGTGCACCATCGAGTCGATCACCTGAGCGTTGCCCAGACGGTATCCCTTGCGCGCTTGCGGAAGTAGATACGGAGCGTTGGTCATCGACTCCATTCCCCCCGCCACGACGAGCGAACTGTTTCCCGTCTGGACCGCTTGCGCTGCGAGCGCGACAGATTTCAATCCTGAGCCGCAGACCTTGTTGATTGTCATGGCACCTGTTGCAGGAGTGAGTCCGCCGAAGATTGCAGCCTGTCGCGCAGGATTTTGTCCGAGCCCGGCGGAGACAACGTTCCCCATGATGCATTCATCAACTTGCGCGGGATCGATACCGGCACGCTTCACCGCTTCACGCACCACGGTGGCGCCGAGTTGCGGCGCGGTGAAATCGGCGAGGCTACCTTGAAACTTTCCCACCGGAGTGCGGCACCCGGAAATGATGACAACATCGTCAAAAGAGGCCATGAATCGGGCTCCTCGCGAAGATTTCGCTTCCTCATTATAGATGAGCAACCGTGAGCGTTGGCTTCACACCAGACAGCGCAGTCACCGCCATCGCAATTTCTGTTTTCGGGGTCTGTGTGTGGTGTGTAATCGTGAATTGCTCTCGATGTTTCGATGGAAGAGGTCGAGACTCGGACTCTCGCGAACGATTCCTGCAAAAAAATGGTTGACATTCATCGAAGAAATTCTTTCGTCGTGACTTTGGTGTCACGAGTGGCGCGAATGGATCATCATTTTTTTCTTGACTTCATTTTTCATTAACTCTATACATCAACTAGTTGCAGTAAAAGACCACTGCAACATTTCCATGAAGAATGGAAGGGAGAATAGGAACAATGGCAACCAAGAAAAAGGCAAAAAAGAAAAAGAAGCACTAAGCAAGTTCAGTACGAAGTCAACAGGGGACGCTCAATGCGTCCCCTAAGTTTTTTCTTCTGTCATGCGGAGCGGAGAACGAGGTCGCGAAGCGAGCTCGTTCGGAGTCGAAGCATCCCTACCGAAGGCACTGCCGGAGATCGAGGATTCCTCGCTGCGCTCGGAATGGCAGTCCCTCATTTTGCGTCACACTAAGTCCTAAGCCCTTCCCAGTCGCGGAATGCGCTTTTCCTTTTCAGGGCAAAGACTCCGGTACGCGCAGAAGTTGCAATGCTGCCCAACCTTAGCCTCAAAAACGCCGTCGGCAATTCCCTGGGCCGCATCTTCCACGCATGCGCGAGCCGAGAGCAACTGTGACTCCGAGCGCGAGGTTATGACGGGGATGTTTTCCTCCAGGTTGTGAAAACTCAGAGCCCCGACGCTGTATTTCCACTTCTCCTTCGCAGCAATGGCGTACAGGGATAACTGAAGACTGTCGTCCGCCGATTCCTGATCGCGCGCCTTACCGGTCTTGTAGTCGATGATCACAACTGTTCCATCCGGGCGCTGATCGATGCGGTCGATCCGGCCGACCACCGTCGTCTCCCCGATTTTGATCTCGAACGATTCTTCCGTGTGAAGGACCTGGGAGGCAGGAATCGAACGCGCCTTCGAGAGGAAGTCCTGCAATTGCAGGATGCCCTGCTTTTCGTACAGTTCGTGCTGATACGCTTCCTGAATCTTCGCGCTGGCCAGATCGATACGGAAGAGTTCGATGATTTCCTGGTCGCTCTTCGGACGTCCGAGGCGGATCGAGTCGAAATAGGTCTTGAGCACGCGATGTATCGCCGCGCCGTATTGCATGGCCGCGGCGGGCTTGGCCGCAATTCGCCAGTCACGATCCAGCTTGAACTGCAACCCGCATCGCTGGTAGGTTTCGACGGCCGACGCGCTCAAGCGTTTGTGCAGGCCTTCCAAGACCGGCAATTCGAACCAGCGCGTGGTCTGCGATTCTTCGGGATAAAGCGGAGACGCCGCTGCGGCCATGTCGAGAGTCGCTTGTGCGCCGCCCGCCGGAATCGCGCGGAACCACGGGGCAACTGCCTTGTTCTTGATTAACTCCCGCAGGTAGCCGGGGGGAGTTTTGTCAGTCTTGCCCGTTCCTTCGCGAGCGTAAATGCGGAGGGAGTCGCGGGCGCGGGTCATCGCGACATAAAACAGGCGCCGCTCTTCCTGCTCATGCAATGTTTTGTCATCCGTGTCGGTCAGCGAATCGGGATCGCGCAGTTCGCGGGGAAAAGCAACGAGCGTTTCCTTATACGAAGCTGGAAACGAAGGAGAGATAGCGCGCAGAATGAAAACGTGAGGAAACTCAAGTCCCTTGGCCCCATGCACTGTAATAAGGCGAACTGCGTTTTCATTCTCGTCCGACCGCAGTGGAATGACACCGTTGGCCTCGCGAAAATAGGCAAGGTAGTCGACCAGTTCTTCGAGGTCCGCGGTCTTGTTAATCTTCTTCTTTTCCCATTCCTCTACAAAGTGCAAAGCGGCCTGCAGGATGGGTGAGGACGTATCGAGGCCAAATTCTCGGACAACGACGTCGAGCGCCGCACGCCCTTTGGCCGCGCGAGACTGAATGGTTTCGCGCACCCGCCGAACACGCTCTACGACCTCTGCGCCTCCCTCCACGCGATCGAGCGCGGTGAACAGCGGCACGACCTGCGCCTCGCGATTGTCGCGGGCGATGGCGCGCAAGGTCTGCCGCAACTGCTCAGGATTTACTCGAAAACACGGCAGGCCCGCGACTCGCATCAGGCTGACGTCGTCGCCGCTTGAGACGATCAAATTCAGGCAGGCAAACAGGTCGCGAGCCTCAGGAGTGTCCGAGATATCCATGCTTTCGATTACGAACGGGATGCCTGCCTCGGCGAGTTCCTGTACCAGATCATCGCGGTGCCCATGCGAGCGATACAGCACTCCGAAGTCGGACCACTTGCATCTGGACTTGCGCTGCGCTTCGCGCAGATAAGCAACGAGGTCGGGTCCTTCGGTGCCCCTGTCCTTCAGAAGGATCGCAGTAACCTGTTGACTGGCTGGCTGCAATCCGGAAGCCGAGGCCTCTTCATCGCGGGCGGATTGCAGCGGCACGCGGTGATACCCAAACGAGCCGTCGCCCTGCTTGGCAAAAACCGGGGGATTTTCATGAATGACGGCGAACGCCGTCTGCAGGATCGGAGTAGTCGAGCGGCGGTTCTTTTCGAGAACCACACGCCTGGCGCTGGGGAAGTTCCGATAAAACAGTTCGAACGCCTCACTCGACGCGCCGCGGAATCGGTAAATCGACTGGTCGGGATCGCCTACCGCAAACAGATTCCCATCCGCACCTGCGAGGCGGGCGAGGATTTTGATCTGGGCGAAGTTGGCGTCCTGGAATTCGTCGGCCAGGATGAAGCGGGCGCCGCGGCGGGCCTCGGCCAACACAGAGTCATCGCTGTGCAGCAAGGCGTGCGCCCGCGTGATCATATGACTGAAGGTGCCCAGGTTTTGTTCCGCAAGCCAGCGCTCCACGGTTGAGAACACGCGGGCAATCTCGCGGCAGCGGCCCAGGACCTCCTCATCATCGAGCGCGGTTTTGGACTTCACCACCCGCGGGATCGGCACTTCACGACGTTCGATGCGCTCGACGTAAACGGCGTATTTTTCCGGCGTGACCAATTCATCGTGGCAGCGATTGACGAATTCCAGCAGGTCATTGAGGAACTGCCCAATGTTGGCGGCACGAATGTAGTGCTCCAGTCGCAGGTCGTGAATACGGCGCCTAAGATAAATCCAGAGATCTTTCTCATCCAGCACGCCGAAATCTCTTCCCACACGTTTCAGCAGCTTCAGGCAGTAGTCGTGAAAGGTCAGGGCCTGCACCACTTTTCCGCCCAGCAACTTGCGCACGCGATCCTGCATTTCTTCCGCGGCGTTGACCGTGTAAGTAAGGGCAAGGATCTCGTCAGTGCGGGCATGGCCTTCTCTGACGAGGCGCTCGATCCGGTGGGTCAGAACCGACGTTTTGCCCGTGCCGGCACCGGCTACGACGAGCATCGGCCCGTCAACATGTTCGATTGCTTCACGCTGGCGCTCGTCAGGGATGAAGGAAGGGCGGAGAATAGACTTCGAGACCGGCATTGCCGCTCAGGATATCACCAGCCGAGTTGAGGAGACCTGTGCAGAATGAGGCCGCGAGTCTGCGAAGAAGCGGGTGCCCCACTTCTCCCTGCCTTTGGGAGAAGTGGGTTCTTTCGAAAGCGCAAGTCTGAATACGCGGCGTTCTAGCCGGCCTTCGGATCTACCTGAAAGATTCCGAACGTATTCCCTTCCGGATCCACGAAGTATCCCTGCCAGCAAGTATTCGGCACAGCAAACTTAGGAAGGGCGACGATCCCGCCAAGCTGCTCGATGGTTTTCGCGGTCGCATCGAAATTCTCAACCTCGAGCGAACACACGAATGCATTCGTGCCGCTTTGCGGCGGAGGAGTCTTGGCAGGCCGCTGCAGCAATCCACCTCTCGAACCGCCAGTTTCAATGCGCCAGTAAGCGACGGGCAATCCCTTGATCTCATCGAATTTCCAGCCGAACACCTGGGAATAGAAACGAACGGCCCGTGCGGGGTCGTCTGCTTGGATTTCGAAGTAGATGTGTCCTTTGTTCATAAGCAAGATTTTAACTGCTCAGTGCCGACATTGTAATCGCCGTCGCGGCGATGGCGGCGGTTTCAGCGCGGAGGATTGTAGGACCGAGAGACGCTGAGAGCCAGCCACTCTTCTGGAAAAGCTCCAATTCGTCCTCCGTCCAGCCGCCCTCGGGCCCAACGGCAAGCAAGACTTCCCCTTTGGGCTGGGCAATATCGCGCAGTTGGCACTGCGCCTCAGCCTCGGACAACACGACTTTCAATTCGGCATCAAACGTAATTGCCTCTCGCAATTTGATTGGATCAGCAATCTCTGGCGAAGAAGCGCGACGGGATTGCTCCGCGGCCTGGAGAGCAAGCCTGCACCAGCGCTCGGTTCGCTTGACGGAGGCTGACACCAGGTGTGGGTCGGTCCGGCGGGCAATCACGGGAACGATTCGGGTCACGCCGAGCTCCGTGCACTTCTCGATCGCCCATTCCATGCGATCGAATTTGAAAATCGAGAGCAGCAAGGTGAGGTGGATTGCGGCAGACTCTGCCGGGATTTCTTCACCGAGTTCGAATTCGACCCGGTTGTCCCCAATCGTCACAACCCTGCCGCGGCGAACCACTGCGTCGGCGACGATGTCGAACTCCTGTCCAACTCGTGCACGCAGGACGCGAACGAGATGATCAGCGTGAGCACCGGTGAGGGTAGCTCGCTTGCCCGAAACTTGATCGGCGATCCATCTACGACGGGTCATGGAACGAGAATGCGGCTTCTTGCGCCCCTTCGGGGCTTTGCGATCTTGAACTGATCGTTTCCCACGGCTTACGCCGTGGGCTGCATTCTACCGCCGCTTTGCGGCTTCATATCTGGAGAATTCTGCAGATCGACTTATTGGAAGATGTCTTTCACCTTCCCGATCAGCGAGCGCAGCAGCGGCTGGTTATCGACTTTGGAGAGAACGTCGAGTTCCTGCAGCAGTTCTTTCTGGCGCTTGTTCAGCTTCCCGGGGATCTGCACCCGCACCTCAACGTAGAGATCGCCCTTGCCGTGACCGTTCAGGACAGGAACACCCTTGTTGCGGATACGAAACGTGGTGCTTGGCTGCGTGCCGTCGGGAATCTTCAGCGTGTGCTCGCCTTCCATGGTGGGCACGCGGATCTCGGCGCCCATGGCGGCCTGCGCCACAGAGACCGGGACGACACAGTGCAGGTCGTTGCCTTCGCGCTCAAAGAACGGATGCTCCTTGACGTGAAGGACGACATATAAATCACCTGCCGGACCGCCGAACTGCCCAACTTCGCCGGAGCCGCCAAAGCGGATACGAGTTCCGTCCTCGACTCCGGCAGGAATTTTAGCGTCGACACTTCGCTGCCGGAGCACGCGGCCTTCGCCTTTGCACTTCGGGCAGGGATCGGTGATCACGCTGCCAGTACCCTGGCACGTCGGGCAAGTGCGCGCGATGCTGAAGAATCCCTGCTGGTAGCGAACCTGACCGCGGCCATTGCAGGAGCGGCACGTCGTCGGGCCCTTGCCGGGAGCAGAACCCGAGCCCCGGCATTCTTCACAGGCTTCGTGGCGGCGGACGGTGACGCGGGACTCGGTGCCGAAGTACGCTTCTTCGAATTCGAGTGTTAAATCTTCGCGTAGATCGGCGCCGCGTTGGACACGGCTGCGGCCGCGCCCGCCCCCGCCACCAAACATATCGCCGAAGCCAAAGAACTCTCCGAAGATGTCGCTGAAGTCCTGGAACACCGACGGATCAAAGCCGGCGCCGCCGCTCGAAGCGCCGCCCAATCCCGCGTGCCCGTAGCGGTCGTACACGGCGCGTTTTTCCGAGTCCGCAAGGACCGCATAGGCTTCGCTGACTTCTTTGAATCTTTCTTCGGCGTCGGGATTGTTGGGATTGCGGTCAGGGTGGTATTGCAAAGCCAGCTTCCGGTAAGCAGACTTCAGCTCCGTCTCAGTGACCGTTCGGGTCACCCCCAGCACTTCGTAGTAATCGCGTTTTGCGTTCGTAGTCAGAAATGCCTTTCGTTGGGAACTCTTCTTTTGCCCTACGGGGTTTCTAGTTCAACACTCGTCCCACGAATGACGCCCTGGGCTGAATTCTATTGCCGTGCGGCTAGTCTTTTATTTTCCGGGATTCTTCGCCACTTTGACCATCGCGGGTCGCAGCAGGCGGTCTTTGTATTTGTACCCGCGCTGCCACTCTTCGAGCACTTCGTGATCGGCCACGTCCGGGGTCTCCACCATTTCGATCGCCTCATGAATGTGCGGATCGAACTGCTGCCCCTTCGCCAAGATAGGCTGCACGCCAAGCTTCGCCAGAACGTCGCGCAATTGCTTGTAGATCAGTTCCACCCCGGCGCGAAGGTCAGCAGCCTCAGATTTCGACTGCAGCGCGCGCTCGAAGTTATCGACCACCGGCAGCAGAGACTTGATGGCGTCCGCCATGGCAAAGTCGCGAAAGTCCTGCTGCTCTTTGGCGGCGCGGCGGCGGGCATTTTCAAATTCAGCCTGTGCCCGGGCCAAACGGTCGAGCAATGAATCCCGCTCAGCCTTCACCTTCTGCAACTCCGCATCTACCCCGGTGGGCTCTGCACTGACACCGCTCTGGCTCGATGCAGACGTTGTTTCGTCCCCATCTCCCGGCGGAAGCTCGTGATCCACATCCAATCCGTGCGTTTCAACTTCTGATTTTCCGTTCGATTTCCGCATAACAGCTTCATTACTCCGATTCATTCAGAATTTTATCGAACAGGCGCGCGATGTATGACACCGCGGTGATGGTGTGCTGATAGTCCATGCGCGTGGGCCCGATCACGGCCAGCGATCCCATGACTTCATTCCCGGCATGCGCAGGCGCGCCGATCAGCACGAAATTCTGCATGGAGGGCACGGCCTCGTCCAGGCCGATGACCACTCGCACCGCTTCCTGCTTCACGTTGAGGTAGGCGCTCAGAAGCTGGATGACTTTTTCCTTTTCTTCCAACGTCTTAAGCATCTCCTGCAGGCGATTGCGATCCTGGTCGCCGGATAGCAGGTTGGCCGCGCCTTCCACGAAGACCATTTGCGATCCCTGCTCAGCGGCGAGGGCCCCCTGTTTGTAGAGCGCCTCAATCGAATTCATCAGCCGGTCGTACTCGCTGCGCTCTTTCTCGATGCGGCGCGCGAGCTCGCCGCGCATCGACTCCATGGTCCAGCCGCGAAAATTCTCATTGATGTAGCGCGCGGCCAGGTCGAGATCAGACTGCGGCAGATCCATGCGTAACACGCGATCGCGTACCAATCCCGAGCGCGTCACTACCACAGCCAGAACCTTCTGATCGCCGAGCCGCGAGAAGTAGACATGCTCCAGCGCGTTCTTCGGGCCGCTGGTCGCAACCGTGACGCCAACGTTTCGCGAAATAAGCGAGAGCACATGCGACGTGCGCTCCATGAATTCCTGTACATCCGTGATCCCGGCCAGCGAGTCGGAGATCATGGCCTCTTCCTGCGGCGCCAGACGCGCATTGCCGGAAATCTGCTCCACGTAATAGCGATAAGCTTCGGTCGTGGGCACGCGGCCGGCGGAGGCGTGCGGCTGCTCCAGGAACCCCGCGTCAGAAAGATCCGCCATCACGTTGCGGATCGAGGCCGGGCTCAATCCCTCGCGGTTCGAGCGCGCGAGCGTCCGCGATCCGACCGGCTCACCCGTAGAAATAAAGGTCTCTACGATGGCAGTCAGGATTTCGCGTTCGCGATTCCCGATATTGGGTTCAACGGGCATGCTTCACTTCTCAATTGTCTCAGATCGGGCGCCGGGCGCCGAGGGGAGCAAGAGCTTCTGGTCCATTCCTTAACTATTTTAGATGCAGAAGCTTAGGTTTTGGATCGAAGTTATGATCCTGTTTGGATTCTAGGAACGGGATGGGACTGTGTCAAGCGAGGGGAGCAAGAGTCGGCGGGAGGTGTCGAGACTTCGCGGCTAAGAGTTTCAAGATTCCTTGAAGACTGGCGTCGGTCGCTACTCGCCATTGCATCAAGTCATCCTGCGTAGCCGTAGTCGAGCGCAGCGGATTTCCGCGGAGTCGAAGGATCCCTACCTGAGTATCATTCCGTAAGCAGGGATTCCTCGCTCCGCTCGGAATGACAAGTCTAGGTTGGACCGCGGCCATCCGGAACTTCCTGCTATCCTCTTCCGTCAACCGTTTGACGGTTGAAACCTTGAAAGCCAAACCACACATCGCCGTCATCGGCGCCGGCGCCTTCGGTGGCTGGACTGCCCTGCACCTGCTTGAACGCGGAGCCCGTGTTACCCTGCTCGACGCCTGGGGCCCCGGCAACTCACGCTCGTCTTCCGGCGGCGAGACGCGGGTCATGCGCGGCACCTACGGTCCCGATCAGCCTTACACCGGGATGGCGGCGCGTGCTCTCAACCTCTGGGCCAAATACGAGCGCAAGTGGAAGCGGCAGTTTCTGCATCGCTGTGGAGTTCTGTGGATGGCCGGCGGCCACGATGACGCTTTCGAGCGCGGCTCGGTCGAGCTGCTGCAGGCGGCAAAAATCAAGTATCAGGAACTCTCCGGCGCGCAGTTGAGAAAGCGCTGGCCTCAGATCAACTTCGAAGGCATCAAGTGGGGCATTTTCGAGCCCGAATGCGGTTATCTCGACGCGCGGGCCAGTTGCGCAGCGGTTGTCGATGCGTTCGTCGCAGCAGGAGGTCGCTATCGGCAGGCCAGCGTCCTCGGCCGAGGACTAGAGGAAGCTCCATTCCGCAGCCTGTGCCTGTCCGACGGATCGCAGCTCAAAGCTCACAGCTACGTCTTTGCTTGCGGCCCATGGCTGGGGCAATTGTTTCCGCGAGCCGTGGGCTCGTTCATTACAGCCACCAAGCAAGACGTATTCTTCTTCGGCACTCCCCCGGGCGACACGCGGTTTCACGATCCCAACCTTCCGGCATGGGCGGACCACCGCGGCAAATTCCGCTACGGGATTCCCGGCAGCGATCGCCGCGGATTCAAGATCGCCGACGACACGCGCGGCCCGGACTTCGATCCCAGCAACGGGGAAAGAATCATCAATCCCGAGACGCTGAAAGACATTCGTGAGTATGTCGCCTTCCGCTTCCCTGCCCTGCGCAACGCGCCGCTTATCGAGACCCGGGTTTGCCAGTACGAGCAGACGCCCGACAGCGACTTCCTCATCGACCGCCACCCGGCGAACGAAAACGTGTGGCTCCTCGGCGGAGGCTCAGGCCACGGCTTCAAACACGGCCCAGCTATCGGAGAAATGATAGCGAAATTGATTCTGCGGGACTGCTCGCTCAATGCGATTTGGCGGCTGGATAGGTTCAGGAGGAGCTAACCACAGAGGTCACGGAGGAACTCCCTGTGTACCTCTGTGCCCTCTGTGGTGAAATGATCCTACTGGATCTGAATCACATTCCCCGGCGCGCTTGCCTTGATCTCGCCGACGCGCGCGACGACCTTGCGCGCGAAATCGTAAATCGACTTCGCATGTGGTGAGTTTTCCCCTTCGAGCACGATCGGCTTGCCTCCGTCGCCCGATTTCCGCACTTCCGGATCGAGCGCGATGCTGCCCAGGAACGGCACATCAAAGCGCTTCGCCATCAACTCGGCGCCACCGCGGGAGAAGATATCGATCTCATGTGCGCAGTGCGGGCACACGAAATAACTCATGTTCTCCACCACACCCGCAATATCAACCTTCATCTGCCGGAACATTTCCACTGCCTTGCGCGCATCCTGCAGCGAAACGTCCGACGGAGTCGAAACCACCACCGCGCCTGTAAGCGGCACCGTCTGCACCAGCGACAGCGCGACATCGCCCGTACCCGGAGGCAGGTCGACGACCATGTAGTCGAGCTGTCCCCATTCAACCAGGCCGAGGAACTGCCGGATGATCTGGTGCAGCATCGGCCCGCGCCAGATGACAGGCTTGTCACCGGGATTGAGGAAACCCACAGAGATGACTTTCAGCCCGAAGGCCTCGATCGGCTCAATGCGGTTCTCGCCCACCATGCGCGGCTGCGAGTTCGTGCCCAGCATCAGCGGGACGTTCGGCCCGTACACGTCAGCGTCGAGCAGCCCGACTTTGTGTCCCATCTTGGCGAGCGCCACGGCCAGGTTCACCGACAGCGTGGTCTTGCCAACGCCTCCCTTGCCCGATCCAACGGCGATGATGGCGTCGACTCCGGGCAGCGGTTGCGGCCCCGGTTGGGCGGGTCCCTGTCCATGCTGATGCGGTGTATGTGAACTCAAAGGATTACACTCCTGATCAGATTAAGAAGACTGTATTGAGGGGATGGCGCAGAGCCCCAAAAGTCGATTATACAGGCCAGAGCCTGTCATCCTGAGCCGGGCTAAATCTGTCATCCTGAGCGGAGAAACTGATCCGCGCTGCGGATCAGTTTCGTAGTCGAAGGATCCCTATGAGCGCTCGAGCCGTTAGCGCCGAGGAGAAATCGCATTCGCGCTCCGGATATTGAGCCGCTTTCCCCTACGTCAAGAGTCCGCTCTCATCTCTAGTAGACGAAACCTCCGTTCAGATCGAAAGGACCTTTGAGGCACGATTTACGACATCGTTTGATGCTATAATTGATGCTTAGGAGTTTTTCCCATGCGAACGACCATCGCGCTTGACGACGATCTCATCCGCACCGCCCAGGAATATACAGGAGTGGAGGAAAAGACGGCACTGATCCGTGAAGCCCTCAAAGCGCTGATCGAGCGCGAAAGCGCTCGCCGCTTGGCAGCCCTGGGAGGCTCCATGCCCGGATTGAAAAATGTTCCTCGCCGCAGGCAGCGAAAAGATTGATCATCGCCGACACCTCCGTCTGGATCGACCATTTCCGCTCGGGCAACAAAGACCTGCAGAAGGCTCTGAACTCGGGCCAGATCGTAATCCATCCTTGGATCATCGCGGAACTTGCCTTGGGATCATTGCGGGACCGCGCCAAAACGCTTGCGATGCTTGATCTGCTACCGCAAGTGCGGGTGGCACGGATGATTGAACTGCGTCTGATGATTGAGGCTCGTCACTTGTACAGCCTCGGCATCGGCCTCACCGACGCACATCTGATTGCCTCTGTATTCCTGAATCCGCCCATGCTTCTGTGGACGCGCGACCAGCGACTCCGTAAGGTCGCAGAAACTCTTGCTATTCACGCCAGTTTGCCCTAGGGAGAGGGAGGCATCTCAGCCAGGTGAAAGGTGTCAGTACCCTTCCCCTTCCATCCGCACCTTGCCTCGGAACATGCGGTACACGAAGAAGAAGTAGCCGAGCGCGAGAATCATGCCGACGATCCACCAGACAAGTCCGACGCTGAGCCCGTGGTGCCCGGTGGCCGCGTTGTAGATGGTCAGGCTGCGTGCCGCGTCGGTGCTTGCCGGTAGCAATACGGGATAGAGAGCAAACGCTGCCCCCACGAGCATGCTGATGATGTAGACGCAGGAGGCAACGAAGCCAAGCTTGTCGGCGCGCTTCACGATGCCATACATCATCACGGCGAGCGCACCGAACACGGCGACAGGGATGATAAATCCGACAGCGTGATGTCTGTAATTGTCGAGCACGCCCGGGCGGATCGAAACCGTCGATACCAAGCCCGTGACGGTCAGGAGAAGCTGTAGCGGCCACGCGTATTTCGCCGTCGTACGCGCACGGTGGTTCAAGTCGCCTTCGGTTTTCGCAGCAATGTAAAGCGATCCATGCGCGGTCAACGTTACCAGCGCAATCACGCCGGTCAGGACCGTATACCAGTCGAGGATGCCGTTGTCGGTCCCGACGCGGAAGTTAGTCCAAAGCGGCTCGAAGAAATACTGGTCGGGACCAAGAGGGACGCCCCGCACTACGTTGCCGAGGGCAGCCCCGAAGAAAATTGTCAGCAGCGCACTCGATCCCCAGAAGATGACGTCGAAGAATCCCCGCCACACAGGATTCTCCATGTGCGCGCCCAACTCGATCCCGATGCCTCGCAGCATCAGCAGCCACAGGACGATCATCAGCGGCAGATAGAAGCCGCTGAAGCTCGACGCGTAGAGTAGCGGGAAGGCGAAATAAAGCGTGCCTCCAGCGGCGAGCAACCACACTTCGTTGCCGTCCCAGACGGGGCCGATGGCCCGCATGATGGCTTGGCGTTCGGCAGGAGTATGGGCGGCAGTCAGATAGATGACGCCTGCCCCGAGATCAAATCCGTCGAGCACGACGTATGCGGCAACCATGAAAGCGACGATGGCGAACCAAAGTGATTCCATTTTCGTCCTTCTACGTTCTTATCATTCCCAGAACTCTAGTCATTCCAATCAACACGGAAGGCATGTCAGTGCCCCGCTCCCACTTCCGCTTCCGGTCCTCGCTCGATTTCCCTGCGCACCAGAAACAAGAAGAGTATTCCCAGCACCATATACATCCCCATGAACCCCAGCAGCGTGAAAATTCCGTTGCCCGCCGAAACTGTTTTCGAATAGCCATCTGCTGTGCGCATCAGCGAGTACACCAGCCACGGCTGCCGCCCAAGTTCGGCAGTCATCCATCCGGCAGTATTGGCGATATACGGGAACGGCAGCGCCAACATAAGAATCCAGAGCATCCAGCGGCTTGAAAATAGCCTGCCCCTCCACATCAGAAACGCAGCCACGACAGCGATCGCGATGAACAGTGTCCCCAGGCCCACCATGATGTGATAACTGAAATACAGTAACTCGATGCTTGTCGGCCACTCGTCTTGCGGGAAGGCATCAAGTCCTTTCACTTCGGCTTCCCACCGGCGGTAGGTCAGAAAGCTGAGCGCGTTGGGGACTTCGACGGGATTGTCGATCTTGTGCTTGTCGACGTTCGGCTGCCCGATTAGAACGATGGGCGCTCCCGGCGTGGTCTGGAACAAGCCTTCCATGGCAGCGAGCGTCACCGGTTGGTGCAACGCCACCATACGGCCCTGGCCATCGCCGGTGGGAAAGATCTGCAAGACACTCGAAATCAAGGCGGCGACAACTCCGACCCGAACAAATATCCGGCCGTAGTTTTCGAACTTGCCCCAAAGCAGGTAGAACGCGCCGACCGACGCCATGACAAACGCTCCCGTAATGACGGCGCCACTCATATTGTGCGCGTACTGCCACCACGCCCACGGATTCAGCATCAGTGCCCAGAAGCTCGAGAGCTGTGCGGAACCATCGGCCGCCTTTGTATATCCCACTGGATGCTGCATCCATGCGTCGGTGACGATAATGAAAAATCCGCTGAGCCACGAGCCCAGGAAAACCGCGACCGCCGACCACCAGTGGCCGCGCGGGCCCAGCCGCTTCTCTCCGTACAAAAACAGGCCGAGGAACGCAGACTCGAGGAAAAATGCGAACATGCCTTCCATAGCGAGCGTTTGCCCGATCACACCTCCGGCAAAGCGCGAGAAGTGCGACCAGTTCGTGCCGAACTGGAATTCCATGGGAATTCCCGTCACTACTCCGAGCACAAAATTGATTCCGAAAACCCGCGCCCAGAAGCGGGCTGCCCGGTTGTAGGTCTCATCGTTGCGGCGAAGAGCGAGCGTCTTCAGCACCACGATGAGGGGCGCCAGGCCCATCGTGAGCTGAGGGAAGAGATAATGGAAGGTGACGGTGAATGCGAAGTGCAGGCGGTGAACTAAGAGCGCGCTATCCATGCAGAATTCCTCGGAGACCGATTTAAATTAAATATTTGCCCGAGGCCCGGATGTGATCTTAATCACATTTTAGTGCGAAAGTCAGCGTGGCTTGCGCCGTCGTTCCAATTCAGATCTGCGGATTTCGCGGCGTCTTCCCGCATCGTCGTAGCGGCGGCGCTGCTCGTCCGTCTCGGGAATCACGGGCGCGACCGGCACCCGCTTGCCGGCTGAGTCGATTGCCACGAACGTGAGGTGCGCGGAGGCGACGTGCCGAGCGGTATCGGCAATGTAGTTCTCCACATAGACCTTCACTCCGACCTCCATCGACGTATGGAATACGCGGTTGACCGACGAGCGAAGAATGACGAGATCGCCGACGCGCACCGGTACCAGGAAATCGATGTGATCGACCGACGCAGTGACCACGTGGTTGCGTGAATGCCGATGCGCGGCCATGGCTCCAGCCAGGTCAATCCAGTGCATCAGGCGTCCGCCTAGCAGCGCGCCCAGTGGATTGGCGTCATTCGGTAGGACAATCTCCGCCATTTCCGATTGGGAGTCGCGGACTGGGCGCGGGTTGAGGTTAGGTTCTGCCATGATCCTCTTTCGTTTGGACTGAGGTCGTCAGATGCTGGTCAGCTTCTCTTACTTAAAGTAAGTTTCCAGAAAACACTCTGCCATCTTCTGGATACGCAGGTCCTCGTGGCGGCGGAGCCAGGTTGTTGTCGCGAGATCGAACTCTAATTCTCCCTGGCCCGCGGGACGGTTGCCCTGTTCGTATGCGTAATTGAGGCGGAGAATTCGCGCCGGCGTGTTTTCTGCCGGGCTTGCATTTGCGTCCTGCGAACTCTTGGCGGGCGCTGCAACCGCAAACCGCACCGCGTCGTAGCGACGCTCCGCCGGCGCCCATCCGCAATTCGTGGCATAGCCCAAATTACAAAAGGTTTGCAAAACATCCTGCGACGGAACCGCATCTTCATGGCCCGGAGCAGTGCAATGGCCGCTCCAGCCGCAGCCGAGCGGAAGCCTCGCAGGATGCGGCCAGTTGCCATTTTCCAGTTTGGCGACAGGCATGAAATAGGGACAGGCCAACTCGGAACTCTTCCTCTGCGGATGGATTACTGGAACTGGTCATTGTAATCACACTGAAGCGCGCTGGCTACTCACTCGCACTCCGCAGGTTGCTGACTCCGCTTTGTAGTAATCTCGTTTGCAGGGGATGCTCGATATGGACCGTATCGCAGCGCTGAATGACATTCTGACCCAGAATCCGAAGGACGCATTCGCCCGGTACGGGCTTGCCATGGAATACTCGAAGCAGGGAGACTTCGACCGCGCTCTGGCGGAGTTCTCGATTCTGCTCGAAAACGATCCGAACTACACGGCGGGTTATTTCATGGCCGCGCAAACCCTGGCACGGGCGGCGCGGGCTGAGGAAGCGAAGAAGATGTTGCAGGACGGCATCGCTTCCGCGCGGCGTACGGGAAACCTGCACGCGCAGTCGGAAATGGAAGCGATGCTGGGAGAGCTGGAGTAGAAGGTTGCAAAGTTTCAAGGTTTCAAGGTTGCAAGGTTTCGAGGCGCCGTCGTCGGCATCCAGGGACTTTTTCTTTGAAACCTTGAAACTTTGAAACTTGTCTTATTTCGCCATCCCTTCCATAGCCCACTCGACGAGTCCCGGGAACAACTGATAGAGCTTCACCGGCACGTGCATGGTCCAGGGCACGATCACTTCCCTCTTCTGCTTCATGTACCCATGCAGAGTCGCGCGAGCCACTCGCTCGGCGCTGATCCCGCGCACAGAATCGGGGCGAACCTTCTTGAGTTCATGACCGCGAACCGCGTTTTCGCCGAATGCAGTGCGCACGTAGCCGGGACACACGGTCATCACGTGGATCCCGTCTTTCTTCAACTCGACTCTCGCGGCCTTGCCGATCGCGTTCAAGGCAAACTTGGTCGCGCTGTAAGCGGCATGGAATGGCAGCGCGATGTGCCCCGCGACGCTGGATATATTGATGATCGTGCCGCCGCTCTGCTGACTCATGATAGGTATTACTTTCTGCATCGCCGTTACGGCTCCGAAGAAGTTCGTCTCGAACATCTCGTGGCAAGCCGCGAGGTCCATCTGCGACACGGAGTCGCGCAAACCGTGCCCAGCGTTATTGATCCATACGTCAATCCGCCGAAAATGATGCAGCGTGAGCCCAAGTACGCGGTCGATTTCTTCGGAATGGCGGACATCACAGGAGAAGGCGGCTGTACGCTCCTGAAATCCGATTCGAGTGCGAGCCGCTTCCGCGCGCAACGCGTCCCGCGATAACAGGACGACGCTTGCTCCCTGCTCCGCAAATAGTTTGGCGATGGCTTCGCCGATGCCCATCGAAGCGCCCGTGACCACAACCACTTTTTCGACAAGTTCCATGCTCGCGTTGTATTCGGCGCCGCCGACGAAGTCAAGATGACCTCCGCACGATGTCGTAAAATCGATAGTCGCGTGCTGAGTGCGCGCTGGAGACTCCGTGGCGCTGCTCCCCCTATTTCCCCTCGAATTGGTTCTGCTTCCCGGCACTCCCTTGCCGCTCCATATCTTCGAGCCGCGATACAAGGAGATGATTCGCGAGTGTATTGCCACGGAGGCGCCCTTCGGCGTGGTGCGCGCCTTCGACGAGGGCATTGCCGAAGTCGGGTGCACTGCAGAGATCATTACAGTAACGAAGGAGTATCCAGACGGCCGCATGGACCTGGTTTGCGAAGGACGCAAGCGTTTCGAAGTGCTCGAAGTGAATCGTGATCGTTCATTTCTGCAGGCAGATGTTCTCATCGTGCCCGACGAGCCAGAAACTCCCGTCCAGGAAGAACGCGTGAAAGCGGTTCAGCTTCATCTCGAAATCCTGTCGCTGGCCGGAGCCGTACAGGATCTTTCCGCTGCCGATCAGAACCAGCTCTCGTTTTATCTCGCCGGATCGCTGCCGCTCGACCTCGACTTCAAGCAGAAATTGCTCGCGATGCGCTCTGAAGGGCAGCGAATTCAAGCGGTCGCCACATACCTCGAGACTATCCTTCCACAACTGCGGCGTGCGTCGCGGGCCCGCGAAAAGGCCGGTGGCAACGGCCACGTACACTGAGAAGCCATCTAGGTCTGTTGACATCCCCGCAAGCGTGTCATGCTGAAAGCAATGAAACGCCCCAATCTCAAAGAGCCTTGGGGCGTAAGTGTGAGCAGCCCTCCCCCGAGGTCCGCTCGAAGTTACCTTACCCTCTCCGGAAAAACTGGAACCTGTCAGTTATCACAGGTGACAGCAAGACAATTGCAGAGGAAGTGCCGATCGTTGACGTAATATCTCTATTACACTCAAAATGCCAGCCGGGTGCCGCGTCCTTCGCGCAGTTTGCGAAGGGCGGGAACCATGAACGCATGCGCAACGGGGTTTGTGCGGAGGGGACAAAGAGTTGCGTCGGCAGCATCGTACCCGCCCTTGCAAAAAACGCAAGAGCCTGCCCTGAGCGGAGTCGAAGGGACGGGGTACCCACACTATGGTCGTGTCAACCAGATCAAACGCTAAACCATCGGCCTCTCGAAGGGTGGGCCACCACTTGCAGCCGGAACGGTCAATCAATTCGATGCAATGTCAGAAATATGCCTCTGGTGATGGGATGAATCGTGATTGATGAGGATCGGTCTTAGCTCTGTGCCCACGGGTTGGTAGAGCAATAGGTCGCGCCCCACAGGGCCTGCCCATTCAATTGCAACCAACCACACTTCTGAATCCGGGTCATCGCTAATGGTGAACAAGTGTCGGAAGCGTTCGGGGTGGAACTTGCCGCCCTTCTCCGTCGCCCAGACTGGACTGTCTGCCGGAAAACGGACGATTGAGTATCTGGTGGGGCCGCCTACAAGGGAATCGTCAATCACCATCAGAGCAGCCAAGCGGTCATCCGGCGAATTGTAAGCGTACTCAATTAATTCCAGTTTTCCGTTGCCGTACCCGCCAATCAGGTAGCAGGAAGCAACCTTACGCCCAGTTAAGCGCTCTGCTTGTTCCGCAATGTCATCGAGGCATTTCTTTTCGTGCAGAAGAACATCAGAGTCTCCGGAGCCCCACGTGAATAACTTCTGATGGGCGTTTGAGTCAACAAGCAAACAGTAATTTCCGGCTGGAACTTCGCTGTCGGCGTCGTAGCGAAAACTGGACCTACCAGCACCATCCGTGTTCTTGATGCGAGAGAGGCTTATCGCGGACGAAATGGCGTGCGTTGGACAAACCGCTTTTGTTAGCAGTCGAGCACTAGATTCATTGACATCTTTGCTGATCGTGACAAGTTGTCTGGTGTTGATGGCATAAGCAAACACGCCATCGAACGAGGTTTTCCTGGGTTCTTGACAGAACAACAGGCAGGTAAGCAGCAATGGCAGGAGAAAACTGAAAAGGGCAGTCTTCCTCATAAGACCCTCCTCAACGTAAATATATGCCGGCCGCGAGAACGGGGGTCAAGAATCTTCTTGCAGGAAAACCAAGGTGTCGGTTGGTGTAACCTCCCTGGTTTCTCCAATCATCTGGCGGATGTAATGAGGGTGTGCATAGGCAGCGCTGTTGAGGGACAAGGCGAGCATGGGCGGGTGCGGAGGGGACAAAGACTTGCGTCGGCAGCATCGTACCCGCCCTTGTAAAAAACGCAAGAGCCTGCCCTGAGCGGAGTCGAAGGGACGGGGCACCCACACTATGGTCGTGTCAACGAGATCAAACGCTAAACCATCGGCCTCTCGAAGGGTGGGCCAGCTGCCGAAGGATTTCCACGTTGTTCACTCGGCAGACTCAGCAGCTCGCCACGCTGGACACCGCATTCTCGAGCACTTCTACGGTCGCGATGTCCCAAGTAACTTTGCGAGTGAACTTCAATAATTGTCCCTACTTTAACGTCCGAAACAGGAGACCAGGATGATGTCGCTGTTTGTGAACTTAGTCGGCGTGAATGTGGTTCCGTAGTTCGCTAGCGTTACGCTCGTCTTACTGTTCGCTGTTTCTGCTATGAAATCTGCTCGCGAGAAGTTGGTTGCAAAACAATTCCAGCCGGTCGATGATGCAGGCATGGTGAGTACGCCTGTATTCGTCGCCGTCCCCGTCCCCACATTAACCGAGAATGAGCATGTTCCGTCGGGCTGGCGCCGATGCTGCCGCTTGTATTGAATCCAGAGGCGATCGTGGGTTGCGTGCCGGAACATAGCAACTCGCTGCCGCTGGACGTGGACATGTAAGTATTTTTGAAGATTGATTTTTGGCCGCGTGGCTGAAAATCAGCAATGGCTCCGTTCGTCATGGTTGCATTTGTGGCTGACTGGTTTTTGCCTCCAGAACTATTCAAGCCATAAAACACAATTTCCCCGGTAGCATTCAGGCCGGCAATGATCGAGCAGCCATTGTTTCCGCCGTCGCCATTACATTGCCAGTTCGATCCATCCCAGCAAGCGTCAAGCCCCAGGCCCTCCTGGCCATTTACCGTTGCCGGAAAAAGCCATGGGCCTATGCCCAGACCGAATTCCTGCTGCAAACCTTCCCGGTCAACGTGGTAATCAGCAGTGGGTGCAATCGAGTCGCTGATCGCTTCCCCATTTGCAATCAGGCTGATGATCCCCTTTCCGAGTAGCTGTGATCCCGCTGCCATGTTCAGCCGGGTACAGGCGGTATTCTGGCATTCGAAGTGAGCTGCGAACTCGCCCGAAGAAATAATACTCGGAGTGGAATCGAGGGAGAATAGAGAGGCGGTCGCCCCGGTTCCATCCATATTCCCGCTCAACTCCCAAATTGAATCATAGACATTTGCTCCGCCTTCTACCGATACTCCAATCTGCCCCGGATTTACATTGATCTGGGTAGCAATAAAGTGAGTAGGACCAAATGACGTTTTCCCGCCGTTGACAGTAAAGCGGAAGCCCTTCGCATTGTGATGGGACTCGCAGTTGATGAAAGCAGTGCGCTCGGTCCATCCTCCCGCCTGATTGTCGAGCCAGAATCCGGCGCCG
>CAVUOS010000043.1:0-191370 GCA_963743105.1 Terriglobia bacterium
GCGGATCTCGCGGCATGCACGTGAACGTTCGCATCGAGACGCGGTGGACGTTTTCGGAAGTGCGGCGTGCCGCGGTTGCACTGTCGCGCGCAGTCGAGCGACGTGCGCCCACTTTAGCTACCTCGAAGTGGTGGAAAGAAGAGCGCCACGGCGTGTTCCTCGATTACAACCAGAATGCGAAGGATCGGACAACATGCTCCGCGTATTCCGTGCGCCCGTTGCCCGACGCCCGCGTTTCAACTCCGCTTCATTGGAACGAGGTGCCGGATTGCGATCCTGCCGACTTCACGATCTTCACCGTGCCGGAGCGTTTCGCCAAAATCGGCGATCCCCATGCCGACATGAATTCCACGCCCGGATCATTGGAGAAGTTGCTCGAACTGGCCGACAAAGATGAAGCGTCCGGACTCGGGGACGCACCTTGGCCGCCGCACTTCCGAAAAATGGAGTCGGAGGGGCCGCGGGTAGCGCCATCGCGGGCAAAGTCTGCGGCGAAGAAGCCACGCACCAGGATGCCGCTCATTGTGGTGGCGAATTCACCGGATAAAGCGGCCGCGCTGGCTGGGCTTGAAAGGTGGAAGGCGAAACACTCCGAAATTGCCGGTCGCCTCGTCGTCGACGACGTGCTGGTTGACTCCATGCGTGGGCGATCATCGACCTGGACTCGTATCCGCATTAACCTGCGCCATGTCCCCGAGGAACTTCGGCCGCCACAGGAAACTCCCGACCCGGATGACGATCCGACACGCGAATGGCGGGAGTTGAGTCGCAAGAAAAAGAAAAACGAATAATCGCGTCGTTAGCAATGAGCCATGAGCAAAAGCAAGCACCACGGATTTGCTCATGGCTCATCATCGCCCGCTGGGAAAAATCGCCGCCAATTCCTGAGGTGCCACCACTTCGAGTTGTGCATAAGTGCAGTCGGTCGGCTTCTTGTCTGGCCGCCATCGCCGGAACTGCGCGGTGTGGCGAAAGCGATCTCCCTGCATGTGGTCATAGGCAACTTCAACCACTAACTCCGGCCGCAGTGGCTCCCACGATAAGTCTTTACCCTGACTCCAGCGGCTTTGTCCGCCGGGCATGCGCTTGACCTCTTCACCAGCCGCGTGTTCCGCCCAATGCTTCCAGGGATGGGAGTCAAGCGCGTTTTGTCGGTAAGGATCTAAGAGCTCCACGAGTTCCTTGCGCTTTGCGGTGCTGAAGCTCGCACAGACGCCGACGTGTTGCAGAGCGCCTGCATCGTCGAAGAGGCCCAGGAGCAACGAGCCGACAAGGGTACGATCGCCTTTCTTGTGCCAACGAAAGCCGGCCACTACACAGTCGCAGTCACGTTCGTGTTTAACCTTGAGCATGACACGCTTGTTCGATTCGTAGTTCCCCGCAAGCTGTTTGGCAACAACTCCGTCGAGCCCGGCCCCCTCGAAGCGCCGAAACCAATCTTCGGCAATGGCACGATCGGCGGTCGCTGGCGTTACATGGATCGGCGGCTTCGCCGATGACAGCAGAGATTCCAGCCGCTGCCTCCGGCTTTGGAACGGTTCGTTCCGTAGATCGCGGTCACCCTCGCAAAGCAAGTCGAAGAATACAACTGACGCCGGTGTCTGTTTGGCTAGCAGATTCACGCGCGAAGCGGCGGGATGAAGGCGTAGCTGAAGCAGATCGAAGTCGAGCTCGCTGTCTTTTACAATGACAATTTCGCCATCGAGAACGCAACGATCGGGCAACGTCGCCTGCAATGCCGGGACAAGCTCAGGGAAGTAACGATTGAGTGGCTTTTCATCCCGGCTCTGAATGAGGATCTCATCCCGGTCGCGAAAGACCAGCGCCCGGAATCCGTCCCACTTGGGTTCGAAGATCCAATCGTCCCCTGGTGGCAGTTCATCGACCCGCTTGGCGAGCATTGGCAAGAGCGGAGGGTTCAGCGGAAGATCCATTTCTTCATGGTATAACGCCTGCTGGCTGTCAAAAGTGGCCAAGAAGTACCGGTGCCGCTGTTTGGCTTGCGAGTCACGGAGGTCCGAGATTCGGCATTGTGGATGTTGATGGAGTGAACTGCTTTCGACTACTTGTCCAGCAATGTGAGCCATCGTTTGATTGCTCGTTGCAACGCCTTTGCTTTGGACTCGACCTCAGCCATGTTGTGAAAGAGGGCCAGCCTTCTGCCGTCGGCGTAGTCGCCTTCCAGCAAGCCGGAAGTATCGTTGATCTTGGCCCCACTTGGGAATACGAGCCGAATGCAATCCCTTCTATACAGATTGGATACGACGACGTATCTCTTGTATTCCTTGGGATTGAAAGGTCTCATCTCTCCGCTATAGAAGAAAGTAGGCGCATTCCATTTTACTTCTTCGCCAATTTCGGGATCCGTGTTCAAAATGGTTTGTCTCAAGCTTTCCACGACGTCCTTGAGTGGGTGCTTAAGCTTTCGCATGTAAGCGTCGACCTTGTCCGGCTCGGACGGTTTTGTGGAGGTATTCTGTTTTGCTTTCATCCTTGTAGCCTCGCTTTCCACCTGCAAGAGTGCAGAGCGGTTTCGAAAACACGACAACGCCAGTTTCCGGGGATGTCCCACAAATGCAGAAAAGACTTTATGAGCGCTCACGACAGGACCCGAAGGGCGAGCTGGGGCGCTATTGAGCCGCTATCGCTCCGTGCAATTGCATCAGTCGAAGTTTGCCGCCGGTCCAGGCAGCCGGCATCGCGAGCGCGATCAGCGTCAAGGGATACCAGTGAGGGCCAAGCCCGCTGTTCCAGGTGGCTGCAGCGCCGCCAACGTTAACGACCAGACCGATAACCCCGCCCAGCAAAGCGTGCTGCATGGGCTTGTCTGGGGCCAGCCGCGCGACCACGTAGCTGCTGAACACACCGTAGAGAGTGCGATATGCCGTGGCCAGCAGCAGCAGCGGATCGGACGTCGGTTGACCCAAGGCAGGAAGCATACCCAGCAAATGCAGCCCAAGGTCGGTACCTATCGACAGAATGATCGCCACGAGGGATCCGACGATCAAAGCGAAGACGCTGCGACCGAGACGTCGACGGGCTTTGTCAGTGACTTCATTCCTCATTTCTTACCTCTTGACCTGCCAGAATCGACTTCAACAGCTGTGCCAGCCGGTCGTAGCCCAGAGCCACGCCATGCTCAATCGGAGTCTTGAGCACGAGATCGCGAGCAGCCTGCGACTCATAACGTATCGTCTGCGTGAGGACAGTCACTCCTCCTTCTTCCGCAAGAGCGATCGTCCCCACAGCTTCCCCTGGGTACCATGGCTGGTCGAACTTCTCGGTGGCAACGAGACGCTCCGGTCGGGTGATTTCGAGGCAGATGCCTCCCATTCCCATTTCGGTTCCGTCTGGGCTTCGCCAGACGTAGCGAAAAGAGTCGCCCACTATCAATGCGACTTCACAGACGACCAATGTGCCGCCAGGCGGTCCGAAGAACCATCGTCTGAGCAATTCGGGCTTGGTGAAAGCATCGAAGACGAGAGTGCGAGGCGAGGCAAACACCCGCCGCATTGAAATTTCACGGTCCGTGGGGGTTGTAAGTTGGAGAGTTCCAGGGTTCCGGTAGCCGCGTAGCCATTCGGTCGCAGCCTCGAGTGGTCTTGCTACCAGGCGCCGGGGACGACGCTGGGCGTCGCGTCCCTGCGAAATCAGGCCAGCCCGCTCCAAGACTTTCAGGTGTTTGGAAATTGTGGGCTGGCTCAATGTGAAGGGCGCAGCCAGTTCATTCACCGAGGCCTCTCCGAGCGCGAGCCTCGCGAGAATTGCGCGTCGTGTGGCATCGGCAAGGGCCGCAAACGTTGCGTCGAGCGGATCATTTGTCTTTATGTAGCTCATAGGCTATATAGCCATATGTATATATAGCCTAAGATGCACGATCGGTCAAGTACTAAAATTACCGCCACATTGCGGAAACGAAATCCGCTTTAGTATGAATGTGCTATGGGGCGTCGGCGTGCCGACAGTGTATTTTCCCAAGACATGCCGCACCAACCAACGATCTGGGAGCGCAACTACAATGACGTGGATTCGAACCGTCTCACTGACTGAGGCTGATGAAAAGCTGCGCAGGGCCATTGAGGGCGAGAAGCTGTTGTATCCCAAGGAATATGCCGAACCGGTGCATCCCGATCCGTCGGGTGCTTCGTCGATTGTGGGATCGCACACGCTGATTCCGGATGCTCTGTATCACGCCTTCAGCACGTTCGGGGCGCTGATGTCGTCCGATCTGCCGTTGAGCCGCGCGCAACACGAAATGATCGCCACCATGGTATCGGTGACCAACCGGTGCGTGTATTGAATCGAGTCGCACGCAGAGTTTCTGCGTAGGGTGACGCTGGACAAGGGGCTGGTCGAGGCGCTGGAGAAGGACTACACGGCTGCGCCGATCTCGTCGCAGGATCGCGTGATGCTGGATTACGTCGTTAAGCTCACGAAAGACGCGACGAAGGTCTGGAAGGAAGATATCGAGCGGCTCCGGTCGGTGGGCTTCGATGATCGGGGCATTCTGCAGATTACGTTGATTGCATCCTGGTTCAACTACATCAATCGTGTGGCCGATGCCTTAGGGGTGGGAAGGGAATGATGCTTTCGAACCTTGGAGCCTTGTTCGCTTAGAGACAACATCTGCCTGGTTATTCTCACAGGTTCATGAAGAATTCACTGCTTGTACGGCACGCTATAGTGCGACGCCACGACCTGCCATTTGCCGGCGGATTTGATCCACACGTCGGTGAGGCGGTCGTGATACTCGTAGGGCTTGCCCTCTGACACACCTTTCTCGTGGTAGGCGCCGGTCACAATCGCGGTATTGCCGTGAATCCGGACTTTGAGATCGGACATTTCGGCGATCTCCACCCTCACCTTGGAATCGGCTGTATGGCTGATGTATCCCGCCTTGCTGTAGACGCTTCCGTCTTCCACCGTGATGACGAATTCATCCGCCAGCAGCGACGAGAGTATGTCGATGCTGCGCTGCTTGTAGGATTCAGTCCACTTCAACTCCAGAGCGCGAACGGTAGCGGCATCTGATTTGTCCTGTGCAAACGAGGGGGCACTCGAGGCTAGGATCAGGCCGGTGAGCAGGAACAGGATTCTGCTTCGTGTCATCCTACTTATGTCGCACAGGTCACGTAGTGCGGCAAGTTCTTTGTGGTTCTTGTTCCACTTTCGTAATTTCTACGAACAACAGGAGAATGCCTCGGTTCTTGGAGAATGCGCGTCTGGGATCGTACAGTCCCGAAACTGTACGCCGCGCAATCCGTGGAATGACCGCGATTCCTCTAGACTGATGAAGGAGGCTCCGTCGCAGATTCCTTCGTGTACCTCGTTACCTTTGCGGTTGATGAATTCTCTAACCACGAAGGACTCGAAGGTACACAAAGGAAGTCCGTTGCGCGGAAAGCGGCTCGGACCATGGGTGAATCGATAGCCGAATTTTTCCTGGAGCATTTTCGGGCACACGCGCAGGAGTGTGCCTACGCCCAGCGTCGCGGGTATCGCACGGAAAAGGTCACGTACGCGCAGGTCATGGATCGGGCGTTCGCCTTCGCTCAGGAGTTGGAGCGCCGCGCCATCGGAAGGGGCGATCGCATACTAATCTGGGGTGAGAATTCCGCCGAATGGGCAGCAGTGTTTTTCGGCTGCGCCCTCCGAGGCGTCGTTATCGTTCCCATGGACGAAGGGGCCTCAGCGGATTTCGCGCGGCGGGTGTGTGTGCAAGTCGGAGCCAAGCTTGTTGTCACTTCAAGCCCGCATCGAGAGGCGGTTGTCGATCTCGGAATTCCAATTCTTGGCCTCGACGAGCTTCCCGCGTCGTGTCCGGATCTCGTGACGTCCAGTAGAAGCGACATGCCCGGGCGCGATGACATTTTGCAGATTGTCTTTACCTCAGGCACGACGGCTGATCCCAAGGGCGTGGTCATCACAAACGGCAACGTGCTGGCGAACATCGCTCCACTCGAGAAAGAGATCCGGGCGTATTTGAAGTACGAGCGCTTCGTGCATCCTGTGCGGTTCCTGAATCTGTTGCCGCTCAGTCACGTGTTCGGGCAGTTTCTGGGAATGTTCTTGCCGCCCGTGATGGGTGGAACCGTGATCTTTCAGAACGAACTGAAGCCGTCGGAGGTGACGAGCACGATTCGCCGCGAGCGGGTGTCGGTGCTGGTGAGTGTGCCGCGCGTCCTGCAGTCGTTGAAACATAAAGTGGAACGCGACATTGAGGACCTCGGCCAGGCAGAAAAGTTCCGCCGGCGTTTCGTTGCCGCAAAGGACAAGCACTTCCTGCGGCGGTGGTGGATTTTCCGCGCGATCCGCAGGCAGTTCGGCTGGAAGTTTCTGGCTTTCATTTCGGGCGGAGCCGCACTCGACAGCGACACGGAAGAATTCTGGGGACGGTTGGGATACGCCGCCATTCAAGGATATGGACTTACGGAAACCACCTCGTTGATCAGCGTGAACCATCCATTCCGGTTGGGGAAGGGCTCGATCGGGAAGGTTCTGCCGGGACGCGAGATGAAACTGGCCGAAGACGGCGAGATTCTCGTGAAGGGCGGTGGCGTAGCCTCCGGCTATTGGGATTCGCTAGGGTCTCACGGCGTTTCCGACAAGCAAGGCTGGTATCACACCGGTGACATCGGAGCGCTCGACGCGGCCGGCAATCTGTACTTCAAAGGCCGCAAGAAGGAAGTCATTGTCACGCCGGGCGGGACGAACGTACATCCCGGCGATCTGGAGGCAGCGCTGCTCCGGCAGCCCGAGGTGAAGGACTGCGTTGTGGTGGGAATCGAAAGGGATGGGAATGCCGAGCCTTGTGCGGTGGTGATTCCACGCGACAGCAGCGATTTGAAATCCGTGGTGCGGCGGGCTAACGAATCCCTGGCGGAATATCAGCGCATGCGGATGTGGGTGGAATGGCCGCAGGAGGATTTTCCGAGGACGAACACGCAGAAGCCGAAGCGGAGCGTGATTGCCGATTTCGTGCGAGCCCGAATGGAACGGCCAGACTCGCGTAGTTTGGGTACGGCCGCGAGTAGTCCGTTGGGCGAACTGATCTCGCGGATCGCGGGCCGCACTGTGTCGAATCTTCGGCCCGATGCGAGTCTCGATTCCGATCTCGGGTTGAGTTCGCTCGATCGCGTCGAGTTGCTGAGCGCGATCGAGGATCGGTATCAAGTCGACCTCAGCGAAACAAGATTCAGTTCCGTGCGGACGGTCGCCGATGTGGAGCGTATGCTGCGCGGGGAAACTACGCCCGGCGTGGCCTATCACTATCCGGTATGGGCGTTGCGCTGGCCGGTGACGTGGATTCGTCTGCTCGCACATTATCTCCTCATGCGACCGGCGATCGTGCTGCTGGGATGGCCTCGCATTATGGGACGCGAGCACTTGCGCGGTGTCAACGGTCCGCTGCTGGTGGTGTCGAATCATCTGGGGGATGTCGATCCAGGGTTCATCCTGACTGCCCTGCCCGCGCGTTTCCGGCATCGACTGGCGATCGCCACGGGCGGAGAAGCGCTGGAGGCGTTGCGCTCGCCTTCACCTGATCGCAATTGGTTCTTGCGCGTCTACGAACGCGTGCAGTGGATGTTGGGAGTGTCGCTGCTCAACTTGTTCCCCTTGCCGCGCGAAGCCGGGTTCCGCCGTAGTTTTGCATATGCGGGCGAGGCGGTAGATCGCGGCTACAGCATCCTGGTCTTCCCGGAAGGTCGGCATACAACCGACGGGAAGTTATGTTCGTTTCGCGCGGGAGTGGGGTTGCTCGCCGAGAATCTGGGCATTCCGGTCTTGCCGATGCGGATCGACGGACTGTTTGAGTACAAAAAGGCGGGGAAGATGCTCGCGCCGCCATGGAAGATTTCGGTGCGTATCGGGAGCCCAGTCAAGTTTGCCGCCGGGATGAAGGCCGCTGCGATCGCGTCAGAGCTGCAGGAAAAAGTAGAGACTCTCTAGCTGACTGCAAGACCCCACTTCCGTGTTTGGGCGCGGCTTCAGCCGTGCCGCAAGGCTACTTATTCATGGCACCTACTCTTCATCGACCGCGGTTTCGATTTGGGGAGGATGATCTTCGATACGGACTTCGGGAGCCTGCAACTCGCGGAGCGCACGATTCAGTTCCGGTACAGAGGTGTTCCTCAAGTCCGTCCAGCGCTTCAGGAGTTCGGCGCTGACGCGTTCGGTCGCATCGAGCGCTTCATTCTGCGCTGAAGTTGGTTCGGCATCGACCGACCAGATTTGCTGATAGAGCGTGCTGGCTTCGCCACTGACGCGGCTGAAAGTAGCCTCTGCGGAGGGCGGAGCAAGAAATTCGCCCGCAGTGCCTACGAGGGCCCCAAGTTTCTTTTGAAACTCCGCAACCGCAGTCTTGGTTGCGTCGTTGGACTGGCTCAGTTTTTCGAGCTGTGAGCGAATGGAGTTGGCTTGCAACAACGCCTGCGTTGTTTGTGTGGTGACCAAAGCAAGACGAGTTTCGGCCTGTTGTTTCTTCTGCAAACCGGCAAGCGGCGTTGTTACGCGCGGATCCATCTTTACCGTCAGCGGAGCGGTCAAGGATTTCCCGTCCACGGTTAGCCGGACACTGTAGGTACCGGGCAGAACAGTCGGTCCGAAAGGCCCACGCGGAGTATCGTGCGGAACGGCCGCGATCGGGTATTCATGACGCATGCTGGCAGGCGGAGGATAATGCAGGTCCCAGAGCCAGCGGTGCATCCCCGCTTCAGTCGAGAGGCGGCGCGGCCCACGAACCCAGTACAGCGGGATTAACTGCTTCTTTAAGTCTTCTTCGGTGATCTCAGGCTTGTCGCTGTTCGAAAAGGCGCGTACAAGCTGACCCTTCGCATCGAGAATTTCCAGCGTCACTGTGCTCGCGGCAGCGGGCAGAAAGTAGTCGAGGACTGCGCCATCCGGAGGATTTGCAGCCATGGGTTCGTCGGGAGGAAGCGGCGTGTCGGTGTTAGTGTCGCGCTGGATACGATACGCCGGCGCAGGAATGAATAGATGCGTTGAACTTGCAACGGACGCCGAAAGTTCGCGCAGGGGAGCGATGTCATCCAGGATCCAGAAGCCGCGGCCGTGCGTGGCCACGATCAAATCGTCGTCGTGGATCCAGAGATCGCGCATCGACGTGTGCGGGAGATTCAATTGCAGAGACTGCCAGTGATCGCCATCGTCGAACGAAACCCAGACCGTGTTTTCGGTTCCGGCGAAGAGCAAACCTTTTCGTACGGGATCTTCCCGCACCGTATCGACCGGACCGAAGTCCGGCAGGCCCGCAGTGACGAGCGTCCAACTCTTGCCGCCGTCGCGCGTGCGATAGATAAACGGATGCATGTCATTGATGCGGAATCGGCTTACTGATGCGTACGCGGTTTGCTCGTCGAAGTGCGACGCCGAAATCTGCGTGACCTTGCTCCAAGGTGTCAGTTCCTTGGGCGTGATGTCGATCCAATTTTTTCCGCCATCGTGGGTAATCCAAATCAGGCCATCGTCGGTGCCGGCCCACAACGTGTTCAACTCTTTGAAAGACGGGGCGAGCGCGTAAATTACGCCGCGCTGCTTCTCCATGCCCTTATTCATCAGAGTACCCACGCTGGAAGGGGCGCCTGGGTTTTCTCGCGTCAGGTCCTTACTGATCGTCTCCCAGGAATTGCCGCCGTTCGTCGTCTTAAACAGGGCGTTTGTCGCGTAATAGAGGACGTGCGCATCGACGGGGGAAAACATCAATGGCTCGGTGCGATTAGCGCGATATTTCGGAGTGCGTACCGGAATGGGAGTGACGTCCTGAACCTCTCCGGTTGTCCAGTGAAACTTAGAGACTTGCGTTCTGCCGCCGCCGTAGACAACATCGGGATCAAGCGGGTCGGGGGCGACGTAGCCGTATTCGATCACTCCCACTGGATGCCAGTCGCGGAAGGTAATGACACCATCATTGCCGCGACTCCGAATGCAAACCGAACCGCTTTCCTGTTGCCCGGCGCAGACGCGGTAAGGAAAAGAATTGTCGGCGATTGCGTGATAAAGCTGTGCGGTGGGCTGGTTGTACCAGGAACTCCATGTCTGGCCGCCGTTCACGGTGATGATGGCTCCCTGGTCGCTGACCAGAAGAATGATGTTGCCGTCATTGGGATTGATCCAGAGATTCTGATAGTCATCGCCGCCGGGCGCTCCGCGAAAGCCGAACCAGGTCTTGCCACCGTCGGTCGACTTCATCGAGACCGTGCTGGCGACATACACGACGTCGGGGTTTTTGGGATCGACCCGCGGAATCGGCAGGTCGCCGCCTCCGATGCGGCCGGAGGGGCGGGGATCGTCGGTGATTTGAGACCAGGAGTCGCCGGCATCGTCAGAACGATAAACGGCAAGTTTCCCCGAGGCCGTGCCGAGCGTGGCATACAGACGTCGTGAATCGCTGGGCGCTATCGCAACGTAGATTTGCGAAAGATCGTTGGGCAAGCCCTTCGTTTGTTGATGCCAGGTCGCGCCACCATCCGTGGACTTGAAGAGCCCGCCGCCGGGACCGTTGAATTCGTTCCCGTCTTCCCAAGGCCCTTCGCGCACTTCCCACATTGACGCGTAGACGACGTCCGGGTTTGAGGGATCAAGCTCGACGTCAGAGCCGCCTGTGTTCTCGTCTTTGGAAAGGACTTTCTGCCAGTTCTGGCCACCATCGGTAGAGCGGTAGATTCCACGCTCTTCGCTGGGGCCGTAAGGATGACCGAGCACGGCAGCGATTAATTTGTTTGGATCGCGGGGATCGACGATGAGGGCGGGGATTTGCTGGCCATCCCGCAGGCCGAGATGAGTCCAGGTCTTGCCCGCGTCGGTGGATTTGTAAATCCCGTTGCCCACCGAGAGGTCAGGACGATGCAGACCCTCGCCGCTGGCTACGTAGACAATGTTGGGATCGGAGGGAGCGACGGCAATTGCCCCGATCGACTGTGTGGATTCACGATCGAAGATGGGATTCCAGATGCGGCCGTAGTCTTCCGACTTCCACACACCGCCATTCACCTGCGCCATATAGAAGACGTTCGGCTGGCTGGGAACTCCGGCGGCAGCACGCGTTCGTCCTCCGCGAAACGGGCCCACCATGCGCCAATGCAGATCGCTGTAGAGGTTTTCGGGAACCTGTGCCCATCCTTGGGATGCAGACAGAAATACTGCGGAAAGCAGAGATAGACGAAGAACGACATGGAATGGATTCAACTGGCCCCCCTCAATACCTGACGAAAACTTTACAGGATAAATCAAATCGTTAGTGATCGGAGCGCGTTCACGATCCGCGCGCTGTGTTGTGTCCCGCTGATCAAATTCGCTTGGTGAGTTCCGCCAGCGCATATATGATGGCGAAGTTTCTGACACGATCATGAGTTTCCAGAGTTCGGCAAGACCTCGACGCGTAAACGGGCTTGCCGTTTGCCTTTTCTTTTCCCTCGCGATCGGTACGAGTCCGCTGGTCCATGCGCAGGCCGCACCAGCAACGGATGCAAAAGGCATCAAGCCCATCCTCGACTACATCTCGTCGGCCTGGGATACATTGACGCGCTCGATGAGCGACTGCAAGAGCATTGTCGATCCGAAGATCTCTGCTCAATCTGTGCTCTATCTGCCGAAGGAAATGCCGGAACCTGCTTCCGTGCAGACCCTTAGCAAGAACTGCAACGTGCGCGTCGAGCATTTGCCCGTGGAAATCCATAAATTGGGTGAAGTCGCGACGAGCAACATCGACCCGCCGGGGCTCCTCTATCTTCCCAACAAATACGTTGTGCCGGGCGGGCGGTTCAATGAAATGTACGGCTGGGACAGTTACTTCATCATTCGCGGGCTGCTTCGTGCGGGACGCGTGGAACTGGCCCGTGGGATGGTCGACAATTTCTTCTTCGAGATCGAGCACTACGGTGCCATGCTCAACGCCAACCGCACATACTACCTGACGCGTTCGCAGCCGCCTTTCCTGAGTTCGATGTTCGTCGATGTGTATGAAGCGACCCGGAAACAGCCCGGTGCAAAAGACGATAAGGCCTGGCTGGAACGAGCCTACGCAGACTTGAGCAAGGATTACGAGATGTGGACGCACGAACCGCATCTCGCAGGGGATACGGGGTTGTCACGCTACTACGATTTCGGCGAAGGCCCGCCGCCCGAGGCGGTGAAAGATGAGACAGGCTTCTATCGCAAAGTCGCACAGTATTTCTTCTTGCATCCCGCGCAGGCTGACGATTACCTGGTGGAACTTCGGCCGGAAACAGAGCGGCAGGTTGCCGGCTCTGCCTATACGCTGCAGGTATGCGACGCTGCGACCACCATGGCTCATTCCGACTGCGAACCACCCCGGCAATTCAAATTGAGCAAGGACTACTACAAAGGCGACCGCTCGATGCGGGAATCCGGATTCGACGTAAGCTTCCGTTTCGGAGCGTTCGGTTCGGCGACGCATCATTACGCTCCGGTGTGCCTCAACACCCTCTTGTACAAGACGGAAAAAGACCTGGAGCAGATCGGCCGCTGGCTCGGACGTGCCGACGACGCGGATCGATGGAACAGGCGCGCTGAAGAACGCAAGAAGTTGATCACGAAGTATCTCTGGAATGCCCAGCAAGGACTCTTCTTCGACTTTAATTTCATGACGAAGCAGATGTCGGATTACAAATACGCCAGCACGTTCTATCCGCTGTGGGCCGGTTTGGCTACGCCAGAGCAGGCCAAGGCAGTCGCAAGCAACCTGAAGGAGTTCGAGCAGCCAGGTGGCCTTCCCATGAGCACGGTGGAGACCGGGGCCCAGTGGGATCTGCCCTACGGTTGGGGAAATATCGAGATGGTCGCTATTGATGGACTGCGCCGCTACGGCTACAACGCGGACGCGGACCGAGTCTCATCCGAGTTTCTCTCAACCGTGGCGGAGAATTTTCGCCGCGACGGCGAGATCCGGGAAAAGTACAACCTCGTGACGAAGTCTTCGGAAGCCCATGCCGAACTGGGCTATCAAATGAACGTGGTCGGCTTCGGGTGGACCAACGCTGCGTTTCTGGAACTGCTGCATAACCTTCCCAAAGCCATGGTGGAGAGGTTAGAGCAGAAACCGCATCAGGCGCTGCCGACTGCGAAGTGACACATCAACCACAAAGGACACGAAGGCGCACGAAGGATGCCCGTGGGCCGCTGCGTTCTCCTTGACAGCTTAGGAGAGATGCGCTAATCTCCTAACCAGCTTAGGGGGCGGCATGGCTGAACAAGCCCAACTTCTTCCCGGAACTCTCGATCTCCTCATCTTGAAGGCGGTTTCTCTCGGGCCTCTCCATGGCTACGGAGTTCTGTTGCGCATCGGTCAGATCTCACGGGAAGCGCTGCTCATCGAGCAGGGGGCGCTGTATCCGGCGTTGTTCCGCCTAGTGCGCCAGGGGCTCTTGAAGGCAAGCTGGGGCACATCGGAGAACAATCGCCGCGCCAAGTTCTACGAACTCACTACCGCGGGGCGCAAGCGTCTGCAAGAGGAGACCGAGGGATGGAATCGCCTTGTCACCGCCATCGCGTCGGCACTTAAGGCACGGCCGGAGGAAGTATGAACCTCCGCGCCTATCTTCGTTCTCTCGGCGCCAAGTTTTTCCACCGGTCGCAACTCGCGGAGGACATGGAGGAGGAGCTTCGCTCGTCATATCCAGCTCCGTGCCGATGATCTGGAGCGCGCGGGCTTGGCCCGCGTCGAGGCCGAACGTCGCGCCCGCATCGAGCTCGGCGGCCAGGAACGGGTCAAAGAGGAGTGTCACGAGGCCATGGGTGGAAATTTCCTCGACACTCTGCAACAGGATGTGCGCTTCGCTCTACGCATGCTGCGCAAATCCCCCAGCTTCACCGTGCTTGCAGTCGGAACTCTAGCATTGGCCATCGGCGCCAATGCCGTGGTGTTCGGCGTGATGGATGGCTTGGTCTTGCGCCCGCTGAATGTGCCGCAGTCGGAGAGTCTCTGGGGAACTGTTTACGGGGAAGATCCCGGGTTTCAGTCATACCTCAACTATGTCGACCTTCGCGATCGCAACCACAGCTTCGAGGACCTCGCGGCGTTCAATTTCGCGTTCGTCGGGCTGGACACGGGCCAGGATCCAACGGTTGCCAGTGGGTTTGCAACGACGGGAAACTATTTTGACGTATTGCACATTCACCCCTATCTTGGCAGGTTCTACAGCCGCTCCGATGAGCACGGTCCGAACAGCGCACCCTATCTGGTGCTGAGCTATGCCTATTGGCATAGCCGTTTTCAGGACGATCGGAGCATAATCGGGCGAACGGTTCAGTTGAACAAGCACCCTTTCACGATCGTCGGGGTCGCACCCCCGGACTTCCGCGGAACTCTCTTATTCATCTCCCCCGATTTCCTGATGCCGATCGTCAACCAGGAACAGGTGGAAGGGCAGGATCTCCTCAACACGCGCGGAACCACTCATGGGGTCTTTGAATCTTTCGGACATTTGAAGCTTGGCGTGACTCGGGCCCAAGCTGAAGCTGATGTGAACGCAGTCTGCGCGTACCTGGAAAAAACTTATCCCAAAGAGTTTGCTCAAAAGAGCGCCACGCTGCAACGAGTGGGCCTGACTGCTTTTGGCGGAGCTGTGCGGCAATTCATGACAGGACTAATGCTGCTCGCCGCCTTGATTCTTCTGGCAGCATGCGCCAACCTGGGCGGTCTGTTCGCTGCCCGCGCTGCCGACCGTTCCCGCGAAGTCGCCCTGCGCCTGGCACTGGGTTCGAGCCGCAAACGTATATTGAGGCAATTACTGACAGAAGCGGTGCTGATCTCGCTGGCCGGGGGGGCAGTCGGACTCATCGGCAGCATCGTGCTATTACGGCGGATGAGCGTGTGGCAGCCTTTTCCGTCGGCGCCCCTCCATTTGCCGGTCAGCCCTGACGCGAAAATCTACATGGTTGCCTTAGCGTTGGCCCTTTTGAGCGGATTCCTCTTCGGGATTGTTCCGGTGCGGCAGGTGCTTAGGGCCAATCCGTACGAGATCGTCAAAGCGGGATCCAGCGGCAGAATCGGCCGGCGGTTCACGGTCCGCGATCTGCTGCTGGTCGGCCAGATTGCGATCTGCGCCGTGCTGGTCACTTCCTCGATGGTCGCTCTGCGAGGAATGATGCGTTCCCTGCACAGCAACCTTGGCTTTGAGCCACGCAATGCGATGCTCGTCAGTACGAACCTGGCTATGGCCGGCTACAGCGGCGACCAGTTGCCCATCATGCAAAAACGCATGATCCATGCGATGGAAACCATTCCTGGTGTCGAGCGTGTGGGCTTGGTGAACAACTATGCTCCCTTGCTCTATGCAGCCGGCAGCAGAGCAAATGTCTTCAAAGAGGAAACCGCGGACCTGAAACCTGCGAATGCCGCTGCCAGGCCTTATCGCTACGACATTTCACCCGAATACTTTCGCGCGGCGGGCACAGCTTTGTTGGCAGGCCGTGACCTCACTTGGCATGACGACAAGGGCGCGCCTTCCGTGGCGGTTGTAAACCAGGAGTTTGCCGTCAAGATGTTTGGCGCGGTCACGAACGCGGTCGGCCGGTACTACAAGATGCAGGACGGATCACGGGTCGAGGTGGTGGGCGTGGTTGAAGATGGCAAATACATGAGCCTGACGGAGGATCCGCAACCGGCTATCTTTCCGCCATTCCTGCAATCGCCGACTAGCGCGTCGGACCTTGTCGTTCGATCGAGCCGTGATTCGCAACAGCTAGCCACCGCTATTAGGAGCCAGTTGCGCCAGTTGGATGCGGGGCTGCCGGTGGACACGGCAACGTGGACCGCGCAACTGGACCTCGCTCTATTCCCTGCGCGCATGGCGACGATGGCTCTGGGGGTGCTGGGAATGATGGGCGCGATTCTGTCGATCACCGGCATCTTCGGAATGGCGGCGTATTCGGTTAGTAAGCGACTGCGGGAACTGGGCATTCGTCTCGCGCTGGGCGCGCAGCGAAAGGAAGTGTTGCAAACAGCCCTGGGACGCGCCGTCAAGTTGCTGGCGGTCGGTTCCGCCGCGGGATTGCTCCTCGGAATCCTGGCGAGCCGCGTGCTGGCGTCCATCGTATATTCGGCGACACCGCGCGATCCGGTGGTGTTGGGCGGTGTTGTTCTGGCGATGTCGCTGCTGGGGCTGCTGGCTACCTGGATCCCGGCGCGCCGGGCGCTGTCGATTGATCCGCTGATGCTGTTGCGCGAGGAGTGAATCGACCGCGGTCGCAATCGTTCTTCGAAATGCTTTCGCTGAAAACACTAAGGGCGGCCATTGCTGGCCGCCCTCGTTGCGGATTGTCACTTGCGAAGCGGTGTTTAGACGCCCTTGACGTTCTCTGCCTGCCAGCCCTTGGGGCCTTTGACTACGTCAAATTGCACTTGCTGACCTTCCTGGAGGCTGCGGAAGCCGCTGGCCTGAATGGCGGAGAAATGCACGAAGACATCCTCGCCGTTCTGGCGGCTGATAAAACCGTAGCCCTTAGCGTCGTTAAACCACTTCACTGTTCCTGTTTCCATGTTGTTGCACTGTTCCTTTTTCTTGATGTAGCGCTGAAACTTTCGGGATTCTTCTGCAGGCAGGTCACACGCTGGGTTAAGCGGAGATGCATGTACTGCGAAGGAGCTCTAAAGTCAAACGCATATTCATTGTACGTGAAAGTGCACAGAAATAGCTACAGAATTCGAGCAAGACCAAGTATAAGCCATGTTTTCTCAACAGTTTACAGAAGTCCATGGCGTGCCACAGAATCGGCGCCGCGATTTGAGGAAGGCAGATTTTCAGATTGCAGATTTCCGGTTTCAGATGTCGAGCAGAGCGCGCCAGTGTGCCGAGCAGGAAGAGAATAATCTTCCCGTTCCTTTGGGGTGCGAGCGAAAGCGAGTGCCCGTCACTGTGCTGGGCTGCTTGTCCGCTATTGTATTGAACTTGCCGCCGACGAAAATACGTTGTTGGCGTTGCTTCCGATCAGGCGAATTGTCCCGACCACCAACACCAAAATAACGGCCAGCATTACCGCGTATTCGGCGATATCTTGGCCTTCGTCCTGCGACCACAGATTGCGAAGAAAATTAAGCATGTTCGCACCCCCCTCTATTTCCTAAGGTACATCCACGCAGCGAGCGCCAACAAGAGAATCGTGATGATCCACAATGAAGAATCGTTGACTCCTGTTTTCTTGGCCATGAACCGCATTGTAATCCTGACAAGACCTCCGCGCGAAACATTGCAGTGATGCGCCGGATTGTCAACGCAACCGATGATTTAGGCGGATGGATGGATTTGCCACTTTCCGGCGGAAGAATCATCATAATGAGAATGCGTTCCCGGATTCTTCTGCTCTTAATTCTGCTGACGGCGAGTGCCTGCTGGGCTGGCATTGTCGAAAGCGTCCGTGTCGCCTTGGCTCAAAACAACTTTGCCGAGGCGGAGGCCCAACTCAATTCCTACCGTAATCAGCGAGGCACAGACGCGGAATATCTGGACGCGTATTCCTGGCTGGGCCGCGCGGCGCTCGACCAGGGACAATACGACCAGGCGGCGGCTTACGCAAAAGAGACGAAGACCTTGGCTCTCGAACAACTCAAACAGCGTTCACTTGATGCGGAGCCACACCTACCGCTGGCACTCGGAGCAGCGCTCGAAGTGCAGTCGCAGGTCTTAGCTGCTCGCGGCCAGAAGACGCAGGCTGTCGCGCTGCTGCAGTCGGCGCTGCGGACGTATGGCAACACGTCGATTCACGATCGAATTCAGAAGAATCTGAATCTGCTCTCGTTTCAGGGGAGGATCGCGCCGGCGTTGAAGTCGGATCAATTTTTGGGAGCGCCGCTGCCGGCGGGCGCTTCGCTAAAGGGATCTCCGGTGCTTCTGTTTTTCTGGGCGCACTGGTGCGGGGACTGCAAAGCCGAGGCACCAATTATCACGCAGTTGCGATCGGAGTATGCGGCCAAGGGATTGAAGGTGATCGGGCCGACACGCTTCTACGGCTACACGGCGCAGATTGAGCACGCTTCACAGAGCGACGAACTCCGATACATCGATGCCGTGCGACATCGGTTCTACAGCGGTCTTTCGGACATGCCGGTGCCCATCAGCAAGTCCAACTTCGAGACCTACGGAGCTTCGACCACGCCGACGCTGGTGCTGCTGGATCGGGCGGGGAAGGTCGCCTGGTACCATCCGGGGGCGGTGCCGTATAGCGAACTGCGGCAGGAGATTGAGAAGGCGGTGCGGTAAGTATCCTCAGTACCGTCGATTTGTCAATGGCATATCTAGAGGACCTATCGGAGTACACTTACGCACGTTCTGAAGGTTATCGGCCCGTCACGAAGGCGGTTGGGTGGCTAGGTCGCGGACACGAGTTCGAGATCGCGCCGCCGTCGGAAGAGTTACTCGATCTACTTTGGCAATACTGCAAGGTTGGCGTTGAGCAAATGAGGGGGCACCACACGTGCGAGTTCTGTCCATCTGCGATTTCTGCAGCCCATGATTTGCCAAGCCTTATGGCTGCTCTAAAGCAGGACGGACTTGGGCATCGCGCGACAAGGAAAGGTGAGCAGCTGGTGCTGGGGTCCGCTGAGATCAGAGTCTTTGGTGAGGCCGAGCTCATTCACGCGGCACCAAATTTGATTTACCACTATGTGCTCCTTCACCAATATAAGCCTCCGAAGGATTTTGTCCGGCAATGAAGGAGGGTCCCAAGCCTGCAGACTCCGATTATTTCAAGCGCTTGACCGTGCTGAAACTTGATTGGAGAGTCTTTTCCCCTACGCGATGAGGCATGGGGCCAGCTATCGAGAAAAGGCCGAGCTTCGCTCGGCGGACAGCCGAGGCGGCTGTCCCTACATGGTCTATCTGATCTCCTTCAACTTTCCGGTTTTCACGTCGTAGACAAATCCCCGTACCGGAATGTGCTTGGGAATCCAGGGGTGAGACTTGACACGGTGGATCTGCTGGCGGACATTTTCTTCCAGATCATCGAAGGCGTAGAACTGGGCGGGTTCGCTGGCTACAGTGCCCATCTTCTCGGCGAGTTTCGATCGCAGTGCGTATTCCTGCACCTTCAGCAGGCCACAGTCGGTGTGGTTGATGATGATGAACTCCTGGGTGTCGAGCAGGTGATGGGAGACGATGAGCGAGCGCAGCGCATCTTCGGTGGCGATGCCGCCGGCGTTGCGGATCATGTGCGCGTCGCCTGGCTTCAGTCCTAGACAATGCTCGAACAGGATGCGGGAGTCCATACAGGCGAGCACAGCTACGTGCCGCTTGGGACGCACCGAAAGTTCCCCCAGCTTGAAGTTGCGCGCGAATTCTTCGTTGGCTCTTAAGAGTTCATCTGCTACCGACAAGTCCTTGCTCCTGGCGAAGTCAAAATCCCCACTTCTCCCAAACCCAGGGAGAAGTGGGGCACCCGAAATGTTGGTGCCCAGCCTTTTGGTTGCGGTCATAGTTTACCCGTTACAATCGGCGCGTGAATCTCGATGACACGATCGTCGCGATTGCGACACCCGCGGGGCGGGGAGGGATTGGGGTGGTGCGGCTTGCCGGGCCTGAGGCGCGCCGGATCACCGCGCCCATGCTGCGGCTGAAGCACGAATTGGAGCCGGGGAGGGCGGTGTTTGGGGAGTTTGTCGAGTCCCGCGGTGAGGATGCCGAGCTTCGCTCGGCCGGACAGCCGGGGGCGGCTGTCCCCACACAAGTCACTCGTATTGACGAGGTTGTTGTTACCTACTTTGCGAAACCTCACTCTTATACGACCGACGACATCATCGAGATTTCGGCGCATGGGTCGCCTGTTGTGTTGCGGCACATTGTGGAACTATGCGTGGCCGCAGGTGCGCGGCTGGCGGAGCCGGGCGAGTTCACGATGCGCGCGTTTCTCAATGGGCGCATCGATCTGACTCAGGCCGAGGCGGTCCGCGATCTGATCGAATCGCAGACTCTGTATCAAGCAAAAATTGCGGCTCAGCAGGTGGATGGCGCGTTGTCGCATCGCCTGCAGCCGATCAAGCAGAAACTTGTGGAACTGATTGCGCTGCTGGAAGCGGGCATTGATTTCGCGGAAGACGATGTGTCGGTGATGCCGGACCAGAGGATCCTCGAGCACATCGCCGCGATCCGAAAGCCGCTGGAAGAGCTTAGCGCCAGCTTTGCCTACGGAAAGATCGTCCATGAGGGATTGACGCTGGCCATTGTCGGGCGGCCGAATGTGGGGAAGTCTTCGCTATTCAATCGTCTGGTAGAGCGCGAACGGGCCATCGTCACGGCGACTCCAGGCACTACGCGGGATCTGGTTACCGAGACGGTTGCGATCGGCGGGATTCCGGTTCGGCTGGTAGATACGGCCGGCATTCGCCAGGCGCTCGATGAGGCTGAGTCGATTGGGATTCGCAAATCGATGGAAGCGCTGGCCGATGCGGATTTGGTGTTGGTCGTCTTCGATGCTTCCGAGGAGTTGACGAGAGAAGATGAAGAACTGCTCGCGCAGGCGCAAAGTCGGCCTGTGCTTGTGGTGGAGAACAAATGTGATCGAAATGGCGATCGTTCGAAAATCCCCACTTCTCCCAAAATCAGGGAGAAGTGGGGCACCCAAGTCATTTTCACTTCGGCTCTTACTGGCGAAGGGCTTCCGGAACTGCGAGCCGAGATTCTCAACCATGTTGGCGGAGATACGGGAACGCATGAAGCGGGATTCCTGACGAACGTCCGACATTCTGGACTAATCAAGGATTCGCTCTCAGCGTTGGGTGCGGCGCAAGGGGCGGTCACCACCAAAGTTCCGCATGAGATGCTGCTGCTGGACCTTTACAATGCGCTGCGGCGGCTGGACGCGATCACGGGAGCGACTACGACCGATGATATTCTGAACTTGATCTTCAGCACATTCTGTATCGGCAAGTAGGAGTACCCTGACCGGGATATGAGAAACGTTCAGCAGTTCGTCGTTGCTATGGTTCTCTGCTTGGCGAGCGTAACATCGGTTTCAGCCCAGACGGCCGCGCCTAAACCGAAGAGCCCGGTATCGCGCGAACCATTCACACTGAAACTGAAGGTTGATAAAGATCACTTCTATGAGGAGCGCTTCGACCGGCGCATACCGTATGTGTCGGAAAACGAGGTCTATCTGTTCCTGGGCGACAAATTCGGAGTGAATCTCACGGTCCGAAACGATCGGGTCGTAGATGTGCGCTATCAGCCCGACGCCAAGAAGGCCGACGTATGGTTTAGCTTCGAACAACCCCCGGAACTGCCGGGCGGTCTCGGCATGACGCTGGCTATCGAGAACAATATGAAGCGCGGAGTGAGCATGGAAGGGCAAATGAGCGTGCCCAACAAAAAGGAAGTGTTTAAAACGATTAAGACGAGTATTCAATCCGTCGCAGCAGGAAAGAAAGGCCTCGAAACCTGGCCGCATCCGATCTCGCAGCTGGTGCTGGGCAACCTGCAACTCACGAAGGATTCCGCCGGCGAGGCGAAGAAATGAGTATGGAGCAGCCGGTCATCACGCGTGCGGTCGAGCGTGGCCGGCTTGCAGGTAAACCACAATCAGAGTGGAGACAATCAGGGCCAGGCATGCGAAAGAAAAAATGTAGTAAAGCACTTTTACTTTCGGCCATATAAAGGCAGGCCATTTGTCGGAGAACTTGTCTGCGAGAGTATCTCCCATGCGCGGCGGCAGGGCAGCCTCTTCGGAGTTGGGATTCCAACCGGCGGCGATCCATGTGGCGCGAAGGTTCGACAGCAGCAACGCCATGATAATGATCTTCACGACGCCGATTCCCGGCGTGTTCGCAAACACAAGAACGACCGATGACAGGAAGTCGACCGCGTAATAAGCGAGCATGATAGCGGCTGCAAACGGGTTGTGCTCCCGCACACCCACTCCGCCGAAATGAAATAGAAGGAATAGGACCATTCCAGTCACGGGATTGCCCGCCAGCGACTGGAACACAAGGAATAACACGCCGACTATCGTGCACATCCAGAAGCCCTGCACAGCCAGATAGTCGACATCCGCCCCACTCTGGATGGACGGCCAGAACAGACTCTTGAGGCGGCTCTCGCTGCGTGTGGTCGAATCGGAGAGGCCGAGCGTTTGCATGGTGCAGGATTAGATCGCAGCTCTGGCTCTGTGTCTAGCGAAAAACCTACTTGGAGAGCCTGCCTAGAACCGCCCGGAACATCTGGTCGAACGACTTAGGCGTGCCTTCCTTAACGGTTGAGGCCAGGGCTTTCTCAGCCGCCGCTCGCTGGTATCCCAGGTTCAACAAGGCCGACAAAACGTCCTCTTCCACGGCACTCAAAGTCGGGACTACTGGGGCCGCGATGGTTCCAACTTCCGGCAACTTGTCGCGGAGTTCGAGCACCGTGCGCTCAGCGGTCTTTTTGCCGATACCGGGAATGCGAGTCAATCGCGCCACGTCGTTGCCGCGGATCGCACCTACCATTTCGTCGGCGGCCATACCACTCAGGATCGTGATAGCAAGCTTCGGGCCGATCCCGCTGACCGTGATCAACTTCTCGAACAATACCTTTTCTGCCGGGCGAAGGAATCCGTAGAGAGCGATCGCGTCTTCCCGGACATGCGTGTGGATGTGCAGAGCCACTTCGGAGCCGGGCGCAGGCAGCTCCGAGAACGTGGGCACGCTGATGGTCACGTCGTAGCCGACGCCCGCCGTCTCGACAATCGCCTGGTTGGGATGTTTGGCCAACAGCTTTCCGCGCAAGTGGGCAATCATGGGCACGCTTATTGTAGCGGCTTGGGAGCAGGGCTTGGGTCTTGAGTATTAGGTCTTGGGGCTCGCCTGCGTGTTCGCAATCGGGCATGGACAGTCACGCGGGATGCACTTAAAATCGTGGGCGCGCAAAGATTCTATGCCCCTGTCGTTCCGGTTTCGCGCGACATTCCTACTGACAATCCTTGCGGTCTCGTCCGGCCACGCATGGGGGCAGCAGACGGGGATCGACCTTGACGGACATACGGTAAATCCCTTGGACCCCGAATCCGGCAAAGTTGTGGTGCTCATTTTTCTGCGCCGGGATTGTCCCGTATCGAGTCGCTATGCACCTTCCGTTCAGCGGATCGCTAAGCGCTACGGCGACAGGGCGAAGTTTTGGTTGATTTATCCGGACAAGAATGAAACCGCGCCAGACATTCGCAAGTCCGTGGAAGAGTACGGATATCACCTGCCGGTTCTGCGCGATCCGGAACATTCGCTGGTCAAGCTGAGCCATGTACAAATTACCCCCGAAGTTGCGGTGTTCGACCGCGACCGGCGCCTTGTGTACGACGGCCGCATTGATGACTGGTACATCGACTTAGGGCGGGCGCGCGCCGCGCCGACCACGCATGAATTGGAGGATGCGATTCGAGCGGCATCGGCAGGAGAGTCAATGGCGCACAACGAAGTGCGGGGCGTGGGTTGCTATATTTCGGATCTGGAATGAGCTTCGTGAAGGTCAGGTCGGCGCGGCTGCTGTTGCTCTCGATAGCGGCTTGCGCGATCGGCAGAGTGGTGGCCAGATCTGCTTCCCCGGGTGCGCCACAGGACTCTAAATCCGGCCAATCGGTTACTTTCAATCGCGACATTGCTCCTATCGTTTTTCGGTCCTGCTCCACGTGTCACCGCCCCGGCGAGGCGGCGCCGTTTTCTTTGTTGACGTATACAGACGTCAAGAAACATGCGCGGCAGATTGCCGAGGTGACGCGATTGCGGGTGATGCCTCCGTGGCTGCCGGAACCGCAAACGCTCAAGTTCGCGGATGAGTTGCGACTAAGCCAAGCGGAAATCGATCTCATGGCTCGCTGGGTTGAGCAGGGGGCCGTAGAGGGGGGAGAGTCGGACCTTCCTCCCCAGCCGAAGTATGTAGAGGGCTGGCGGCTTGGAAAGCCCGATCTGATTCTCACGGCCACGAAACCCCTCACTCTGCCGCCCCAGGGTACGGACACATACTGGAATTTCATCTTTCCAGTTCCGATTCAAGAGACGAAGTGGGTCAAGGCGGTCGAAATACGGCCCGGAGACAAACGCTACGTGCATCACGCGAACATTCTGGTGGATCGCGCCGGGGCCTCGCGCAACCGGGAAAGCGAGCCGGGCGCGGGTTTTGGGGGAATGGAAATTCGAATCGAGTCGCAGGTTTTCGATCCGGACAGCCACCTTCTCTTCTGGAAACCGGGGACGGTTCCATACGTTGAGCCTGAGGGGATGGCCTTGCGCCTCGACAAAGGCACAGATCTGATTCTTAACACGCATCTGCAGCCGTCGGGCAAGGCGGAGGTGATCCAGCCCAGCATTGGTCTTTATTTCACGCCGCACGCAGCGACGAAACTCCCGATGCTGCTGCAACTGGAAAACGATGTGAAGCTCGATATTCCGGCGGGCGAAAAGAATTTTCTGGTCAAGGACGACTTCGTTCTCCCAGTGGATGTGGATTTGATGGCGATTTATCCGCACGCGCATTACCTGGGAAAAGACATTCAGGCATTTGTCACGCTCCCCGGAGGAAATAAAGAGACGCTCATCCACATTCCGCAGTGGAATCTGAATTGGCAGGCGGTGTATCGCTACGCCGAGCCAGTGCGGCTTCCGAAAGGGACGACCGTGAGCCTGCGCTATACGTATGACAATTCGGAGGAGAATCCGCGGAATCCGAATCATCCGCCGGGGCGGGTGCGTGGCGGAAATCGTTCGAGCGACGAGATGTGCCACCTGTGGCTGCAGGTGTTGCCGGTGAATTTCGATACGGCCAAGGGTGATCCTCGCATGGCCCTGCAGGAAGCATTGGCGCGCCATAATGTGGAAAAAAATCCAGGCGATTTCGAGGCGCATTACAACCTGGGTTCGATGCTACAGGCCAGGGACGATCTGGATGGGGCGATTCGCGAGTACCAGCAGGCTGTGAGTCTGCGTCCCGACGACGCCACGGGTAACAACGCGCTGGGAGCGGCGTTGGTGGCGCAGGGGAATCCGGCGCGAGCAACGGAATTTCTGCGGAAAGCGATCCGGGTGCGTACCGATTATTTCGATGCACATTACAACCTGGCATTTGCGCTTGCCGGGCAGAACGATTTTGCCGAGGCGGCGAAGGAGTTTCAAACCGCGCTGCTGCTACGGCCTGACGACGCCGGGGCGGAGGCAAATCTCGGAGTGGCGCTCGCGCAGATGGGGAGCTATAGGGAGGCGAAGGCACACTTGGAGAGGGCTTTGCAAATTGATCCGGAGCAGCCGGTCGCGAAGGAAAATTTGGAAGCGCTGAAAAGGGAAATGTCTGCGCATTAGAGACTGACTTCGAAGTCCGTCCCGCAACCCGTGAGAGGCGAGTGGTCCGCGGTTGTCATTCCGCAACCCGCCCGTGATTTGTGCTCTAATTCTCGATATGAAAGCGCGATGTGCCGTACTCCGTTTCGCGTGTTGCGCCGGGGTTTTCCTGACGTTCTTGGGGGCTGCACCGGGGCAACAGCCGGCTCCGCCGGAAGCGCCGAAAGCCTCGGCAAGCGCCGGCGCTACTGATTTCTCGAACGCCCGGAAGTTGATGCAGCAGGGCAAAGTCGATGAGGCAATTGCGGAGCTTCAAGGCATAGAGGCGCGGGACCCCGGCGCCAAGGGACTGGCGTTCGAGATTGGCACCGCCTACTACACGAAGAGCAACTATCCAAAGGCAGTCGAATATTTCAAGAAATCGATCTCGACTGATCCCGCGAATGAGGAAGCGACGCAGCTTTTAGGGCTTTCGTATTACCTCAGCGGACATCCTGCGGATGCGATTCCGCTGCTTGAGCGAGTGCAAGGATGGTATTCGCGGGCCAATGTCGACGCCGCCTACATTCTGGGCGTCTGTTATATCCAGATGAAAAATTACGATCAGGCGCGCAAGTCTTTCGGAAAGATGTTCGACGTCCCCGGCGACTCTGCGGCAGCGTATCTTTTTACCGCGCGAATGCTGTTACGGCAGGAATACGATCCCGTCGCTGAAGAATATGCGCTGAAAGCGGCGGAGCTCGATCCCAAGCTGCCGCTGGTTCATTTTCTTCTTGGCGAACTTTATATCTATAAGTCTCGCATCCCGGAAGCGATTGCGGAACTGCAGAAAGAACTGGCGATCAATCCGGCGAATGCCGCCACCTACTACAAGCTGGCCGACGCGTATTCGCGTGTGCAGAAGTACGACGAGGCCGAGCGGCTTCTGCAGCGCTCGATCTGGCTCGATGCCACGACCACCGGCCCTTACATTCTTATGGGGAAAGTGCTCGAGAAGAAAGGTGAGTTCGAGTTAGCGTTGCGAGCGTTGCAGCATGCGGCGTCGATGGATCCCAATAATCCGACGACGCATCATCTGCTCGGTCAGGCTTACCGCGACATGGGAAGGAAAGAAGATGCCGAGAGCGAGCTTCAGCTGGCTGAACAGTTGCAGAGCCGAGGCAAGAACTAGATCGCGGCTGCCTGTTCGCGGCGGCGGGCCTGAATTTCGATGTAAACATTCACCAGCGAGACGGCCGCTGGAGTTACGCCGGGAATGCGCGACGCCTGACCGATGGTGCGCGGGCGGACGTTCGTGAGCTTTTCCTGCATCTCGCGCGACAGGCCGCTCACCGAGCGATAGTCGAACCAATCGGGTATGGAGTGTTGCTCAGATTTTTTCAGGCGCTCCATGGCACGCTGCTGCTGCAGCAGGTAGCCTTCGTACTTGATTTCAGTTTCGACCGACTTGAGTTCGTTGCGGACTTCGGAAGAAATGAAAACCGCAGAGGATGCTGAGGACGCGGAGAAATTTCGTGCAAAGAACTCTGGCGCTAGATTCTTTAGGGCTGGCACTAACTGTTCGACGGTGACTTCGGGGCGCTTCAGTAGCTGCGCCAGCGTTTGGCCTACCGCGGAAGCAAAGCCTGCCGAGCTTTGCTCGGCCGGACAGCCGGGGGCGGCTGTCCCCACACGAGCATCGCCGGTCTCCGGTCTCGGTATCGATTCCAGCAACTCTGGGGTTAGGCGCGTTGCTTCCATCAGCTTCTTCATCTGACTCAGGCGTTCCTGCTTCGCTTGAAAATCGGCCCACGCTTCATTTGAGATCAGTCCGACGCGGCGGCCGTGGGGTGTGAGGCGGCGGTCGGCATTGTCAATGCGCAGGTGGAGGCGGAACTCGGCGCGAGAGGTGAACATGCGATAGGGCTCGTTGGTCCCCTTCGAAATCAGGTCGTCGATCAGGATAGCCGTGTAGGCTTCGGTGCGATCGAGAATCAGCGACTGCTGCTGCTTGATCTGCAGCGCCGCGTTGATCCCGGCCATCAGGCCCTGGCACGCGGCTTCTTCATATCCGGATGTGCCATTGATCTGACCCGCAAGGAAGAGGCCAGCAATCCTGCGCGTCTCAAGCGTGCGTTCGAGCTCAGTGGGATCAATCGAGTCGTACTCGATCGCATAGCCTGGGCGCAGCATCTCGGCGTTTTCGAGTCCGGGAATCGACTTCAGGATCGCCAGTTGCACCTCGACCGGCAGCGACGTGCTCATCCCGTTCAAGTAAATCTCGTACGTGTTTAAGCCTTCGGGTTCGAGGAAGAGTTGGTGCATTTCCTTGTCGGGGAACTTTACGATCTTGTCTTCGATCGAAGGGCAATAGCGGGGGCCGATCGATTGAATCTGCCCGCTGTACATCGGCGAGCGGTGGACGTTGTCGCGGATGATGCGGTGCGTCTCGGCGGTAGTCCAGGCAATGTAGCAAGGCACCTGCGAATCGTGGTGGGCGACGCGCTTGGTGCGGAAGCTGAAAGGGGTGGGATCTTCGTCGCCGGGCTGCACGGCGAAGCGAGACCAGTCGATGGTGCGTCCGTCGAGCCGGGGCGGAGTACCGGTCTTGAGGCGGCATCCGCGCAGCCCAAGCTTCTTGAGGGCTTCGCCGAGTAAGACCGCCGGCGGCTCTCCCGAGCGGCCTGCAGGATACTGTTGCTCTCCGCAGTGGATCAGGCCATTCAGGAATGTTCCAGTCGTGATAATGACGGCATGGGCGCCGACGGTACGGCCGTCGCGAAGCGTGATACCCAGAACGCGGCGACGGTCATCAGTAGCCGTCGAGCTTCGCTCAACCGAACAGCCGAGGGCGGCCGTCCCCACACGAGCATCGTCGCTCTCCGGCTTAGAGCTGAGAGCTGAAAGCTGAGAGCCTTCTTCCAGGATAAGATCTGCGACTTCCGCCTGCTTGATCTTCAGGTTCGGCTGCGACTCAAGCACCTCGCGCATCTTCAGGCGGTAAGCCTGCTTGTCGCACTGCGCGCGGGGGGACCAGACCGCTGGGCCGCGCGAGGTATTCAGTAAGCGGAACTGAATGCCGACGGCGTCGGTGACTTCGCCCATGATGCCGCCGAGAGCGTCGACCTCGCGAACCAGATGGCCTTTGGCAATTCCGCCGACGGCCGGGTTGCACGACATCTGGGCGATCAGGTCGAGGTTGAGCGTGTAAAGCGCGGTCTTCAGGCCCATGCGCGCCGCAGCCATGGCGGCCTCGCATCCTGCGTGGCCGGCACCGACCACGACTACATCGAACTGTTCGGTAAAAGGCATGCTAAGGAGGGCGAGAGAGACCCCACACTGGTTTTACCTGTTTCTACTTTCATTCTAGCAACTTGGACGAAACGGGTGACCCGAATCACTTGCCGACGGGCCCTCATGCCCTTATATTGACCAGTCCGACCTTCCCAAGAGAGTTATGAATACCACGGAATTCTTCCAGCAACTGGACGCCCGCATCTCCAAATATGACTTGCTCTGCCACCCGTTTTACAAAGCGTGGTCAGCCGGCCGATTGACGCGTGAAGATTTGCGCGAGTACGCGCAGGACTATTATCACCACGTCGAAGCGTTCCCTTCCTATCTGGCGGCCTTGGGAATGCGCCTTGAAGAGGGCGAACTGCGCCACGCCGTGTTGGCGAACATGTGTGACGAGAAGGGCCTCGAAGGGCGCAAGGGAACGAACGAAGTTCCGCACTCCGAGCTATGGCTGGATTTCGCCGAGGGCATGGGATCGTCCCGCAACCTGGAGTGGCACAGCCCGCTCCCGGAGATCCGGCAGTTGGTTCGGTATTTCAACCGTGTCGCCAGTGAAGGTCTGCCCGAGGAGGCCCTGGCCGCTTTTTACGCCTACGAGTCGCAGGTTCCACGCATTGCCACGGAAAAAGAACAGCGCCTGCGCGAGATGTACGGAGCCGACGACAAGACGTGCGGCTATTTCGCGCTGCACTCTGAGGCGGACGTGCACCATGCGCGCGTATGGCGAGGGCTACTTGAAAAGCGGATTGCGGCACATCCGGAAACGGCCGAGGCGGCGCTGGACGCCGCGGAAAATACCGCTCGCATGCTATGGCAGGCTCTTGACGGGATTAATGCGCGGCGCACCGCAATGGCGATCGCCTAGCCGTCGACGGAGCCGGGTTCGAGCCGATGATTCGGTAGAATCATTGGCTCATTTCTTTTGGGAGAAAAACGATTGGCGAGAGAAATTCCTCTCGGAGCGCGTGGAGAAGCCGTGGAGACCGTTGAATTCCAGCACACCCTGACCTCGCACCATCCCGAACTGCCTCCGGTGTATTCCACGCCGGACATGATTCGGCTGATGGAGACCGCGGCTTTTCGCGCGCTACAACCCTACTGCGAGGGCGACGAGATAACGGTCGGAACGTCGATCAACGTAGAGCATCGCGCCGCCAGCGGCGTGGGCGCACGCATCAAGGCCGAAGCTGTGCTCGAATCATTCGACGGACGCTTCTACACATTGCGCGTGACCGCCCGCGATGACAAGCAGGAGATTGGGCGCGGGACCGTGGGGCGGGCAGTGGTGAGCATCGGCAAATTCCTGGAAAAGATGAAGAGCAGCGGCCGGTGAGCGCATCCAATTCTGCATATGCCGGATCTCGAACAGAGGAAGAAGGCGGAAGCCTTCCGGGCGATGCACACAGCAGCAGGTGCTGTCGTGCTGCCCAATGTCTGGGATGTCGCAAGCGCCCGAGTCATTGAAGAGGCGGGATTTCCGGCGATCGCGACAACCAGCGCGGGCATTGCGTTTGCGCAGGGATTCCCCGACGGTCAGAAAATTCCGGCTGATCAGATGATTACTTCCATTGCGCAAATCGCCACCAACGTCCGGGTACCTGTTACTGCGGACGTGGAGGCGGGATATGGGCAGAGACCGGAAGATGCCGGCCGAACTGCGCGCAACGTGATTGATGCCGGCGCCGTGGGAATGAATTTCGAGGACGCGACCGGCGAAGCCGATCATCCTTTAACGGAGTTGCCTCTGCAGTTGGAAAGAGTCCGGGCAATCCGGGAGACCGCGAACAGGTTCGGAATGCCGCTTATGCTTAATGCCCGCACCGATGTCTATCTTCTGCAGATCGGCGAGCCCGCCAGGCGCTACGATGAGGCGGTGCGCCGGCTCGCCGCATTCCGCGATTCAGGCGCGGATTGCGTCTTTGTTCCCGGAGTTCGCGATCCAGAGACGATCGGTCGTATTGTTGCCGATCTCAAATGTCCCGTGAACATCCTCGCCGTGCCCGGTTCGCCTTCGGTATCAGAGTTAGCGGCGCTGGGAGTGAAACGAATCAGCCTGGGTTCCGGGCCGATGCGGGCGTCGCTTGGACTCCTGCGCAAACTTGCCCAAGAGCTGAAGACTTCCGGCACGTACAAGCTGATGGAAGGCGCTCCGTCTCATGCGGAAGTGAACAAGCTGATGAGCGCCAACCGTTCATCCAGAAGCTGAGCAATTAAGCAACTCATTCACAATGAACCGAAAGATATGGAGTGCGCGTTCCCGGGGTTAAAGCCCACATTTTGGCTGTGCCTCGTGGCACGGCTGAAGCCGTGCCCTCCAAAATCATTCATAAGAAAACCGAGACCTTCGGACAACTGAGAACTCACATCGTCATCGGCGTCATTTCGGATACACATGGCCTGCTTCGTCCCGAAGCGATCAACGCACTCCGTGGATCGGAGCACATCATCCACGCCGGTGACGTGGGTGCCCCAGAAATCCTCGACGAACTCGCCGCAATTGCGCCCGTGACGGCCATCCCCGGGAACATCGACAAAGGGGCATGGGTGCGCAGATTGCCGGAGACTGAAGTGGTCGAACTCGCGGGCATTTCTATCTACGTTCTGCACGACCTGGCGCAGCTTGATCTGAAGCCCGAAGCGGCGGGATTCAAAGTTGTAGTATCCGGGCATAGTCACGTTCCGAAGCAGGAGATGCGCGGCGGGGTGCTTTATTTCAATCCGGGCAGCGCGGGACCAAAAAGGTTCAAGCTGCCGGTCTGTGTCGGAAGGCTGTTTGTTCAGGGCGGGGACGTTCGTGGAGAGATCATGGCGATTGCTCATTGAGCCTAAGACCCGTACTTCGCCACGAATCGTTGCGCGACGCGCGCAAAGACCACCGTTGATGTAGCCAAGCGCTCTGGTGCAGGGCAACGCTGCTCGGCACGCTCGCTTCGCTCGCGGGGCGGTCCCTTCGACTGTGCCCAGGGCAAGCTGCGTCCGCCCCTACACGTGCGTTGTTACAATTCCAAAGAATGTCGGTCGAATTTAACCTCGACAAAGCTACAGGCAAAGCGCGCAGGGGGCGCCTTCTCACGCCTCATGCCGAGATCGAAACGCCCGTCTTTATGCCGGTCGGCACGGTCGCGTCCGTCAAAGGGGTGCCACAGGAGACTTTGGAGGAACTTGGGGCGCAGATCATCCTGGGGAACACGTATCACCTCTACCTGCGGCCGGGCATTGAAACGGTGCGGCGGATGGGCGGGCTGCACGGGTTCATGTCGTGGCGGCGGGCGATCCTTACCGACTCGGGTGGGTTTCAGGTTTTCAGTCTGAGCGACCTGCGGAAGCTCACTGAAGATGGAGTCACGTTCCGTTCGCACCTCGATGGCTCTTCCCATTTCTTCAGCCCGGAAAGCGCGATGGAGGCGCAGATCGGGCTGGGCGCGGACATCATCATGGCGTTTGATGAATGTACCGAGTATCCCGCGGATCAGGCGCGCGTGCGGGACTCGATGGAACTGACGGCGCGCTGGGCGGCGCGGAGTAAGAAGCACTTTGACGAGCATAAGCACGAAGTACCTTGGAAAAACAGCCGTCAGCCGTCAGCTGTCAGCCATCAGCAAGAGCAGATTCCTCGCTTCGCTCGGAATGACAACAAAGAAAAAGGAAAAGGCCCGTCGCCTGACCCCCGGTCCCTGGTCCCTGATCCCTCTGCCACTCAGTCTCTCCTCGGCATCGTGCAAGGGGGTATGGACCGCCAGCTCCGCAAGGAATCTGCCGAGCGGACCATTGAGATCGGGTTCCCCGGCTATGCCATCGGTGGGCTGAGTGTAGGGGAGCCGCGGGACCTTACACGGGAGATTGTCGAGTCGACGCTTGAGTATCTGCCCAAGGACAAACCGCGCTATCTCATGGGAGTAGGTACGCCCGAGGAGATTGTCGAATATGCCAATCTCGGCGTCGACATGATGGATTGCGTGCTGCCCACACGTGCGGCCCGGCACGGGCTTCTCTTTACGTCGGAGGGGAAGGTTTCCATCAAGCAGGCGCGGTTTGCGCAGGATCAGGGGCCGCTTGATCCGAACTGCGGTTGCAAAGTGTGCCAGCGATATTCCCGGGCCTATTTACGGCACCTCTACGCATCTAACGAAGTGCTGGCGCAAGTCCTGAACACGATTCACAACCTGAGTTTCTACCTTGACACCATGCGGCGAGTCCGGCATTCTATTTCACTTGGGGAAGAGTGCCGTTTTCTTTCTGGTGCTGGTCTCGGCCGGAACCTTGAACTCTAAGGAAAGACCTCCCCGGATCCAAGCCTGCGGCCGAAGAACCCGGCCGAAGTTGATCCAAACCCCGTGGTGAAATGACAACTCCGCGGCGCTGACGGGCGCAGGCGGTGTATCGTGTACATGCGCTTCGATTCAATTATGCCGTTATCCTTGATGCTGCAAGCCGGAGGCGGAGGCGCACTGGGTGGCATGGTGCTGTTTCTGCCGCTGGTGCTTCTGATCTTCTACATGTTCTATTCCCAGCAGCGCCGCCAGAAGAAGTGGCAGGGCATGCTGGATCAGCTCAAAACCGGGGACAAGGTCACCACTAGCGGCGGACTGCGCGGCACAATTATGGCGCTTAAAGATGACGCCGTACACCTGCGCGTTCCCCCGAACAATCTGGTTATGGAAGTGACCAAGGCTTCGGTGACGCAGGTGACCACGACTGAGGAAGAAGTGAAGACAAAATAGGGATCAGGAATTAGGGACCAGGGGTCAGCTGAAACTAACTCCTGGCCCCTGCCCCTGACAACTGGCAATTGATTCATATGAACAAGAATCTTCTCTGGAAACTGTTATTCATCGTCGGCACGATGCTGTTCTTCCTGTTCGGAATCTTCGGAATTCCGAAGAGCTTTTCCGGCGCGGGGCTGCTCACGGCCCTGACCGATCACATTCACCTTGGGCTCGATCTCAAGGGCGGAACGCACCTGATCTTGCAGGTGCAGGTCAACGAAGCGGTCAACGTGGATGCGCAGAATGCGATCGAGCTTCTGAAGGAACAGTTCCGCAGCCACAAGATCGATTTCACCGATATTTCCCAGCCCGATCCGCAGAACAATCCTGACCACCTTGTGATCAAGGGAGTGCCGCCAGCCGCCCGTAGCGACTTGCGCAGCATCGTGCAGGAGCGCCTACCCGAGTACGACATCACCAGTGGTGCGAACGACACCTGGAACATGGCGATGAAGCCCTCGAACCTCTCTGACTTGAAGAGTCGGGCAGTCACGCAAGCGATTGAGACGATCCGCAACCGCGTCGACCAGCTTGGCGTCAGCGAGCCGACGATCCAGGAGCATGGCCTCGGGCAATACCAGATCCTGATGCAGTTGCCCGGCGTCGACGACATGACGCGCGTGCAGGAGATCGTCCAGAACACGGCCATGCTCGAGATCAAGCAGGTGATCAGTGGGCCTTATCCGAGCCAAGCGGCGGCGCTGCAGGCCAGCAATGGAATTATCCCTGCCGACCAGCTGCTGCTGCCGGGCAATACATTGGGCGGGCGAGCTGAGGGCGAGCAATGGTTCCTGGTGTCACGCGTTTCGGCCATCAGCGGTAAGGATTTACGGCATGCTGATCCCACCACCGATCAGAACGGCCAGCCCGACGTGAACTTCCAGTTGACCCGCGAAGGCGGGCAGCGGTTCTTCAATTTTACGTCCGCGCACGTGAAAGACAGCCTGGGAGTGGTTCTCGACAACAAGGTCCGGGAAGTGGCCACGATCGATGAACCGATTCGTGATCAGGTCCAGATCCGCGGCCATATGGATTCACAGGCCGCCAAGGATCTGGCTATGATCCTGAACTCCGGGGCGCTGCCCGCCAGCATTCATTACCTGGAAGAGCGGACCGTCGGACCGTCGCTGGGCGCCGATTCGATTCGATCCGGCGTCCGGGCTGCGGTAATAGGGATGCTCGCAGTGCTGATCTTCATGCTCATCTACTACCGGGGAGCCGGCGTTAATGCCGATGTCGCATTGGTCATGAACCTGATCATTTTGCTCGGGTTCCTTGGGTGGTCGACGATCGCAGGAGTCAACGTGGCACTCACCTTGCCCGGAATTGCGGGGGTGATCCTCACCGTCGGTATGGGCGTGGATTCCAACGTGCTCATTTTTGAGCGCATCCGCGAAGAATTGCGGAATGGCAAGACGCCGCCATCGGCTGTGGATCAGGGCTTCAGCCACGCCTGGATCACCATCGTCGATACTCACGTCACGACGATTGTCTCGGCCGCGATTCTGTTTATATTCGGCACAGGCCCAGTGAAAGGCTTTGCGACCACGCTCACGTTCGGTCTGGTGGCGAACCTGTTCACAGCCGTGTATGTGTCGCGCGTGATTTTTGATTGGGTGCTCACCCGCAAGCAGCGCGGAGAAGCACTCAGCATTTAAGGACTTACTCAATCGAGATAAGGGGCTAGACCGGTGGAGTTCTTTCATGACGTCAACATCGATTTTCTTGGGAAGAAATGGTACTTTCTTGCCTTCTCGCTGATCTTCAGCGTTGCGGGCGTGCTTTCCATCCTGTTCTGGCACCACATTCCATGGGGGGTGGATTTCCGTGGCGGAACTCTGGTGTATGTGAGGTTCTCGCATACTCCGGACCTTGGACAGATCCGTTCTCTACTGGACCGCGCCGGCCTCCATAATCCGAAGATTCAACCCTACGACCAGCCTTCTTTGAACGAAGTTCTCATTGACTTGGATATCCGCGAAACCAGTGAGCAGGATCTGAGTCAGGGCAGGACGAAGATCATCAACGCGTTGGAAACCAATGTTCCCGCGGGCAAACAGGACTTGAACAACGCGAGTTCTCTGGCCGTAAAAAACAATTTGATGGACAAAGATCCGATGCACCTGGGAACCGACGCCGACGCGAAGTACACAGCTCAAGCTCAGGCGATCGTTGATTTTCGCGACAAGGTACACGGGGGGGTGCTGAGTTCCCTGGATCAGCTAAAAGGTGCTCCGGGGGTCGATCCCGCGGCGGCAGCTTCAATCCCGGACGGCTTCTACCTTTCAGATTTCGGAGTGCGAAACGTCGAGATCGTCGGGCCCCAGGTCGGAGGCCAGTTGCGGACTCAGGCCGGTCTTGCGACCTTGTACTCCCTTTTGGGTATGTTGGTGTACCTGGGATTCCGGTTCGAGTGGATTTACGGTGTTGCAGCCGTCGTCACGGTCTTCCACGATACCCTCATCACCGTAGGGGCATTTTCTCTTACAAATACGGACATTTCCCTGACAGTTATTGCGGCGATTCTGACGCTGATTGGTTACTCCAATAACGACACGATCGTGGTATTCGACCGCATCCGGGAAAACATTAAACTGATGCGGCGGGAGAAGCTGTCGGAGATCGTTAACCGGAGCATTAATCAGACCCTTAGCAGAACCATCTTGACAGCGGGCCTAACCTTTCTTACTGTACTTGCTCTCTTCTTATTCGGAGGCGAGGTGCTCCGTGGATTCAGCCTCGCCCTGGTCATTGGCATTTTAATCGGTACCTATTCATCGATTGCGATTGCCGCTCCAATCCTGGTGGCCTACCAGGACTGGCGGATTGAGAAGGGCAAGCGCCCCGCGGGTATGCCCCCAGTAGCCAAGGCTAGGTAAGTTACCTGATGGCATCTTTGGAATCATTGGTTTAGGCCTTCTTAAGAGAGCGTTTAGAAGGTTTGCTCGGCGCGCCTTTTCAGTTGAATCCAGGCCTCTTGGCGCGAATGCAGATTCTGGGAGCAAAGGAGAAGCAGTCGGTGTCTAAGTTTCCGTAGGGGTCTGAGAAAGTTTGGGGAGAATTCCATGTTTGAAGACAGCCTTATCGAGTCGGGCGGCAAGCTGAAGACAAAGCGGGGATGGACGTCGATCGTCTCGTTCCTGATTCAGTTCATGATCATCGGTGTGATGGTACTGATTCCGTTGATCTTCACCGAAGCTTTGCCCAAGTCAGTACAATTAGGATTCCTGGTGGCCCCCCCGCCGCCACCACCACCACCACCGCCAGCGGCCGCGCCGGTCAAAATCGTAAAAGTGATCCAGACTGACATCGTGAACGGCCAGCTGCGCACTCCGACCAAGATTCCACAAAAGGTCCAAATGATTAAGGAAGAAGAGGCGCCGCCGCCGGTTATGGCGTCGACGGGCGTCGTGGGCGGAGTTCCGGGTGGAATTCCGGGCGGGTCGATGGGCGGCGTGCTGGGCAGCATCGCCAGCGCCGGTTCCGTCGCGGCCATGCCGAAGATTGCCACCCCGCAGCGCGTACGCGTATCCTCAGGTGTTTCGCAGGGCCTGTTGATCCGCCGGGTTAATCCGACGTATCCGCCTCTGGCGCGTCAGGCTCGCATTCAGGGAACCGTAATCCTGCAGGCGCAGATCAGTAAAAGCGGCGACATCGAGAACCTGCAGCTGATCAGCGGTCACCCGATGCTGGCGCCGGCCGCGATCGAAGCAGTGAAGCAGTGGAAGTACAAGCCTTACCTGCTGAACGGTGAACCAGTCGAGGTTGACACGCAGGTCCAGGTGAACTTCACGCTGGCCGGCAGCTAGACTCGCCGGTGCAGTGGGTTTGAGATTTTGCGGTAGATGTGTGCGCACCAGCCCTCCCCTTCCTGCCTGAAATATGGCGGCTGGGAAGGGCTTTTCCGAGCCCGGACTTCGCCCAGCGCGTCATTGCTGCGATTCCGAGCGCTATGGTCTGAGCGATGCTGCCGACCGGTTACAGAATTCGAGCCACCGGTTGGAACAGTAAAGCGCATCAAAGGGTCCAATAGAGTAGGAAGTTTTCCGAGGAGGGAAAAGCAACTCATGCTAGCAACTCACGTAGCAACCATGCTTCATCACATTCCTGCCGCTGCCGCCTGGATTGTCCAGGAAGGCGGTGGCGCAATGGCGACCGATCCCCTTGGCCTGTGGAAGGCAATGGGCTGGGTTGCTCGAACCGTGGTCATCATCCTGTTCATCATGTCCGGCTGGTCTATCGGCGTGATGATCGATCGCTGGATGGCCTATAGCGCCGCCCGCAAGCAGTCTCGCGCCTTTGCCCCTGCCGTGGCAGGGGCCCTGCGCGATGGCCGCATCGACGAAGCTATCAAGGTTGCCGAGCGCAACAAGAAGAGCCACCTGGCCAAGGTTGTCACCGCTGGGCTGATGGAATTCAAGGCTCACCAGGATAGCCCTGGCGCGATCCCTGGCGAAACCATCGAAGCCTCGAAGCGCGCTCTGGAGCGCACCGAAGCCATTGTCCACGCCGAACTGAAGCGCGGATTGGGCGGCCTCGCCACCATCGGTTCGACTGCTCCCTTCGTGGGACTGTTCGGCACGGTGATGGGCATTCTGAACGCCTTCATCGGCATCAACAACTCGAAGGCCACCGGTCTGGCAGCAGTCGCCGGCGGTATCGCGGAAGCGCTGGTCACGACCGCCATCGGGTTGCTCGTTGCCATTCCGGCCGTCATGATGTTCAACTATCTGACGGGTCGTGTGGAAGCGTTCGACGTTGAGATGGATAACTCGTCGAGCGAACTGATCGATTACTTCCTGAAGAAGCGCGGCGACGTCAGACGATAAGAGTTCGTCGATAACCGCTAGGTCCGCTTTCCGCAGTGAGTTGCTTGTCCGGCGCTGGAGAAATTCGGCGCCGGGCCTTCCCAACTCAGGCCGGCTAGGCTTTAAGGTCCGCCGCGGAGGCACGGGAGATTTCAAGCTATGGCGTTAGCAAAGAGAGACGAAGGATCGAAGGTCAGTTCAGAGATTAACGTCACGCCCATGGTGGACGTGATGTTGGTTCTACTGATCATCTTCATGGTGGTCACGCCCATGTTGCAGAAAGGCATCAGCGTGGACATGGCCAAAGTGAACAACCCGGAGCAGATGCCGGACGCGGATAAAGAAGACGCCCTGCTGGTCTCGATCACGCGCGATGGCAAGGTTTATTTCGGCAGCGAGCAGATTACCGTCGACAATTTGACGACCAAGGTGAAAGACCGCCTCGCCAACAAGGCTGACAAACGCGTGTACGTGAAAGCGGACATGCGCACCCGCTTCGGAGGCGTGGTGCAGGTCGTGGACTCTGTCCGCGCAGCTGGTGTCGACGATCTTGGACTCCTGACCGATCAGAGAAAAACCACTCCAAATCCCCCGCCTACGCCGGCTCAGACCGGGCAGGCTGGGCAATAGAGGAGAACTTCCATGGGTATGAATGTTGGCACGCACGGTGGCCAGAGTGCGAATATCAACGTCACTCCGCTCATCGACGTGCTTCTGGTGTTGCTGATCATCTTCATGGTGATCTCGCCGGTGACGCCGAAAGGGCTGGATGCGCTGGTTCCGCAGCCGCCGCCGCCGAATGCGCCCAAGAACAACACGCCTGATCGCACCGTCGTCGTGCAGTTGATCGATCGCGGCCCCGGACAGGATCCTGGCGTAAAAATCAACAACGAAGACGCGACCTGGGACAATCTGCAAGGGCGTCTTACCGATATTTACAAAGCTCGCGCGGAAAAGGTCATGTTCGTGAAGGGTGATGATTCCATTCCCTTCGTTAACGTCGCCAATGTCATTGACATTGCCCACGCCTCGGGTGTGGACAAGGTAGGTCTGATTACCGCGAAGATTGAAGCGGGCGGCTAAACTGCCCGTCTGATAAGGCCTGGAGTGGCACGATTCTTATTCGGCCCGCAGCACGGAAGCTCTGCGCTTCCGTGCGGAGCAGGGGCCGCTTGTCAAACCGATGTCTCTGGGCCTAGGATGCTGTGGCGAGGGAGACTAATACCGCAATGAATAAATATCTACGACTACTGACGCTGGTGGCAGTAGCGCTGGCGCTTTTCTCTACTGTGGGGTGCGACAAGCTCAAGGCTCGCGACCAACTGAACAAGGGCGTGAAGGCTTACAAAGACAATCACTATGAGCAGGCTATCGATCATTTCCAGACTGCCGTTCGTTTGGATCCTGCTTTAATTAATGCGCGCATGTATCTCGCGACAGCGTACGTATCGCAGTACGTCCCCGGCATTGACACTCCGGACAATCTGCGTACGGCTCAGCAGGCAATCGACGAGTACCTGAAGGTGATCGATGCGAATCCATCGCGCGATCAGAAGGTAAACAGCGCGAAGGGTATTGCGTATCTGTACCTAAACGAGAAGAAGTGGGACGACGCCAAGAAGTACTACCGCATGGCTTCGGAACTCGATCCGAATGACGCTGAGCCCTATTACTCAGTGGGCGTGATTGATTGGTCGGCCTGCTACCAGCCGCGCATGGAAAAGCGCGCTAGCCTGGGAATGAAGCCCGACGAGCATCTCAGCGCCAAGAACAAAGACCAGAAGAAGCTCTGCGAGGAACTGAAAGTACAAGAACGGTCCCACGATCCAGGAAGGTATCGACAGCCTGGATAAGGGAATCAAACTTCGCGAAGATTACGACGACGCCATGGCGTACATGAACTTGATGTACCGCGAGCGCGCCGACATTGAATGCGACGATGAGGCTGCCCGTGCTGCAGACCTGAAGACCGCCGACGGATGGGTCGACAAGGCGATGCAAGCCAAGCAGGCTCGAGCTGCAAAGGCCGCCGCGGCCCAAGGCGGTCAAATTACGATGGACCAGCCGAAATAGCCTGAGCCGATCATAAGTTCAGCCTCCCGCTCCGACAGGCGTGGGAGGCATTTCTGTTTCCCGCCACGCTCATTGCTTGCTGTATACGCGAATCTCTACCTTGGGAAATTGCCAGCGTTGCACTTTCGGGAGGGACTGAGGCAGAACCTGCGTCAGCATGACGGTTGTCGGATCGGGCTTTTCCGCCGGGCCGTTGTTCATCAGCATGAGCCACACTCGGGGATGGTCTTGGACTGCGGTGCGGACAAACTCTGGAGTGGGCTTTCCAGTGAAATCGCGGTAGTCGAGCCCTGCGCCGTGGTACGGAAATAAAATCTCAGGGCCAAGCTGGCCTGTGAATTCCGGGCTAGCGGTATTCGTACCCGCGCGCAGAGAGCGAAAGAATTCGTAGGGAACGCGCGTCTCCGCGATATGGAAGATGATGGCATCGCCGGGCTGTGTGTGATCGAGAATGAAGCTGGTTGCTGCTCCGGATGCGTCTCGCTCATCGTCGAAATCGTGGCCATAGACGAAAGCGGTTCCCTGCAAAGCAAGCAGCAGGAACACCACGAGTGCCGGCGGAAGTAACCAGCGGTTGAGTTGGGCCAGTCCTGCCGCTACGAGTATCAGCAACGCGGGAAGGCAGAAGATCATGTACCGCGCCAGAAAGACGGGACGCGCAAACGAAAGCAGAACTGTGAGCAATATGGGGAAGAGCAGCCAGAACAGCAGGAACTGGCAGCGCCAGACTTCCCACTTTTGGTCGCGCGACCACAACGATCCGCCAAGCGGGACTATGGCGGCGATGCAGGCGACCCCAAAGAGTGCGGGCAGAGCCCAGTTGTTTCCCCCCGCCATGTGCTCGAAGAACTCTGCTAAGTCGCGTACTCCGGGACGTTGAATCCATCGGATCGGTCCCGCTCCGGTTTTTGCCACGAATATCAGCAAGGGCACTAAGGCCAGACCGATCCACTTGCGTGCTCGCCGCAAGGCGCACGAAAGCCCTTGCGCATTGCCGCGCGGAGAAATCCGGGCCACTACGATCCAGTGAGCGGCAAGGAGCAGAATCGCATAGAGATGGGCATATACGGCAAGTACACTTGTGACGACGTAGCCGCGTATCAACAGGGTCTGAGAGTTTGAGGTCACAGATTGTGACCTCAAATCCGACGACATCTCCCGCACCCAAGCGATCAGAAATCCTGAAGACAGCGTTGCCAATAGCATGAAGAGGGCATAACTTCTTGCCTCTTCCGCGTAGCGAACGCTGTAGGCGTTAAATGCGAGCAGTGCCGTGGCAATAAGAGCGACGCGGCGGTCGTAGAGTCGGTTGGCGACCCAGTAGATCGCCGGAAGGGTGGCCGCAGAAAGGACTACCGACAGGCTGCGGATGAAAAACGGGCTGTACCCGAAATGCAACCAAACTCTGAGCAGGACGTAGTACAGCGACATGTTGGCTTCGCGCCACCACAGCAGATGCAGGAAGTTGCGCCAGCCAATCCGGGCGACTTCTACGCTGAAGGATTCGTCGAACCAGAAGGGTTTCGAGGCGAGGTTTTGAAAGCGCGCCACTGTGCTCGCGCCGACCACGAGTAGCAAGGTCAAACAGTGTGGCCAGCCCGCGGAGAGGGACCGCGGCGGAGAAGCGCCTGCTCTTTCGTTCACAGCTGTGGGCTGCATGCGGGCTAGGTTCGCTGTCGATGATACTACGCGGATAGAAGCTTCACCTGAGCCCAAAATCATCAACCAAGAAGAACACGAAGTTACGCGAAGGTGGAACTGGAGATCTCCTGCATTTTGCCCGAAGAGCGAACCGTGCCCAAATCCTGTCATTCCGACCGAGGGGAGGAATTTGCTTGTGGCTGGTAGCGTGGCGTCGCAAACCACTCGCAGATTCCTCAACGGCTTAACGCCGTTTCGGAATGACAACAAATTGAACGCTCAGGCAAATGCCTTTCTTGCCAAGGTCATACCGCCTCATATGCCCGTCCAGTACAATGTTCGGTTCGACTTGGGAAGTGCGCTCTAAAGGATGTCGATGTTCACGAAGGTTCTCATCGCGAATCGAGGCGAGATTGCGGTACGCGTGATCCGCGCCTGTCACGAGATGGGGATCGCTGCCGTTGCCGTTTACTCCGATGTCGACCGTGCCTCGCTCCACGTCCGTAAAGCCGATGAGGCTTACCCGATCGGTCCTGCCGCGGCCAGCGAATCGTATCTCAACATTCAGAAGATTCTCGACGTGGCGGAGCGATCGGGAGCCGATGCTATCCATCCTGGCTACGGATTCCTCTCCGAGAATGCAAAGTTCGCGCGAGCTTGTGCGGATGCGGGGATTAAGTTCATCGGTCCTACGGCGGCCGCGATGAACGCGATGGGCTCCAAGACCCGCGCACGGCAGGCGATGGAACGCGCCGGAATTCCGTTTGTTCCCGGCACCTCGCGCGGATTGGAGTCATTCGAGCAGGCTGAGCAGGTGGCGGCACGCATCGGCTATCCCGTGATGCTGAAAGCTGCTGCCGGCGGTGGCGGCAAGGGCATGCGCTTGGTTCAGGCACCCGCACATCTCAGATCTGCGCTGGAAGCAGCGCGGAGCGAAGCGGAACGCTCCTTCGGGGATAGTGAGGTTTATATCGAGAAGGCGATTGTCAATCCTCGCCACATCGAAATGCAGATACTGGCCGACGAGCATGGCAGCACCGTGTACCTGGGCGAGCGCGAGTGCTCTCTGCAGCGCCGGCATCAGAAGGTAGTCGAGGAAGCGCCTTCTCCTATCGTCGATACCGAAATGCGCCGCCAAATGGGCGAGGTTGCCCTCCGTGTGGCCCAGGCCGCCGGATATACCAATGCTGGAACGGTAGAGTTTCTTGTCGACCAGCAGAAAAACTTCTACTTCCTCGAGATGAATACTCGATTGCAGGTGGAGCATCCAGTGACCGAGTTGATCACTGGACTCGACCTGGTGCATCTCCAGATTCGTATCGCGAATGGCGAGCGGCTCCCTTTTTCGCAGGAAGAGGTGAAACTCCGGGGCCATGCCATCGAGTGCCGCATCTATGCGGAAGATCCGGACAACAACTACTTTCCGAGCCCCGGCAAGATCACTTTATTGCTGCTGCCTTCCGGCCCCGGCATTCGGCGCGATAGTGGGATGTACGAAGGCTGGACTGTCCCGATGGATTACGACCCGCTGCTGGCCAAGTTGATCGGCTATGGTACGGACCGCGATCAGGCGATCGGCCGGTTAACCCGAGCTTTGAATGAATACTTCGTCGGCGGAATCAAGACGAACATCTCCTTGTTCCGCCGGATTCTGAGCAACCCGGATTTCCGCGCGGCGAAGATCGACACCGGTTTTCTGGATCGTCTGCTAAAAGACAAAGATCAGTGGGATGTTGACGCGGATGCGCAAACAACGGAGGTAGCAGTCATCGCCGCGGGTATCTTTGCGGCACTTGGTTCGGCTGCTGCAGGCGCGGGGGAACGTGTGCCCAACGGATCGGCGAACAAACCCGCCACAATTTCCAAATGGAAGGCGTCAGCGCAGCGTGAGGCTTTACGCTAGTGAGTGTGGAACGTGCAGTTGTTAGATCAATGCCCTTAGGGGCTAAAGCCCGTTCTTAGTAGGGCCCTTAGGGCACGGCTGAAGCCGCGCCCCTTCAAACGCCGTTTATGACCTACGAGATCGTGATCGACGGCAAGAGCTACCGGCTGGACCTCAGCCAGTCCGAGGGCCGCTGGTCTTGCCGCGTGGATGGACGCGACGTTGAGGTGGACGCCGTGCTTGCCCGCCCCAATGTTCTCTCGCTTCTCATCGGCAACAGGGCTTATGAAGTGAAATGCGAGCGCGTGGGTGGTGATGTACACATATGGGTGGGCAGCCGGCGTTTTGGGGTGGATGTCCGCGATCCGCGTTCGCTGCGCGGTCGCTCTCGTGCCGTAGACGATCATGGCCCAAAGAAGCTAACTGCGCCCATGCCGGGCAAAGTAGTGCGGATTCTTCTGACTCAGGGAACCGAAGTCGACGCCGGGGCCGGAGTGCTGGTCGTCGAGGCGATGAAGATGCAGAACGAAGTGAAGTCGCCAAAGAAGGGAACGATTCAGAAGATCCTGGTCAGCGAAGGCACGGCGGTCAATGCCGGGGACGTGCTCGCTATTGTCGAATAACCCCGTGACTTACTTTTCCATCCCGTTATTGTCGAGAACCTTCTTCGCGTAATAGTTCTCCACCTTGGCCGAGTCCCGCAGAACCTCATAGTAGGCGGCTTTCAGCAGTTGCTCGCGGCGGTCGTGGAGTTGGGATCGGATCGCCTGCTGCACTCGCGGATCGGAGAGATCGCGCTGACCGGCTGGTTCCTTGGCCACGAGCTTCACAATGCGAAATCCGACCGCCTGTTTTGTGGCCGGATTCACCACTCCTACAATCGGGCTGTACTGGCCGGGTTTGAGTCGCATCACCGTGTCGCGAGTTGCAGGGTCGGTTCCCTTAAGCCCGGACTCGGGCACCGTGCCCAGATCGCCCCCGTTCCCGGCGGTTTCCGGATCCTCCGAATACTTCATAGCCAGGGTGGCAAAGTCATCCCCGCTGTCCAGGCGGTTTGCGATCATCTGAATTTTTTTGCGCGCGTCGGCGTCGTTCTGTGCCTTGTCATTCTGGTTGTGAACCTGGGGATTCGGTGACGGCGTCACCATGATCTGGGCCAGGTGATACTGGGGCTCGATCAGATTGAATTCCGCTTTGTGCGCGTTATAGTAGTCGTTGATATCCTGATCAGTGATATTGATCTTGGAATTGACTTCCTTGTTCAGAACTTTGTCGACGGTGAGGGATCGCCGGATGTCGCGCTTGAAATCGGCCACGGTGATCTTGCGGTCCTGCATGCGTTTGTCGAACTCTTCCTGGGTGAACGGGGCCTTAATCTCGTTGAATTTGCTATCGATCTGGTCATCGGTGGCGAGGAGGCCGAGCTTTTCGGCGCGTCGCATCAGGATTTCGTCATCGATCATCTGCCGCAGGATGTTCAGCCGCAGGGCCGTTGCCTGCTCCCCCGCAGGAGTCTGCTGCGAAGAAGCGATCTGGTTCTCGTAGTACTTATCGACATCGGTGCGGAAGATTTTGCGGCCATCCACGGTGGCCATGACGTCGCCACCAGGCTTGGAATTACAGGCGGCCAGAAACGCAAGCAGAATGATAACCGCGAGCCCAGCCGTCGCGTGGGCAAGGAAAGAGTTCTTCTTCAGCACGATTTCTCCCGTTACAAACCGCAAGCACACATGAAATCCGGAATCGAGGTCGCCCCCCCAAGACCGGCTATTTACTTGGATGCTGGGGTCGGGGCCGACGGGATATGCGTGGGCACCGGCTGTCCCGCATCGCGCAAGGCGGTGTCTAGCGCGGAGCGAAGCTCGCTGATGGGGACTGCGCCATCAATCTTCTGGCCATTGATGAAGAGAGTAGGCGTCGCGCTCACCCCAAGGGAATCGGCCTCCTTCATTGAGGCCCGCACTTGGTCCTCGTTCTGCGCCTTCAGACATGCCCCTAACTTGCCTGCATCCACGTTATGCCGTTGCCCCTGCATCATGGCCATCTTGTCTACAACGTCGAGCCGGGCGTCGGGTGTCTTTCCACTGTCGATTAGCTGCTTATTGGCGTGCATGTAGTCGGCAAAATCCCAGTACGCATCGTTGTTTTGCGCCGCCAGGCAGCCCGCATCAACCGCGGCGTGGATGGCCCAGGGATGAATCTCGGCAAGCGGATAGTCCTTGTAGATGAACGTGACCCGATCGCCATATTCCCGCAGAATGTCTGGGAACAGAGTCTGATGCATCCGCGAGCAGAACGGGCACTCGAAATCGTCAAAGTTCACCACTACCACCTTAGCCCCTTTTGCGCCGCGCGAAGGCCGCCCGCTTACATCAATCTTGCTCATCAAGTCTGTGTAGGCGTCCTTCCTCAGATCGAATTTCGTTACGCGCAGCATCGTCGCGCGATCCTTCGAGAGCAGGAACACATAGTCCTTCTGCTTGCCGCCATCATCGAGATTGACTGAGACGCTGTCGTAGCCCGGCATTTCGCTCGCGGGAGTGATTGCTCCCACCGTCACTTTGACCTCCGGCGGCAGAGTATAAAACGCGCGTACCTGGTGCTCAATCTTGAGCGCCAAGTCGGGAGGTGCGGACTGTGCCACACAGCCCAGACAAATTACAAGCAGAATGAACAAGGAACGTCGTAAGAGAGTCACCAAGAGCCGCCTCAAAAGCATTCGCTAACACTTGATTATCTCATAGTGGAATGGCGACCCCCGCGCGCTGATCGCCTCGCCTGAAGAGCAATAACCACGAAGGGCACTAAGGCAACACGAAGGAAGCCTCTCAATGTCCTTTTTGGTTGGCAAGATGATCAGCAGGCAACAAAGCGTTCATCGATCCTGAGCGGAAGCCTTCCAGGTCCAGGGTGACGAACTTGAACCCAAGCTGCTTGAAGATTGTGGTGAACTGGGCTGCCGTGGCGGGATTCAATGCATGCTCCAGTTCTTCGCGAGCGATCTCGATGCGGACGATCTCTCCATGATGGCGCACCCGAAATTGACGAAAGCCCAGGGCGCGAATAGCGTCTTCGCCGCGCTCCACCACGTCCAGGGCCTCGCGGGTCACCGGGCGGCCGTACTCGATACGTGAAGAGAGGCACGCCGATGCCGGCTTGTCCCAGATGCGTAATCCGGCCTCGCGCGCCAGTTCGCGGATATCCTGCTTCGTCATGCCTGCTTTCAGCAGGGGTGCAGCCACGTGATGCATCTTGGCGGCTTTCTGCCCCGGGCGGAAATCTCCCTGGTCGTCCAGGTTCACGCCGTAGACAATCGTGTCGAAGCTTCGCGCGGCGCGCAACTCTTCCATCACCATAAACAGCTCATCTTTGCACTGATAGCAGCGTTGCCCGTCGTTGCGCGCATACTCCGGGCGTTCGAGTTCCAAGGTGGAGATAACCTCCAGCGGGATTCCTTGCTCCTCTGCGAAGGCGATGGCATCGGCCAGATGAGTCCGCGCCAGGCTGGGAGAATCCGCGATGACCGCCAGCATGTCCTGCCCCAGGGCGCGGTGGGCAGCCCAGGCAAGATAGGCGGAGTCAACTCCTCCGGAGTAGGCGACGAGCACGCGTCCCAGTCCGCGCAGATCCGCCTGTAGATAGGAAGCTTTAGCACTCGCGTTGTCCAGAGACTCCATGTGACATATCGTACCAGTCCGCGAGGATCGATGAACCTGTAACTAGACTATGTGGGGACAGCCGAAGGCGGCGGTCTCCACAGAATTCTCGAACTCAAAGCGGCTGAAGCTTCGCCCCTTCCATGCTATTCACGAGGCCGCTGACTTTCTAGTACAGCCGTTCCTGCCGTCTGAGGTTGCCGAACGACACGATGTTCGCCAGGCTGAAGGTGAAGCGGTAGAGATTCTCGTTGCGCACATTGGCGATGGCGTAGCGCCGGTATTCCAGGGTGATGCCGCAGCAGTCCCAATTGTAGGTTGTTTGCCCGGTGGCGAACTGGAGCTGGCGGGTTTCCGCGTCGAAGCCGAAACTGCTGGCAGCGCTGAACCCGCGGCGGGTCGGTCCGCCATAGCCGAGCGCAACACGAAACTGCTGGAACTTGCAGGTGATCTGGATTGTTCCGGCCGTGGGACTGCATTTACCTCCACTCAGGCCTACTTGAGTTGTGTTGGTTTGCGGAATCTGGAGGAAAGCATCGCCGCCGCCAAGGGTAAATGGCCCGGCATTGTAGTTCACAAGCAATGTGCTCGCGTTAATGCGGCTGAGTTGAAAATCGTAATCCATGTCCCATTCGGTGTCGGTGTGGCTGCCGGTTGCGATTCGCAGCCGGGACACCACCGGGGACAGATAGCGTGGTTGCGTGAGAAACGCGATTCCTGTCAGCTCCTCACTGGTGGTCAGAACGTTGCGCTGTCCCGTGACTAACGCACCCCCAAACTTGGGATCCAGGAAATACTTCTGTGTGAGCTCCCAGGTCAGGACCTCTTTCACTTCAGGTGCCGCGACGCAGGGCTGGCTTTGCAGCGTTCTTGGGCGCTCCCAGGGTACCGTCTGTTCCGCGGCAGCCGCTCCCACCGCCAGGCCCGTCATGGATGTCTCACATTCCTGAACGGCCGATGGATTTCGCTTCGCATACAGACGGGTTACGAATCCGTATTGGACTTCATGGGTATCGCTCAGAATGTCGTGTTCGTCGAAGTGCAGGAAATCGGCGAAGTTATCGACCCCAGTGACATAGCGGTATTGGACTCGCGGTTCGATCACATGCTTCCATTTCCGGCCCAGGAATTCCCTGTCGAATATCCTTTCGAGCGCGGGCGGCCGCACCTCGACAGACGCCTCAACTGCCTCGCGGTTCGTCGCATTGTCGTTCACGACTCCATTGACATAACGCTCGGAGTAGAAGCTCTCGTGCAGGGCGAGCGCCGGACGCAAGGCCCAGCCCTTCCATTGCATGGGGAGAGAAATCTCAGGACTGAAATCGAAGCGGCCCAGCAGATTGCTGGTTTGGAATCCCGGCTCGCTACGGGAAAGGCCTGCTAGGGAGCCATCCAATGACCAGAACAACGGCCATCGCCTGAACCGGCGTTCCACGCTCGACACGTCAACGCTGGGAGTGTGCAGGATGCGGATCGAATCAAATTGCGGCGGGTTCAATAACGTTCCGCTCTGATCCGCCTTCTGAAAGAAGTTCTGGTAACGCTCCACCATGCCCCCAAAAGAAAATCCTTGGTAGGTTTTCGAAAGGGAGAGCTGCGACTTCACCTCGGAATTGATTGCCTGGGTGTAGCTTTCGTTGAAGGCCAATCGGAAAAGAAAGGAACTCAGGTAGTCGACGTTAGAAACGGCTCGAAATCCGCGGACATTCCCCTCGCCTGTTAAATGCACCTCCTGCCCGCCCTCTTTGAGTGGGGGCGTCGCAACGCACACCGGGGGCGTTCCGGCGCACGTTGGGGGTTCGCTGATGCCACGATCTATCACGCCGAAGTAATTCAAATCGACATAAGACGTGTCACTGGGACGCGCCCGAAACTCTCCGCGCTGTGACGATCCCCGTTTCGAGAAGTATTCTCCTCCGATCGTCCCGTCCATGCTTCGATTGATGGCCCAGTAGAAGGAGTCTCCCACGACATTGCCTTTGGCAGACGAGCGCCCGGCTGTCGGTATAAGGAATCCGGAATGTCGCGCCTCGCGCGCCACGGGATGGGTCGCATACGGGAAATAGAATATGGGGAAGCCGTGCAGCAGAAAGTCGCTGTGATAGATGCTGGCGTTGCCTCCCACATCCACCACCACTTTGTGCGCCTGGAACATCCAATTGGGATGCGGCAGTTCGCAGGTGGTGATGCTGCCGTTGTACACGACGTAGTGATCTGAACTGGTCTTCTCGACGACCTTACCCGTAAAAGCGAAGGGAGCGGTCGAGGTCAGAATCATGCGGCTGCCTTTAAACTGCAATCCCGTGGTTGCAGTGACGTCGTAAAAGCGCCCCGTCTCGGCGGTCACGTTGTAGGTTCCATGGCTGGCCTTAATGTGGTCGTCGTTGGGGCCGCCATCAACCCTGAAGTGTCCCGCCGCCGTCACCTCGCCGGTGTCTGAGTTGTAGGTCAATTCGTCGGCTTGCAAGACGTAAGTGCGATAGTGAATTTCGGCGTTCCCCCGCAGCTTGTAGGTATTCCCGATCTTTTCCTGGCTGTCCGCGCAGATGGTTGCCGAGTCTGCATCCTGAAGGGCGGCTTGAGCGGAGCAGGCGGTGTTCGTCGAAACTGCGGCGCCTTCTTGTCCGTTCTGCGCCGCCGAACTTTCCTGTGGGTCTGTCTCGGGCAGCAACTGTCTGGTTACTAGCGAGGAGGCGGGAAGCTGATGACAAAGAAACAGCGCCGTGATAAGGAATCTAGTGCGCAGAGTCATCGGAAGAAAATCAACGGAAGACCATCGCCCGATTATAGGAGCGTTCTTTCGCTTGCTGGTTGCGGCATCGTGAACTTAGCACGGCACTGCCTGTGCCGCAAAGTAACGACAAGGGCTAGGATTGCCGTTGGCTCCCTTCCGGTTGCTCGGTGAGCAGTAACTCGCAGGAACAAGTTTTCATGAGTTGTGAGAAGTGCGGCGAAGTATGCCAGTGCCTTATGGAGCCCCCTCCCATCCCATTGCCGGTCCCCAATTCCCCGACGGCTACCGTGCTGGAGGCGTCGCTGCAGAAGTCTGAGACTTCGCCTGGTTCAGAAAACGAATGGCGTCATGAACTCTCCGCTCGGCTCAATCGCTATCGCTCACGACGCAAAGCGCCGCCGCCGCGCTATCCCTCGCTTCGGTTGCCATTCGGTCCGGCTGCTCAGGCGCTCAAGGGTCCACTTGTTGAAGAGTCGCTGTCCTCTCACGGGTTCGAGTCCGTGCCAGATCATGCATTCGCGCCCGATGCCGACGATCTAGGCGAGAGCGAGAATTCGAAATCCCATCCGGAAGAGCCTGTAGCCTTAGCGCGAACCGAGCCACGAGCGACTCTCCACAGCACCCAGTCGGCCAAGATTATCGAATTCCCCCGTTTTGCGTGGGGACCGCCGCCACCTCCGCTTGATGAACTGGCCGGACCCGTGATCGATCGGCCGCGCATTCTGGAAGTTTCCGAGGTTGCTCCCCCACCGCCTGCGCTGGGTGGAATTACCATTGAGCCCGCTCGTAAGGAGGATCCCGAGAAACGACCGGGAATCGACATTCCCTTGCAGAGCGCTCCGCTTGGCCGGCGACTGCTGGCTTCGGTGGTCGACGGGATGATCATCGGTGGGGCATCCGCACTATTCGGATTCATCTTCTGGAAAGTCGCTTTGGTGCGCCCTCCGCAGATTCAACTGCTAAGTCTCGCCGGCGTCGTTCCTTGCCTCTTCTGGGCTTCCTATCAATATCTGCTCATCGTTTACGCCGGCTGCACTCCAGGACTCCGCCTCGCTCGTCTCCAGTTGAGCCGTTTTGATGGCACCCAGACCAAGCGATCTCTGCGCCGCTGGCGGGTGCTGGCGTCATACCTCTCCGCTGCCTCGCTCGGTATGGGATATGCGTGGCTCTTCCTTGATGAAGACAGCTTATGCTGGCACGACCGGATCACGCACACGTACCTCGCACCTATCAAGCACGAACGCAAGAGCTGAATTTTCCGCGCAGAGAAGAAACTTGAAGCCCTCGCCGATTCTGGCGCGGGCCAGCGCTGCTCTGGTACTCTTACGTGCATTATGCGTTTCAGCAGCATCCCCCTTTTTTTGATGACAGCGTTGAGCTTTGCCCAGGATACTAAGCCCGTTGCCGAACGCCTCGCTGCTCAAAACACCCTCTTTGACGAGCAGTACGAAGCCGATCTGCGCAATTTTCCGGAACGCGCCACCGCTTTCGGAGACTATCGATACAACGACAAACTGACGGACCACTCGCTTGCCGCCACTCAGCAGCGGCATCAGACCGACGTGGATTTCCTGAAGCGGTTGCAGGCAATCGCCACCACTGGGTTTTCCGACCAGGACCAGCTTTCTCACGACCTCATGGTTCGCGTCCTGGAGCAGCGGATTACCGACGTTGATCTCAAGGAATACGAGATGCCGATTAATCAGCAGAACGGCATCCACACCAGCCTGGCGGACCTTCCCCTCTCGGTGCCGTTCGACTCAGTGAAACATTTTGAGGACTATGTCTCGCGCCTGCATCAGATCCCGCGCGCACTAACACAGGTGACCGAAGTCCTGCGCGCCGGCATGAAGGACAAGTTGATGCCGGTGCGATTCCTGGCTGAGAAGATTCCCGCTCAGTGCGAAGGCGTTATTTCCGCCGATCCGTTTCTCCGACCTACGAAGAAATATCCTGCGGACATTTCGGCCGAGGATCAGAAGCGCCTCACCCAGGAGATCACCGACGCGATCAATTCCGACGTGCTTCCGGCCTATAAGAAGTTCGCGGAATTCATTAAGACCGAATACGCCCCGCAAGGACGCACGACGCTCTCGATCACGTCTCTGCCGGACGGCCAAAAACGCTACGAGAACGATATCTACGCCCGAACCACGACTCACATGTTGCCTGACGAGATTCATGAACTCGGGTTGCGCGAGATCGACCGCATCGAGGCGGAGATGATCGCGATCGCGAAGAAAGAGGGATTCGCCGACCTGGCATCGTTTCGGGCCTCGCTGAAGACGAATCCCAAGTACATTCCGACCTCCGCCGACCAGATCCTCGATGACTACCGTCGTTACATTTCCCAGATGCAGGCCAAGTTGCCGGAACTGTTCACGCTCCTTCCCAAGTCTCCAGTAACGGTAGAAGCGATTCCGGAATTTCAGTCAGCAGCCGCCACTCACTACGTGACCGGGACACCCGACGGGAAGCGGCCCGGACGTGTGGTTGTCGCTACCTCTGATTTCGCCCACCGCTCGCTAGTCGACGATGAAGCGATTGCCTATCACGAAGGCGTTCCCGGCCATCACATGCAGCTTTCGGTGCAACAACAGCTCACGGGCCTGCCGAAGTTCCGTCAACATGGCCTCGGTTTCAACGCCTATGTTGAGGGTTGGGCTCTTTATGCCGAGCAACTTGGGAAGGAAGTCGGCTTTTACCAGGATCCGGTCTCGGATTACGGAAGGCTGTCTTCCGAGCTTTTCCGCGCGGTACGCCTTGTGGTTGATACCGGCATTCACGCCAAAGGATGGAGCCGCGATCAGGTGGTGGAGTTCTTCCGCAAGTCCGGAGCTGTCGACGAACCCACGATCCAATCCGAGACCGACCGATACATCTCGTGGCCGGCCCAGGCGCTCAGCTACAAGCTGGGTCAATTGAAGTTTCGGGAATTGCGGGAGCGCGCTCAGAAAGAGCTGGGGCCGAAGTTCGATCTCAAGAAATTCCATGACGAAATGCTGGACGGCGGCACGTTACCGCTCGATGTCCTCGATGCCAGAACTGACAAATGGATCGCCGAACAGAAGGGAAAATAGACATGCGCAAGCGGTTCAAAGCGAAGCGCAAGGGCACAGCCAGCGCCCTGCCTGTGCTATCTTCTAGGTTTACCGCTTAAGCCCAACAGCCCTTTTCAACGCATGGCAGCATCCTCAGAAGGAACTAGACCGGCAGTCAAAGTCTTCGTCGCCACCACGGTGATGTTGACCTTTATTTCCTTTTGGCGGGCTGCCGCCATTGTTCTTTCCGACCTCGCTTCTTCTGCCTACTACGCCGGCGGCGACGCCGAGAAGGTCATTGGCAAGAGCGCCCCCTGGTTCATTCTCGCGGTCATGCTGTTCAGCTATGCCGTCCGGGCTCTGTATATCGAGTCCAGCAGCATGTTCACACGCGGTGGCGTTTACCGCGTCGTGAAAGAGGCCATGGGTGGAACCCTCGCTAAATTCTCAGTTTCGGCCCTGCTTTTTGACTACGTGCTCACCGGACCCATCAGCGCCGTCGTTGCAGGCCAATATCTCGCTGGATTCATTGAAGACCTTGCCCGATACACGGGCCATCCGTTTTCCTATTTCCCCGAGAATGCGTTTGCTGCCACATTCGGTGCGCTGGTGGCGATCTACTTCTGGCGGAAGAACACGCAGGGAATCCACGAGTCGAGCCAAAAAGCCGTGCAGATCATGATCATCACCACGGTCATGGTCGTGATTCTGATCATCTGGTGCACTATCACGGTAATGCGCGTGCCAATTCAGGTGCCGCCCAGTCCGTTTCGGCCCGGGATAGTGCCTCTGAATAGCGAGTCACTAGGATGGCTTACCAACACGTCGATTCCGGGTTTGCCCGCCGGATCGGCCCTACTGACGTTCATCATCGTTTTCGTGGGCTTCGGTCATTCTGTCTTGGCCATGAGCGGCGAGGAGACTCTGGCCCAGGTGAATCGGGAAATCGCGCACCCCAAGCTCAAGAACCTGGAAAAGACCGGCCTGGTCATCTTCATCTACAGCCTGTTGTTTACCTCGCTGGTTTCGTTTTTCGCGGTGATGATCATTCCGGACAGCGTCAGGCCGACCTACTTCGGAAACCTCATCGGCGGGATCGCGGGGTTCCTGGTTGGACCTGAGTGGGCCAAGCTGGCATTTCACGGATTCGTGGTGTTGGTCGGCGTCCTGATTCTTTCCGGGGCTCAGAACACGTCGATCGTGGGTGCCAACGGTGTTCTGAACCGGGTTGCGGAGGACGGTGTCTTGACAGCTGCTTTCCAGAAGCCGCATCCGCGCTTTGGCACCAGTTACCGGATCATCAATCTGATTGTCGGCCTGCAGTTGGTCACGATTATTTTCACCAAGGGCAACGTATTCACCCTTGCAGGGTTGTATGCGTTCGGCGTCATCTGGAGCTTCGCCATGATGTCGCTCGCGGTTCTTGTGCTTCGCTACAAAGAACCGGGCGGCCGCATGTGGAAGGTGCCGGGCAATCTCGTTATAGGGAAACGTGAGATCCCGATCGGCGTGATCATCGTTTCCGCCGTGCTGTTTACGACCGCTGTCGTGAACCTTCTCACCAAGAAACAGGCCACGATTGGTGGGTTGGCGTTCAGCGCTCTGTTCTTTGTGATCTTCAGCTACTCCGAACACCGGGTTGCACGGGAACGGCAGGGAAAGCCAGAGAGCCTGGATCAATTTCGGGTTTACGGAAATCAGGAACTGGGCAGCGGAGCGATGGGCGTGCGGGCCGGGAACGTTCTGGTTGCGGTGCGCGACCCTCGTAACTTGTATTATCTGCGCCACATCTTGAGCCATACCAACACGAACAAGCAGGACGTCGTGGTGATGAGTGCGCGCCTTTACCATCGCGAACATAGTTTCAGCGGCAGCAGCGTCTTTGAAGCGAGCCAGGTATTTGATCACTACGAGCAGGAACTGTTTACGGCAGCGGTCGCTGTGGCGGAAAAAGAGGGCAAGCCGATCTCTTTGCTTGTAGTTCCTGCAACGGACGTGTTTGAAGCCATCATGGTTACCGCGCAGCGGCTCGATGCCAGCCGCGTGGTTTGCGGCCTCTCCAACAAGCTCACAGCTGACGAGCAGGCCAAATTGACCGGCGATGCCTGGGAGAGGCTTCAGGAGCCGCGCCCGCGCCTGGCGCTCGAAGTCTGCGCGCCCGATGGTACCGTCCGCGAATATGCTCTAGGACCGCATACACCGCGCATGCGGCCACAAGACGTTGAACTGATGCACAAGCTGTGGCTCGACATTACCACTGACCCAAAGTTCGCGGGTGCTCACCACTATCACATCGTGGCCCTGGCACTCGAGGAATTGAAGCGCGAACTCAGTACTGAACAACGTGCGCAGCTTTTGCAAAAGCTGCACGACGAGATGAATCGTCCCAGCCAGCAGTAAATTCCTGTGAATACTGCCGCGGCCCGCGTCGATCACGCCTTCGGCATTGAAGGCGAGAATTTCGCCGAAGGCTCAGTGTGCGCCATGCCGGTGCACGAAAGGTAGCGCCGGCGACCCGCCGGCTGTCGCGAGGGTACCTTGCCCTCGCTGCTGGGCAGCGCACGAGTGCTTGCACACAAAAAAGCCCCGGCAGACTCGCCGGGGCCACTTTCACAATTGGTTTTTGTCAGAATACTACGCCGGCTTCTCGCTTTTGTTCGATCCGCAGCAGCCTTTTCCGCAATCCTTGCCGGCCTTGCGGTCGCATTTCATCCCATCTTTGCCTTTGCAGCAGTCCGCCATCTTGCCATCTTTCATGCAAGACTTGGCATCCTTGCCGTCGCAGCAGGACTTCTCGTCCTTCCCGGCACAGCAGGAAGCCATCTCTTTTCCATCATGCTGTTGCATGCAAGCGGCATGCGCATCTTTCGAATCAGAGGCGGCCATCTTGTCACAGCATGCGCATTTAGCTTTCTCGGGTGCGGTGCTTTGTTGCGGGGTTGAGGGTGTATTTTGAGTTGTGGTTTGTGCCCAGGAAACGACCGTCAGGGCCAGGATCAGCGCTAGCATTTTGTACTTCATAACTTCTCCTTGTGAAAAGAATGGGTTGGCGGGCTTCCGCCCGTAACTGAGCCAGGCAGACCAAAGAAATTCGCGGCCTGCTCGTATCCCTCAGGCTGGCAAGGAGGGAACTCAGATGCGCAGAACCGTACTTCGTTCGAAGGGAGGTGGAAGGCGCCAGATTGCCGAAGTCTCGACCGTGCGGCTGTGACCTTGGGAAAGCCTATCCGTGACCAGCGCAAAAACTCGTCCAGCGGGCCGGACAACTTTGGTTTCCACGGGCATGGTCGAGGGGCTCGATGGGGCCTGCCTGATACAGCATGGATGCTGCCCTCCGCAGGGCATTGCAGGCAAATTGGTTGCCAGAAACAGAGCCGGCGAAATCCTCGGGTGAGATCGCGGGCAGCAGGAGTGCTCCTGAGCGGTCGAAGGGTAGCGCTTCGCGCGGTTCACTGCGCTTGCCTGCAGTGACCCGAACGCAACCGGCATGCTCAGCCAGCAAAGCGTAGTCAGCACAACCGACGCGATGGATCTCCGGATCATTCGGTCTCAAGCTTGACCGTAGCAAACAGAGCAGTCTGTGACCAAAATCACAGGGGCGTGTATTCATGTGCAGAACAGTTCTGACAACGGATGTCCCGCTGCGCGGGGCCGAACCTTGAAATGCTCTTGCTTTTTCGCCTTCTCTTCGCCAATAATGTCGCATGGCCATCACCCGTAGGCAGCGTGAAGTGTACGACTTCATTTCCCGTTTCGTCACCGAACACGGCTACTCGCCGTCATTCGAAGAAATCGGGCAGGGACTCAGCCTGAACTCGCTGGCAACGGTGCACAAGCACATCTCGAATCTCGAAAAGAAGGGTCTGCTAACGCGCGACTACAACCGCAGCCGCTCGATCGACCTCGTGCCTCCCAAGGGGAAGCTCAAGCAGTCGATGAGCGTGAACACGGGAATCGTGCTGCCGCTGCTAGGGCGTATTGCCGCGGGCCAGCCGATTGAGGCGATTCAGAGCAACGAGACCATCTCGCTCGCCGATTTCGTGCGCTCCAAAGAAGTCTTCGTGCTCGAAGTGCGCGGCGATTCCATGCAGGACGAAGCCATCCTCGACGGCGATTACGTCTTAGTAGAGAAAGCAAAGACCGCCCACAACGGCGACATCGTCGTGGCGCTAGTGGAGTCGAGCGACGCCACCCTGAAGCGCTTCTACCGCGATGGTGACAACATCCGCCTGCAGCCCTCGAATGTGAATATGAAGCCGATTATCGTTCCGGCGGCTTCGGTGGATGTGCAGGGCAGGGTCATAGGAGTGCTACGCAAGTACTGAGACTGCTTTCGCATACATCCGTTCCTGAAAATCTGATTTCCTCAGTACAGGTGGAAGTAGACCTCCACCGCAATTGTTACTGGTACCGGCACGCCATCTTTCTTCGCTGGTTGGAACTTCCACGTCTCCACTGCTTGAACAGCTTTCGCGTCCAGTCCGGCTCCGAGCGGACTTATGATGTGGATTTTCTTCGGAAGGCCATCTTTGTCGACAATGAGACCCATGGTTACGGTGCCTTCATATTTCGCTCTCCGCGCAGGTTCGCTAAAACTTGGCTCCGGCTGATAGGTCGCCTTCGGAGCAGTTACGCCATGGCCGACCTTAAAAAGTCCTGCGGGCATCGCGGCCGCCGCGCTCGAGCCTGGCGGTGAGAGTACCCGGAATCGCATATCCTCAGACGAGGATTGGCGTCCGGCCGGAATGGCCACGCCCGGCACAGCTAACATCTCCGAAGAGAAGCGGCAATCCTCACTCTTGCCTAGCATTCCGTCTTCTACGCAAGGTCTCCAGTAGTCAGGAACATAGTCGACGAAGCTGTCTTGGGAATCGAGGAAGATCTTCGACAGGAACACCTTAGCCGCTTGTTCGCTGTCACTAGCGGAAGACGCCTCGATCTCTGCAATCCCTGAGTTCTTGGAATCCTTACGTCTCTTGGACAACTTTACCGCAGAGAACTGAAAGCCCTTCCGCTTGACAGAGACCACCATCAACCGTGTTGCTTTGATCTTAAGAGTGCTACCCGAGGTATGTATGTCGTTGATCTGGATGAATGCGTCGGTTGTCCAATCGCCGACCGCTCCTCCGCTCGCTAGCGTACCGGTGGCGTCGTAGAGCATGTGGGGTTCAGAATAAAAGGCCCGCTGCACGAATATCTTTCCGCGGTACTGATCGCGTAGATGTTCTTCAGTGTCGTTCGCAAGGGCGGCAAGAGAAAGCAGCATAGGAATGAGAAATATTCCTGCAACCGACCGGACTGTGCATCGAGCGCGGTGTCTCATGGCAAGAGCATTCTAGTTCCGCATGAAGCAGTTCAGAAACAAAAACGCCCGGGGAAACCCGGGCGTTACAGACTAAATGCCAATTGCTAATTACTAACTGCGGTCTTATCCAATGTGCTTGTTCAGTGCCTGCGCAATTGCATCCTTCGGACGATACCCAACCAGTTGCTCCACAACCTGCCCGCCCTTGAAAACGAGCAGCGTCGGAATGCCCGTCACCTTGTAGCGCATCGGAGTCGCACTGTTGGAGTCGACATCCATTTTGCCGATTTTGATCTTGTCCTTATACTCGGCTGCCAACTCCTCGACAATGGGCGCGATCGCGCGGCACGGACCGCACCAAGTCGCCCAAAAGTCCACCAGAACCGGCTTATCCGATTTCAGTACATCCTGGTCGAAGTTCGCATCGGTCACTTCGACGATTCCATTGCCTGCCATGTTTTCCTTCTCCTATGTTGTAACGTCGCGCGTTCGGCGGACGCTCCATCGGAAGGCGTTGCCGGTTTTGCGATCGGTATGAGTGCTTCCCCTTCGGGAGGACAACCCTTTATCGTAACACTGCAATTGGATGCTAGGGGAGAGGGAAAAGTCGCAAGGGGCGATAGCCGGTTCCGAATCCGTCAGGCCGCAATTCGAATCTGGAAGTCCTTTAACACTATTGTCTTGGGGGCGTCTGGGATGACCCCAGCGACTTGATGTAGCTGACCAGTTGCCAGCGCTGCGGTTCCGGCAGCCGGGACCATACCGGCATGCCCTTGCGGACCACGCCGTTCGTCATCAGCCAGAAGAGGGCACCCGGCGTGGCCTGTTGCACTTGTTCCGCGCGTAGGCTGGGCCCCTTCTTACCACCATCGGCATTTGTCCCATGACACCCCGCACAACGCAGCTCGAAGAGTTTGGCGCCGGCTGCTACTGCCTCGGGGTCTGATTCAAGCGGGTTCTGCCGGGCAGCGGCCTTTGCAGGCACCTTCCCGAGTTCGGCGTAAGCCGATCTGTCAGGAGCTTGCGCCGCAGAGTCGCCGGTTTGCGCACTAGCGAGGCCGAGCAACAAGGACGTGGCGATGATCAAAGCTACTTTGGCAGTTATCTTGGAGCGAATCATCAGCGTCCCCAGAACCAGCTCGCCAAGGTCGAACCGAACCCAGAAAACTCACGGGAAAACGCCCCAGCGTAACAGGAACTGATGGCTGTTGTCGTTCAGCCCAAATCCGGGCGACAAGCGCAGAGTCCAGCTCGAAGGCAGATTCCAAGCGAGAACCGGGGCCAGATAGTGCGAAGTTTCCGAGAGCCCGAAGCTGTAACGATCGCCCAAGCCTCCATACATCTCGACGCCGGCCACGAAGTTCTCACGGCAGAAACTGCAGCGTTTGGCGGAAGCCTTCAACGCCAGCGGACGGCTTATCCCCATGGCATATCCAAACTCCCACGGTTCGCCGCCCGTCAGAGGCTTGACAGCCAGCGGATTGACGGCGAAGTTCCAGCCGTTGTGCGTGCTCGAGAGCAGCAGCTTCAACTCGAGCTCATGATTGTGCCCCTGTCGCAGGATCGCGTTGGGCGTCGCGTGATCTGCTTCGACGTCATGGCCCTCCACTTCCTTCATGATCTTATCGGCCTCGCTAATCTGCTCGTACTCGACGTAGAGCACAGGGTTGATCATGTGTTCGTTCTTGAGCAATCGAAAGCGGTTTTCCCACCGGAAACCGGTGAATATAGTGCTGTCGCCAAACGTGGTCTGTCCGTCGAGATAGAGTTCAGTCGTCCACCAGGCTGTCGCTCCGTACTCGAGCTCCAACCAGTAGGCGTGGAAATCGCTGCCCCCACGCTGTGTGGCGAAGTTGGAGAAATACTCCACTTCAAGGCTGCCGGGCTCCTCCAGATAGTGATCGTAAGTCACGATATAAGGGCTCTCTTGAGCCTGCGCGGGAAACCCCGAGGCAAGAAACGCCAGCATCGACAAGACGAACGTGCAGCAATTCACACCGCGCTTACCTGTTTTCATCGTGCTCCAATGAGCGGTCACTTCGTTGAAAAACCTCAACCGGTGATATAATCCTAGTTGCAACTGAGTCGCAACTAGTAAGGACTTCCCAATCATGCAAGAAAAGCGGCATTCCTGTCTAGTTGTGGCGAGAGAATTCGTGGCATTCTCGTTGCGACCAGTTGCGACAACTGCGGAGTGATCACATGCCGTTGCCTCAAACTGAAGTGCCGGGCCGATTACAGGCCCATTTTGCGGAGCGGGGAATCCGCATGACCCAGCAGCGGCGCGCCATCCTCAGCGTGATGGAGACGGCGAGCAAGCATCTTGATGCCAGCCAGATTCTCCGCAAGGCGCAGAAGATCGATGCCAGCGTCGATCGCAGCACCGTGTACCGTACGCTGCGCCTTCTGAAGCGTCATGGCTTAATTGATGAACTCGACCTGATGCACATCAATGGCGAGGGCCACTACTACGAGCGCCGTCTGGGACGCGACCACATCCACATGGCTTGCCTGCGTTGCGGCAAGATCGCGGAGTTCGTGAGCGACAGTTTTGAGCAGCTCAAGCAACAGGTCGAAAAGGATTGTCGCTTCCGGGTGCTGATCTCCCGGCTTGAGATCGGCGGCTATTGCGCTACGTGCCGGGGATCTCAATAGACTCATTCATAATTCGCGAGGCACTAACAGGTATTGCTATCAGTTACACGCACGAGGGATCCGCCCTTGGTCTTTATCGCTCCCTCAGATTTGGGTCGTTCACCACTGAGCCGCGGGCGCAAATATTAACGGAAAATTCATCGACGAGCACTATCTCATCCTTCGCCTCAAATGAACGTGTGATAAAGCGGAATTGCCCGCGCCGCTGGAAACCAGCGCAAAAGGAGAAAGCGCCCTGATCTTTTCAGTCCAGGACGCCTCGGCAGCCCTCCCCCAGAACTGCCAAACTACGAGTTGGATGGTAGAGGGCCACCATTGCTGTGTAAACGTCACTTTGGTAATGGAAATAGCGCAGAGCTAACGCCAGAACTGACCAAGGTAACGCTTGTAGAAGGAAGGTTCCTAACGCTTCTGCCAGGTCTGGCCCGCATCCGCGGTAGTCCATATCTCGCTGGAAGAAGTAACGATTCGACCTTGCTGGGGATCGGCAAATTGCAGGCTCACAATATCGCCGGTCAGTTCCACTCCCGACCACGACGGCACAACCTGCACCCAATGCGCGCCTGCATCCGTCGAGTGATAGAGATGTCCTCCGGACCCTCCTGCCCACACGTCCGGTCCGTTAGCTGACACCGCGCGGAAGACGACGGGCGCCTGCTTCATGTCCGCCTTGTCTTTGGCTAGCGCCTTTTCGCGAGAGGCCCTCATGGCCATGCGCAGGTTCACTCCACTTTCGATTCCCGCCGCACCGGTCACGTCGATATCCTGCCAGCTCTTGCCCTGATCCAGAGACCGCTGCAAACCACCCGCCGCGTTGATCGACCAACGCGCACTCTCCAGTACTAACGGAGACGTCTGCGCAAAATTGCTGTCATTGGCCGTCGATATGCTGTAGGAATCCGCCGCATCAGCCTTTGGGGCATTGGCGGCCGGAGCTACCGCGGGCTTGGCTCTCGCTACCTCCGCTCCGGCGCTGGCACCCATTGAGGATAGTGGCGCAACCGACCGACCTTCCACTGCGAGCGCATTGAGGTCCGCAGCTTGCTTGTCGACGATTACTGGTCCACCGGTAGTCGAGCCTGGCGCCGAGGGTGCTGGTGCCTGCGCGGTGACAACTACCTGATTAGACGACTGCTGCCTGGCGAATTCCGGAGGCACGGCCGGAGCAGTTGTCTGCGACTGAGATGTGTAGGCATTATTATTCGCATTCCCGTTTACATTCAGCTGCCATTGTTGCGCCGGAGGCTTGGGGCCGTGCGGCAGCGATTGGGTGCGCAGCGTTCCCTTGCCGGCACTACCGGCGTCCAGCCTCTGATCCCGAACCGGTGGCTGCAACTTGGCGAACTGCTCTAATCGGTCGAACTCTTTGTCGGTTTCGGGAGCGGATTGGGTCTGGTCGTACAGGAGTCCGCCTTGAGGAGTTTTCTTCTGCTCGTCAACCTGGGCTGCCTTCGGCAGGACTGGCGATGGTTCAGCCTGAGTCTTCGCCTCGTTCGCGATGCCCTGCGCTCTGGGCGCATCGTACGAGGCGACCATCGCCGGATGCGAGGTCTCACGATACCGCAAAACTCCGAACGATCCCACAACAATAACGCCCGCCGCCACCAGTCCCCAGCGCAGCCGAGGCCAGGTAAGCCATCTCCCTCGAATCGGGCGAATCACCGCAACGCTGGGTTCCTCCGCAGTGAGCGAGAGCGCTAGAACGTCCCGGCAGTCGCCGCATCGAGCCAGATGAGCCAGAACCTGACTTCGTTCGTGCTCCGGCAAAGAGCGCTCCGAGAACGCCGTCAACACATCCGGGTCGGGATGATCGACCGCGACCGCCGCAGCCCTCAGCCGTTCTCCAACGATTTTTGGTAGCTTCTCCATCCTGGTAGCGCCGCCGTGCCGGGGACACCCCGGCCTCGTTGTTTCACCTAACCTTCGCCCTCCGGAACCCGAGCCTCCACTCTCTTCTCTGAGAACGCGGAAGGAGGCGTTTCTTGCGCCAGACTGCGTCGAATATCCACCTGCAGGTCACGAACGTCGACCTCCAAGGCTTCTTCCGCCTGCCGCCGCGACATCCCATCCTTAGTCAACGCGGCGACAATCTGCTTCCGCAGCGACTTGGCCAGCTTGTCCAGCTTGCGGCTGATGGTCGACTCATGCACACCCAGCATGCGGGCGATCTCAGCCAAGGTCCGACCATCAAGATAGTACGCGCTCAGGATCATCCGCTCGTCCGCAGGCAGTTCAGCCAGAACCGCGTCGGTCGCGCGGGCGAGCCGATTGTCGGCGGGGGATACCGGCTCCGGATCAGGAGCACGAAACTGGACGCCCTCTTCCGACTCTTCATCAAGGCTTACCAGCCGCTTGGTACGCCGGTAACGGTTCACATATTCCTGAGCAAGGACAGTGCGAAGCCATCCCTCCAGCGATCCCCGCCCACTATACGAAGCGAGCTTGGAGACGCGCTGGCCCTCTCGCGTCGAGGTGCCATAGAGATCGGCGTAAAGGGTATCGGCCAATTCCCGGGCTGCGGAGTCTTCGCGCGCAATGCGGAGGGCTGAGAGATACAGCTTCTCCCGATACCTGGTCAGGAAGATCTCCCAGGCGGAGTTTTCTCCTGCCGCGCAGGCTCGGGCCAGGGCAAGTTCATCGATTCGCAGGCTCAGGAAAAAGCTGCGCGCTTCACTCTTCTGACGAGGCGCCGTACTTAGTCCCGATTTCACAGAGGATTGTCGAAAAGGATTCGAGAGTCAGGCCGATGCGTTCGCAGCCAGCCTTGGCATGCAGTTCCGCCACCATCTCGCTTACAACGGACTGCACAGCCGGGTTGGACTTTGACGAACTCATGGCGCAACTAAGGATTTAGACACCTTCCGTGCCAGTGTTCGACCAAACTGGGTGCCCCACTTCTGGCCGAATTCTCCAGAATGTGGGTATTCGCCGCCTAAATCACAGCCTGCGATCTCTTGCACTCTTCGCAGGGGCACACTTCGCGCAGGAACTTCCACGAGTAAATCCCCAGGTCGTGGTTGTCGTTCCAGGAGAACTTGATGGCATACCTCCCCACGCCCTCCGCCGAGAGTGGCTTGGCGGTGGGTTTAAAGATCAGCAAAGCCCCCGGTGCGGCAGTCGCCGGATCGCCCGGACGCCGTCCCGTCTTGCCCCGTTCCTCTTCGCACATCGCGCACGGACAGGCATCCCGCAGGTACACGAAGCCGTAATGCGACACATGCCCGTCCCCCCACTCGATGTCCATCCCGGCCCCGGTAGTGAGATGCACCTTCACCGACTTGGGATCGGTAGACGCAGTAGGCGATTGAAGCGGGGACTGCATGGGATAAGTATCGCATAGGACCCATGTTTCGAATCGACCCGTGTCTTGCGTTCGGCGAGGGGTGGTCACCGTTGCCGAAGGCGCTCATCTTCCTGTAAAATCTAGGTTTGCCCCACAAGATTTGAACCCATCGGGAGTCGTCATGGCACAACAATGCGATATCTGCGGCAAGAAGCCGCAAGCGGGAAACCGCATCAGCCACGCCCACAACGTCACCAAGCGGCGCTGGAACATCAACTTGCGTCCGGTGCACGCCAAGGTCAATGGCCAGGGGAAGCGGATCCGCGTCTGCACGTCCTGCCTGCGTAGCGGTAAAGTCGTCAAAGCGTAGGAACTCACCGCCGAGAACGCACCAACGCCAGAGGACTATTTCAAACTGTTCTTTCGGCAGCACTGCGCGTGCAATTCCGTCTCTGGTCGATTCTTGATTTATCCCTCGTGGGGATCTCTCGTCCTGGCGGTAGACCTCACTGGCGAGCCACCAGTTGAATGTCGAAGATCAGCGTCGCATTCGGTGGGATCGATGCCTTGGTATCCGCTCTCTGCCATAGGCCAGGTCCGGAGGGATCCGTAACTGGCGTTTACCGCCGACTTTCATTCCAACCACGCCTTCGTCCCAGCCTTTGATCACATCCCCGTGCCGAGGGGAATTCGTAGGGCTGGCGAGCGTCCACGGAACTGTCGAATTTCTTTCCGGATGTAAGCCATCCCGTGTAGTGCGACCTTCACGTTGTCGCCCTTCTTGGCCTCATCGCCCGGTCCCGACCTTGATGTCCCAATACTGCAGGCCGGAGTCAGTTTTCACGCCGTCGCCAGTGACCTTCGTGGGTGCGTTCGTATTGGGAGGGCGTGACGCCTGCGAGGCTTGTGAGTGGCAGTCTGCGCACACAGGATGCACCGGCTGCCAGAAGAATCGCAGCAAAACTGATTCCGATCTTCATCATGAATCCCCTTTTTCTATCGCGAACCAAAACCGAAGAGGACGCTGAGGGCGCAGACGAATTTTCAAAAAGTCCATCGGACGTTACAAGGCCGTCATTTCCTCCGCGTCCACTGCGTCCTCTGCGGTTTTCATCTACTACTCCAATGCGATCACATCGATTTCAACCAGCACGTCTTTCGGCAAGCGCGAGACCTCGACGGTCGACCGCGCCGGGCGGCGCAGAGCTGAAGTACTTGCCATAGACAGTGTTCATCGCCGCGAAATCGTTCATGCTCTTGAGGAACACCCCACAACGGACAACTTTCCCAAGTCCGCTCCCCGCGGCTTCCAGGATTTCCGACAAGTTGCGCAATACGCGATCCGTCTGTGCCGCGACATCGCCGGTGATGACCTGCTGTGTGGCTGGATCGATGGCGACTTGTCCGGAGACGAAAACAAATCCGTTAGCCTTGATCGCCTGCGAATACGGGCCGATGGCTTGTGGAGCGTCTTTGGTTGAAATGATTTCGCGCATAGAGGCAGTTCAGTATCCAGAAAAGACTACACCACAGAGGGCATAGGGGAACACAGAGGTTGGGCTAGATCTTCTGCAGCCTTTGTACTTCATGCACTCCGGGGATTTTTCTCAGCCCGACGATGATCTGCTCCAGGTGCTTCAAATCGGAGATGTCGAGGACGACCTCCACGCTGGCCTGGCTGTTCGCAGTCTGGGCGGCGATATTGCGGATATTGCTTTTCGCGTCCCCAATCACGCCGGTGATGCTTTTCAGCATCCCGAATCGATCGTCGCAGAACACGGTGAGTTTCACCGGATAAGCCGTCGGGGTACTCTCGTCGCGCGCCCATTCGACATCGATCTTCCGCTCCGGTTCGTACAGGAGATTCGTCACATTCGGACAGCTCACCGAATGCACCGCCACGCCCTTGCCGCGGGTGATGTAGCCCACAATGGCTTCGCCGCGAATCGGGTTACAACATCGCGCCCGGTAGACCAGCATGTCTCCCTGCCCGCGGACGGTGATCGCGTTGTGATCTCCGAAAACTCGACGCACAACGCTGGAGAGACCGCCAGGCTGCGATGTCAATCCCTCGGACTCGATATCGCCGGCAATCGAAGGAGTCGCGCCGGCTGGCAACAGTCTCGCCAGCACCTGCCGCGCCGAATATTTCCCGTAGCCGATCCCTGACATCAGGTCGTCGGCCTTGCCCAGTCCGTATCCCGAAGCGACCTTCGCCAGGTCTTCGTCTTTGATCTCTTTCAGCGCGATCCGGTATTTCCGCGCTTCCTTCTCGATCAGCTTGCGCCCGATTTCAATTGCTCGCTCGCGCTGATGGACGTTGAGCCAGTGCTTAATCTTGTTGCGCGACCGCGAAGACTTGACCAAGCCTAGCCAGTCACGGCTCGGCTTGTGACCCGGCTGCGTGAGAATCTCGACAATGTCGCCCGAGTGCAGCTTGTAGCGCAGCGGCACCATGCGCCCGTTCACCTTGGCGCCAATGCATGTGTGCCCAACTTCAGTGTGAATCGTATACGCGAAATCAATCGGGGTGGCATCCCGCGGCAGCACCACCACCTTGCCCTTCGGAGTGAAGGTGTAAACCTCTTCCGGGATACAGATCGACTTTCAGCGTGGAGAGAAACTCATTGGGATCGCTGACGTCCCGTTGCCACTCCACCACCTGCCGCAACCACGCCAATCGCTGCTCGTCCTGCGCCGATACGGGACCGTCTTTATATTTCCAGTGCGCAGCAATGCCTTCCTCCGCCATCTTGTGCATCTCTTCAGTGCGGATCTGGATCTCAAAGGGCGTGCCATCCTCGGTGATCACCGACGTGTGCAGCGACTGGTAAAAATTCGGCCGCGGCATCGCGATGAAGTCCTTGATGCGCCCCGGAACTGGCCGCCACAGGTTATGAATGATCCCCAGCACGGCGTAGCAGTCCGGCAGCGATCGCGTGATCACACGCATCGCGCACAGATCGTAGACCTGATCGACCGAAATCCGCTGCCGCTGCAGCTTCTTGTGAATGCTGAACACGCGCTTGATCCGGCTCTCGACCCGCGCCTGAATCCCGGCTTCTTTCAGCTTGTCGTTGATGATGCCCTGCATCTTGGCAAGGAAGGCCTCACCTTGCTTGCGCCGGGCATTGACCGATTTCTCCACTTGCTCATAGCCAAGCGGATCAAGGAAGCGGAAGCCCAGGTCTTCCAACTCTCCGCGAATCTTGCCCATACCCAGCCGGTGCGCAATCGGCGCGTAAATCTCCAGAGTCTCTTCGGCGATCTTGTACTGGCGATCAGGCTGTAGGTGTTCCAGCGTCCGCATGTTGTGCAGCCGGTCGGCCAGTTTGATCAGCACTACCCGGATGTCATCCACCATCGCGAGCATCATCTTGCGCAGGTTTTCCGCCTGCTGCTCCTCGCGAGTGGCGAAGTCGATTTTGCTAATCTTGGTGACGCCCTCGACGATGTGCGCGACCTGCTCGCCAAACTCCTTGCCGATGTCGGCAATCGTGACCGACGTGTCTTCGACCGAGTCGTGCAGCAGACCCGCGGCGACCGCCACCGGGTCCATCTTCATTTCGGCAAGTACAAGGGCAACTTCGAGCGGATGAACCAGGTAGGGCTCTCCCGAGGCGCGCGTCTGCCCATCGTGGTGCTTGAGGGAGTAGTCGTAGGCCTTCTTGACGATGCTGAGATCGTCTTGCGGACGGCTCTCCTGCATCCGCTTCATCAAGTCGCGAAACTTGGTCAGCGTGAGAGCTGTCGTAGCAATCTGTTGGCGCAAGCTCGCCATGATGGATTATACCCGCCATGGTAGAGGGCTCCGCAGAAGGCGGTTGGGACGCTGATTCGATTATACCTCGCGAAATCTCACCGCTTTTCTCAGTTAGTCAGCTTCCGTTGCTCGTTACTCGGAAAATGACCGCAGTAACTTGCCCGACCGAACGGCACCCACACGCTCATTCAAAAAATCCAATCCGGCGTTTCCGGTCAGGAGATTCGGCCCATTCAAAAAACCGAAACGATCTCGCGCCACCGAGTAGGTCTGCTACATTGAAGGCCGTGGCGAATCTGTCGTTGGCTCGCATCTTGATAAGCGGTTCTTCGGGCCTGGTCGGGTCCGCGCTGATTCGTTCCCTGACCGGCGCGGGCGCGCGGATTGCCCGTCTGGCTAGACCTTCCACGGTGCGAGGTACGAGTAACGAGGAGCGCATCTCTTGGAATCCAGCGCAGCCTATCTCGCCCGAAGCGGTGTCCGGTTTCGACGCCGTCATCCACCTCGCGGGCGAGAGCATCGTCGGCCGTTGGACCGCAAGCAAGAAGGCTCGGATTCGCGACAGCCGGATCCCCGCGACTACCAACCTGGCGCGTGCCCTGGCGCAAACGAAAGCCAAGCCCCAGATTTTTCTCTCCGCCTCCGCGATTGGCTACTACGGCAATCGCGGTGACGAAGTTCTAACCGAAGAGAGCAGTCCCGGCGCAGGTTTCGCCGCGGACCTGGCACGCGAATGGGAACTGGCGAGTGCACCCGCCGCACAGGCCGGCATTCGCACCGTCCGAATGCGAATCGGCGTTGTCATGGCCGCCTCCGGTGGTGCACTGCCCAAAATGTTGCCGGCGTTCAAATTGGGTGTCGGGGGGAAGCTTGGGGATGGCCGTCAGTGGATGAGTTGGATCGACCTGCAAGATGTGATCGGTGCCATTCAGCATATCTTGCGATCCGATTTGCTCCACGGCCCGGTAAATCTGGTAGCGCCTAAGCCAGTCACCAACGAGGAGTTTTCCAAAACACTCGCCAGCGTCCTCTCTCGTCCGGCAATGTTCCCCATGCCTGCCTTTGCAGCCCGCCTGGCCTTCGGCGAAATGGCGGACGAACTTCTGCTCGCCAGCCAGCGCGTAGAACCAACAAAACTGATCTCCTCCGGATACCCCTTCCGCTTCCCAGTCCTAAGGCAATCGCTCGAATCACAGAAGATGTAACCCGGCAGGGCCACGTAGGGATAGGGGCCTCGGTTGTCTGGCGGACCGGATGTATCCGGCCGCAGGCCCTTGATCAGCAGCAATGCCTGAAACTTTTTCCCGGGCTGGCCACTCCAATCGGTTAGCGCAAGAGTTTTCGCACTGAAGTAGGGAGGGCCAAATGCAATCTTCTACCAGCCTGGGTGTAATTGTCTTGGGATCGCTTCTTGCCACCACAGCCTGCAGCGCCAAAGCAAATCCCGCCTCCGCGCTCGTCCCGGCGCCTGCGGTCGATGCGACACGTGCTTCGGCACCTGGCCAGCAAACGGCTGTCTTTTCCGGAGGATGCTTCTGGGGCGTGCAAGCAGTTTTCCAGCATGTCAAGGGAGTGATTACTGCGACCTCCGGCTACTCCGGCGGAAAGGCTAAGACTGCCGAATACGAACTCGTCAGCACGGGTGAAACCGGACACGCCGAATCTGTCCAGATCGTCTACGATCCCTCCCAGATCACCTATGGCGAATTGCTGCGCGTCTTCTTCTCGGTCGCACACGATCCCACCCAACTGAACCGTCAAGGCCCGGATGAAGGCACCCAATACCGCTCTGCGATTTTCTATGCGAATGACGAACAGAAACGCATCGCGCAGGCTTACATCGCGCAACTCGATCAGGCGAAGGTGTTTTCCCGAGAGATCGTTACGCAGATCGCCGCTCTGGAGGCGTTCTATCCTGCAGAGGCTTACCATCAGAATTACGCAGCCCTGCACCCCAACCAGCCCTACATCGTTTTCAACGACGCGCCAAAAGTAGCGCACTTGCGCCAATTGTTTCCGGATCTCTATTTGGGGAAGTGAAAGGCCGTAGAGCCGTAGAACGGATCATTGGTCGTGCCAGTGGAACAGCTTATGGGTGATCTTCCACTCGCGGCCAAAGTCAGTCGACTGGAGGCGATCGGGACCGTCAACTTCTCATCCGCACTTAAGCGGCGTCCCGTAGAGGGCTGAGGAAGGCCGTGAGTACTTATTTCGTGGCGCGGGCGAGAACAGGCCCGGCTATCGCCATCAGCAAGACATAAGCAGCCGAGAGTGGGCCGAGACGCGGTTCGATCGCTACGCCGAGCCCCGCAATAACAATGGAGAACTCACCGCGCGCAACGAGTGCGGCACCCGCACGGATACGCCCTCGTGGGTCGATGCCCAGACTGCGACCCGCCAAGTACCCGGTGAGCACCTTCGTGAAAGTCGTAACCGCTCCTAATCCCAACGCAAACGGCAGTGACGGCAGGAGCGCCGCCGGATCAATTTCCAGCCCGAAGAAGAAGAAGAACAGCGCGGCGAATAAGTCTCTTAGTGGACTGACGAGGCGGTGAGACTTCTCCGCAACCGAACCCGAGAGCGCGATGCCGACCAGAAATGCTCCGATTGCTGCTGAAACTTGGAACCGCTGTGCTACACCAGCCACCAGCAGCACGACGCCGATCGTTGTGAGCAGAATGATCTCGTCCGATTCGTGAGCGAAAAGGCGGCTTATCTGGGGCCCCCAACGCAATGCCGCCAGAAGAGCAAACGAGACAATTGCGATTGCAACGCAAACTGAAAGAGCAATTCTTGCTGTCCCGCCGCCACTGAGCAACACAGCGACGAGCGGAAGGTAAACGGCCATCGCCAAGTCCTCCTGCACCAGGACAGACAGAACTAGTGGCGTTTCTGGTTTGTCCATGCGATGGAGTTCGGCTAGTACTTTCGCGATAACGCCAGAAGAAGAAATGTACGTGATGCCGCCCAGTAAGACGGCTGCTAGCGGTTGCCACCGAAATACGAGCCCCGCTGCAACCCCCGGGGTGAAGTTCAGCACAAAATCGATGACACCCGCCGCGATGCCGAGCCGCAGGCTTTTCTTCAACTCGTCCCCGGTGTACTCCAGGCCCAACATAAACAGAAGCAGGAGCACGCCTATCTCCGCCCCAATCCGAACAAAACTTTCGCTGAGCTTAAGGGGAGCGAGACCGCCATTGCCGAAGGCAAGACCCGCCAAAAGATATAAAGGAATTGCCGAAAAACCCCAGCGGCTACCGAGCCTCGCTAAGATCGCGAGACCGGCAACGACGAGACCAAGCTCGATAAAAAGAAATGAGGCACCGTGCGCGGCTGTCATTGCTTGCCAGTTTACTTCCCATTTTTAATGGTCGAGCGCTAGCGCACGTTCACAGAATCATGAGTCTCTGCCGGCACGTACTTCACCGCCGCCGTGCGTTCCAGTTTGTCCCATGCGAACCTGCGCCCTTCCAGCGCACGCTTCAAGGTTTTGAACAGCACAATTGAAAATAGCTGACGATAGGCGAAGCGCTGCAGCCAGACCTGGCTCAGGAGCCAGGGATCTTCCTTGTCGTCCGGGCGACGGCGTTCGAGTGCAAAAGCAATCGCCGAGGCAAAGAAATCGATCACCAGGAACGCAAAGAAGAACAGGACGAGCTTGTGGAAGCTGGCCGGATCCGTCGAATCCGGGTGGAAGTGTTTCTGGATGAAATACCAGATCGTTCCGACCGCAAACATGATGTCGATAAGCGGCGATACCAGCGGTAGAAGAATCTGGAAGATGACGATGTTAGGCAGCGCGATCCAGCCCAGCGCCCCCTTGCGCGCGACAACGCCGCGATGCTTATACACTGCCTGCAAAATCCCAAACGACCAGCGGAAGCGCTGACGCATCAGGCCGTTCGCGTTCGTCGGCGCCTCGGTATAGGCAAGCGCCATGTCCTCGTACTCGACGCGATAACCCCGCCGCAGCAACGCCATTGTCAGATCAGCGTCTTCAGCGACCGTGTCGATGTGATATCCACCGGCTTCGCGCACGGCCGACACACGCCAGGCTCCGATCGCGCCCGGAACCACGCTGACCGCACCAAGAACGTCCAGCGCCCGCCGTTCGAAGTTCTGGCTGGTGATGTATTCCAGCGCCTGCCAACGCGTCCAGAGATTGACGCGGTTGCCAACCTTGGCATTCCCGGCAATCGCTCCAACTTTCGGATTGATGAAGTGGGGAACCAGCCTCGAGATCGCGTCAGGAGCGATGATCGTGTCGGCGTCGATGCCCACAAATAACTCCGCATCGCCAATGTGCTCGATGCCGTAATTCAGCGCCTCGGCTTTTCCCGAATTCCGCTTGCCGAGGATCAGCACCTTGCCCGAGGCTGCTTCCACTTTGAAGGCATTGCGCGCGACTTCCAGCGTTCGATCCTTCGACCCGTCATCAATCACGATCACGCGCAAGTTCGGATAATTCGAATTCAGAGCGGCGCGCACGGTGCGCTCGATGACCTTCTCTTCGTTGTAGGCGGGAATCAGCACCGCAACCTTCGGCCTGTACGAAGCCACTTCAGCGGGCTTGCCGAAGATTTTTTCATGCAGCCGGTCGTAGACTGCCGCCGCGCCAATAAAGATCAGCCGCCCGGTCATCAGCAGATCACCGATTAGAAATATCCATGTGATGGTGACGACACCGAAATCGAACAGCCAGAAGCCGAGCCGATCCAGCCGCGCTGCCCATTTCTCGCCACGAGGTAGTGGTGCCATCACGTCGGCCCTCTGCATGTTCAGTAATTCATATACCGGTGCGATCTCGAATCCACGAGCGCGCACACCGTCGATGATCATGGGCAGTGCGCGCACCGTCTCAGACCGATCGCCGCCGCCATCGTGCAACAACACGATGTTGCCGCAGCGCAGGTTCTCCACGCGGCAAGGCGGCAGGTGCGAAAGCACATAATCCGTGATCTGCTCGGCGGTACGGTGCGGGCTGTCGCTCCAGTCGTTCGGGTCAATCCGGTTGCCTACCGTGATGTAGCCCATCTCCTGCGGAATCTCGAGTGGGCGAACCTGGTCGGCCGTGTCCGGTTCTTCGTCGATGGCATACGGAGGCCGCATCAGCGTCGTTCGAACTCCTAACATGCTGGCAAACAGCCGCTCCGTGAGATTTAATTCCGCCTTGAATAGCGGCGTGGACATGTTGGTCACGTCAGGATGGGTGAACGTGTGATTGCCGATGGTGTTGCCTTCGTTGTAAATCCGCTTCGCCAGCCCGGAGAACTTGTCAGCCTGAATCCCAATCAGAAAGAACGTGGCAGTCACGCGCTTCGCCTTGAGGACATCGAGAATCTTCGGAGTCCACTCCGGATCGGGCCCGTCATCAAAAGTAATCACGACCTTGTTTGGCGAGTAGCCATAGCGCGCCACGCGATACGGCTCCGGCAAAGTCTGAAAGACTTCGTCGTCGATCATCTTGCTGCTCGCGTCCACGCTGATGTCTCGCGTTCCGTGGATCGGCTTGTCCTCGATGCGGAGAATTTCGCCTTGACCTTCCATGTCCACTTCGGCGCCGGGAGGAACGTCGCGCAACTTGTCGGGTGCCCCGGTGTCTCCCGGCACATCCCAAACCCGCCATAGCGAGCGGTCCTCACTTCCCAGGCGCCACAAGGCGAATGTCTTGATGCCCATCGATTGCGCGGCCCGCATTTGATTCAACGCGGTCACCGCGTCGACGAACCAGATATCGTGTCGCAGATTGCGCTCGTCGAGGTAGCTGAAGTGCGGATTCATCGCATCGTCATCGAAGTTGACGTCCTCATCCGAATCTCGCGCCGCCAGCCATGCGTCCTGCACACTGACCGTGCTGTCGTGAACCTCAGGCGGCAGTGTCCCTTTCTTCGGTTTCTGCACCCAGTCGTAGCCGTAATTGGCAATGGCGCAGATGACTTTTTCTCTCGGAATTACCCCCGTGGCGTATTTCAGGTTTTGTTCAAACCAGTCCTGCGAAGCCACAGGACCGGAAGCCGCTCCCGGATAGTGTTCGTCGTAGTTCATCAAAACGACGCCATCCGCTGCTGCCGCAATCGATTGATAGTCGAATTCATCATTGTGTGGCGGCACTGCCACATAGAGCTTCAAGCCGCGGGCGTGCAGGTCTCCCGATATTTCTCGCACCAAAGCGACATAGCCGGGCTGACCGCTGGCAGGGAAAGCCTCGAAATCAATCATCAATCCCCGGAAGTGCCCCGACGACAGAAACTGTCCCGCCTGCCGCCGAAAAACCGCCCGCGAATCGGCATTGTTCAGGAAGTCCGAGACATCCACCCAGTTCGTGCCATCGGAATTGTTCACCATGGGGAAGACTTCCACGGCCGCATTGTCCGCCTTCAGGAAAGGCATGACCTGATCGTCGACCGACAATACCCTGTCTCCCTGCACCACGTCGAAGTACTTATTAGTCTGGTCGTCGACTCCCCGCAGATGCCCGTCTGGGGTGAAGACGTGCAGCCAGTCCGGAAACAGCATGTCGATCTGGTGGGCATAAGAACGGAGTGATGAAAAACTCGCTGCGTCCCATGGAACATAAAACGCGGCACGGATTCCCTCTTCCTGGTTCAGCGTGACCTGCGAGGCAGCCAACTTGGTTTTGCGATGGGACCGTGCAGCAGCCTTCTTCGCCCGTTCCCGTGCCTTTTCCTTTTCGGTTTCCTTGAGAGCCTTTAAAGGACGCTTTTGCGGGAAAAACAGAAGTTCGGGCAGAGGCTCGTCGCGCAGAGCACTATAGACGAAGAAAATGAGAAGCGCCGAGGCCAGCACAGCCGTGGCGTCGAACAGGCGGCGCAGCCATTTCCAGCGGGCGCGTCGCGGATCATAAAAGACAGGTTCAGCCATGAGAGATGGTTTTCATCGTATGCCGCTGCAAAGCACACGGTCAATTCTCGGAAAGGCAGGGTGAGTAGCTGCTCTGAGTCATTGAGATGCAGTTTCAGGCGGCCGGGATAGCCCCGGCGCGCTATGATTCGCACCGGAGCGTTGATGCGCGAAATGATTCACAGGCACGCGCGGTTCTTCCTCGGGGTGACCCTGTTAGGCCTGGGTTTTCGGCTTTTTCTGGTCTTTCGCGCTCCGGGGGTGGTCGACGACTCTCGTCTATACGCGGACATCGCCAAGAACTGGCTGCAGCACGGCATCTATGGGATTACGAACTCGGGCACGATTATGCCGACGCTCTCCCGGCTACCGGGCTATCCCGCGTTCCTGGCCGCAGTCTTTTGGCTCTTCGGGATCGACAACTTCCGGGCAGTCTTGGTCCTGCAAGTCCTGTTCGATTTGGCGACTTGCTTCCTGATTGCCGACATGTCGCTCCGGTTGTTTTCCGAGCGGGCGGCGAAGGCTGCGTTCCTGCTAGCCGCCGTCTGCCCATTTCTCGCCAACTATGCCGCTGCTGCTCTCACCGAAACACTGGAGATATTCTTCACCGCCCTCGCGTTTGATCTCGCATTTCGTGGTCTCAACATTGGAGGAGCATCGGCCAGGCTACGCTTGGCCTGGCCCGGTTGCGGATTGGCGATCGGAGGAGCCATCCTGCTCCGGCCCGACGGGGGCCTACTGCTCGCAGCCGTGGGCGGATACCTTTTGTGGCTACTGTTGAAGACTCTGCGTCGAGGGACGGGCCTTTCCGGGGAGCAGGGCTTGACGCCCTTCGCAGTCATTCTGGCTGGAGTGCTGGTGGCGACCGGCGCTCTGGCGCCTCTAATTCCGTGGACGCTGCGGAACCTCCACACCCTTCACCGGTTCCAGCCGCTGGCTCCACGTTACGCCAACGATTCCGACGAATCCGTGATGCCAGGTTTTAACCGCTGGGTGAAGACATGGACAGCCGATTACGTTTCGGTGCAGGAGATTTACTGGCCCGTCCCCGGCTCCGACATCGATTCCAGCCGACTGCCGAGTCGCGCCTTCGATTCTCGCCAACAACGGAACCAGACTGCCGATCTCTTCACCGAGTACAACGCCAGCCACGACATGACTCCCGAAATCGACGCGCGCTTTGCTGCCCTGGCGGATGAACGAATCCATGCCGCGCCCCTTCGCTACTACGTATGGCTCCCCGCGCTCCGCATTGCCGACATGTGGCTGCGTCCGCGAACTGAACTATTTCCGTCCGATCCGCGCTGGTGGGAATTCAATGATGACCATCGTTGGCTCGCCCTGAGCCTGGCCTTCGGCGTGATCAATCTCGTGTACGTCGCCATGGGCACCGCCGGATTGTGGCGCGTCCGCGGATTTTTTGGCATTGGCCTGTTCGTTCTATTTGTGGCAGCGCGGTCGCTGTTCCTCGGGACACTCGAAAATCCGGAGCCTCGCTACACGCTGGAGTGCTTCCCCGCGTTGATCGTTGCAGCGTCGGCTCTGTTCCGCCGCGCTCGATGAGTTCACAAGGAGAAGGGCGTTGAAATCTTCCGCATCGCCCTATTCGTTCTATTTCTAGCTCGAGCGCCGCCTATGTCGCGGCCTCGAAATTCCCCCGCCATTTCGATTTCTGGAAACTGCCCCACGGTCATGTTGACCAAGATTGTGCTCTTCCTCCAGCATTCAATCGTTTTAGGTCGCAAATTGAACTTGAACATTTCCCGGCGTCAGGAGCACAATAACGCCCCAACAGGACCGTTGGGGTCTCGTGTCACCAACTGTTAGTGTTTGGCGAACTCTTGAACATCACCACTTTCTGCAGGCGAGGAGCCGATAATGGGTCTAGTCAGAGCAGTGTTGTTGATCAGCGTTGTGAGCTTGGCGATTACAGCGTGGAGTCAGACAGGAACCTCAACCATCCGTGGAGTCGTGTCCGACCAGCAGGGTCGAGTCCTGCCCAACGCTAAGGTCACGCTGACGAACACAGCCAACAATGGGGTGCGTACCGCGACCACGACTGAAAATGGGGCATTTGTGTTCGATCTGATCACGCCTGGTGATTATCGTATTGAAGCAGAAGCCAAAGGATTCAAGAAGAAGGTAATCGGAAGCGTGAAGGCTCTTATCGGCAAGCAGACCGAGAGCAATGTGGAGTTGGAAGTCGGGGCCTCTACCGAGATCGTCGAAGTACAAGCCAGCGCCCAGGACGCCGTGATTAACACCCAGGATGCCACGCTGGGCAACAATTTCGAGTCCCTTCAGATTACGCAGTTGCCCCTCGAATCGCGCAACATTGTAGATCTGCTTACGCTGCAACCTGGCTCGACTCGCGAGGGATACGTAACTGGAGCCAGAGCCGACCAGTCGAACATCACATTGGACGGAGTCGACATCAATAATGCGCAAACCGGGAATGCCGAGGTTCCTCGAAGCACCAACTCACTGGTCGTAGGAGCATTGGACAACGATGCCGGCGATATCACCACCGGCCCAGCTCTCCGGCTGAATTCCGAGGCGTTAGAAGAGTTTCGCGTAACAACGGCCAACGGAAACGCAAATCAGGGCCGTTCCTCGGGTTCTCAGGTGAATCTGATTACCAAGTCAGGCACGAACAAATGGCATGGGGCGGCTTCTGAATTCTATCGATCAAGGGGATTCACGGCCAACGATTGGTTCAACAACCACGCTGATCCCATTGTTCCGCGGACCCCTCTCGTCCGCAATACGTTCGGGGGCAATTTTGGCGGTCCGATCGTGAAGGATAAGTTCTTCTTCTTTTACGCCTATGAGGGGCGTCATGACGCAAGCGGGCAGAGCGTCGTGCGCACCGTGCCACTAGCGAATCTGGGCCAAGGAACAATTAATTATCAGTACTGCGCCGATAGTTCCTGCAGCAGTGTTCTGGAGGATTCCCTTACTCTATCGCCTGCGAGTCCCGGTCCCTTCCAGGATGCGGGTATCAATCAGGCCGCTTTGGATGCACTCACTTCCGCGGCTGCGAAATATCCTGCCAACGATACGACCACCGGCGACCAATTGAACACCGGCGGATTTCGTTTTAATGCCCCCACGCCAACCACGTTGAACTCCCACGTTGCGAAGCTGGACTTTAACCTTACGAGCCGTCAGACGGCGTTTGCCCGGCTGAATGTGCAGTATGACCATCAACTGCTTCCGTCGTGGTTTCCGGATACACCGTCTCCCGGTGTCTGGAGTCATCCTTGGGGCTTAGCGGCCGGTCATACCTGGACCATCGGGAACAACCTGGTCAATAGCTTCCGCTACGGCTTCACACGCCAGGCTTTCACCGAGGGTGGTGACAGCACCGGAAACGATATCGATTTCCGTTTCGTTTTCTCTCCGACCAGCGAAAGTCATCCGCTCTCGCGGGTTACTCCGGTCCACAACATTACTGATGACCTCTCATGGGTAAAGGGAAATCACAACCTTCAGTTTGGCGTGAACATTCGTAAGATCAACAACGCGCGCGTAAGTTACGCCTCCGCCTTCGATTTTGCGGAGACGAACCCCTCCTTCTATCTGAACACAGGAGCTAACATTCCCGCGGCGTTCCAGGCGTATTTGGATGCCAACGGCCTACCGGGCGATGAGAACCAGGGCCAGTCCTTGCTTTCGACCCTCGAAGTCAGAAACGCCGGTACAGCAGCCATCGGCCGCTTTACCGAAATGACCTCCAACTTCACCTTCGATAAGACCGGTAACCTTCTGTCTGCCGGAACACCCACCTCCCGAAACTTCGCAACCCAGGCCTACGACAGCTATGTACAGGACACTTGGAAGGTGCGCCCGAATCTCACGGTGACCATGGGCCTCCGTTACAGCTTGGAGCGCCCCGTTTATGAGACGCAGGGATACGAGGTGCAGCCCGGAATCGACACGGGCAGCGGTTGCACACTCAATTCCTTGAGTAAGTACTTTCAATCGCGACTGTCCGCGGCCGCCCAGGGCAACCAGTACACAACACCGATCTGTGTTAATCGGTCCGGGCCTGCCAACGGCGGACCGCCTATGTACAACTGGGATAAGAACAACTTCCAGCCCAGATTTGCGGTCGCCTGGTCACCGGAAGGCGGTTCCGGATTCTTCGGGCGTCTATTCGGAAATAAATTGTCCGTGCTGCGCGGCGGATTCGCCGTTACTAACGACTACTACGGTCAGGCCCTTGCCGTGGACTGGGATCTGAACAACTCACTCGGATTCACCTCAAATTTCACCAATCACGCAAATACCTTTGATAGTTCCTTGGCCAATGGCAAGCCTTTGGGACCACTCTTTACTGGCTTCGGGCAAGACGTTCGGTCGCTCATTGGAACCGCTGGTGGTACGGTGCCCGGCAACCTGCAGTTCCCGCTGGAAGCCAGTTCCCTGGACGGTAACACCAACTTCGGAGAGCGTATCGAGTCATCCATGGATGCGGGCCTGCACGCACCCACAGAGTACGTGTGGAATTTCACCTTTGAACGCACTCTTCCGAAAGGCGCGGTGTTCTCGGCATCGTACATCGGCCGGATGGGCCGCAGCCTGCTCGCTCATCGCGACGTGGCTGCCTTCAACAACGTTCGAGATCCTCAAACCGGGTTGGATTGGTACACCGCCGCAACGGCGCTGGAGAAAATTCGGCAGCAAGGCACTGACATCAGCCAGGTGCCTTCGTTGATCTCATCCAACGTTGCTCAGTACTTCAACAACGTTTTCCCTGCGGGAATGGCCTCGATCATCGGAGACTACGACGGTCTGACCTACGTTCCCACGTGGACAAACGCGCAAGCCTACTACGGTGAGTACCAACTCAACGACTTCTTCGAAGCCAATGATTGGACGGACGTGCAAGCTGAAGCGGATTTAGCCTTAGCCTACAACGGATTTACTCCGCGTTTCATGCAACCGCAGTACGGCACGCTTTCAGGGTGGAGCACGATCGGCAATTCCAACTACCACGCGCTCGCTCTTTCCTATCGCCAGCGCCTGACCAGCTTAACCCTCGACTTCAACTACACCTGGTCGCATTCGCTCGATGACGCATCCGGCTTACAAGCCGAATTTGGTATCGGCGGAAACTTCCAGGGCAACGGTTCCTTCATCCTGAATCCCATCCGCCAGCGCGGCAACTACGCCAATTCGGACTTTGACGTTCGTCACAACATCAATGCAGATGCAGTCTGGCAGATGCCTTTCGGAAGAGGGCACGCCCTTCTGGGGAACGCCAGCAAAGCTGTGGACGCAATTCTTGGCGGCTGGCAGCTTTCAGGAATCTTCCGTTGGAACACGGGATTGCCCGCAACTTCTCCCTACGACGATGGACGGTGGGCTACCAACTGGGACTTCCAGGCAAACGTTACTCCCATCAAGCCGATTCACGCCTGCGCCAACAAGCCCGTGAATGGAACGCCAAATCTTTTTGGAAATTGCGACATTAGTCAGATTTACCAGAACTTCAGAAATGCCTATCCGGGGGAAACCGGCCCACGCAACTACCTCCGCTATCCAGGCTACGTGGACCTCGACCTGGGACTAGGTAAAGCTTGGAAGATGCCCTACAGCGAAAACCACGTGTTACAGCTTCGCTGGGACGTTTTCAACGTCACCAACACCCAACATCTGACCAGCTTCTCTAACGGCGGCGTCGCGGCCGACCCGGCCCTGCTCGGGTTGACTCCACCCAGCGATTTCTACAATCTCACGCAGATTCAAGGAAAGCCGCGCGTGATGCAGATAGGTGTGCGGTATTCGTTCTAGCTGGCCCGGAGTTTGCTCGATGGGGCGGAGAAATCCGCCCCGTTCTTTCACTCGCCACTTTGTTCCCGTTGGTCAGATAACAGCCCAAGTTGTGTTTGCCCCGCATTCAATCGTTTCACTTGCAAATTCACCTTGAATACTTCCGTGCCGCAAGCGCACAATAGCGCCCCATCAGGGGTCCCCAGGGTCTCGTGGTCTTAAAAACCTGGGCAAACGTAATTGGAACAGGGCCGCGTTTGCGGCAAGGGGGATTTCCATGCGTTCTCGCTCACGGCAGCTGGCACTATTAATCGGCACGATGGTAGCATGTACAGCACTTACCTTCGCACAATCCGCAACGACTTCTCTGCGCGGCACCATCTCTGATTCCAAGGGCGCGGTGGTAGTTGGGGCTGCGGTTACCCTCAGCGACCCGGGCACCGGCTTGTCGCGCAATGCCACGACAGGCACTCAGGGCGAGTATCAATTTCTCGAGTTGCCACCCGCGACCTATGAACTCACTGTGAAGGCACCCGGGTTCACGGCCGTAAAAATGACAGGCCTTCAGCTTCTGGTCCGTACTCCTGCGACGATGAATGTGACCGTGCAGGTCGCTGGAGGCATAGAGACCGTCGAGGTCAATGCGACTGCCAACCTGGTCAACACCGACAATGCAACACTGGGGCACGCGTTTGATTCCCAACAAATCCAATCGCTGCCCTTTGAAGGCCGTGAGCCCACCAGCATCCTGACCTTGCAGGCAGGCGTGACTTTCACGGGCAACAACCTGGACAAGGTCAATAGCACGACCGCCAGCGGCTTCGATGTCGACAGCCGTGCGGGATCCGTCAACGGCGGCCGCAGTGACCAGACCAACGTGACCCTCGACGGCGTGGACAACAATGACCAGGCGACCGGAAGACTGCAAGGTTCTCTGCGCGTTCCCCTGGATTCGCTGCAGGAGTTTCGGGTGACCACGGCCAACTCCGATGCAGATTCCGGCCGTTCCTCAGGAGGTCAGATCTCTTTTCTGACTAAGGGTGGAACCAATAGTTTTCACGGCGGCGCCTATGAGTACTACCGCCCAACCTTCGCCGCCAACGATTGGTTCATTAAGCAGTCGCAAGTCTCCAATGATCTCCCCAACCGCCCCCCGTTCCTCCTTCGCAATACGTATGGAGCGTTCGTCGGCGGTCCTATCAAGAAAGACCGGCTATTTTTCTTCCTCAGCTTTGAGGGTATGAGAAAGCGAGAGGACCAGTCCGTGATTCGGACTGTTCCCAGCGACGACCTGAGAAATGGCTTCGTCAGTTACCAGTGCGACGGAACCGATCCGAACTGCCCCGCCTCTGGAGTAATGAGGCTTACCCCGGCGCAATTAGCTAATCTAGATCCAAACTGCTCTTCAACCGGAGGTTGCACGTATAACAGCGGCGCACACATCGGATCGTTCCCGGGCGCGAACCCGTATGTGATGGATGTGTTCCAGCAGTATCCACAGGCCAACAGCTCCAGCGTGGGCGACGGATTGAATTTTCTCGGATACACGTTTCCCGCCCCCGCTCCCGACAACCTCAATATGTATGTTGCCAAGCTGGACTACAACCTTACGGCGGACGGAAGTCATCGGTTGTTTCTGCGCGGAGTGCTGGATGGAGAACACAATGCGGCGGGTCCGGCACAATTTCCGGGACAGCAAAGCTCGGTGTTGGAGGTGGTCACCAGCAAAGGCCTGACCGCAGGCCTCACCTCGACTTTTAAAAATTTATGGATCAACAACTTTCGCTTTGGCTATATCCGCCAGGCCTATGAAGATCGGGGCTTACAAAACCAGCATTATGTGAATTTCCGCTTCCTGGACAATATCAACGCGTTTAGCAAGACAAGCGAGCGTCATGTACCGGTTCTAAATTTCGTCGACGACGTCACCAAACAGATAGGCAAACACGCCCTGCAGTTTGGGGTCAATCTGCGGAAGGTCGACAACGTAGGCGCGTCAAATTACACATCGTTCTTTACCGCCCAGACTAATCCTGACTGGCTGTCGGGTACCGGAATTGCGGGCACCGGCAACAGCCTCGATCCTTCCAGTGACATTGGTCAGGCAATGGGGTTGCCCGCCGTCTCCGACAGCTTTCTTGGTGGTTATAACGCCGCCATGACTTCACTGGCAGGTATCATTTCAGAAGTAGACTCGAATTACAATTTGGACAAGAATCTAAACCCCTTGGCCGAAGGAGCTATGATCCAACGCCATTTCCGCTCCTGGGAGTCGGAATGGTACGCGCAGGATTCCTGGCGGGCTCGCCCGAACTTAACCCTAACGTTTGGCCTCCGCTATTCAATCCTGGAGCCTCCGTATGAGGCCAACGGCACTCAAGTTCAGCCGCTCACCAGTGCGCACGACTGGTTCATGAACCGAGGGAACGCGGCGGATCAGGGTCAAACCTATTTCAGCCAAACTGGGACGGATGCGGACGGGAACCCGGTATACGATCACAACCTCCAGTTTGCTTTAGGTGGCCAGGCGAACGGCAAGAAGCCTTACTGGGGATGGGACTACCGCAACTTGGCGCCGCGCCTTGCCATTGCGTATTCTCCCAGCGGGGATTCAGGCCTTGGTAAGGCCCTCTGGGGAGGTCCAGGCAAATCGAGCATTCGCATCGGCTATGGAATGTACTTCGATCACTTCGGCGAAGGTATTACCAGCACGTTCGACCGACAAGGTGCATTCGGATTGACCTCCGCGGTCTCTAATCCTGCTGGGATTCAGACTGTGGATGGAGCCGCCCGCTTTACGGGACTTAACAACATTCCAACCACAAGCTTTACCACGACTTCTTCTTGTCCGACGGCACCCTGCCCACTGACGTATCCCGCCCCCTCTGGGTCATTTCCGGTTACTTTCCCATATGCGTTTCAAATCGGGTTTGGTCTGGACGATAAGCTGAAAACTCCCTACTCCCACGTTTTGAACTTGTCAATTACGCGGGACCTCGGACACGGCTATGTGATCGAGACCTCCTATGTGGGACGGTTCGCGCATCGCCTGCTGTCGGAGATTGATCTCGCCCAACCCGCCAACCTGAAGGACCCGGGCTCTCACACGACTTATTACCAGGCGGCCACGGCCCTGGCCAAGCAGTACTGGGCGGGTGCTGATATCGGAAGTGTCGCTCCGATTCCCTATTGGGAGAATTTATTCCCACAGGCAGGTCCTAACGCAACCAACAAGGGATATATCTACGGTTGCGCTCCCAATGCTGGGGGAATCACAAACTTTACATCGACCCAGGCAATTTACGATCTGTATTCCTGCTTCAGCGGCAAGGACGTGAATGCGGCGAACGAAACCTATTCTCTCGCCTACCTTGATGTTCCTGGATACTCCGGATCAACTGATGCAAACGAATGCTTTCCAGCGTGTGCTACGATCGGCGGTCAAACAACAGGGTACGCCTTCTGGTCCCCGCAATACTCGTCTTTAGATTCGTGGGCAAGTATTGGGAATAGCTCTTACAACTCCGGGCAAGTCAGTCTCCGCCACCACTCCGGCGGTCTAAGCTTTGACCTAAATTACACGTACTCGAAGTCGATCGATATCGGCTCCAATGCGGAGCGAGTCAGCGTGTTTGAAGGTCTTGGATTCTCCAGCCAGATCATCAATGCATGGTCTCCTGGCCAACTGCGTGCGTCTTCTGACTTCGACACCACGCATGCCGTCAATGCCAACTGGGTCTATGAACTTCCGGTTGGCAAGGGCAAGCATTTTGGTGGAGGAATGGGCAAATTAGCGGATGCCTTCTTTGGCGGCTGGGAGATCTCAGGGCTGTGGCGCTGGTCGACAGGATACCCATTCTCCGTATATCCGTTTTATAGCTGGCCAACCAACTGGGATCTCGAATCCAACTCAATACTGGTTGGGAAAAAACCGAAGACCGGTCACTTTATCGTGGCTCAAACTGGGGGAGGAGTGGGTCCGAACGTGTTTCAGAATCCCGGAATTACGAACCCCGGCGATCCCAACGCCGCGATCAACCAGTTTCGTGATGCCTATCCAGGAGAATCAGGGCAGCGCAACATACTGCGCGGGCCGGGATCGTTCAATATCGATATGGGCCTGTCGAAAGCATGGAACATTACCGAGAGCCAGAATCTGAGAGTGAGCTGGGAGGTCTTCAACGTGACCAACTCGGTCCGTTTCGATGCCGGCAACATACAAAACGTCAACAACTACACCGACTACAATGCCAGCTTCGGCAACTTTATTAATACTCTGTTTAAGCCACGAGCTATGCAGCTTGGAGCGCGGTACACGTTCTGAGCATTGTCAGGGGTTCAAAACGAAAAGGGCGGCGAATTTGCCGCTCCGGTGTGGCGACCCCTGAAGGATATTTCGGTACGCCCACGGGTAGGCAATAACTGTGGTTTCTACCCCAGCGGCGAGTCGCTCATCCGGAACCGCGTCCGCACGTGTTCGGAGATCAACTCAATCGCCGACCGGTTGCGCACCGGATCTGCCTGTGCCAGATATTTCATGGCCTCGACCAGCAGGCGTTGTCCATCGACGTAACGAGGATCGGAGGTGCGTTCCCGGCGCTTGTTTCCCAGCTTAGGAGGGACAGTAATCGTAAAAACCTTGGCCATGAATAAACCCTACAAATGGTTCGGTCAGTATATCTTCCGCTGTACAAATCCCAGAACTATTTCTTCCCCTTTGTTTTCAATCCTTTACCCTTTCGGCGAGAGCGTTTGCGTTTTCCCCGTCGTCTTCAGCTTGAAAACATCGTTGTCGATCTTCTCGTTCAGCTTGATATTCGAGTACTTGCAGAGTCGGTAATCGCCCTGCGGTGTAAAAAACTCCTGCTGCACCAAGGCGCCCTTGTCGGGGTCGATCCACAAAATCATCCGGTTGTAATTCCTTCGCACTTTCTCCGACTTCGGCGTCAGTTCCAGCTTCGCCGCGCTCACACCATTCACCGTCTCAGTCCCCTGAAACTTCACGTCGAACGCCTTCTGCAAATCTTGGCCGCTGCCACCGAAGCCCAACACCACATAGCTCTCCAGATCGGCGCGGTCCTTCCCCAAATCGTAGACGGTCACCTGATCCGGCTTAGGTTGATACATGCGAATCTTACCTTCGCTTAAGAGCACGTACTTCGGTTCCGCCTTCAGCGTGGAGGCGCTGGTTCCGGCTTTCTTGATGTCCGCCATCATCTCGATCTCTTTGCCCGAGCGCCGGTAATAAATAGTGCCGGTCTGAACGTCAACAATTTCGTCGATCACCCGCTGGTAGTTATCCCATTCAAACTCGGCTTGGGCGGTGCGAAAGGTAGTCGAGACAGCGTCCATCTTTTTGAGAATCGTCTCTAGCGTTACCGGTTCGTCATTTTTCTGGGGAGCAGCCATAACGGCCGCGCGAAGAAAGCTGCAGTCGAACCCAGGCGTCGTTGCGACCATGGGGACTGCCTCGCTGGTCCATGAAATAGCGATGGCGGCGCTGACGATTGCAACTGGAAGGACGAGCGATCGAAGTTTCATTCGGAGGTTCAATCCAGCTCTGCCGCGAGCTCTATTACTCCCGGCTGGCTACAACCCGGTAGCTCTGTACTCTGCCCTGGTGGTCCCATACAGCTTCGTAGCTGCTGATAGAAACTGCGCCCGAAATCGGTTCGATAATATAGAGCAACTGCTCTCGCACCGACCGGTCGTCTCCCGCCGAGACGGCGCTGGCCGGGACCTGATAAATCAGCCGTCCTTCCGTGTCCGAAGTGACCACTACCTCAGTCGGATGCGGATTGCGCGCGACGGGTTTGTCATTGAAGTTGATGACGCGCGGCGAGAAAAATATGAAGATCAGAATCAGCGTGACCATGATGTCGTAATGGAGCGTGCCTCGCTCGTGCTGCCATAGAATGTACGAGCGAATTGTTCGCCAGATGGCGTTCATGGGCAGGGAAGCGCCGGGCACAGCGGTCGTGAGTTCTGCTCTCTGCAAGTCTACTAGCTCCAGCCTGAAGCTACTAGCTTCTAGCTCCTCGCTAGAACCGGCGCACTGCCTTGGTTAGCCAGAAGCTAGGAGCTAGAAGCTTTTCGGCGTAATCTTGTCCGCGCCAATGTATGGCCGCAACACTTCCGGGATAATCACGGTCCCATCGGCCTGCTGGTAGTTCTCCACAATCGCGACCCAGGTCCGCCCGACGGCCAGTCCGCTGCCGTTCAATGTATGCACGAATTCAGTCTTGTTCTTGCCCACGGGACGGAACCGGATGTTGGCCCGACGCGCCTGATACGCCTCGAAATTCGAGCACGACGAAATCTCGCGATACAGTTGCTGTCCCGGCAGCCAGACTTCAATATCGTACGTCTTCGCCGACGATGGTCCGACGTCACCGGTGCACAGCGTTACCGTGCGGTAATGCAGTCCCAGCTTCTGCAAGACTTCTTCAGCGTCCCGCGTGAGCTTCTCGTGCTCTTCGTAGGAATGCTCCGGATGCACAAACTTCACCAGTTCCACCTTCTGAAACTGGTGTTGCCGGATAATGCCTCGCACATCCTTCCCATACGAGCCTGCCTCGCTGCGGAAGCATGGTGTGTAGGCGGTAAGGGAAATCGGCAGGCGGGACTGATCGAGCACCTCATCGCGATACAGATTCGTGACCGGCACTTCCGCCGTCGGAATCAGCCACAGATCTTTCTCTCCATGTGGCACGCGAAAAGAATCAGCCGCAAACTTCGGCAACTGCCCCGTGCCGTACATCGAGTCGGAATTCACCAGGTAGGGCGGAAGAACTTCGGTGTATCCGTGTTCGTGCGTATGCAAATCGAGCATGAAGTTCGCGAGCGCACGCTCGAGCTTTGCGCCCAAATCCCAGTACACCGCAAAGCGCGCGCCCGTCAGCTTCACGGCGCGTTCCAGGTCAAGAATTCCGAGGTCGGCGCCAAGATCCCAGTGCGGCTTGGGAGTGAAATCAAATTTCGGCGGCGCACCCCACCGCCGGACGTCCACGTTGTCATCCGCGCTGTGACCAATCGGCACGCTCGCGTGCGGCAGGTTGGGAATGCCGGCAAGAATCTCTCTCAACCGCGCGTCCAAATCGGAAGCAGTCTTCTCCAGTTCAGAAATTCGCTCTCGCAGTTCCTTCGTTTGCGCCATCGCCGCGCTGGCATCCTGCCCGCTTTTCTTCAGCTTGGCAATCTCTTCCGACGCCTTGTTACGCTGCGCCTTGCTCGTCTCAGCCTCAGTAATGGCCAGCCGGCGGTGCGTATCCACCTCGCGGAAGTCCTTGAGCACCGCAGCCGGATCCATGCCGCGCTGGCGCAGCTTCTCTTCAACCAATGGCAGGTTTTCACGAACAAAATTCAGATCGAGCATGGGAATTTAATACTCTATCGGAAACGGGCCGAACAATGCACGCCTGCAACTTCGTAAACCAAAAAAGCCGTCAAGCACGAGGACAGCCAGCGTTCGTTTTCCTTCGTGCTTCTTCGTGTCCTTTGTGGATCATGCTTTTCCCGGCCGAGCCCGCAATTCCTTGCCTAATCGAGCAATCAGTGGAATGATCTTCACAAGAGGTGTCCTATGACCGAGAAACGTCATCCCGGAATCACCATGCACCAGCTCTCCTTCGGTGGCGGATTTATTGGCCTGCTTTTCGCCGCTGGTAGTGCCCTGATCTTTATTCTTGGATTCCCCACTCTCTGGTATTTCGTCGCCCTCGCATTCGCTCTGGGAATTGGGGTCGCTGTGCTGCTCAGAATTTTCAGGAAAGGCCGGTCAGAACGGAACAAGCCACTCTCGATTCTCACCGTCTCCGAAGCGAGCGAAAGCACCGAACGTGGCGAACGTGTGCGGTGGCGCAAATCCTTCAAGATTATGCCCCGGTTGACTTCTGCGTGACTCCGGCGCTGATGCCCTGATTCGTCCTTTCGCTTATTCCCCAGGCCTGTGTAAACTACGGTCGCAATGACATCGTCCCCCAGGTCAATCGGACCGCGCTCCCTGTTCGCGCTGATCGTTATTGCAGTCTTCTTCGGGTTCCCCATCCCCAGCTTGAGTTCAGCCTACAATGCCCATCCCAAGCTGATCGTCGTCATCGTCATCGATCAGTTCCGCGGCGACTATCTCGAGCGCTACCACGACCAGTTTGGCGACGCCGGATTTCGACTCCTCCTGGATCATGGCGCTTACTTCCCCAATTGCTTTTACAACTATGCCAATACGCGCACCGCTCCCGGCCACTCCACCCTTTTCACCGGAGCCTACAGCAATGGTCATGGCATTGCCTCCAACGAATGGTGGGATCCCAAAAAGAAGAAGATGGTGACGTCCGTTGAAGATGACGACACTAAATTCGTGGGAGTCTCAGACAGCAAGGCGGGCGCCTCGCCGCACAACCTTATGGCCGACACACTGGGCGACGAACTGAAACTTGCGACCCAGGGCAAAGCCCGCGTTTTCGGAATCTCGCTAAAAGACCGCGCCGCCATCCTTCCTGCCGGGTTTGCCGGAGATGCTGCGTACTGGATCGAGCCAAAAAGCGGAGTCTGGGTCACCTCCACGTACTACCGCAACGATCTTCCCAGGTGGGTGCAGGACTTCAATTCCAGCCGCCCTGCAAAATATTGGGATCGTGAATGGAAGAATTCGCAAGGCGAAGTCCTGGCATCGACTGCGCACCGCAAAGCCAAAGACGGTTCCGAAGCAGCCTTCTACGAGGTCATCGGCGGCACCAGTTTCGGCAACGAATACGAATTGGAATTCGCCAAGGAGTTGGTGGTCTACGAAAACGTCGGCCGCGGCCCAGCGACCGACCTGCTCACCCTCAGTCTTTCACCCAACGACATTCTCGGCCACCGTGTCGGCCCCGATTCGCCGGAAATGGCGCAGATGGCGCTCGACCTCGATCACGAACTCGCCGACTTCTTCAATTTCCTCGGCCATCAGGTCGGCTTGGCCGATGTCTGGATCGCGCTCTCGGCCGACCACGGCGTCTCCTCCCTGCCCGATGCGGTAAAGAAACTGCGCATCCCCGCCGCGAATGTGGGCGCCTCCAAGGTCGAAGATCAGATCAATGCTGCGATCACTGCCAGGTTCTCCCCGGGGCATCCCGCTGGATATGTGAAGCTGGACTATCCAATCGCGTGGCTTGATCCAGACACGTTCTCCGCTGCGCATGTCCGAGAGCGTGACGCGGAAATCGCGGTCGGTGAAGCCATGAAGCAAGCCGGCCTGCGCGACTACTACACCAAATCACAATTGGCGGCAGGCGAAGTTCCTGACACCGACCTCGGACGGAAATACTTGAATAGCTATTCTCCTGAGGGGTCCTGGTTCGTGATGGGTGTTCCCGGCATCTACACCGTTGGCCCGCACGGAGGCACGGATCACACATCGCCCTACAACTACGACACGCACGTCCCCCTTGCTCTCTACGGGCTGCCATTTCACGCGGGTACCTATCGCGCCAACGTAGAACCTATCGATCTGGCTCCGACACTGGCATCGCTTCTGGGTATCAATCCTCCCACCCATTCTGTCGGACACGTTCTTACGGAAGCGATCGCGCCAGCGCACCGCGGAGCGACTGAGGGAAGCCATCCATGACCCCGGCTCTCGATCTCAGCGTCAATGTCGGCGGCATTCACCTTAAGAATCCCGTAATCGCCGCCAGCGGGACCTTCGGCTACGGGGTCGAATTTGAAGACGTCGTCGAACTCAGCAAGCTTGGCGGCTTCGTGGTGAAAGGCTTGTCGAGGGAGCCGATGATCGGCAATCCGCCGCCGCGTCTTTGGGAGACGGCCGCGGGAATGCTGAACGCCATTGGCCTGCAGAACATCGGCGCCCAGGCGTTCCTCGAAGAGAAATTACCGCACCTGCGGCAGCTCAAGAACATCGTCGTGATGACCAACGTCTTTGGCTACGCCCGCGAGGACTACGAACGCACCATCGAGATTCTGAACGAGGGTGAAGGAATTGCTGCCTACGAGTTGAACGTCTCATGCCCCAACACTGCACATGGCGGCTTACAATTCGGCAGTGATCCCCGTTCGCTCGATGAAGTTGTGACCACGGTAAAGCGGGTTGCGAATCGCCCGCTGATCGTGAAGCTTTCACCGAATGTTACCAGCATCGCGCAGATGGCCTACGTCGCGCAGGAAGCCGGCGCAGACGCCCTGTCCCTGGTCAATACCTTCGTGGCCATGGCCATCGACCCGGAAACACGCAAGCCGCGCATCGCGAACGTGACGGCGGGCCTTTCAGGACCGGCTATCAAGCCCATTGCCGTGCGCATGGTCTACGACGCCGCTCATGCCGTAAAGATCCCCGTAATCGGCATGGGAGGAATCTCTACTCCCGAAGATGTTATTGAATTCATGCTCGCTGGCGCGAGCGCAGTCCAGATCGGCACCGCCAGCTATTGGGATCCATGTGCCACAGAGAAAATCGTTGACGGCGTAGAACAGTGGTGCAAGGAACGTCACGTCACCCGCATCGCAGACCTGATCGGCGGCATGCAGTTGGAATAGTTTTTGACCTGGAAATTCGATACCGTCCAGTCGTCGAGATGCGGCTTGCTGCGTCTCTGCCGGCAGCTATTAGCGCCAGACCCCTAAAATCGCCCCCATGACCGCGTAACACACGAACTGATACCCCGTGTTGATCATGTACAGCTTAAACGGTTGCCGGCTGAAAAGAGCATTGGTGAACTGCACGGTTGTTACAAAACCCAGCCACACGACCAGCCCGATCTTCAGTCCATCAACCGCCGTAGAGAAGCCGGCAACTGCGATCAACTTCCCCAGCACAAACGCCGCCAGGATGCTCGCGATCAACGACATGAAATACGAAGGCCCGGCGCTCTTTTGCATCTCCGCGATCTTCGCTTTGTCGTTCGGATCGTAGCCCATCAACTTCATCCAGGGATTGGCGAACAGCGCCGGTGAATACCATAGAAATCCCGCGACCATCGTGGCTACGGCGGACACAAGGACAGCCCAAAGGTTTACTCCGAGGAAGTGCATGAAACCTCCGTCAGATCACAACCTTGAATTGAACTGATTATCGGCCGCGAGTGTACCAGATCGACCCGGGAGATTTATAGTCCCTTCCTTCACCCCAGACGGCGTGGGTGTTTCCGTCGGTGTCAATGGCGAGACCGAAGTAGTCGCCGAAGGGAAAGCGGAATCCGCTGGAAAGAATGTAGTCGTAATTTCGTGCCGGCCCAGAGAGCCGGGCTTCGTCGGACCAGGTCGCCCCGCCGTTGGTCGACGAGCGATAGAAGGTATTCCACAGAGGGTGGTCGGGATGTCCCGCCTCGCTCATCCGCGCATCCATCCAGGCGATTCGCACATCCCCCGGCACGCCGGCGACGATCGCCGGAAACCCATGCTCGACGTCCCGGGCCGCTGCAGAAACCCCACTGCGCGCCGACCAGGTAGTTCCGCCCGACGTGGAAGAAGAGAAATAGATCCGTTCCGGCCCGCCGTTCACCGCTCCTGCATTCCACAGAGCGTAAAGCGCCCCCGCAGTGTCAGATGCCAGCGCGATCTGCGCCCCCAGGAAACCGTTTCCGCAGCCTTGGGATTCACACTCCGGCGGTGCGCTGGACTGGTCCAAAAGCGTTGTGCTCCAGGTTCTCCCGCCATCCCCCGAACGGCTGATGTAGACGCTCACGGCGCGAGACTGCATTTGCTCCCTCGCGTATGCCGTCCACCCGAAATAGACACTGCCCCAGAAATCAATGGTTGCTCCCCCGGCCAGCGACGAACCGCGCTCCGAGTTCGGATTGACGAGTGCCACTCTAAACGTCTGCCCTGCATCGTGCGAAGCCGCGACCAGAAATTTCTCTTCGCGGTTGAACCCCACGTATACATCCGCACCGCGGACGGTCAACACAGGCTTGTCCGTTTCTTCCCGTCCGCGCTCCGCCCAGGAGAACGACCAGTTCCGCCCAAAATCGAGCGATCGCGCCACCACGATATCCCTCTTATTGTTCTGCAGCCAGGAAGCGTACACTGTCTGCCGGTCCACCGAATCCACGACGATCTGCGGATCAAACTGCCCTGTCGGGAAGGGAAGCAATGGCTTGGACACCTGCCACGATGCCCCGTTGTCGTCGCTGATGAGCAGGTTCATCGAAGGCGCCGTGCACCGCGCGCATCCCGGCACGGGGCCATATTGCGGATAGAGCACGTAAACGTGCCCGTGTCCATCGGCCGCAATCGCGGGCTCCCACTGGTCCCCCGCGCGATATCCCAATCTCAGCTGTGGCGCGAATGCCGAAACCGCCAGCGCCGCCTTGGCGCACAACAGCACCAGCAGCAGCGCCGTGTTCTGCACAGTCCGCGAACTCGCATGGAATCGGCTGGTTGACACGGGAGGCATCCTACGGAACAATCCTCACCGGACTCTACCCCGATTCCCCGAGGCCGTCAATTGCCCGGCAAAGCTATTCACATCCCTTTTACAAACGTGTGACTTTCTCACCCTTTCTCCATCCAATTAAGCGAGAATACACACAGTTCGGCGGAGGTTCCTCTGTGATCCTCTGTGCCCTCTGTGGTGAAAGAATTTGATTCGGGGAGTCACGTAATGGAAAAAGCCACATTCGCAGCAGGATGTTTCTGGGGAGTCGAAGCCACCTTCCGGCAATTGCCCGGAGTAATCGCAACCCGCGTGGGCTATATCGGGGGCCACACTGAGAATCCGACTTATAAAGAAGTCTGCACAGATCGCACCGGACACGCCGAAGCGGTAGAAGTTGAGTTCGATCCCGCCAAGATTCCCTACACCGACCTGCTGAAGGTTTTCTGGGAGAACCACGATCCCACCCAGGTCAACCGTCAGGGTCCGGATTGGGGCACACAGTACCGCACCGCGATCTTCTTCCATTCTCCGGAGCAGCAGGCCCAGGCGCAGGCTTCGAAAGAAGCGCTCGAGAAAGCGCATCGTTACTCCAAACCGATCGCCACGCAGATCGTTCCCGCCGTGACGTTCTATCCGGCGGAGGAATATCACCAGCAGTATCTGGAAAAGCGTGGCCTAGCCAGCTGCCACATCGGCTGATTGCTAGAAATTTGTGGGGACAGCCGCCTTCGGCTGTCCGTCGCCCGAAGGACGACTCTTAGCTGCGCTGCTGCCAGGAAAGCCGTTCTTTCTCTGCTCGATCTACGTTCATCTCAGCATTGAATTTGCGGTGCAAGAGGAAGAACGGCCGCTGGCGCGGCCGGACAGTCGAGGGCGGCTGTCTCCACAAAACTCTTCCAATCTGACCGCCTACGACACGTGCACTTCGGGCTGCCGCGGTCGGAAGAAAAACAGCAGCACGAATCCGCCCACATAGAACAGCAAACTCTGCTGCAATTCGGAACCCAGGAATCGCAGCACCAGGCCGAACAACGCCAGGGCTTCACAAAGAGCGTAGGTCGTGATGTACCCCGTCTTCCACTGGTTGAGGCTGATATTGTCCTCGGGTTGCATTGCCAGAGTCGACGCAGCTCGCAACACTAGGGTGCGGCGCACCACGAAAATCGTTCCCACAATGCCCACCGCCAGCGTGCTGAACAAGTAGCTTAACGCTGGATCGATGTGCCGGATCCGTGGTACTAAGATCTCCCCCACCGCCACGTACAACAGGATGCTCAGCAGCATTGACCACTGCACCGTTCGCAGTGTTTTGAGGGAGCGCGCCATCGGTCAGATTATCTCGCGCAAAATGTAGGACTTCCTACACATAACATTTTACGGCGGAATCGTTGGTAACCAAAGTGCTTTCCTCTGAGTCATGTAAGCTAAATGTAAAAACCGAGCATCAATGCGCTTGATGTCCTGACATACTCCCCGGGCGAAGCCGCACAAAAATCTGAAACGATACCGGCCGCTTCCCATATGCCGCATCCAGCGCTCCCGGCTTGGAATAGAAAGTAACATCGGCGCCCAGGCCCATTTGCCACGCCTTATTCGCGATAAGATCTCGAACCCCTCCAAACGTGTAGGCCCCAATACGATAGGTTGAGACAACCGCAGCCTGAGGGAACAATTCGTCCTTGTCGACCAGTTCCAGCCGCGAAAAGGCGTAGTTGCGTTGCCGGAAATTCAGTGTCGACTCAAGCAAATAGCTGTTCAGATTGTCGCCGGTTGCGATCTTGTGCACGCGCCCCCATACGATCGAGCTAGCCCAACTGCCGTCATGGAAAGGCCGGTTGTACTCCACCGAGGCAGTCTGCCGCCACTGGCTGCCCGGCTCCAGAGCCTCGGGATGCTCCAGACGGCCAATGCTGTACTGCGCTGCCCAGTTGCGCCCCGGAGCGATGCTGGCCCGACCCGACCACGAATCAAGCGCCGCCAGCTGAATGCTCCAGCGCTGCTCGTTGGGCTCGCGCCCATTGAACGCGGAAGCTTCCAGCTTCACCCGATGGATCACAAATCCTGTCGTGACCACTCCGAAGCTGGTGTGGGTTGAGTCCTGCAAATGATGGCTGAGCGGCGCCAGGGGCAACTCCGCCGCCGAAGCGCGGTGAATGTAGGTGACAGGCCCCAGTGCTGGTTCCGCCGAAGGGCCGCCGTACAGTTCCCATGAGACCTTTTCCGTCAGCGGAAGCGTGTAGAGTGCAGCCAGCTCCGCAAACACGTTGTGCGGATGCTGATGGTCCACCAGCTGCTCGCCGTGATACGTCTCCCCAGTCTGAAAGAGTTCAGGGAATCCAGGATGTGGCGAGGTTAGCGATTCCGCGGAAAACATCTCGCGGAAAAGAATCGTGCCGCGACCCAGCCGGTGCTGCTCCATCAGCATCCCCCAGTTCACCGACTCCGCCTTGCCCGCGCCGCGCGGTCCCCCCTGCTGGTTGTAGTCTATGAAAATGGTGCCATGCGCCATCAGTTCCCAACCGCCGCGCATCCACATCCATTCATGTGCGCTGACGGATGCAGGCTGCCACGATGTCCCTGAGCCTTCATGCGGAGAAGGCAAGTCCAAAGATCCCTGCTCCTCCATGTGCATGCCGCCCATGGACATGTCCTGATCTTGCGTCGCTTGCTCGTGATCGTGCTGCTTGGAAGGTCTGGTAGTTTGCGCCCTCACTTGCGCCAGGCAGAGGGCCATGAGAAGAGACAGCGCGGCAGAGGTGTTCTTGCCCGGGATCCAGCTCATGTATGCCTGATGAGATTATGTCCCGGTAATTTTGATACGCAATTCCTCAGGTAACCGCTGACGGATTTCCTCCGGCAACTTGTCATGCACCCGCCGTGCCCCTTGCTTCGCGGCGTCCAGCATGGTCACCGGTGCCGGCGTGGCCACCGCCACTCCCAGCCAGATCACGGCGGAAAGTGCGAATCCCGCCAGCGCCGCAATTTCCAGAATAAGAGCGTGTCGGGGCCCCAGATATCGGATCACTCCGAACGCCAGCAGGAAGACTCCAGCAGAAACCGAAGCCAGCACGATGAGCCCAACGTCGATGATGCGGTGAATCTGCTGCCGGCTGCGGCAGTGTTCGCATGACGCGAAGTGATTTTCATAGTCGCCGCGCATCTCCGGCGCTAGGCCGGAAATGTCGTACCGCCAGCCCGCCAGAATCTTTCCCACGATTGGATCAATGCACTGCTGACTCATGAGGGAGTGTAAATCGGCTACAAAGCCCACTTATAAACGAATAGGCTCCAACGCTTCGGTCTGCGACGCCAACAACAAGCGGTTGCAGAACAGCCCACCCCGCGACGCCAGCGCCTTTTCTGCCTCTCTCCGGGCTAGTTCCGGATGATTGTTCTGCTCTGAGAGATGCGCCAACACCACAAACGTTGCACTATTATCATAGTCGCTGGTAAGGAAATCCGCGAGAGCGCCGTTCGAAAGGTGCCCCACGCGGCTCATCACTCGCTGCTTTACCGACCACGGATAGGGTCCCACCCGCAACATCTCCAGGTCGTGATTCGATTCCATGATCAGCACATCGCAGCCACGCAGGTGATCGCGCACACTCACCGGAATGTAGCCGAGGTCGGTGGCCAACCCGACCTTGATCCCTTCCGCGCGGAAAGTGAATCCAACCGGATCGGCCGCATCATGCGGAATCGTGAACGGCTTCACCGCAATGTCGCCCACCTGAAAGCCGTGCCCGGATTCGAAGCGCTCGAATTTCTCGATCTTGGGCTTCTCGCCGTTCTCGTCGCGCATGGCGCGTTGCCACGTCTGATAAGTAGCTCCGGTCATGAACACCGGGATGCGCAGCTTTTTCACCAGCGTTGCCAGTCCATAAATGTGATCGCAGTGCTCGTGCGTAATAAGTATGGCCGAGAGCGAGTGGGGTTCTTCGCCCAACGACTTCATCCGCTTAAAGGTCTCGCGGCAGGAGATGCCGGCATCCACCAGAATCTTCGTGCTGGAGCTCGAGACGAGCGCACAGTTCCCGCGGCTCCCCGAAGCCAGCATGGAGACACTTACACCCATGCTCGCCAGCATACTCGGGATTGCTGTGAATTCGGGAGTTACTTTTTGGTTAGCCGGTACCTAAGGGTGCTCCGAATGTAGCCCCGGAACCAATTCGTCCGGGGTGCCGCACGCGCAGGTCTTTTGGCGCGGGGCTTGCGTCTGTTCGCCTGCTAAGGCTTGATGGCCGGCAACATGTCGATCGTATGCAGCCAAATCTGCACGCTTTGCGGCCATGTGGTCACGGGTAACTCCGTCCGCCGCAACCCGTATCCGTGTCCGCCCTGGGCGTAGAGGTGCATCTCGACCGGGACTCCAGCGCCCTTGAGTGCCAGAAAATACACGGTCGAATTCTCTACATGCACCGGATCATCCTCCGACTGCACGATAAAAGATGGTGGAGTCTTATCGGTCACATGGATCTCCGGATTCGGTGCGAAATTCTGTTCCGACAGCGCCAGATAACCCGGATAGACGATCACAGCGAAATCCGGCCGGCAACTCAGTTGATCGGCCGCATCGACTGAAGGGTGAAGCCGCTGGTCGAAGTGCGTGCTCAAAGCCGCGGCCAGATGCGCTCCCGCCGAAAACCCCAGCACTCCCACGCGTTGCGGATCAATCTGCCACTCCGCCGCATGCGCCCGAACCATCCCCAGAGCCCGTTGGGCATCTTCCAGCGCCGCCTGTGACTTGGGATAAGGCCCCGAGTTCGGTACACGGTATTTCAGCAGCACACACGTTACCCCGATGGAGTTCAGCCATTCGCACACCTCGGTCCCCTCGAGATCGATCGCCAGCACGCGGTACGCGCCGCCCGGAAATACGACGACCGCCGCGCCACTGTTCTTCCCCTTCGGCGAGTACAGCGTGATCGTGGGATTCGAAACGTTAGTCAGACGAATGACCGGCTTCCCCGCGATCACATTGTCTTTGGCAGTCGTCGCATCGACCTCCGGCGCTTCTCCGGCCTGAGAATGCGGCCACAAAGCCAGAGTGATATGGCCCGGAGCAGGCTCCCACGCAGGTTTTTGCGCGAGCAAGCCGACAGGAAGCGCGAGTGTGAATAGGAGAATAAAAAATGTACGCATGGAAATCTCCTGAAGTGAAGAACCATCATAGCCGTTGAGCAGACACTGGACTGGACGCCCCAGCCGCGAACCATTGCAAGATGTCTTGCCCCCCAGGCGTAGCCGCGAAGTGGCGAAAGAATGCAGCCCACGGCGCAAGCCGTGGGTAGACAAACGGAAATTGGAACAAGCCCCGAAGGGGCGAAAGAAACTGCACCGCGGGTGACAACCCTACTTCCCCTGCCGCAAGTTGTCCATCACCCTGCGCATCACCGATCCCCCGTACGCCCCCGCAATCCCCGGCAGAAACGCCAGAAACGATCCATAAATCTGTGCCCGCGACGGCTTCACCGTGCGGACAAGATACGCTGCAAGCTCGGTCAAAGGAATGAAAACGCCAACCGTCACCACCCATCGCCACGGCCACCGCGGCCGCATCAATCCAAGAAGCATGCAGGAAGCCACTACCAACAGCGCCGTGAACAGCAGATCATCGACAACAACATCAGCCCAGCCAGTCCCGATCCCGAAAACCGCGGCCAGCACATAGAACAACGCATCGCCTCTTGAGGTTTTCATTCAATAATCAACAATCATCAATATTGATAAAACCCTCTTCCGCTCTTGCGACCAAGCCACCCCGCATCCACCATCTTGATGAGCAGCGGACAAGGCCGGTACTTCGGGTCGCCCAGCCCAATGTGCAGCACGCGCATGATGTCCAGACACACGTCGAGCCCAATGAAATCCGCCAGCGTCAGCGGCCCCATCGGATGCGCCATCCCCAACTTGAACACTTCATCCACTGCTTCGGGCGTAGCTACTCCCTCCATCACCGCGTACATCGCTTCATTCAGCAGAGGCATCAGCACGCGGTTCGAGACAAATCCCGGCGCGTCGTTCACCTCCACGGGAGTCTTCTCCAGCTTCACCGCCAGTTCCCGCACCGTCTCAAACGTCTCCTGCGAAGTCGCCAGCCCGCGAATGACTTCCACCAGTTTCATTACCGGCACTGGATTGAAAAAGTGCATCCCGATCACTTTCTCCGCTCTCTTGGTCAAAGCCGCCAGCTTCGTGATAGAAATCGACGACGTATTCGACGCCAGTATGATTTCCGGCCGCGCAAGCTGGTCGAGGTCGCGAAAGATCTCTGTCTTGATCTCGAACTTCTCGGTCGCCGCTTCGACCACGAAATCGCAATCCGCCAGCTTGCGTCGATCCGTCACAACCCGAATCCTGCCCAGTGTGGACTCTTTGTCTGCCGCGGTAATCTTGTTCTTCGCAACTTCCCGATCCAGATTCTTCGCGATGGTTCCCAGTGCGCGCTCCAGAAATCGTTGCTCCACGTCGCACAAAACCACGTTGAATCCTCCACGCGCAAACACGTGCGCGATCCCGTTCCCCATCGTCCCCGCGCCGACCACTCCCACGGTCCGAATATTCATAAACGTTTAGCCTCACTCAAAACGTTTGAGTCTACCATCGCGAAGTTCCTCTGTGCCCCTCTGTGTCCTCTGTGGTGAGCTTCGGGGTTTCCGCCGAAATCAGGTCCGGAGAAACAAACATCCCCGAATAACCCTGGGATTTTGACCTTCCCGCAACCGCCTCCCGATGCGACGCAACGCACGCGCCCATGTGCGATCAATCACACGGTCTTTTCTGAAGCCGGAATAGCATAGGGCGGTTCCCATTCGAAGCGTGAGAAGATCGCCATGCCCGTCAAGACCATCATCGAGCCCTTCCGCATCAAAAGCGTCGAGCCCATCCATTGGACGACTCGCAAAGAGCGCGAGCAACTCCTCGAAGCCGCGCACTACAACTTGTTCTTACTCCCCGCCGACGATGTCCTGATCGACTTGCTCACCGATTCCGGCACCGGAGCCATGTCCACGCATCAATGGGCCGCCGTCATGGAAGGCGACGAGAGCTATGCCGGCAGCCGCAGCTTCGACCACTTCAACAGCTCCATCCAGGAAATTTTCGGCTACCGTCACGTCATTCCCGCGCATCAGGGACGCGCCGCTGAGCGCATCCTCTTCGGTGTAGCCTGCGAGAAAGGTAACGTAGTCCCCAACAATACCCACTTCGATACTACCCGCGCTAACGTCGAATTCGTCGGAGCGGAAGCCGTCGACCTGGTGATCGAAGAAGGGAAGCATCCCGCATCGAAGCACCCCTTCAAAGGCAACATGGATGTGGCCGCGCTGGAAGCCCTCATCCAGCGCGTAGGGCGCGAGCGCATCCCGCTGGTCATGCTCACCGTCACCAACAATTCCGGCGGCGGTCAGCCCGTCTCCATGGAAAACGTCCGCCAGGTGAGCGCGGTCTGTAAACGTCACGGAATCCCTCTCTACTTCGACGCCTGCCGCTTCGCCGAAAATTCCTGGTTCATCAAATTGCGTGAACCGGGATACGAAAACAAGACTCCCAAAGAAATCGCGCAGGAAATGTTCCGCTACGGCGACGGATGCACCATGTCGGCCAAGAAGGACGGCCTGGCCAACATCGGCGGATTCCTTTGCACCAATGACGATGTCCTCGCCCAGCAGGAAAAGGATCTCCTCATTCTCACCGAAGGCTATCCCACCTACGGCGGTCTCGCCGGACGCGACCTCGAAGCCATCGCCGTCGGCGTCCAGGAAGCGTTGCAAGAAGACTACCTGCGCTACCGCATCGCCTCGACCGCGTATCTAGGCAATCACATCGCAAGCCACGGCGTACCCATTGTCCAGCCGCCCGGCGGCCACGCCATTTATCTCGACGCCCGCGCCTTCCTCCCGCACATTCCCTCTGATCGGTTCCCAGGAGTAGCGCTAGCCTCCGAGCTATATCTGGAAGGCGGAATTCGCTCCGTAGAAATCGGCACGCTGATGTTCGCTCATGCAGCCAAGATGGACCTGGTCCGCCTCGCGATCCCAAGACGCGTTTATACTCAGAGTCACATCGATTATGTGGTCGAAGTAATCCTCGAAGTCTGGAAGAATCGCAACCGCATCCAAGGCATGCGCCTGACCTACGAAGCCCCGTTCCTTCGGCATTTCACGGCGCATTTGGAGCCCGTGGCGCTTGTCACAGCAAGGTCCTGAGTTTTGCACTAAAATGCTCCCTGGCACAAACTACAGCCGCCCGGTACGTTTCAGATTGCCTTCCGGTTTCGTGCAGTAGATTTCGTTGCATTCTCTTAAGACCTCGGGGCGCCCAAACGTGCGGTACACGTCTATCTACTCTGGCAAGCTTCTCCGCACTCTGATTGTCCTCGTTGCTTTTGCAGGAATTCCCTTAACCCTGCCTGCGCAGAAAAGCCCTTCTGCTGTTGAATCTGAGCCTAGACCATCGGCCAGCGTAGACCTGACGCCCATCGGCTACCACGAACTTTCCCATATGGATCGCACGGCCGAGGACCAGCGCAACGTATCGTTGGACTTTATCGATCCACAGCACGTCCTGCTCACGTTCAATCGCAGGCAGATGTTCCAGCGCCTGCCTGAATGTACTCCCGACCACGAAGACCGGCTCATGCACGCGGTCATCCTGGAAATCCCGGGCAGCAAGGTGGTCACCGAAGCGGACTGGTATCTGCACGATCGACGACGCTATCTATGGCCTCTAGCTCCCGGTAGATTTCTGCTCCGAAGATGGAACAAGCTGTACATTGTCGATTCGACTCTGCGCGAAACCCTGCTGCTGAGTTCGCCAAAAGATTTGCTCTGGGTTTCCGTCACTCCCGACGGCAGCCAAATCATCGTCGAGACTGAGAATGACAAAAAGGCTGCCGCCTCGGCTCCGAAGTCCCCAGCCAAGCCCGAGCCCAAGTATGTCGTACGTTTCCTCGACGCCAAAACTGCGGCACCGCAGCGCACTCTGTTATTCAACAACCTCACGAACCTTACCGGAACCAGCACCGGCTACGCCGATGTCATTCGTAAGGGCGATATCTGGCTACTCCGTTTCGGACCTGCCGTGACCAAGCGGCACAACCTGGCACGCGTACGATCGCAGACCGTTCCCAGTGTGTTGTATCCAACCGATAACACGCTGCTCATTGGCCGGTGTGCCGCATCAGGCTGCAACTACGGGGTAACGGCTTTTACTCTTACGGGACACCGCTTGTGGCGGCAGCACTGGCCTCATCTTCGTTCGTATCCGGAGGTAACGCGGAGCGAAGACAATAGCCGCTTTGCCGTGAGTACCGTACACGTGGAGCCCGCCGTCAGCCGCCCGCCGCAGCCCGACGAGCAGGACAGTCCGTTTCAACCCCAGGTTTCCGAGGGCGACGCTTTGCGGCAGGAGGTTCAGGTGTTCGACACGGCCAGCGGAAGCTCTGTTCTGTCGGTCATAGTGAACCCTGCGGTGGCGACCGGGCAGAATGTTTCTCTGTCTGCCGATGGCCGGCTTCTAGCGCTGCTTCGAGGTTCGATGCTGGAGTTGTTTGACCTGCCGCCCATGTCGGAGGAGGAACGGGCCAAGTTCGCTGCGCTCAGATCGGACATACCCGGCCTGTACACAGTCGGATCGAATGCTGATCCTGATTCGACTCTCGAGGATACCGCCCCAGCCGCCAATGCCGAGGAAGCAGCCACCGCAACCGCAGACGCGCCCGCGGGCACCACGACGGCAGAAAGCCCGGAATCCCCGGCAACGGCTCATGCCGATTCGAATGCTCAGCCTCCATCCGCAATCTCAAGTTCTCCCAGCTCGTCGCCAGTTACAGACACGGCTGAAAAGGACTCTCAGGCCGCACCTTCGCCCGTCACCACCTTCAGAGTCAGCACGAAAGCGGTAGTCGTCGACGTTGTTGTTACTGACAGCAAGGGCCATCCCGTAAGAGGACTGAGTCAGCAGGATTTTCAGCTCGCCGAAGACAGTAAGCCGCAGAACATTCGATATTTTCGGGAATTCAACGACCTTGATGACTCGACGCAACCGTCAGACGCGCAGGCCTCCAGGATTCAGGTCGCTTCCGCCGCCACCCCAGGCGCAAACACGATCGCATCTGGAACTCCCCCAACACCCGCGCCTCCCGCCGCCCCTTCTCCGAACGTCTTCAACAATCGCGCACGCTCGAGCCGCGAGGGAGCTGTCACCATGGTCCTGTTTGACATGCTCAATACGCCGGCCTCGGATCAGGTCTATGCGCGTCAGCAATTGATCAAGTTCCTCGAGTCCAAACCCAAGATGTCTCAGTTTGCCCTCTGTGCTCTGAGTTCCGGGGAGCATCCTCTGCGCCTGATTCAGGGATTCACCGCCGATGAAACTCTTCTTTTGGCCGCGGTCAAAGGCAAGAGAGGCCAAACCAGAAACAATCGCTGGCAAGCCTCCGCTGCGGAAGCGCAGAACTCCGTGACCACCGTTGCCCAACTCGCCCTCGCCGGCGGTCCCACGAGCGGTTTTCAGAATCTGGTGGGGGCCTTGCAGAACATGCAGGCTGAGCAGTACGTGACTGATACCAGTGAGCGCGCCAGCCGCACCATCGACGCCATGATGCTGGTGGCGCGGTATCTCTCTGGCATCTCCGGCCGCAAGAACATCGTGTGGCTCTCCGCTTCGTTCCCCATCGCGATTTCCCTGGGCCCAATCTCCAGCAATCCCTCGATCGACAATCCCAACTACACCTACAAAATCAAACGCGCCACCAATCTGCTCGCGGATGCTCAAGTCGCTGTGTATCCCGTCGACGTCCGTGGATTGCAGGTCTTCACCGCCGGCCTGGACAGCGGATCAGGAGTAGCTGGCCCAAGATCCTTTGAACCCCCCGATCCGACTTCTCCCAACTCCGTCTCGCAGGGATCCGGCATCCCGCAGGGGATGGATTTCGCTACTCAGGCGGCCGAAGAAGATACCTTGACCCAATTCGCCGTCGCTACCGGGGGAAAGGCTTTCTTCAATACCAATGACATTCGGGAAGCCATCGCCACCGCGAACGAACAAGGCAGCAATTACTACTCGTTTTCTTACACTTCCACCAACAAGGTCTACGACGGGAAGTTCCGCAAGATCAAGGTGCAACTCGCCAGCAAGGGATACAAGCTTTATTACCGCCAGGGCTATTATGCCGACGATATCAATGTCGCGGCGAGAGAGGCACAACTCGCCCGCAACGCCATAACCACGGCCATGCAATTCGGATCGCCTCCGGCGCGTGAGGTCCAGTTTTCCGTCAGGGTCTACCCCGCCGGCGGCAAGAAGAAGGTGGATCGCGAGAAAGTCGGAGAAGTGCGGATGGCCTCGAAGAAAGTGCCGCCTCTGCCCCCGCAAGTGGAGGTCCAGCACTACGTCATCGAATACACTCTCGGCGCGTCCGAGCTGCGCTTTGTCCCGCAGCAGAATTCGGAGTTCCACAACTCGCTAGCGCTCATGATCAGCTCATTCGGCCAGGAAGGCCGCATGCTCACTGCCTGGTCTACCCTCGCCAAGAGCGACCTACCTCCTGAGGTGTACCAGAAAGTCCTCGCCGGCGAAGTCGGCTTTCAGGAGGAAGTTGACATCCCGGTGGAGGCTATCTCCATGCGTCTCGGCGTTCAGGATCAGATGAGCACCCACCTCGGCACGGTAGACGTCGCGCTACCGGTGCCACCGGATCCGAACGCACCGCGGAAAACCAAAAACGCTTTGCCGGAGATTGAGCCGGATTGAATCACCGTAGCGGATACGCCGCTCCTACGCCGCCCCTCTTGGCATCGAGAGATCGCATGAGTGTGCTGCTATGATGCTTCCCATGGAAGGCCCACCTTCGTTACTCGAACCGGCTCCGCCGCGCAGTATGTCTGGAGCACGCAGCCTGATTGCGATTTTAATTTTCGGTTTCGCAGCCGTCTCTCTGGCTCATGCTCAGAAGGGGGCCGGCCCCAAGACTGACAAGCGCTTGGCCCTCGCCGTGAACAAGACCTTGGAGCAAGGGCACGACGTTTTCCTCCCCCCTCATATTTCGCACCTTTTAGGCATTTCCCCCGATGAGCAGAAGGTTCCCGTCAAGCAGGTCGTCGAGATGGGCGACACAATCAAAGGTTTTGAGGTGTCTGCTACAAATCACAACGATATTGTCATATTCGTCGAGAACCATTCTCAGGGCGAGAGTACCTTCTATCTTCTCTCCGCTCGAGGCACCGCGCGCAGGGTAGTATCCATCAAGGCTGGGGTTGGTTACGACCGGGCTCCAACCGCCGCCGATCGGACGGCTCTGGCTGCAGAAAAGCAGTACTGGCTCGATCGTCTCGTCCCAGCGGCCCCGAAGCAAAACGCCAAACATTAACCACGCAGTAGAGCACCCCCGTCGCTTTTTGAAAGCGCGCGCCCAAAGCTGCATGCTTGACGTTTCTTCCTTCGTGCCCCTAGTGGTTGAAGCCTTTCAAATCCCCAAGCCGATTCAACCGCACTCGTTATTGGAAGACGCTAGTGTCCTTCCCCGACACTCAAGAGCCAGCCTTCCGCCACCGATAAAAGAAAGGAATCCCCAGCAGAATCACCGCCAGCCCCAGCGACGATCTCACCGGACGCACCATCCACAAGTTCACCGTTAACGCGACCGCGACCAGCACAAAAATCACCGGAGTTAAGGGATAGCCCCACGCCCCGTAAGGCCGCACCAGATTCGGCTCAGTACGCCGCAGCCGTAGCAACGCCACCCCGGTCAATGCAAAGAAGATCCAGACCGCGAACACGAATAGCGAGTAGAGTTCCTCAAATGTTCCGGTCAACGCAAGCACCGTGGCGACAGCTCCCAGAAAGAGCAGCGCCCCGCTTGGCGTGCGGAACGAGGGATGTACTCTTTCCGCAAATTGAAAAAAGACTCCGTCGCGAGCCATAGCATACGGAATTCGTGCCCCGGTCAGCACCACGACATGCAACGCGCCAAATGCGGAGACGGCCATTGCCATCGTGAGCCATGCCGCACCGCGATTTCCCGCAAACGCTCGCACCGCATCCGATGCTACGTGGTGCGACCGAGCCACCTCCGCAAATGGCAGCACATGGAAATACGCAACATTCGCCAGGAAATAAAGGCCGCCCACGGTCAACAGGCCCAGCAGGATTGCCCGTGGAATATTTTTCTCAGGACGCTTGATCTCCTCCCCGAGAGAGCCGAGATCGTTGAATCCGTTGAACGCCCACATCGCTGGAACAAGAGCAGTCAGCAATGCACGAATCGTCCCCAAGCCAATAGGCGTCGTCTGCGCCGCTACTACGCCTCCAGCCTGATGCCCAAGCAACAGCCCCCCGAGAGCAATCACCACAATCGTGCCGACCTTCAACGAAGTCAACAGAACCTGGATTCCGCCGCTCATCTTCACGCTGAAATAGTTGATCCCCGTCACCATGACGACCACAAATGCTGCTAGTGGCTGCGCCGCCGTAAAGGTGAATTCTTCGTGCCAAATCCGCCCCGTGAAGAGTGGCGTGTCGACGGCGGGGAAGAAGAACCCCATGAACCGTATGAAGCCAGCCCCCAGTCCCGCCATGGCGACCGGCCGGTCAAGAAACGAACTCATCCACCCGAACAAGAACCCCCAGAGAGGCCCCAGCCCACGGCCCAGGTAGACGTAGGGGCCGCCCGCCTTCGGAAAAGCTGCCCCAAGCTCGGCGTAACAGAATGCCCCCAGGAGAACAATCATTCCGCCGAGAACCCACGCCAACAGCACCAGTCCGCGCGATCCCACGGCCCGAGCCATGTCGCTCGACACCAGAAACACTCCCGTGCCGATGGTGTCGCCGATGACAATCGCGATCGCAGCCCACAACCCGAGACCGCGAATCAGATGAAATTGAGCCGATCCAGATGTTTCCGATTGCGCAGCAGGATTGGTGGCCATTGAGGGATTCAGAGAGCCTACTATCGGTGCTCAACGTGGTCAACGACAAGGGAGTGTCGACCCGGCTTGTCGCCTCACACAAGCTACCCTCTGACGTGATTGTTCGTGGCTGGTGGAAGAGCGGCCCTTTAAGGCCTGCCCTGAGCGAAGTCGAAGGGGCAGCGTCCAGAGTGCGCAAGAGAGCGGGCTTCAGCCCCGGTGGTGTGTCACAATCCAAGCCGCCCCAACCTTTGTTCTCATTAAGACTTCCTTCGATCGCTTAACTGTGCCTCACGAAGATAGTTCTATTCACGCCCCCGCGTTATCATCAATCCGCTATGGCAACCACGAAGTTCATGTTGCGGGAATTCCCGGGGGAAGAACGGTATCGTCTCTGCGACGCCGATCGAGTGCTGACGCCCGCGCTGGCGATTTATCCCGACCTCATCGCCTCCAACATTACATCCACACTCGATTTGCTGGCAGGCAACGCCGATCGTTGGCGCGCCCACATTAAAACAGCCAAGCTGAACTACACGCTCCGCATGCTGATCGCCCGGGGCATCCGAAATTTCAAATGCGCGACCAGCCTTGAGCTTCTGCAAGCCTGCCAAGCGGGAGCACTCGACGTGCTTGTCGCTTACCCTCTGATGGGCGCCAACGCGAATCGAGTGCGTGAGATCAAACATCAGCATTCGCGAGTACGGGTTTCAGTGCTGGTCGAGAATGAAGCACAGGTGCAGCAATGGCGCGGTGCCGAGATCGGCATCTTCCTCGACATTAATCCGGGGATGAACCGCACCGGAATCGAGCAGAGTGCTCAACCGCGTGTCATTGAACTCGCGCGGGCCATTCGACAGTCGGGACTGGAATTTCGCGGGCTGCATTATTACGATGGCCAGTTTGGCGCCATTGCCGAGCCCGAGAAAACGAAGGCCGCTTACTCCGGATACGAGCGGTTGTTACAACTCGTCCGCGAACTTGAGCGATCGAGTATCCGCGTGTCTGAGATCGTCACGGCCGGAACTCCCACCCTGCCATGCTCGCTCGCCTATCCCGGGTTTGAAAACGCCAACTTCATCCATCGCGTGTCGCCCGGTACGGTCGTTTACAACGACGCCACAAGCCTCGCCCAACTGCCCGCGCAATATGGCTACGCACCCGCCGCACTTGTCATGACGCGTGTGGTCAGCCAACCCCATCACGGCATCATTACCTGCGACGCGGGACACAAGGCAGTCTCCGCCGATGCCGGCGTCCCCACGTGCGTTGTGGTCGGCCATCCCGAACTTACACCGCTATCGCCCAGCGAGGAGCATCTGCCACTCGCGGTGACCGAAGGCGCCGACGGGCCGCGAGTCGGCGACATTCTTTATCTGCTTTCCCGCCACGTCTGTCCTACGGTGAACAACTTTGACTCGGCGCTGATCGTGCGCCATGGCCAGATCGAATCCGTCGAGAAAGTCTCCGCTCGCGGGCACGAAGGGCCGCTGCTGGACCAGACTGTTCTCGCCACAGCCGCCGTGGAACCGATGGCTGGAAGAGTAGAGAAATAGTTCGCCGCGGTAGACGAGCCCTCATCCCCGGAACCGGTCCCTATTTGCGGCGAGCCTTCTTCTTCGCCTTGCGCGCAGATGCTGGCTCGGATTTCTTCACTTCCAGGTAGGCGATGCAGTCGATCTCAATCAGCATCCCGGAAGTATGTCCCAGATCGCTCCCCACCGTCGTGCGCACGGGATAAGGCCTGGTGAAGCGCTTCGCATACACCGCGTTGTAGCGCGCAAACAGGCTCGTATCGCTGAGGTGAACGTTTACCTTGACGACTTCGTTGAGGGTGGCTCCCTCCGCTGCGAGGATCGCGGCGATATTATCGATCGTCCGCTCCGTCTGCTGCTCGATGTCGCTTCCAACGAGTTCTCCGCTTGCCGGATCGATTGGCCCGGTCCCAGTCACAAAGATGAAGTCTCCAGCACGCCATCCCTGCGAATACGCGCCTCGCGGTGGCGGCCCCTGCTTGGTCTGAATCACATGCTTGCTCATATGGTTTAGCGCAAGGCAAACCCTTGCTGGTTAAGCATCCTAGCACGCAAAAAAGAACCCAAGGGTGCCCCATCCTTGTCCTCCGGTTTTTGGAGGACAGGGTGGGGATTTTGACTTCGAGAAGCAGAGAAGCCACTTGTAGTCCTCGATGAATAAGTCTGCGTCCCCAAAAATCCTTGACATCTACTACATATGTAGTAATATCACACACGTCGATAGGAGATCGAATGCCAAGTCCCAAACTGACCCGGCTGGAACTGCAGATCATGGAGACGCTCTGGACCCGCGGCAGCGCCTCCATCCGCGAGATCCAGGAAGCCTTCCCGGAGAAGGACCGCCCCGCCTACACCACTATCCAGACTACGGTCTATCGGTTGGAGAGCAAGAAAGCCGTCCGCCGGGTCAGGAAGGTCGGCAATTTTCATATCTTCGATGCCGCGGTCAGTCGTGATATCGCCCAGCGCAAACTGATTGACGACATGCTCGCCTTGTTTGGCGGACGAACCCAGCCCGTGATGGCTCATCTCATCGAATCTGGAAGACTCACGCTGGCGGATGTAAAAGAGGCTGAGAAAACCCTCCGCAAGCTTGAGAAGAAGGAGCACTCCTCATGACTGGCGAATACTTCTCTTCTGTCTGGGCCGCCCTCGCGCCCGGTGTGGCCAATCATTTGTGGCAGTCAACGTTATTCGCCATCGCTGCCGGTCTGCTGGCCTTGCTTCTGCGCAAGCAAAACGCCAGGGCTCGTCATTGCTTGTGGCTGGCAGCGTCTCTCAAGTTTTTGATTCCGTTTTCTTTGCTGGTCAACATCGGAAGTTACCTCTCACCTGCCCCTGCTACTGCGCGTCCGGTCGGCCCCGTGGTGTATTTCGCCATGGAGGAGATAAGTCAACCGTTCAGCCAACTCGGTGTGCGCGTTATTCCGGCCCATGCTCCTTCCATCGCCTCGTCGATTCTGCCGCAGTTGACGCAGGCCATCTTCGCCGTGTGGCTGGTTGGGTTCCTTGCAGTCCTCGTTGTTTGGGGTGTCCGTTGGCGGCGGATTTCTGCGGCTATCCAGCATGCAGCGCCTTTGTCCGAAGGCCGCGAAGTCGAAGCCCTGCGCCGCATGGAGCGCATTGGCGGAATTCGCAGGCCAATCGACATGCTCCTGTCGCGAACTTCGCTGGAACCGGGAATCTTCGGAATAGTCCGGCCGGTTTTGGTTTGGCCCGAAGGAGTCTCCCCGCACCTGGATGATGCACACCTCGAAGCGATCCTTGCGCACGAAGTGTGGCATGTACGCCGGCGCGACAATCTGTTTGCTGCGATGCACATGCTCGTCGAAGCGATCTTCTGGTTCTATCCCCTGGTCTGGTGGCTTGGAGCACGCCTCATTGACGAGCGCGAACGCGCCTGTGATGAAGAGGTCGTTGCGCTAGGGAGTGACCGCCAAATCTATGCCGAAAGCATTTTGAAAGTCTGTGAATTTTGTCTGGGTTCGCCGTTGCCCTGCGTCTCGGGTGTCACCGGCGCTGATCTTAAAAGAAGGATGGTTCACATTATGAACGACCGAATTTCGCACAAACTGGACTTCGCTCGAAAAGCATTGCTGACTCTAGCCGCACTGTTGGCTATAGCCGTTCCCATCACCTTCGGCCTGCTGAACGCCACGCCCAGCCGCGCCCAGTCGCAGGCCGCAAGCGCCAGTCTTCCAGCACCGGTGTACTCGTCGGTTTCGATCAAGCCTTCCGAACCCGCGGCCGGCGAACTTTATCGCGCAAAAATGATGGTCAATTTGTCGGACGGAAGCTTCACCGCCAGAGACATCACCCTGCAACGGCTGATTCAACTGGCCTACCATATCCAGGATTCTCTGCTCGTCGGGGGCCCGGACTGGGTGAATACAGCGAAGTTCGACATTAACGCGAAACTCGACCCTTCGGTCGTCGCCGCCATGCATAAGCAGATGGCTGAACATAATAGCGGAGATCTGAAAGTGCTCCTGGCCGACAAGTTCAAGCTCGCGGTGCACTCCGAAAATCGAATCCTTCCAGCCTATGACTTAGTTGTCGACTCCGGTCACCCCAAACTGCAGGAAGTCGATGGAATCCGTATCATGCACATGGAACCCGGTCAGTTGATCTCGCAAGGAACTCCCATCGATCTATTCGCGGTACAACTTTCCATGAGACTGGGTCGTCCAGTCGTCGACAAAACCGGTCTGAAAGGGAGCTACGCCTTCAACCTCCACTGGACGCCTGCTTCCGACGAACTCGAGCGCATGAAGCAAGGCGGCGAACAACAAGACGTGCCCCAAACCGCTGATCCCAACGGCCCATCGCTCTTCACCGCTCTCCAGGAGCAACTCGGACTGAAACTCGAACCACAAACCGAACCCGTACAGGTCCTGGTGATCGACCACGCCGAAGTCCCCGCAGAAAACGAGTAAGATTGTAAACAGCGCCCCGCCCTGACAATGCTTTCTTTACGACGTCGGGGTGGGGCTTTAGCTTTCAGCCGCCGGAGGAGATCTCCTCTCGCGTAGCCTTTGACGGTAGGCACACTCGTCGTGCCCCCTCTCGCCGCACCCGCTGCAGTCCTTCGAAACGATCCAATTCAAGCCTTGCTCAATTAAAATGGCCGTCGACCGGCAAGAGGAGGCGTCCATGACCCTTCGCCGCAACTTTGCACCGCTCACGATCTTCTTACTGTGCGCAGGCTCTGTGGTCACAACCGTCGCAAATTCCGCCAACGTCGTAAAAGTCGCCATCTGCCAGATCCTTGTGATCGATAGCGACCGGGAAGGCAATTTCCGCCGCATCGAGTACGCCCTTGCCGACGCGAAAGCGCAAGGCGCTCAGATCGCTGCCTTTCCCGAATCCGCCATTCTCGGCTGGGAGAACCCCGCGGCACATCGTCTGGCCCAGCCCATTCCCGGCGCCGATAGCCGCCGCATCCAGGACCTCGCCAAGAAGTTCGATCTCATGATCGCCATTGGCGTTGATGAAAAAGATGGCGACCGGCTCTACGACTCCGCCATCCTGGTCGACCGTACCGGCAAGCTCCTCTGGAAGCACCGCAAGATCAACGTCCTCCCTGAACTCATGACTCCGCCCTACGCGCAAGGCAAGCCTGACGACATCAATGTCATCGAAACCGAATTCGGACGAATCGCTTTCCTGATCTGCGCCGACACCTTCAGCGACGAGCACTTCGAGCGCATCAAGCGACTCAAACCCGACTTCATGATCGTCCCCTACGGTTGGGCCGCAAAGCCAGAATGGTGGCCCGATCACGCCAAAGAACTCGAGAAGATCGTGAGCAAGCGGGCGAAGGAACTAGGCTGCGACGTAGTCGGCACCGATCTGGTGGGCGTAATGAGCGCCGGCCCTTGGAAGGGATACACCTATGGCGGTGCAAGCGTAGCAATCTCCGCTACCGGAGAAGTGATAACCAAGTTGCGCGACCGCGACACCGAAGTAAGGGTAGTTGAAGTCCACCCGCGTGGCCATTGATTCCCCCGGCCGCGAAGCGGCGAAAGAATGCAGCCCATGGCGCAAGCCATGGGAAATGCCAAGAGCAGCAGAAACTACCGTAGGAGCAAAAGAAAAAGGGTGCGTCACGCGTCGAGACGCCTTCCTCGGGAGAGCCAACCGGCCTCTCAAACGGTAATCTGCTTCGTACAGAAGAAGGCTCTCCTCCGAGCAGGCAACCGAAAAGCGTCCCCATGGTTCGTGCCTTAGTTTACGGTCATCCCCGCTGTTGTCATCCTGAACTCCGGCGAAGCCGTAGTGAGGGACCGTACGTCAGTGGAAACCTTCGGTGCAGTGGATAGGAGCACATAGATTGCGTGCGGCATTCTTCGCAACCGCATATCGGAGGGACAATGACTGCCCGGCCACACAGTCACAAAGCACGAAGTCGCACAGGCGATTTTCCAAATCAAGAATTCCTTCGTGTACCTTCCGGTCCTTTGTGATTCAAGCTCAACGGACACATCGCAGAACTGCTTTGTTTTGAAGATTTTACCTCTAAGCCTTTTAGATGGAATATTTTGCGGGGGTAAGATGCCTACTTCAACCCACAAGTCCCCTGTTTTCAATATTTTGCAAAAAGCAGACGGAGAAAGTCGGCGGCGCTCCGCCCGGATCGCTGCGAGCCGATTCCAGCGTCCGTAGGGGGTGTAGACTAATCCAAGTCTCATACCGCTCTTATCAGCTCTGAAAGGAACTCTCCCATGGCAACACTCGAAGCCCCCGTCCGGCCAGCGCACGCGAGCCTGCATCCCGGACCGTTTGTGACCGAGCCCTTCTTTGATTTCCGCAATGAAGAGAACGTCCGCCGCATGCGCTCCGCCACCGCGAAGGTCCGCAGCCAACTCGGCCGCGAATACGATCTCGTCATCGGCGGCAAGCGCGTCAAGACGGCCGACAAGATCAAATCGCTAAATCCGTCCAGGCCGTCAGAGATCGTCGGCATCCACCAGAAGGCTGGCAAAGAGCACGTCGAGCCCGCGATGCGAGCCGCACTCAAAGCCTTCGAATCCTGGAGCCGCACCAGCATCGAAGAGCGCGCTGCGTTGCTGTTCCGCGTCGGCGACACCATGCGCCAGCGCAAGATGGAATACATGGCTTGGCTCGTCTTCGAAGTTAGCAAGAACTGGGCCGAGGCCGACGCCGATATCTCCGAGACCATCGACTTCTGCGAGTTCTATGCGCGCGAAGGCCTGCGTTTCGCCAAAGCGCAAACGCCCATCCAGTTGCCCGGAGAGCACGACACCCTACACTACATCCCGCTTGGAGTCGGCGCGGTAATTCCACCGTGGAATTTTCCCTGTGCCATCATGGCCGGCATGACATTGGCATCAATCGTTAGCGGCAACACCGTCATCTTGAAGCCATCGAGCGACTCTCCGACGATCGCTGCAAAATTCGTCGAACTACTCGAGGAGTGCGGCATGCCGGAAGGCGTGGTGAACTTCTGCCCCGGCGCGGGAGCGAGCTTTGGCGACTCAGTCGTCGCGCATCCCAAGACCCGTTACGTCGCATTCACGGGATCGCGCGAAGTCGGTCTGCACATCAACAAGACCGCCGCGAACCAGGCCCCAGGCCAGATCTGGATCAAACGCACCATCCTCGAAATGGGCGGCAAAGACGCCATCATTGTCGACGCTGACGCTGACATCGATTCCGCCGTCGAGGGTGTCGCCCAAGCCGCATTCGGATTCCAGGGCCAGAAGTGTTCCGCGTGCTCCCGCGCCATCGTTGACGAGCGCGTCTATGACAAGTTCCTGCAGCAGTTGAAGTCGCGCGTTGAGCAGATCAAAGTCGGGGATCCGGCCGAGAACGCCAACATGGGCGCGGTGATCAACGAAGGGTCCATGAAGACGATCCTCGGCTACATCGAGCAGGGCAAGAAAGACGGACGTATCATCACCGGCGGCGAGCGCGCGACCCAGGCGGGAGAAGGGTATTTCATTCAGCCCACTGTCATCGCTGACATCCAACCAAAATCAAAACTCGAGCAGGAAGAAATCTTTGGGCCGGTGCTCGTCGTGATCAAGGCTCACGGCTTCGACCACGCGCTCGAAATTGCTAATGACACCGAGTTCGGCCTGACCGGCGCGGTCTATACCAGTTCCCGCGATAAGATTGACCGCGCCATCCGCGAATTCCACGTCGGCAACCTGTACATCAACCGCAAATGCACAGGCGCAATGGTCGGCGCACATCCCTTCGGCGGCTTCAACATGTCCGGCACTGATTCCAAGTCCGGCGGCCCCGACTATCTCTATTTGTTCACGCAAGCGAAGGCGGTAGGCGAGAAGATCGCGTAGCGCCGGCATCTTGCCGGCTGTCGCGGGGGCGTCTCGCCCCCGTGTCTTCATCCAGTAACAAGCGCACTCTTCGGCGGCGCCGCCGCAGGATTCCGCTCCACAAACTGCCGCTGATGCCAGTACGGATAAACGGGAGTCACATCGCTCGCCTGATCAAGCTTCGCCACCTGCTCCGCCGTCAGATTCCATCCCGCTGCCTGCAGGTTCTGCCGCAACTGCTCTTCATTCCTTGCACCGAAGATCACAGTCGCGACCGTGGGCCTTTGCAGCAGCCAGTTGAGTGCCACCTGTGGCACGCTCTTGCCCGTCTCCTTCGTAACCTCGTCGAGTGCGTCGACGACCTTGTAGAGATGCTCTTCAGAAACTTGTGGACCCATGTCTGCGGTCTTGTGAAGCCGACTCTCGGCAGGCAAAGGTTGCCCGCGCCGGATCTTTCCCGTGAGCCGTCCCCAGCCCAGAGGACTCCAGACCAGCGCCCCCACACCCTGATCGAGCCCCAACGGCATCAACTCCCATTCGTACTCGCGGTTGATCAGCGAGTAGTACACCTGGTGCCCGCAATATCGCGCCCAACCGTAGCGATCGGCAACGTCGAGCGATTTCATCAGGTGCCATCCGGAAAAATTTGAGCACGCGATGTAGCGCACTTTACCGCTCTTCACGAAATTGTCGAGTGTGCTGAGTACTTCTTCGACCGGTGTGAGCGCGTCGAATCCGTGCAGGTGGTAAATATCAATGTAGTCCGTACCCAGACGCCGCAGGCTCGCTTCACAAGCGGTGATCAGATGATGCCGCGACGATCCGAGATCGTTGGGTCCGTCTCCCATGCGGAACGTCGCCTTGGTTGAGATCAGAACCTTGTCGCGTCGCCCGGCCACGGCTTTTCCCAGGATCGTTTCCGACAGCCCGTTCGAGTAAATGTCCGCCGTGTCAAAGAGATTGACGCCGGCCTCCAAACAGATATCGACCAGTCGGGTGGCCTCGGCAACATCGCTCGCTCCCCACGCCTTGAAGAATTCGGTTCCACCGCCAAATGTCCCCGTCCCAAAACTCAGAACTGGCACCTTCAATCCAGATTTGCCAAGCTGTCGATATTCCATAGCACGCATAGATGCAGGTCGGTGGAAAATGATTCTACCTCATGCGTTGCGATTCACGCCGCCGCAGCCATTCTACTGAAAGCCTCTCGATCTGGTGGTTGGTTGGCAGTAGTTGTTGCACTCAGGCGTCAATTGGACAACGGATTGACGAGGGTCAGGAGCAGTGACAAGGCATTGGTCCCCAGGGTCGGAGCAGCTACGGGGCAACAAGTGGAAGCGACGAGGCAAGTTGCAAATCAATTATGAGCTGAACTCGTCGGTCTAGCTGGTAGAACAGCGCCGTGCTTTTCGGCGACAGGACCTTGCGGAAGATCGGAATATATTTCCCTCTCAGCTCCGCGACGGAGTGATCGATGTCCACCCACTGCTTGACTGCACTTTCCGCCTCGGCATCTGTCAGAGCGCCGGAGCTTTGGACGTACTGTTTGATCAGTGCATACTTCGCGCCGTTGATCGCGACCAGTTCCGAAACATACTGTTCATAGACCGGCCAAAACTTCTCTGCCTCGGTGTCGGTCAGCTTCATGTTGGCGGCAATGATTTGCTTCCGCTGGGAACGGATGTCTTTCCGCAACATCTGGATATCTTCGTCAGTGACGGGTTGGAAATCATCGCTGGCACTAAGCCTGCGGGGCGTTTGTGAAGAAGTGTTCTGAGCCAAGACAGCGCTTGGAGGAAACACGATCACTGCCGTCGCCAGCAGAACAGTAATGGATAGGTTGTGCATCATTCTGGTCATGTGGATCCTCGGAACGATAGCTAGTTCGCGTCATTTTGCCTGGGCTTACCGTCCCGTTCGCAAAGCAGAAACCACGTCGGATGAGGGCTTAGCGATCGCGCAGAGACAGCCATGGGCAAGGAAAATAGTCTGATTGCGGCAAAGCCTACAATCGCCGCGCCGCCGCCGGTAACTGGCAGAATTGCCAGCGGCGCGGATATCGTCCCAGAAATCGATTGTGGAGATCAGAGATCCTCATGAGACGCCGGAAAACTGTTAAGGCCGCCATTATTAGTGGCGGCCTTTTGAAGTTCGTGCTGTGATCGAGGGCTACTGTGCAACTCCCGCAGGCGGCTGAGGAGTTGCTCCGGCAGTGGTTGCCGCGGCGGCTTCGTTCAGAATGCGGTGGTGAATGGTGAACAGCGCCAGTTCCAGCCGGTCCGACACTCCGATCTTGTCGTACACGTTGCGCAGGTAATTCTTGATTACTTGCTCGGTGGTGCCAAGCTGCGAAGCGATTTCCTTGTTCTTATAGCCCTGCACGATCAGAGCGACAATGCGCAGTTCTTTCGCAGTCAACCGATCGCGTACGCGCAGTCCGACCATATCGTTTTCGGTGAGTTCGCTGGGCACGGCGACATCCTGCACCCAAGTCTCGCCGCGAGCGACTTTGCGAACGCAGTCCACGAGCGCAGCGCTGGTCACATTGCGATAGACCACACCGTGCGCCCCGCTCGACATGTGCTTCTGCGCGCTCTCGCCGGTATCGGCCAATACAATGACTCGCGTCTTCGCCTTGTTAGCGGCCTGCACGATGGCAGAGAAATCGTTATGAAAGCCCGCCGCCACGACCAGCACCGCGGCGCGGAACTTGTCGAGCGCCATGAACATCTGTTCCGGTGTCTGTGCCTGGGCCACAATGCGCATTTCGTCTTCGACGGCGAGCACTTTGGCGATGCCCGCTCGGAAGATTGCCTGGTTATCGGCCAAAATCAGTTTGAGCATGTTGTCAGCGCTCCAAGAAAGTCCGTTTTATGAGTTCCTGACGAACTCGTATGAGTCGATCACGCAAGCCACGCCGCGGCCCTCGCCGCCTTCGCCAGTCTCATCGGCGCGAACTACGCGGCCTTTGCACTGGATGGTGACGTTTTCCTGGCCGCCCGTCATCTCGGGTGGCAGCGTGATTTCAAATTCCACGGGCGAACCAATCTCCATGGCGGCGTCGGCGCGGATGTACACGCCCGCCGCGCTGAGATTCCCGGTGACTCCCTTGGCGTCGGTTTCGCCCTTGTGAATCTTGATCGGCAATTCCAGCGGAAATCTTTTTCCGGTCCGTGCTTCTTCCCCCACGGTACCTCCTCTAAGTTGACCTGTCTGTGTACTGTCTGTGAATGAGGCCAACGTCGTCAAACCAAGCTCCCAGCGGGCTGGGGCCCACTTTTGTGCTCACGGGCGGTTATATCACGGAAAGTTACTCGTGTAAAAGCCTGATAACCCGTTAGTTAACGGTAGGGGCGGTTCCCCCCTCACCCGGATCGGCCCCGAAGTGAGCTATGAGCGGTGAGAGATGAACGGTGAGCAGCCAGTTGGCGGTCGGTTTTGCTCCATGCTCCATGCTCATCGCCTATTGGAACCGCCGGTCGAAATAAGGAGGCCATGAACCGCGCTTACCGGCCACGATCAATTCCGCGTCGAATTGCCCGCCCTGATTCACGCCAAACAACCGGTGCCGGAGCCTGCTCTGCTTCAGAATGGGCCAACGCAACAGGCTGCCCGCCCGCTGCTTCAGACTAGGGCTACGATCACGAAATGTGATCAGCCTGACGTCGTCAAAGCCGCAAATATCGAGCAACGACATGAGATTGGACCCAGCGAATCCGTACTCATGCGACAAGGTGACGTAATACGAAGAATTTGCGCAGGGACCTTCCATGTTCGGCGTCCGGAGTAAGACAGAACCGCCGTGCCGCAAAGCTCTATACAGAGAATCGACAACCCACAGCAACGAATACTTCGGCACATGTTCGATTACGTGGGACATGTGGATGAAGTCGAATTGTTCCGCCTGGTCGCTCAGAAACTCCCCGATGTCGGTGGAGATTTCGAAAAGAGTGACACGGTCCGGCGCCCAGTCCCGAACGTGCTGTTTACGGGCAATGCCGAAATCTGCGCCGTATATCTTCTCGTAACCTAACTTCAGACAGGCTGCAACAAACCATCCGTTGCCGAAACCGATGTCGAGAATGGGAGCAGACCGATCCTTGGGCAGGTAGGGCGCGTACTGGTGCGCCGCGTTCACAACCATCGCCTGTTTTTCCATCTCCTGCCAGGTGGGACAGGTGCTTTCTGCCGCGTGACGGGCTGACATGCGACGGTAGACCTCTGCGATGAAAGCGTTGGGATCCACGGAGTCTGATCAGGAACGATCGGCGAGGAAAATAGTAGCAGACAACCGTTGAGTCGGATTCGCGTTCGGTTTTGAGCTCTCGTCTTTGAGCGTAAGAGAGATTTCATGAAACCTAGGTGCCGGGTTGGCGCAGCCTTTCATGTGCGCCGGGCATCTAGATCGTTTTCGGTCGGTTCACGCGAAAGTGCCTCACTTTACGGGGCGTCCTAGACGGATGTTGCGCACGTGGTAGTGTTTCCGAAAGCTTGTTACGGCAGAGGGAGCGGTAGTCCTATGACATGTTCATTCAAGACCTGCGGGCGCAGGCGAAATCCGCGTCTGGCGGCAGTATGTGTTTTCCTGGCGATCAGTGTAGTCGCTCTCGGACAAACAGCAGCGCAGAAGCCTGCCGATCAAGGTCAGTCTCCGAGCGCGCAGGTGGCGAAGCCGAACCCCACTGACAGCAGATCAGAATCGACTGCCGTTCTGGCTCAGCTGAATAGCGCGTTGGAGAGCCTCGCGGCGAAAGTCTCCCCAGCGGTGGTGCAGATTCTTGTTACCAGCTACGGCGCAGCGCGCGAGGCAGATCGCTCCCAGACCGCCTTTATCGTGCGACAACACGCGGTTGGATCTGGCGTAATTGTGGATCCCAACGGCTACATCATGACTAACGCTCACGTGGTCGAGGGCGCTCAACGCATTCGCGTGGCGTTGCCATTGCCGATGGGGGACTCGTCGGGGCTGGTTCCGATTGGCAAACGTCGCATTGTAGAAGCCCGGCTGCTCGGCCAGCACAAAGAAAGCGACCTCGCGCTCCTCAAGATCGATGAGAAAGATCTGCCCACACTTCCTTTAGTCAGCCAGCAGCGGCCCCGCGTCGGACAACTTGTATTTGCCATCGGCAGCCCGGAGGGCCTCCAGAATTCGGTCACCATGGGGGTCGTCAGCGCACTCGCCCGACAGGCGGATCCAAACAAGCCCCTCACTTACATACAGACTGACGCTCCGATCAATCCGGGAAACAGCGGCGGGCCGTTGGTGGACATGAACGGTGCTGTCGTGGGCATCAACACGTTCATTTTGTCGGAGGGAGGTGGCAGCGAAGGCCTGGGGTTTGCCATTCCCGCGCGCGTGGTTGAATTTGTGTATCAGAGTCTGCGCAAGCACGGCCATGTGCATCGCGTGGAGATCGGAGCGGCCGCGCAGGAAATCACACCTACCTTGGCCGAGGGCCTGCAACTTTCGCAGCACTGGGGCGTGGTAGTGGCGGATGTAAAACCGGGTGGCCCAGCAGAATCGGCCGGGCTGCAGATTCAAGACATCATTCTGTCGGCCGACGATCGCCGGGTGGAGACCTTGCCGTCGCTTTCCGCGGCATTGTACCTGCACCGCCTCGATCAAGTGGTGAAGCTGGAAATTCTGCGCGGAAAAGAAAAGAAGACACTGTACGTGCCGGCGATTGAGCATCGCGACCAAATGGATGAGCTTATGGATGCCGTGAATCCAGAAGAGAACTTGATTCCTCGGCTAGGCGTGCTGGCAATCGACATGACCGGAGATTTGGGCGCCAAACTGAAATCAGCGCTCCGGATTCCATCTGGGGTTGTCGTGATCGGCAGGGCGGTTGAACTCAACACTCCCGAAACCGGCTTGCAGGCGGGTGACGTAATTCATCAATTGAACATGACGCCCATTGACTCTACCAAGACACTGCGCGGTGCCGTAGACGGGCTCAAGACCGGCGATCCGGTCGTGCTGCAAATCGAGCGCGATGGCGAACTGATGTTCGTGAGTTTTGAGATGGAATGAGTCAGTCTCGAGCAGTCCAACGAAATTTCCGAGAAGCTATAATCGCCGTTACTTGCTGCCGGCGCCAGCGCTTGCGATCTTAAGTGCAGCTTCAGCGATTGAGGGTCCTAGATTCCCTGTGACCTCGTCCAGCAACCGAAGATCATCGCTGGTGAACGCGTCCTGAGCCGCACGATAAAGAGCCAAAATGGAGACAACCCTTGCATCCGCCTCAATCGGCACTGCCAGAGCCGAGCGAAGGGTGCTGTACTTGGTGGGATCGTTCAGGTATCCGGGCTCGACTGAGGGATTGCCGTTCAGAATCGCCTTGTGATTCTGCGCCACCCAGCCCGACAATCCTTCGCCCAGAGGAATCCGCAAAGAAGAGAACAGCCGGAAGTTTTCCCCGCTCACGAACTTCGCAATCAGATCGTCACCAGACGGACAATACGCCGCCATTGCGTCGTGCGGAACCAGATGCTTCAGTCGAACCGAGAGCATCGAGAAGATGTCTTCCAACTGGAGGGATGACCCGCCCCTGCGGATGAGTTCAACGATCTCCTGTGACTGCTTACGCGCCAGGGGAATTCGCTCGTTGAAATCGGAGGACGATGCGTAGGACGCAACCGGCTCCGGTGCTTCCGCAAATCCTGCGGCGGGCGCCGATCCCCGTACAATCTTGATGTCAGTCGATAATTTTTGAGGTGCCTGCAGAGGCTGCTCGTTGGCCAGCTTTTCCAGTTCAATATAGCGGCGCTCGAGGATTGCGACGATCTGCGGATCGAAACTCGTTCCCGCTTCGGAAGCGACCTTTGCCATGGCCTCGTCGAGCGGCAGCGCTTTACGATACTGCCGGTCGGAAGCAAGCGCGTCGAGGCAATCGACGGCAGCCAGAATTCGAGCGCCGATCGGAATCGCCTCGGCCGCAAGCCCAAGCGGATAGCCGCTGCCATCCCATTTCTCGTGATGGGCACGGACTATCGGCACCACCGGGTACGGAAAGCGAACCTGCTCCAGAATCTCCGCCCCGACGATGGGGTGAATCTTCATCTTCTCGAATTCCTCCGGCGTCAGCTTTCCCGGCTTGGAAATGATGTGTTCCGGCACGGCAAGCTTTCCAATGTCATGCAGCACGGATGCGGCCTGCAGCGCTTCCTTCTCGTCATCGGTCAACCCCAGCTCGTTGGCCAATTCCATCGCATAGATACGTACCCGCTGCAGATGTTCGCCGGTCGTTTCGTCTTTGGCTTCGATGGCGAGCGCCAGAGCTTCAATTGTCCGCAGGTGGAGTTGCGAGACCTTCTGGGCGTGGACTTTTTCCGATTCAAGTTTGCCGAGGTACAGTCGATAGGATCGATACATCAGATAGATCGGCGGTAAAACCAACAATGACGATTGCCATCCGATATGACTATTTAGAAAATGGACCAGTCCCGCAACTGCAGCTCCCACCATGTAATACGGGAACAGCCACAGATGACTCTCGCCCCAGACTCTTGCGATCGACTTCTCTTCGGTGAGGCCAATGATGGTCGACGTGGCTGCGGTATTGCATCCGAAGTGAACAATTGCGGCAATGAGTAGAGCGAGAGGTCCCGGTGCGTGGAGAACCCGACCCACGACAAATTGATAAGCACCGTAAGCAATCGCGCTCGATACGGTCACCTGCGACAGATTAAAAACCAGCTGGACGGCTTTGATCTGCCGCGCCGGCTTCCAATAAACCTGTGCCAGCGTGCTGGCCACCCCGATCGCCAGAGTCTCTGGCAGACTTAGTTCGAGGATCCCGATCAGAGTGAAGAGGAAGTTGACCGACAGCGTCCCTTCGATGCCGGGCAAGCCAACTTTGAGTGATGAAGCCAGGAGCGCGGCGAGCAGATAGCAGCCGAACTTGATGGGATCACTGGTGTGCCAGTGGGTGAATCCCAGGAACAGAAATGCCCAGCCAGCCAGGCCAAGGCCAGCGATAAAGACACAGGCACCCATGGACCGAACCCCAGACATAGCAAGTACTTAAATTTTCAACGAATTACGAGCTCGTGTCCGCTCAAAACTCTCTTCCGTGATTACCATCGTTTACCGCCTCAAGATCAATCACTTACGATCGAACCTTGTCCGGTTTTCCTGGTTGCGATTTGCTACACCATGCCTGATTCCTGAGACAGTTTGTCCCACCGGTCGTAGTGCGGGACAAAGTGCCCGTGGAAGATCGCAACACATTTCTTCAAGTCTCTGATTGCAAAGGCTGACAACTATCTCCCTTTGGACTCGCACCTGCACTCTCCAGGTCACTTGCGGTGCGGTTACTCGCACCATGGGGACGGAGTGGGGGATTTAATGAAGAAACTTGTGCTTCTATTCTTGATCGTCACCGTTACCGTGGCGTATGCCGACGATTCCAAAATTGCGCCCGAGCTGCGCAATCAGCCTGCCACCCAGCAGACACAGGTGATAGTACAATACGCGCCTGGGACGCAGGTCAACTGCAGCGGCCTGCTCGGGCTCGTGGGCTGCCTTGTTAATGACATTCTGAAACTGGGCGGCCAGATCCTCAGCCAGGTCCCGATCATCAACGGAGTAGTCGCTCTGCTCGATGGCAATGGCATTCATAGCCTCTCCAACCAGTCGAACGTCGTATACATCAGCCCGGACCGGCTGTTGAAGCCAACCCTCAGCAATGCCGCCTCTGCAGTGAACGCAGAATTCGCCTGGCAGTCAAACTATACCGGTGCTGGCATCGGGATAGCCTTGATCGACAGCGGAGTGGTCAGCCACCCCGATTTGAATCAAGGCATCCTACCGCTCTCGCGAGTGGTTTATCAGCAATCCTTCGTGCCGGCGAACTCCAGCGCCAGTGACCAGTACGGCCACGGCACTCACATCGCAGGCCTCATCGCCGGCGACGGCCTTAGCTCCACCGGCCCTTTCTACACCAAGACCTTCAAAGGAATCGCGCCCGGCGCAAACATCGTCAACCTGCGCGTGCTCGACGCCAATGGCGCTGCCACCGACAGCGCGGTGATCGCCGCAATCGCACGTGCCATCTCTCTGAAATCAACCTACAACATTCGCGTAATCAACCTTTCGCTCGGCCGCGCAGTATATGAAACCTACAATCTTGACCCACTCTGCCAGGCCGTCGAGCGCGCCTGGAAAAACGGTATCGTGGTGGTAGTTGCTGCCGGCAATAACGGACGCTATCAGGCCACGAACGGTTATGGCACCGTCACCTCGCCCGGCAACGATCCTTATGTCCTCACGGTAGGCGCAATGAAGCCCATGGGTACCCCCCAGCGCACCGATGACCTCATCGCCAGCTACAGCTCCAAAGGTCCGACGGTTGTTGATGCAGTCGTGAAGCCCGATCTCGTCGCCCCCGGCAACCTGCTGGTATCGCTGGCCGCGCCCAACTCGACTCTCTATGCGCAAAACCCTGCCAATCGCGTGCCCAACAACTACTACATCGCTGGCGGAAATACTGCTTCTTCGACGACTTACTTCACCCTGAGCGGCACCAGCATGGCTACAGGCGTGGTCAGCGGAGCGGTCGCCGATCTGTTACAGAAATATCCTTCTCTCACTCCCGACCAGGTAAAGGCGCGCCTGATGAAGACAGCGTGGAAGTCCCTGCCCGCCTACAGCAGCACCACCGACCCAACCACCGGCATCACCTACACTGACCAATCCGACGTCTTCACCGTCGGTGCTGGCTACATCGATCTCGAAGCCGCTCTTATCAGCACCGATGTCGCCAAAGGAACGGCGATGTCTCCATTCGCTACTTTTAATTCGACCACGAACCAGGTCACCATGAAGGACGACAGCTCCGCCGTGTGGAACACATCTTCTACCTGGTCGAACGCCGCGGTCTGGGGATCATTGCAATTTGTGCCAACGTCGTCGAACGCCTACTCCTCGAGTAGCACACTCTACGGCAGCAACGTTCTCTGGGGATCGCAAGAGCCCTGGGGCAGCAACGTCCTCTGGGGATCGAACGCGCCCGCAGGCAGCAACGTGCTCTGGGGCAGCAACGTATTGTGGGGCAGCAATGTGCTCTGGGGCAGCAACGTATTGTGGGGCAGCAACATCTCCGCGGGCGAGAAGTAAAATTCCAACCCTCGATGAGAAGGGCCGCGATGTATTCGTGGCCCTTTTTCTCTTTGGACTCACGCCAAGCCCTTCAACGAGAACGCGCTCGCGATCTCACGCTGGCCATCGCGACGATCAAACGCCTCGAACCCCTGCACAGGGTTCCTCCCTCAGCGCTGCCGATCGCACCCGTTTGCCCATAACGGGAGCTTTTCCAATAACGGAACGCTCGCCCAAGCGCACGTAATCCGGATGGGCCGTTTCGCGTGGCATACGCTACCGGCGGTGCAGTAACGTCAAAGGTGCGCTTCTCTCTTCTGATTGTTCCGGTTCGGGGGCTACGCCTTCATGAAACAAATTCCAGCGGACCTGTTCGAGTGGCACATTTTTGAAAACCTTAATCTGGCCCCAGCATCCGCCACGCACTCGCCCGTCCGGATGGGGCCATTTACAAGCGAGCAGGAGTGCCGCACGGTGCTGGCGAGCCTGAAGGCCATCCCCACGTTCCGTGACAGTGCGCTGGAAGTGCGAAAGACGATTCGTTTGCGTGAGAAACGGATAAGGATCCGACTGGGCGTTCGAGTTACGCCACTTGCCCGTCCCGATGTTAGCTGGGAAGCCCATACGGTGGATATCTCCAGTCGAGGCGCGCGTCTGTCCAACTCGAGCGACCGGGTGCAGCTCGGCGAATTCCTCGACGTCCGATACGGACAGCGCGCAGCCATCTTTCGAGTAGTGTGGATCGGCCCGCCATGCACGCCGGCCGCCGACAATGTCGGGCTCGAGTGTTTGAGTCCCGAGACCAACATCTGGGATCTGGATCTCTCCGCGCGGACCGATGACGAACCTCTGATGCAGGAGATTGTCGTCGCGCACAACGTGCAACGCCGGCTCTTCCCCCGTATAACGCCCTACCTGCGGACGCTCGACTATTCCGGCAAATGTGTTCAGGCGCGCACGCTCGGCGGAGACTATTATGACTTTCTCCAAATGGGGTGCGGCCGTGTGGGGTTGGTTCTGGCCGACGTTGCCGGGAAAGGTATTGCGGCCGCTCTTCTGATGGCTAGCCTCCAAGGTAGCCTTCACAACCGCGCTGAGGCCGGCGCGAGCGATCTTCCCGATATTCTGGCAGCTGTAAACCATCACCTTTATGAGCACACCGAAGCCAGTGGCTATGCCACAGTCTTCTTCGGATGCTACGACGACGATGCTCGCCGACTGGCGTATGTGAACTGCGGCCATATTCCTGCGCTGCTGCTTCGCGACTGTGGAGAGGTCGAGCGTCTGGAAGCGACTGCTACCGTTCTGGGCTTGTTCGGAAAATGGGATTGCTCCGTTCGCGAGATTCAAATGCAGGCCGGAGACGTGCTGAGTATCTTCACCGACGGCGTTACCGAGGCTACAGCTGCCAACGGAGATGAGTTCGGCGAGTCAGGCCTTCTGTCGGTACTGCAGCGGGCCCGGGAGCTTGAGGTGACCAGGGTCTTGGACAAGATCGAGCATGCAGTGGAAGAATTCCGGTCAAGCGAGCTGCCGCAGGACGATTTGACGATGGTGGTCGCTCGCGCACAATGAAGAGACGGGTGAGGGGAAGCCGAAGAACGAAGGCCGGAAGCCTCTATTACTGCTGGGCCGCGGGCGCGAAGTATCCCTTGCGCGCCCGCACTTGCAGGTCTTTCTTCAATGAGGAAATTTCGATGGTGCGGTAACGTCCGTCGGCGTCGAAGTCGGCCGGCTTGTACGAGACGATGTACTGGCTGCGCAGCTCGTCTTCGATGGCTGCGAACGAATGCGTAATGTCCTTCATCTTGAAGGGGAAGAACGCCCGCCCGCCGGTTGCTTCCGCCAGCTGCTGCAGTACTCTGTCGCCCCGCATGACCAGGCCGCTATCGTCGGTCGAGATCGCGTAGATGATGACCTCGGCCCGTTGCGCCATCTCGATGGCCTGCGCCTTGGTCACTTCACTCTGATTGTCTTCCCCATCGCTGACCACGATAATGGCTTTTCTCACCGGACGTTCCGGATGGTCTTTCAGCAGCTTGTCCTTGCATGCGCGGTAGACGGCATCGTACAGGGCCGTGCCCCCGCCATTATGCAAGCTGTGGATCCCTTTCGAGAGCAGGGCAGTGTTGTCGGTGAAGTCTTGTGCCAGCTGCGAGTGACTGTTAAAGGCCATGACAAAGGCCCTGTCGAAATGTGCGCGCACCGTGTGCTCCAGAAAGCTGGTGGCCGCGCTCTGCTCAAAATCGAAACGGCTATCCACCGATCCGCTGACGTCGATCAACAGGCCCATGTGGAGTGGAAGATCGGTTTCCCGGCGGAAATTCAGAATGGCCTGCGGCGGCTTGTGATCGTCAAGAATGCTGAAATCAGCCTGGTTCAAATCGCGGACAAACTTGCCGTGCTTGTCGGTCGCGATAAACAGCACGTTGACTTCGTTCACGCGGGCGTGCAGCGTGATCATCGAGTTCTGCGGATCGTCGCCCGTCGCGGCGGCGGTTGCGTTCGACGCGTTCAGAGTGGGCGCGCTGGCGATGTAGGCGGATTGGGCGTACAACGGGGAGGCTCCCGCAAAGGTTGCCACCAAAGCCGTAAAAAACCGCCATTTCCAATTCGTGTACTTCATGCCCAGGGAATCCAAATTTTTCACTGTAAAACGCGTCCTAATACACTCCCAAGATACAAGATGCACGCCAGGGGCCGAAATCGGGACCTTGCTGCACGGCCGTCTGATTGAATTTAGGAGCGCTCCGGCAAAGTGCCAAGTTACAAAAGGAGCACACGTTTGGTCATGGCACAAAACATGCAATCCAAATGACTTGCGCGATCTCGGCCCTCGCTATCGGCGTTGCTGTTGTTTAAGATGCGGGTTGACCTTGTCGCGCGGCCGTCTTGTTTTTCCTTAAAATCTGTAATGCGGAGGGTATATGAAGAAACTTGTCGTGTGTTTCGTCGTTGTCCTGATCTCGTCTGTGGCGGCGTTTGCTGCCAACGATGAACGGGAAGAAGATCGGGTCAAGGATGCGGGCGAAGTGCTGAAAGAAATTCTGAATATCCCGGACGACATTCCCCAGGATCTACTCGACAAAGCGGAGTGCATCGTGGTCTTGCCCTCGGTGAAGAAGGGGGCCTTCGGAATCGGTGGCAGCTACGGACGCGGCGTGATGATCTGCCGCACAGGGGAACATTACAAAGGCAAGTGGGGAGCTCCGGCGCTGTATGCTCTTGAGGGCGTAAGCATTGGATTTCAGTTGGGCGGACAGGCCACAGACTTCGTGCTGCTGGTGATGAATCCGAAGGGAGCCAAATCACTGCTGTCGAGCAAGGTGAAGCTCGGAGCCGATGCCTCGGCGGCCGCCGGACCGAAGGGCCGCACCGCGGAAGGCGCGACCGATATCGTGATGAGCGCCGAGATCCTGTCCTACTCCCGGAACAAAGGGCTCTTTGCGGGCGTGTCTCTCGAAGGATCGACTCTGCGCTCGGACGGCAGCGCCAACGAAAAGTTCTACGGCAAGAAGCTGACGGCGAAAGAAATCATCCGCGATGGGAAGGTGGGGGTTCCGGGGGCAGCTCATGAGCTGGTCTCGCTTCTCGATTCCAAATCGCCGGCCAACAAGTCGGACCCGAAGTCGCTGCAATAGTCCTCTGTGAACCTCAGTCGCCTCTGTGGTTTGAGGTTCCCGCAGGAAGTGAGATAAATGCCGAAGAAGAAGATCGCTGGCGCGGATCCCGTTCGTTGCGGATGGGCTAAAGGCGAGCGGTACATTCAGTATCACGATGAAGAATGGGGCGTGCCGGTGCACGACGACCGCACGCTCTTTGAATTTCTGATCCTCGAGGGCGCGCAGGCGGGCCTGAGTTGGAGCACCATCCTCAATAAGCGGGACAATTACCGGCGCGCCTTCGACGGATTCGATCCGCGGCGCATCGCGCAATATCCGCCGAAGAAGATCAAGGCACTGCTCGCCAATCCGGGAATCGTTCGCAACAAGCTCAAGATCGGTTCGGCCATTGGAAATGCGAAGGCATTCCTCCGCGTGCAGGAAGAGTTCGGCAGCTTCGACCGTTACATTTGGCAGTTCGTCGGAGGCAAACCGCGGGTGAATACAAGGAAATCGCTGCGGCAGGTTCCGGCGCGAACTCCAGAATCCGACGCCATGAGCAAAGATCTCAAGCGCCGGGGCTTCAAGTTTGTGGGATCAACCATCTGCTACGCCTTCATGCAGGCAGTGGGCATGGTCAACGATCACGTGGTGGATTGCTTCCGCTATAGGCTTGTGTAGCAGCGGACGCCTCGTCCGCTGCGGAGCGAAGCTCCGTCTTTTAGCGGTGTAAGCCTTATCTTTGGCCGTCTTTCTTCTCGCAACCCCGGACGAGGCGTCCGGGGCTACCTGATTCAACGTGGATTATACAGAGCGCTGGCGGTGAGATAGATCATCACCAATCCCAAAAGCAGCACGGCGCTTTCCACCCGCGTGGACCAGACATGCAGGGCGTCGAACTGCACCCTTGCGGGATCGGTGAGCGGAACCGTGGCAAAATCCCCGACCGAGGCGCGCAGTGTGTCCATGCGCGGGATGATCCAGAACTGCGAGAACAGCGTCAGTGCCAGCATCAGGCAAATCAAGATATGCCGCATGGCGAAGATGTGGGCGGTTCCCTGCGTGAGATAGCTGTAGAGCAGAGAAGCGATCAGGAAGACGACGCCGGAAATGATGGCAATCCAATGCAGCTTGCCGAGTGCGCGTCCGACCACGTTGCCGGCGAGGTGCGTGCTGGGCAGAACCTGAAAGGCCGTCGGCGCGAGCACGAAGGCGAAGAAGATGAGACCGCCAATCCAGACCACGAGCGAGAGAACCATCAAGAAGCGGAGGAAGGACATGGCGGGAGCTATTATCATCTGCAAGACGACGAAAGAGCAAAAGTGAACGACCTCATTTCAAGAGCGGTCGCCGCAATGCGAAGCCTGCCTTCCAGTGGAGACGTTGAAATCTTTCGAACGCTCGTCACGGATGGGCTGGAGCCAGCGGTCGCTGCGCGTCTCGTCGAATTCCTGCCCATGGTCTATTGCCGTCTGATTCTCAGAGATTCGGGAGTGCAATTTCCGAATACGTTCCAGAGAAGGCTGACGAAGGGCACAATCTCATCGGAGCGACTCCTTTCGTCCGAACCTGTCTGGAACGACGCGATTGAGTTTGCTAGGGACGAAGCGGAACGCGGCATTTCAGGCGAAGATTTGGTTGCGGTTGCGGGCCGTAGCGCTGAGTTCGATGCGGTGAATCAATTGTTGAACAAAGGCTCGAATCTAAGAGACATTGCCCTGACTCCAACACTGCTGACTTGGCTCGAGACGGGTCCGGATACCGACTGAAATGGATGATCGTTGTTAGACGGGGACTGCGACGTTCTCGACAATCTCTTTCAGCACCTGATCCGATTGCTCGGACTTCTTCAGCGTCGAAGCGTAGAGATTGTTGACGACCACGCGGTGCGCGAAAACGGGAACGACTAACGGCTTGAAATCTTCCGGCGTGCAGAAGGTGCGGCCTTCGAGAAAGGCCATGGCCTGGGCGGCGCGGTAGAGAGCCTGCGAGCCGCGGGGCGAGACTCCGAGCGACAGGAACTCAGACTCACGGGTGCGGCGCACGATTTCCAGTGCGTAGTTCACCAGGGAATCATCGACGCGGACATTCTTTGCCGCCCGCTGCATTTCGAGCACATCGGCTCCGGTCAAAACAGGGTGCAGAGAATCCAGGTGTGCGACACCCGCTTCCGAACGCAGGATCTGGCGTTCGGCCTGGGCGTCGGGATATCCCATGCGCACGCGCATCAGGAAGCGGTCAAGTTGTGATTCGGGTAGCGGATAGGTTCCGTGATGCTCAACCGGATTCTGCGTCGCGATCACCAGGAATGGCTGCGGAAGTTCGTAGGAGTGCGCATCGACCGTGACCTGACCTTCGTTCATCGCCTCGAGCAGTGCGGATTGGGTCTTCGGCGTTGTGCGGTTGATCTCATCCGCGAGTAGCACGTTGGTGAAGACCGGGCCGCGCTTGAATTCGAACTTCTGATCGGCGGCGGAATACACCGAAATGCCGAGAACGTCGGAAGGCAGCATGTCGCTGGTGAACTGCACTCGCTGGAAAGTGCAATCGATGGCGCGGGCCAGAGCCTGTCCCAGCGTAGTCTTGCCGACTCCGGGAACGCCCTCGATGAGCAGGTGCCCGCGGGCGAAGATGCTGACCAGCGCGAGACGGACAACGTCGTCCTTGCCGCGAATCACACGGCGTAGAGCCTTTTCCAGATCAGCAGCCTTGGTGGACACAGCGATGGCAGTCTCGGGCGACATTGTTTGGATTCTACTATCGGCGGCAGACGGTGCAGGAGTTACGGACGTCATAGGCGAGCGATGAGCCATGCAATGAGTGAACCGGCCTTACCGGGCCTCGACACTGAGAACGCTTCGGGTTCCGCAACTTGCACGGGCTGCGATGGCTCATTGCTCATCGCTCACTGCTCATCGCTGGCTACTGCGTGAACTCCGCGGGCCTTCCCGTCAGTCGCTCAATTCGCTTCTCGACCGGCGGATGCGTCGAGAAGAGGCTCGCGAACATCCCGGCGTTCGTTCCCAGGAACGGCTGGATGATGAACAGATGCGCGGTCGATGGGTTCGCCTGGAGCGGGACGCGGCGAGCGTAGGCGTCGATTTTTCGCAGGGCGCTCGCCAGTGCGTACGGGTTTCCGGTGAAGTGTGCGCCTGTGGCATCGGCCTGATACTCGCGCGAACGCGACACGGCAAGCTGAATCAAGCTCGCGGCAATCGGGGCGACGATCAGCATGAAGAGGGCCGTCAGGCCTCCACCGCCGCGGCGGTCGCGATCGCCTCCGTAGCCGCCGAAGATCATGGCCCAGCGTCCCATGCTGGCGAGCATGGTGATCGCCCCAGCGATCGTTGCCGCGACGGAGCTGATCAGGATATCGCGGTTACTGACGTGGCCGAGTTCGTGAGCCAGTACGCCTTCCAGTTCCTCATCGTTCAGCAGTTGCAGGATTCCGTGCGTGACTGCAACGGATGCGTGCTGCGGGTTGCGTCCCGTGGCAAACGCATTCGGCGAGTCGGTTGGGATTACATACATCTTCGGCATCGGGATGCCGATCTTCTGGGTCAGGCGCTCAACCGCGGCAAAGGCGCGCGGAAGTTGATCGCGCGTCACGGGCTGGGCGCGATACATGGCCAGAGCGATCTTGTCGGAATAGAAATACGAGACGAAGTTCATGACGGCGGCGAAAGCCAGCGCCAGGAACATTCCATTCTGTCCGCCGAACGCGCGCCCGATTGCCATCAGCAGCAGCGTGAGTGCGGTCAGAAGGAATGCGGTCTTAAAAGTGTTTCCCATAAGTGTTGTCAATCTGATGGATTAGATGTTGCGCACCAGTGGGAGGTGCAGGGCGGCCTCTCGTGGGATTTTTTCGGTCAGGGGCGGGTACCCCCCTCCCCGTCGATCTATTGGAATCAGAGACTTAACGGAAAATGTCGGACTAATTATTGGCGCTCAATCACTTACGGGCAAAATATTCCGGAATAAGGAGTTAGCTCCGCGCCAGTTGCTTTCTTCCAGGTTGATGATTGCGCGTTTCGGGTGTGGACGTCAAGGACTGTGGTCACAGACCGCGGAAGCGTGCCCCAGGCAGCGCGAGCAGGATGCTCTCGCGACAGCCGGGGGACGTCGGCACTACCCACGTTTCTCGTGACTGCTTACTGTGGACGCGGTTAAGCTTGTGCTGCTTATGAAGTTGCGCTTGCCGCTAGTCCCGCTGATCGCAGTCTCCTTACTGAATGCCGGAACTTTGAGCGCGCAGGAGTCTTGCCCGCTGCCCCCGGCCCTCGAGCGAGTCACCGGGAAGACGATCTTCACCGACCAGCAGGAGATCGATTTGGGCGACGCCATGGGCGATAGCCTGGCTCGCGAATTTGTTCTCATCGACGATCCCGCCCTCACGACGCACATTGAGGAACTCGGAGCGCGGCTCTCCCGATTTCTTCCACCCAACCATCTGCGATTTCGCTTCTTTCTCATCGATCTGCCCGAGGTGAACGCATTCAGCATTGCCGGCGGCAGAATCTACGTAGCGCGCAAGATGGTGGCGCTCACCCGCAGCGACGACGAACTGGCCGGGGTGCTGGCGCACGAAATGGGCCACATCGTGACCCATCAGCATTCGATCTTCATGACCCAGTTGCTGAAGCGCGTGCTGGGAGTGACGCAGGTTGGCGACCGTGCCGACATCTACGACAAGTTCCAGCGCCTGCTGGAAAATGAACAGCGCAAACCGACACGCATCAGCGGCGAGGTTGAAGGAGACCAGTACATAGCCGACCAGGTCGCGTTGTTCGCCATGGCCCGCGCGGGATTCTCGCCGCAGGCGTATGTGGATCTGTGGGATCGCTTCAATTCGACTCATGGTAAGACCGGGAGTTGGTTCACCGACGTGCTGGGACATACCACGTCGGAGCAGAAGCGTTTACGGGAATTGTTGAAATCGGTTTCGATGATGCCGGCCGAGTGCGCGAAGATCATGCCATCATCGACTGCGGAATTCGAGGCTTGGCAGTCGCAGGTGATCGCCTCGCACACGGGGATGCACACGGTGTCCCTGCCTGGCTTGCTGGTGAAGCAGAAACTGGAGTCGCCACTGCGCCCGGATATCAACAATCTACGTTTCAGTTCCGACGGAAAATACGTGCTGGCGCAGGATGAGGGCGGGATTCATGTGCTCTCTCGCGATCCATTTCAGCTGTTGTTCTTTATTGAAGCACCGGACGCGGACAAGGCATCGTTCAGCCCCGACTCGAAGTCGGTGGTGTTCAAGACGCCGTCGCTACGGGTCGAGACGTGGGACATCGCCAGCCAGAAACGGGTTTCGGTGCACGAGATCGTGCTGCGAGAGGCCTGCCTGCAGAGCGCACTCTCGCCCGACGGCAAATATTTCGCCTGCATAGACAAGGAATTCACGCTGCAGTTGCTGGAGGTGGCGACGGGTAAGGAACTGGCATCGAGAAAGAATTTTTTTCAGCTCGGCTCGATAAATTTCATTTTGTTCTTCATCCTCGAACTTGGGGGAAACTCGAGCTTGCAACTGGTGCAGCTCAACTTTTCGCCCGACGGACACTATTTTCTTGCGGGCACTACGACGTCGGAGTTTGCTTACGATGTGACCGCCAACCGCGAGGCCAAGTTGCCCTCGTCGATCCGGAATGCCATGCACGGGGAGTTCACGTTCGTCGATAGCGAATGCATTCTGGGCTTGAACACTTTCAATCCCGCGAAGTCTCCGTTGATGAAGTTTCCTGGCGGGGAGCATTTGCGGGATGTGGGGCTCGATTACGCTTTGAATCTCAGGCCGACGGCGCATGGAAAGTATGTCGCCATCGGCCCGCTGAAAACGGGCAAGCGCGGATTTCTCGATCCGGCTACCGGTAAGCTGAGCGGGATCGTCAGAGAAGACGCGGGAGACATCTACGACGGTACGGTGGTGTACGAGGAACGAGATGGCCGGATTCTGCTGATCGATGTGCCTACCGCGAAAGTTCTGGCGCGGGCGCAGCTGACGCAATCGCATCTGGGTGATAACCGCGCGATCGGCGTATCGGAGGACTTCAATTGGCTGGCGGCATCCACTGGAAGCCGGGGCGCCGTCTGGGATATCCCGCACAATGTACGGGTCCAGCATGTCCGCGCATTCACCGAAGGGTGGTTTGCTGACGACGATTCCTTCTTCGCGGACTTTCCCGAGAAGGACAAACAGGAGCGCGCTGTGGTTGACCTGAGTCAACAGGGCGCGGCGTCGCCGGTGTTCGCGATTGGCGACCTGCTCGCCAGCCAGGAGGGGCCGTACCTGCTGGTGCGCACGCCCTCGAAAGACAACCCGTATCAACGAAGAGACTGGACGTATGAGTTGCGAGACTTCCGCACCAAAACGACGCTGTGGACACGCCACTTTCCTCAGGAGCCTCCGTCTTTGGCCTGGACGTCTGACTATAAAGAAGTCCTATTGGGGTGGCCTGTGTCGAGCGCGGCGGCGCACGAGGAACTGAAGCAGTTCCCTGATTTGAAGACTTCGGCCGAAAAAGAAGACCTGCTTTATGAGTTCATGGATGTCGCGACGAACTCCGTCGTTGCCAAACTGCTGGTGAAGACGAACAAGTATTCGTTCTCGGTGCGAAGCGTAAAAGTGGACGGCGATTGGGTAGCGTTGCAGGTGAGCGGTGATCGGGTGCTCACATATTCACTCGCAACGGGCAGAGAACAAGGGCACGTCTTCGGACATTCACCGGCGATCTCGGGCGCGGGCGGAGTCTATGCGGTTTCGACCGGCGAGGGCGAGGTGAATGTCTACGGGCTGGCCGATTCGCAGCTGCGACGGACTTACCAGTTCCCGGTTTCGATTGCCTACAAGAAATTCTCGCGGGATGGGAAGCGGCTGTTCGTGCTGACGCGCGATCAGACAGCGTATGTGCTCGATTTGAATTCGACCGAAGAGCAGCGTGCGGGCACGGTGAAAGCGAGTCCACAGTGAAGGCGTGGAGCATTGCAGGCGAACACCGGGGCTGAAGCCCGGACCCGACGCTCTCTTGACGCGGCGCTAAAGCGCCGCTCTTCCACGGCTGTGCGAGGTTCTTCCACGGTGTGCGATGTTCTTTCACGGCTGTGCGACAATTTGGGATTCCAAGTACAACGGGGGACTTGCGTGGGCATCCGAAAATTCGCTTTGGCCGTCTTTTTGCTGAGCTGCCTTTCGATGGCGCAGAACGTGGTGCACTACACGACCACCAACGCGAACGTGAAATATCTGTTTGCCACGGCGGAGCCCGTCCTGCATTTGAAGGCCGGGGACATTCTCGACACGAACACGCTCGACTGTTTCGGCAACGGGTTGAAGAAGCCGGGCGATACGCTCGACATGGCGAAGGGCGACAATCCGCTCGCCGGCCCGTTCTACATTGAGGGCGCGGAGCCGGGGGACACACTGGCGGTGAAGATACTCGATCTGCAGGTCGACGGCGAGTACGGCGTGGGAGCGTTTTCGCCGGGATTTGGGTCGATCAACTCCTCGAAGTACACGCCGGTTCTGGAGACATCTCCATGGCAAGAGCGGGTGTGGTTTTATCCCATCAATCATGCGGACAACACGGCGACCTTCAAGGCGCTGGATTCGGATTTCGCGGTGAAGATTCCGATGCATCCATTCTTCGGATGCATTGGCGTGGCGCCGGCGAACGGAGAGGCGCGCAGCTCAATCGTTCCGGCGGAGTTTGGCGGGAACATGGATTCTCCGGAGGCTTCGGTTGGCAACACCGCCTATTTTCCCGTGAATGTAAAGGGCGGTCTGCTGTACCTGGGCGACGGGCACGCGGCGATGGGTGATGGCGAGGCGGCAGGATCGGCGATCGAGGTGCCGCTGAAGGCACGCGTGCAGGTGAGCGTGATCAAAGGGCGCAAGATCGACTGGCCGCAGTTTGAAAACGACGACGCAATCATGACGGTGGGCGCGTATCGTCCCGCAGACGATGCGGTGCGGATCGCGCTGACCGAACTCGTGTACTGGATTCATCGCGACTATGGCCTGTCAGAGATGGATGCGTACGAGTTACTGTCGAAGGTGGCGAAGATCCACTTCAACGAGATGGTGGATCCGAACTACGTGGTCGTGGCGTCGATCGAGAAGAAATATCTGCCAAAGAAGAAGTAGCCCGGGGCTAAAAAGCCCCTCATGTTGCTGGAACTGACGCGGCCCTGAAGGGCCCTCTTCCACGTGATCTCAAGGCCCCTCTTGCACCTAGCGTAGTGCGTCGGAAATGGTGAGCGTTAAATACTGTGACGCGATCCGCGTGATCCGTGGTGTTCGGCGAGGAGGTCAAAGGCTTTAACCACAGAGGGCACAGAGGTTCACAGGGGGAGACCGGCTAACTCATAAATGTCGATCTGTTTGACGCACTATACCAGGATGTTCCCATCCTTCCACCGTCTGTCCCCAGGTTTTCACTCCCGGTTTACAATGTCTTTCGTAACGCAACTCTCCAGTTTTCTTCGTCTCACGCTAAGGGTGCACTCCACCCGTCTGTGCCCACGTTTCTACCGCAGGCCCGTGACCGGCTTAGCGTGACCGAAAGCTGAAATAGGATTGACCGACTTTTAACAATGACCCTGGAATCTGTTAGAACCGACGACCTGTCACCGGTTTTCTTAAGAGAAGTCGAAGACTTTCTGGACAGCCAAGATACTTCACACCCATTTCAGTTTCCTCAATGGTCAGGTTCAGGATCAAGAGTCATACTGGTTCGCAAAGATGGCAGAATTCGTTGGCTTGGTACATTCGGAGTGCAGATGCCACTAAGCCGCAGATTTCCGTGGATTCGTGCGCTCATCGCCAATAAAGGTCCCGTCTGTGACGACCATCGGTTTTGGGAAGCGGCGGCAGAAGAACTCGCGGAAAACATGCGAGAGGAGAGTTTTGCTTACCTGGATGTTGTTCCGGAGTGGATCTGCCAAGCAGATGGCGACCATCCGAGCTTTGCGAACCGCTCCAAGTGGCAACCCATTGGAAAACAGCGAGCCTCCCTGCGGCTCGATCTCAATGGCGGCGAGGATGAAATCTTCGCAAATTTTCGTAAGGTTTCACGATATGAAGTGCGCCGCTCTGAACGATCCGGAACCACCGTCACTGCAGCTTCTAGTGATACAGAGATTGATGAGTTTTTCGGCATATACCAGCGCATGGCAATCCGGAAGGGCTTCACTCCTGATTTGATCAACGACTCGCGTCGCATCATTCAATGGCTGATTGGTTCAGAATCGCGGGGAGCGCTCCTGATTGGAAGGGCGAAAGGCATCGCCCACGGAGGAGTAGTGCTTGCGCGGTCTGGACGAAGATGCTGGTTCATCTGGGGAGCAAATGATAGAGATGAGACTATGCCAGTCGGCCACATTCTGCAGTGGAGGGCTCTTCTATGGGCAAAGTCTCATGGTTGCACCGAATATGACTTCGGAGGCTATACCCCTGGAGCAACATCCGGTCCAGCGTGGTTTAAAGAAGGTTTTGGAGGCACAGCTGTGCATCTGGTCCCTCAGCATCGCAGGGTAATTGAACCGAAACGCTACAATCTTGTTCGTGTGCTCACCAAGATCAGCAGTTGGGTGTAACGTTTCTTGATGCCGTTGGCCTAACTGCGGAGTGAGCGAATCCCGTTCGGCAAGCCTATTCTATCTATGTCTGCACGTGACCAAGCCGCACATCTTAAAGTCTACAGCGCGCCTGAAATCGTCGCTCAGTGGGCAGCTCTGGATTCTCCGACCGCCTGTGAGCAACTTCTGTTCGATACTTATCTCCATCCAGGAATGGCCATCCTGGACGTTGGAGTTGGCGGAGGACGCACCACGCCTTACCTTTCTACGATTGCTTCACGCTATGTGGGCGTCGACCTTTCTGATGAGATGATTCGTGCTTGCCGCAGCAAGTTTCCCCATCTGCAATTCAACGTTGCGGACGCTTCCGATCTTTCGCAATTCGCCGATGCTTCATTTGATTCAGTCGTATTCTCATTCAACGGACTTGACTGCTTAGCGCCGTATGAAAAACGAGAAAATTGTTTGCGCGAATGTCATCGGGTTCTCAAAGCAGGGGGGGTCTATATCTTCTCGTCACACAACCCGCGATCTCTGTTTCTTGATTGGCAATGGGACCGGGATCGCTTGCGCAGGCTCGCGAACAAAGTAGCGCAAAAAGGAGTTTTATTCGATCTGACTCTGGCAGCATGGACGAGCGGGAGAGTGGCGCTCTCTGTCGTAAGGTCATTTGCGAAGGGCATCCCACGTGCTTGCCGAAGACTGCCGACCGCAGCTTTCTGGCGGGGGAGGGCTACATTGTCGACCCGTCCCATGGCGGCCTGCTGATGTACTCCGGGATTCCGGCCTGCGTGGTTGCAGAACTCACCCGCGTCGACTTCAGACTTCTGCAAGTACTGCCGGACAACTACCCCGGGAGGGACAACGAGTACAGTACTCGGTGGTATTACTATGCGGTCTCGAAGGATTGAACGACGCAACTGCGACAGAGGCGGGCGGGTGCCCCGCTCTCAACCTAGCACAATTAAGATGGGCCACCCAATAGATAGAGGGCTGTTTTAAAATCCCCGCGTTCCGCTATGGATTCAGGGCAGACAACGTTTTGCTGCCGCCGGAGAAGCGCGTGGGCTGCGGACGGTAGCCGTTGCGCGTGCGGACCTTATATTTTTTCAGGTGTTCACCGACAAGTCTCACCGTGACGGCGCGCCAGCCGTTGTTGGGATTGGTCTTGGGATAGTAGCTGAGCGAATACAGATGGGCGAGATCATCGCGGATGGAGGCGAAGGCCTTGTGCTCATCTCTCCAGTTCTTGGCGAAATATGCTTTGCCGCCGGTGGCGGCAGTCATACGATCGAAAACTGCCGTCGAGACAGGCTCCAACCGGGCTTCCTGTGTGCTGATCATATAAATGGAGACGCCGGCAGACTGGGCGAATTCGGCCACGTCCTCAGGGGGCACAACGCTGGAATTGTCGGGGCCATTGGAGAACACGACGACAACTTTGCGGCCGCGGTTTTGGGCTGCGTCCTTCAGAGTGAGCAAAAGAGCGTTGTAGAGGGCGGCCTGATCGCCGGCCACGGTCGTGCGTACGGCTTGCAGTAGTTGGCCACGATCCGCCGTCAGAGGGGCGATGCGCGAGAGATCGCGGCTGTACGAATAAAATGCAATCTTGTCGGCCTTGGCCAGGGAGCGAATGAATTCGGAAATTGCGTCCTGCGCAAAGACGAAGCCGCGATACATGTAGTCGCTGGTATCGAACAGGACAAACACGTTCGAGCCACTGATGAGGGCATCGAAAGTCTGGGCGGATGTAGCGTCGGGAGATCCGGCGGATGACTCAGGCGCCTGTGCAGCGGAAGAAACCTCCTGGCCAAGATCGTCGAGGCGGCGTGCGGGTGCATCTCCTTCGGCAAAGGTGGCAGGTTTTTCCTTGATTCCATCTTCGTAGATGGCGAAATCACTGGGGCGGAGTCCGGTGATGTAATTTCCTTTACTATCCGTGACGGCCACGTTGAGCTGAACCATGTTTACGACCACGTGGATGTCAGGGTTGTCTTGCGCCCTGCTAGCAGTTTGATTGCCGAGGAACAGTTGAAAAGAGAGCGCGGCCGCTAAATAACATTTCCGTCCCATGGCTTGATGATTCCTCCTGCGAAGGCCCTCACGGGCTAAAGCCCGCGTTTGTGTTCGCGCTTGACGCGGCGCTAAAGCACCGCTCTTCCACCAAAATCTAATGCCATCAAAATCAATCAAAATCTAGTGCCACGGCTCATAGCCGCGCCTTTTCAAAACTCAAGGTTGTGCGGCGCTGATTCGTGGCAAGGAGCCGAGTTTGCCTTGTCGAAACTCAGTTCCGGTTTCGTGCATGGCTCGAAGAAGCGCGGGCCAATCCTCGAAATCCGTAGCGAAGATTTTCTGGAGCATGACTTGCGTTAGTTCGGGTACCAAACGGTTCAACATAACGGGCGAATAGCCCGCTTCATCCGCCAATCGAGCCCAGTACAAGATTGGGCGAGTCCCAGGATTCCGGCAGAAAGCGGCTGGAGGATCCGGCGAAAGGCGGCATGGGCGCCACATTCAGCAGCTCGGGACCGTAGTTCAGCGCCATGACGGGATGGGGCGTGCCAAAGTCGTGCGACAAGCGATTCCAGTTGACCTGTTCGGGATGCTGGCGAGACAGTTCTTGCAGTTCCTGAGTCGCCGTTCCCAACGCGACCGGTTGCTCGGGATATTTCTGCTGGAACTGGGCTGCCAGGTAGAAGGTGTCAGCCGGCATCAGCTCGGGAATGACTTCCGAAACGCGTCCTGCGCGCATGGCCTCTTCGACCTGACGCGCTCGCTGGGGAAGCAGGCGATCTGACATGATGGCGAGCACATTGGCACGAAGGGTTTCGTCTTTTTCAGAAGAGGCCAAAAGTTCTTCGCCAGACTTCTGGTAAAGGGCGACAGCGTGCAACTCCAATGGGCTGACGTTCCACCAGCGAGGCAGGATGGCGCTGGTCAGCATGCCAGGAGTCATCTCACCCCAGACGAGGGCCTGAACGTTGTTGGGCGCCAGAAAATCCTGCTCGAGCTCAGCGAGCGCGTAGGGGAGATCGGCGAGGGAGCCCACGAAATGCGCGCCGCCGCCAGCCGGAGAGCCCCGTCCGAGAAGGACAGGCGCCTGCCAAAGGCTCTTGATTCCAGTAACCGATTCGCCTGCGAAATCGTGGGATCGGACGAACAGCGGATTATTGTGCAGGGCTTGCGCGGCCGGGGGCTCATAGTAGGCGTAGTTAAGGCCGACAAGAGTGTCCCTGAAGAAAGATGCGAGTTGGCCTCGTGCCTCTTCAATTTGTGCCCGCGAGGCTGTCGGCGATTTGAGCAGCTTGGGCAAATCGGTTCGCATCTCCAGGTCGGTGTGGTGATTGTTGTAAATTCCCGCCGCCCACTGGGTCCGTTCACCATTGCTGAAGATCGGCCGCGGCATTTCGAATTCGCGGGTTTGCGCTGCCAGAAGAACTACATACTCTTCCGGATGTTTGCCGCGCTCTTTCTCGGCCAGTCCATCGCCTACTGAGAGGAGTGTGTCGATCGAGACCAGGCGCTGATCGTCGAGGACAGAGCGAATCCGATTGGCTACCTGGTTGTGCATCTGTTTTCCGACCGGGGTAGTCTGCGGAGGTCCTGCCAGCAGTTCGATGATGTCGTCCTGAGAGCCGTGCGGTTTACCGAGAGAGAAGCGGAATATCTCTCCGAGTGAATTTCGGCCCGCGTCATAAAGTTGAGCTGCCGAACGAATACCGCTATACGGCCGGATGACGCGCTGCCAGGAGTCGTCGAGGTGAGGCTGCGAGATTTGTCCCTGACGGGCCAGGATCTGCCAAATTCCAACGCTGGCCTGAAGGGTGCCGAATGCGTTGGCGCGGAATCCCATGGGCACATTGGTCAGGCTCTGAGCTACGTCGAGGAACAAGGTGATGGAGTCGTCGCTTAGCTCCGGGAACTCGGAGAAGATGCGGTATTGATCGCCGTAGTCCTCGTACCTATGGGCTAACAACTCGACCGTTGCAGGAGCGAGGCGGCGTTCGCGAGGCCTTCTGCTGTCGAGCTCGCTGAGAGCCATGTAGAGCTCTAGAAAGTTAGTGTCCAGGGCGCGAGATAGCGCAAACATGGTTCGCACCACGTCATCGGGGCGATCCAATTTGTCGGCCTTGGCCCACTTGTGAAGCAAGTTCCGGTGATGAGCCTCGGAAAGAATGTGTTTCCAGGCTTCGAGACCGCCGGGGACCAGAGGTTCTCCGGAACTGTCGAACGGAAGACGGGTGACGAGAAGCAACATTTCGGGCGTGGGCCGGAAAGTACCGCGGGTTGGCTTCTCGGAAGTATCCGTTGAAAGCAGCGCGGTATAGAAAAACTTCAGTCGATGCGGAGCGGTGAAATAGGCTTGCTGCCCGCGATTGGCGCGCGATAGTACGTCGAAGTAAGCAGCGAGCCAACCCTTGTCCTTGGCGAGCAGTCTTGAGACGAAGGCAGCCGGACTGGAAGGATTTGCGCCGACCAGATCGCTCCATGCAGGTTCCGCTGCCGTCCCGCCCGGCACGCTGACCCTACCGCCCGAAACGCAGAGTTCTCTGCCGTAGAAATCAAGCACGGCGGCGTACGGAATCAGCTTTTGAAGTCCGATGGACTGGCGCAAGAATGCCGCTGTTTCCGGCTCGATCCGGGAGAGCGCCCAGTAGAGACGAGCCACCATGGGGTCGTTCAAGATGGTGTCCAGCAAGTCCCGGCTGTTTTCGGTGTGATTCTTCTTGCTTGCCATGGTCCATTCGCTTCCAGCAAAAAGCACCGGTACGGCAGAAGGAGAAAACTGGTATTCGAAAGGCTTCCCGCCCTGCAGCGTCCGCTCCAAGTCAGGCAGGGGGAATCCGGAATCGATGGTGAGGAACGCACGTTCAGGATCGTCGGTGAGCAAGGCTGTATCAGCTTTGCCACAATCCGGCCGAGTACGGTATCCGAGGATGTGGAGAAGAGGCTGGGCATCGTCACAACCCGCAACACGGATCACCATGCCGCTATGGGCAGCCAATTCCGAAAGTTCCCTTGCTTGGACGACATAACGCCGCAGCAAGATAAGGAACTCCGTCGGCTGACTGGTCCCCTGAAAGCCCTCGATGAAAACGTTCCGGCTGAGTAGAGGCAGGACTTCCTCGGGCCTGACCATCTGGCTGATCCCCGCCATGCGAAGAAACGAACGCTGGGGCCCCGGAATCGTAAACTGCGTGGCCGTCGGGGTTTCGTTTTCGGAAGGCGCGGGTGAGGTCACACCTGCAGGCTGTGAGTTATGGGGTAAACCGGCCCGGCTGCTACGAGCAAACGAGGCACAGTTAAAAGGAGAGCACGCTATCAAGATCCAGACAACAAGGGGAGATTTCACGGCTGGATTCCCTCGGATCTGCGAGATCTTATTGCACCTGTTTATCGATCACGCCAGCAGGGGTGGTGATTGTATGACGTGGACGATTTATCCCCGGAAGCAGGCTCGGCGGGCCTTGCCCCAAATTTCAATGCGGGAAAGATACTCTAGATTGCGAAACAATCCAAGCTAATTTTGGAGAATTGACAATGTTGTTTCCGAATGTGGCCGCGAGGGTTCGGAACGAGATCACCGGAGTGCAAGATTTTGCGCAGGCGTCTGTGTTGCAAGAGTGCAACACGCTCGGGGCACATGACCGCCCCGGGGTGGGTACATCATGGAAAATCCTGTCTAAGGTACAGGGAAGACTGGGTCAACTGGCAAGGTGAATCGGGGCATCTGAATCGTCGCTCGTCCGATTTCCAATTCTCTAGTGGAGCAGCAAGAGATTGTATGACTCGCAGTATCCCGGTGTGCTCGCTTGCGTTCGCAGCGATCTGCGCCAGCACAGTTCTGGCATCCGCTCAGGTCACGTCCTCAACAACTGAATCCGATTCAACGCTCGCAACTGCTTCGCCAGTGGCATACGTATACGTATCCACGGGCACGAACCTCACCAGTGGCAAGATCCGCGGATACTTGGCTGCAGCGAACGGAGCGCTGACGGCGATCCCGGGATCACCATTTCAAACCAACGGCGTGAACTACATGGCTGTGAATGGGAAATGGTTGTTCGGAGTGGCGAATACGGACACGGACATCAATTCGTATTCCATTGGTTCGAATGGAGCTCTGAAGCTAAAGCGCACTTACAATGTGACGCCTCCTGGTCCGGGAGTCATCAGCGTGTATCTGGATCACACCGGATCGACGTTGTACGCGGACTTCTACACCACGAACAATGACTTTATCTCCTTCAACATCAATCAGGCGACGGGACAACTGAACGAGACCGGCGATCTGGCGGGAGGCCCACCGGACAATAGCCCAGTGAGCTTCATCGGAAACAACCTGTATGCGTACTCCTCCAGTTGCTATCACTTCGGGCCAGAGATCATCGGAGTGAAGCGCAATACGGATGGAACGCTTTCCTACCTGAACAGCTTTAGTGCACCATTGCCGGCGGAGAAGTCTGGCGGATTTTATTGCCCGTGGCTGGCGGCGGCCGATCCGACGAATCACATCGCCATTGCAATGGAGCCGCTGAATCCGAATTGGGGACAGGACGGACCCGTGCAGTTAGCGTCATATACGGTCGACAGCTCCGGGAATCTGACCACAAAGAGCACTCGAATATGCCGAGCGTGCAAGCGGGTGGAGTGACTGACTATCGGATGTCTCCGAACGGCAAGTTTTTGGCGTTTGGAGGCCCCACGGGATTTCAGATCTTCCACTTCAATGGCGCGAATCCGATTACGAAGTTTACGGGCCTTCTGACCGGCAGTCCGATCGATCAGATCTTCTGGGACAACGCGAACCATGTCTACGCGATCAGCCGCAGTGGAGGCAAGCTGTTCGTATGGACAGTTACGTCCACCGGAGTTACACGCGCTCCGGGGTCACCGCACAGCATAGCCAATGTCGAGAACTTGATTGTGCTGCCGAAATCCTAGGATAGGCGAACCTGAGGGAATCTCACTTCTCCCAAAATCAGGAGAAGTGGGGCACCCAAAGCTGGCCCGGTCTGGAGAGGGTGCGACGTCGCCTGACATCGCGTTACCTACATATTGGGTTCACTTCGGTGCATATTGGGTTCTCTTCGTGGCTGATTCGACCCGCGGAAGTTGCATCTGGAAAACTGCCAAGTCGGCTGGTAGCATCCCTGCCATGTCCAAACTACTTGTTGTGCTGCTGACTTTCATGGTGGCAGCCTCCGTGGCCGAGCTCCCAAGCAAGAAACAGTTGAACCTGGCTACGATCAAGGCCCTGGTGGCTGCGGCCGAGGTGGAAGCCAAAAGGCTCAACGTGGAAGTGACTCTTTGTATCGTGGACGAAAGCGGAAATCTTCTTTTTCTGGAGAAGGCAGATGGCGCATCCCTCAACACGATTCAGTTCGCGCAAAAGAAGGCGCGGCACTCGGCGCTCTACCGGAGTCCGTCGAAGGACGGCGCGGATGCCTTGAAGAAGGGGAATCTGGAGGTACTCGCCTTTCCTGATTTTTTTCCTAATCAGGGTGGGCTGCCGATTCAGGTGGATGGCCAGATCATCGGGGGGATTGCGGCCAGCGGAGCTAAATCAGAGATCGACGAAGCCATCGCACAAGCGGCCCTCGATGCGGTGTTCAAGAAATGATGGCGGACTGCCAGAGAAAAACAAAGAGCCGTAGAAACGCGCCACGCGTCTCTACGGCTGGCATGCTGGAGGGTGGTTAGAGAGACGTTGCAAGCAACGTCTCTACGACTATCCTTTCACGATCTTCTTGGCTGACTTGTCCCAGACTGCAACGCATTTTTCGAAATAGGAGAAGTTGGCCAGGTGGCATCCGATGGCGGCGTTGTGGCCGAAGACTTCGTTTTCGACAACTGGTTTGCGGGTGCGCACGGCATTGTAGAAGTTGGCCTGGTGATCGACAGTGTCGCTGTAGCCGGGAGGATTGGCATAAGACTCGCCCATTTCGTCAACCTTCCACTTGAGAGCTTCGGGTTCGGGATGCTCCTCGTGCCATTTCTGCAGATACTGATCGCGCAGGGTTTTCGGCCATCCGTAAATCGAATAGCCTTCGGGCTCGGGACGCATGTCTTCGGGCTTGTAGGTGAGAGTTGCGTCCTTGATGATCATCGTGCCCTTGGTGCCGTAGAAGCCGATGAATTCTCCGCCGGCATTGTTAAGGTTGCAACGCAGGGTCACGCGGCAGTTCGGATAGTCGTATAGCGTCTCGATGAGGTCAGGGAACTCGCGGCCATCCTTGAAGTGGAAGAGGCCTCCAGAAGATTGGGCGCGCTGGGCGGGTTCGTTGATACCGGCAACGTGCTGGATGCCGGAGAGCAGGTGAACGAAGAGATCGCCACCGAGTCCCTCGCCGTAGTCCCGGAAGCAGCGCCAGCGGAAGAAGCGGACGGGATCGAAAGGAACCTTGGGAGCCTTGCCGAGGAAGGCGTTCCAGTCGATCGTCTTCTCACTGGCATCGGGTGGAATGGGATAGACCCAGGCGCCGCTTGGCGAATTGCGGTCCCAATAGGCATTGATGGAGAAAACTTCGCCCAGCTTGCCGGAGTCAAAAATCTCTTTGGCTTTTGCGTACAGGACGGAACTGACGCGTTGGCTGCCGATAGCGACCATACGTTTGTTTTTCTGCGCGGCCTCGACCATGGCGAATCCGTCTTCGACGGTGTGCGACATCGGCTTCTCGCAGTAGATGTCTTTGCCGGCGGCGCAGGCATCTTCGAAGATCTGACGGTGGTTGTGATCCATGGTGGCGATCAGGACGGAGTCGACATCCTTGCGATCGAGAATCGAACGGTAGTCGCGGGTGGCGGCGACGCTGGGATTGTTGACCGCTTCCCGCGCGGCGGTGTGGCGGCTGTCGTAAAGATCACAGACCGCAACGCACTGGATGCCGGGCACAGAAAGCGAGGCCTGGAGGTGTTCGCATCCGCGGATGCCGGTGCCGATTGAAGCGAAGCGGACGGTGTCGCTGGGTGCTACCGGGCGTGGGGAGGCAAACAACATACGCGGTTGCACGAGAGATTTGGCGACGGTGGTGGCTACTACGGCGCCAGAACCGATCTGCATAAATTGGCGGCGAGACAGGGGATTTTTGGACATGGAAGTTTTTCGCCCTCACAAGTGCTGAAGTGATTTTCCGCGGTTGGCGTGTGAGCCGTCGTGGAAATGATTTACGGTGAGGAATTATCCCACAGCGCGAGAGGGTTTAGTAAAACGATTTTCTAGACCAAATGCCGGTCGTTCCATCTTGGGCCGAGAATTGTGTGCCGCCAACAGCCGTCGCGGTCCCGAACTCATTCTTTGAGGTTGCGCCCCGGACTCACACGCGCGAGAGGATCGCTTCGCTGGTCGCTGGCCGTTCTGCGATTGCAACCGTTGCGGAGTTTTGGGGGAAGAATGGTAGGGAACCCGCCAAATCGAGCCACGGACACGGCCTAGGGCTCAGTGGTCCTGCGTTTACTAATTGACCATTCGGCACGAATGGGGGTAGCATGACGCACGCCATTCGACACCGTTTCCTCAACTCTCAACCCAATCTCAACCTGAAGCTAAGTTAGTCGGGCCAGTTTGTCGAGTAATTCGCGTTGGAGCGAACGGACTCTGCGCGCCCGGAAGAGGCGAGTTAGTCCGCAAAATGCCGTTGTTTAGTCAAAACAGGAGGAGTGCATGGACTCAAGCAATGCAGCAATGCTTTCAGCCAAGAGCAAAGCAGTCCGCTTCATGGGGCTGGGGCTGTTTGTGGTGGTGTTGGTCGGATGCCTTGCATCGCAGGGCGTTGCCGCCACCGGGAGATTTATTGGGCATAACACGCCCAATTACGTGAAAACGGCAAGAAACGTTGGGACTGAGGATCCTGCGAAGGTAATCGAGCTCAGCTTCTGGCTGAATCCGCGCAATCGGGCGGGACTGGATGCGCTGGCTAGTCAGCTCTACGATCCAACATCTTCCACGTTTCGGCATTTCCTGACCCGCAACCAGATTGCGAACAGGTTTGCGCCGACTGCGGCACAGGTGAAGGTGGTGCGGCAATTCCTGGAGGCGAACAAACTGAAAGTGATGCGGGTTGGACCCATGAACTTCTTCGTGCATGTAAAGGGGACGGTGGGCGACATCGAAAATGCGCTGCATGTGCAGCTCAATCAGTACCAGGTGGGCAGCAAGGTGATGCGCGCCAATGACCGCGATCCGTATGTTGATGGAGCTGCCGCGCCGCTGGTACGCGCAATCGGTGGTCTGGATAGCGGCGAATACACGCACCCGATGGCAACACGGCCGACTCCGCCGTCAGGTGCGCAGGGCAAAGCGTTCGCTGCGATGGCGGCGCCGGCCGCGCCGGATAGCAGCTTCTATTCGAATAATTGCTTCGATGGAACCGAGACCGATGTGTTCTCGACGAACAATGACGGGGAGTTTCCCATCGGCACCTACAAAGGAAACCATCTCAACCTGCAAAGCCTGACCAGTGCGGGATGCGGATACACGCCGCCGATGATTCAGGCCGCGTACCACTTGAACTCCCTGTATGCAGAGGGATTCGACGGCTCGGGACAGACGATCGGGATCATCGATTGGTGCGGCTCGCTAACCATCCAGAGCGATGCGAACGCGTTCTCGGCCCAATTCGGTTTACCGCTGCTGACCTCATCGAACTTTGCGATCACCTATATCCCGACGGTGAGCACCTGCCAGGAAATGGACCAGGTCGAGATTAACATCGACGTGGAGTGGGCCCATGCCATTGCGCCGGGCGCGAACATCAACCTCATCGTTCCGCCTTCGGCGAGTTTCGCGGACGTGGACGAAGCGGAATTCACATCGGTCGTCTACCACCTGGCCGACACGCTTTCGGGGAGCTATGGCTCGGTCGAGTTCTTCACTTCGACAAACGAGCTGGATACCGAAAACCTGATTAACCAGATCGCCGCGATTGCGGGAATTTCAGCCAACTTCTCCTCGGGCGATGACGGGGACTACTCAAACTTTGGAATTCCACCGAGCGTGTCGGCTCCCGCGGATTCACCCTACGCAACGGCAGTGGGCGGCGTTGCGTTGGCACTGCACTCTAACAACTCTATCGCTTGGCAAGCGGGGTGGGGAAACAACGAGACGCTGTTGGCAGAAGAGGGCACGGTTTTCGATCCGCCGGCCTTCTTCGGATTCATTGGTGGGGCGGGCGGAGGTCCCAGCAACTGCGTCTACGCGGATAGCAACGGCAACTGCACGGGCGGCTTCCCCAAGCCTTCCTACCAGAAGAAGCTGCCGGGAAAATGGCGCCAGGTTCCTGACGTTTCGTGGCTGGCAGATCCGTTCACCGGCGGAGTCATCGCGATCTCCGTGCCCTTCCAGATTCCGTCGCTCACCTGGCAAGTTTGGGGCGGCACAAGCCTGGCATGCCCAATGTTCTCGGCGCTGTGGGCGATCGCGAACCAGGAGGCGGGAGCGCCTCTTGGCCTGGCAGCACCTTACCTGTATTCGCTGCCCGCAGGCGCGGTGACCGACATAGTTCCAATCACCACGACACAAAATGTCACTGGCTCGATTCAGGAGTCGGCGACCGTGAAGGTTCCTTATAGCGCGGCGCAAATGCTGGGAGACTCGCCGTCCGGCAAGTTCGTGAGCGCGATATGGGACTATGCGCCATTCCAGGACACCGGACTGATCATTTCGTTTGGAACGGACTGCTCGACGGAAGGTCCCGCCGATTTCTTTGGCACGCTCTGCACGAATCCGACCGCGCTGAAGACGAAGGTGGGATGGGACAACGTGACGGGTGTGGGAACGCCGAATGCGAAAAAGTTCGCCGACGCCTTCCATCCGTAGACTGACGCACAAGCAAATGATAGCGGTTTTTGTGATCGCCTCCGTCGTCGAAATGACGACGGAGGCTTTTTCGTTGACAGCGGGGAATTCATCGCACGCACAAAAGAGGTGTGTGGCGAAACTTTTAACAACCTGCTCCGTATCTCAGCGCTAGACTCCCCCGAGCGAGGACACATGACTTCCACCAAGAACCCAGGTAGATTCGCAGGCCTGCTGTATGTACTCACGTCAATCGTCGGCTTCTTCGCCATCGCCTATGTTCCCGGCAAGCTGATCGTACACGGGAACGCAGCGGTGACGTCCGACAACATCGCGACCCACGAGACGTTGTTTCGCCTCGGCATCGCGGGCGAACTCATCGGCCAGGCCAGTTTTATTTTCGTGGCGCTGGCTTTGTACGATCTGCTTAAAGGGATTGGCCGGCGGCAGGCGTCGCTCATGGTGATATTGATTGTGGTCTCGATTCCGTATCGCGTTTGCGAATGAGCTGAACTCGATCGCTGCCCTCGTCCTGGTGCGTGGCGCTGACTTCCTGGCCGTGCTCGACAAGACGCAGCGGGAGGCTCTGGCCATGCTGTTCCTGAAGTTGCGTGGCCAAGGATTTGTTGTCGCCGGGATGTTTTGGGGGCTTTGGCTCTTTCCGCTGGGGCTGCTGGTATACCGGTCGCGCTTCCTCCCGCGCTTTCTTGGTGTCTGGCTCGGGTTGGCAGGGATCGCGTGGGTGGTCCTGAGTCTTGCGGGCATACTGTTGCCGCAATATCAGGACAAGGTGAATACCTACGCGCAGCCCGCCTTCTTCGGTGAGATTGTGTTCATGTTTTGGCTTCTCATCAAGGGCGCCAGACCGCCAGCGCTGAACGCCGCAGCTTGATATCGGCCGCGGCTGGTTAGCGTTGATCCCTGCGTCGACTGGCTGTTTTGGTGAGGGTTCGCTAGTGAAAAAACCGGCGATACGCGTAACGAAGTGGCTGGGAGACATTCCGGTGGAAGCCAGCTGTAGCGTGTGTCCGGATTTAGTCTTCAGGGCGCAGGGCTCAGGCCATCGTCCTAACCGCGAAGAATATCAGAAGTCTCTCCAGGAGCAGTTCGACGGGCATTGTAAGGCCATGCACCCCGGGACGCAGCGAACAGGGGATTAGAGCACCACCGCGCAACCGTTTTCAGTGCTTCTCCTTAAACACTGGCAGTCGGGCGAGATGATGGCGAAAAGGGGGGGAAGCACAAGAGGGAAATCGGTCACCGGCGAAAATCGGGTTGATGGTACAGAGAGAAAATTCACGACACGGCAGAGGCGCTCCTGCGTTTTGAAGTGATGTGAACGAGAGACCAGGGGGCGAGCACAATAAGCCCTCGGATACGGTTTCCTCTATACAGCGTCGTAATGGCCAAAAAAGGTGCGCCACTTTTTTTTAAGAGTGTGCAATTTTGAACATCTTTCGGTCGGCTGTGGCTTTTACGATTACGCCATATTGCAGGTTACTTGCCTTGGTGGCGCATCCCTATCCTCTCTCACTGGAGGTGCGCCACATTTTTCACCACACAAGGCAAGAGACTGGCGAAGAACGCAAGATCACATCCCAGTCAACATTTTCGGTGGAAACAACGAGAGCGCAGTGGCACAATAACAGCAGAGAATTTTGAGTCCTAGTGCTTTGGAGGCTTCCCATGTCATCGCTTCGTGGGTCGCCGATACGATCGCGCCGCGTCCCCAAATCAGTCCACTTCTTTGACCCCCAAGCCTTTCTAGCGAGTGCCGGCATGGGCAAGAGCGTTCATCGCTACAGCCCAAAGCGCGTCATTTTTTCGCAAGGAGAGCGTGCGGATGCTGTGTTCTACATTCAGCAAGGAAAGATCAAGCTCTGTGTACTGTCGAAACAGGGCAAGGAAGCAACCATTGCGTTGCTTGGCCCGGGCGACTTCGTTGGGGAAGGATGCCTGGCGTCCGACCAACCGCTCCGCCTGGCAACCGCTACAGCGATTACAGACTGTTCGACTCTGAAGATCACGAGGAAAGAGATGCTGCGAGCGCTCCACGAGGAGCACGGATTGTCCGACCTGTTTGTCGCGCACATGGTCGATCGTCATAACCGCACGCAGGCGGATTTGGTGGACCAACTGTTCAATTCGAGCGAAAAACGGCTGGCACGAGCACTCTTGATACTTTCCCGTTTCGGAAAAGATGGCAGGTCCGAAACCGTGGTGCCAAAGATGAGTCAACGAACTCTGGCTGAAATGATTGGAACCACCCGCTCTCGCGTGAATTTCTTCATGAACAAATTCAGAAAGCTGGGCTTCATCCACTACAACGGCGGGTTGCAAGTGAATAGTGCGCTTCTTGACATTGTCCTGCACGAGTAACTGCCGCCCGGTCTGCAATCGCAACTCCGTGAAAACCGAAAATCAGGTATGCGCGCGATCAACGGTAGTCCCAAGTCAGGCGACATAAAACGACCGATTCCCGACGGCAAGATCGAGCCCTTGCATCGTTGTTGAAGTCACCTTACTGACGTTTCCGAAGAAAGTTAGTTGTGATCGCCACAGCACCCGCCGGCCCAGTTGCTCAAAGCGATTGAAGAAAAGCGAGCACGGCCTTTTTCTCTACGGGTTTCAGCTTGGAGAAGCGCTCGGTCACCTCCTCTGCCTCACCTTGGTGACGGCGAATGGCGTCGACGAGTTCGACCGATGCGCCGTCGTGCATCAGTCGCGACCGCACTCGAAGTCCCCACAACGGTGCGGTTCTGATCTTGTTGCGCGCGCAAAGGGTGTCACGCAACAGATCGGGATGCTTTTCTCCTTCGAGTACGGCCGTCTGGTAGCTCTCGCTGCATTCGTCCTCGGGTTTTCCCTTGGGGGGCTGCTGTGCCTCCGCCCGCGATCCTTCCGTTTCGCGCATCCGCTTCTCGACTCGTTCGTGGCCGAAGTGCTCAATCAGCGCAATTGCGATTCCGTCTCCTGTTCCCACATTGTGTAGCAGGAAGTCGCTGTAAGGGTGAATGGTCCGGTTCTCGAGCGCATCGGGATGCAATCCCGGCCCACCGGGCGCCGCCGGACTCTTGCCTGTGACGATAGTTTCCACATGGCAAATGGCGCATCCGATCTTCGCGAATAGTTGCGCGCCCTGCATAACCTCGGAAGTCGTGGCGGTCGCCTGGTCTCGGGCTGGCGCTTTGAGCGAGCGCATGAAACTGGCGAAGTGGTCGATGTCTTCCAGATTATTGTCGGTGGGATCTGGCAGGCTGTTAGGTTCGGTGATCTTCGTGGAGTCGTGGTTGGGAATGGTCGTCGTCACCGGCGGATTGCAGGTGGTCGTTACTTCGGTTGGCTGCAAGCGGCTCGTGACTCCCATCTCGTTCAAGTAAGCGTCAGCGGCAAACTCGAGCAAACTGGCGTGCTGGTCTTTCCATCCGAAACGGCCGATGCGATCGCGTCCTTCACTTTCGGGGACGACCACTTTGACTGCCTGCCCGCAAATCTTTCGGTGCGACGCTTTGCACTGATCCTTGCGAATCCTGAGCAGAGTGTCGTCGGGGATGGCTTCCACATATCCGTCGCCGAGGGTGTTGGTCACGAGGCGGGTGGTGCGAACGGTTTCGGTTTCGGGTACACGCTCCTGAATCTCGGGGCAGATGGCGCGGTCGTTCACCAAGGTTCCGATCCTTGATGATCTCCGCTCCGTGATTGATCGGGATCTCCGGATTCTGGAACTGGTGGTGTGCGTCCAGATGTCCCACGCGCAGCTCGGTGATCTGGCTGGCGGCACCGGTGACCGGAGTCTGGTGGCACTCGCTGCAGGACTGGGCGTTGTAGAGGGGCCCAAGTCCATCGGGGGCGATGTGCTCGACCTCCTCGAAAAACTTCTGATCCGCGGTACGCCGGGCGGGATCGGAAAATCCATTGCTCTGGTCGTCGAATCCGGTTGCCGCTTCGGGCGGTTGGGTGGGTGACTGCGCTGCCAGGCCGAGCAGGATACTTCCTGCGATCAAGAAGGATAGCGATGTGGGCTTCACGGGACAACTCCCTCAGGCCAGAGGTCTTGAGAACGACGAAGCCGCGATTTGCCCGATGCTAAGCGAGGTCCCTACCCGGAGCAACAATGCAGATAAACGTCTTTGTGGTCGTGTGTTGTCTTTCTGAGATGACAGTTTGAAGGATTCTCGCTGCCGGGCCTGCCCATAATAGCTTGCAGTGATACTGATGGCAATCAATCACAGAATGAGTGATTGATCAGACAAAAGGCTCAGGCTCGTTGTAAGAGGGAGGCGGAAAAGGCGGGGTAAAAATTGAAAGGGCCGTGACATTGGTTATGCCCTAGCCGCTAGCTCCTGCGAGGGAGCCCACAGCGTGGAAGCATGTACCGTCACAGCCCCTTGATGCGATCACTGCTTTCGCAGTTCCGAACCCCGACTGAACCTCGCAGATCCGTCGGTTTTTTCGGGTCCGGTCACCTTGCGGGTCGCCCCGCCCGGCTAATCACTCAGTCTACTTCGGGCTGGCTCGTTTTATTGTGCCAACCCTTTCGACCGTCGACGCAAGCAAAGTTAGCAGAGTAACGAGAAAAGTCAACGCAAACTATTGGTGCAGTCATGGTGTCCAAAGCTGTGCATAATCGAAAATGCAAATGGTTGTAATGGAGACGCTTACTTCGTGCCCATTTTTTCCGGTACGGCTTTTGCACAGAAAGATTCACAAGGAAAAGAGGAACCGCAAGACGCTGAAAGGGAACCAAATAATAGTCTTGACGGTGAGGATTGATCAGGGCACAGTGCTGAGTAGACTTGGAAAAATCGAAGTGACGTCAGAACTGGTGGCCTATGTGGACGGCGGATGCCTGGGAAACCCGGGTCCGGCGGGCATTGGCGTAGTAATCAGCGGTCTGGCGGAGGGGCCCATACGGATCGCGAAGTGGATCGGGCGCCAGGACAATAATGTTGCCGAGTACGCCGCTCTGATGGAAGCGCTGCAGTATGCGGTACAACTGAAAGCTCAGAAACTCCACGTTTATTCCGATTCCGAAGTTGTGGTCCGGCAGATGACCGGGGAGTATGTTTGCCGCAGTCCCCGCCTCTACTCCCTGCATTGGACCTGCCGAAAACTGGCGCGCTCACTGGCATTTTCCATTTCGCACGTGCGGCGGGAGGAAAACGCCGAGGCGAATGGATTAGCACAGGCGGCGCTGCGGCGGAAGTGAGACGTCAGGGGTCAGAATTCAGGGGTCAGTGGTCAGCCCATTCACCTTTCGGCATTGCTGTTCAGCGCCCCTTCTATGGTTCCCCGCTGTTGCCGGGCTCCCCTGAACGGCTGCCCCGCACTTTTGGCTTAATACCTCTGCCCAGAAGAAATCTTGACACGGTAGGTCCCGAGAGCGAGACTCCAAAGTAAGTATCCTAACAACTGATAGATAGAAGAGACGGGTGGACCTCGGTCCGCCAGGGAGCACTTTGGAACAGAACCTTCCAAGTCGTCGGCAGGGAGTGTCGGCGGCACTGGCGACACAAGCTGCTATCGCGGCGTCGGTACAATTTCCCGGCGAAGATGGGGGCCGGTCGTTGGCGGAGATGGCGCAACGCGATCTGGACGCGGCGCTGCAACTGCTCGCCGATCGCGCGCAATACATCACGGGCGCGAGCGGGGCCGCGATTGCGCTGCGTCGCGATGGGCGCGATGACATGTTATGCCGCGCCAGCGCCGGCACGAATGCGCCGGAGCTGGGTGCGCTGCTTTCCACTGAGTTCGGGCTTTCGGGCGAGAGCGTGCGCACGCGCCAGCTTCTGCGCTGTGACGACGCGGAGCGCGATATTCGGGTGAATCGCGAGGTGTGCCGGCAGATGGGAATTGCCTCCGTGCTGGTCATGCCGGTCGTGAACGATGACCAGGTCCTGGGCGTCTTCGAACTTTTTTCCGGGAAGGCGAATGCGTTCGGGGAGCGCGACCTCTCGGCGGTGCAGCGGCTAAGCGAGATGGTGGAAACGGCGGTCCGGTTGGCCCATGCGACTGAGACTCTTTCGGAACAATTGACCGAGCGGGAAAGCTCAGTGGCCGAGGCAGTGCATCCGGAGGTTTTCGAAGGCCAGTTCCTGGGCGATCTGGTTGTCGAAGAGGTTGGGCAACGTCGGGAGGATCAGGCTCCTGAGACGGCGGCGGCAGCGGCGCTGGAATCACCTTTAGCCGAACCAATTTCACCGCGAGCGGATGCGAGCCTGAAGGCGAATTTGGAGGAGCCACCTGTGCAGCCGGCGCCCCCAGCACTGGCTCAGGGTGAGTTGAAAGCTGCTGACAGTCATGGCCCGGACGGGCAAGATCCGGCGAAGAAACCCCTGCTCTGGTCGGCGGCAACGGGCGAGGGAGAAGCGGTGGAGACCAGCGACGCGGACCAGAGCCACGTGCCGCCGATGCTGCGAGGGCTGCGCAAGTGCGAGGCTTGCGGTTTCCCGATTTCGGCAGGGCGGGTGCTCTGCGTGGAATGTGAAGAGAAGAAGTGGCGGGGACAACTGCGGCCTCAGGCGCGGGCGGAAGCCGCCCACCGGAATTGCCGCCGTTCCAGCTTCGAAATCGGGCGGCGGAGCGTTTACGGCAGCGGCGGCCTCGATGGCAAGGGCGGCCATCCCGGCTCAAAGCGCCGCCGAAATTGGCCCCGAGACGACGATAGCTCCACCTGCTGCTGGTCCGGTCAAGGCTGTGGTGGAGAATACGATGGCTGCTCTTGTTGTAGCCGGCGAGACTGCTTCGCAGCCTGCGGAAACGCCGGAACTTATTCTAAGTGCTGGGCTTGAGCCTTCGCGTTCGTGGTTTTCGGCCAACAAGTACATCGTTCTGGTTCTGCTGGGGATTGGTGCAGCGACGGCTGCGTTCTTGCTGCTCCGGTAAGCCAGCCCGACTTTTCCGCTACCCCACATTCTTGAAGCCACGCACCCTCCAAATGTGCCGAAACCCTTGACAATAGGGGCAACTCTGCTAAAGTGCGGGGAGGGTTGAAACCATCGACTCAAGTGCGGGTGCTATGACCATGAAAAATGTCTACGAGGTGTTGCGTCAGAAGGAAATGGAATTGACGCGGTTGGAAAAGGAAGTGGAAGCGTTGCGTCTGGTAGCTCCATTGCTTTCGGAGGAAAAAGAGAGCTTATCCGAAATGGCGAAGCCGTCTTTGGCGACCGCAGTAAACGGGCCCCAGCCGACCTCGCGGATTCCGGTTCCAGCGGGTCCATCGATTCCGGCGCCACAGCCGGTGCGTGCGGCAGGATGGGAAGATACGGCGAAACGCTGGCCGTAAACTGCTGCCGCTTCCTGTCTTGATTTTCGAACGTTCCAGACCAGCCCGGGTGCGTCCCGGGCTGACGTGTTTTCTGGGTACTCCGTCCCGGTTCGGGGGTACAATGATGCGGGTTTTTTGACGGAATTGAAACCGGGGAAACGTTCTTCCGCTGGGCATCACAATCAAAACTGAGGGGTGAGGAGGGTGTATGCCGGGGTTCTGCGTCAGTTGCGGTACGCCGTTGACCGGGCCGTTTTGCAATAACTGCGGAGCCAGAGCGGTTCCTCCTGGGGGGCCCCCGCAGGCAACGCCGTCAGCGCCTCCGCCACCGGCGCAATCGCAGTCGGGCTTTCAGCCGGTGAATGTGCCGGTCAGTCCTTCGCAGCCGGTCTCGTCGATGCCAGCCCAGGGATATCAGCCTGTTCCGGCGTCAGTCAGTGCAGCGCCGAAGGGCTCGGGGCTCGGAAAGGTTCTGCTATGGGTGGGTGGAATCTTTCTCGTGCTGTTCATGATTGGGGCGGGAGCGGCCATTTACGGCGTGTATTGGGTCAAGCACAAGGTTACGAGTTATGCGTCGGCGATCACCGGCGGATCCAGCGATTCGGTGAAGGTCGTGGCGAGTGGTGACAGCTGCCGGCTACTGTCTACGGCCGAGCTACAGAAGGTACTCGGCGTAACGATTGAGAAGAGTGCGGAGATCGTCGAGAGCGACCAACCGGGTTGCGCGTACTACACCAACCAGGCAGCTTTCGCGCAGCTGCAGCGGATGGCGATGCAGCAGGCCCGGCGGCAGTCGGAGGAGCAGAGCAAGAAGCCCGGTCCGCAGGGCGACAATCCTCTGGCATTGTTGAAGGACGCCAACCAGCTGGAAGGCGTGGTTAAGACTCTTGGGATGACACAGCCCGCAAAGGATGGGCAGGTGTTTTCCTTTACGGTGCAACGCGGCGTGAGCGCGGATGCTTGGGACGGGATGAGGGTGACCGAAGCGGCGGTTCCGGGCTTCGAGGAAGTTTCGGGCGTCGGAGATCACGCCATGATCGGGGCTTTTGGCCACGCATTCTACGTGCAGAAGGGGGACGCGGTCATTGCGATGTCGACGATGATGGTTCCCGACGCACGCGTGAAAGGCTCGGAGATTGGAAAGAGGATTATTGGGAAAGCTGTGATGAGGCTGATTCCGCCGCGATATCGCGCGCGGCAGTCAGTTGATCAATGTTTCGTGATCCGCGACGCACTGCCACTTTCCGTTTCTTCTAATCCAGGTATCAGTGAAGCGGCCATGGTGCTGGAAGGGCTTGCCGTTGTCCGTGCCCTTGGTGCGATAGGCGCTGGAGACGATAGCCGTGTCTCCATAGATGTAGACGCTGGTCTCGCTATTCAAGATTTCCTGCGGGTTGAAGGAAGGGTCTTTGATGCCGGCCAGGTATTGACCCTTGTTTAACAGCGTTCCGTGATGATCGACGCTGATGAAAGTGTCGGCCATGAGAGCGGCGGCCGCGTTGGTGTCATGATGGAGCTCAGCCTGGTTCCATGCGCCCTCCAGCGCGAGGATCATGCTCTTGTCAGCGGTCTCTGCGCTCTGTTGTCCTAAAACGAGAACAGGCAGGAATACGAGGAGAAGGCAGGTACGAATCATGGACACTCCTTACCGATCAAACTCCGAAACAGCAACCGCAGGCCTTCGGTGATTAGGGCGGATTCGGTCTAATCCTATCAGGCACGATCGGATTTGTTTCCGCAGGAAGTTCGAACGCGGGAACGATCTGCCGATGTGGTTCTGCCTACGCGCGAACGATCTCTTGCAGCGCAGCGAGCAGGCGGTCGACTTCGTCCGCGGTGTTGTAGTGGACGAGGCCGATACGGAGGAAGCCGCCGGATTTTTCCACGTCGAGGTGCTCGGTCAGATTCAGGGCGTAGTAATTCCCGTCCCAGGTGAAAAATCCGCGTTCGCCTAATTTGGTCGCGAGGTCCAGCGGAGTGTGGCCTTCGATGCGGACGGCGAAGGTGGTGCAGCGGTCGTCGAAGCGCGCGGGATCGGTGATGCCGTAAATCTTCAGCGCGGGAATCTTCTTGAGGCCGTTCATCATTCTTTCCAGCAGCGCACGCTCGTTCCGGTGGATGGCGGCGTAGGCAGTTTCGATGGCTTCGCGGCGTGTCAGCGTTGGTGGGGAGCCGGAATTCCCACCCTTCGAAAACCGCGAAGGGTGGGGCAGCCTTTCTGTTGCTGAGCGGCCGAGGTCGGCAATGTATTCCACGCAGGCTTCGATGCCGGCGATGCATTCGTGGTTCAGCGTGCCCCATTCCCAGCAGTTTGGAATCGCGTTCGTGTTCGGGCGGACCTTGTAGGGGCGAATGCGCTTGAGATGCTCCCGCTTGCCGTAGAGCACGCCCATATGCGGGCCGAAGAATTTGTAGGTGGAACAAGCGAGAAAGTCGCAATCGAGCGCGGTAACGTCGATCAAGCCGTGAGGGCCATAGTGGACCGCATCGATGTAGCAGAGCGCGCCTGCGGCGTGTGCAAGTTTTGTAATCACGCGGACAGGATTGATCGTGCCGACCGCGTTCGAGGCGTAGCCCACCGCGACCAGCTTGGTGTTCGGATTGATCTTCGAGGCGAGGTCGGACATGTCGAGCGTGCAATCTTCATCGTGGATCTCAGCCCAGCGGACGGTCACGCCGCGGTCTTCGGCCATCGCGAGCCAGGGAGAGACGTTGGCGTCGTGATCGAGACGAGTGACGAGGATTTCGTCTCCGCGCTTCAACTCGCGGCCGATGGCGCGGGAGATGGCGAAGGTCAGACTTGTCATGTTGGGGCCGAAGACGACTTCGTCGGCACCGCACTGGAGAAAGTCGGCCACGGCACCGCGAGCCCGCGCGATCATGGCGTCGGTGTGGCGGCTGGTGGAGTAGGCTCCGCCGGTGTTGGCGTTGTCGTGGCTGAGATAGGAGGAGATGGCGTCGATCACGCGCTGCGGGACTTGGGTTCCGCCGGGGCCGTCGAGGAAGGCGGCAGGATGGCCGTTCACGGTCTGATTCAGCGACGGAAATTGCGAGCGAACCCAGGCAAGGTCGAGCGAGGAGGCTGTCATCTCGGTAGTTGGCATGGTGAGAAGTTATTTTCTCATGACGCGGAACCGCACGATCTCGGGTTGCGTTTCATCCCGAAGCGCGTCTGTGAAGTTACTGGAGAATCCAATGCCGAACAGAACAGCCATTGGTTGTTTTTCGGGATTTTTGCTAACCATATGCCTCGGTGCGATGGCTCAATCCGCGTCTGCGCCGGCTCCGACGGGGAAGCTTGTCAAGCTGGGCGGCCACCGGCTGCATGTGAACTGTAGCGGCAAGGGCAGTCCGACTGTCGTTATCGAGAACGGGCTGGGGGATTTCTCGTTCGATTGGATTCTCGTGCAGACGCGGGTCGCGAAGTTCACGCGCATCTGCACGTACGACCGGGCGGGGTATGCGTGGAGCGATCCGGGTCCGAAGCCGCGGACCTTTGCGCAGATCAATCTCGAATTGCGGGATTCACTGTCGAAGCTGGGGGAGAGAGGGCCGTATGTACTCGTGGGGCACTCGTACGGCGGGCCGGTAATTAGAAATTTCGCTCTGACCTATCCCCGCGATGTTGCCGGAATGATCCAGGTGGATGCGGCGTTTGAAGGAATGCGAGTCGGAATCGGCGGCGGCAAGACCATAAGGCTGGGCGACGATGCAAAGGGACGAAGTATTCCCGCGCCGCGCGAGGAGATGAAGGACACGGACAAGCCGACGCTACCGAAAGATGCTCCTCCGCAGGAAGCGCAGCCACTGGATCCGCTGTACAAAGCTCTTCCTGAGGCCGATCGGAAGTTGCAGCTGTGGGCGCAGTCGCTGCTCGAGATACAGGATGCGGAGGGCAGCCAGATGGATTGGTCCGGAGAGTACTTCGGGAAGTGGATGAAGACTTCGCAGGCGGGGGCGCTGGGAGCGATCCCCCTGGTGGTGCTCACGCGGGCCGAGGGCGGGTACGGAAATGATCAGGATGTTCCCGCAGCGCAGATGGAGAAAGAGCGCAAGGAAGGGCAAGCGATGCTGGTGAAGCTTTCCACCAACAGCAAACAGGTAATCGTGAAGAGCGGGCACAATATGAATTTGGAAGCGCCTGATGACGTGACATCGGCGATTCGGATGGTGGTGGAGGCAGTGCGGAAAGGCGGGAAGTTGTGATGTCGTGCGCTCGCACAGCCGGCGGCTTTGCTCAGGACGAGCGCCTGCGCTACGATTTTGCGACTCTGACGAAATCTGCTAACAAGCCATACGCGGTCGCGTACAGGCCGGGATCTTCTTCCGTGATCGCCAGGCCCGGGAAGATGTCGGTTTCGAAATAGATGTAGGAAGATGTGCCTGCGATTTTCGCCATCGGTTGCGTGCTGAGGACCTTCTCCGGTTTAACACTTGCTTCGATGCCTTGTTTGGTGCGGCGAGCGCGGCAGACTAGTTTGAAGGGCCATCCATCCCGTTTGGCGCTTCGGACTGCTTGCGGCGTCAGCTCGCGGATGCCTTCTCGCCCGATCTCATCGAGGCGGATGGGCGTGTCCATCAGCACGGTGATCAGCGCGGCGGTTTTGACCGCGGCGTCCCAGCCGTCGATGTCGTGGGTGGCATTGGTTTCGGCGACGCCGAGTTCCTGCGCTTTCTTCAGGGCTTCTTCAAAACTCAGACCTTGTTCCATCTGGCTAATAATCACGTTGGTGGTCGAGTTCAGGATTCCATGAAAGCCTTGCAGGTGGATAGCGGGGAGCTGTTCGAAGAGAGAGAAGACCGGGACGCCATCCATTACGGTTGACTCGAAAAGGAATCGCCTGCCTTTGCTCGCGGCAAGGTCGCTGAGTTCGCGGTAGGCGTGGACGATGGGGCCTTTGTTCGCGGTGATGGCGTGGGCTCCGTGGTTGAGCGCGGCGCGGATGTGGTCGATGCCGGGCTGGCCATTTTTGACGTTGAGGGAAGTGGCTTCGAAGAGCACGTCGGCTTGGGCGGCGGAGAGCCAGGAACGGACGTCGGCCTCCGGGATGGTTCCGGGCATTTCGCGGGCGGGGGCTACTTCAACTTCGCTCAGGGCAGGTCCGCGACCACATTTTTCGGGATCGATGCCGTTTGGATCGGCGATCCATCCCAGGCGGCGCGCGGCGATGCCCGTCACGCGGAAGGTGATGCCGTAGCGGTCGCGGAGTTCTGCGGAACGGTCTTGGAGGAGGCGGACTAAAGTCCGGTTGACGTTTCCGAAGCCGATGAAGCAGAGGTTGTAGGAGCGGATAGAGCCTCACACAAGGGGCTAAAGCCCCGTTTCTTTTCGCCTGAACGCGGCGCTGAAGCGCCGCTCTTCCACATCTTCACGTCGACACGAAAGCTAATGCCAAACTCTCCACATCTTTACGTGGACACGGAGCTTAGCGCCAAATTTTCCACGCTTCACGTTGCCACGGAAGTCAGCGCAGCTCATCCACTTTTTTCACGTGGCACGGAAGCCGTTGCCGCCTTCGATTTCTGCGTTCGACGAAGCGTCGCGGCGGCTGCCTGCTGACACTGCGGCCCGATACGGCCGGGCAGCCGGACCGCCGAGGCGGCTGTCCCCACATGGATCGTGCCACCTCGATCGTCTTATCCCATTACTGTTGTGTGTTCGGGTTTGATCTTGTAGAGGACGCGGACTTCGCCGGGCTGGCCGTAGGGATATTTGTCGACGCCGAGATACTTCTTGGCCAGCTTGTTGATGCTGTCGTCGGCCCCTTCCTCGGTGATCTCGACGACGCGACCGCGGATTTCGAGATACCGATAAGGATTTTCGGGATCGATGAGGGCGAGCGCGACGCGCGGATCGCGGCGGACGTTCTTGTCCTTCTGTCGGCCACGAGCCGAGTTGAAGATGACATGCTCACCGTCGAAGTCGACCCACACGGGAGTGACCTGCGGGCGCCCGTCGGGCATGAGGGTGGCGAGGCTGGCAAAGGCCCGTTTCTGGAAGAGATCTTTGTATTTTTCGGGAATGGCTTGCGACATGAGTGCCTCCACATCGAGATCGAGCAGCGGAGTGTGCTCATCAGGATTATAACTGGGGCGCAGGAACCACGGTGGAGTGCCGCGCCTTTCTGCGTTATGAAACTTTGTTTAGAATCGAATGCTTCGAACTATGAAGGATGTGCGGGCGCTCGTTCCCTACTCGCAGGGAAAATCCAGAAGCATCTCATTTGCCAATCATTGCCAACGTGAAATAGGAGGAGGAGCTTGATGACTTTATCTTCGGTGGGTCGCGGGCAGTTCCAACCACGCAACCGAGTCACTGTCGTACTGGTGATTGTGGTGCTGACGATTTCTTCGTCAGGAACGTGGGCAGCGAACGATGCGGCACAGAAGTATCCGCCGACCATTGTGTTCATGACGGATTTCGGCGTGCTCGATGATTCCGTCGCGATCTGCCGCGGGGTCATGTACGGAATCATGCCGGACGTGCGCATCGTGGATCTGACTCATCAGGTGACGCCGTTTTCGATCTTCGATGGAGCCCGGTACCTCTTTGGAGCCACGCCGTACTATCCGGCGGGCACCGTGTTTGTGGTGGTTGTGGATCCGACCGTGGGCAGTTCGCGGAAGGCAATCGTCGCCCATTCGAAGAAGGGCCAGTACTTCGTCCTTCCAGATAACGGCGTGATCACGCTGGTGGAGCAGCGCGATGGTATTGATGCGATTCACGAGATCACCAACCCGGAGTGGATGATCGGCGGCAAGCTGTCGTCGACCTTTCACGGGCGCGACATTTTTTCGCCGGTGGGGGCGCACCTCGCGCGTGGCGACGACTGGAGCAAAGTTGGTCCGGCGATGCCGGTCAAGGATCTCGTGCGCCTCGATCTGAAGATCGCGACGACCGATGAGCACGGATTGAATGCTTCCGTGATTGCTACGGATGGACCATTCGGGAATCTTGTGACCAACGTGGATGGAAGCGAGTTTTTGAAGCTCGGCTACCAGCGCGGCCAGGAAGTTCCGGTCAAGATCGGCGACAAAGAATTGAAGATGAAATTCGTGAAGACGTTCAGCGATGTTCCGATGGGGGACCCGTTGCTGTACATCGATTCGAGGGGACATCTGGGGCTGGCGGTGAATCAGAAGAGCTTTGCTGAGACCTATGGGGTCAGACCGCCAGCGGCGCTGGTGATCCCGCGCGCGGGGCAGTAGATTATCGGGACGTGGCCCGCTCTCATTTCTGGAGCGCCCGCGCTCGGCTTCGCCTTCGCTGGACGGACGAAGGCGTCCGTCCCTACACAACCTTCGCGGGACAGCCGAGGCGGCTGTCGCTACGTGAGTGTGGACGAGACGCGCGGCAGAATCGCTCGCAATAGCGATTCGAATGTCGTCTTCACTCGCTCGCCGGTTTCCATTACTTCTGCATGCGAGAGCGGTTGATCGAGGATTCCTGCGGCCATGTTCGTGACACAGGAAATCGCCAGCACATTGAGTCCAATGTGACGGGCGGCGATGACTTCCGCCACTGTAGACATTCCCACCAGATCGGCGCCGATGCGGCGTAGATATTCGATCTCTGCGGGAGTTTCGTAACTGGGTCCCAGAAGCGCGGCGTAGACGCCCTCGTGCAGGGTGACTCCCAGCTTGGTCGCTTCTTCGCGGGCGGACTGGCGATATTCTTTGCAATAGGCGTGCGTCATGTCGGGGAAGCGTACGCCGAAGCGGTCGTCGTTGGCGCCTACCAGCGGATTGGTTCCCTGCAGATTAATGTGATCGCGGATGAGCACGAGCGCGCCTTGCGAATAGCCGAGATTGATTCCTCCGGCGGCGTTGGTGAGAATGACGGCCTTGATGCCCATACGGGCGAAGACGCGGATTGGAAATGCAACTTGCTGCACGGAGTATCCCTCGTACAGGTGGACGCGGCCCTGCATGGCGGCAACCGCTACGTCGTCGGCTTTGGCCACGACGAGGCGCCCGGCGTGTCCAATGGCGGTGGATTGCGGGAAAGTTGGGATGTCGGTGTAGGGGATGCGCGTAGCGCCGGCGAGCGAGTCGGCGAATGCACCCAGTCCGGAGCCGAGGACGAGGCCGATCCTGGGGCGGAGCGGCGTGCGGTGCAGGATTAGTTGTGCGGCGGAGTCGGCTTGCGTGAATTGGTCGGTCATGATCTCTTGCTCTGTCAGCCTGAGCGAAGTGCCTGGTTTGCGGGGCATCCACGGAATCGAAGGATCCCTACCATGCAGCAGCCGATGGTTATAGGGATCCTTCGACTTCGCTCAGGATGACATCCGAGCTACAGGTCACCATCGCACAGATGGCGGCCGTGGCCGTTGCGGTCCAGCCAATCATACAGAAATGTCTGGTAGAGGTAGGAAGCGACAATCTCTTCGCCAAGTTCGTGCGTGTCGGTGCAGATAAACGGGAGTCGCAGGCCGGTGAGCACGGCGATCAGCGATTGCGTGATGCGGTTGGGATTCGCGGCGCGGTAGGGATATTCGGACTTGATCTCCGACAAAGACGAAGTGACCACCAGCAGGCTGTGCGGCAGTTCTGCCATGCGTCGGAGGCGATTGATGAAAACTGCGCGGTTGGTAGTGAAGGAGCAGATCAGGTCGGCGAGATCCTTGCGTTCCACGACGCAGGTATCTTCCATGCCCTTGACGGAGTAGTCACCGAGGGGCAGGGCGCGGTATTCGATTTTTGCGAACCATCCGCGGAAGCGGCGGAAAGAGAGCGGGTTCTGCTCACGCGTGTCGATAATTGCGACGGGAAGAGGCGTACGGAGTTGCGTGCCTCCGCGCTCGGCGATAACGGGGAGCGGCGGGTGCGCGACCGGCAGGTTCAGCGTGGTCCAGGCGAGCGGGGACGGGATCAGGGTGCGTTTGCGCGGCATGAGGCTACAGGGGCTAAAGCCCAAATCGGTTCAGTCGCTTAACGCGGCGCTAAAGCGCCGATCTTCCAGCTTCAAAACTAGGCGCAGCACTGGAGCGCCGCTCTTCCAACTTCAAACTAGACGCGGCGCTGAACGCCGTCTTCGACCTAGTACTTCTTCTCGAACTCCGCGAACGCGGCTTCCAGCTTCCATTGCTCTCTCGCACGGTCGTTCGCTGCGAGGAACTTTGCGCATCCGGCGGACGGTTTTCCAGCACCGGTCTTTTCAGATGCGCAGGCAGCGACCGGGCGGAATACTGCTTTCGTTTCGGCCCAGAGGCTTTGTCCCGGCAGAAAGCTGTGCTCGACGCTCTGGCGCGTCATGCGCTTCAAAACAGTATAGGGTAGCCGGTAGGACTCGACGGCGCGCAAATATTCGTGCGTCATGTCGGAGCGGGCGACGCCTTCATCGTCGGTCGAGATCGCGACTGGAACGCCGTACTTCATGTAAATCGGAAGCGGATGTTCGTCGCCGCCGATGCCGAGTATCTGATCGTTCGAAGTGAGATTAATCTCGACGAGCACGTTGCGGGCCGCCATTTCTTTCATTAACCCGACGGGATCTTTCTCGAGCATGATGTCGACACCGTGCCCAATGCGCTCGGCATGGCCGCGCTCAACCGATGCGCGAATGTGGAAAGAAAGATCCTCAGGCTTCACCAGTCCCATAGCGATCTCGCCGGCGTGCAGCGTAATGTGGATCTTCGGATAGACGCCGTGCAGAAAATCCAGCATGGCCATGTGGTGGTTGAAGTCGTGGGTGGGGACATACCAGTCTTCCGGCATGACCAGGTTCAGCCCGACGAAGTGAGGATCGGATGAGGCCAATTCGAACCCGAGAACGATCTGCGCGAACACGGCTTCGGGAGGAAGGCCGCGCAGGACCTGATAGAGATAGCGGACGGTGAGGTCGCATCCCGGTTCGGCTTCCGGGGTCCCGCACTTCAATTCCGTGCGCGCTCGCGCTTCATCTTCGGCGAGAGTCTTGCCGGTTGCGGCGACGATGTCCTTCAAGCCTCCGGACAAGAGGTTTTCGCGCATCTTTCCAAAATCATCTTCCCAGCCGAGTTTCATGCCGAGTTGGGCCGCGGCGCGGCCGTCGCCGGTGTGCATGAACTCGATGTACTGCACATGCTCCTTGGCGGCGCGGTGGATGACGCTCGCGATGGCTTCAGGCACATGGTTGTGTGAAGTGAGACCGAACTTGTCGAAGGTGGCGAAGAAGTGGTCGTGGCCCGATTCTTCTCCGTTGCGCCAATTCCGCATGGACCAGGCGTCGATGATCTGGTTGTAGAGAATGTGATCGTCGTAGGCGCACCGGATGGCGGGCTTCGGAGTGTAATGCTCGCAGTTATCGCAAGGCGGGGCCAGCAGGCGGGAAGTGGTGCGATCGACACAAAAATTGTCCGAGGCGGCGAAGTCGATGAGATCTTCCGCGTACAACGCGCCGTCGAGATGGTTGTGCAGGTCTCCGCCTTTCGGCATTTCGTGGAGGAACGCGAGCAACAACGATGGTTGTCTGCGGATGGAGTCGAGATAGCTGGCGGTCTTTTGCTCGGGAGTTTGGGCCCGAACCAGCAACGAAAGAGCCAGGAGGGCGAGCACGCAACGAACGAAATGGCGCATCAATAAAGAACCTCTCAGATCAGGGAAGGGCATTGTAATTGACCGCGCGTTGTACAGCCAACGCTCAAATCATTCACCACAGAGGGCACAGAGGAACACAGAGGAAGTTCTCGTGATCCTCTGTGTCCTCTGTGGTGAAGCCTTTCGATCCTCTGCTACATTGATTCGCTATGACATCTGCCAAGATCACTCGCAGTTTCGCCAGCGACAACAATGCCGGCGTTCATCCGGAAATTCTGGAAGCGATTGCGCGCGCGAACCAGGGACACGTGGTGGCCTATGGAGACGATCCGTTCACGCGGTCGGCGATCGCGAAGTTCCAGGAGCATTTTGGCGATGGCATTGACGTCTTCTTTACCTTCAATGGCACCGGTGCGAACGTGCTGGGGCTGCAGGCCTTGAACCGCTCCTACCATGCGGTGTTGTGCAGCGACTACGCGCATATTTATACCGACGAGTGTGGCGCTCCGGAGAAACATACCGGATGCAAGCTGATTCCGCTGCCGCATCACGATGGCAAGATCACGCTGGAATCCGTGAGGCATGCGTATCACGGGATCGGCGACCAGCATCACGTGCAGGCGCGGGTCATCTCGATTACGCAGTCGACGGAGATGGGCACGGTGTACACACCGGAGCAGATTCAGGAGTTAGCGCGTTTCGCGCACGAGAACGGAATGTTTTTGCACATGGACGGCGCGCGCATTGCCAACGCGGCAGTGAGTCTGGGCCAAACGCTGCGCCAGGCTACGCGCGACCTGGGCGTAGATGTACTCTCGTTCGGCGGAACTAAGAACGGGATCATGGGTGGGGAAGCGGTGGTTTTCTTCAATCCTGCGCTGAGCGCCGACTTTCTTTATCTGCGCAAGCAAGGGATGCAACTGGCGTCGAAGATGCGATTCATTGCCGTGCAGTTTGAGGCGCTACTCACGAATGATCTGTGGAAGCGCAGCGCCGAACATGCCAACCGCATGGCGCGAGTCCTCGAAGCCGAGGTGCGGAAGATTCCGCAAGTGCGCATCGTCTGGAAGGTGGAAGCCAACGGCGTGTTCGCCCAGATCTCAAAGCACGCGATCGAAACTATCAAGAAGCGGTACTTCTTCTATCCATGGATTGAAGAGGAAAATATCGTGCGCTGGATGTGTTCGTTCGATACGACGGAGGCGGATGTGGGCGAGTTTGTGAAGTGCGTTGCGGAGGCGGTGCGATAGTGTGCCATGTTCTTTCACCATGAAGGGCACGAAGGTAAACGAAGACCCCTTTGTCTTTTCCCGCATTTCTTGTGATCGTGCCGGACCTCACGGGCTATTGCATTTTGCGCGGCCATTGAATACATTGGCCCCATCCCAGTGCGCGTCCGGCGCTCGGTCCCAGGAGCTAGCATGATCCGGAAGTTGGTCGCCCTCGTCGCCCTTATTGTTGTTGCCACAGTTCTGGTCAGTCTCTCCAGTTGTGGGCGCGATCAGCAGTTGGAGTCGATTACGGTCCAACCGCAATCGGAAACCTTCGGGGATTCAAACACTCCAGTTATCACTAACGCCGGCTCTCAGGTCCAGCTCAGGGCTCTGGGAAACTACATTCACCCACCGGTGACCAAGGACATAACCAGCCAGGTGACATGGAACTCGAACACTCCGCAGATGATGACGGTCGATTCTTCCGGACTTCTGTCAGTAACCGGCCTCGCTTGCGGAGCGACGTTGGTTTCCGCCACAATGAAGACTAATTCGAGCGCGGGCGGGATCTCGTCGTCGGGTGCCATTGTCACCGGGTCTATGACCGGGAACGTGGTCTGCTTCACAAGCTCCAACGGGAGTGGAAGCAATCCCACACTGACATTAGCATTTCAAGGCCATGGTTCAGGTACGGTCACGAGCACCCCGCTCGGGCTGAGTTGTTCCAGTCCCACCGCTTGCGTAACCCAGGCTTTCCCGGTCGGGTCGCCAGTGAGCCTGACCGCCACACCCGCGGGTACATCGTCATTTGGAAGCTGGTCGGGATGCGATTCGCCGGGCACGACCAATCCGTGCACGCTGAATTTGACCGTCAACCGAAATGTAACCGTCAGTTTTAACTAGGGCGTTAGGGTCATTCAGAATCGTTCAGCAGTTTGCTCAATGTCGCCTTGTGCTTCTCCGGTTTCTTATTCTTCCCGACTACGATCTTCCCCGCAGGCGGCGCGCCAACGCGCTCACGGGCCAGTTCCTTCACGGCGGTGACTGCGCGGAAGCGCTTCACTTTTTTCTTTCTCGCCAAGTTGAGCCTCAGTCGATGCCTCTGACCACGAATTCTATCTGACGACTAAAAGCCCTGCACCACAGAGGTCACAGAGGAACACAGAGAACCACAGAGAACACGCTTGCTCAACTGTGCAATAATTCATGTTTGTCCGAGCGCCGCCAGATAGGTGCTCCTACACTATGGAAGAGCGCGATTTTTTTGATGAGCGACAGGAAAAGAAACCGGCTTCGCTGAATTGCCCTCATTGTCATGAGGCGGCGGAGTATGAAGTGACATGGGTGGTCCGCACCAAGAAACGACAGCTTGGGGGACGCGCCGATGAACGCGACCGTGCCCGTTTCGCGAAGTTCCGCTCCTACATGGTGCGGAAGGACGACATGATGGCCTGCAAGAACATGCGCTGCCGGAAGCGGTTCGAGATCTCCGGGCAGTCGACCGTCATCATGGAGTAGGGCGCTGCACCATTTCTCATCACGGAGTCACGGAGAACCCAGGAGCATAAGGGCAGGAACACGTCATCTCCACTCCAGATCCGGGTCATTCCGTCGAAATTAGAGCCTGCTATCTGGCTAGCGGAACCGCACTTTTCCTTCGCTCTCCTTCGTGTCCCTGTGCCTCTGTGGTTAGATCCGTCCTGCTCAGTGCAGTGGTCATGATTCCAGGCAGGCCTTCCAGTCCCGACGACTTGGCCTCGCGCTGGGCGAAGGCTATCAGCTCTTGTTCCACTTCAAGCGACAGCGGATGCCGCTCATATGCGGCAAGCAGTTCCGCCACTCTCTGCTGCGCACGTTGCAGAATGTCGGGGCTGGTCCCATCCGCAGTTGGAAGCCCGCGGTCGATGACTGCCGAAGGGAAGTGTTGCTCTTTGCGGAAGAGGGCGCGGGTTTCCTTTAATTTCATAAAATCGCCCTGCAGCCCCGTCTGCGCGAACATATCGACTGCGAGAGAAACGCCGCGGGGCTGGATGCCTTCGATCAGGCGCTGTGCGGAAGCAATAGCTTCAGCATCGATGACGAGCTTTTCGATGCTGTGGCACGCGAGGAAATCCAGCATGCCCGCGCCTGAAATCATGTTGATGCCCGCGAGGGCTCCGAGCACCGTCGACATCCCGCTCTCCATCTCGACTTGTGCATCGATGACGCGGCCGTCCCCTGCTACGAGATAAGCATGCGTGGGCAGGCCGAGATACTTTCCGACCTGCGAACATGCCAGATCCAACATCGCCGTTTCGATCGCTCCCATGGGAGTTTTGCCCGAACGCATGTCGAAGATGGCGGGAGCGCCTCCCCAGACGATGGGGGCCCCGGGCTGGGCGAGTTGATGAATGGTGATGCCGCTGATGCACTCGGCCGCATGCTGCACGACTGAACCAACGAGCGTCACTGGAGCTGTAGCCCCGGCCAATGGCATGCTGACGATTTCGGCGGGAACTCCCGCGCGCGCAAGATCGACAAGATTTTGAGACGCAAACTCTGACCAGTTCAGCGGAGGCGAAGGACAGACGTCAAAGATGGCGCGGGGACTTCGGCGTAACGCGTCGCGGCCGCCGCTTTCAATGGCGAGCAGATCGATCAGCGTATGCAGGCTGCTGGCTGAAAATGCGCCCGTTACCACGGGCTTCTCCGAATACCACAGAACCAGCAGCAGGCGATACCAGTCGCCGATTTCCGGCGGGACGTCATTGCAGACCATCGCGGTGGACTGTGCCGCGAACTGGGGCAGCATCTCGGCGACCTGTACAAGGCGCACAAGATCGGCGGACATTGCCGGGACGAGGTTGCTGCGTTTCTGGATCGAGAATATTGAGGCATGACGAGCCGGGATCGAAGTGAACCGCATCTCCGATGTAGTGGACCGCGGGCTTCCCGAGGCGGTCGTAGAGGCAGAATCCGCGCGGCACCAGGTCTAGTAGGCGGCGGGCGAGAGCCTCGGGGATGTGCGCGACTCCGTCGGTTACATTGATGCCCGCGGCGCGGAGCAGGTCTTCGATATAGGGGGCGACGCGCACTCCCGGGTCTTCGATGAGTTGGAAGGCTTCGTCGAGGATGCGCTCGATCAGCGGTTTGTCGATGAGTTCGAGTTTGGGTCGCATACGAACCCCACGGGGGCTAAAAGCCCCGATTCAATAACGCTTTTACGCGGCCCTAAAGGGCCGCTCTTCCACGGTGCTACACGCCGCACAGGTGCTACGCCGAAACGATTCGGCTTGTCATTTCGAGCGCAACGAGGAATCCCTACCTCCGGACAGCGTCGAAGTCTGCAGGGTTTCTTCGACTGCGATGGCCGCGCGCTTCGCGCACGAGCATCTCCGCTCAAAATGACAACGTAAATAGTGAGCGTTACTTTTGCTACGACACTGTTTGCAGCTTTTGCTGCATCAACTTCTGCGCCAGCGTTACCGCGCTCATGGCGTCTTTGGCGTAGCCGTCGGCTCCGATTTCATCGGCCCAGCGGCGGGTGACGGGCGCGCCTCCGACCAGGACTTTTACTTGCGAGCGCAGACCTTCTTTTTCGAGCGCTTCGATCACACTTTTTTGGTTACGCATCGTCGTGGTCAGCAGCGCGGAGACGCCGACGATATCCGCCTTGAGTTCGCGGGCTTTGGCAGCGAACTTCTCGCCCGCGACGTCGACGCCGAGATCGTGGACCCGGAATCCATGGGCCGTCAGCATTGTGCCGACGAGAATCTTTCCAATCTCGTGGATGTCGCCTTTCGTCGTGCCGAGCACGACGACTCCAGCCATCGTGCGTTCGGTGCCCAGCTTCCTGAGTTCAGGATCGAGCACGGCCATGGCGGCCCTCATGGCTTCGGCGGAGGCCATCATGTCAGGGAGGAACATTTGACCGCGGGCGAACTGCTCGCCGACGTCATGCATGCCGGGGACGAAGCCGTCATTGATGGCGTCAATAGGTGCCATGCCAGAGGCAACAGCTTCCTGGGCCAGAGTCGAGGCCGTGTCAGGGGCGCCGTCGATGATGCTCTGCCGCATGGCGGAGAGGGTGTCGTTGGCCATAGAAGTACCTCGGCCATGCTGACTTGAGGGAGTGGGGAAAGTCTGTGATTAGGATCACAACGGACTGACCGTAGAGACGTTGCTTGCAACGTCTCTCTCGCCACGTCACGTGCCTCTGTCGGCAAAGACGTAGCAAGGTACGTCTCTACGAATTCTCATTTTCGATCGGATTTCCTAGGCGCCTTGTATGTCATTTATACTGACAGGTTTTGCCGTGGTTGACGGACGCCACCGGTTCGGGAGAAATTCTCTTGAAAATCCTGGTTTGCATGAAGCAGGTGCCGCAAAAGGATGCGCCCCTGAAGCTTAACGAGTCTGGCACGTGGATCCGCGAAGACGTTTCCTACGAGGTCAACGAGCCAGACGCCTTCGCGCTCGAGGAGGCGCTGCGCCAGCGGGAGAAGCATAAGGGCGAGGTCGTCGTGATCACGAGCGGTCCGACGCGGGCGCAACAGGTGCTGCGCGAGGCGCTGGCCAAGGGCGCGGATCGCGCGATCCATCTGGAGGATGACAAGTTCATAGGTCTCGACGCTTTCAACACAGCGAAGGCTATTGCGGCGGCGATCAAGGACGAGCAGTTTGATCTGATCTTAACCGGCCTGCAGTCGGACGATTATGGCTATGCGCAGACTGGCGTGATTCTCGCGGAGTTGCTGGGCTGGCCGCATGCGACCATCATTATGCAGATTGAGAAGGCCGACTCGGGGATTCGCGTAAAGCGGGAACTCGAAGCGGGATATTTCCAGTTCGTCGATATGCCGACTCCGGCGGTGCTAACGATTCAGTCCGGCATCAATAAGCTGCGCTATGCCACGCTGATCGGCATCAAGCAGGCGAAGAACAAGCCGCTGCGAAAAGTGATGCTCGCCGAAGTGCAGTCGGCGCTGGGCGAGAATCTGCAGAAGATTGAGAAGTTGTACATCCCGCAGAAAACGAAGAAGACGGAACACATTGAAGGGGCCCCGGCGGAGATCGCGAAGAAGCTGGTGGACAAGCTGCGGAACGAGTTGAGAGTTTTGTAAGTGTAGGCGCGGACGCATTTGTCCGCGGGCCGTGTGTCGCGCGGCGGACAGCCCCTTCGACTTCGCTCAGGGCAGGCTGCGGCGGTTGTCCCCACATGTTTTCGCTAGACGCTAGGAGCTAACAGCTGACTTTATGGCCGATACCATTCTCGTCGTCGTTGAACAGCGCGAAGGCAAGCTGAATCGCGTTTCGTGGGAAACCATCACCGCCGGCCAGGCGATTGCAGCGGCCACCGGATGGACGCTGGAGGCTGCGGTCGTGGGCAGTGGACCGGGTTCCATTGCTAGCGAAGTTGCGGCGAAGAAAGTCACGAGAGTGTATGCAGTCGACTCGGCGAGGCTTGAGCCGTACACACCTGACGCGTTTGCCGCCGCGCTCAAACAATTCCTGACCTCGAAGCAGCCCAAGCTCGTCCTGATGCCGCATACTTACCAGGTACGCGACTTTGTGCCCAAGCTGGCGACCGCCATGGGACGCACCGTCATCAGCGACTGCATTGGATACAAGCACGACGGTGGGAAGCTTGTGTTTACTCGACAGATGTTTCAGGGCAAACTCGCGGCTGACGTCAGCTTCACCTGCGATGCTCCGTGGTTCGTGACCTTCCAGAACGGATCATTTCGTGGCGACAAGGCCGAAGCAGGCGCGAGCGCGGCTCCGGTTGAGACGGTCAATGTTGACATCGCCGACGGAGTGATTCGCAACAAGCCGCAGGAAGTGTTCAAAGAAGCGAAGCAGGCGGTCGATCTTACGCAGGCGGAAGTGATCGTTGCCGTGGGCCGTGGCATCAAAGAGCAGAAAAATATCGAGATCGCCAAGCAGTTGGCGGACGCCCTGGGCGGAGATCTGGCGGCATCGCGTCCGATCTGCGACTCGGGCTGGCTGCCGATGGATCGGCAGATTGGATCGTCAGGGCAGACGGTTGCCCCGAAGCTGTATTTGGCTCTGGGGATCAGCGGCGCGATTCAGCACATTGTGGGGATGAAAGGCTCACGAGCGATCATTGCGGTGAACAAGGATTCCGAGGCGCCGATCTTCGAGATTGCCGACTATGCGATTGTGGGCAATCTGTTCGACATCGTTCCGCCGCTGATTGAAGAGGTGAAAAAAGCGAAGGCGGGAGGATAACTTCCTCCCCGCGGATCAACGCCGATCATCGCTGATCTAAATCGATATTCAAGTTCTCGTTTTGATCCGCGTTCATCCGCGTGAATCCGTGGCAAAGAAGTTGGCAGGCTGGGAGATAAATGCTCGTTTTCCGAAAGCCTCTCGAAGGCGTGGAACGTCCGCAGATGCCGGCCGACGTTGTTATTGTCGGCGGCGGGCCGGCCGGAATGGCTTGCGCGCTGCGGCTTTCTCAACTCATTGACGCGCACAATTCCGTGAATCCCGACGCCCAGCTCAGCAAGGAAAATATCTACGTCCTTGAGAAAGCTCGCGAGGTTGGCCAGCACTGTCTGTCTGGAGCGCTGCTCGATCCGCGCGCGATTGCGGAATTGCTGCCGGATTTCAAGAAAGATGCGCCGCTCGACGCTGAGGTCACGAAAGAAGCGGTCTACTTCTTTACCGAGAAATCAAAGTTCAAGCTTCCCGTCACGCCGCCATTTCTGCGCGACCACGGCAACTATGTCATTTCGCTGAATAGGTTCGTGAAGTGGCTGGGCAGCAAGGTCGAGGAGACGGGTATCACGGTGTTCACAGGTTTTGCCGGATCCGAGCTTTTGTTCGACGGCGACCGCGTCACTGGCGTTCGCACCGACGACAAGGGCGTCGACAAAGAAGGACGTCCCAAGTCGAATTTCGAGCCGGGGTACGATCTGCACGCGAAAGTCGTGATTCTTGCCGAGGGTCCGCGCGGATCCCTGACCAAGGACTTGATTCAGAAGTTCGATCTTGCGAAGGATGCAAATCCTCAGACGTACGGCGTCGGAGTGAAAGAGCTTTGGGAGGTTCCTGGAGGCCGGGTTGCCCCCGGGGAAGTCATCTACACCATGGGGTGGCCGCTAACGACCAATGAATATGGCGGCGCATGGATTTACGGCTCGAAAGACAACATCGTATCCCTGGGCTTCGTGACCGGCCTCGACTACGAAGACCCGCGTCTCGATCCACAACACGTGCTGCAGGAGTTCAAGAAGCACCCATTCGTTGCGAAGCTGCTCGAGGGCGGCAAGATGATCCGCTACGGAGCGAAGTCGATGCCCTACGGCGGCTGGTGGGCGATTCCGCCGGTTGCGGGCAACGGGTGGATGATCCTTGGCGACGCGGCGGGCTTCCTGAATTCGGCGCGGCTGAAGGGAATTCATCTCGCGATCAAGAGCGGGATGCTCGCGGCCGAGACCGCGTTCGAGGCGCTGAAGAAAGATGACTCCTCCGCCACTGCTCTCGGCGAATTCCAGAAGAAGATCGAATCGAGCTGGATCAAAGAAGAACTCTGGAAAGTCCGCAACTTCCATCAAGGGTTCGAGCATGGCATGTTCGCGGGCATGTTCCATGTAGGACTGCAGACGGTCACCGGCGGCCGCGGCCTGCGGAATCGCTATCCCGCCACACCCGGGCACCTCCGGATGAAGAAGCTGAGCGAGTTGCCCGCTGACGGCGGTGCAGAAGCTCATCTGCTCGGCCCGGCCAAGGGCGGCGGCAAGCTGACGTTTGACAAGCTCACCGATCTTTATCACTCAGGCACGAAGCATGAAGAGGATCAGCCTGCTCACCTTGTCATCCACGATACGAACGTCTGCAACGAACGTTGCGTGAAGGAGTACGGCAGCCCTTGCCAGAACTTCTGTCCGGCGAACGTTTACGAGATGCTGGATGATTCGAGCCAGCCCAATGGCAAGCGCATCAGCTTGAATCCTTCCAACTGCGTGCACTGCAAGACCTGCGATATCGCCGACCCCTACCAGATCATCAACTGGGTTCCTCCCGAGGGCGGCGGTGGGCCGAACTACGACGGGATGTAACGTTTAGCTTCTGTGTAAATAAGCGTAATCCCTGCCCAGTACCGTGGTCGGATGCGCCTCGCTCCGCTTGGCTGGACGGGCGAAGGCGCCCGTCCCCACACATTCCCTTGGGCGACCAGACGCTGCGATTAATTCGTAACGTTCAGCGTTGCCGTGCCCACGATATTGTTGTAGGTGGCCTTCACTGTGTAGGTTCCCACTGTAGCGTTGCCTGTCGGCAAGAATCCTTCACCCTGACCGGCAATAAACGCTAATGTGAAGTTCGCTGTCTGATCGGTGTTTGTGGAGTCGACCACCGTCCACACAGCTCCGGCGTTGGTAATATCGGTAGACCCATTGGCTAGAGCGGTGTAGTAGACCGTGGTACCACCTATGGTGGTGCTTTGGCTGCTCGGATCGACCGTGATTGAAGTTACGCCTTGCAGGACAACCGTGACTGTCGTCGATCCCGAGCATGCCGAACAACTTCCCGCACTCGCCGAAATCGTCGCCGCGCCGATTTGAACTGCGGTCACTTTGCCCGTGGTCTGGCCAACCGATACCGTGTTCGGGTCGCTGGAAGACCAGATGACGCCGGAACTGATGGTCTTTTGCGTGCCATCGTCATACGTCCCGGTCGCGGACATTTGCCACTGCTGGGTCACATTGAGGGACAGATTTTGTGGTCCGACAGCCACCGAAGTGAGCGTCGGATCCACAAAGAATCCCTTGCAACTCACGGCCAAGGCTAAGCTAAGAAGCACGGCGAATGCGCCGACTATTTTCAATCTCAGGGCAGGCATGTTTTCTGGGACTCCTTGGGCCGCTGGTTCAGGGGCTGGGGGTGCGATCCTGTGCCTAAATTGTAGCAGAGAAAAAACTTCATTCGAATTACACTTCCGTGCCATAACCCCGGATCGTTACTGCCATAGAACGAGGCCTGGCAGGAACCTTGCGCAGGAATTCCGGTCCTGAGGCAGGACCGGGAAATGTGGTGACAGCAGCCTTCGGCTGTCACCACATTCCTTGTTCTGATGCGGTTCTCTAGCGTCCCTTGCCGTGATGTGGCCCTGGCGGAGGAGCGTGGTGCTGAGGCGGGGGGCTGGCGTGCGGCGGCGGACTGGAGTGCTGCTGTGGCGCCGGACGCGGTGCCTGCCGGGGTGGCGCCGCCTCGTGATGCTGTTGCGGAGGACGACTCTCGTTCCCCCGGTTGTAGCTGCTCCCCTGATCGCGGTTGTAAATCTCGTTGGTCCGTGGGTTCGCCCCGTTGTTTTTTGCCGGCGGGGTGAAGGGGCGGTAGGCTTCATTGGACCGTGCCTTATTATTGTTCATGGCGCCCGCCATTGAGTTCGCGCGGTTGGCGGCAGATGGATTCACGCGCGCTTGTTTTGGCGACATAGTCGGCGCATGGTATTCGCCGCCGGCTGCCCGGGCCGGAACCGCGGCATGGCGGCTGAAGTCTCCGGGCCGTGCCGTGGCCGCGATCGCTGGCCGCCCATGATTCTGCGACGCGAGGTTCTCGCGGTTCCCTGCGGCTGCGCGCTCGTGGTGGGTCTGTACGTCGAGGGCTGCGGTGTGCCTTTCTCGTCCGTACTCTTCCTCTTGACGGGACGCGCGGGCCTGCACTCCACTCGTTCCGCCATTAAAGCTAGTCGTTGATCGGTTGTTGACCACGACGGTCCGGTTGTAGACGTTGGTCACATTGGTGACGCTGACATTGGTGACGGAGCGGTTGTAATAGAAAGAGCGCCCGCGCCATTCGCCGCCGGCGAAACCGACTCCGCCGTAGCCGAATCCGTAATTAATCCCACCGTAGAAGCCGACGTGCGGCCCCCAGTAACCCCCATGCCAGACGTAGAATCCGCCGCCCCATCCCCAGTAGCCGGGAGTCCACAACATGCCGACCGGGGCCACGACCCACGTTCCGGGTACCCAATAGTAGCCGTCATTGTCGTCCCAGGCCCAATAACCGGGCGTCCAGATGTAGCCTGGGCCGGGGCAGATCGGCTGCGCGTACACGGGGAGCGGCGGTGGCCCGATGCGGACCGAAACACCGACTGCAATTTGCCCAAACGAACCGACCGAAAAGATCAGAATTGCTGTGGCCAACATCACCCAACCAATGATCGACCGGTTCATGTATTATGCCCTTCCAAAAATTGCGGCAGAACGGGAGTCCCAGGCAAGACTCATTGTGCCGCAGAAAGCCTACATCAGCCTATAACCGTTTCCTTCCATGTAAACACAAGATTCCAGAGGATGTTTCGCGCCCGAAGCAATTTGGAATGTGCAGCTTGGAGGCAACCGGAGCGTCATGGAAGCAGCGCACCGAAATGGAGAACTGGGAGCTACTGAGCAATGAGCCATTGAGCAAGACCGGGATTTGCTCATCGCTCATTGCTCACAGCTCATCGCTAATTCACCTTCTTCGCCTTCGCGATCCGCTGATCGATGGGCTTGCGCCCGGCGAACCCCTCCTGCAACCCGTGCCAGTGGGTGATGGTTTTTTCTCCCAGCTTCCAGCAGAGCAGGATGATCTGTCCTTCGACTTCGCAGGGAAAGTCGAGCAATCCGATATTGAGATCTTTTACCTGCACGCCGATGGAATCAATTTCCGCGAGCGCATCCTTGGCCCGCTGCTCGGCCTTGGCGCGCTCGGCTTTGCGCCGGGCAAGCGGCACGATGTCGAGAAACATTCCGCCATTGAGAAAAACGCGGTGTTGCAGAGCCTGCTGCTCGGCATCGGTCTCATCGATGATCTTCTTGGCGTGGATAGCCGTGCGCAGCAGTGATTCGAGCACCGGTAACAATGATTGAGCTTCGTCCAGAGTGAAAGTGCGGTCGGCCATGGCGATAAGCTATTTTAGCGCACCTGCAAGCCGGGGCTACGGCTTTGCGGTTGCTGCCGCGCCGGTCGCGCGCGTGCCCAGGGTTAGCACGTCGGTCACAATGCGGGCGGCAGCCTGATCGAAATTCTTGTTCCGGTTGCCCTGCAAGATGGCCCATTCCATGTGTTCGGTGAATCCCCATAGCAAAGCATTGGTCTTTGGATCGCGAATTTCCAGTCGAAATTGCGGATCGTAGGAGGTCCCATGGTGTCGCCCTTAAATACTGTTGTGGCGGTCACAATGCCTTGAACCCGATTTCGAAGAGCAAGTCTGCCTCGGCGGGGGAGCCAACCAACTCGTAGCGGCCGGTGCTCTTCACCGCGGCATAGAACTGGTTATAGGATCGATCGACTCCTCCGCTAAAAAGGGGTTCGGAGATTCCAGGTTCATCTCCCCCGGCGTTGGCGACGAACACTATTCTTTGCCGTGGCGATTTGGGTAGGAATCGGTCCGGGAAGAACTTGTTTTGTCTGCGCGGCGATGAAACCGCTGAGCAATGAAAACATCAGAACTGCGCGGGAAACGAATAACGTCATGCTTCGGTTCATACATTCCTCCAGCACATTCCGATGCGTGATGCGAGAGATGGTACGTCCTTCGCGGCTTTGCGCGTGCGCGGAGTTCACAGAATATCCAGCCGCTCTCTTGCCGCAGGCTCACTGTATAGACGAACTGCGACGCAAGCTGCTGTAGATTTTCGCAAAGTTACGTCAATTCTTCGTCAAGGTTCAGGGGGTGTTCAGTGGGTGCGCCCGTGGGAGGGATCTGCCGACGTGGCGGTATTCAGGTCGATGTGAAGCCCCTGGGCCGGAGCCGTTCCCGGCGGATTGCAGTTTCCATCGTGGCTGTAGTTGGTGCAGTGTCCGGCGACATCTTTGCGCTGCGGAGATTGGGCGAACTGCCAGACCTCAGCGAAGTCGATACCACTTTTCGAAGGGCTGGGAGGCAGGAGCGAAAACGAGCATCCGGGCGAGGGCGGGCAAGCGTCGTTGATCGCCCAATATGTGATTTGTCGCGAGCCAGCGGTCTGGCGAATATCTTCCGCGGTCACGACATTTTCGCCATCGGTGGAGCGCATCCCAGAGCAATAAATGCCCGCGCGAAATCCCACACCGGTGATGGCATCGGCCCAAGCGTAGATGTAGGCCTTCTGCTCCGGCAGCATGCGCCCGCCCTGCTCCTGATCGAGAAAGATGATCGTGCCGCGCGGAAAGCGCTCACGCCTGGCGGAGGAGGCGGCGATGAGGGCATCCGCACTGCCCAGCCGATGTGCGTTCGCGACCGTCTTCAATTCCGCGTAGAGACGCCCGTTGAACAAAACGAGGAAGCCGAAGCCGGCGGACTCAACTGCGGCCCGATGTCCTGCCCAGGAATTCGACGTCGCCCCCGGAGGATTGTTGAGCCAGTACCCGGTGTAGGAAAACGTCTGCCGCAGAGTTTTGAGATTGGCGTCACCGGGATAGTCGTTGCGGTCGAAGCCGAGGTAGGTTTGCTGACCTGAGGCAGCGGCCAGAAGAAGGGAGACGGCTCCCATGGTCGAAAGCAAGCTTCTGCCGTTCACGTACCGATCTTATCGTAGAGACGTCGCTTGCAACGTCCTCTCTGGTCGCATTGGGATTGCTGACGGCCAGACGTAGCAAGCTACGTCTCTACGACTTATCCACCGATGTGCACCATGGTGCGTGAGGCGGGGACAAAATCCGGTTCTCCTATGTGGTGGCGTTCTTCCTTCTTCGCGATGACTCCGCGGATGAATTCCGCCAGGTCTTCGTCACTGGCGCCGCGGCGCATCTGCGCATGCAGGTCGTGATCCCAAACCGAAAAGAGACAAGTGCGGATCTTTCCGTCGCTGGTGATACGAATGCGGCTGCAATGACCGCAGAACGGATGCGAGACGGGGGCAATAATCCCGATTTCGCCGACGCCATCTTCGAAGCGGTAGCGGCGCGCGGTTTCCGAGCGGGCATGCGGAATCTCAACTAGCGGGCGGTATTCGGCCATGCGGGCCAGAATTTCGTCGAGCGTCACGACGGTCGAAGGCGCCCAGGTTCGGCCTTCTTCAAGCGGCATGAATTCGATGAAGCGTACGGTCACGCCCTCTTCTCGGGCGAACATGCCGAAGGGAATGATCTGGTCCTCGTTGAATCCGCGCATCAGCACGCAATTCACTTTCAGCGGCCAGAGGCCAGCGCGGCGCGCGGCTCGGATCCCGGCGAGCACATGATCGTACCCATTAGGGACGCGGGTGATGCGGGCGAAGCGGTCGGGATCGACGGCATCCATCGACACGGTCACGCGGGTCAGCCCCGCGTCCTTAAGCGGCTGCGCCAGGTCCGCCAGCAAGTGCCCGTTGGTAGTCAGAGCGATATCGAGCGGCTCACCGCCGTTACCGCTCGCAGAAGATGAGGGCTTTAGCCCTTGATGTCGAACTTTGCCAATTCGCGCACGAACTCCACGACGCCATTGCGAAGCAGCGGCTCACCGCCGGTGAGACGAACTTTCGTGATGCCCATCCCCACCAGCACACGAGCCATACGCAAATAATCGGAGAAGGGAAGATCCCCGTAGAGAGCGCCTTCATTCCCCGTCCGGCAATAGACACACTTGTAATTGCAGCGGTCCGTGATGGAGATCCGCAGATCCGTAATAGCGCGGCCGAATTTGTCGTGAAGAGCAGCCATTGGCACTTAGCAATTAGCATTTAGCCGGATCGGTATGCGGCACGTCGCTCGATTCGCTAAATGCCAAGTGCTAATTGCTAAAGGCTGGAAAGGGGACGCGGCGGGACAATCCCGGCAGGTCGTTTCCTTTCCAATGCATCCTCCGGACGCGGGAGGCACCGGCGTTTCCACCGGAACCCTCGGGAAGTAGCGCAGAGCCCTCGCTCGCGTTCTCCCTCGCCGCCGCAGCCTCAGGTATGCCCGTAGGCTTCAGCGGTCGGAAACTCGTACTCCATTATAGAGCTTGTCAGTGGGGGAAAGATTCAGCCCGAACACAGATTCCCGTCGAACGGCTTAAGGGCGAACTATGCTTGGCTATTTCGTTGCTTTCGCGATCGCGGCCTCGGCCAGCTTCGCCATGATGTTGTAGCCCGCATCGTTCGGATGCAGCCCATCGTCGGCCAGATCTTTCTTCAGAAGGCCCTTGTCGTCGGCCACCGCCGAAAAGTAGTCGAGGTACACGATATTGTTCTTATCGCAGAAATCCTTGAGCCACTGGTTGAGTTCGAGAATGCGCGGCATCGGACGCTGGGCAAAGAAATCCTTCGACCGCTCGGTGTAGTTGTGCACGGGCAGCACCGACGAGTACACCACGCGAATGCCATGCGCCCGCGCCAGTTCGGCGAAGGACGCCAAGTTAGCCTCGATGTCCTCAGTGCGCATGGGCCCGGTATTGCCGGCGATGTCGTTGGTGCCCGCCAGAATCACAACCACCTTGGGATGCAGGTCGATCACATCCTGACGGAATCGCACCAGCATCTGCGGCGTAGTCTGTCCGCCGATCCCGCGGTTGACGTAAGGCTTGCCGGGAAAGTAATCCTGCAGCTTCCATATGTCGGTGATCGAATCGCCGAAAAACACCACACGATTCCCGCCCGCGGGCGGTGGCCCGAGCTTGGCGTTGGCCTCGCGATAGCGCGCCAGTTGCCCGTAGTCGTCTGTGAACACAGCAATGCGCGACGCCCGATATTGGTCTAGCCCGGCGAAGCCGGTACTGGGAATGGATGGTGGCTGAGAAGCTTGCTGCGCGAAAGCGGAGAGAGCAACAAGAACCATTAGTATGGGTTGCGCGCTCCTGAATAAGGTCGGATGCATTTGTGGCCCTCGGAATTCGTAACGGCAGGCGATGATACTTCCCCAAGTCCGCCTCCCGCAACCTCTCTTACAGGAGATTTGCAGGATGCTCCAAAGCGGGATACTGACTCATCCGTGTGAATCCGCGGCAATCCGTGGCAAGGAAATTTTTCCGGGTTGGATGCGGCGCTCGCGTGCGACGGGCGAAGGCACCCGTCCCCACACAAGCCGTCCCCACGCAGGACACACAGGTATTGACGCCCTTACTCCTTCATCATCGCGTCAATCGTCGAATAGAGCTGATTGTTGTCCTTGACTTCCACGTATGGCTTGTTGGGATTGCGGCTGCTGACGATGTACACCGTCGGAGTGTGGTCGAGCTTGATGGCCTTGCCCAGGTCGCGGTCGGCGTTTACCAGCGCGGCCAGCTTGCCGCTAGGATCAATGACGAACGGCAGATCGACCTTGTGCGCCGTCGCAAATTTCTCGGCATAGGAACGCAGGTTTTGCAGGTTGATTTCCAGCTGATTTTCGAAGATGTAGTCGCGGTACTCGTTGCCCAGCGCCTTGGAATGGGTGTCGAAATAGCGCGCAATCACGGCCGCCTGATACGACCACGGGTGCATGGGCAGCGGGAAGTCGTGGCGCACCACTGGAATCTTGTAGGTTTTCGACGCCTGCTCGACCAGCGGCGCAGTCCGCCGGCACATCGGGCACTCCAGATCTTCAAAGATGACGATAGCGACCTGCGCCCCCTTCGGCGGACGCAGAACGGTGTCCACCGTGTCCTGTGCGGCGGCACACAAGCTCGCCAACGCTAGAAAAATCGAAGTGAACGACAAAAACACGAAACGATTCCAGGTTGCGCTTCTCATAGAGAGTGTCTTTAATTTCGAGCCTGATGGATTCGACGCCATGTCCCCATTTCCTTAGACGCCGAAACCGGGCCTGCGGCAACCTGCCGTTGCCAGCCAGATCGCAAATCTATGGTAACCGAGCCGGAGTGCCGTTGTCTTGCATCATTGGAACAACGGTTCGGGTTGCACCACGCGTAAACCTTCGTGTAGCTACGCGTTGCCAGCCAACGCGCTATAGTGAATGGTTCTCCAGAGTGAATGGTTCTCCAGACGTTACGTTCCCTATGAAACCGGGCCAATCGCGAACAAAATGGCTGGTCGGTGCCCTTGCCATCGCAATGGCGCTGGCAGCTTGCGGTCGAGGACGTCACCGCGTGCTGGAAGTGGCCTATGTGTCCGCCCCGCAGGCGACGCTGCGCGACCAGGTCGCCGCAATCTATAACCGCGTCGGCACCGTGAAAAATGGAGAGCGCGTCGAAATCATTGACCGCGAGAAGCGATTCGCCCGGGTGCGCACCGCCAGCGGCATTGAGGGCTGGGTCGAGCAGCGATATCTGGTGGATCAGAAAACCTTCGACGGCCTGCAAGAACTGACCCAGGAAAACCAGAGCGCCCCGGTTCAAGCTCCCGGCGTCCTACGCAACGAGACCAACCTCCATATCACTCCCGGACGCGAGACCGAGCACCTCTACCAGCTTGCCACGGGCGCGAAAGTCGCGATCCTGAAGCGGGCCGTTGCCGAGAAGCAAACGGGCGCTGCGCCCGCGGCCAGGCCGGTCGCCACCAAGCCAGGAGCCAAGCCGCCCGCCGGTCCGGTCATGGAGGACTGGTGGCTGGTGCGCGACGATCTGAGCCGCGTTGGATGGGTGCTGGCCCGCATGGTTGATGTCGACGTCCCGCTTGAGATCGCGCAATACGCGGAAGGCCAGCGCTTCGTGGCATTCTTCAGGCTAAACGAAGTCCAGGACGGAGCCAGGAAGGTCTCGCAATACCTCTGCGTGCTCACCGAGGCGCGCGACGGTTCCCCATACGACTACGACCAGATCCGCGTCTTTACCTGGAACGTACGCAAGCACCGCTACGAAACCGCCTATCGAGAGCACGGGCTGGATGGAGTCTTGCCCGTAACTGTCACCCAGGAGCCCTTCGACAAAGAAGGCACCCTGCCCGTCTTCATCCTGCGAGTGCAGGACGATACCGGCAACGTCAGCGAACGCAAGTACAAGCTGAACACTCCGATCGTGCGTCGGGTGCTGGCGCCGGGGGAAGTGCCGTCGCGACCCGCCCGCAAGAGGCGATAACCACCGTCCTGACCAAGCTTGCATTTCGGGTGCGAGGTCCGCTACCTACTGAATGCCATAGCGTTGCACGCGCGATTCTATAAAATCTAATACCCACTCGCCGTGAAGTCCGCTTCCAGACATTGATAACAAAGTGTTTTCAATATTTTTTGTTTGGCTTGGTAGTTGCATTGCGCCGTGTTATTAGAGTATTGTTTTGTCCGCTTTCCAGTGAGAGCTGTTTTGTCAAGGGCGTGGGGCCCTTGATTAGTTCCGTAGTTTCCCGTTTTCTCTTTTTGAAAAAGTTCAGCTAGCGGGGGTCTCGTCAGTCGCGTCCTTCTCAGACCGCGGTGCTTGGGGCATTGATCGGATTCTGAGTTCTCAATTGCGAGGAACTTTAAGGAGGCAGGAGATGCGATTCGCCAGATTCATGAAGCCATTTGTGTTTTTGGCAACAGCGGCCGTCATGTTGTCGGGGCTGGCTTTGTTAGCCCAGGAAACAACCGCGGGCTTACAAGGAACAGTAAAGGATGCTAGCGGAGCGGTAGTATCCCATGCCCGCGTGGTCGTGCGTGGAAGCACGCTGGCGGGCGACAAGTCACTAGATACCGACGCAACCGGCTATTACCGTTTCGCGAACCTGCCTCCGGGGGTTTACAACATCGAAGTCACCGCCAAAGGCTTCAAGACGGTGAAACACGCAGGATTGACGCTAGAAGTTGGCCACCTCCCAACAGTTGATATCACCTTGGACGTCGGCGCCACGTCCGAAGTCGTTGAGGTTAGCGGGGCCGCTCCGGTAATTGATGTCACCACAAACACGAACCAAACGAACTTGACGAGCGATACGCTGCGGGACACGCCGCACGGCTACAGCTTCCAATCCGTTATTCAATACGCGCCGATGGCTCGCGCTGAACCATTGGGCGGGGCTATGGGCGGCACCGGCGGCGCGCTGCCGGGTAGCAGCGGCAACGGCTACAGCGCGGGGTTCATGATCGGCGGCGCGGCCGACTCGGAGAGTTCCTACCTTGTCGAAGGACAAGACACCGAGGACATCTCCGGTGGCGCATCCCGAGCTCAAGTTCCCTTCGATTTTATTCAGGAAGTTCAGGTAAAGAGCTCGGGAATTGAAGCGGCGTACGGCGGGGCTCTGGGTGGCGTGATCAACGTGGTCATGAAGAAAGGCAGCAATGGCTACCATGGTTCGTTCTTTGGGAGCTACGAGTCCGACGCCATGGACGGATCTCCCAACGGCACTCTGCGCTACGATCCGACTCCCACTTTCAATTCCCAGGGGGAACCCGATGTCCAGACGTATATGCCCAAGAAAGACCACTTCCGGTACGTTCAGCCCGGCTTTACCGTTGGTGGTCCGATCATGAAGGATCGCGTATGGTTCTTCGCAGGTTTAGCACCTTTTTTCAGTTCAACCCGAAGAACCGTGAACTTTGGGCCGTCGGATTGTTTCAACCCTTCCTCGCCGATCTATAACACCTGTCCGAATGCGTCCTTGGGAAACCAGCTCTTTACGCAGGACCTCCAGCAGTACTATGGTACGGCTCGAATCGACGCGACGCTGACGCAGAAGATTCGCGTCTTCGCCTCGTGGCTATATCAGTACCAACGCGAGTCTGGAGTCAACCTGCCGGCACCGGATTCGATCGCGTCACAGAATTATCTGAACACCGGGATAGGGAACGCATCGGGGATCTTTACACCCCTGACCTCGTATTCGCATGGCCTCGGCTTCTCTCAGCCCAACTCCACGTACAACTTTGGCGCCGATATAAGTCTGACTCCGAAGATCGTGTCTACCACTCGTTTCGGCTACTTCTTCAATAACTACCACGATTTCGGCTGGCCTACGAGTGGGGTTGAACTTGTTTTCAATGCCGGACCGATCGGGTCGACAAACTGCCCTGGCACCAATATTCCCTGTGATAATGCGGGCAATCCCTACCCAACCGCCCTGCAGGTGCCGGCGGGCACAACCACCGCTCCGCATAAGACGGGCTTCACTGAGTTCAATGCCAGTAAGCACGATCAGTTTAACGAGGATGTAGCCTTCTTCAAGGGCGGATGGTGGGGTACTCACAACCTCAAAGTCGGCTACCAATTTAACCGTCTGTGGAACGTTATTAATCAGCACGGGAACATACCACAAGTGCTGGTGACGGCTACTCCTGGGGTAGGCTATGGCGCTAGCACGTCATATGGCGGGAGTCAGTGCGGATCAGTGGGGCCGCCGCCAACGGGACTGATTGGTCAGTGGGGCGTCTGCGCCGGTGAGTACGGCTACGTCACCAATTCGGATTTCGCAACCATCTTGAAGAATCCTGCCGGAGCGGTTGTGCCGGCCATCGATCATAACCATGCCTTGTTCGTGCAGGATGCATGGACCATCGGTCATGGTTTAACTCTCAACCTAGGTCTCCGGGTCGAGAAGGAGACCCTGCCTGTTCCCCCGGGGATCGGGACACCGAACATCACCACTATCAGCTGGTCATGGACCGACAAACTCGAGCCTCGTTTGGGAGCTGCATGGGGATCCGCCAACGGCAAGATAAAGATTTTCGGCAGCTATGGCGTCGTCAACGACGTCATGAAGCTGCTATTGGCCCAGACCTCGTTCGGGGCACAGGGGTGGAGTACCTGCAACTACCCTCTTGGTCCAGATGCTAACGGCACCTTCTTGCCCCAAGATCTTACTTTCGTAGGCAATGCCGCGGGCCGTGCTTGCCCAACGGGGCCTTCCAACACAGGAGCGACGTTCGAGGGCGGCGTAACTCCGCCAAGCCTGATTGACAGCGCTACTGGTATTTCGCTTATCGAGAACACTAATTTCCGCCCGGAAGAGCCGGTCGCGCCTGGCGTAAAGCCTTATCGCCAGCACGAGTACGTGGCTGGAGTGGACTACCAGATCAAGAGGGATTGGGCATTCGAAGCCCGCTATGACCGTCGACGTCTCGACCATGTCATTGAGGATGCTTCATTCGCCGACCCGGAAGCCTCGAAATGTACACCATCGTCAATCCCGGCCAAGGCGTAAACAAGACCATCGACGGTTATGCCAATTTCCTGACATCGCTTGGCACTGCGTACGGCCCTGGCGTACCCGCGTTCAACGCCCGACAACGACTTCGGCACTTGTCCAACGTGCCCTAACAACCCGCAGGCCGTCCGTAACTACAATGGTCTGGAGTTCCGCGTCACTAAGACCACCAGCAAAGGCTGGGCAGGGATATCGGCTACGCTTGGAGAGCCTGTTGGGGAAGTACCGGGCTTGACCACAACCGACCAGATTGACGGCGGCGCCGGGGGACGCAACTCGCCGGATCGACTCGTTCGTTCGACGAGCCGTTTTACTACTTCGCTTCCAAGGGGAAGTCCGCCAACGGACCTCTGCCGACGGATCGTCCCAATGCCCTCAAGGGGAACGTTTATTACGCCAAACCTTGGAAAGGCATGAACACAACCATCGGACTTTTCCAGGTCGCGTATCAAGGTCGTCCGGTTAGTGCCTGGTCAGACGTAGGTTACGGGAACGGGCCCGGTAGCATACCGGCCGCCATCGAGGGCACGTATATTTGGGGCCGCGGCAACTTTGTGAACTCAAGCGTGGACTAGGCGGGGAATACCGTCCTGGGCAACGTTTATTCCAAACGTACACCGTGGTACACGCAGACTGACTTGCAGCTCACACATGCTTTCAAAGTCAACAAGAACAACAAAGCTCGGCAACTTCCCTTCAGCGCTACCGCGCTTAACCTGCTCAACCAGCATGCCGTGATCGCGGATTGGCAAGGACTCAACTGGCAGTTCGTCCCAAGCTCGTTCGGCCAATACTCGATTTTCAGATGGCGCGTCGGTCTACCAGCAATTTGAGACCGGTTACGACCCGCAGGGGCTGATGAATGCGCAGGCTTAAAGCTGGTTCGCCGGGGCGGGTTTCACTTGCCCCGTGGTGCAGAACTCGGCATACACCCACCCGAACCAGTGGCAAATATCACGCAGCTTCCGCCTTGGGGCAAGTTCGCTTGGTAACCTTGGTTCTGTCGATCACTGGGGGGCCAGATTCCGGCTCCCTTCTTTTTGGAGCAAGCGGTATGGGTGAGTCCTGGAGAATCCGGCGGGAGCCGTGGGCCGGTTTTGAAAGGGCGCGCCTTTCGACGCGCCACTTGGAAAGCCATTGGGGCGGCTCAACCGCCCAGCGCGGACCTGAGGGCCTAAGCCGCTCTAATATTCTCGGCAACGCAGCACGGCCAAAGCCGTGCCCTCAAAGCCGCCATCGAAAGGATACGCCAAAGTTCATGACGGACTGCCGCATGGTGAGCCCTACTTCCCGAAGATCACCGTACTCGCAAAATGCGACGCGGCCGCCATGTAGAACAACATCGGCACGGACAAAAAGAAATTCGTTCGCGAGGCCAGGAATGCCTGCCGGCCTAGCGCCGCCGCATTTGCCGGGGGCGTCCCGGCCAGCGTGCCGCGGATGATCTTCTTGTTATTCGGCCAGATGATTCCCCACACGTTGAACATCATCACGATGCCGAAGCCTCCGCCGATTCCGATCATAGCACGTGATTATCGTCTCTGCCGACCGGCGTGTAGTGCACAAGCAACCATCCCCGCATGACCAGTAAAGCAATGACCACCCCGAGCACATATCCGTTCGGGGTAACCTTCTTGATCACGAAGTAGAGAAGGAACGCCACCACCAGATCAGCAGAAAAGGCCAATGTGTTTTACAGGGGCTGACGCCTCACGCTGCGCGTCCGGTCCTACCAGATTTGCGCCCAGTACCAGAAGCCGAGAAACACTGTCACCAGCGCGCTCCAGCGGAACCAGTTCAGCGCGGGCAGGGTCAGATACTCAAAGACCTTCGGTTTCACGCCGGCATCCACTTGCTTCATAAAAGGCACGTTCACCAGATTGAAGAAGTAAAGCAATCCGATCCAGGTAATGCCGGCAATAAAGTGAAACCAGCGCAGGATGAACTTGGCCGCCTCCGCTCCTGAAATCGTGGGTTGGACCAGGAATGACATGACGATGTGATGCATCGATCTCCTCCGGAAAATCGGTGTGCAGATTTCGGATTCCGCAACGCCGACGGCTGGAAGGGCATTCGGAAAACCGGCCTGCTGTTGGAATTCGACCGCAAGTCTGCTTCTCTTGCCACCACAGTGGTGTAGACCCAGACACCGTTCCGCGGCAACTTTCGGTTGAAATGCGGCCCAGGATCGCCGTATCGTACTCACATCTGCCCCGCTGGTATGGCCGACCCGTACTCTGGGTCCAGCGGGAATGTCCCCCCTTGTTCCTTGTGGCAGCGGGAAGGCTTCCCAGGAACATGCTGTTGCTTTGCGCCTGCCCATTGCGCTGTGGGCCGGCAGTTGGAAGGTCGCAGTCTATACAATTGAGGAGATCGGCTATGGACAGCAACAAGCCGGCGCAGAACATCCAGGATTCCTTCCTTAATACGGCCCGCAAAGAGAGAGCCAGCATTACGATTTATCTGCTCAGC